>JBEKKS010000006.1:0-131736 GCA_050010595.1 Solirubrobacteraceae bacterium
AGCTGCCCAGCGCTAGAATGCGCCGCCCGGCGGCAGTCCAAACACGCCCGGGCCGTTAGCTCAACTGGCAGAGCAGGGGCCTCTTAAGCCCAAGGTTGAAGGTTCGATTCCTTCACGGCCCACTGAAAGCCTGCAACCGCGGGCTTTGTGCATCATGCGTTACTACTCCTGGGCGAGACCGGTAGCGGGGGGACGACCTCCACGGGCTCCTGCAAATTGTCCAACTCGGTAGTCGGGCTCCGATCGGAGCGGACGCTCCCTCGTCGCGCATTGGGGTCACGACCCCCGAAGCGTCGACCGTGCTCGCTTCACCGAAATGCGAGCGTGGTCTGCTTGTTGCGCGGTTGGCGACTGTCGGCCATGGCTCTCGGGAGCGCGTCCGGGCCGACCCCGGGCCGGGTTGGTTGTTTCAGGCGCACTCCGCGTGGGGCTTGGTGAAGCGCGTGGTTGAAGCGGGGGATGTCAATAGTTTCGCTGCAGGACGGGTCGGGCGTAGCACGAAGTCGCCCCCGCAGTTGGGACAGATGCCGCCGAATCGTGTTTCGGCGCAATCGGCGCAGAACGTGCACTCGAACGTGCAGATCCGCGCGTCCGGTGACCCGTTTGGCAGGTCGCGGTCGCAGCATTCGCAGTTCGGGAGGAGCGTCAGCACGCGGTGGCCGAGGGCGGAGACCCGGGGCTCATGGGCTCCGGTGGCCCCATGCAGTCGGGGCGATGTCGATCCGTCGGTGTTCGAGTACGTGCTCGCGTTTCTCGGCGGCCTGGGCGCCGAGGATGCGCTCGAGCAGGTGTAGCGCTAGGTCGAGTCCGCTGGCGCCGCCGCCTGCGGTGAGGATGTCGCCGTCATCGACCCAGCGGGCGTGTGGTTGGACGTCCGCGCCGCTGGCGCGTAGGTCGTCGAGCGCGGCGTGGTGGGTGACGGCGGGGCGACCGTCGAGGAGGCCTGCTTTGGCGAGGAGCATCGCGCCGGTGCAAACGCTCGCGATTATCGATCGCCGAGCGTGCCGCTCGGCGATCGCCGCCGGGATGTCGCCGCGCAGGTATTCGGCGTAGGCGCCGGTCTGCTCGTTGCGCGCCACCCAGCCTCCGCCGGGAACGATCAGAAGTCCGGGAGCCTCGGCTAGCGCAGCGTGAGGAACGATCGTCATGCCGTGGCTCGCGGTGACGGTGGCGGTTGGCTTGAGCGTGACCAGTTTGGGTGTCAGCGGGCTCAGCACCTCGAACGGGCCGATCGCGTCAAGCTCGTCAACGCCGTCATAGATGAGGATTTCGGTTTGCATGTGGCGGATCGTCGCAGTGGACGGGTAGTGCCGCCAGTGGCAGAATCGACATATGTCGCGTGAATCCAGCCATCCGCATAACGTGGCCGTGTTGGCGCTCGACGCGGTCGTGCCGATGGACCTGGCGGCGCCGACCCAGGTCTTCGGCTACGAGGAGCTCGCGCCCTACCAGTTGACGCTTTGCGGACGCGCGCCCGGCCCCGTGATGACGACACGCGGGTTCGCTGTCGTCACGAGTATCGGGCTCGAGGCGCTACAAGCTGCGGACACGGTGGTCGTGCCCGGATTTGCCCCTCACCACCTCGCCGCCGACGATCCGGTGCTCGATGCGCTGCGCGAAGCGCACGCGCGTAACGCACGGATCGTCTCGATCTGTACCGGCGCCTTCGCGCTGGCCGCGGCAGGGCTGCTCGACGGGCGACGGGCGACAACGCACTGGCTGCACGCCGACGAACTCGCCGAGCGGTGGCCGCTCGTAAACGTCACTGCCGACGTGCTCTACGTGCACGACGAGCCGAACATCGCCACGAGCGCCGGCGTCGCGGCAGGCATCGATCTGTGCCTGCACCTCGTGCGCGTCGATCATGGCGCCGCGCTCGCAAACGCGATCGCGCGGCGCATGGTCGTCGCGCCACATCGCGCAGGCGGCCAAGCACAGTACGTCGAGATGCCGCTCCCCGATGACCGGCTCGCCGGAGGATCACTCGAGCCGACACGCACCTGGGCACTCGAGCGACTACACGAACCAATCGCCGTACGCGACATGGCACGCCACGCGCTCGTGTCCGAGCGCACGTTCGCACGACACTTCGTAGCGGAGACCGGCACCACACCGCTGCGCTGGCTCCACACGCAACGCCTGCTCCGCGCCCGCGAGCTGCTGGAGCGCACCCAGCTGCCGATCGAGGAAGTAGCCCGCCGCAGCGGCTTCGGCACGGCCACCTCGCTGCGAACGCACCTCGCCCGAAACATCGCCACAACGCCGACCGCCTACCGCACCCAGTTCGCCCGCGACCCAGCCTGACGTGACTCCTCGTGGGCGACAGCGGTAGCGAGACCCCTGGATCGCACGCTCTCTCGCTCTGTGTCCGTAGCAGCAACGGCGGTGCGCGACCCAGCGTGGAGAGCAGAACTCTCCGACGCAGTTCCCGGCCGCTGACCGTTCTGCATGCTCGTGAGAGCGCAGCTGTTTAGGCGAGCGGTTGTGCGATCTGATCGAGTCCGGGGACCCGCCCGCCATTCAGGCCGAATCGCTCGTGGATCACAACGGCGATCTCCTTGTGGCGTAGCGGTGTCGTTTCGCGAGCTGTCGGGGTTTGCTCGATGAGGATGAACCCGTGCTGTGGGTCGGATCGGATCAAGGTCCGCCGGCCGTCAGCCGCGGTCGCGCTGATTATCGGTCCGCGCACGAACGGAGATTCCGGGTGGGTTGAAGTCAGCCAATTGGCGGTCTGCACATCAACCAACGGCACCGGACTTGCGATCACCCCGTATTGATCGACCCACTCGTCCCCGCAAGCGGCCTGCATGACCAGCTCAGGCTCGTCCCACACGACGCGGAAACGCCAACCTGATTGCTCGTATGGCCCGCCTGCAGCGAACGGGAGCGGCTCGAGTAGCCCGCCGAACCCAAACCCGACGTCTGCCAGCCAGGGCTGATCGTCGATCCACACGCGCAGCACCAGATGCGTGCGCGGACGAATCGGACCTGGCCATCCCCCAGTGCGCGCTCGCGCCAACAGCATGTCTATCTCGAACCCGAGCTGTTGCAGCCCGGCCTTCAGCAGCAGATTCTGCTCAAAGCAGTACCCGCCCTGACGCTCCCCGACAAGCTTGCGCTCGATATCCCCTTGATCCAAAGAGACCGGCCGTCCGGACCATGGGTCGAGGTTCTCAAACGGAATCGATGTCGCGTGCGCACGATGGACCGCGGCAAGCGTCGGCGAACCGCGAAGCTCGATCCGATCCAGGTAGCCGCCAAGATCGAACACGTAGACAAACCGTACCGACCGTCACCCGACTGCTGGCCGTCGGGATGCCGGCTTACCTGGTTGGTGTCGTGTCCGTCCGTGTTCCCAACCAGGCGACGATCCCCGCCCGGCTGGCCTCGCCGGCGGCCACGCGCTCTACGAGCGGCACGTCGACGTTGGGGTTGGCGCCCTGGAACGGGCGTCCGTTAGCTTCGAGGAACAGGCCAGTCACGATGAACGCAGTGCGTTTGTTGCCGTCCGGCAGCGGGTGGTTTCGTGCGAGACGCTCGAGCAGTACAGCCGCTTTCTCAAGCAGCGTCGGGTAGAGCTCGACATCACCAAAGCCGGCGCGTGGAGCGGCTAGCGCTGACTGTGCGAGACCTACGTTTGGAAGTCGGGACACCTGCTCGGCGGTTATGCCAAGGACGCTTGCGGCGACGTCACAGAAGTCCCCGAACTCGGGGTAGTGCATCTACTTGCCGAGGCGGCGCAGCGTCTCGTGATGCTCGGCAGTGAAACGCTCGCGCTGAGCCTTGCGGGACTGCTCATTGCCGGGCAGTCCGCGCTTCAGGGGCCTCGCCGGCGAGCCGTTCGACTCTGCCGACTTCGGCTCTGGCACGCGCTTGGGCTTCGATGTCGCCATCGACACATCGTAGCCGCCGCCGGCGCGCTATCTCAGCGATCGACCGCGCAACGCCCGCGACAAGCGACTCCATCTCGTGCACGGAGTCTGTGAATCGCGGCGGCCGTCACTACTGCAACGACCGAGCAGCAGGAGCGCGCGAGTCCGTCCGTGCGTTACTGCTGTCGCCCAAGTCGGGTAACCGCTGATTACCCTGGGCGTGTGGCCACGAGGCTGGAGACACCGCGGCTGGTTCTCCGTACCTATGAGGCGCGCGACGTTGACGCGTGGATCGCGATGTTCAGCGACCCTGAGGTGACTCGCTTTCTTGGCCCGGCGTCCCAGGCACTCGCGCGAACCGCAGAGACGTTCCAGACGCAGCTGCAGATCCGCCACGCGATGGAGGAGGAGCTCGGCTACGCGGTGTGGGCTGTCGAGCACAAGGCCACGGGCAGGTTCATCGGGCAGTGTGGGCTGCGGCCGGCCGCGCTGATGGATCCGAGCGCCGGCTCGGAGATCGACCTCGGCTACCACTTCACCCGCGCGTCGTGGGGCCAGGGCTACGCGAGTGAATCGGTCATCGCAGTGCTCGCGCACGGCCTCGGCGCGGTCGGCTTGACCCGGGCGATGGCGGTCGCCGACCCTGAGAACGTCGGCTCGTGGCGAGTCATGGAGAAGGCCGGCATGCGTTACGAGGGCAGCGCCTCCTACTACGGGCTCGTCGACCTCAAGAAGTACGTTGCCGAGCGCGACTGGTGGCAACGGCCCGTGGTAACAGCCTGAAGTCGCGACAGCCGGGCGCGGCAGGGGCGCGCGCTCGTCTATCAGCGATGGTCACAATGCCTCGGAGATGGTCGCGGAATGGGTCGGCGTCAGTCCGTGAGCCCGGCTGTGACGAGGCGCAGTCCGACGTCGAACGTGTCTAGGTCGCGTAGGTGGCCGTGGCGCGCGTCCAGCGACCGCTCGCAAGGTCGTTCTCGAGCGCGGCTAGCGCGCGTTCGAGGACTTTCGGGTCGAGCTGGCTCCAGCCGGAGTTGGCTGCGCGGACCGCCGGGCTAGCGGCCGGGCGGTGGGAACCGCCCAGGGCGACTCGCGCTCGACACCCCTTGCTCTGGAACCCCGACGCAGGCTCCGGCACATCCCGACCTGCCGCGACGACGCTAACTGGCGGCGTGGTGCCATGCGCCGCCACACGTCCGCCGACGCGGGCCTGGTGCCCGCCCTCTCGCCTCGCGAAGCCCAAGCGGCTGGCGGCCGCTGGGCAACACGACGTGGAACACGAGACTGGTACCGGGGTCTTGGGCTGGGAGCAAAACCCCCGGATTTGCAGGTAGTGGCGGGAGAAGGATTCGAACCTTCGAAGGCTGAGCCAACGGATTTACAGTGCCAGCGAAACTCGTGCTCTCAAGTGTTCTCAGGTCTTCTCACGTCGCTCCAGAACGCTGAAATGCGCTGAGATCCCCCGAGTTGGGAACACGTGGGGAACACGACCAGGTGGCTACGGTGCGACTCGTTCCACGGTGGTGAGTCGGTCGATCGATTGGTCGAAAGAGACGACTCGCCGGACATCGGTCGCCTCGGCTAGGGCCGCGAGGTAGGCCTCGGCGTAGTCCAGCCGGTCGAGCTCGTAGATCTCGAGCGAGCGCAGCAGGACGTCGGTGGCTACCGTCTCGATCGACGGTAGTGCGATGGCTGCGCGCATGAGCTCGGCGACCCTCGGTCGAGGCAGCTCGTAGAACGACTCGAGGACAAAGACGCACTCGGCGAGGATCAGGTCCGGCAGGAGCAGCGTCTCCTCTCCGGCCAGCATCGCGGTCGCGCGCTTCGCCATCTCCGGCGGATCGCCGGTCAAGTGGCGTATCACGACGTTGGTGTCGAGAAACGCGGTCAGTGGCGCTTCTCGGCGCGCGTCGCCCGCGTGCTGCGCAGGATCTCGTCCCATGGCGTGCCCCGCTTGCCGGCAGGCACAGGCACGCTCCCGGCGAGGTCGAGGAAGCGCGGGGTACGGGCGATCACCGCTCGTGAGCGCTCAACCCGAAACAACACGTCGTCGCCATCGCGCAGCTCCAGCGCCTCGCGCACTCGCTTTGGAATCGTGATCTGCCCTTTGGCGGTGACCTTCGCTCTCGCGTCCAACAGCGCCTCCTTACATATCGATAAGAGTAAGGATAGCTCCGTAGGCGCGATCTGGAGAATCGACTGGGATGATCCAGCGGTGACGAAGCTCTTGGGGCTGGGTGATAGCTCGTTGCTGGAACGGTGCGTGGCCATCGGTGCATTCTGCGCTGGAGCGATCGGCGGAATCGCAGGGCTCGTCGTCGGCGTCGTCGTTCACTGGCAGACAGCCTGGTTTGCGATCTTCGAGGTCGGAATCCCCGCCGGCATCGTCGGTGGTCTCCTCGGTGTCATCACAGCCCTCCTCATCACGGCTTTTAGCCGAGCCACGCGAACCGATACTGCGCCCGACTGAGCGCGCAGCGCGGCAGTCGCAGCCTCGAGGCGTCACTCCCCAGTCACGGCGGCGCTACCCCTCCGCCGGACCATCCGGTCCACGAAGGCCCGCCGAAGGCGGGCCCGAGTGGGCTGAGCCAACGGATTTACAGTGCCAGCAAAACTCGTCCTCTCAAGTGTTCTCGGGTCTTCTCAGGTCGCTCAGCTAGGCTGAAATGCGCTGAGATGCCTCGAGTTGGGAACACGTAGGGAACACGGTCCCGCTCCGTTGAGGACGGCAATCTCAACGCCGGACCATCCAGCTCACCACGTGACGGTGCGCTCGGGCTGCTCAGAGGGCGAGCGAGCCGCGTGGGGCAAGCCAGCGAACCCTCTGGCCGGTGACCTGCGCGATGAGTTCGTAGTCCGCGTCGTAGTGAACGACGGCGATGCCGACCGCTTCGGCGGCGGCCGCGACCAACAGGTCGGGGTGCTTTACGGCGCGGTGGTGAAGGCCCGCCTTGTCGGCGAGATGCTGGTAGACCCCGAGCGCTCGCCTCCACTGCTGCTTCCCGATCGGACAGTCTGGTAGGGCTTCGAGATCGTCGGACAGGGCCTTGAACTCGCTGGCACTCTGGGCGCTGTAGAGGAGCTCCAATCTGACCATGTCGCAGGTCGCGATTTCACCGTCGATCACCGCTTCGTCGAACGCTTGACGGATGTCGCCGCCGACAGCCCGTGTCCAGCTCCAGGCGCTGGTATCTGCCAGCTCCACCTACGCGAAGTTCCGTTGACGCCGCAGATCGGCTAACGCCGTCGGCGTCAGTGCCGTGAAGTCGTGTGCAGCGAGGCGCTGGCGCGCGGCCCGGTCAACGACCTCCTGCAACGCCGCATGAACCGTCTCGGTCGTCTGCACGGTCCCAAGTACGGCTGCGGCCGCGCCGACTAGACGCGTATCAAGGTTGATGTTTGTCCGTTTCGTAGCCGCCGAAGCCATTCAATCATCATACACCTGCTCGAGGCGCCCAGATACACACGCGATAACGCATAGCTCACCAGCGCCTTGGGCGACCGCCCCACTGTTGGCCACTCCGTTCGGTCGGCCGAGTGCGGAGTGTGGGCGAGCGGTTCAGAACGGCAGGTCGTAGACCGTGACGTCGCCCTCTGGCCATGAACCGATCTGCTCTAGCGCGCGCCACATCATCCGTTGGGTCATCGGCTCGAAGCCGTGTGATTGCTGCACACGGACGGGCGAGCTGACCGTCGCGAACCCGAGTCGCTCGTAGAGCCCCGCACGATCCGGGTGGCAGAAGAGCACCACGAACGACAACCCAGTTGATTCGGCCCGGCTGAGCGCAGCTTCGACGACGTGTCTGGCGAGGCCCTGCCCTCGATGGTCGGCGTTGACGATCACGCCACCGAGGCCAGCAACCCGGAAGCGTTGGCCGGCTACCTCGACGTCAGCTTCCGTCAGCCCCGCCGAGGCGACCAGTCGGCCATCATCGCGCAGGACCACGTGGCGATCTTTCCCTCGAAACTGCAGCGTGATCCCAGCGCCATCGAACGGATCGACCTCGTCGCCCTCCAGCTGGGCACGCTCCGCGTCAGTGAGGGGACCGAGGTCGACGACCTCCATGCAGACCATCCAATCAGACGAGCGGAGAGTGCCACTCCCGCGGCGTGGTTGGGGCCCTCGGTAGCGGAAGTCCACGCGCCTGCCCCGGAACACGAGCAGGAGCGCACAGAGCCAGCCGCGCGCTCCCGGATCCTCTCCTGCCTAGCGCGACCTTGATCGAATCGGCGTGCGGCCACTCCTTCCCCCCGCTCGTTAGCTACGAGAGGCAGGGCACAGGAGAACGGGAGCCGGAGGGGCGGTCAGCAGCAACCACCGTCCCACTCAGGCCCGCCATCGGCGGGCCTGAGTGGCGGGAGAAGGATTCGAACCTTCGAAGGCTGAGCCAACGGATTTACAGTCCGTCCCCTTTGACCGCTCGGGAATCCCGCCAGGGAGCGTGGAGTTTAATCGGCCGCCGCCCTATGACGCGTCGCGGAGCCGCTGGGCCTCCGGCAGCACCTCGAGCTTCTTCAGCGTGTGGTTCTCGATTTGGCGGATCCGCTCGCGCGTCACGTTGAATGATTGGCCGACTTCTTCGAGCGTCTGCGGGCGCTGCCCGGTGAGCCCGAAGCGCAATTCGAGTACCTCCCGCTCGCGTCGCGGCAGCACCGCGAGCGCGCGGCTGACGTCGCGATTGCGGATCGTGCGCGAGGCGAGCTCGAACGGCGACTCCGAACCGGGGTCCTCGACGAAGTCGCCGAGCTGAGAGTCGTCCTCGTCGCCGACCGGCTTCTCGAGCGAGACGGGCTGCTGGGCGACGCGGAGGATCTCGCGGACGTCGTGTGGCGCGCATTCGAGCAGCTCGGCGATCTCTTCTGCACTCGGCTCGCGTCCGAGTTGCTGGACGAGCTGACGCTCGGCCTGAACCACCTTGTTGAGGCGCTCGACGACGTGGACGGGGATCCTGATCGTGCGTCCCTTGTCGGCGAGTGCCCGCGTGACCGCTTGGCGAATCCACCAAGTGGCGTAGGTCGAGAACTTGTAGCCACGCCGGTAGTCGAACTTCTCGACTGCGCGGATCAGACCGAGCGAGCCCTCCTGGATCAGGTCGAGGAACGAGAGGCCGCGGCCGAGGTAGCGTTTTGCGATCGACACGACCAGCCGCAGGTTGGCTTCGACCATCTGCTGCTTGGCGTGGATGTCGCCGCGCTCGATCCGCTTTGCCAGGGCGACCTCCTGTGCGGCCGTGAGCAGCGGCACGCGTCCAATCGTGCGCAGGTAGAGCCTCAGCGAGTCGAGGCTCGGCTCGACTGTGAGGTCCAGCTCGACCGCCTGTTCGCTGGCGCCCGCGCCCTCGTCGGGCGTCGCCGCAGCGAGCTCGACCGCGCCACTCGCCGCGTCGCTGATCAGCTCGACGCCCTGCTCCTCGAGGAACGCGTAGAGCTCGTGCGCTTGCTCCTTGGACGCTTCGAGCTCCTCGAGCGCGCCCGCGAGCGTCTCGATCGAGACGAACCCGTGCTCCTGCGCCTCCGCGAGCAGAGCCGCGAGCTCGTCGGACTCGGCGACGGCCTCAGCGGCTGCCGAGCGGTCCTCGGCCGACGGTGCGACCGCGTGCAGACCCTGCATCTATGGCTCCTCTCCTCAGATGCCGCTCGCTGCCTTTGACGGCCGCGACGCGGGAGATTGATAGCACAGAGCTGTCCGGCACGGTGAGCCGCGCGTGCAGCCCCGCTAGGCTGGTGGCGGATGGGTGACTCCATTGGCACCGTGCACGCGCCAGATGTGCAGTCGCAGCGGCCGAACGTTGCGATCGGTCTCTCGCGCGTCGGCGTTACCGGCGTCGAGAAGGTAATCCGGATCCGCCATGCCGGCACCGAGCAGCTCTTCTCGGCGCGCATCGAGTGCTTCATCGATCTCGGACCTGACCAGAAGGGCGCGCACATGTCCCGCTTCGAGGAGGTCGTCAACGAAGCGATCGGTGAGGTGATTCTCGGCGAGTCCGGCTTCCGCGCGGAGCAGCTCGCTCAACGCATCGCCGAGCTTGTGCGCTCGCGCCAGAATTCACTGCGCGCTGAGGTCACGATCGCGGCGCGCTATCCCGAGCACCGACCGGCTCCGGTCTCCGGCATCAATACGCAGGAGATCTACACGCTGTTTGGCGTCGCGGCTGCCTCGCAGCGCGGTACGCGCCGCGTTGTTGGCGTCGCCGCGCAGGGGATGACCGCATGTCCCTGCGCCCAGGAGCTCGTCGCCGCCGACGCTCGCCGACGCCTGGAGGAGGACGGCTTCAGTGACGCGGAGGTCGAGCGGATCTTTGCCGCGGTGCCCGTCGCGACCCACAACCAACGCGGGTTGGGGACGTTGCATGTCGGCGTGACGGAAGACGAGCCGCTCGAGATCGACGCTGCGACCCTGTTGCGGATCGTCGAAGGCTCGATGTCCTCGGAGATCTACGAGCTGATGAAGCGGTCAGACGAGGCCGCGGTCGTCGCTCGCGCGCACGCCCGCCCGCGGTTTGTCGAGGACTGCGTGCGCGAGATGATCGGTGGCGTGATCGCGCAGCTGCCGCAGCTGCCCGATGAAGCGTTCGTGTCGGCGCGCCAGGAGAACCTCGAGACGATCCATCAGCACAACGTGCTCGCGGAGCGCGAGGGCACACTCGGGGAGCTGCGTCGGGAGCTTGGCTCCGGCGAGCATGCGCTTGCGCATACCGCGATGCGCGAGTGGCTGCAGGGCTCTTAGGCGCCGGAGGTCGCGCGTCGCGCCTGAGCGAGCCGTCGCCGCAGGCCGAAGAAGTAATCCAGTCCCGAGGCGACGGTGATGGCGACCATCGCGTAGATCAACACCTCGAGCCAGGCGGGCTGACCGCGCACTGCGATGACCGCGAGGATCGCTGCGATCTGCACGCAGGTCTTGATCTTGCCGAAGTTGCTCGCCGGAATGATCAAGCCGGCCTGCGTCGCACCAAGGCGTAGCACGGTCACTGCCAGCTCGCGCGCGATGATGACCATGGCGATCCAGGGAGCGAGACGGTGCTCGGAGACGAGCGCGATCAGCGCCGCAACGATCAGGAGCTTGTCGGCGAGCGGATCCATCAGCTTGCCGAAGGTCGTGACCTCCTCGCGCGAGCGGGCGAGATATCCGTCGACGAAGTCGGTTGCCGAAGCGAGCGCGAACACGATGGCCGCAAAGATGTCACCGTCGGTCGTGTCGCCCAGCAGGGCGACGACGAGTACCGGCACCAGCAGGATCCGCACCACGGTCAGGAAGTTGGGCCAGTTGAGCGAGGCCATCGTCTGATTATCGTCAAAGCGGTGCGGTGGATCGCCACTGCAAGCGGTCGCGCAGCGTTAGCTATCTTGCTATCGTCTTGATATGCCAAGTTCCGCTGACGGCCAGCGTGAGGCGCTCTTTGTCCGTATCCCCTCAGCCCAGGCGCGCGCTCTCGCTCGGATCGCGGCGGACAGCGGCAAGCCAAAGCAGGAGGTGGTGTCGGAGCTGATCGCGCGGGCGATCCCGCTGCAAGACGATCGCGCGACCGTCGTCGGGCACCACGCCTTCCGCCCTTACGAGCCCGACGTTCTCACGCTCGAAGAGGTTGCCGGGCTGCTCGGAGTAGAGCCCGCAGCGATCGAGGAACTCGCCGCAAGCGGGGAATTGCCCGGCCGGATGATCGGTGGCGCCTGGCGCTTTGCTCGCGGGGCGATCCTTGCCTGGCTTGCAGGCGGCAGCAGGACCGCCAGCGCCGATCGCTAGGGTTAGGCAATGCCACTGATCCCGACCGTCATCGAGCGCAGCGCGCGCGGCGAGCGCGAGTACGACATCTACTCCCGCCTGCTCAACGAGCGGATCATCTTCCTCGGCAGCCCGATCGACGACCAGCTCGCCAACGTCGTCGTCGCACAGCTGCTGCACCTCGAGTCGGTCGACCCGGAGAAGGACCTCTCGCTGTACATCAACTCGCCGGGCGGATCGGTCTACGCGGGTCTCGCGATCTACGACACGATGAACTTCATCAAGCCCGATGTGCAGACGATGTGCGTCGGTATTGCGATGTCGGCGGCATCGCTATTGCTCTGCGGCGGCGCTGCGGGCAAGCGCTCGGCGCTGCCCAACAGCCGGATCCTCATGCACCAGCCGATCGCGGGCTTTGAGGGCCAGGCGACTGACATCGAGATCCACGCGCGTGAGGTGATCAACCTCCGTGGGCGGATCGATGAGATCTACGCGAAGCACACCGGCAAGTCGGTCGAGGAGGTCCATCGGGACATGGAGCGTGACCGCTTCTTCAAGTCCGAAGAAGCAGCCGAGTATGGCCTGATCGACCGCGTCCTCACAAGCCACTGAGGAAAGCGCCGCTGCGCGGCGAAGCAGCCGATGCGATGACCAAGCTGGGCCCTCTAGCTCGCCTCGCGGTAGCTGCCGTCATCGTCCTGACGGCCACTACGGCAGTCGCCCATTACGGCGCTTGGACAGCCGTGCTGGCGTTCGTGCTCGCGACCCTTGCGCTCGCGGGGCTCGCATGGCTGGTCGCGATCGCGACCGAGCAGGTCGGCGAGCACCTCGGGCCGGCGGCGACAGGCCTGCTCCAGGCGAGCGTCGGGAATCTGCCGGAGCTCTTCGTCGTGATCTTCGCGCTGCGTGCCGGCGAGCGCGTCGTCGCCCAGAGCGCGATCGTCGGATCGCTGTTTGCCAATTCACTGCTCGTTCTCGGGATCGTCCTGATCGTCGGCGCACTGCGCCGCGGCGCCGGTGGGGTGATGCGCTTTGACCCGCGGATCACGCGCGCCACCGCGACGATGCTCTTCGTCTGCCTTTTCGCGATCGTCCTGGTCGCGCTCTCGCTGGCCAGTGGCGGCGCGGTCGCCCACCACGTCGACGCGATCTCCGTAATCGCAGCCGCGCTGCTGCTGACCGTCTATCTGAGCTGGATCGTGCCCCATGTGCGTGGCGAGCGTCGCGGCGAGGCGCCGCTCGCGGCCAAGCTGAGCCTTGCGAGCGCCGTCGCGCTGCTGCTCATCGCGGGCACCGCGTCCGGCTTTGTCTCCGATTGGTTCGTCGATGCTCTACGTCCAGCGATCGGCCAGCTTCACATCTCTCCCGCGTTCGCCGGCCTTGTGATCGTCGCCCTGGCCGGCAACGCTGTTGAGAACGCGGTGGGCATCAGCCTCGCCGCGAAGGGGCGCTCGGATCTCGCGATCTCGGTAGTGGTCAGCTCGGTGGCGCAGATCGCCGCCTTCCTCTTCCCCCTGCTCGTGCTCATCTCGTTCGCGTTCCACACGCATCTGACGTTTGCGCTGCCGGGGATCTACATCGGTGCGCTCGCGCTCAGTGCCGTCGCGGTCTGGCAGATCACCGACGACGGTGAGGCGCGCGTCTTCGAGGGTTGGGCGTTGATCGCGATCTATGCGATCCTGGCGGTCATCGCGATCTATGAGTGACGCTTCGAACGTCTCAGCCGACCGGTCCTGGCCGCCGAGCGCATCGCTGGCCGGCGCTGGTGCCGCTGCGGTTGTCCTGGTGCTGGTGATCGTCCTCGCGAGCGTTGCTCCGGGACATCACGCTCGCCCGCTGCCGCGCACTGTGCCGGCGCATCTGGCAGCTGAGGCTCCCGACCCGCTGGCCGGCGAGAGCTATCCGGTGTCGGGCGCGGCACTGCGCCATGCCAAGGCTCGCGCGCCGCAAGAAGCGGCACGTGAGGCGTTTCTGAGCCCAGGCGCGCCGAGCGATCAGCAGATCCTCGCGGAGCTGCGTCAGGAGGAAGCGGTCCAGCGTTCGGCGTTGCGCTCCCCGGCGCACGCGATCGTCGACGCGCATAACGGTGAGGCGGTTGCCCCGATCGAGCTGCCGCTCGCGATCCAGGAGGTGATTGCGGGCGGGAACGCGATCCGCGACTTCCCCTACGTCTACGGCGGCGGGCACCGCTCATTCATCGACGACGCCTACGACTGCTCGGGCTCGGTCAGCTACGCGCTCGCGGCCGGCGGACTGATCGGCGCTCCCGAGACCTCGGGGCAACTGGAGTCCTGGGGCGCACCGGGGCCGGGCCGTTACCTGACGGTCTTCGCGAACGCCGGCCACACGTTCATGTACGTCGACGGCGTCTGGTTCGACACGGCCGGACGCGCTGGGCCCTACAGCACCCGCTGGCTGACCAAGCAGCCGTCACTTGCCGGTTACGCGGTTCGTCATTACCCCGGCCTCTGAGACCGGGGTAATGACCGCCTCCGCGCGCTAGCCGCGAAGCAGGCCGCTGATCACGGCACCGGCGACCCCGCCGGCGGCCGCGTCGCGCGCGCCGCCTGACGCCGGACCGGCCTCAGACTCATAGGGCTCGATGTACATCGTCTGGATTGCGACCTTTCCGGGCCCAGTGAAGCGGTTCCAGGTCATCTTGTGGTCGCCGGCCATGAACCCGGTCTTCAAGCCGAGCGAGTGCGAGGCGAGCGTCACGCTCGGCTCCTTGTAGAGCCAGCCGCCGGCCTCGACGTCGAGCTCCTCACCGGCGTCGAGCTCGATCTCGAACACGTTGCCCTGGCCGGAGATCCAGACGATCGCGTCACCGTGCTTTGCCTGGAACTTGTCGATCCAGAAGCCCGAGCCGCCCATGAACATGTTGCGCAGGCCCTTGACGCGCTCGTACGTGTACTCGATGTTGTCGGTCGCCGCGAGGAAGTGGTGTTCGCGCACGTCGATCTCCTGGCCGTGCGAGAGGTGGATCGGGATGCACTGACCCGGCCAGTCGCGCGAGAACGCGACGCGCCCGTCGCCCTCCGTCTTCGTGATGAAGAAGTCCATCCCCATCACGAACTTGCGCTTCAGGCCGCTCGGGAGCTTGTGCAGGCCGATGCCGACCTGATGCTCCTTCCACAGCAGCGTGTGGTGCTCGAACATGACTGCCTGGCCCGAGAGCTCGATCTGCAGCTCCGGGACCAGTCCGCCGCGCAGATGGTAGGTCACCCCTGCAAAGCTCTCATCGGTGATGTCAACCTTGATCGGCGCGTCAGGAATGCGCATCGGTGCCCCTCTCTGTGTGGTCGTGGCGCGGTCGCCCGGAAGTCGCCCGGAAGATACTCTGCGGGCTGGGGCGATGGACCACACCGGAGGTGCTCGTGACCGGCGCGCAACGTGTCCGACTGCGCCGAGCTTGGCGAACCTCTACACTCCTGTGACCTCGCGCCGTGGCGGGGTTTTTCCTTGCCCGGCACCGGAATCACTCGAAAGATCTTGGAAGGCTCATGGCTCGCGGAGACGTGCGTATCGCTGTCACCCTCGCATGCGAGGACTGTAAGCGACGCAATTACCAAACGAACAAGAGCAAGCGCAACGACCCCGATCGCATCACGCTGCGGAAGTACTGCCGCTGGTGCCGACGTCACACGTCCCATCGGGAGACGCGCTAGCCCGCAGTGCCGTGGCGCGAGATCGCAAGCGCACCCGCCGCAGCGGCCCTACCCGGCCGCCCGGCAACCGTGTCCCGCCGAGTGACGGGAACGTCGGCCTACCCGAGAACGGCTCCCTCGAGGAGGCCGAAGCTCTCGCCAGCGCGTCCAGCACCTTCCCTCAGCTCGAGCCATTCACGGGGGATCCTGTGAGCAGTGTGAGCGCTGCTGCCGCCGCCTTCGGTGAGCCTGAGCACCCGCTGCGTGAGACTGAGCGTCCCCACCGCGACGAGCGCTCCCGGTCGGTTGGCGTTATCGGCTTCTTGCGCGGCTGCTGGGCTGAGCTCCAGCGCGTCCAGTGGCCCGACCGTCAGCAGGTCGCCCAGGCCACGGGCGTCGTGCTCGGGTTCGTCGTCGTGGCCGCCGTCTTCCTGGGGATCGCCGATGAGATCTCCCAGCAACTCGTCAACGCGATCCTCTAGCCATGTTCCGCTGGTACGTCGTCAACACATACTCGGGTCACGAGAACAAGGTCAAGCAGAACCTCGAGCACCGCATCGTCTCGCTCGGTCAGCAGCGAGCTGTGCGCCAGGTCGTCGTCCCGACCGAGTCCGTCTCGGAGATGAAGGACAACCAGAAGATCACCGTCGACAAGCGCACGATGCCGGGCTACGTGCTCGTCAACATGGAGCTGAACGAGGACTCGTGGTCGCTTGTCAAGGGCACGCCCGGAGTGACCGGCTTCGTCGGCGCCTCGAACGAGCCGGTGCCGTTGACTCAGATGGAGGTCGATAGGATCCTCAAAAAAGAGGTCGCCGTCGTCACCGGACGTCCGCGAGCGACGTTCACGATCGGCGAGTCTGTCAAGGTCATCTCCGGACCGCTCTCTGACTTCTCCGGCGAGATCTCCGAGATCAACGAGGATGCAGCGCGCCTCAAGGTGCTGGTATCAATCTTCGGCCGCGAAACGCCGGTTGAGGTCGGCTTCGATCAGGTGAAGAAGCTCTAGCGATGGCCAAGAAAGTTCTGACAACGATCAAGCTGCAAGCACTCGGCGGTGCCGCTTCGCCCGCGCCGCCAGTCGGCCCTGCGCTGGGTCAGCACGGGATCAACATCATGGAGTTCTGCAAGGCGTTCAACGCGCAGACGCAGCAGGACGCCGGCACCGTGATTCCGGTGGTCATCACCGTCTACGAGGACCGCTCGTTTACCTTCGTTACCAAGACGCCGCCCGCCGCCGATTTGATTCGCAAGGCGATCGGGCTCGACAAGGGCTCGAGTGAGCCGCACCGCACCAAGGTCGGCACGATCAGCCAAGCGCAGCTGCGCGAGATCGCGCAGACAAAGCTTGCGGACCTCAACGCGAACGACCTCGATGCCGCCGCGAAGATCATTGCCGGCACCGCGCGCTCGATGGGTGTCGAGGTGGTCGGCTGATGGCGCGCCACGGACGCGGCCTGCTCGAGGCCCGCTCCCACGCGGAGCGTGATCGCGAACACACGCCGGCGGAGGCGATCGAGCTCGTCAAGGGACTCGGTCGAGCGAAGTTCGACGAGTCGATCGAGGTTCACATCCGCACCGGCCTCAATGTGCGCCACGCCGACGAGCAGCTGCGCGGAACGATTGCCCTACCTCACGGTCTCGGGCGGGACGTGAAGATCGCCGTCTTCGCTCAAGGCGACGCCGCGCGCGAGGCCGAGCAGGCAGGTGCCGACTTCGTCGGTGCGGAGGATCTCGCAAAACGCGTCGAGGAGGGCTTCACGGACTTCGATGTCGCGATCGCGACGCCGGACATGATGCCGCTCGTCGGCCGTCTCGGGCGGGTCCTCGGTCCGCAGGGCAAGATGCCGAATCCCAAGGTGGGAACCGTGACGACCGACGTGCGCAAGGCGGTCGAGGAGTCGAAGGCGGGCAAGGTCGAGTACCGCACCGACCGCACTGCGATCGTCCACCTGGTCATCGGCAAGAAGAGCTTCGACTCGCGCGCGCTGCTCGAGAACTACGCAGCTGTGATCGAGGAGATCATCCGCGCGAAGCCATCCGTTGCAAAGGGGCGCTACCTGCGCTCGATCACTTTCGCATCGACCCAGGGCCCGGGCGTGAAGGTCGACCCGAGCCGTACCCGCGACATCGCCGAGGAGACGTCGGCCCAGGCCGCCGCGTAACCTTTCGAGTCGAGGCCACCCGTAGACCTCCGGCAGGCATTCGCCAGAAGCCCGGAATAGGAGCCAGATGAACCGAGCAGAGAAAGCGGCGGTGATCGACGAGATCGCCGCCAACATCACCGGCGCGAGCGCGATCTTCGCGGTCGACTACCGCGGCATCACGGTCCAGCAGGCCGCGGATCTGCGCACGCGGCTGCGTGATGCCGACGCAACGCTGCGCGTCGTCAAGAACTCGCTGACCGAGCGCGCCGCCGACAAGGTCGGGGCCGACCAGCTGAAGGCGATGCTCGCGGGTCCGACTGCGCTTACCTTCGTGCGCGGCGACAGCGCTGCGGCGGCCAAGTCGATCGCGGACTTTGCCCGGACGACCCAGCTGCTCGCTTTCAAGGGCGGCTTGATGGGCGACACGCTGCTTTCCCCGGCAGAGATCACGACGATCTCGCGCCTACCGTCGCGCGACGTCCTCTACGGCCAGCTCGTCAGTCTCGTGGCAAACCCCATCTCGGGTCTCGCCCGCACCCTCAACGCCCTCATCGGCAACCTCGCCATCGGCCTCGGCCAGGTTCGCGACCAAAAGCAGTCCGCCGAACCCGCGCCGGCCGTCGAGCAAGGACCGCCCACCCCAGATCCGGCCGCCGAGGCACCGCCCGAACCAGACGCAACTCAGACGGCGCCCGAAGCCCAAGCACCAGCGGACGAACCACAAGCCGCGGGTCAGCCAGAGGAGGAGTCGCCGCAGGCGGGCTCCGACGACGCACCAGCGGACGAACCACAAGCCGCGGATCAGCCAGAGGAGGAGTCGCCGCAGGCGGGCTCCGACGACGCACCAGCGGACGAACCACAAGCCGCCGGTCAGCCAGAGGAGGAGTCGCCGCAGGCGGGCTCCGACGACGCGGGCTCCGACGACACGAGTCAGCCGGAGGAGGAGTCTCCTCCCACTGGCGACGACCAACCACTTGAAGACGCGTGAACGCGCGCGTCGACAACCAACCACCGAAATAGGAGACGACGACGTGGCCACAAGCACTGAAGCATGGATCGAGGAGCTGAAGGGCATCTCCGTGCTCGAGCTCTCCGAGCGCATCAAGGCGCTCGAGGAAGCGTTCGGCGTGTCCGCGAGCGCCGTTGCCGTAGCTGCACCTGCAGCCGGCGGCGGGGGTGGCGGTGGCGGCGAGGAGCCTGCCGAGGAGCAGACCGCATTCACCGTCAACCTGACCGCTGCGGGCGACAAGAAGATTCAGGTGATCAAGGTCGTCCGCGCCGCGACCGGCCTCGGCCTCAAGGAGGCGAAGGCCCTCGTCGACGAAGCCCCCAAGCCGGTCAGGGAGGGCATCGATCGCGAGGAGGCCGACGCGCTCAAGAAGGAGCTCGAGGAAGCCGGCGGGAGCGTCGAGATCGTCTGAGCGCCGCGCTGCGCGGGCGCGCCAGTGGCGCGCCCGCGGTCTGCGAGCGCGCCCGGCAGGCCTCCCATTTGGCGTAATTTTCCGCTAAAGTCACATGGCTGACCAATAGTCGTAGCCGCCGTTTGCAGGTCTATGTCGCGCTACATACGCGGCGTGGAGAAGGCGGGGTCCGTGAGCGTCAGCAGCCCGGACGGGGCACAGCTTCGCTGTGCTAAATTAACTGTCCTGCGCTTTCGCGCCCTCGCTGTCCCGTCTCTCGACCCCTCAGGAGTCGCACCTTGGCTGTTGCATCCGTCCCTCGGACGCGCCGGAGCTTCGCGCGTCTGAACAAGCCTCTCGACGTCCCCAACCTCATCGATATCCAGCGCCGCTCGTTTGAGTGGCTGACCGAGCCCAAGGCGGGTGGTCTCCGCGAAACGATCGACGACATCTCGCCGATCGAGGACTACACCGGCAACCTCGCCGTCCAGTTCGGCGAGTTCGTCTTTGACGAGCCCGTCGCGCCGATCGACGAATGCCGCGAGAAGGACCTCACCTACGCGCGGCCGCTGACCGTCACGGTCGCATTCATCAACCGCGAGACGGGTGAGATCCGCGAGCAGTCTGTCTTCATGGGCGACTTCCCGTGGATGACCGAGCGGGGCACGTTCATTATCAACGGCACCGAGCGTGTCGTCGTAACGCAACTCGTGCGCTCACCGGGCGCCTACCTGATGGAGCCGAAGGACCGCGAGAAGCAGGTCTTCGTCGCCAACCTGATGCCCGCGCGTGGCTCGTGGCTCGAGCTCGAGATCGACAAGAAGGGCAAGGTCTACGTTCGCATCGACCGCAAGCGCAAGCTGCCGGTCACCGTGCTGCTACGGGCGATGGGCTACGCGACCGATGAGCAGATCCTCGCCCTGTTCGACAACTCGCACTACATCCAGAACACGATCGAGTCCGATACCGAGCAGACACGCTCGGAGGAGGGTGCCCTCGTCGAGCTCTTCAAGAAGCAGCGGCCGGGCGAGCCGCCGAGCGTCGAGAACGCACGCGCGCTCCTCAACCAGCTGTTCTTCGATCCGAAGCGCTACGACCTGACGCGCGTCGGTCGCTACAAGCTGAACTCGCGCCTCGGGCTCGACGTCGACCTCGACATGCGCACGCTGACGCACGAGGACATCATCGCCCTGGTGCGCGAGCTAGTCCTGCTGCCAAAGCGGCTCGGGATGCCCGAGAGCCCGGAGATCGAGATCAAGGACTACGCGGCCGAGGCTACGAGCATGCCGCGCGAGCCCATCCTCGAGCACCTCGACGAGTACGAGCACTTCGGCAACCGCCGCCTGCGGACGGTCGGCGAGCTCATCCAGGAGGCGTTCCGGATCGGCCTCTACCGGATGGAGCGCGTCGTTCGCGAGCGCCTCACGACCGAGGATGCCGACACGATCACCCCGCAGACGATCATCAACATCCGCCCGGTGGTCGCAGCGCTGAAGGAGTTCTTCGGTTCCTCGCAGCTGTCCCAGTTCATGGACCAGACGAACTCGCTTGCCGGCCTCACGCACCGTCGGCGCCTCTCGGCGCTCGGTGCCGGCGGCCTGACGCGCGAGCGCGCGCCGATCGAGGTGCGCGACGTGCATCCGACGCACTACGGTCGCATGTGCCCGATCGAGACCCCGGAGGGACCGAACATCGGCCTGATCGGGTCACTGTCCTCCTACGCCGAGGTCTCTGAGCACGGCTTCGTCACGACGCCCTACCGGGTTGTCAAGGACGGTGTGCTCACGGATGAGATCGTCCATCTCGACGCGACGCAGGAGGAGGAGCGGGTGATCGGGCAGGCCAACACGCCGATCGACCCGAAGACCAACCGGCTCAAGGGGCCGGAGATTCTGTGCCGCACCCAGGCAGGCCAGTACGTCACGGTCGGCCCGAAGGACGTCGACCTGATCGACGTCTCGCCGGAGCAGATCTGGTCTGTTGCGACCGCGATGATCCCGTTCCTCGAGCACGACGACGCGAACCGCGCCCTGATGGGCTCGAACATGCAGCGTCAGGCCGTGCCGCTGCTGAAGACCGACGCACCGCTGGTCGGCACTGGCATGGAGCGGCGGGCGGCGCTTGACACGGGCGATGTGTTGCTCGCCGTCCACGCGGGCACGGTCGCCTCCGTGGACGCTAACGCGGTCACCGTCGAGCGCTCGGACGGCACCATCGACAGCTACCGCCTGCAGAAGTTCATGCGCTCCAATCAGGGCACGCTGATTCATCAGAAGCCGCTCGTCGCGAGCGGTCAGAAGGTGGCAAAGGGCGACGTCCTCGCCGACGGCTCCTCAACTGACCGCGGCGAGATGGCGCTCGGCAAGAACCTGATGGTCGCCTTCATGTCCTGGGAGGGCTACAACTTCGAGGACGCGATCATCCTCTCGAAGCGCCTCGTGCGCGACGACGAGCTGACCTCGATCCACATCGAGGAGTACGAGATCGACGCGCGCACGACGAAGCTCGGCGACGAGGAGATCACGCGCGACATCCCGAACCGCTCGGAGGAGTCGCTGCGCAACCTCGACGACCGCGGCATCGTCCGCGTCGGCGCCGAGGTCGGCTCGGGCGACCTGCTCGTTGGCAAGGTGACGCCGAAGGGCGAGACCGAGCTGACGGCCGAGGAGAAGCTGATCCGCGCGATCTTCAAGGAGAAGGCGCGCGAGGTCCGCGACACCTCGCTCAAGGTGCCCCACGGCGAGGGCGGCGTCGTGATCGACGTCATGACCTTCAGCCGCGACAAGGGCGACGACCTGCCGCCGGGCGTCAACGACCTGGTGCGCGTCTTCGTCGCGAAGAAGCGCAAGATCTCCGAGGGCGACAAGCTCGCCGGGCGCCACGGCAACAAGGGCGTGATCTCGAAGATCGTCGACGAGCAGGACATGCCGTTCCTCGAGGACGGCACCCCGGTCGACGTGATCCTCAACCCGCTCGGGGTACCGAGCCGGATGAACGTCGGCCAGATCCTCGAGACGCATCTCGGCTGGGCAGCTGCCCAGGGCTGGTACGACGACGGGACCGAGGCCTACAAGCTGGCCCACCAGAAGGGCGCGAACGGTCGTGTCTACGTAGCGACGCCGGTGTTCGACGGCGCCACGATCGGCGACGTCGATCAGGCGCTCGTGAGCTGGCAGAACGACTACAAGGGCGCGATCCGGATGGACATCGATACCAAGCGGCGTCCCGGTGAGCAGGCCTCAGGCAAGGTCACGCTCTATAACGGGCGCACCGGCGAGCCGTTTGAGGAGCAGATCACCGTCGGTTACATGTACATCCTCAAGCTGCTGCACCTCGTCGACGACAAGATCCACGCGCGTTCGACGGGCCCGTACTCGCTCGTTACCCAGCAGCCGCTGGGCGGCAAGGCGCAGTTCGGTGGCCAGCGCTTCGGCGAGATGGAGGTCTGGGCGCTCGAGGCCTACGGCGCGGCGTACACCCTCCAGGAGATGCTCACGATCAAGTCCGACGACACCGTCGGGCGCGTCAAGGCCTACGAGGCGATCGTCAAGGGCGAGAACATCGCCGAGCCGTCGATCCCCGAGTCCTTCAAGGTGCTGCTCAAGGAGATGCAGTCGTTGGCGCTCGACGTCAACGTGGTCTCCGAGGAGGGCCAGCGCGCCGAGATGCGCGACGAGGACGATGACCTGCTGCGCGCGGCCGAGGAGCTCGGGATCGACCTTTCCGGAGTGCGCGTTGATGAGGAGATGCCAGAAGGGGAGTTGGAGGAGGCTGAAGGGGCCGCCGACGACGGCGGCCAGGACGAGGACGACGCGGCGCAGGCCGCCGACGGAATCGACGATCTCGACGACCTGCCGGTCGCTTCGCTTGCCGGTGACGTAGCCGCGCTCGGGATCGACGACGATCTCGACGACATCCCGATGGACGTCAGCCTCGAATCACTTGCCCAGGAAGAATCGCTCGACGAGGAGACAGCGTGATCGACATCAACAACTTCGACGCCATCGAGATCAGTCTCGCGTCTTCGAAGCAGATCCGGGGCTGGAGCTCCGGTGAGGTAACGAAGCCGGAGACGATCAACTACCGGACGCTCAAGCCGGAGAAGGATGGCCTCTTCTGCGAGCGCATCTTCGGTCCGACCAAGGACTGGGAGTGCTACTGCGGCAAGTACAAGCGAGTTCGTTACAAGGGCATCGTCTGCGAGCGCTGCGGTGTCGAGGTGACGCGCTCGAAGGTGCGCCGCGAGCGTATGGGCCACGTCGATCTGGCGGCTCCCGTGAGCCACATCTGGTTCTTCAAGGGCGTCCCGAGTCGTATCGGGTACCTGCTCGACATGGCTCCCAAGGAGCTCGAGAAGGTCCTCTACTTCGCTGCTTCGATCGTCACGTGGGTTGACGACGAGGCGCGCACGCGCGACCTCGACAAGCTCGAGAAGGAGATCACCAAGGTCCTCGACTCCTACGCCGCTGAGCGTGAGGAGCGCGTGCTCGAGCTACAGGAGTCGCTCGCCCGGCGCGAGGAGTACCTCCAGACCGCCAAGCAGACCGGTTTCTCGCCGGAGGATCATCTCTGGGCTGACGCGCTCGACGTGAAGGTCGCGAAGCTTTCTGCGGAGGACCGCGACAAGCTGCTGAAGGACCTGCGCAAGAGCTTCGACGCCGATATCGCCGACACCGGCGCCTACATCGACGATGCAGCCGAGCGTGTGCGTCAGGTCTGGGAGCTCTTCAAGTCGATGGAGCCCAAGCAGATCGAGCACGACGAGACGCTCTTCCGCGAGCTGAAGGAGCGCTTCGGCAGCCCCTACGGCTTCGGCGAGTACTTCCGCGGCGGCATGGGCGCGGAGGCGATTCGCGACCTGCTCCAGCAGGTCGACCTCGAGGCGGAGCGGATCGAGCTTTCAGAGGTCATCAAGACCGCCAAGGGTCAGCGCCAGGCGCGTGCAGTGAAGCGGCTCAAGGTCGTCTCGGCCTTCATCCAGTCCGGTAACAAGCCGGAGATGATGGTCCTCGACGCCGTGCCGGTGATCCCGCCGGAACTGCGCCCGATGGTGCAGCTCGACGGTGGCCGCTTCGCGACCTCCGACCTCAACGACCTCTACCGGCGTGTGATCAACCGCAACAACCGCCTCAAGCGGCTGCTCGACCTCGGCGCGCCTGAGATCATCGTCAACAACGAGAAGCGCATGCTGCAGGAGGCCGTCGACGCACTGTTTGACAACGGCCGTCGCGGCCGGCCTGTGACGGGCCCGGGCAACCGCCCGTTGAAGTCGCTCTCGGACATGCTCAAGGGCAAGCAGGGCCGCTTCCGCCAGAACCTGCTCGGCAAGCGCGTCGACTACTCGGGCCGCTCGGTCATCGTCTCGGGCCCCTACCTGAAGCTGCACCAGTGCGGGCTGCCGAAGCTGATGGCGCTCGAGCTGTTCAAGCCGTTCATCATGGCCCGCCTCGTCGAGCGCAAGTCCGCGCAGAACATCAAGGCGGCGAAGAAGATGGTCGACTCGATGATCCCCGAGGTGTGGGACGTGCTCGAGGAGGTCATCCGCGAGCATCCGGTGCTGCTCAACCGCGCACCGACGCTCCACCGTCTGGGCATCCAGGCCTTCGAGCCGCTGCTCGTCGAGGGCAAGGCGATCCAGGTTCACCCGCTCGTCTGTCACGCGTTCAACGCCGACTTCGACGGCGACCAGATGGCCGTGCACCTGCCGCTGTCGGCGGAGGCCCAGGCGGAGGCGCGCATCCTGATGCTGTCCTCCAACAACATCCTCTCGCCGGCCCACGGTGCGCCGCTCGCGACGCCGACCCAGGACATGATCCTCGGCGGCTACTACCTGACCTACGGGCCGGAGGCAACTGAGCTGGCGAAGATCGACCGGGCCACCTTCGAGCCGAAGGTGCATGTCTTCCGCACAGCGCAGGAAGCGGAGCTTTGCTACGAGGCGGGTGTCGTGAAGCTGCACGACGTCGCCGAGTTCAGGCCATTCCGTCGCGAGGGTGGGCACGTCCTGACCACGGTCGGGCGGATCATCTACAACGATCGCATCGAGCGGGCGCTCGCGGAGGCACTCGGCGACCAGTTCGACGCGACCACCTATGTGTTCGTCAACCAGTCGATGAAGAAGCGCGACACGACGCGCCTGATCGACGGGCTCGTCCAGCGCTATGGCGCGACGACGATCTCGCTCGTGCTCGACGCGTTCAAGGAGCTCGGCTTCAAGTACGCGACGCAGGCGGGCATCACGATCTCCAAGAACGACGTCGTCGTGCCGCCGACCAAGCAGGCGATCCTCGGCCGCTACGAGGCCGAGGTCGCTGAGATCCAGGAGCAGTACGACTCGGGCCTGATCACGCAGGAGGAACGCCACGAGGCGGTCGTCGAGCGCTGGAACGCCTGCACCGACGAAGTTGCTGACGCGATGGTTGCCAACCTCGACGAGTTGAACCCCATCTTCATGATGGCCAACTCCGGGGCGCGCGGCTCGTTCAAGCAGATCCGCCAGCTCGCCGGGATGCGCGGCTTGATGGCCAACCCGAAGGGCGAGATCATCGAGCGGCCGATCAAGGCGAACTTCGTCGAAGGCCTCGACGTGCTCGAGTACTTCATCTCGACGCACGGCGCCCGTAAGGGTCTGGCCGACACCGCCCTGCGGACCGCCGACTCCGGTTACCTGACGCGCCGTCTCGTCGACGTCGCGCAGGACGTGATCATCCGCGAGGCCGACTGTGGCACCGAGGATTACATCGAGGTGCCGGTCTTCAAGGAAGACGGCGAGCCGAACGACAACGTGCTTGGCCGCGTGGCCGCGCACGACATCCAGACCAAGCGCGGGCGGATGCTTGCCGAGCAGGGCAAGCAGATCGACCGCGCCGAGTTCGCGGACATCGTCGAGAGCTATCGCGAGGACCACGAGCGCGGCAACAGCCCGCGCGTTCAGGTTCGCTCGGTGCTCAAGTGCGAGGCCGTTACCGGCGTCTGTCAGGCTTGCTACGGCCGCTCGCTGGCGACCGGCCAGCTCGCACAGATCGGCGACGCGGTCGGGATCATCGCCGCGCAGTCGATCGGCGAGCCGGGCACGCAGCTGACGATGCGTACGTTCCACACGGGTGGCGTCGCCGGCGCCGACATCACGCACGGCCTGCCGCGCGTCGTCGAGCTGTTCGAGGCACGCAAGCCAAAGGGCCTGGCGAAGATCGCCGAGCAGGACGGGGTGGTCTCGCTCGAGGAGTCCGACAAGGCGCTGACCGTCGTGATCACCGACGAGGCCGGGGACGAGCATCGTCATCAGTTCCCGCGCCGGACTCGGATCTACGTCACTGCGGGTCAGAAGGTGGCCGCCGGCACCCAGCTCAACGAAGGGTCGCTGTACCCGCACGAGCTGCTGGCGATCCGCGGGCGGACCGAGACCGAGCAGTACCTCGTCAAGGAGGTGCAGGAGGTCTACAAGTCACAGGGCGTCGACATCAACGACAAGCACATTGAGCTGATCGTGCGCCAGATGCTCAAGAAGGTCCGCGTCGACCAGAAGGGCGATACCGACTACCTGCCTGGCCAGTTCGTCGACCGCTTCGAGTTCGCGAAGGCTGCGGCTCAGGTGAAGACGGACGGCGGTGAGGCGGCGGAGTTCGAGGACATCATCCTCGGCATCACGAAGGCGTCGCTGAACACCGATTCCTTCCTCTCGGCGGCTTCGTTCCAGGAGACGACGAAGGTGCTGACCGACGCTGCCCTCGAAGGCAAGATCGACCGCCTCAACGGCCTGAAGGAGAACGTGATCATCGGCAAGCTGATCCCGGCTGCCACCGGCCTGAAGCGCTATCGCCGGATCGAGATCGAGCCTGCCAAGCCGCTGCCAAGGGCGGTGGACGACCTCGGCCTGCTCGGCGGGGAGGATCTCGCCTCCGAGCTCGGCATGTCGAGCGGCTTCGCGGACTTCGAGGCGGATCTCGCTTCACTCGAGGAGATCGGCCTCGGCAGCGATCCCGGCTTCGCCGAGGAGCTCGCGGAGCTAGACGTAGAGGATCAGTAGCGCGGACCCCTCGGGGAGCCGGCCCGGCTCCCCGAGGACCCGTGGGTAGCCGTGGGCTGGGAAGGGTTCGCTGCGGGCGAGGCAATCTGCTTCGACCTCGATGACACATTGATCGCCGACTCTGCGGCGGCCGATGACTGCTGGCAGCAGGCTTGCGCGGAGGCCGCGGCAGTTGGTCCCGTTGCCGCGACGCAGCTGCGCGAGGCGGTCAGGCGGGTTGGCGCCTGGTACTGGGCAGATCCCGAGCGACACCGGGTCGGGCGCCTCGACCTGCTGGCGGCGACCGTGGCGATCGTGCGCGATGCGTTGGCCGAGCTCGGCTGCGCTGACGACCCGCTGGCGATCGCCGTCGCGCGTCGCTACCGTGCCCTGCGTGACGAGCGCACGGAGCTGTTTGACGGCGCACTCGAGACGCTGACCACGCTTGGCCGCGCCGGCCATAGGCTTGCCTTGATCACAAACGGTGCCGCCGGCGCGCAGCGGGCGAAGCTCGAGCGCTTTGCGCTTTCGAGCTACTTCGACTACATCGGGGTCGAGGGTGAGGTCGGTGTCGGCAAGCCCGATCCGGAGGCCTATGAGCGCGCGCTGCGCGCGCTCGGCGTGAAGCCGCAAAACGCGTGGATGGTGGGCGACAACCTCGTCTGGGACGTGCGCGCGGCGCAGGACGCCGGTCTGCGCGCGATCTGGATTGACCGCGCTCGCGCCGGCCTCCCGGCCAACGCGCCGGCGCGCCCGGATCACATAGCGACGTCGGTAGTGGAGCTTGTCGTGCGCGGATGACGCTACGCTGCAAGCTCACAACACGTCGCCGGTCACTGCGCATAGACGTTTGACCGGGGCAGTCCTTCAGAGTGCCGGGGCGGCGGTCGATAGGACAGACAGAGGGCTTCGGGCCCTCTTGTCGTCTATGGAACTGAACGCTTGACCCAACTAGGCATCCTCCTCGCTATCTGCTGCGCGCTCGTCGCGAACCTCGCGTTCTTCTACAAGCAGCGCGGCGCGAAGCTTGCGCCGGCAGTCTGCGCGAGGCGGCCGCTGCACAGTGCGCGTGCCCTCTTCGGGTCGCGCTGGTTCATGCTCGGCATGCTCGTCGCGGCCGCGGCTTGGCTGCTGCACGTCGCCGCCATGGCCTTCGCGCCGCTCACGACGGTGCAGGTGGTGCTTGCCGGCGGGATCGTGCTCGTCGGGGTCATGGCCGACCGCTGCTTCGGTATTCGGGTCGCGCGACGTCAGTGGCTGGGCCTCGCTCTAACGGCCGGCGGGCTCGCAGCGTTCGCACTCACCGTCCCCGGCGGTGGCGGAGCGCGCTCGAGCTTCTCGCCGGGGGGCATGATCGCGTTCGAGGCGGTTCTCTGCGGGCTCGGTGCCGCTCTGCTCGTTGGTCCGTCGGCCGGCGCGCCGCGCGCGCACCACGGGACGATGCTCGGCGCCGCGACGGGGATCCTCTTCGGCGTCTCCGATGTGTCGCTCAAGGCGCTGACCGGGATCGGTGGCGCCCACGGCCCGCTCGGGATCCTGCTGAGCCCGTGGCTCGCGGTGACGGTGCTGGCGTCGATCGTCGCTTTCTTCGCTTGCGCGAAGTCGCTGCAGGATGGCGAGGCGGTGCCGGTGATTGCTATCACCAGCGCGACCGCCAACATCTCGGCGATCGCCGGCGGCTTCCTCGTCTTCGGCGACCCGCTGCCGACCGGTGCCCTCGGGATCGTCGCGCAGGCGCTGGGCGTGCTGGCAGTCGTGTTCGCGGCAGCGCTGATGCCGTCGATCCGACCGGCAACCGCCGGCGCGCCGCTGGCCGCAGCGCGCGGCTAAGGCGTGGGCGAGCGGCCCGGGATCGTCGCCACGTACACGATTGTCTCCGGGCCCTTGGTCCAGCTGTCTCTCTGTGAGTGGCGCGAGAGGATCACTGCACCCACGTACGTCCAGCCCGTCGCTTGCTCGGCTCTGGCGGCTTCGTGGCTCGGCGTGCCGGGCGTCGCTTCGAGAAAGACGTTTTGGACGTAGCCACAGCCGACACCGATCGCGACGATGTCGTGGTAGCGCACTCCCCTGATCGTCAATGGGGTGCAGCGGTGAGTGGTGGCTGCGGCTGCGCTCGGGAGCACCCACGCGGCGAGGCCGACGACGGCTGCGCCCGCCAATCTTGGAATATTCACCTGCCGCCTCCGAGGTCGGTGGGATCGCCCCGAATGTTACGAACCCGCTCCCAGATCTGCCTGCCGCGAGGCACGTTTCCCGTGCTTTGCTATGGTCCTCAGCCGATGCCGACCACCAGTCAGCTAGTCCGCAGTGGCCGCAAGCCGCCGAAGAAGAAGCTCGCGACCCCTGGCCTCAAGTCGGGCACCGGGCGTAAGCGCAAGGTCGCTGCTCCGCAGCGGCGCGGCGTTTGTACGCGCGTCTACACGGTGACGCCAAAGAAGCCGAACTCGGCGCTGCGCAAGGTTGCGCGCGTTCGTATCACCGGCTCGATCGAGGTCACCGCGTACATCCCGGGCGAGGGGCACAACTTGCAGGAGCACTCGGTCGTGCTCGTGCGCGGTGGTCGTGTGAAGGACCTTCCGGGTGTTCGCTACAAGGTCGTGCGCGGGGCGCTCGACGCCGCCGGTGTCAGCGATCGCAAGAAGGCGCGCTCGCAGTACGGCGTGAAGAAGAGCTAATGCCACGCCGCGCGGCTGCCACGGCGCGGCGGATCCCGCCGGATCCGGTCCATCGCTCACGAATCGTCCAGCAGGTCATCAACAAGGTGATGATCGACGGCAAGAAGTCGCTTGCCGAGCAGATCGTCTACGACGCGCTCGCAATCCTTTCCGAGCGCACGGGCAAGGACCCGGTCGAGGCGCTCGAGGAGTCGATCAAGATCCTCACGCCCCAGCTCGAGGTCCGCTCGCGTCGCGTCGGCGGCGCCACATACCAGGTTCCGGTCGAGGTGCCCTCGGCGCGCGCCCGCACGCTTGCAGTTCGCTGGCTCGTCGAGTACTCCCGTTCGCGCCGCGAGAAGCAGATGTCCCAGCGGCTCGCCGGCGAGCTGCTCGACGCCCAGTCCCAGCAGGGCGGCGCCTACAAGCGTAAGGACGACATCTTCCGCATGGCGCAGGCCAACAAGGCCTTCGCGCACTACCGCTGGTAGCGCGCTAGCGCCGCTTCAACAGCCGGACTGCCTGGGTGAGCGAGCTCTCGGCACCGCGGCTCGACACGTAGCTGACGAGCACCTCGACCGAGAGGCCGGCCTTGCTCTCACGATCCTTGCGTAGCAGGCGCGCGGCGAGCGCAAGCGGTCGCAGTGTCAGCGTTACGGTCTCCGGCGCATCGACGTCGGCGCTCGCCGCGGCCCAATCCTTGCCGCGCTCGACGCGCGCGCGGCGCACGTTGTGCGCTACGGTCATTTGAGGGGTGCGTTCAGCCGTTTGCTCGGCGCGGGCGGACGGCAGGACCGCCGCAAAGCGACGATGTCAACGCCGCCAGAGTCCGAACCGGCAGCCGGCGCCGATCAGGACGCCACGCTTGTCGCTGGGATCGGCGCCGCTCTACGCGAAGCACGCGAGCGGCGCGGTCTTAGCCGCGCCGAGGTCGAGACACGCCTGAAGATCCGCGACCGCTACCTGCAAGCGATCGAGGATGAAAGCTGGGACCGGCTTCCCGGCTACGCTTTCGCCAGGGGGTTTCTGCGCAGCTACGCGCAGTTGCTGGGCCTCGACGGCGACGCACTCGTTGCGGAGTTCAAGCGTGTCGCACAGGACCAGTCAGAGCCCGAGCTCTCCGTGCTCGTGCAGCCGCAACCCGAGCCACGCCCCTTGAGCGCACTTGAACCGGCGCCGCGCCGGGCGCTGCGAGGTCCCCCCGCAGCTCTGGCGGGCCTGCTCGCCGTGCTTGCGATCGCCGCCGGCGTTGCATACGCGACCGGCGTCCTCGGCGCCGGCCAGGCCGCCCCGTCGCCGGCGCGCAGATCTCCCCCGCACACGATCGCGCCGCGTAGGCCGGTGCGCTCCCACGACCACCGGCGGACGTCAAGCAAGGACTCCCATCGCGGTGCGCTCTCCGCTGGCCGCGTCTCTCTACGCCTCGTCCCGACCGGACGCGTCTGGGTCTGCCTCGTCGCCTACCCGACTGCGGCGGCCACTGGCGGCCTTGTCGACGTCAACGGCATCCTCGCGCCGGCTTCGCCGCAGCCGCTGTTCACTGCCGGCAACCACTTCCTGGTCACCTTCGGCAACGATCTCGTTCGCATGTCGATCAACGGCCGCGAGAGCACCGCGGCGTCGAGCCCAGGCAATGTCGTCTCCTACGCGATCGAGCGCGACGGGAGCTATCGGGTGATCCCTCGCAGTGCCGCCCCGACGTGCTCCTGAGGCGGCCCGATGCAGGGCCGAGCCCTTGCTATGATCCATTTCCGCGCGAGGGACGTGCGCGCTCGATGGTGGGCGCGTCAAACCTGGCGCATGACCCGACAATGGAGACCACGAGCGCATAGCGACGCCACCGCGGGCTGGATCGGCAAGTTCGATAGGCCCTGCGGGCCTATTTTTTTGCTCGAGCCCGGCCCGGCCGTGCAGGCGTAAGCGGCGCTCCGCCCGAAATTCACACCAAGATGCCAAGAGCCTTCCCCCTCGAAAAGACCCGCAACATCGGGATCATGGCGCACATCGACGCCGGTAAGACGACGACGACCGAGCGCATCCTCTATTACACCGGCCGCACCTACAAGATCGGTGAGGTTCACGAGGGCGCTGCCACGATGGACTGGATGGAGCAGGAGCAGGAGCGTGGCATCACGATCACCTCGGCCGCCACCACCTGCCAGTGGAAGGATCATCGGATCAACATCATCGACACGCCCGGCCACGTCGACTTCACCGTCGAGGTTGAGCGCTCGCTGCGCGTGCTGGACGGTGCGATCGCGCTGTTTGACTCGGTCGCCGGCGTCGAGCCGCAGTCCGAGACGGTCTGGCGTCAGGCGGACAAGTACCACGTGCCGCGGATCGCCTACATCAACAAGATGGACCGCATCGGCGCCGACTTCGATCGCGGCGTGCAAACGATGGTCGATCGCCTGGCAGCCCATCCGGTGCCGATCCAGCTGCCGATCGGGGCTGAGAGCGACTTCGCCGGGATCGTCGATCTGGTCGCGATGAAGGCGATCTACTACCTCGACGAGCTCGGCACCGAGCAGGAGGCGCGCGAGATTCCGGCTGAGCTTGCGGACGCTGCTGCCGCGGCGCGCGAGTACCTGCTCGAAGAGGTCTCCCAGCACGATGACGAGCTGCTCGAGCTGATCCTCGAGGAGCAGGAGATCCCGGTTGAGCTGCTCAAGCGCGCGATCCGCAAAGCCACGCTGGCAATCGCGCTGACACCGGTGCTCTGCGGCTCATCCTTCAAGAACAAGGGCGTCCAGCCGCTGCTCGACGCGGTTCTCGACTACCTGCCCTCGCCGGTCGAGGTTCCCCCGATGATGGGAATCGAGCCGACCAAGGACGGCGAAGGCGTCGAGGCGGTCCGTGAGCCCAGCGATTCGGCGCCCTTCTCGGCGCTCGCTTTCAAGATCATGGCCGACCCGTTCGTCGGCAAGCTCACCTACTTCCGCGTGTATTCGGGCAAGCTCGAGTCGGGCGCCCGCGTTCTGAACGCCTCGACCGGGCGCACCGAGCGGATCGGTCGCGTCCTGATGATGCACGCAAACGACCGCGAGGACGTCACCGAGGTCTACGCCGGTGACATCGCGGCCGCCGTCGGGATCAAGCAGGTCACGACCGGCGACACGCTCTGCGCGCCGGACGCGCCGATCAAGCTCGAGCAGATCATCTTCCCCGAGCCGGTGATCAAGGTTGCGGTCGAGCCCAAGACGAAGGTCGACCAGCAGAAGATGTCGGTCGCGCTCGGCCGGCTCGCCGAGGAGGATCCGACGTTCCGCGTCCAGACCAACGACGAGACCGGGCAGACGGAGATATCCGGCATGGGCGAGCTGCACCTGGAGGTGCTCGTCGACCGGATGCGGCGCGAGTACGGCGTCGAGGCGAATGTCGGTCGTCCGCAGGTCTCCTACCGCGAGACTGTGCGCGGCGAGGCAAAGCACGTCGAGGGTCGCTTCGTGCGCCAGACCGGCGGCTCGGGCCAGTACGGCATCGTCTACATCGACCTCGAGCCGGCGCCGGGCGAGGGCTTCGACTTCGTCAACAAGATCAAGGGTGGCTCGGTCCCAAGCGAGTTCATCCCCGCCGTGGAGAAGGGCTGCGAGGAGGCGCTCGAGTCGGGCGTCAAGGCCGGCTACCCGATGGTTGACGTGCGCGTCACGCTGACCGACGGCAAGTACCACGACACAGATTCTTCGGAGATCGCGTTCAAGATTGCCGGCTCGCTGGCCTTCAAGGAGGCCGCGAAGCGCGCCAAGCCCGTGCTGCTCGAGCCCGTTTTTGCGGTTGAGGTGGTGGTGCCGGAGGACTTTCTCGGCGACGTCATCGGCGATCTGTCACGCCGGCGCGGGCGCATCGAGGGCCAGGAGCGGCGGGGCAATGCGCTCGCCGTGACGGGGCGCGTACCGCTCTCGGAGATGTTCGGCTATGCGACGGATCTGCGTTCGAACACGCAGGGACGAGCGACCTACACGATGCAGTTCGATGGCTACGAAGAGGTGCCCCCGAACATCGCCGAGAAGGTCGTCGAGAGTCGTGGAGGCGAGTCGGCTGCAGCTGCGTAGCGATGCCCGCCGTCGCGGGATGACGGTTTTTGAGAGTATTTCCAGGTTCGCCTCAGATGGGCGGGCCTCCAACTGCGAACACAGGAGCAATTGAAGTGGCAAAGGCGAAGTTCGAGCGGGATAAGCCGCACGTCAACGTCGGCACGATCGGTCACATCGACCACGGCAAGACGACGCTGACCGCTGCCATCACAAACGTGCTCGCCGAGAAGTCGGGCGGGGAGGCCAAGTCCTTCGAAGAGATCGACAACGCCCCCGAGGAGCGCGAGCGTGGCATCACGATCGCGACCTCGCACGTCGAGTACCAGACCGAGAAGCGCCACTACGCGCACGTCGACTGCCCAGGGCACGCCGACTACGTGAAGAACATGATCACGGGTGCCGCGCAGATGGATGGCGCGATCCTCGTCGTTTCGGCGGCCGACGGTCCGATGCCTCAGACGCGCGAGCACATCCTGCTTGCCCGCCAGGTCGGCGTCCCCTACATCGTGGTGTTCCTCAACAAGGTCGACATGGTCGACGACGAGGAGCTACTGGAGCTGGTCGAGGTCGAGGTGCGCGAGCTGCTCTCGCTCTACGACTTCCCCGGCGACGACATTCCATTCATTCAGGGCTCGGCGCTGAAGGCGCTCGAGGGTGACGCGGGCTACCGCGAGAAGATCCTCGAGCTTGCCGATGCGCTCGACAGCTACATCCCCGAGCCGACGCGTGAGCTCGACAAGCCGTTCCTGATGCCGGTCGAGGACGTCTTCTCGATCACCGGTCGCGGCACGGTCGCAACGGGTCGTGTTGAGCAGGGCATCATCAAGACTGGCGAGACTGTCGAGATCGTCGGCATCAAGGCGACGACGACCACGGTCGTGACCGGCGTCGAGATGTTCCGCAAGATCCTCGACCAGGGACAGGCCGGCGACAACGTCGGCTGTCTGCTGCGCGGTACGAAGCGCGAGGAGATCGAGCGTGGCCAGGTGCTTTGCAAGCCCGGCTCGATCACGCCTCATACCCACTTCAAGAGCGAGGTCTACGTTCTGAAGAAGGAGGAGGGCGGGCGCCACACACCGTTCTTCTCGGGCTATAGGCCCCAGTTCTACTTCCGCACCACCGACGTCACCGGCGTGGCTAACCTGCCCGAAGGTGTCGAGATGGTTATGCCTGGCGACAACGTCCAGATGGAGATCGAGCTGATCCAGCCGATCGCCATGGATCCCGGCCTGCGGTTCGCGATTCGCGAGGGCGGCCGTACGGTTGGCTCTGGCGTCGTGACCGAGATCATCAAGTAGTCAGCTCTCCGGCCCGCCGTCAGGCGGGCCGGGATTTGACGCCAGTAACAGACAGATACGACAGTCGTAGCGCGCTTTGCGCGCGTCGAGAAGCGGGGGGCGCGCCCTTTGCGCCCTCCGTGACGTTAGACCGCGAACCAGACAGACCTAGACAACAGCACGAAGAACAGAAAGCAGCAGGCAACAGTGCCCCCAGCAGCGCAAAACAAGATCCGCATCCGCCTCAAGGCCTACGACACGCAGGCGATCGAGACGGCTGCAAAGGAGATCGTCGACACCGCCACGCGGACCGGCGCGACTGTCTCTGGGCCCGTGCCGCTGCCGACCGAGAAGAACATCTACTGCGTGATCCGCTCGCCCTTCAAGGACAAGGACTCGCGCGAGCATTTCGAGATCCGCACGCACAAGCGGCTGATCGACATCCACCAGCCCACGCCGAAGACGGTTGACTCGCTCCAGCGTCTCGATCATCTCCCCGCCGGCGTCGACATCGAGATCCGCCTCGCAAGCTGATGGCAGCGATCCTCGCACGCAAGCTCGGCATGACCCAGATCTTCGGCGAGGATGGCGCGGTCGCGCGCGTGACGGTGCTCGAGGCCGGGCCGTGCTACGTCACGGCGCTTCGGACGACTGAGCGCGATGGCTACGACGCCGTCCAGCTCGCCTTTGGGGCAACCCGGGAAAAGGCGCTCACCAAGCCCGAGCTGGGGCATCTCGCCAAGGCTTCCGCGCCGCCGCTCCGCCGGCTCGCTGAGTTTCGCGGCGAGGGTGCCGGCCTGACGATCGGTGCGACCCTCGACGCCGATGTCTTCGAGCCGGGGCAGCGCGTCAAGATCTCCGGCACCTCGAAGGGCAAGGGCTTCCAGGGCACCGTCAAGCGTCATCGCTTCAGCCGCGGTCCAGTGACGCACGGTTCTCACAACACTCGTGCGCCGGGCTCGATCGGCGCCTCTGCTACGCCGTCACGCGTCTTCAAGGGAATCCGCGGGCCGGGGCAGATGGGCAACAAGCGCATCACCCAGCGTGGCCTGGAGGTCGTCGCAGTCAGGCCCGCAGAGCACCTGCTGTTCGTCCGCGGCTCGGTGCCGGGCTCGCGCGGCGGCTACGTGGAGGTGCGCTCCGATGGCTAGCGCCCCCGTTCTCGGCGGAGCCAAGCGCTCCGTCGATCTAGACGAGACGGCGTTCGGCGCTCGCTTCAACGGGCCGCTGATCCACGAGTCGGTTCGTGCCGAGATGGCGGCACGCCGTCGTGGCACCGCCGCGACGCGGACACGCGGCCTGGTCAGCGGCGGTGGCGCTAAGCCATGGCGCCAGAAGGGCACCGGCCGTGCCCGTGCGGGGTCGTCGCGTTCGCCGGTCTGGACGGGTGGCGGCACGGTCTTCGGTCCGCACCCGCGTTCCTACACCTTCAAGGTCAACCGCAAGGAGCGCCGGGCGGCCCTGCGCAGCGCGCTCTCACTGCACGCCGACCGAGGCTCGCTCGCCATCCTCGATGCCGCAGCGTTCACCGAGCCTTCCACACGCAGCGCGGCGAAGCTGCTGCTCGCGTGGGGTCAGCCACGCGCCACGCTTGTGGTCGTGACCGCACAGGAGCGTGACGCTGCGCTCTCGTTCCGCAACATCGAACGTGTCGCTGTCCTCGAGCCGAGCAGCGTCGGGATCGTCGACATCGTCGCCGCAGCATCCCTGCTCTGCTCGGACGCCGCACTCGCAGAGCTGACCGCCCGGGCGGCGGGGGAGGCCGCAGCTGCGGGGGAGCCGGCAGCTGCGGGGCCGACGGCTGACGCCGCGCCCTCCTCACCAGCTCCGAGCAAGCGCCCGGCTCGAGCATCGGCCGCATCACCAGAGGCGCCCGCCAGCGTGCCTGCGCCAGCTGCCAATGCGGCGCCCGCGGCAGAGCCTGCAGCCGCGCCAAGGCCCGCAGCCAAGGCGGCCGCGAAGGCAGCGCCCGCGGCAGAGCCCGCAGCCGAGTCGATGCCCGCAGCCAAGCCGGCCGCGAAGGCAGCGACTGCACCGAAGGCCGCACCCAAGCCGAAGACCGCGCCGAAGCCGGCCGCGAAGGCCGAGGCGGCTGCGAAGAAGACAGCCCCGGTTGCAAAGCCCAGGACGCCTAAGGCGCCAAAGGACGAAGGTCGGGGCGGCAAAGCCGCCACGACCAAGGACGCCGACTGATTTATGGACCACACCGAGGTCATCATCCGCCCGGTCGTCTCCGAGAAGAGCTACGTCCTCGCGAGCGCCGGCAAGTACACGTTCCGCGTCCATCCGGATGCGCACAAGACCCAGATCCGCCAGGCGGTCGAGACGATGTTCTCCGTACACGTGGACGATGTGCGCACGATCTCAGTGCGCTCCAAGCCCAAGCGCCGCGGCGTGACGCGCGGGCGCACGCGGACCTGGAAGAAGGCGATCGTGCAGGTTCGCGCCGGCGAGACGATCCCGATCTTTGCGGCGCTGCAGGGAGTCCAGTAATGCCCATACGCAAGCCGAAGCCGACGAGCCCGGGTATGCGGTTCGTGTCTTATCCGGACTTTGCCGAGATCACATCGGACAAGCCGGAGCGCTCGCTCGTCGAAGGCCTGACCAAGAGCGGCGGACGCAACTCTTACGGCCGCAAGACCTCCCGCCATCGCGGCGGTGGTGCCAAGCGTCTCTACCGGAAGATCGACTTCAAGCGGCGCACGGACGGCGTGCCCGCGCGCGTCGCTGCGATCGAATACGACCCGAACCGCACTGCCTACATCGCTCTGCTGCACTACGCGAACGGCGAGAAGAGCTACATCCTCGCGCCGAACAGGCTGACTGTCGGGATGACCGTGATGTCGGGCGAAGAGGCTGAGATCGCTGTCGGCAACTGCCTGTCGCTGGCGAAGATGCCGACCGGCACCGTCGTCCACAACGTCGAGCTTCAGCCTGGCCGCGGCGGTCAGCTGGGGCGCTCCGCCGGCGCTTCGATCCGCCTCATGGCAAAGGACGGCGACATGGCGACGCTGCGCCTGCCCTCCGGCGAGATGCGCTTGGTTCGTGCCGAATGCCGCGCGACTGTCGGCGTGATCGGCAACGCCGACCACCAGAACGTCAAGATCGGCAAGGCGGGTCGCAAGCGCCACCTCGGTGTCCGGCCGCAGACCCGCGGCACCGCGATGAACCCGGTCGACCACCCGCACGGCGGCGGCGAGGGCTCGACTACGCCGGGCCGCCACCCCGTCACTCCGTGGGGCGTGCCGACGCTCGGCTATCGCACCCGCAAGAAGGGCAAGGATTCTGATCGCTACATCGTTCGCGGGCGTCGCCGCGGGAAGGGCAAGCGATGAGTCGCTCGAGCAAGAAAGGCCCGTTCGTCGAGGAGCGCCTGCTCGCTCGCGTCAACGCGATGAACGCAGCCAACACGAAGCAGATGCTGAAGACCTGGTCGCGAACGTCGACGATTTTCCCGGAGATGGTCGGCCACACGATCGCCGTCCATGACGGGCGCAAGCACGTACCGGTGTTCGTCAGCGAGTCGATGGTCGGACACAAGCTGGGCGAGTTCGCGCCGACGCGGACCTATCGCGGTCACGCCGGCTCCGGGAAGGTGAGGTAGTGGCCGACGATAAGACGGCTGCGGGGACCGAGCCGGCTGACGCCGTCTCGTCCTCCTCGCCGGCCGAGAAGCCCGCGCGCAGTCGCAGCCGTGCTGCCAAGCCGGCTGGCGAAGCCGACGCGGCAAAGCCCGCGCGCACGCGCGCTGCGGCGAAGCCCGCCGCCGAGAAGGCCGCGGCAAAGCCCGCTCGCACTCGTGCCGCGGCAAAGCAGGAAGACGCGGCGGCTGCGCCGGCAAAGGCCCCGCGCTCGCGGGCAAAGGCCGCCGCTACAGAGGCTCCCGCTGTCGTTGCCGCCGAGGCACCAAAGCCTGCGCGCGCATCTGCGAAGGCACCCGCCAAGCCCGCCGCTGCTCCGGCGCGGCGCCGGCGCGAGGTGCCCGTCGTTCCCGTGACCGTCCGCGCGCACGCACGCTACGTGCGCAGCTCGGCGCGCAAGGCGCGCCTCGTCTGCGACCACATCCGCGGCAAGTCGGTGCCCGAGGCCAAGGCGGTACTCGCCTTCGCCCCGCGTGGCGTCGCCCGCGACTGGACCAAGCTGCTGGACTCGGCGATCGCCAATGCCGAGAACAATCACGAGCTCGTCGCCGACGATCTGCACGTGACGGCTGTCTATGCCGACGAGGGGCCGACGATCAAGCGCTTCACCCCGCGCGCGATGGGTCGTGCGACCCCGATCCACAAGCGCACGAGCCACCTCACGATCGAGCTTGGGATCAAGGAGTAGCTGATGGGACAGAAGGTTCATCCCGAGTCGATGCGCGTGGGCTACATCCACGATTGGCAGTCGAACTGGTTCAACGAGCGGCACTTCGCCGAGTTCCTCGCCGAGGACATCAAGATCCGCGCGCACATCGTGGGCAAGCTTTCGCACGCCGGGCTTTCCGACATCACGATCAAGAAGAACGCGAGCGAGGTTGAGGTGAACATTCGCACCGCGCGTCCGGGCATCGTCATCGGGAAGTCCGGTGCGGAGGTCGACGCGCTGCGTCGCGATCTGCACAAGATCACCGGCAAGCAGATCAAGGTCAACATCCTCGAGATCAAGCGGCCGGAGCTCGACGCAAAGCTCGTCGCACAGTCGATCGCCGAGCAGCTGCAGAACCGCGTTGCGTTCCGTCGCGCGATGAAACGTGCGCTGACGAGCGCGATGCGCTCCGGCGCGAAGGGCGTCAAGGTTCAGGTGTCGGGCCGCCTCGGCGGCGCCGAGATGGCGCGCACGGAGGCCTACTCGGACGGCCGCGTGCCGCTGCATACGATGCGCGCCGACATTGATTACGGCTTCTACGAGGCCCGCACGACCTTCGGCCGAATCGGCGTCAAGTGCTGGATCAACAAGGGCGAGATCATGCCCGAGGGCTACACCGGCGCTGACCTGACTGACATGAGTGCTCCGGCGCCGCCCGGCGGCGATCAGCGCGGCGAGCGTGGCGAGCGCGGCGAGCGTGGCGACCGCGGTGGCCGTGGGCGAGGCGGCGACGGTGGAGCCCCCGGCGGCGGCGGTCGTGGACGCGGCGGCCGCGGTGGCGGTCGCGGGCGCCCGGGAGGTGGCAGCTGATGCTCGCTCCCAAGCGCGTCAAGCATCGCAAGCAGCACCGTGGCCGGCGTGGCGGCATGTCGCGCGGCCAGGTCAAGGTGCAGTTCGGTGAATACGGCCTCAAGGCGCTCGAGGCCGGCTGGCTGACGAACCGCCAGATTGAGGCTGCCCGTGTAGCAATGACCCGTAAGATCCGCCGCGGCGGCAAGGTCTGGATCAACGTCTTCCCCGACAAGCCCGTGACGAAGAAGCCTGCCGAGACTCGGATGGGCTCCGGCAAGGGCTCGCCTGAGGGGTGGGTGGCCGTCGTCAAGCCGGGCCGCGTCATGTTCGAGCTGGCCGGCGTTTCCGAGGAGCTCGCCCGCGACGCGATGCGCCTGGCCGGGCACAAGCTGCCAGTCAAGACCAAGTTTGTCTCGCGGGAGGATTGAGCGTGCCTGAACGCGCTGCCGACATGCGGGATCTGACCGACGCCGAGCTTGGCGAGCGGATCGCGACTACGCGCCGTGAGCTTTTCGGACTGCGCTTCCAGAACGCGACCGGCGAGCTCGAGAACACGGCAGGCATACGCGCCAATCGCCGCGCCCTGGCGCGCGCATTGACGATCGCCCGCGAGCGCGCGCTGCGCCCGCACGAGAGTGAGGAAAAGGATGGCTGACGAGCAAACGCCCGCCGCGGACGCCCCGCAGCAAGAGCCGGTCATAGAGGCCGAGAGCGAAGCTACCGGCGCGGAAGCCACACCGGCGGAAGACGCTCAGTCGCCGGAGCCTGTCGCGGAGGTAGCGGGCGAGGAGCCCGCGCCTGTGGAAGACGCCCAGCCGGAGGAGCCGGTCGCGGAGGCCGCGCAGGACGCCCAGCCCGATGAGCCCGCTGCGGAGGCCGAGGTTGCGGGCGACGCTGCTCCAAGCGAGCCAGCTGCGCCGCCTGCACCGCCGCAGGAGATACTGCATCCGAAGGAGCGGCGCCGTCGCACCCGCCAGCGCGCTGTGTCGGTGGCGGCCGGACCGCGCGACCCGCAGGAGCGTCAGGCGCAGCGCGACGCGCTACGGGCGAAGGCCGGCAAGGCCCGCGCCGAGCGCCGCCGGCAAGAGCGCGCGGAGAAGCCCGCGGCCGCAAGTACGCAGCCGGTCGAGCAGGAGCCACGCGCTGCCGGCAGGCAGAAGACACGCCAAGGGATCGTCGTTTCGGACAAGGCGCAGAAGACGATCACGGTGCGCGTCGACATCTCGCGCCGCCACCGTCGCTACTCGAAGATCGTTCGCAGCTCGAAGACCCTGCATGCGCACGACGAGAACAACGATGCCCACGAGGGCGATCTCGTGCGCGTCATCGAGACCCGGCCACTGTCGGCGACCAAGCGCTGGCGCCTGGCCGAGGTGCTGGAGCGCGCCAAGTGATCCAGAACGAGACACGGCTGCGCGTGGCGGACAACACCGGCGCACGCGAGATCCTCTGCATTCGGGTCAAGGGCGGTTCGCGGCGACGCTACGCCCACGTGGGCGACATCATCACGGCAACCGTCAAGACCGCGAACCCCCAGGGCACGGTCAAGAAGGGTGACGTCGTGACAGCGGTCATCGTTCGCACGAAGAAGGCATTCGGTCGGCCCGATGGCACCTACATCGCGTTCGACGAGAACGCCGCCGTGATCATCGACGACCAGAACAACCCGCGCGGGACACGCATCTTCGGTCCTGTCGCCCGCGAGCTGCGCGAGCGCAACTTCATGAAGATCGTCTCACTCGCCCCGGAGGTGCTCTGATGAAGATCCACCGCGACGACCAGGTGATGATCATCGCCGGCAAGGACCGCGGCAAGATCGGCAAGGTCACGCGCGTCGATCCGAAGAAGCAGCGCGTCTATGTCGAGGGCCTGAACATCGTCAAGCGTCACGAGCGCCCGCGCCAGGTGCCTGGGGCCAGTCGCGCGGAGTCGGTCGGCGGCGTGATCGAGCGTCCCGGACCGGTCCATGTCTCCAACGTCGCGCTGCTCGATCCGAAGGATCACAAGCCGACGCGGGTCGGCATCGAGCGCGGCGAGGACGGCAAGCCGGCACGCGTCGCGCGCCGCTCGAAGCAGAGGATCGACTGATGGCTGCGACTACCACGCATGCGCGCCTGAAGGCCCGCTACGAGAGCGAGATCCGCCCCGCACTGATCGAGCGCTTCGGCTATTCGTCGCCGATGCAGGCGCCTGCGATCAAGAAGATCACGCTTAATATGGGCGTCGGCGACGGCAAGCAGGACTCGAAGGTGATCGACGCCGCGACCGACCAGCTCGGTCTGATTGCCGGCCAGCGGCCGAACGTGCGACGCGCCCGCAAGTCGATCGCCAACTTCAAGCTGCGCGAAGGGATGCCGGTCGGCGTCTCGGTCACCTTGCGCGGTGAGCGCGGCTACGAGTTCCTCGATCGCCTGATGGCAGTCGCGATACCGAGGATCCGCGACTTCCGCGGCCTCAACCCGCGGTCCTTCGACGGCCGCGGCAACTACTCCATGGGCGTACGCGAGCAGATCATCTTTCCCGAGATCGATTACGACGCCGTCGACCAAGTTCGCGGTCTCGACATCACGATCACGACCTCCGCGCAGACCGACACCGAGGCTTTCGCACTGCTCGAGGCGTTCGGCTTCCCGTTCGCCCAGGACGGCCGTCCCAAGCTCCCCGGCGACCCCGAGCCGCAAGCCGAGGAGCTGACTCCCGAGCCACCCGCGAGCGAGCCCGAGCGGGAGCCGGAGCCGGAACCTGCGGCGAGCAATGAGGCGGCCGCGACCGAGGGGACCAGCGTAGAAGTTGCGGGCGACGAGCCGGCGTTGGAGGAAGCCAACGTCGCTCCAGCCGCAACGGACGATCAGCCAGAGGAGGATCTGACTTCGGAGCAAAGCTCCGAGGTCACGTCCGACGACGATTCGGAGGACGACCGTGGCTAAGACAAGCCAACGTGTGCGCCAGGCGCGCACGCCAAAGTTCAAGACCCGTGGTTACAGCCGTTGCCATCGCTGCGGCAGGGCACGGTCCGTGTATCGCAAGTTCGGGCTGTGTCGCATCTGCCTGCGCGAGATGGCGCATCAGGGGCAGATCCCGGGCATGACCAAGTCCTCGTGGTAGCTGGAGACAAGCAATGTCGATGACAGACCCGATAGCCGATTTCCTGACGCGGATTCGCAATGCGATCCGCGCCTCGCACGAGACCGTCCTGATGCCCGGCTCGCGCCAGAAGGCGGAGCTTGCCAGGATCCTCAGCGAGCAGGGCTACATCGACGCGTACTCAATAGCGCCTGCTGCTAGCGGCCCTGGCGACGTGCTCGAGATCCGTTTGAAGTACGACGAGTCGCGCCGTTCGGCGATCTCGGGCTTGCGCCGCGTTTCGCGCCCAGGCCAGCGCACCTATGTTGATGCGAAGAGCATCCCACGCGTGAACGGTGGCACGGGGACGGCGATCGTCTCAACGTCCCACGGCGTGATGACGGGTCACGAGGCGCGCGCTGCCGGTGTCGGCGGCGAGGTTGTCGCGGAGGTCTGGTGAATGTCGCGTATCGGAAGAGCACCGATCACCGTGCCGAGCGGCGTAGATGTCACGATCGAGCCTGAGCTCGTGAGCGTCACGGGTCCCAAGGGAGCGCTGTCGGAGCGCATCCCGCGCGACATCACGGTCGCGCGCCAAGAGGACCAGCTTGTCGTCACGCGTCCGACCGATCGTGGGGAGCACCGCGCGCTGCATGGGCTCGTACGTACGCTCGTCGCGAACATGGTGATTGGCGTGACCGACGGCTATGAGAAGCGACTCGAGATCCAGGGCGTCGGCTACCGCGCGCAGCTCAAGGGCAGTGACCTCGAGCTGGCCCTCGGCTATTCGCACCCGGTCAACATTCCCGCGCCGCAGGGCATCGAGTTCGAGGTGCCTCAGCCGACCCGCGTGGTGGTTCGTGGGATCTCAAAACAGCAGGTAGGCGAGGTCGCGGCGACGATTCGCAAGCAGCGCCCGCCAGAGCCCTACAAGGGCAAGGGCATCCGCTACGAAGGCGAACAGGTTGCCCGCAAGGTCGGCAAGCGCGCATGAGGAGCTGTGAATGTCAGCGATAACGAAGCAGGATCGACGTCTCAAGCGCCGCCGGCGCGTGCGTGCCAAGGTCACCGGCACGGCGGAGCGGCCGCGGATCTCCGTCTTCCGTTCGAATCGCGGTCTCTCCGCGCAGCTGATCGACGACGGCGCGGCGCGGACGCTCGCTGCAGTCAACTGGACCGAGCCGGAGCTGCGCACGCTGGCCCCGACCGAGCGTGCGCGGCGCGCGGGCGCACTGCTCGCGGAGCGCGCCAAGCGGGTCGGGGTCGCCACGGCGGTCTTCGATCGCGGCGGCTACCTCTACCACGGCCAAGTCAAGGCGCTCGCGGAGGGAGTGCGTGAAGCCGGCCTGACGCTTTAGGCTCGCTGCTACCCTACCCCGCTCATGCGTATCGACAGGACAGTCAGCGCCGCAGGCCTCGACCTTCAGGAGCGCGTCGTCGAGATCAACCGCGTCGCGAAGGTCGTCAAGGGCGGCCGTCGCTTCTCTTTCACTGCGCTCGTCGTCGTCGGCGACGAGAAGGATGTCGTCGGCGTCGGCTACGGCAAGGCAAACGAGGTTCCGCTCGCGATCCAGAAGGGCGTCGAGCAGGCAAAGAAGTCGCTCTTTCGCGTGCCGAAGTACGGCTCCACGATCACGCATGAGACGACGGGGAGGTTCGGCGCCGGCAAGGTGTTCCTCAAGCCGGCAGCCCCGGGCGCGGGTGTAATCGCAGGCGGCGGCGTCCGCGCCGTGCTGGAGCTCGCCGGCATCCACGACATCCTCTCCAAGAGCCTCGGTTCGCAGAACCCGATCAACCTCGTCAAGGCCACCGTCGATGGCCTGAAGAGCCTGCGCACGCCGTTGGAGGTCGCAGAGCTCCGCGGTCTATCGGTCGCCCAGGTCCTCGGCCTCGCCGACAAGCGCGAGGTTGCCACCGACTCCGTCGCTGAGCCCGCCCCCGAGGCAAGCGCATGAGCCCCGCAGCACCCAAGGCCGCGAAGCTGCGCGTCACCCAGCATCGCTCTCGCAACGGCTCCGACAAGGCCCAGCTAGCGACCCTCCGCTCCCTCGGTCTGCGCCACATCCGCCACACCGTCGAGGTGACCGACACCCCCCAGATCCGCGGCATGCTCCACCGCGTCCGCCACCTGGTCCACGTCGAAGAGCCCCAGTCCTAATGCCCCCAGCCCGTAGAGCCACAGCGGCCACAAAGCCCGCCAACGAAGAGGAAGCAACGCAGGCGGACGCGCCGAAGGCGCGGGCCGCCGAGTATGTTGGCCTGCATTCACTCGCGCCCGCGCCCGGCTCGCGCCATCCGCGCAAGCGCGTCGGTCGCGGCGAGGGATCCGGCATGGGCAAGACTTCGGGGCGTGGCCACAAGGGCTACGGCTCGCGCTCGGGCGCGAAGGATCGTGCCCGTTTCGAGGGTGGCCAGATGCCGATCCACATGCGGATGCGCAAGCTGCGCGGTCCGACGAAGAAGCAGTCGATGCCCTTCGAGCCGTTTCGCACGCACACTCAGCCGGTCAATCTTGCCGATCTGGAGGCGCGCTTCGCCGCTGGCGCCGACGTGACGCTTGACGTGCTGCGCTCTGCCGGCCTCGGCAAGCGCAAGGACGTGCCGGTCAAGATCCTCGCTCGCGGCGAGCTGACCAAGGGCCTGACTGTGCACGCGCACGCGTTCTCAAAGACCGCGCGCGAGCAGATCGAGAGCGCCGGCGGCAGCTGCGTGCTGATCGAGCAGTAGGAACAAGGACGAGCGTCCGTGGACGCGGCACGCCTCTAGACTCAACGACAGATGTTCAGCACGATCCTCAGCGCCTTCACGGTCCCGGAGATCCGCAAGAAGATCGCCTTCACTGCGTTGATGCTCGGGCTCTACCGTTTCGGCGCGCACCTCACCGCTCCGGGCATCAGTGCGAGCGCCGCGAAGTCGCTCTCCAACACGACGGCCGGCTCCTCGAGCATCCTCGGGCTGCTCAACCTGTTCTCCGGCGGCGCGCTGACGCAGATGGCCGTCTTTGCGCTGGGGATCATGCCCTACATCACCGCATCGATCATCCTGCAGCTGCTGCAGGTCGTCGTGCCCTCGCTCGAGAAGCTCTCGAAGGAGGGCGAGGTCGGTCAGGCGCGGATCACTCAGTACACGCGCTACCTGACGGTCGGTCTCGCCTTCGGGCAGTCGATCGGCTACGTCTTCCTCTTCCATTCGCTGAGCACCCCGTCGAACCCGGTGATCCCGGTCTTCGACCTTCAGCACATCACGCTGATCGTGGTGTCGCTGACGGCGGGCACCATGCTCGTGATGTGGATGGGCGAGCTGATCACGCAGCGCGGCATCGGCAACGGCATCTCGCTGATGATCTTCGCCTCGATCGTTTCGCGTCTGCCCAGCGCCGCACAGCAGTGGTACGACACGAACAACCAGGTCTTCAAGGTGGTGCTGCCGTTCCTCGTGCTCGCCGTCGTCGCGGGCATCGTCTTCGTCCAGGAGGGGCAGCGGCGGATTCCGGTGCAGTACGCGAAGCGTGTCATCGGGCGGCGGATGACGTCCGGCACGCAGACCTACCTGCCATTGCGCGTCAACATGGCGGGCGTCATCCCGGTGATCTTCGCTGCTTCGTTGATGGCGTTCCCGCCGACGATCGGGCAGCTGGTCAACACGCACTGGTCGCGGCAGCTGTCTGACTTCTTCTCGCCGAGCGGGTGGCATTACATCTTCGGCGAGGCGATCCTGATCATCCTCTTCACCTACTTCTACACGGCGGTCACCTTCAATCCGGTCGACCAGGCCGACAACCTGAAGAAGTACGGTGGCTTCATCCCGGGGGTGCGTCCGGGTCGGCCGACCGCCGAGTTCCTCGACCGCATCCTCGCGCGACTCACATTTCCGGGCGCGATCTACCTCGCCTTCATCGCCGTGCTACCGGCGATCGTCTATGCGCGCAGCGGCGTGACGTTCAACTTCGGCGGAACCTCGATCATCATCGTCATCGGCGTCGCGCTCGACACGATGAAACAACTCGAGGCGCAGCTGATGATGCGCAACTACGAGGGCTTCCTGAAGACCTAGGTCCCGGTCCGCGCCGGTCGTGCTCGCCCCGCTAGTCTTCGAGACACTCCCGCGGCGCGGCATGTAGGCCCGCCAGGTGAACAGCTGATGGCCGAACTCAATCTCATTCTCCTGGGCCCGCCGGGCGCCGGCAAGGGTACCCAGGCGGCCCGGCTAACCAACGAGTTCAGCCTGCCGCACATCGCGACCGGTGACATCCTGCGTGCCGCCGTGGCGTCCCAGACGCCGCTCGGTCTCGAAGCGAAGCGCTATATGGATGCCGGCGAGCTCGTCCCGGACAGCGTGATCACGGGCGTGATCCTCGAGCGGATCGCCCAGGATGATGCCCGCGACGGGTTCCTGCTCGACGGCTTCCCCCGCACGGTCGCCCAGGCTGACGCGCTCGGCCGCGAGATCGCGACGCTCGACCGCCGCTTGACCGCGGCGCTGCTGATCGACGTGCCCGATGACGTCGTGGTGCAACGGATCAGCGGGCGCCGGATGAACCCCAAGACCGGCCGGATCTACCACATCGATTTCGACCCGCCAAAGCACGAGGGGCTCTGCGACGAGGACGGGACAGAGCTGATCCAGCGCGAGGACGACAAGGAGGAGACCGTTCGCAGGCGCCTGCTTGTCTACCACGAGCAGACCGAGCCGCTGATTGCCTACTACGACGATCTCGGCCTTCTGCGCCGCTTCGACGGAACGCGCTCGCAGACCGAGGTCCACGATCACATTCGTGCGGCGCTCGCGACGCTGAAGCTCGAGGACGAGCTTTGATCATCCGCAAGTCGCCCGCCGAGATCGAGAAGATGGCGGCCGCGGGCGCTGTCCTCGTGCGAACGCTGCGCCTGCTCGAGCGGCAGGTGCGTCCCGGTGTCACGACCGCAGAGCTCGACGAGGCAGCCGAGCGTTTCATCCGCTCGCAAGGTGGGATCCCCACGTTCAAGGGCTACCGCGGCTTCCCGGGCTCGATCTGCGCATCACCGAACGCGATGATCGTCCACGGGATTCCGGGCCCGCACAAGCTCGAGCGCGGCGACATCATCTCGCTGGACGTCGGTGTCACGCTCGATGGCTGGGTCGCCGACGCGGCGCGTACCGTTCCGGTCGGGCCCGCCAGTGCGCTCGCGTCGCACCTGCTGGAGGCGACCGAGCGGGCGCTGCACGAGGGCATCGCGCAGTGCGTCGATGGGAATCGCCTCGGCGATGTCTCGCACGCAATCCAGGCCTCGGCGGAGGGCGACGGGCTGCACGTCGTCCGCTCGCTCGTCGGCCACGGAATCGGCCGCGAGATGCACGAGGACCCGCAGATCCCGAACTTCGGTGAGCCGGGCACGGGTCCGCGACTGCACAACGGCATGGTTCTCGCGATCGAGCCGATGACGACGATCGGCACGACCGAGATCGTGACCTCCGATGATGGCTGGGCGATCTACTCCAAAGACGGCTCGCTCGCCGCGCACTTCGAGTTCACGGTCGCGATCACGCCTGAAGGCCCGCGGATCCTCACTCCCTGGCATCTCGATACGGGCGACGCCGCTCCGCAAAAGGACCTTGCTAATATTGGCGGTCGCGCTCGGGTCACCTAGGCCCGAGTTCTTCGCGCGTAACCGTGGGTGGTAGCGGCGGCCGGACCGGCGGCCAGAGCCAATCCTCGGTGTCATCTGAAAGGTTTCCATGAAGGTACGACCGTCGGTCAAGCCGATGTGTGAGAAGTGCAAGATCGTCCGCCGTCGCGGCAGGGTCCTAGTGATCTGCAAGAACCCCCGTCACAAACAGCGCCAGGGGTAAGGGCGGCGTGGCGCGCATCGCGGGGATCAACCTGCCGCTCAACAAGCGTGTTGAGATCGGCCTCACGTACATCTACGGCATCGGCCGTCCGACTTCGACCAAGCTGCTCGCGGGCCTGGGCATCTCGCCTGACACCTACGTTCGCGACCTGACCGAGGACGAGGTCACCCAGCTGCGCGACGCGATCGACCAGGAGCTGACGGTCGAGGGTGACCTGCGCCGTGAGGTTTCACAGGACATCAAGCGCCTGACCGAGATCGGCTGCTACCGCGGGATGCGCCACCGTCGTGGCTTGCCGGTGCGCGGCCAGAAGACGAAGACGAACGCTCGCACGCGCAAGGGTCCGAAGCGGATGCAGGTAGCCGGCAAGAAAAAGGCCGGTAAGAAGTAATGCCGGCACCGAAGCGCCCCTCGCGCGGCCGTCGCAAGGTCAAGAAGAACATTCCGGTTGGACAGGCGCACATCAAGACGTCGTTCAACAACACGATCGTCTCGCTGACCGACATCCAAGGCAACGTGATTGCCTGGGAGTCGGCCGGTGGCGCAGGCTTCAAGGGCTCACGCAAGTCGACCCCGTTTGCCGCGCAGGTGACCGCGGACGCGGCGGCGCGCAAGGGCATCGAGCAGGGACTTTCGAAGGTCGAGGTCTTCGTCAAGGGCCCGGGCTCGGGCCGCGAGACCGCGATCCGCTCGCTCCAGGCAGCCGGGCTCGAGGTGACCGGCGTCAAGGACGTTACGCCGCAGGCCCACAACGGCTGCCGCCCGCGGAAGCGCAGGCGCGTCTGATGGCTCGTGACACTTCAGCTGCGTGCAAGCAGTGCCGCCGCGAGGGGCAGAAGCTGTTCCTCAAGGGCGAGCGCTGCCTGACCGACAAGTGCGGCGTCGAGCGCCGCTCCTACCCGCCTGGCGAGCACGGCCGCGGCCGGCAGAAGCAGTCGGAGTACCGCCTCCAGCTGCGCGAGAAGCAGAAGGCGCGCCGCTATTACGGCCTGCTCGAGCGGCAGTTTCGCAACTACTACGAGAAGGCGTCTCGCCTGCCCGGTGTGACCGGCGAGAACCTCCTGACGCTGCTCGAGTGCCGTCTCGACAACGTTCTCGTGCGGCTCGGCTTCGCTGCTTCGCGGCGCCAGGCCCGCCAGCTTGTTCGTCACGGCCATTGGACTATCAATGGCCGTCGCGTCGACATCCCGAGCTATCAGGTCAAGCCCGGTGATGTGATCGCGATCAAGGCGGGCACGAACGCGACGCAGGTGATTCGCGACGCCACCGAGCTGACCGGTCAGGTGCCCGCGTGGCTTCAGGCCGATCACGACGGGCTCACGGCGAAGGTGCTGCGCAAGCCGGAGCGGCGCGAGGTTGCCGCACCCGTGCAGGAGCAGCTCATCGTCGAGCACTATTCGAAGTAGCGCAGCGCCCGAGATTTGCGCGCCGGCCACCCGCCGACGGGCTTGAAACAACGACGTTAGGACCCCGATGCTTGACTTCCAAATCCCCCGGATCACGAGCGAATCGGCCGAGGATAATCACGGCACGTTCGTTATCGAACCGCTCGACCGTGGCTTCGGCTACACGTTCGGCAACTCCCTGCGCCGCGTCCTGCTCTCATCGCTGGCCGGTGCAGCGGTCACGAGCGTGCGCATCGAGGGCGTAGCCCACGAGTTCTCCACGATCTCCGGCGTCAAGGAGGACGTCACCGACATCGTTCTCAACCTCAAGGGCATCGTCTGCCGCATGCATTCGGATGCCACCGAGATCGAGGCTGCGCTCGTCGCGACCGGCCCCGGGGACATCACCGCTGCCGACATCGACCTGCCTTCGGGCGTCGAGATCCTCAACCCGGACGTCCACATCGCGACGCTCGACAAGAAGGCGCGGCTCGAGTTCTACATGACGATCGGACGCGGTCGCGGCTACCGTCCGGCGGAGGACAACAAGTCCCCGGACCAGCCGATCGGCGTGATCCCGATCGACTCGATCTTCTCGCCGGTCCGCCGCGTCGCTTACAACGTCGAGCAGGCCCGTGTCGGCCAGCGCACCGACTTCGACAAGCTGACGCTCGACATCGAGACCGATGGCTCGGTCGAGCCCTCGGCGGCGCTGCGTGAGGCGGCCGAGCTGCTGATCTCCCAGCTCGCGATCTTCACCGATGAGGACCGTGTCGAGGAGCTCCGCCAGGGCCCGATCGGTCAGCTCGACGGCGCGCTCGGCAGCGTCGGAGCCGTCAACTCGAGCCTGATTCAGGGTGAGGAGTACGGCATCCTGATCGAGGAGCTCGAGCTCGGTGTCCGCTCCTACAACTGCCTCAAGCGGGCCGGGATAGCAACCGTCGGCGACCTGATCTCAAAGTCGGAGGCGGAGCTGAACGCGATCCCGAACTTCGGCAAGAAGTCGATCGACGAGGTCATCGAGACGCTCGCCGCGCGCGGCCTTCACCTCCGCGACGACTAAGCTCCAGGCACGATGCGCCACCAGAAGGCCCGCCACAAGCTCAGCCGCGACTCCGCTCACCGCAAGGCGCTGCTCCTGAACCTCAGCAAGGAGGTCATCGAGCACGAGCGGATCAAGACGAGCGAGGCCAAGGCGAAGGCGGTCAAGCCGGAGGTCGAGAAGCTGATCACGCTCGCTAAGCGCGGTGACCTCCACGCACGCCGCCAGGCCCTCTCGGCGCTCGGCCAGGACAAGTTCGCCGTCCACAAGCTGTTCGAGGTGATCGCTCCCCGCTACGTGGAGCGCCCGGGCGGCTACACCCGCATCGTCAAGCTCGGTCCGCGCGACAGCGACTCGACCGAGATGGTGTTTCTAGAGCTCGTTGTTTAGGGCTGTGCTGCCAGTTCGCAGCGCCGCACTTCACGGCGATGGTCACGAAACTGACGCTCGCCTACGACGGGTCGCAGTTCGCCGGCTGGGCTCGCCAGCCTGAGAGGCGCACCGTCCAGGCCGAGCTCGAGCGCGCGATCGCGACGATCCTGCGTGAGGCCGTCCCGACGACCGTCGCCGGGCGCACCGACGCGGGCGTTCACGCCTGGGGTCAGGTGGCAAGCTACGAGCACGAGGCGCTCGACCCCGCCGCACTCAACGCGCTGCTGCCCGACGACGTCGCGGTCATCGCGAGCGAGCCAACGGACGCAGCGTTCAGCGCGCGTCACAGCGCCCTTTCACGCACCTATTGCTACCGCGTCCACAACGCGCGCGAGCGCTCGCCGTTCGAGCGTGGCCGGGCGCTCGAATATCCGCGCCGGCTCGACCGCACGGCGCTCGCGGCCTGTGCCTCCGTGCTCACCGGCAAGCACGACTTCAGCGCGTTCACGCCGACGGAGACCACCCACGTCCGCTTCGAGCGCAACGTCATCCGCGCCGAGTGGCGCTTCGACGGCGACCTCCTCGCCTTCTGGATCGAGGCCGACGCGTTCATGCGCCAGATGAACCGCGTGCTCGTCGGCTCAATGCTCGAGGTCGCCTCAGGCTCGCGCTCGCTTTCCGACTTCACCGCGCTGCTTGCAGGGGCGCCTCGCAGTTCCGCGGGCCGGACTGCCCCCGCGCATGGCCTCTATCTGGCGCGGGTCAGATACCCCGATATGTAGCATCGCCGGCTATGAGGGGGCTCGTTGGCGCGCTCGCTGTGCTGCTGCTTTTGACAGCCGCGGCATCGGCCAAGCAGGCGGCACCTATCGTGCTCGACTCGGCCGGTGGCTGCGGCCAGGACGTCGGCGACTGCCCGCCGCCGAGCGCTGTGGCCTACGGCGGCTGGAGCGCTTGGAGTCGGGCGGATGCGACGACCGGTGACTTCGAGCTCGTCGTGCGCTCCCCAGCGGGCTTCATCTCGATGCCCGCGGTGCCCGAGCGGGCGGCTCCGTTCGATGTCGAGCTCGGGCCGAGCGGGTCGGGCGTGGTCGCCGTCTATTCACGCTGCGCAAGGGTCGCGAGCGACGAGGGCTGCAATGTCTTCGAGCTTCCGCTTGCGGTTCCCGGCGCGACTGAGGAGGAGCTTGCGATCCCGGGCGGCGGCTCGGACCACGAACCCGCGATCTGGCACGGGACGCTGGTCTTCCTGCGCCACAACGGCGGCGCTCGCCGCCCCGACAGCCTCGTGGAGTGGAGGCTATCGAGCCGAAAGCCCACCTACCTGCCGCTGCCGCAGTCGCACGGCGTCACGAGCTCGCCGAATCAGCAGGGCTGGCCGAGGGGGCTGACCGGCGTCGTCTCGGGTCTTATGCTGAACGGGTCGCGGATCGCTTACACGACTGCCGTCAGCGCCGGCGATTTCGGCATGTCGACGCTCTGGCTGGCGCAGCTCGGCCATGCGCCGCAGCTGATCGACCAGGTCACCGCCGGCGCCGGCAATGTCTGCGACCCGCAGTTCCTCTCGCCGGTGATCTCGGGCGGTTGGCTCTATGCCTACCTCCACGATTGTCCTGCCGGCGGCGGCCCGATCAGCGACGATCGCTTCACGCGCTACAGCCTGAGCGCTGCGACCGCGCAGCGCGCCGACTACAACTTCATCCACTACATCGACGACGAGATCTTCTCCGTCGTTCCCTACGACGGCGGCGCGATCTACGACAACGGCGTCGTCGAGCTCCTCCCGAGCCTTGCCTGGCGAACAATCCCGCGCCCGATCCCGGCGACGTTCTGCACGCGCCGTGACCCGTTCTGCTGACCCGGCTCGCCGCAGGCAAGATGTGCAGCTCCTTGCCGCGATCACCAGCACCCTGAGATGACGCATCGCCTTGCCCGGAGTCCCCGCGCCGGGCCCTTACTATCTGCACCAGCTGCGTTGAGCCGGCCAAGCAACCCAAGTCCAGGCGGCCTGATTCTCCGTCCGTTGGCGCCCGCTGACGCGCCGGAGCTGCTGCGCATCCACCGCGAGCCGGAGGTGGCTCTGTGGTGGGGCCAGCCGCAGGCAGGCTTCCCCGGCGAGGACCCGACCGCGACCCGGCTCGTGATCGAGTACGACGGCAATATCGCCGGCCTGATCCAGTTCTTCGAGGAGGAGGATCCCGACTATCGCCACGCGATGGTCGACATCTTCGTCGACCCCGCGCTGCACGGCCGCGGCATCGGCAGCGGCGCATTGCGCGAGGCGATCCGCCACCTCACCGACGTTCGCGGCCATCACCGCATCACGATCGACCCGGCGGCCGGCAACGCCGCAGCGATCCGCGCCTACGAGAAGGCGGGCTTCAAGCCTGTCGGCGTCATGCACGCCTACGAGCGGGACTACGACGGCGATGGCTGGCACGACTGCCTGCTGATGGAGTGGGTCAGCGAAGGCGGAGTTCGAGCTCGAGCTCGTCGTGCAGCGGGATCCCGCTTGCGTCCGTGAGCGGGATGCCGGCACCCGCTTCGCGCGCGGGGATCCGGACATTCCGCGAGCAACCATAGGGGCCTGCGGACTGCTTGCAGTCGGTGGCTGATCGATTACCCTCGCGCGTCGTGGACGTGCTGTTACGCCAGCGCCAGCGCCTCGCCGGATCGACTCGGCTGCGCGCGCTTCGCCTACTGTGGGAGGCAAGCCCGCGACTGAGCGTGCTGGCAGTGCTTTTCGTGCTCGCGGAGGGCGCGCTGCCGGTTGTCGTGCTCGTCGCGATGGGTCGGGTCGTCGCGGCGATCCCGGCGGCCGTCAAGCACGGCGTCGGCTCGCGCTCCGGGCACGCGCTGCTGACTGATCTCGCCGTCGCGGGCGGGCTCTATGCGCTCTCGCTGCTGCGCGGTCCGTTCGAGGACGCGTTGACGGCGACCGTCGCGGCGCGTGTCGACTCGCTCATGCAGCGCCGTCTTGTCACGGCCGTCTCGGCACCGGCTGGGATCGAACATCTCGAGAACGAGGACGTCCTCGACAGGCTCTCGTCGGCGCGCGGGGAGTTGCTCGGCAGCCAGCCGTCTGGCGCCCCGATGGCGCTGATCTCGAGCATCGGCGACGACCTGACGGGTGTGCTTGCGTGCGTCGCGCTGGCGACATTCCGCTGGTGGGTTGGACTCGAGCTGCTCGTCGTCTGGCTCGCTGTGCGGCGGCCGCTGAAGGCGCTGATTCGCTCGCGCGTGGCGATGGCGCGCCAGGCCGGCACCCCGCTGCGTCGCAGCTGGTACATGCTGAGCCTCGCGTGGAAGCCGCCCGCAGCGAAGGAGCTACGCGTCTTCGGCCTAGGCGACTGGGTGACCGAGCGACATCGCGACAACTGGCTTGAAGGCATCACGCCTTCGTGGCGCGAGGCACGGCGTCTCAATCTGCGGGTCTGGGTGGCCGGCGTCGCGGTCTGCGCCGCATATCTGCTGGCCGCCGGCGAGCTCGGCTGGGCTGCGGCGCATCACGAGGTGTCGCTGCGCACGTTCGTAACGATGTTGCCGATGCTCCCGACGACCCTCGCGGTCGGCTCGATCAGCTACGCCGACGTGAGTCTCGAACAGATGCTCTCTGCGCTGCCCGATCTCGACTCGCTGATCGCCGGGCTCGGCCGTGGTCGAAAGGTCGCCGAGGCGGGGGCTCCGGCCGCGGGCCTTCCGCGAGAGCTCGTCCGCTTCGAGCGCGTGAGCTTCAGCTACCCCGGCGGCACGCCGGTGCTCCACGACCTCGATCTCGATCTCGCGATCGGGGATTCGCTTGGCCTGGTTGGTGTGAACGGTGCCGGCAAGACGACGCTCGTATCGTTGCTCGCGCGCATGCGCGAGCCGACCGCCGGCCGCGTCACCGTGGACGGCACAGCGCTCGACGCGCTGAACGCGCGCGAGTGGCAGCGCCAGGTCGCCGTCGTCTATCAGGATTTCACGCGCTTTCCCCTGAGCGCCGCCGAGAACGTTGGGATGTTCGCTGACGGGGCGCCCGATCCCGCAGCGCTCGAGCGCGCTGCGCAGCGGGCCGGCGCGGCCGAGCTGATTGCCGGCCTGCCGCACGGCTGGCAGACCAAGCTTTCGCCGCACTATCCCGAGGGCGTGGATCTGTCTGGTGGGCAGTGGCAGCGGATTGCACTTGCGCGGGCGCTCTATGCCGTCGAGCTCGGGGCGCGCGTGCTCGTGCTGGACGAGCCGACGGCGCAGCTCGACGTCCGCGGCGAGGCAGCGTTCTACGACAGCTTCATCGAGCTGACGGCCGGCGTTACGAGCATCGTGATCTCGCACCGCTTCGCGAGCGTTCGGCGAGCATCGCGGATTGCGGTGCTCGACGGCGGTCGGATAGTCGAGCTTGGAAGTCACGCAGAGTTGCTCGCTGCGGGCGGGAGCTATGCGGAGATGTTCACGGCCCAGGCGAGCAGGTTCGCCAACCAAGCATGATCAGCTCCGCCCGCCGGCAGCTCGCAGCGTTGCTGGGAAGCTCGTTCCGCGCCGCGCCTTGGACCGCGGCAGCGTGCCTTGTGATGAATGTTCTCGCGGGCGCGGCGAGCGTCAGCTACAGCCTCGGATTCCGGGTGATGACCGATGGTGCGATCGCCCGGGACAGTGGGCAGATAGCGCTGGGCGTTGTGTTGGTCGCGGTCCTATTTAGCCTCGGTTGGCTGCTCTCGATCGTCAGCAGTAGCGAGAGCTCGCTGCTGACCGATCGCGTCAACCTTGCGCTCGGGATGCGGATCGCGAGCCTCGCTGCGCGCACCACGACGCTCGAGCACTTCGAGCGGCCCGAGTTGCTCGCGCGACTGGAGCAGTTGACGTCAAACCGCCGGACGCTGGCTGGCTCGCCGAGTCAGCTGTTCCGGCTGCTCGGCCAGGCCGTACGCGCGATTCTCACGGTGGTCCTGCTGGCGACCGTCTACCTTCCGCTCATCATCGTGCCACTGCTCGCGCTGGCGCCGGCACTGGCGCAACGCCGCGCGGCACGCATCGAGCAGGACTCGGATAACGCCCTCGCGGATGACCGGCGCCTGCTCGACGACCTCTTCTCGCTCGCCACGAGCGCTGCCAGCGCTCGTGAGCTGCGCACCTACGGTGTCACGACTGCGATCACCGAGCGTCACGCGGTGCTGGTTGAGCATGTCAGGCGCCGCGCCGTCCGCTCGTCGCTGCGCGAGGCGGCTTGGGAGGGGGCGGGCTGGCTGATCTTCGCCGCCGGCCTGGTCGCCGCAATCGTGATCCTCGTGCTCCGTGCCGCGCACGGCCACGTGAGCCCGGGCTCGGTCGTGATGGCGGTCTCGCTGCTGCGCCGCGCCCAGTCACAGATCTCGAGCTCGACCGACACCGCCGGCACCTTCAACACCGCGCGCCTCGCGGCCGGTCAGCTGCTGTGGCTCGAGGACCATTCGCGCGGGCTGACCGCTGCGGGCGCTGCCGAGCCTCCGCAGCGCTTGGCGCGGGGGATCCGGATCGAGGGCGTCGAGTTCGCCTACCCGGGCAGCGATCAAACCCGCGTGCTGGGTCCGCTCGAGCTCGAGCTTCCGGCTGGACGCTGCATCGCACTGGTCGGCGAGAACGGCGCCGGAAAGACGACGCTCGTCAAGCTGCTCTGTGGGCTCTACCGACCCACCGCGGGCCGCGTCATGGTCGATGGCGTAGATCTCGCGGAGCTCGACACGGAGGCCTGGCGCGCCTCGCTGAGCGCGACATTTCAGGACTTCGTTCGCTTCCAGCTGCCGCTTCGCGAAAGCGTCGGCGTCGGCGACCTGTCACACATCGACGATCACGATCATGTCCGCGCGGCGCTCGGTCGTGCCGGCTCAGCGCAGCTCGAGGCAGACCTGCCGGAGGGGTTGCGCACCGCCGTCGGCACGCGCTACACGGGCGGGCGTGAGCTCTCAGGCGGCCAGTGGCAACGCATCGCCCTCGCCCGAGGGCTGATGCGCGTGGCGCCGCTACTGGTGGTCCTCGACGAGCCCGCGGCGAGCCTCGACGTGCCGACGGAGACGGCAATCTTCGATCGTTACGCCAGCGCCGCCCGCGCGGCGGGCGAGGCCAACGGGACGATCACTCTGATCGTCTCGCACCGCTTCTCGACGGTCCGGTCAGCCGACCTGATCGTCGTGCTCGACGAGGGTCGTGTGCGCGAGCAGGGCACGCACGCCGAGCTGATTGCCGCCGGCGGAACCTATGCCGAGCTCTATGCGCTACAGGCGCGCGCGTATGCGTGAGCTAACGTGCAGGTAGAGGTGACCGACTATCCGCAGCCAGCTGTCCTCCAGCATCACCTCGAGCCGGTTCCGCGACGCGTGCGCGCGTTCTTCGCCGGTGCCACCGTTCTCGACACGACGAGCGCGCTCTACATATGGGAGACGCCGTACTACCCGCAGTTCCTGATCCCACGAGCCGATGTCGATGAGGCCCTGCTGGTCGACGAGCAGCACCCGCACAAAGTGCGGCTCGGCAGCGTGCGGCGCTTCGGCTTGCGCGCCGGCGAGCGGTGCAGCACGGAGGCCGCACGGCTCTTTACGGACTCGGACGTCCCGGCGGTGGTCGATCACTACCGCTTCCAGTGGGATGCACTCGACAGCTGGTTCGAGGAGGACGAGGAGGTATTCGTTCATCCGCGCAACCCCTACGTGCGCGTTGACGCCCTGCGCTCGACGCGCCGCGTGCGCGTGGAGCTGGACGGCGTGCTCCTCGCGGAGAGCTCCTCGCCGGTAATGGTCTTCGAGACGGGGCTTCCGACGCGCTACTACCTCAATCGCAGCGAGGTCGACTTCGGCCATCTCGAACGCAGCGACACCGTCACAGCCTGTCCCTATAAGGGCCGCACGACCGACTACTGGTCCGTGCGAATCGGCGAGCGGCTGCACGCAGATCTCGCGTGGTCCTACGCTTTTCCGACGGTGGCGCTGGCGCCGATAGCGGGTCTTGTCGCGTTCTACAACGAGAAGCTAGACATCGTCCTCGACGGCAGCCGGCTCGAGCGGCCGCAGACGAAGTTCTCCTAGCGGTCGCGGCGCATAAACTCGAACATCGTCCAGGCCGGGCGAAACCCGAGCCGCTCATAGAGGTGCTTCGGACGGCCCTCATCATCTGCGCAGATCCAGATCTGCGAGGCGCCGGCGCAGGCACGGATCGCCGCGATCGTCAACTGCGTTCCGAGGCCGCGTCCGCGATGCGCGGGACGCACGTAGACGAGCGCCACTTCGGCGTCATCGCCAAGGCGCTCGATCTGGCTGAAGCCGCCCGCGATCCCGCCCTCGATCGCCGCCAGGACACGGGGGCGGTGCGCCTGCGCGAGCTCGCGGGCGCCGTCTAAGAAAGCCTCGAACTCGCCATCGCCGTAGTCGTCGCTGAGCCAGGCGAGCCGCATGTCGCGGACCGCGTCGTAGTCCACCTCGGTCACCGCAAGCCCCGCGGCTGGTGGCGTCGAGCGCTCGTAGCGCATCCAGACCAGCCGCGTGGCTTCCCAGCCGCTCGCGGTAAACGCGGGCCGCAGCCGCTCACCGGTCTCGACGACGTCGAAGTCGATCCGCCTGTGCGAGAGTCCGCCGAGTTCGCGGTCGGCGAGCTCGACCAGCTCGTCGACGCCGAGGTTGGCGTCATCGGCGACGCAGACGGCGTTGAAGTTCCAGTAGGTCGGATAGCCGGTGGCACGCACGACGCGCCCGTGCTGCCACGGCTTGATCGAGTCGCACGCGCTCTCCTGCAGAGCATCGCGCCAGGCGCGCGCGGCGGCGGCGCGAGTGTCGAGCGGGAACGGCATCGCGGTAATTGTCGCTCCGTAGGAACCGCAGCCGCGCCTTCACGGGAGTGCGGATGCGTTCCGCCGTGCAGAGCTGCGATGCTCAGCGGATGAAGGACGTACTCGTCGCATACGCCTCCAAACACGGCTCAACCGCCGAGATCGCCTGCAGGATCGCCGAGACGCTCTCGCGGTCTGGCCTGAGTGTCGACTGTCGCGAGGTCAGCCAGGTCGGGGCGACGCAGGCATACGAGGCAGTCGTGCTGGGCAGCGCCGTATACCTGGGGCGTTGGCGCGCAGAGGCTCGCCACTTCCTGCGCGTGCACCGCAAGGCGCTCGCTGAGCAGTCGCTCTGGGTCTTCAGCTCGGGTCCGGTCGGTCCCGACACCCTCTCGCTCGACTCGCCCTTGGCCCGGCCGCGCCGCACGGGGCGCGCCGTCGAGCGTCTGGGCGCGCGCGAGCACATCGTCTTCGGCGGCAGCCTGCCGGCGCAACCGGACGGGAGGATCGCCCAGGCGATGGTGCGCAGGACCACGCCCGAGCAGCGCGACCGCCGCGACTGGGAGCAGATCCATGCCTGGGCTTTGCACATCGCGCAGCAGCTCGATGCGCGGCCCGGTGCGCATGCGGCGCGTCGCCGCAGCACACTCCTGCGCGAGCCGGCCCGCCCGATCGCCGGCTCGTAGATGCTGCCGGCGCGCTTGCGCGCGTCGTCTTTGTACGCGAGTGGTGCAGGCCGCAGCCGCTGGCGCTCCGGCCCTCAATATCCTGGTTGAACGTGCGGCAGATCCTGCTCACCAACGACGACGGCATCGAGGCCGACGGCTTACAGACCTTGCGCCGCGCTCTGGTGGCGCTCGAAGACGTACGCCTCGTCGTCATCGCCCCAGACGGGAACCGCTCGGCGATGGCGCGCTCGATCACGACGCGCCGCCCGCTGTGGGTCGAGGAGGTCGCGTTCGATGACGGGAGCGTCGGCTATTCCACCGACGGCACGCCGGTCGACTGCGTGCGTCTGGCAAATCTCGGCCTGATCGGCGACTTCACGCCGGATCTCGTTGTCTCGGGGATCAACCACGGCGCCAATCTCGGCGACGACATCACGTACTCAGGCACGGTGGCAGCCGCGCTCGAGGCGGTCGTGCTCGGTATTCCCGGCATCGCGGTCTCGCAGCAGGCGGCGGACGCCGGGCTCGAGTACGTCGATGGTGGGAGCTTTGACTTCACGCTCGCCGCCGATATCGTCGCCCGGCTTGTGGGCTCGCTCGACACGGTTCCGCTGTCGCCGAAGACGCTGATCAACATCAACCTTCCGGGTCAGGTGCCCGTCGGGATTGAGGTCGCCGCGCTCGGCAAGCGCGTCTACCGCGATGAGCTGCGCCTCGAACGCGAAGAGGAGGGGCGGCGGCGTTACTGGATCTACGGTGCGGCGCCCGGCTACGAGGACGTCGCCGGGACCGATCTGGCGGCGGTCGCGGCCGGCCGGATAGCCCTCACGCCGATCCACTTCGACCTCACCGACCACCCCGGCATGCACGCTCTCGAGCGGCTCGACCTTGGGGCGCTTCTGACACCGTGAACGACCCAGCCGCACGCGCCGCGCAGCTGCGGGAGCTGCTCGCCTACCACTCGCGCCGCTACTACGTGGAGGACGACCCCGAGATCGGCGACGACGAGTACGACGCCCTCTACAACGAGCTGCGCGAGATCGAGGCAGCCCATCCCGAGCTTGTAACACCAGACTCCCAGACCCAGCGCGTCGGCGGCGAAGCGGTGGATCGGCTCGAGAAGGTTCGCCACCTGCAGCCGATGCTCTCCCTGGCGAACGTCCGCTCGGCGCAGGAGCTGCGGGCATGGGTTGCGCGGATGCGCGCACACCTCGCGCGTGAGGGAATCGACGACCCGCAGTTCAGCTTCGTCTGCGAGCCGAAGATCGACGGGTTGGCGATCTCGCTGCTCTATCGCGACGGCACGCTCGAGCGTGGCGCGACGCGCGGCAACGGCGAGATCGGCGAGGACGTCACGCACAACCTGCGCACGATCGCCGAGATCCCGCAGCGCCTCGAGGACGCGCCGCCGCTTGTCGAGGTTCGCGGGGAGGTCTACATGGCGCTGCCCGATTTCACCGCGCTCAACGAGCGGCTGGCGTCCGCCGGTCAGTCGACGTTCATGAATCCGCGCAACACGGCCGCCGGCACGATCCGCCAGCTCGATCCTGCGCTCGCCGCTCGCCGCCCCCTATCGATGCTCGCATACGCGATCGGCGTGGCCGAAGGCCTCGAGCTGCGAAGCCAGGAGGAAGCACTCGCGTGGCTGCGCGGGCACGGCTTCCCGGTCAACAGCGAGATCGTCGTGCGCGAGGACGAGGAAGCCGTCGTCGAGCAGTGCCTCGAGTGGGAGCGCCGGCGCGGCAGCCTCGACTTCGAGATCGATGGCGTCGTCGTGAAGGTCTCGGACTTCGAGCTGCAGCGCCGGCTCGGCGCCGTCGGTCGCGACCCGCGCTGGGCCGTCGCATGGAAGTTCCCGCCGACCACGGCCAAGACCCGCCTGCTCGCGGTCCGCTGGAACGTCGGCAAGTTCGGTGACCTGCACCCCTACGCCGAGCTCGAGCCGGTGCACGTTGGCGGCGTGACGGTCAAGCTGGCGACGCTGCACAACGAGGAGGATCTCGCGCGCAAGGATCTGCGCGAAGGGGACGACGTGATCGTCCTGCGGGCCGGCGACGTGATCCCGCAGGTCGTCTCACCCGCGCCGCACGCCGTCGAGAACCCGCAGCGGGCGCCTGCGCCGCGCCCGCCCGCGCGCTGCCCGGTCTGCGGTACGCCGACGATCAAGCCGGAGGGCTCGGTCTTCACCAACTGCCCGAACCCGATCTGCCCCGGCCGTCAGTGGCAGCTGCTGCGCCACTTCGTCTCGCGTGGCGCGATGGACGTCGATGGGCTCGGCGAGACACTGGTCGGCATACTGCTCAGCCGCGGACTCGTCCACAGCGCAGCCGACCTCTACGACCTCCGCGAGGAGCAGCTGCTCGCGCTCGAGGGCTTCGGCGAGATATCGGCAGGCAACCTGATCGCTGCGATCGACGCGTCGCGCTCGCGCCCGTTTCATCGCGTGCTGTTCGCGGTCGGGATCGAGGAGGTCGGATTTGTCACCGCACGCAACCTCGCCAACCAGTTCCGCACGATCGACAGGCTGCTCGCGGCGAGCCCGGAGGAGCTCGAGCAGACACCTGGCGTCGGTCCGAAGATGGCCCGCTCGATCAGCGCCCAGCTCGCGAGCACCGAGCTCCGCGAGCTCATTGCTCGCCTGCGCAGTGCGGGACTGCGCTTCGAGGAGGACGGTCCGCCGCCCGGGGAGGGGCCGCTTGCCGGGCTCGTCTTCGTGCTGACCGGAACGCTCCCGACGCTCACCCGCGAGCAGGCAGGCGAGCGGATTGCCGCCGCCGGGGGGCGCGTTACGAGCTCTGTCTCGAAGAAGACCGACTACCTCGTCGCAGGCGAGTCGCCGGGCTCGAAGCTCGAGAAGGCAGAGCGCCTCGGCGTGCGCGTGCTCGACGAGGCGGGCCTGCTCGCGCTGCTCTGAGGCGCTGCGAGCTTCGCGAGCGCCTCGACCATCTTGTCCTGTGCTTCTTGCGCTTTCCAGACGACGACGTGGTTCATCAGCAGCGCAAAGGCGAAGCGGCCATCGCACCAGCCGGCAAGGTCTGAAGCATCGCTCAAGGTGCCGGTCTTCGCCTGGCAGTTTCCGGCAGCCGGCGTCCCGACCATCCTCGCGGCGAGCGTGCCTGTTTCGCCCACGATCGGCAGCGCCGACCGCAGCGTGCTGCCGACCGCCTGGAGGATCGCGTCACCGCCCGGGCTGAGGTCGCGTAGCAGCGTGACCACCGCCAGCGGGCTCGTCAGGTCCCCGCGCGAGAGCCCTGAGCCATCGACGATCTGTGGCGTCAGGCCAAGCTTGGCGAGGTAGCTGCGTACCACGGCGGCTCCGTCGGCTGTTGTGCCGCCGGCGCCGAAGCGCGCACCGATTGCCTTCAGGATCATCTCCGCGAAGAAGTCATCCGACGGCCCGGCGGTCAGTGCGGCCAGCTCGCTCATCGGCGGTGATTCGACGCTCGCCAGCAGATGGGCTGCTGGCGGTGTCGTACCCGCCTGCGAGCGACCGCTGACGCTGATGCCCGCGTGGCGCAGCGTGCCCGCGAACTCCCACGCGGCATGGGCCGGCGGGGAGCCCTGATTGCCGACGGCGCCGCGATCGAAGCTCAGCGCGCTAAGCTCGCCGACGAGGTTCGGATCAGGCCCGTAGCCGCTCGCCGGATCCCCGCGCAGGCTGTCGAAGTAGGACTCGTCGCCGATCACCGATCCATCGACGCGTGTGATGTGCGTCGCCGCGATCAGCTGCGAGGCAAGCGCGCCGGCGGTCGTGCCGGCACCGCCGTACCAGTTCTGGATGAAGGTCTGGTCGCCGAATGTCGGATCGCCGCCGCCGCGCAGGTAGAGATCGCCGTCCCAGACGCCCCCGGCTCCGACCTGGCCGACGCCCCATACGCTCGTCTGAAGCGTGCCGTCCAGCCCGAACAGGGCGAGTGCGGTGGTCAGCGTGTAGAGCTTCTCGACCGACGCCGGGTAGCGGGGCACGGTCGGGTCATCAGCGAACAGAACCTGTCCGCTATCGAGGTCGACTACGTACGCGCCCGAGCTGTTCCCGAGCCCGCGCATCGCCTTGGTCATCGTCGTGTCGAGTTTCGCCACGGCCGCGGCGGCGATCGCGCCGGTGCTTCCGCTCGCTCCGGTGCTCGCGCTCACGCCGGTATTGGCGCCAGGCGTCGGCACCCCGCCGCTGCCGGCGTTTGCGATCGCTGCGGGTGCGCCGAGCACGAGCGCGCCAGCAAGTCCAGCAAGCGTCAGATTACGCAGACCCACACAGCGCCAAACGCGTGAGTCGCGCAAAAAGTTGCTCACGTGCCGGGCGTCCCGGCGCGCGAGAGATGAGTAGCGGCTACGCCTAAGCTTCTACGACCGCCGGATGGATGAGCGCAAAACGGCGCAGATTGTCGAGGAACAGTGCCTTGTCGATCCGACCTTGAAAGATCGGGACGCCCATCTCCATGCATTTGGAGATCACTTCGCGCCGTTCCAAGCCAGCTTCACGCGCGAGTTCCGTGGGCGTCAGGTGAACAGCCATCGGTATGTGCCTCCTCTAATAAGTGACCGAGGCTACATATATCGCTCATAGCGGACGCATGCAAGCCCAGCTCGAGAACGCTTCGCCGTCAGACCGGGTTTGCGATCTCGATATAGGTGTGCCTCACGCCGAACATCTCGACCAGCAGCTCGCCAAGCGCGCGGACCCCAAACGTCTCGGTTGCGTGGTGCCCACCTGCGAGGAAGTTGATCCTGGCCTCACGCGCGACCGCGCGCGCCCACTCCTCCGGCTCGCCGGTCACGAACGCATCGAGCCCGGCCGCGATCGCATCATGCACGCTACGGCCGCCGCCGCCGGACACGATCCCCACGCCGCGAACGCGCTCAGGACCCTCGAGAAACGCGAGCACGTCGCGACCTGTGAGAGTCGCCAGGCGATCGACGAGCTCGCTCGCGGCGATCCCGTCGCCATCGAAGGAGGCCTGCCAGCCGCACGGGCGGCCCGCAACTGGCGCGAATGGATCGGTCAGCTGCGCACCGATTCCGCTCGCGATCAACGCGTTGTTGCCGTAGGTGCGGTGCGCGTCGAGCGGCAGGTGGTATGCGACGAGCGAGATGTCGGCGCACAGCAGCGCCCGCAGTCGGGCGCGTTGCGCCCCACGCACGCGCATCTCGTCGCCGTCCCAGAAGAGCCCGTGGTGGACGAGCACGAGATCGGCCTCGAGCTCGAGCGCGCGCTCAAACAGCTCGACGCTCGCGGAGACGCCGCTGGCAACAGTGTGCACCTCCAGGCAGCCCTGAACCTGCAGGCCGTTGGGAGCGAAGTCGGTGAAGGCCTGTACGTCGAGCAGCTGATCGAGCATCGAGACTATCTCGACAAGCGTCGCCATCGCAGCGCGGACGCTAGCGTAGGCGGCCGCTGTGGGATACTGGCGAGCGCCTTCGGGGCGTGGCGCAGCCTGGTAGCGCGCACCGTTCGGGTCGGTGAGGTCCCCGGTTCGAATCCGGGCGCCCCGATTGGCAGGTCGCGGCCTCTACTACGCGGAGCACTGCGTACGTAGTTTGAGCCGCGGCTTTCGCGGCCTAACCACGATCAGGCGCCTAAGCCCGAGGTTTAGCGTGCAAGGCGCGCAAACATCAGCCACGCTCCTATCCCTCAGGAGCGAAGGCTCTCATAGCAGCACATGTCCTCCCGTCTGGGCGCCCCCCGTTGTCTCGCTCCGCAGTTCTTTCGAGCGTGACACGGGGGGCGCTTTGCTTCCGGGGTGCCGCGCGTCGCGCGGTTATCGTGACGTCGATGACTGGTCCGGAGACGACCGACCACGCCGGCGAGCTGCTCGAGCGCAACTGGTTCGCGCCGGTCCTGCTCGCGCTTCCGTTTCTCGTGATGGTCGCCGCCCTGCGCGGCATGACGGTCACCCTGCCGATCTTCCACTCGACGGACGAGGGCAACTACATCTACCCGACGATCCTGCAGTTCTCGCGACAGCTGCCGTTCCCGAGCCTCGGTCACTACGTCGCCGCACAGACGCCGCTCTTCCCGCTGCTCGAAGCCTACGTCGGCAAGGTGGTCGGCTACGCGCTTTGGAAGCTGCGACTTGTCGAGGTCGCGATCTCCTACGTCCTCGCGCTCGCCGTCTACCACCTGTTGCGCCGCCGCCTCGGGTTCGAGCGGCTCGCCGCGCTCGCGCTCGCGTTGCTCTTCGTGCTCTCGCCATACGTCTTCGGCACGTCCTTCCGCGTGATCACCGACAACCTCGCGACGCTCCTTATCGTCGTTGCGCTCGAGCGCTTCGAATGCGCCCGCCAGACCGGCGAGATCGCTGCCTTCCTGCTGGGCTGCGCCGCCGTCGCGGCAGCGATCCTGACGCGCCAGAGCGCCGCATTCATGCTGGTCGTCGCGGGCCTCTACGCGCTGCGCGTCGGCGCCACGCTGCCGCGCCGCGCCGGGCTGCTCGGAGCGGCGGTGCTGGCCGCGATTCCGGTCGGCGCGCTGTTCCTCAGCTGGCACGGACTCGTTCCGCCCGGCGGTGACCCGAGCTCGTGTGCTCTGTGTGCACCTGGGCGCGATGCGGGCGCGAGCCAGGGGGGGCTCGTCGTCCAAACGCCGGAGTTGACGCTCGCGACGTTCGGCCTCTACTGCGCCGTCCTCTTCGCGCCGTCGCTCGCGCTCGCCGGGCGGGGAGCTCTGACCGGCGATCGGCGCCGCCTCGCGCTCGCTCTCCGCGAACCCGCGCTCGGCGCCTTGCTCGGCGCGGGACTGTTGCTCGCCTTTCCCGCGGCGCCCGGCCCGCACACCGCGGGCGTGCTTTGGAACGCCTCCACGCACGTACCGTCGCTGCTGGGCTCCTCATTGCTCTTCTGGCTCCTCCTGCCGAGCGCCGGCGCGCTGCTTGCTTGGCGGGCGCGGGTCGGCCCACGGCCGTGGCTGCTGTTCGCTTTCTTTGCGAGCTTCCTGCTCAGCGCGCTTGTGATCCGCTACCCCTGGCAGAAGTACGTCGACCCGTTCGCCCTGCTCGCGATTTGTTTCACGGTCCGCCGCGAGGACTTCACTAGCCTCCGCTCGCTCAGCGGTGCCGCCATCCTCGCGCTCACCTTCGTCGCCTACGCCGTCAGCTTCGTCGTTTGAAGGCCGTCTCCCAGCGATGAGTTGGCGCGCGGAGCGCGGTCAAAGCACCAGGACCGACCACGAACAGGAGGCAGTGATGACCAGTACCACAGCGACAGGCCTGCGCGAGATCAATCTCGTCGTGGTGCCGATCATCGACAGCGATCGCGCAATCGAGTTCTACGTCGAGAAGCTCGGCTTCGAGAAGCGACGCGATGAGGCTTTCGGCGAGAGCGGCTACCGTTGGGTTGAGGTCTACCCACCGAGTGGCACGACCGGCATTGCGCTGGCGCCACCGCCGCCGGGCCAGGACGTTACGCCGACGGTCACGGGCATCAGCCTGGTCACGCAGGACATCGACGCCACGCACGCCGAGCTGCTCGCTCGTGGCGTCGATGTCGACGCCGAGGTCATGCGAATGGGTGGTCCGGTGCCGCCGCTGTTCTGGCTGCGCGACGCCGACGGCCACACGCTGATGGTCGTCGAGGCGAGCTGAGAACCGGGCCTCAGGCGGCTTCGGCCTCGGCCGCGCCCGCGGTCTGCTGCGAGCGCTGCCGCACCGGCTCCTCCTCGGGTCGGCGCGGCGCGCGCAGCAGGAGGAGGGCGAGCACGAAGGCCGCAAGCGCGCAGCCGGCCGCGACGAGGAACGCGAGCTGGTAGCCGCCTGTGAGCGCGCTCGCGAGCGGATGGCCGAGACGCGCGAGCGCCTTTGTGCGATCCGTCGAGATCGTGCCGAGGATCGCGACGCCAAGGGCGCCCGCTACCTGCATCGAGACGTTGACGACGCCCGACGCCAGCCCCGCGTCGCGCGGCGGCACATTGGCCATTGCCATCGTCAACAGCGGCACCGAGGCCGAGCCCATGCCGAGGCCCATCAGCGCGAACGCGAAGAAGACCAGCGGGAAGTAGTGGCCGTGCACGCTGATCTGCGACAGCAGCGTCACGCCCGCGAACACGCAGACGATTGCGGGCATCAGCACGCGCTTCGGGCCGAAGCGCGCTACGAGGCGCGCCGTGATGCCTAGCGACATGAAGGCGACGACGAGGGTCATCGGCAGGAATGCGAGGCCGGTCTGCAGCGCACCGTAGCCGAGCACGTGTTCGAGGTAGAGCGTGCCGATGAAGAAGCAGCCGTACATCCCGATGAACAGGCACGAGCGCACGATGCTCGAGCTCATCAGCCCGCGCACGTTGAAGATGTGCAGCGGCATGATCGGGTTTCGCAGGCGCGCCTCGAGCGCCACGAAGGCGCCGATCAGAGCCAGCGCGACGCCGCCGAAGCCGAGCGTGTGGACTGAGCCAAGGCCGTACTCGCTCGACTTCACGATCGCGTAGACGAGCAGCATCAGCCCGCCCGTGATCAGCACCGAGCCGAGCACGTCGATCCCCCCGCGCCAGCCGATCCCCTCGTTCTCACGGACAAGCACCGCTCCAAGTCCGAGTGCGACCAGGCCGATCGGAAGATTGATGAAGAAGATCCAGTGCCAGTTCAACGCTTGCGTGATCGCGCCGCCGGCGAGTAGTCCGATCGACCCACCGCCGACAGCGACGAAGATGTAAGCGCTCATCGCCCTCGCGCGCTCGCTTGGCTCCGAGAACTCCGTCGCGATGATCGCCAGGATCACCGATGTCGAGAGCGAGCCCGACAGGCCCTGGACGAAGCGCGCCCCGATCAGCAATCCCTGGCTGTTGGCGAGCCCGCAGACCGCCGATGCCACGGTGAAGATCGCCAGGCCGGTGAGGAACGTCTTCTTGCGCCCGATCAGGTCCCCGAGCCGTCCCGACATCAGCAGGAACCCGCCGAACGCGACCATGTAGGCGTCGATCACCCAAGCGAGACCGGCCTGCGTGAAGTGCAGGTCGTGCTGGATCTTCGGTAGCGCGACGTTGACGACCGTCAGGTCGAGGACGTTCATCAGCATCGCCAGGCAGACGACGACGAGCGCCATCCAGCGGCGACGTGACTCCTGCTCAGCGGTCATTGCCTGCGCCATGGAAGCAACACCATCCCGTTCGTTGGTCGCGCTACGATGCTCACTGTAGCAATGACGATCAACCAGCCAGCGATAGTGCGTACCAGAGGGACTTTGCCGCTATTGACGCGTCTCTCAAAGGTCGTCTATCGGCGTAGCACCGACGAGTTGCTGGGGATGAGCTTGCGCCATTACGTCGCGCTCGCGTATCTGCGCGATGTCGAGCAGGCGTCGCAGCAGCTGATGTGCTCGATCTTTGGGATTGACGCGAACAACATGGTGTTGCTGCTCAACGAGCTCGAGGAAGCAGGCCACGTCGAGCGGCGGCGCGATCCCGCGGATCGCCGTCGCCACATCGTGGAGCTGACGGCCGCCGGACACGGCGCACTCGCGCAGGCCGAGGACGCGCTGGAAGCGATCGAGGACGACGTGCTCGCGGCGCTCGGCCCCGAGGACCGCGCGACCCTGCGCGATCTGCTCGCTCGCGCCCTCGCCGGCACCGGCTAGCTAGATCGCGTCGCGCAGGTAGCGCTCAGTCCGCCATCGGGATCGCGAGCAGCGCGACGCGGCTGTGCTGGAGCAGGGAGTGTGACAGCGTGCCGGCGAGCATCTCCTGAACGCCGTGGAGGCTGCGCGTTCCGGTGATGATCAGATCGGCGTCGAGGCTCTTTGACGCGTCGATCACCGCCTGCCAGACGCTCGTCGTGAGGGTCACGTTGTGGGCGCTGGCGTCCAGTCCGGCTGCCTTGGCCAGGTCAGCGCCTTTCTGCGCGACGCCTGCGGACTGCTTCTCGGCACTGGCGCCGGCGTCGCCGAGCTCTTCGCCAAGGTAGGGGGCGAGCACCGCGTAGCGGGCGACGATGTGCTCGACCGGCTCCCACACGTGCAGGACCTTTGCGCTCGCGCCCGGAAACAGGCGCGCGGCGACCGCGATCGCGTGCTCGGCGCGGTCCGATCCGTCGAAGCAGATCAACTGGGTGGGGGCGGGCATTCGGGTCTCCAGTCGATCGCGGGCGGGGGCTTGTCGCACCATAGCTCACCGTTCGCTCCGACCCTGGCCGCTGAGATGATTAGCGACTCACAGAGAGAAGAAACATGTATTGGACGTTTTACAACGTCGACCCTATTCTGATGTCTCCCTCTCCTCCGTGCAACGCCCCCGCGAGAAGTTCTAAAAGCCTCGGGGGCTTTGCACTTTAAGGGGTCCGGTTCGCGACTTCGTCAGGTGCGGCGAGCGCAAGGAACGCTTCGAGTACGGGCGAGCGCTCGCTGCTCGCCCAGGCGAGGGAGAGCTCGATCATCGGTGAGGGGTCGGCAAGCGGGCGGAACGTCACGCCTGGGCGGTCGGTGTCGCCGACCGAGGCAGGGACCAGCGAGACGCCGAATCCGCTGGCGACGAGAGCGATGATCGTCTGCATCTCGGCAACCTCCTGCACCTCCTCGGGCAAACCGCCTGCGCCGCCCATCAACGACGCGAGCGGGGTCCACAGCCCCGGTGCTTCGCTCCGGCGCAGGATCACGAACGTCTCGCCCTGCAGATCGCTGGCGCGCAAGCGTGACTTGGCGGCGAGCAGATGCGCCTCCGGCAGCGCCACGACCATGTGCTCGCGATGGATCACGGCGAGCTCCAGGCCCGGTGCGAGCGTCGCCGCGCGCAGCGGGCCGCGGATCACGCCGACATCGATCCGCCCATGGCTCAGAGCGTCAAGCTGCTCCGCGGTGGGAAGCTCGCGCAGGTGCAGGTCTACGTCGGGATGGCGGCTCGCGAAGTCGCGCAAGATCGTCGGTAGCACCGGGCTGAACATTGCCGACCCGACGAAGCCGACCGACAGCGAACCGATCTCCCCGGCGGCTACGCGGCGTGCGGTCTCGGCCCCTCGGTCGACCGCCTCGAGGATCATGCGTGCAGACACGAGAAAGCTCGCCCCCGCCGCCGTCAGCTCGACGCGGCGTCGATTGCGAACCAGCAGCGTCACGCCGATCTCTGCCTCGAGCGCGCGGATCTGCTGGCTGAGCGGTGGCTGCGAGATGTGCAGCCGCGTCGCGGCACGGTGGAAGTGCAACTCCTCGGCGACCGCGACGAAGTAGCGCAGATGGCGCAGTTCCATGGTTGCGCTGGAGCCTACGCGCAGACCGGGCAGCTGGAGAGGGTCGCGACAGTGGAGAATGTAAGGCGCGGCTCTGGGGTGCCCCAGATCCCCCCGGCTCAGTGATGCCCGAAATCGAGAACGAACAGGAACACGAAGCGAGCGCGCTGGCGACCAGCAACGCGATCGAGATCCTCGCCGACGTGCTCGCGCGCAGTGAGGAGGAGGGGGTCGGCGACGACTTCTACAGCCGCCTCTGCGAGGGCATCACGCGCTGCACCTCGATGCGTCGCCTGCTGATCTTCCGCTACGACTCGGCGCGCCGGCGGGTGCACGCCGCAGGCAGCTATGGCGTCGATCTCGCGCTGTTCTCGGACTTCTACTTCAGCGCTGAATCGGCGCCGTTTGCGATGCGCGCGCTGGCCGAGGACCGTGTGCTCGAGGCCTCATACGAGGATCTCGTCCGCGAGTTGCCGGCCGACTACGTCGATCGGCTTGGTGCCAAGACTGCCTTCTGCACGCCGATGGCCGCGCGTGGGCGCTGGCTCGGCGTGATCCTCTCCGACCGCGGCGGCGACGACGCACCGCTCTCCTCGGCCGAGCGTGAGGTTCTCTGGACGGTCGGCAAGATTGCCGCGCTCGCCGCGATGGCTCGCGCGGCCACCCGCCAGTACGAGCGCGCGATGCAGCTCGAGGCGCGGATCGATCTTGCGCGCGAGCTGCACGAGAGCGTCGTCCAGCGCCTGTTCGGGATCTCGCTCGCGCTGTCCGGCGACCAGCCGCTTGACGAGGAAGCTCGTCGTCGCTGCGCCGACGAGCTCCAGCAGGCGCTTGGCGAGCTGCGCAGCACGATCCAGCGACCGCTTGGGCGCCCGCTCCCGCAAACCAAGACGACGCTGCGCGAGGAGCTCGAGCGGCTGCGCCACGAGCACCCTGAGCTCGGCATCGAGATCGACGGTGGCGGGGCGGCCGATCTGAGCGTGCCTGCGGAGCTCGAGGCGCTTGCGCAGTCGGTGCTGGCGGAGGCGATCCGCAACACGCAAAAGCACGCGCAGGCAACGCGTGTCGGAGTTCACACCGAGCTGCGCGACGGCGCATTCGTTCTCGAGATCACCAACGACGGGGTCACGCGCGCACCCGGCGTCGCCGGAATGGGCTTGCGCCTCGCTGGCTTCGAAGCGCTCCAAGCGGGCGGGTTGCTCGAGTTCGGCGCGCGCGAGCGGGACCGCTGGCAGGTGCGGCTCGTGGTGCCGTTCGGCGGTGACGCTACGTGAGCATCTCGCACGAGCTCGATCGCGCGGCAGGTCCCGGCGATGACGAGGTCAAGCTGAGGGTTCTGATCGTTGACGATCACGACGTCGTCCACTGGGGCTTTCGGCTGATGCTCGGCAATCAGCCATGGGTCGAGCGCTGCGTCAGCGCGCGCAACGCCGCCGAGGCCTATGCGCTCGCGGACCGCTACAAGCCCGATGTTGCGCTCGTCGACCTCTTCATCGGAGAGGAGTCTGGCCCCGAGATCTGCGCGCAGCTGTGCGAACGTTCGCCCGACACGCACATCCTGCTGATTTCCGGTGCAGGCCGGATTTCGCCCGGCGCCGCGAAGGCGGCCGGCGCCGCAGGATTCATCCCGAAAGACTGGGGCGCCGCCGACATCGCGCGTGCGGTGCGCATGGTCGGGCTTGGTATGACGGTCTTCCAGCCACAGGTCGATACCGACGCGCCGCCGCTCTCCTCGCGCGAGCGAGAGGTCCTCGACCTGATCGCGAACGGCTCGACCAACCGCGAGATCGCCGCAGCGCTGCATCTCTCGCCGCACACGATCAAGGAGCACACGAGCTCGCTCTACCGCAAGCTCGGCGCCCGCAACCGCGCAGAAGCAGTGCAGCGCGCCCAGCGTCTCGGACTCTCCGGGTGAATCCGCCCGCGAGTATCATGCGCGGGCGTTGGCGGCTGCCCGCGCCCGCTCACATGCTCGAGGACAGATGAAGCGACGCGTGGCGATAATCGCCGGAGGCGGCCCGGCGGGCCTCACCGCTGCCCTCGAGCTGCTCGAGCACACCGACGTCATCCCGATCGTCTACGAGGCCGAGGCGATGGTTGGCGGCTTGGCGAAGACCGTCAACTACCACGGCAACCGAATCGACATCGGCGGTCACCGCTTCTTCTCGAAGAGCGCGCGGGTCATGCATTGGTGGACGCGGATCCTGCCACTCCAGCGCCTCGCCGCCGACGAGCTCGGCGGCTGGATCGCCGACGCCGGGGGCGGCGACGGCCCCGATCCGCAGCAGGCGGAGCTCGTGATGCTCGTGCGCGAGCGGCGCTCACGGATCATGTACCTGCGCCGGATGTTCGACTACCCGGTGAGCCTCAACCAGACGACGATCCGCAACCTCGGCGCGGCCCGGATGGTTCGGATCGGAGCGAGCTACCTGCGTGCACGCCTGCGCCCGATCCGCAACGAGTCCTCGCTCGAGGACTTCATGGTCAACCGCTTCGGGCGCGAGCTCTACTCGACGTTCTTCGAGGACTACACCGAGAAGGTCTGGGGCGTGCCACCGAGCGACATCAAGCCCGAGTGGGGTGCGCAGCGGATCAAGGGGCTCTCGATCTCCCGCGCCCTCGGCCACGCTCTGCGCAGCATGCTCCCGTCTCGGCGGAGCAGCGATATTTACCAGCGAGGCACCGAGACGAGCCTGATCGAACGTTTTCTCTACCCCAAGCGCGGTCCCGGCCAGCTCTGGGAGGAGGTCACGCGGCGAGTCATCGAGCGTGGCGGGCAGGTGATCCTCGGCGTCGCGGTGACGGCCCTGCACACCGACGAGGAGCAGATTGTCGCGGCCTCGGTGCGCGACAGCGCGGGCAACGTCACGCGCGTCGAAGGCGACTTTTTCTTCTCGTCGATGCCGATCCGCGAGCTCGTCGCTGGGCTTGACGCGGACGTGCCTGCGCCGGTGCGCGAGGTCGCGCAGGGGCTGTCCTACCGCGACTTCATCACGGTCGGCGTGCTGCTTCGTGCTCCCGGTGGTGGCCTTGCCGGTATGCGCGACAACTGGATCTACGTGCAGGAGCCCGATGTGAAGGTCGGACGCCTCCAGATCTTCAATAACTGGAGTCCCTACCTCGTCAAGGATCCGGACACCGTTTGGGTCGGCATGGAGTACTTCGCCAATGAGGGCGACGAGCTCTGGTCGATGGCCGCGGAGGACTTCGCGCAGTTCGCAATCGGCGAGCTCGTTTCGTTGGGACTGGTGGCGCGCGAGGACGTGCTCGATCACACCGTGCTCCACGTGCCCAAGGCCTATCCGGCCTACTTCGGTACCTACGAGCGGTTCGCGGAGCTGCGTGAGTACCTCGACCGCTTCACGAACCTCTTCCTGGTCGGGCGCAACGGCATGCACCGCTACAACAACCAGGATCACTCGATGCTCACGGCGATGGTCGCGGTCGAGAACATCGCCGCCGGGGTCACGACCAAGGAAAACATCTGGTCGGTCAACGTCGAGCAGGAGTATCACGAGACGAAGCAGGCGCAGGACCCGGCGCAGGTCGGCGCCGTGGCGGCGGGATGACCCCCCATTCGGGGGGTCAGACCCCCTTGCTTGGGGGGACCTGCGGGCGCTCGACGTATCCGATCGTCCGCTTTCGGGTAGAAGTGCCTATGCACGCCAAGCGGAGGCCATAGGTGGCGTCGACAGCGACGCGAGCGGCAGCCGCAGCGTCGCTGCCGCTCGTCGGCAGCGCGGGGATCGTCGGCGTCGGTGGAGCGCTTCCGCCGCGACGCGTGGACAATGCCGAGGTCACGCCGTTGATCGGCGTCTCCGATGAGTGGATCGTCAAGCGCACGGGGATCCACGCGCGCCGCTACGCTGACCCACGCGACCGCCTCGCCGACCTGGCCGTCGGCGCGGCCGAGGTCGCGCTGCGCGACGCAGGTGTCGCCGGCGCGAGCATCGACCTCGTGCTCGTCGCGTCCTGTTCGCAAGACTCGGTGATGCCGAATGCAGCGCCGGAGGTCGCGCATGCGATCGGTGCGCGGGACGCGGGAGCGTTCGACATCGGCAGCGCGTGCACTGGATTCATCGCGGCGCTCGCCGCTGCGCGTGGAATGCTGCTGACCGGCGCCTCGCGCGCAGCGCTCGTGATCGGCGCCGAGATAATGTCGCGACACGTCGATCCGCACGACCGCAACACGGCGGCGCTGTTTGGCGACGGCGCTGGAGCCGTCGTGTGCCGCGCGGGAACTGGTGGGACGATCGGACCGGTTGTACTCGGCGCCGACGGCGCGCACGCCGGGCTGATCGTTGCCGATCGCGACACGCAGCTGCTGGCGATGGAGGGTCACGAGACCTTCAAGCAGGCGGTCCGCAGGCTCGGGGAGGCAACGCTTGCTGCATGCGAGCAGGCCGGTACGGAGCTCCACGAGATCGACCTGTTCATCTACCACCAAGCCAATAGCCGCATCCTCGCCTCGCTCGCCGAGCGCCTCCAGCTTCCGGCCGAGCGCGTGCTCGACCGGATCGCCGAGCACGGCAACACGTCCGCAGCGAGCGTGCCGCTCGCGCTCGCCGATGCCCGTGCCGAGGGTCGGCTGCGGCCCGGCGCGCGCGTGTTGCTGGCCGCCGCCGGCTCCGGCTTTACCTGGGGTGCAACGGTCGTCGAATGGGGTGGCGCATGAGCGCCACGGAGTTGCGGCGGCCCGAGGGCGCCTGCGCGGTTGTCACCGGCGCTTCGCGCGGGATTGGCGCTGCGATCGCCCTCGCGCTCGCGGTCGATGGCTGGCCGGTCGCCGTCAACTACCGCGCCGATGCCTCCGGAGCTGCTGCGACCGTGGCGGCGATCGAAGCAGCGGGAGGGCGTGCAATATCCGCCCAGGCCGACGTCGCCGATCCGCAGAGCCCGCCACAGCTCCTTGACGCCGTACACGAGCAGCTTGGGCCGATCGGCGTCCTCGTCAACAATGCCGGCGTGCGGGCTGACGGGCTCGCGCTCTCGCTGAGCGACGATGACTGGCAGCGCGTGCTCGACACGAACCTCGGGGGCACCTACCGTCTAACGCGCGCGGTGCTGCGCGAGATGATCCGCGCCCGCTTCGGGCGCGTCATCAACATCGCCTCGGTGATCGGGCCGCGTGCGAACGCCGGCCAGGCGAACTACGCCGCCTCGAAGGCGGCGGTGATTGCCTTTACCAAGACCGCGGCAGTCGAGGTCGCCCGCCGTGGGGTCACGATCAACGCTGTCGCCCCAGGCCTGATCGAGACAGATATGACCGAGGACATCCCGCCGGTACTCAGCGATCGAGTTCCCGCGCAGCGCGCCGGGACGCCCGCCGAAGTCGCGGCGGCCGTTAGCTTCCTCGCCTCCGAGCGTGCGAGCTACATCACTGCAACCACCATCTACGTCGACGGCGGGCTTTCCGCCTAATCACGCGAAAGGAAGCGAAATGGCAGAGCCCCCCAGTACCGAGCAGATCGAGAAGGTCATCACGGAGTCACTCGTGACCTTTGGTGCCGACCCTGCCGCGATCTCGCGCGACGCCGAGCTCGAGGAGCTGGATGTCGACTCGCTCGACCTCGCTGAGCTCTCGCAGATCGTCGAGGAGCAGTTCGGTGTCGAGCTGACCGCGAACGATGTCGCCGAGATCAAGACCGTCGGCGATGCGATCGACATGGTGGCAGAGCGGGCCAAGTGAACGAAGTCGTTGTCACAGGCGTGGGCGCCGTCACGCCGCTCGGGGTGGGCGCCGCGAGCCTGAGCGAGCGCTGGGCTGCTGGCGTCTGCGGGATCGTTGACGGCGAGGGTCGCTGCGGCGAGTTCGAGCCGACCGAGCATTTCTCCGTCAAGGAGGCGCGGCGCGCCGACCGCTTCACGCAGCTCGTGCTGGTCGCAAGCCGCGAGGCGATCGCCGACGCCGGTTGGGACGGTGAGCTCCCCTACCCGGCCGAGGATGTCGGGGCGATAATCGGTACCGGGATCGGCGGGATCGGCACGATCGAGGCCAACGATCGCATGCTGGTCGAGCACGGACCCAAGCGGGTTTCGCCGCTTGCGGTACCACTGATGATGGGTAACGCAGGCGCCGGCGCCGTCAGCATGCACCACGGCCTCAAGGGACCGAGCTACGGGGTCGTCTCGGCCTGTGCCGCAGGTACGCACGCGATCGGGTCGGCGATGCGCGCGATCCAGGTCGGCGATGCCACGGCGGTCGTCGCCGGTGGGACGGAGGCTGCGCTGACGCCGCTTTCGCGCGCCGCTTTCGTCGCCGTTGAGGCGCTCTCGGAAATCGGCATCTCGCGTCCGTTCGACGTCAGGCGCGATGGCTTCGTCATGGGTGAGGGCGCGGCGGCGCTGGTGCTCGAGAACGGCGAGGCTGCGCGCGCTCGTGGCGCTCGAATCCTCGCTGTTATACGTGGCTACGGCGCGACCTCGGACGCGTTCCACCTGACGGCTCCGCCCGCTGACGGCGAGGGCGCCGCGCGCGCGATCAGGCGCGCGCTGAAGGACGCCGGCGTGACCCCCGACGAGCTCGTCTACATCAACGCGCACGGCACCTCGACGCCGATCAATGACGCCGCCGAGACGAAGGCGATCAAGGCTGCCCTGGGCGAGCGCGCGAAGACGATCCCGATCTCCTCGACGAAGTCGGCAATCGGCCATCTGCTTGGCGCTGCCGGCGCGGTCGAGGCGGTTGCGACGATCCTCGCCCTGCGCGGGCGCACGATCCCGCCGACGCTCGGACTCGAGCAGCAGGACCCAGAGCTCGATCTCGACTACGTTCCACTCGTTGCGCGCAAGTTGGATGTCGGTGACGCCAAGCTTCTCGCGCTTTCAAATTCCTTCGGCTTCGGCGGTCACAACGCCGTGCTGTGTCTGGAGGCAACATGACGATGGCACCACCCGTCCGCACTGATGAGCGGCTAACGCCGCTGGAACGCCTAGAGGTCCTCTGCGATCCGGACTCGTTGCACCTGTTGCGGACCGATGTGCTCTCGCGTCGGATGGGCGAGAAGGCACGGCCCGGTGATGGAGTTCTTGGCGCAACCGGCCGCGTCGACGGGCGCCCGGTGGCCTGCTTCGCGCAGGACGCCTCGTTCGCGGGCGGCTCGCTCGGCGAAGCGCACGCCGATACCGTCGTGTCGGTGCTTGCGCTGGCGGAGCGCACGCGCGTGCCGGTGATCGGCTTCATCGAGTCGGCGGGAGCGCGGATGCAGGAGGGCCTGGCGGCGCTGGCAGGCTACGGTCGGATCTTCCATCACCACGTCGCCCTCTCCGGTCAGGTGCCTCAGATCTCGGTCATCTGCGGCGCTTGCGCGGGTGGTGGCTCCTATGCCCCGGCGCTGACCGACTTCGTGATCATGACCGAGACGGCGAGCATGTTCCTGACCGGCCCCGCGGTCGTCGCGGCCGTGACCGGTGAGGACGTGACGGCGCTCGAGCTCGGCGGCCACCGGGTGCACGACCGCAACGGCGTCTGCCACCTCGTCGCCGCCACCGATGTCGACGCCGCGCTGCTCGCGCGCGACCTGCTCGACTACCTGCCGCAGTCCAGCGACGCCCCGCCGTCGCTCTGGCCGACGGTCGACCCGCCCGGCGTCGCGCCGGACAGCTTCGTCCCGGCGCAGCAGCGCAAGGTCTACGACATCCGCGACGTCGCGCGGTCGTTGCTGGATGGTGGGCGCCTGCTCGAGATATCGCCGCGTTTTGCGCGCAACGTCGTCTGCGCCTTCGGTCGGCTCGAGGGTCGCTCGGTCGGCATCGTTGCGAACCAGCCGCGCTATCTCGGCGGCGTTCTCGACAGCGACGCGTCACAGAAGGCGGCGCGCTTCGTGCGCACCTGCAACCTGTTCCGCATCCCGCTGCTCGTCCTCGTCGACACGCCGGGATTCCTCCCGGGAACCAAGCAGGAGCAGCTCGGCGTGATTCGCCACGGCGCGAAGCTCGTGCACGCTTTCTCCGAATGCACGGTGCCGCGCGTGACGGTCTTGCTGCGCAAGGCCTTCGGCGGGGCGTTCATCGCGATGAACAGCAAAGAGCTCGGTGCTGACTTTGTCTACGCCTGGCCCTCGGCTCAGCTCGGCGTGATGGGCGCGTTGCAAGCAGTCGACATCATCCACCGTCGCGCGATCGCCGCCGCGGAGGACCCGGCCGCGATGCGCGTCGCACTGGCGGCAGACTATGAGGCCGAGCACCTGACGCCCGCTGCGGCGAGCGCGGAAGGCCACGTTGACGACGTGATCGAGCCCGCCGAGACACGCGAGCGCGTTTCCGCGTCGTTTGCCGCGCTCGACACGGTTCCACCGCGACGCCGCCCACTCGGCAACATCCCCCTATAGCGATGCTCGCCGGCAAGCGGCTACTCATAACCGGCGTCCTGACGCGCGGCTCGATCGCTTTCGAGGTTGCACGCCAAGCGCAGGAGCTCGGGGCCGAAATCGCGCTGACGAGCTTCGGACGGGCGCGCCGCCTGACCGAGCGCGTCGCCAAGGAGCTGCCGCAGACGGCTGATGTGCTCGAGCTCGACGTCAACAACCCCGATGATCTCGCCGCCGTCGCGGCCGAGATCGCGAGCCGCTGGGGTGCGCTGGACGGTCTGCTGCACGCGATCGCCTTCGCCCCCCAGGATGCGCTCGGCGGCGACTTTCTCGGCACCTCGAGCGCATCGGCATTGACTGCGTTCGAGACCAGCGCCTACTCGCTGAAGGCGCTCACCGCGGCGCTCGTGCCGTCACTCGAGGCCGCTGAGCGCGGGTCGGTCGTCGGCCTCGACTTCGATGCAAGCGTTGCCTGGCCGGTCTACGATTGGATGGGGGTGTGCAAGGCGGCCCTGGAGAGCGTCTCGCGCTACCTGGCTCGTGACCTCGGCCCACGCGGGATCCGCGTGAACCTGGTTGCCGCCGGGCCGATCGAGACGATCGCAGCGGGCGGAATTCCGGACTTCGAGTCGCTCGCAGGGCTCTGGCGCGACCGGGCGCCGCTCGGCTGGGACACGCGCGACGCCGGACCGGTCGCGGCCACGGTGTGCTTCCTGCTCTCGGACTTCTCGCGGGCGATCACCGGCGAGATCATCCACGTCGACGGTGGCTTCCACGCGATGGGTGCGCCGGTGCGCTGAGCGCTACGGCGGTAGAGATCGCGAAGGCCGAATCCGACGAGCGGCCTGGCCGACAGGCATCGGCCGATGCGAGCAGTGCTTCTGCGCATGGGACAAAAAGCCGCGGGGCGACGGCCTCTGGCACGTCGCCCCGCCGGCGTGAGGGAGGAGAGGTACTACCGCTACCGGCGGATCCTTGCCGGCAGGCCTGTTCCCACGCTCGTCACTCCTCAGGCGATGCGCGGGCCGAAGACTTGGCACTGCCCTACTTGTATGTAAGTATACAGCCGGATGGCTGACATGCGCATCTCCCGTTCGCGCCGCCTCAGCGGCGGTTCGACGAGCCGCCAGGTCTACGCGGCGCTGCGCGAGGCGATCGTTGCGGGCGAGCTCCTCCCGGGGCAGCGGATCTCCGAGAACGACCTGTCAGAGCGACTCGGTGTCAGCCGCACGCCGATCCGTGAGGCGTTGACGCTGCTGCGCGATGAGCGCTTCGTGCAGGTGGTGCCGCAGATGGGCACGTTCGTCACACGGATCAGCACAGCGGCTGTTGCAGACGCCCAGTTCGTGCGCGAAGCGCTCGAGTGCGCCGCCGTGCGCCTCGCCGCGCAGCGCGCCGAGCCGAGCGACCTCGGTGCGCTGGATGGCCTGATCCGCCGTCAGGAGGAGGTAGTAGCCAACGTCGACTTCGAGCGCTTCGCCGTCCTCGACGACGAGTTCCACGCAGCGATCTGTGAGCTCAGCGGCCGCGGCTTCGCCTGGGAGGTCGCGCAACGCGCAAAGGGCCACCTGAGCCGCGTCCGCCGGCTCAGCCTGCCGCAGCCGGAATACCTCCTGGAGATGGTCGCCGAGCATCACGTGGTGCTCGAGGCCTTGCGCCGCCGCTCGCCCGACGATGCCGAGACCGCGCTGCGCCACCACTTGCGGATGGTGCTCTCCGCGATCCCTGCGATTCGCGAACAGCATCCTGATTACTTCGAGGACGAGGAGGGCACGCCATGACCACGGTCGCGAAGAGCACGCTGCGCGAGCTGTACGAGCAGATGTTGCTGATCAGGGCTTTCGAGACCGAGACAGAACGCGCCTACAAAGCCGCCTTGATCGGCGGTTACTGCCACCTCTCCTCCGGCCAGGAGGCTGCGACGGTCGGGACGATGCATGCACTCGCCGCCGATGATCTCCTGATCACCGGCTACCGCTGTCACGGTTTCGCGCTCGCTCGCGGTGTGCCGCCCGAGGCGGTGATGGCTGAGCTCTTTGGCCGTAGCGGTGGCTGCTCGCACGGGCGCGGCGGCTCGATGCACCTGCTCGACGTCGAGCGCGGCTACTACGGCGGCTGGGGCATCGTCGCCGGCCAGCTGCCGCTTGCTACCGGGCTTGCGCTGGGACTCGTACGCCAGGGTCGCGAGCAGTGCGTGCTCTGCGAGCTGGGCGACGGCGCGATCAACATGGGCGCCTGGCATGAGTCCCTGAACCTCGCAGCGGTCTGGCGTCTACCGGTCGTCTTCCTCGTGATGAACAACGAGTATGGGATGGGCACGAGCGTCGAGCGCGCGTCCGCCGTCACAGACCTCCACCGCCGCGCCGCCGCCTACGACATCCCCTCCGAGCGGGTCGACGGCGACGACCTGCTTGCCGTCGTCGAGGCCGCATCGACGTTGCTTGCAGCTGCGCGCAGCGAGCGCACGCCGGCCGTGCTCGAGCTCGTCACCTACCGCTACCGCGGGCACTCGGTCGCCGATCCCGGTCTCTCCTATCGCACGACCGAGGAGATCGAGGAGCATCAGCGCAAGGATCCTTTGAGTCGCGTGCGGGCGCTGCTCGCCGACGAAGGCATTGCCGACGCGGAGCTCGCGGAGCTGGCGCGCGTGGTCGACGAGCGCGTCGCCGCCGCCGTCGAATGGGCACGCGCGGACCCGGCGCCGCAGGTCAGCGAGCTTGCCAAGGGCATGTACGCACCGGGGAGCGCGAGCCAGTTCGCGCGCATGCTTGCCGGCGCGCCGTTTGGCGAGCGCGAGCTCGTCTTCGCCGGGGGGCTTGGCCTGTGAGCACGATCGAAACCGCCGCACCGCCGGCACCCGGAGCAACTGAGGTAATGACCTATCGCGAGGCGCTACGGCTGGCGCTGCGTGAGGAGCTCATGCGCGACGAACGCGTCTTCATCATGGGCGAGGAGGTTGGCGTCTTCGAAGGCGCGTACAAGGTGACCGCCGGCCTGCTCAACGAGTTCGGACCGGACCGCGTTCGCGACACGCCGATCTCCGAGGAGGGCTTCGTCGGCGCTGGAGTCGGCGCCGCGATGATCGGCGAGCGTCCCATCGTCGAGATAATGACGATCAACTTCCTCCTCGTTGCGATGGACCAGGTCGTCAACCACGCCGCGAAGATCGGTGCGATGTTCGGCGGTGAGGTGCGCTGCCCGCTCGTGATCCGCACTCCGAACGGTGCCGGCAACCAGCTGACCGCCCAGCACTCGCAATCGTTCGAAGGCTGGTTCGCTGGTACCCCAGGTCTCAAGGTCGTGGCGCCGGCAAACCCCGCCGACGCGAAGGGCCTGCTCAAAGCCGCGATCCGCGACGACGACCCGGTCTTGGTCGTGGAGAACCTCGCGATCTACAAGGAGCGCGGCGAGGTGCCGCTCGACCCGGAGCATCTCGTGCCGATCGGGCTCGCTAACGTGGCCCGTCCAGGTAGCGACATCACGCTTGTTGCGCACGGCTTTGCGACGGTCCGTGCCCTGCACGTCGCCGGGCGTCTCGAGTCCGAGCACGGCGTCAAGGCGGAGGTCGTGGACCTGCGCTCGCTGCGTCCGCTCGATGTCGACACCGTCGCCGAGTCAGTCGCGAGGACGAACCGCGCCGTCTGCATCGAGGAGGGCTGGCCAAGCTACGGCGTCACCGCCGAGCTTGCAGCGCGCATCCAGAAGGTCTGCTTCGACGATCTCGATGCGCCAGTCGAGCGCGTCGGGATGGCGGAGGTGCCGCTGCCCTATGCGAAGGATCTCGAGACCGCGGCGATGCCGAACGAGGGCCGTATCGAGGCTGCAGTCCTCACGACGCTAGGCTTGCGCGCGTGAGCGATGTAGTGATGCCACGCCTCTCCGATTCGATGGAGGAGGGGACGATCATCAAGTGGCTGAAGCAGCCCGGCGACGAGGTGCGGCTCGGCGACCCGCTTGCCGACATCGAGACGGATAAGGCGACGGTCACCTACGAGGCCGACGCCGCCGGCTTCCTGCAGATCCTCGCCGGTGAGGGCGACACGCTGCAGATCGGCGCCACGATTGCACGCCTGCTCGAGAGCTCCGATGCAGCGAAGGCGAACGGAGCGCCGCCGCCCGCGCCGGCCGCCACCTCCCCCGTGCCGGCAAGCGAGCCCGCGCCGACGCCTGCTGCCACGAGCGCTCCGGCGGCGGCCGTTCCCGTTGCGGCGCCGCCGCTCGCGCCCGGCGGCCGAATCAAGGCCTCGCCCGTTGCTCGGAGGATTGCCAACGAGCGCGGCATCGACCTCGCAACGCTCGCGGGGAGCGGACCCGACGGGCGGATCGTCAAGGCCGACGTCCTCGCCGCGCAACCCGGCGCGCCGGGCTCGGCTGCCGCGGCTGCGCCCGCCGAGCCCGGTAGTGCGAAGGGCGACGTGACGCTTGTGGAGCTGACGCGAACGCAAGCGCTGATCGCACGGCGGATGGCGAGCGCGAAGGCGACGATCCCCGAGTTCACGGTTACCGTCGAGGTCGACGCCGACCCGGCGCTAGAGCTTCGCGAGCAGCTGCGCAACACGGCCTCGCCGCTGCCATCGATCAACGATCTGATCGTGCGGGCATGCGCGCTCGCCCTGCGCTCCCATCCAAACATCAACGCCGCCTACGTTGACGGCCACTTTGAGCGCTACTCGCGCGTCAACATCGGCGTTGCGGTTGCATCCGAAGGCACGCTCGTCGTTCCCACCGTGTTCGACGCCGACCTCAAGTCGCTGGTCGAGATTGCGGCACAGACGCGACAGCTGGCGAGCCAGGTCCGCGAGGGGACAGTCGCGCCGGCCGATCTGTCGGGCGGCACGTTCACGGTGTCGAACCTGGGCATGCTCGGCGTCGCCCGCTTCACCGCCGTGATCAACCCCCCGCAGGCGGCGATCCTCGCCATCGGCGCCGCCAGTCCGCGCCCGATCGTCGGTGCGGGCGGGGCAATCGCGGTGCGCAGGATCATGGAGATGACGCTCTCGGCCGACCACCGCATCGTGTATGGCGCGGACGCGGCGGAGTTCCTGCAGAGCGTGCGCAAGCGCCTCGAACGCCCCGCGCTGCTGCTGCTCTAGCAGCGACCACCGTGGTGGTGCCGCCGGTGCGCTCACTGGCTGAACGTGGCGGTGGCCAGACCTCCGCGCACGCCGATAGTCGTTCCTAGTGAGCGGGAGCTCCGGTGCCGCCGCTGTCGCCGACGCTGCTGGCTCCGCTGGGACCGCTCGCAGCTGTGGGACCACTGGCCCCCGTGTCGTTCGCGCTCGCCACCGTGGCGGTCGGTCCTGTGGCGTCGCTCTTGTCATCGGCAACGGCAACCGTCGAAGCTCCGGTGCTCGCCACCGCTGTACCACCGGTTGAGCCGCTCGAACTCGAGCTCTCACCGGTTGTAGGGGTTGTTGGTGTAGTCGCGCCCGTTGCACCGCTTGTGCCCGTCGCACCGCTGGCGCCGCTCGAACCGCTCGAACCGGTTGCGCCGGTTGCGCCGGTTGCGCCGGTTATGCCCGTCACGCCGGTCGGCCCCGTGCCGGCGAGAGCGATCTGCGTCGCGCCCGGCGTACCGGCGCTGCCGGCCTGCGGCGTTGCAGCTCCCGCACTGACCGCCGGCGCCGACGGTCCGACGGCCGCGCCGGTCGTTGCGCTCAGTTGCCCCGTATTGGTGGGAAACTGAAGCGCCGGCCTGGCAGGCCCACCAACTGCCTGCAGCGCGACCGGCGTAGCGGTTCCAATCACGGCGGCGGTAGCGACCACCGCCGCCACCTTCGCCGTGGCAGCGCTGAGCAGCGAGACGCCGCTTCCGGCCGCCGCGCTGCCGGTCGTAGTCGCTGCGCCGCCACCGATGGCGCCGCTCCCGGCGCTCGATCCGCTGGCTCCCAGCAGCGAGCAAAGCTTGGCGAAGGGACCGAGCGGCGCGAGCGCGGCGAGCCCTTTCGAGACGTCCCGGAGCTCGCGGTGATAGGTCCGGCAGTCGGCGCACTCGCGTACGTGCCGGCGCGAGCGTGCGTTCATGCGGACGCCACGGTCGGCGGCATCGGCGAGCTCGAGGTGGATGTCCTCGCACGGCGTTTCGCGAGCGACCCGCAAGTCGACGAGGCCGGTGCGGGCGCGCAGTAGCAGGGACTTCACCGCCGGGACCGAAACCTCGAGCGTTTCGGCGAGCTCCTGATAGCTCAGCCCCTGCAGCTCGCGCATCAGGAGCGCCGAGCGCTGCGGTACCGGCAACGTTTGCACGTCGGCGACGAGCCGCGCGAGCGTCTCGCTGCGCTCGGCGACGAGCGACGGGTCCTGAGTGCTGGTCAGTGACGCGGTCGCGGGCCGCGCCTCGCCATCGATCTCCGTCGGGACGGCGATCGGTTTGCGCAGCTCGTCGATGCAGCGGTTGTGGGCGATCCGGTACAGCCAGGCGCGCAAGAGGATCGGGCGGTTGCTCGCGCGCAGCGATTTGAACGCTCTGATGAACACGTCTTGCAGGGCGTCCTCCGGGTCGCTGCCGTGGCCACGCAGCATCTGGCGCGTGTAGGCGAGCAGCCGGGCACGGTAGCGGTCATGGATGGCGCGGAAGGCGTCGTCGGAGCCGGCGCGGAACAGCGCCACCAGTTGATCGTCGCTACGCAGCCGCAAGAGGGCTGCCGAGACTGGGGCTCGACGCTCGATCGCGGCTCGTGGCAGGGCGGAGGCTTCCACTTTGCTGGCTCGGGTTCGCTACGGTCCCTCGCCCGACTCTAACGCCTGCGCCGCACAGAAGTTCCGGTATCCGCGGATCGCGATACGCTCGCGGGAATGCCCACGCCGCGCCGCAGCCAAGCTGGAGCGACGCGCAAGGCGCCCGCGTCCGCCGCTGCGCGACGGACGGCGAATCAGGATGGTCAGGCGAGGCCCGAGCGCCAACCGCGCGTCGGCGTCGCCGTCACACAGGCCCAGTGGAACGGGACCTCGCCGTTCCCGCCGATCGCCGAGTACGCGTTCCTGTCGGACTGCCACACGGGTGCGCTCGTCGCGCCCGACGGGTCCGTCGAGTGGTTGTGCCTGCCGCGGTTCGACGGGCCGAGCGTGTTCGGCGCGCTGCTCGATCGCGGTGCCGGCAGCTTCCGCCTCGCGCCGTATGGCATCGACGTTCCCGCCGGCCGCCGTTACGTGCCAGGTACGAACGTGCTCGAGACGACGTGGATGACGCCGACGGGCTGGGTCGTCGTGCGCGACGCGCTCACGATCGGAGACTGGACGGGCCAGTCTGTTCAGACGGCGATCCATACGCGTCCGCCGACCGACCACGACGCAGACCACCTCCTGGTGCGGACGGTGGAGTGCGTGCAGGGCGAGGTCCCGATCGAGCTGTTCTGCGCGCCGCGGTTTGACTACGGCCGCGTTCCCGCGCGCTGGACGGCGAGCGCGCAGGAGCCGGAGTTCGTGCTCGACGCGGCTGGCGCCAAGATGACCGTACGCCTGATGAGCGACATGCGCATCGGCATCGAGGGATCGGATGCGCACGCCCGGCACACACTGCGTGAGGGTGAGCGGCGTTACTGTTCGCTCAGCTGGGGCCTCGAGCCGGGTGGCCCCTGGACGTACGAGGATGCCGATACGCACATCATGCGTACGTGTCACTACTGGCGCGAGTGGCTCGCAGCCGGCAACTACCCGGATCATCCCTGGCGCGCCTACCTGCAGCGGTCGGCGCTCGTGCTCAAGGGTTTGACCTATGCACCGACCGGCGCGATGGTCGCCGCGCTGACGACATCGCTGCCCGAGACGCCGGGCGGTGAGCGCAACTGGGACTACCGCTACTGCTGGATGCGCGATGCGACCTTCACGCTGTGGGGGTTGCACGCGCTCGGTCTCGACTGGGAGGCGAACGACTTCATGGAGTACGTCGCCGATCTCCCTCGCAACAAAGACGGGTCGCTTCAGATCATGTACGGCATCGGCGGCGAGCGAAACCTGCGCGAGACGACGCTCCGCCACCTCAAGGGTTATGAGGGCGCACGGCCGGTGCGCAAGGGCAACGGCGCGTTTCGCCAGCGCCAGAACGACGTCTACGGCGCCGTGCTGGACTCCGTCTACCTGCACACCAAGCGCCACGACCACATCCCGGACCGCCTCTGGCCGGTGCTTACAGCCCAGGTCGAGGGGGCGCTTGCCGCCTGGCGCAAGCCGGATCAGGGAATCTGGGAGGCGCGCGGCGAGCCTTGTCATTATGTCTCCTCGAAGCTGATGTGCTGGGTCGCGCTTGATCGTGGGGCCCGGCTCGCCGAGCTGCGTGGCGAGCTCGACCTTGCCCGCACCTGGCAGGATGAGGCGGACCGCGTGCGTGACGACATCCTCAAGCGCGGGGTCGACCAGCGCGGGGTCTTCGTCCAGCACTACGGCACGGTCGCGCTCGACGCATCCAACCTGCTCGTCCCGCTCGTCCGCTTCCTCCCGCCTGACGACGAGCGCGTTCGCGCCACGGTGCTCGCGATCGCCGACGAGCTGAACGATCACGGCCTGATCCTGCGCTACCGCGTCGAGGACACTGACGACGGCTTGCACGGCGAGGAAGGGACGTTCCTGATCTGCTCGTTCTGGATGGTCTCTGCGCTCTCGGAGATCGGGGAGACCGCCCGTGCGCGCGAGCTCTGCGAGCAGCTGCTTGCACACGCGTCGCCGCTTGCGCTCTACGCCGAGGAGCTCGATGCTCGCAGCGGCCGGCACCTCGGAAACTTCCCCCAGGCGTTCACCCATCTCGCCCTGATCAACGCGTTGACCCACGTCATCGAGGCCGGCGCCTGAGCGCAACGGCGTGAACAGACGCCTGCGTTTGCTGCGCGAGCACGCTGCGCATGCAATCTTGTCCGCTTGATGAGCAAGCTCGAGTCCTCCGATACGGCGCCGCTCGAGGTACCGAACGCGAGCACGCTGCGCCGCGCCGGGGCGATGGACCCGTGGGATCGGCCGCGGCCGACACCGGCGACGCCGTTCGACGAGCGGATCGCTTCGGCCTCTGCGTTTCCGCCGATCGCCGAGTACGCGTTCCTGTCCGACTGCCACACGGCGGCGCTGGTCGCCCCTGATGGGACTGTCGAGTGGCTCTGCCCGCCGCGCTTTGACGCGCCGAGCGTGTTCGCTGCGATCCTCGACCGCGGCGCCGGTGGCTTTCGCCTCGGTCCGGCCGGCATGGGGGTCCCGGCCGGGCGGCGCTACGAGCCGGGTACGAACGTGCTCGAGACGACCTGGCAGACCCCGACGGGTTGGGCCGTCGTCCGCGACGCGTTGATCATCGGTCACTGGCGCGAGCGCGAGATGGGTTCGACCACGGCGCATACGCGCCCGCCGTCCGACCATGACGCCTACCACGTGCTGGTGCGCACGATCGAGTGCTTTCACGGCACGATTCAGGTGGAGCTCGTTTGTGAGCCGATGTTCGACTACGGCCGGGTCGCCGGGACGTGGAGCCCCGTGCCGGGAGACCCGAAGGCCCTCGATGCCTCGGGGGCCGGCCGCACGCTCCGCCTGGCCAGCGATTTGCGGGTCGGCATCGAGGGCGGTTCGGCGCGCGCGCGCCACCGCCTCGTCAAGGGCGACCGCCGCTACTGCACGCTGTCGTGGTCGCGCAAGCTCGACGGGCCGCAGAACTTCGAGGAGGCAGCGCGCAGTCTCGAGGTGACCGCCGAGTACTGGCGCAACTGGCTCGATACAGGGCATTTCCCCGACCATCGCTGGCGCTCGCACCTGCAACGCTCGGCGCTCGTCCTCAAGGGTCTGACCTACGCGCCGACTGGCGCGATCGTCGCGGCGGCGACGACATCGCTGCCCGAGACGCCGGGCGGTGAGCGCAACTGGGACTACCGCTACACGTGGATGCGAGACGCGACTTTCACCCTGTGGGGCCTGAGTGCGCTGGGCCTCAACTGGGAGGCTGACGACTTCATCCAATATGTCGCCGACCTCGAGCGCAACAGCGACGGGTCGTTGCAGATCATGTACGGCATCAGCGGCGAGCGCGCGCTGCCCGAGCAGACGCTCGATCACTTGACCGGCTACGAGGGCTCCCGGCCCGTGCGCATCGGCAATGCCGCCTACGAGCAGCGCCAGAACGACGTGTTCGGTGCGGTGCTCGATTCGCTGTACGTCCACACCAAGCAGTACGGGCACACCTCCCCACGGCTGTGGCCGGTGATCGAGGCGCAAGCTGAGCGTGCCGCTGCCGTCTGGCGTGAGCCGGACCAGGGGATCTGGGAGTCGCGGGGCGGCCCGCAGCACTTCGTCTCCTCGAAGCTGATGTGCTGGGTCGCGCTCGACCGCGGCGCGCGGCTGGCGGCTCGCCGCGGTCGTGACCGTGTGGCCGACCGCTGGCGCGAGGTCGCAAACGAGATTCACGCCGACGTCTGCGATCGCGGCGTCGATGAGCGCGGAGTGTTCGTGCAGCACTACGACACGGTCGCGCTCGACGCGTCGAACCTGCTGATCCCGTTGGTGCGCTTCCTACCGGGCGATGACCGTCGCGTGCGCGCGACAGTGCTCGCGATCGAGGAGGAGCTCAGCGAGCAGGGTCTCGTGCTGCGCTACCGCACCGACGAGACCGACGACGGTCTCGGCGGCGCGGAGGAGGGGACGTTCCTGATCTGCTCGTTCTGGCTCGTTTCGGCACTGCTCGAGATCGGCGAGCGGCGGCGCGGGCGGGCGCTGTGCGAGCGATTGCTCGCGCTAGCCTCACCCCTCGATCTCTTCGCCGAGGAGCTGGAGGCGCGCAGCGGCCGCCACCTCGGGAACTTTCCGCAGGCATTCACGCATCTCGCCCTGATCAACGCTGTCTCGCACGCGATTCGCGACGAGGAATCGGCGCCGCTCGTCTGAGCGACGCTTACGGCTTCCGAAGCGCGCCCGCGAAGCTGGCGCTCGAGCGCTGCACCGGCGACGAGCAGGCAGAAGTCGAGTGCGGCGAGCGGCGTGACGACATCGAACGACCAACAGTTGCTTCGCGGCCATAAGCTTCGACGCATGACTACTGCGAGCGGTCGCTGGATCTGCGAGTCGTGCGGCTACATCTACGACCCGCAGGATGGTGACCCGGACGGCGGCATCCCGCCCGCCACCCTATTCGAGGACATCCCCGACTCCTGGTACTGCCCGGTCTGCGGGGCGCGCAAGCGCGACTTCGTGCCCTACGACGCGTGAGGGTGAATGCGATGAGCAAGCCAAAGGCCCTCGCTCCGATCGAAAGCGCGCTGGCGCGCCTGACAGGCGCGCGGCTCTGCTACGGCAAGCCAGTTACAACCGCCGGGCGCACCGTGATCACGGTCGCGAGGGTCCGCAGCATCGGTGGCGGTGGCCTTGGCACCGCTCGCGATGACGGTAACGACGCGCTCTCGAGCGGCGGTGGCGGTGGCGGCCTGCTCGACGCCCGGCCCGTCGGCTTCATCGAGCTGTCCGCCGACGGTACGCGCTACGTCCCGATCGACGATCGCCGCGTACCGCTTGCGGCGATCGCCGGCGGTGCACTCCTCACGTTCGCGTTGACGCGCCGTGTCGCGCGCCGGCGCCGGATCCGCTTCGCGCGCAAGGTCGCGCGGAGCGTGAAGGCCGGCCGCCCGGTCCCCGAGCTCGAGCGCTACGTCGCCAGCCAGCGCTCGTAGGGTAGATCCGCGCCGGCTGCCGCAAGGCTCGCGCGCGTGAGGCGCGCGAGCGCGGGCAGCAGCGCGACCTCTACACCGCCGAGCGCCGCGATCGTGCGGCGGTTCGACTCTTCGATCGCGCTCGGCACCGGCGGCCACGGCGTCAGAACGACCGCGCGGATGTCCAGGCCCCGAGCGCGCGCCGCTTCGAGCGTGAGCAGGGTGTGGTTGATCGTCCCGAGCCCGCAGCGCGCGGCGACGATCACCGGTAGGTCAAGCTCGGCAGCAAGCCGCGCGACGTCCCAGCCATCGGCAAGCGGGACGAGCAAGCCGCCGATGCCTTCGACGACGAGGCCCTCGGCGCGGCCCGCCTCGGCGCGCAGGGCGGCGGCGATCGCTGCGACGTCGATGCGCACGCCGGCGAGCTCGGCGGCCAGGTGCGGCGACGCCGCCGGCTCGAAGCGGGTCCCTGCGACCGCGGCTGGATCTTCGCCGCTGACGGCGGCCAGCAGCTCGTGATCGGCAAGCTCCGAGAGGTCATCCTCGACGCCGGGCTCGTGCCGAGCAGCGCTGACGAGAACACCCGTGGCCACCGGTTTACGCGCACGAACTGCGAGCCCGCGCTCTCGTAGGGCGGCGACGATCGTCGACGCAAGGACAGTTTTCCCCACGTCGGTGTCGGTCGCGGTGACGAAGCACGCGCGTCCCATCGTGCTCCCGCTAGTGGATCGCCGGGATCGCGGACTCAACCATCTAGGCGGCGTGCTCGATCGCGGCCTCTGCCATCGGCCGATCCGCTGCGTCTGCGGCATCGGTGGCGAAGCTCACCCCGACTTCACGTGCGGCCGTTGCGATCGCGGTGGCAGCGCGTCGCACCTCGTTTGCGCTATGCGAAGCCATCAGCGTGATCCGCAGCCGCGAGCTGTCTGGCGCGACCGTCGGCGGCCTGATCGCTTGCACGAAGACGCCGCGCTCGAGCGCGGCGGCGCTGACGGCCACGGTCGCGGCGGCATCGCCGACCACCAGCGGGATTATCTGCGTGCGCCCGGAGGGCTCGGATACGCCGGCTCGCGCGAGCGCGCGACGCATCGCCGCGCTGTTCGCGGCGAGCTTGGCCACTCGCCGCGGCTGCTCCCAGAGCAGCTCCAGGGCGGCCAGGGCCCCGGCGATCGCAGGCGGTGGCGGGGCCGTCGAGAAGATCAGGGTGCGAGCCGTGTTGACGAGATACTCGATCACGACGCTCGAAGCGCAGACGTAGGCTCCGTAGGAGCCGAGCGCCTTACCGAGCGTGCCGACGATCACGTCGACCTGGTCCTCGAGGCCCGCCTCCGCGACCGCGCCGCGCCCGCCCGGCCCAAGCGCCCCGGTGGCGTGCGCCTCATCGACGACCAGGCGCGCGCCGTGTCCGCGCGCGAGCTCGACGATCTCGGCGAGCGGCGCCACGTCGCCGTCCATCGAGAAGACGGAGTCCGTGACAATGAGCGCGCCGCGTGGCGAGCGGCGCAGGCCCCAGGCCAGGTGGTCGAGGTCGCAGTGCTCGTAGATGAAGGTCTCGGCTCGGGCTAGGCGGCAACCGTCGACGATCGAAGCGTGGTTGAGCGCGTCGGAGAAGACCGTCGAGCCCTGCGGCGCCAGTGCCGAGACGACGCCTACATTTGCCAGGTAGCCCGAACCGAACAGAACGCAGGCTTCGCTGCCTTCGAACTCGGCCAGGCGCTCCTCCAAGCGGTCGTGAATCGTCATCGTGCCGGAGACGAGCCGCGAAGCGCCTGCGCCGACGCCCCAGCGCATCGCTGCATCAGCCGCCGCCTCGCGCACCCGTGGATGGTCCGCGAAGCCGAGGTAGTTGTTCGAGCACAGCAGCAGGACAGGGCGGCCGCCGACGAGCACCTGCGGTCCCTGGGGCCCGCTGACCAGTCGCGTGGAGCGGTGCAGGCCGCGAGCGTGGAGCTCGGCGAGCGCGGCCTCGAGGTCCATTAGGCGCGCCGCTCCGCCGGCGGACGGAGCTTGCGTGCCTTGCCCTTGTAGCGCAGCTGGCTCGATGGGTCCCAGAGCTTGATTTCGAGCGCCTCTGGCCGTCGATCCGTGGGCGTGACCTCACCCGCTCGCTCCGGCGTCGCGCCCGCCAGCCAGCCCGCGCGGTTGTCCGGCCGTGGATTGGAGCCGTTGTCCGCCTGGCGCGCCACGTTCAGTCCCAGCTCCTCGAACATCGCCCTGTCGTCCTCGGGCGCTGCACCAAGCGCAGTCAGAAAGTTGCCCATCATCACGCCGTTCAGGCCGGCCTTGACCGCGAGCGGCTGGAGCTCGCCGAGGTTCTCGATCCGACCGCCGCAAAGCCTGAAGAGCGCCTCCGGCAGGATCAGGCGGAAGATTGCGACCCACTTGACCGCTTCCCACGGATCCATCACCTCGCGCTCGCCGAATTTCGTGCCTTCACGTGGTATCAGGAGGTTGATCGGCACGCTCGTGGGGTTGATCTCCGAGAGCTCGAACGCCATCTCGACGCGCTGCTCCTCGGTCTCGCCAAGGTTCAGGATCCCGCCTACGCACGTCTCGAGGCCCGCTTCCTTGACGGCGGCGATCGTCCGCAGGCGGCTTTCGTAGCGAACCGTCTGGGAGACCTCGGGGTAGAAGCTCGATGAGCTCTCGACGTTGTGGTGGACTCGCTGCACGCCCGCCTCACGCAGCCGCTTTGCCCGCTCGGCGGACATGTGCCCGATCGAGGCGCAGCGCTTGAGGTTCGTATGCGTCGCGACAAGTCGCGCGCCCTCGAGCACCTTTTCGAAGTCGCGCTTGGACAGACCCTGCCCCTGGGCAACCATGCAGAAGCGGTGCGCGCCCGCTGCCTCGGCGGCGAGCGCGTGGGCGAGCATCTGCTCCGGCTCCATCATCGCGTGCATCGGCGTGTCGGCCTCGGCGTGGCGCGACTGGGCACAGAAGCCGCAGTCCTCGGCGCAGCCGCCCGACTTCGCGTTGACCAGCGAGCACATGTCGGTGGAGTCGCCGAAACGCTCGACGCGCGCCTGCCAGGCTCGCTCGACGAGTGCCTCGATCTCGTTGTGATCGGCGATCGAGCCGAGGCGCAGAGCCTCTTCCCGTGTGATCAGTGGCGGCATCGGTTCTCCTGCACCCTAAGGCCTCCCGGCGACGCACGTAGCCGCGACGAGGCGGCCAGAGCCTCTCGCCGGAACGGCTACTCGACGATGATCAGCGCGTCGCCTTCGTTGACCTTGTCACCCTCGCTGCAGAGGATCGCCGTAACGGTCCCCCGTTCCTCTGCCTCGACAGGCATCTCCATCTTCATCGACTCGAGGACCGCTACCGTGTCGCCCGGTGCGACCTCGTCGCCAACGGCGCACTCGATCCGCCAAATCACACCGCTGATATGAGCCTCGATTGCCGCCATCCTCGCGCGCCGCGGCTGTCACCGCGGCGGAGCTCACAATAGCTGGAGACGCTGACACGGCGGGCGTCGCGACGGTCGTCGTGGTGACCGCTCGTGACGAAGCCGACGGGATCGCGCAGACCCTCGAGGCGCTTGGCAGAGTCTTCCCCGCGGCGCCCGTGGTGGTTGCCGACGACGGCTCGCGCGACGCAACAGCACAGCGGGCACGCGACTTTGGCGCGATCGTTGTCAGCGGCAGTCGGGAGGGCAAGGGCGCCGCGGCGACCCGCGGCTGCCTGCACGCGCTCGAGCTCTACGGCCGCAAACCGGTCTTCGTCCTCTGCGACGCCGATCTCGGAGCGAGCGCTGCGCAGCTCGTCGCGCTACGCGATGCGATCGGCTCGGGTCGGGGAGAGCTAGCGATCGGCGCCTTCGCCGACCGCCGCGGCGGCGGGCTCGGCATTGCGCTCGGCGTCGCCCACTGGTGCCTGCGCCGCTCGACCGGGGTGCGGCTCCGCGCCCCGATCTCCGGCCAGCGCGCGCTGGCCGGCACAACCCTGACCGAGCTCCTCCCGTTCGCCGCCGGGTACGGCATGGAGCTGTCGATGACGATTGACGCGCTGCGTGCAGGTAAGCGCATCGTGGAGCTCGAGCTGGAGCTTGACCACCGCCGCCACGGACGCGGGCCCGCTGGTTTTGCGCATCGCGCGCGGCAGCTCGCTGAGTTCCTGCTTGCTTGCCGCCGGGGACGGCCGCAGCGCTCGCGCAGGCCTTAAGCTGGGCGTATGGCGATTGCGGCGGAGGTTCGGCGATCAACGACGAGCTGACACGGATCCGCAAGCAGGTTTACGGCGATCCGCGGCCGAAGGAGTACTTCGACCGCTTCCACGACTATGCCCGCACGCATGACCCGAACTGGGTCTACGAGCTCGTCCGCCTCGTCACGTCGCTGTACGCGTACACGCTGCTGCGTGCACGGGCGATCGCGCCGCAGAACGTGCCCGAGCAAGGCGCCGTGATCCTCGCGCCCAACCACTTCTCGTTCATGGACCATTTCCTGCTCGGCTGCCACCTGCGGCGCAAGGTCCGCTTCATGGGCAAGTCGCAGCTCTTTCGCAGGCCGCTCGACGCGCTTTTCGCTCGTGGTGGCGTGTTCCCGGTGCGGCGGGGCGCGCGTGATGACGACGCCTTCGAGACTGCCGAGCTGATCCTCGGACGCGGCGGTGTCGTCGGCATGTACTGCGAGGGAGGACGTTCGCGCACTGGTGAGCTCGCTCGTCGCCCGAAGGCAGGAATCGGCAGGCTGGCGCTGGAGTCGGGCGCGCCGGTAGTCCCCGTCGCAATCGTCGGCTCGCATCGGATCCGCAACTGGAAGCGCCTGCGCTTCCCAGCGGTGAGCGTTGAATACGGTGAGCCGATGACGTTTCCGCGCGAGCTGGATCCGGGACGCCTGCGCCAGCAGGAGGTTGCCGAGACGATCTTTGCGGCGATCCGCGAGATGCACGACCGGCGCAAGACGGCGCAGCGAGACCGCGGATCCAAGGGACACGGGCTCCGCGAAGAGCCGCTCCACGCCGATGACTGAAGCTCGCGCCGGCGACGTTCTGCGTGCCGCCGCCGTCCAGCTCAACTCGGGTGAGCACTTCGAGTCGAATCTGGCTGAGGCCGACCGGCTCGTGCGCGCAGCAGTCGGCGACGGGGCGCAACTGGTTCTCTTGCCGGAGAAGTGGAGCGTGCTGGGGACCGGCGATCAGCTCCGCGCCGGCGCTCAGAGGGTCGACGGCCCGGCGATCAGCTGGGCGCGCGAGATCGCGCGCGAGTTGACGATCGATCTGGTGGCAGGATCGATCTCGGAGCTCGGCGGCGATCCCGCGGGACGCTTGGCAAACACCTCCGTGCACGTCGGGCCCGATGGCGAGGTCCGCGCGCTCTACCGCAAGATCCACATGTTCGACGTAACGATCGATGGCGTCGAGTACCGCGAGTCGGAGCATGAGCAGGCGGGCGACGAGATCGTGCTCTCGCAGACAGCCGGTGGTGTGCAGTTGGGGCTGACGATCTGTTACGACGTGCGCTTCCCCGAGCTCTTCAGGATCCTCGCGCTCCGGGGCGCGCGGATCCTGCTCGTGCCGGCCGCGTTCACGCTCGCAACGACCCGCGACCACTGGGAGACGCTGCTGCGCGCACGCGCGATCGAGAACCAGGCGTTTGTGGTCGCCGCCAACCAGATCGGCTCGCACGCGCGAGACCGGCGCAGCGGCGGTCGCTCGATGATCGTCGATCCGTGGGGGCTGGTACTGGCCCAGGCCACCGACACGGTCACTCAAATCACCGCCGATCTCGACCTCGGCCGCCTTGCGCAGGTTCGCAGCGAGCTCCCCTCGCTCGCAAACCGCCGTCCACAGGCCTACGACTGGGCGCCCGCGGGGTAGCTGATCCGCGACCAGGAGGGAGCCATCAAACCGCCCGTGGGCGAGCGATCTGCTTCACTGCCAGCATGGAGGGTGATCCGATGAAGAAGCTCATGTGGTCCGGGCTGCTCGCCGGCGTCAGCGCACTCGTCTCGATCGTGGCAACCCGCACCGCCTCGGCCGTGTGGCGCCGCGTGTTCGACGAGGAGCCGCCAGAGTGAAGCCACTGTTCGGCGCGGACGGCTCGCTCGCACGGGCACGTACTCCGAGGGCCGATGAGGTTGCCGGCGGCGCGAACGGTGGTCCGCCAAGCGGCGCAGCGCCGAGCGGCAGCGTAGCCACGAGCGTCGCCGAACTCACCCAATCGCACCCCGAGACGCTCGTTGCCGCCGCCTTCGCGGTCGGCGTCACCCTCGCGATCCTCACCCGTCGCCTTGGCCGCTGATTCAAGCGAGTCGGCGAACCTGGCGCAGGCGGTCGCCGAGATCTCCGAGCGCGCGTCGCTGATCGTTCGCGAGGAGATCGAGCTGGCGAAGACCGAGATCACCGCGAAGCTGATGAAGATCGTCACGGGCACGATCGTCGCGCTCGCGGCCGGAATGTTCCTGCTCGTTGCGCTGCTCTTCGCGCTTCACGGCCTCGCCTGGCTGGCCTGGTACGAGTTCTTCCCCAAGAACGAAATCTTTTGGGGCTACTTTGTCGTGGCTGGAGCGTTGATCTTGCTCGGAGCCCTCTCCGGCTTCCTCGCCGCTTTCGCGCTGCGCCGCGGCACGCCGCCGATGCCGACGATGGCGATCGACGAGGCCCGCAAGCTGCGCGAGACCGTCGGGTCGAAGGAGCCGCAGGCCTGATGGGCGACCGCAGCCCAGAGGAGATCCGTGCCTCGATCGAGGCGAATCGGCAGGCCCTGGCGCTGTCACTCGATCGCTTGCGGGGCGAGGTGGCCGAGATGACCGACTGGCGCAAGCAGCTATCCAACCACCGGCGTGAAGCGGTCTTCGGCGCGATCCTCGCCGGATTTCTAGCCGGCGGCGGGCTGTTCGCGCGCCCGCGCCGCAAGCGCGGCTGAGCGCTCCGGCAGCCTCAGGCGAGCAGCGCAGCCTGCAGGCCGCCGACGCCGATCAGTCCAGGGCCCGTGTAGGTCCCGATCACCGGCCCCACCTCCGAGACCCACAGCGGGTCCCCACCAAACACCTGACGTCCACGCGCGACAAGCTCTGCGGCGCGCTGCGGTGCTTGCACGTGCTGAACGACCCATGCGTCGGCGCCGCTGTCGCGCAGCTCCTGCATGTACTCGACCATCCGCTCGAACGCGCGCCCCGCCGTGCGCACGCGCTCGACGGGATAGATCTCGGACTCGACCGACAGGATCGGCTTGATCTGCAGCGCGCCACCGATCCATGCCGCAGCCCGTCCGATCCGCCCGCCCCGCTGTAGGTATTCGAGCGTGTCGACGCAGAACCACAGGCGCATCGCGGAGCGCGCCGCGAGCGCCCGCTCGCAGACGGCGTCGATGTCACCGCCCGCCTGGCGGGCTGCGATCGCCGCGAGGACGACGCAGCCAAGCCCGCCACCGGCGGTCTGCGAGTCGATTACCTCCAGCCGCCCGCTGGCCCCGCCGCGTTCCTCGAGCAGGGCCTTCGCTTGCAGTGCGGCACCAGTCGTGCCGGAAAGCCCCGCCGAGAGGTGGATCGAGATGATGTCGCTGCCCGCTGCGAGCAGTGGCTCGTAGACATCGACGAAGTCTCCGATCGACGGTTGCGAGGTACTTGGCAGCTCGCCACCCGCGGCAAGCCCGGCGAAGAACGCGTCGTAGTCGCGGATCTCGCTCTCGCGTTCTGCGCGCTCGCCGCTGCGCACGTAAAGGCTGACCTCCTTGACGCCGGCCTGCTCGATCAGCTCGCGTGCGAGGTAGTGGGTCGAGTCGGTGACGATTGCGACCGGCCGCATCGGGGGCCGGACACTATCGGGCGCCGGGCTCAGGCCGGCGGATAGGCCGTCGCGCGCACCGACCAGCCTGGTGGAAGCTTGGCTAGCCGCCCGCGCGCGCTCTCCTCGGCCTGCGGTGAGGTAGCTGCGAAGGCGCGCAAATGGAGCCTGAATGCGGGTGGATAGGCGCCTGCAAGTCCGATGCTCGGCAGGTCGGCGTGCCCAGCGCCGTCGAGGTACGCGTCGAGTGGCTCGGCATCCCACTGGGTGGCGCCGGCTTCGCCGGCCGCTCGCTCGACGATCGACTCCGCCTCCCAGCGTTTCGCGGTGCGCATGTGGTCCGGGTTGGGCGGCGCCAAGAGCAGTTCGATTCGCCATTCGACCGGGGGATCGCCTTCGCTGCGTTCGCGCCAGCCCTGCTCTGGTGGGCGGCGCCGCACGAGTCGCGCCGGAAGGTCGGCGGGCGGCCACACCGGGAGCCCCGTCGGGTTTGTTTCGCCCGCGCTGTGATACTCGCCGCGGCCGTAGCGAATCTGTACCTGCGGAGCCCGCGCGCGAGCCCAGATCAACGCCTGGTCGAGCGTCAGGCCTTCAAAGCAAGGTCCCTCGCTATCGCGCGGATGGCGGGTCCAGCGCCCGCCGAAAGTCGCGCACAGGAAAGAGCCGTCCGGACGCTGGCGCGCCTCATCGTAGGAGGCTTCCTCCTCCTCGTAGATGTGCACGATGCCGGTGCGGCTGCGTGTTCCCGGAAGGAGTGCCTCGAGCGCCATCGCCCTGCCTAGAGTCGGTTCTCGATTTGCAGCGCAGCGCCAGCGACTGCCGCTTCAGCTGCCGGCGCCTGCACGGCGCCTTCGACACCGAGCAGCTCGCTGAGCTCGCCGCTCTCGTACATCTCGGTCACGATGTCGCAGCCGCCGACCAGCTCACCGCGCACGAACAGCTGCGGGATCGTCGGCCACTGCGAGACTGCCGACAGCTCCTGGCGTATGCGTGGGTCGGGCAGCACGTCGACGGCGGCGAACTTCGCCCCGAGCGACTGCAACGCGCCGACCGTGCGTGCGGAGAAACCGCACGCGGGTGCGTCCGGGGACCCCTTCATGAAGAGGATGACTTCGTTTTCGGCGATCGCGCCCTCGATCGCCTCTCGGATTGCGTTGCCTTGCTCGCTCATTTATTCCTCACTCGCAGTAGTCGTCAGTGACAGGGCATGGATCGGTCCGCCGATCTCCTCGCCGAACACCTTGTAGACGAGCCGATGCTGCTCGACCCGTGACAGGCCGGCGAACGCCGGCGCCGTCACGCTCGCGCGAAAGTGATCGCCGCCGCCGGTCCAATCCTCGACCTCTGCTCGAGCTCCGGGGATTCCCGCTTCGATGCGCGTTTTGATGTCCTCCGCGTCAGGCATTAGCTGTTAAAGGTTAGCTGAGAGGTACCGATTTCTCGGCTCGTGGCACGCTGCCTTGCGGCGGCCGGGGGACCGATCCGGTGGCGCTATACTTTCGAAAGCGATGATAACGATCACCGACAAGGGCGCCGAGAAGGTCCGCGAGTTCCTCTCCTCACAGGGTTCCGACGGCTCCGCCGGCTTGCGCGTCGGCGTTCGGGGTGGCGGCTGCTCCGGGTTCCAGTACCAGCTCGCTTTCGACGAGCCGCAACCCGACGACCAGATCTTCGAAGATCACGGCCTCAAGCTGCTGGTTGCACCGCAGGCTCTGTCCTACGTTGACGGCTCCCAGATCGACTACGTTGACGCCTTGACCGGCGCCGGCTTCAAGGTCGAGAACCCGAACGTCGTTGCTGCCTGCGGCTGCGGCTCTTCGTTCCGCGTTGCCGGGCAAGAGTCCTGCTCGCCCGTTTAGGCCTGCTGTTCACGAAGTGGGCGGGCGTCCAGAGCGCCCCAGAGGTACAGGCAGGCGGTCGTCCTATAGGGTCGCCACGGCTCGGCGCGCGCGATGACCTCGGTCGGCTTCGGTAGCTCGACCAGCCCGTAGACCAGCTGGATCCCCTTGCGGATCCCGAGGTCTCCCGGCGCGAGCACGTCGGGTCGCCCGAGCTGGAACATCAGGAACATGTGCGCGCTCCACTCGCCGAGGCCCTTGACCGCGACGAGCTCCGATAGAACCGTCTCGTCATCGAGCTGCTCGAGCCGCTCGAGCTCTAGCGCGCCGGACTGCACGTGCTCGGCGAGCGAGCGCAGGTAGCCCGTCTTCGCGCGTGACAGGCCGCCGGCGGCCCGCAGTTCGTCTGGATCGGCGGCGAGGATCATCGCCGGCGTCGGCAGCTCACCGTCGAAATAGTCGAGCACGCGTAGCCAGATCGCTTGCGCGACGCGCGTCGAGAGCTGCTGGCCGACGATCGTGCGTACGAGTCCCGCGTAGTAGTCGGCCGGACGCCGGTCGCGGCGAACTTCGATCGTCTCGACATGGCCCTCCAGCTCGTCGATCAGCGCGGCGAGCACCGGGTCGGCGGCGCGCAGGTGCGCGAGCGCGGACATCTACTCGCGCCTCGCCGCGGCGAGCATCTCCTCGACCCGCGTCAGCTTGACCCGCGGGCGCCCGCTCGCCTCGCCGAGCGCGCGCTCGTGGCGGTCGATCCGCTCCCAGCCGGCGTAGTCGATCGCACCCGTGGCGTGCTCGTGGATGTAGGCGGCGAGCGCCGCATCGCTGATCGGCTCTGGCGCCAGCAGGCGCCCGCCGCCGAGGTCCTCCAGCAGCCGCTCGATCGTGTCTGCGGCGTCCTTCTTGTTGGTGCCGATCACGCCGCTCGGGCCTCGCTTCGCCCAGCCGACGACGTATTCGCCACGGCGCACGCCGGATTCGTCGATCACTCGTCCACCCGCGTTTGCGATCACCGATCGCTCCTCGTCGAACGGGACACCTGCCAGCGGCGTGCCGCGGTAGCCGATCGCGCGGAACACGGCGTGCGCGGGGATCGTGATCCGCTCGTCGGTCGCGCGGGCGCGCAAGCTGCCGTCTTGCGCCACGACGAGCTCATTGCGCGCGAGTGTGATCGCGCTGACGGAGCCGTCCTCACCTTCGATCGCGATCGGGGAGAGCAGGAAGCGCAGCGTGACGCGCCGCGGCTTCCCTTCTAAGGCTCGCTGCGCGTACTCCCGCAGAATCTCGGCGTTGCGTCGCGCGGTGCCGTCGGCGCCAGGATCGAGCATGCCGTTGCAGAGGGCCAGATCCTCGGCGTGGACCTCGACATCGGCGTCGCTGAGCTCCGCGAGCTCGAGCAGCTCTGGGTTCGTGAATGCGGCCTGCTCTGGTCCGCGTCGCGCAACCACGAGCACCTCGCTGACCTTGCTGGCTGCGAGCACCTCGAGCGCGTGGTCGGCCACGTCGGTGCAGGCCAGCTCGCGCTGGGTGAGCATCAGCATGCGCGCCACGTCGAGCGCAACGTTGCCTGCCCCGACTACGACGACTCGCTCGCCGCCGAGGTCGAAGCTGCTGTCGCTGTAGTCGGGATGGCCGTTGTACCAGCCGACGAAATCGGTCGCGGCGTAGCTGCGCGCGAGCTCCTCGCCAGGAATGCCGAGTGCGCGGTCGACGGGCGTGCCGACTGCGTAGATGATCGCGTTGTAGTGCATCCGCAGATCCTCGATCGTCAGCTCGCGCCCGAACTCGACGTTGCCGAACCAGCGCAGCCGGTCGTGTGCCGCGGTCTTTTCGTAGACGCGCGTGACCGACTTGATCTTCGGGTGGTCAGGCGCGACGCCGGCGCGAACGAGCCCCCACGGAGTCGGCAACCGCTCGAACAGGTCGACGTGCAGCTTCGCCGCGCTGTGGCGCAGAAGGTGCCCGGCCGCATAGCTCCCGGCCGGACCGGACCCGATGATGGCGACGCGAAGCTTCGCGTCGCCGCCCGCCTGACTCATACGCCGCTCAGGGTCTCCGCGACGACAGCTTCGCCGTCGAGTGCTGCCAGCGCACGCGGCACCGACATGGCCACGCAGGTGAAGGTCGGCGTATCGCGCTTTGTGTAGATCGAGGACTCTGTCGTGCGAAGTCGCTGCACGAGGTCGAGGAAGTCACCTGGGTCATCGGTCTCGAACGCGACGACGAACTCCTGGTCGTCGAGGCCGAAGGAGTAGGAGGTGTTGAGGTCGATGTTCGGGTACTCGCGCCCGATGCGGATGTGCTCCTGCATGATCCGGTAGCGCTCCTCCGCCGAGAGCAGGTACCAGTCGCGCGTCTTCACGAACGGGTAGACGAAGAGGTACTTGGAGTGGCCCGGGCGCACCTCGAGGCGCGACTCATCCGAGTACTCGGATGGTTTGGTCATCGCGAGGTACGAGTAGGGAATGCGCGCCCACTTCAGTAGGCCGGTCTGGGCGAGCAGGACATGGAACTCGTGAATTCGTTCGAGGTTGCGCGCCTGCGCCAACAGCAACATGTCGGTGTCGCCGCGCGTGCCGACCGTCGAGAAGGCGCGGAGCAGATGGTCGGTCGCGAAGTCCTCGCACGCGGCGATCAGCTCCTGCTTGTGCGCGGTACGCAGTTCCGCGTCGAGGCGCCGCCATTGCGGGTCGAGCTTGAGGAACGTGTACTTGACGAAGTGACGTTCAGGCATAGATACGTTCCGCCGGCGCGGTCCGGATTCCAGTATACGGCGCATCTTTGGCCGCTTCGGGCGGCGCGGGCGAACTGGGGCGGGCCGGATACGCGGCAGCGCCACGGACCCCGGCACCAATGGCGATCCGCCACCGGCGGCGCTCGCCAGACGGCGCGGGGGTCGCGGGGTCAACCATCTAGGATAGGTCGATGCGCATAGCGCTGGTCTCGCCCTACTCGTGGACTTACCCGGGCGGGGTGACACGCCACATCGAGTCGCTCGCCGCCCACCTGAGCGACGCTGGTCACGAGGCGCGGATCCTCACGCCGTTCGATCCTGTTGATCGCCGCGCGGTCCGCTCTCACCGTGGGGCACGCCCGCAGTCCCGCGAGCTGGTGGCGGAATTGGTCTCGCTGGGGCGTACGGTCGGCTTTCCGGCCAACGGCGCGGTCTCTAACCTCGCGGTCTCGCCGAGCGCGATCTTCACTCTGCGGCGCGAGCTGCGCGACGGTGGCTACGACGTCGTTCACGTCCACGAGCCGATCGCGCCGATCGTCGGCTGGGACGTCCTGCACGAGTCCCGGCTGCCGCTTGTCGGCACCTTTCATGCCTATTCGACGAACCGCCTGACGAACGGGATCGGCAACCTCGCGGGCGCGGGCCGCCGGCTGAATCGCCTCGCCGTGAGGATTGCCGTCTCGCCGGCTGCAGCCTGGACAGGTGAGCGCTTCTTCGGCGGTCGTTACCGCGTGATCCCCAACGGAGTGGAGCTGCCAGCGCTGATTCCGCTACACGATCCGGTGCTGCCGAGCGGCGAGCGGCCGCTACGGCTCGTCTTCGTTGGACAGGCCGTCGAGCGGAAGGGCCTCCCGGTAGCGCTGCGCGCGTTCGAGGCGATGCGCGTACACGCGCCGGTCGAGATCGACCTGATCGGCGTCGAGCAGGGCGACATCGAGCCGCTCCTGCTTGATGCGTCGGGCGTGCGCGCCCACGGCAAGCTGAGCGATGTGCGCAAGCTGGCGCTGCTGCGCGACGCCGATCTGCTGCTCGCCCCGTCGCTTGGCGGCGAGAGCTTTGGCATGGTCTTGACGGAGGCGTTCGCCGCGGGGGTGCCCGTCGTGGCGTCCGATATCCCCGGGTATGCGGGCGTCGTGTCGGATGGCCTCGAGGGCGTGCTCGTCCCGCCCGGGGATCCGAGCGCGCTCGCGACGGCCGTGCTCGAGCTCGCCTACGAGCCCGAGCGCCGCCGCGCTATGTCGGCCGCGGCCGCCGCGGCCGCCGCGCGTTTTGCGTGGCCGCTCGTGGCGGCGCAGGTGATCGAGGCCTACGCGGATGCGATCGCGATGCCGGCTGCCGGCGGCGTCGCGGGACGTCTGGGCCTGCGCTCGCGCGACCCGCAGGCCCCGGCGCTCCCGCACGGGCGCCGGCTTCCAAGCCTCGAGCCTGCGCGGCGCGAGCCACGGGCTCGGATTCATTCGCTCGGCCGCCGGGGCATTGTCGCGGCGGTAGCGCTCGCCGGTGTGCTGGCTGCCTTCTTTGCGGTACGCCAGATCGGGCCGGGGAAGATCGCCTCGAGCCTTGTCACTTCGCAGCCCTCCTGGGTGATCATCGGCCTCGTGCTGATGTGCTCGGCGATGGCAGCCCGCGGCGTCTCCTGGTTCGCGATCCTTCGCGCCGCGCTACCGGGCTCGCGCGTTCGGCGCGTCGACGCCATGCAGGGAACCTTCATCGGAGTGCTGATGAGCGCGACGCTACCGGCGCGTCTGGGCGAGCCGTCCCGCTCCCTGGTCGTTGCGCGGCGGATCGGCAGGCCGGTCGAGACCTTCCCGGTCGTGCTTGGCACGATCGTGTCGCAAACACTCCTCAATCTGCTCGCGCTCTCGATCCTGGGAACGATCATGTTTACGAGCGCGAACATCTTCAACGGCCGTCACAGCGCCCTCCTTGCAGTTGCGATAGCCCCCGCCGCCCTGGTGGCCGCAGTGCTGATCGCGCCGCTCTTGTTCCGCCGCGGCTCCCAATCGGCGTCAGCGCGACGCGCAGCTCTTCTCGGTCGCGTGCACGCAACGCTCTTGCGGGTTCGCGCGGGGATGCGGGTCTTTCGCCAGCCGCGCCTCGCGCTGGAGGCAACGGCCGCGCAGCTGTCGGCGTGGGCCCTGCAGTGTGCCTCCTGCTACGTCCTCCTGCTCGCACTCGGTCTGGGGCGCGTTGGCATCGCCGGCGCCGCAGGGGTTCTCTTTGCTGTGAACGTGACCGCTGTGCTGCCGGCAGCTCCGTCGAACATCGGCGTGTTCCAGGCAGCTTGTGTAGCGGTCCTCAGCGGCGGCTTCCACGTATCTGCTGCCGACGCGATCGCCTACGGCATCATCCTTCAGGCTGTCGAGATTACGACAGCGGTTGTCATGGGCCTGCCGGCGCTGCTGCGCGAGGGAATGTCCTGGCGCGACATCCGGATTCGCACGCTTCACGCGGCGCCGGTGCACATCTCCCTGCCGGACTCGCATCCCGCCGCTGCCTCTGTCGAGCTCTAGCGGCTGTCTGGGTAGCCGCTTAGCGCGCCGCCGGCTCGGGCTCGCTGACCTCACTCTCCGAACGCCGCAGCCGCAGACGGAACGTCGCCCCGGGGCTCTCGTCGGTCAACTCCAGCACCCCGCCCATGCGTCTCGCGAGCTCGGAGCCGATTGCGAGGCCAAGACCGAAGCCACTCTCCTCGCCGCTGTAGCGGCCGCGCTGGAAGCGCTCGAAGATCAGCTCGCGCTCGTCGGTGGGGACGCCGGGTCCCTTGTCCTTGACCTCGATCGCGGGGCCTTCGGGCGTTGCCGCGACGACGATCGACACCGTCGTTCCCGGCGGGGCGAAGCGCAGGGCATTGTCGAGCAGGATGCGCACGACGCGCGCCACGCTGCCCGGATCGGCGTCGGCCCAGGACGGTCCGCGGAGGTGCTCGAGCTCGATCGCGACATCGCCCTCACGCGCGCTCTGCTCGAACTCCGCGGCCACCGCGCGGGCCGTCTCCTCGAGCTCGACAGGCTCGTTTCGCAGTGGCAGCTGAGCGTCGATCCGGCTGAGGTCGAGGAGGTCCTTCGCGAGCGAGCTCAGCCGCCTCGCCTGCCGCCGCGCCGACGCCACGCGCCGGCGGGCATCGGGCAGGTCGATCGTGCCCTCAGCCAGATCATCTTCGAGCAACTCGAGTGCGCCCTCCATCGTCGCGAGCGGCGTTCGCAGCTCGTGCGAGGCGGTGGACACGAACACGCGTCGTGCCTCCTCCTGGCGTCGCAGCCGATCGCTCATCATCGCGAGCCCGCGCGCGACTTCACCGATTTCGTCGGGTACGTCGTCGCGCGGCACCGGCGGATCGGTTGGGTCGCGCTCGAGCATCGAGCGGCTGCTGTCGCGCAGTAGCCGTAGGCGTCTGACGAGTCGGGAGGAAAGCGCGAAGCCGAGCAGGATCGCGAGCAGCAGACTGACGAGCGCTGCCGTCAGGAACGCGGTTCGCACGACGCTGCCGGCGACCGTTACGGCCGTAACACGCTGGATCATCTCGAGGACGAAGCGACGCCCGGACGGGTTGCCCCCGTACGGACGCCCGCCGTACCCGATCGTGACTACGAGCACGTCGCTGCGCAGCGTGTGCGGCGTCTTGCCGGCGCGGGGATCGAACGCCGTGCGTACGACCTGTGGCGGCACCTTGTCCTGCGGCTCGGTGTCGAGCTTGTCGGTGTCGTCGATCTGCCTGAGGTCGTCGTCCCAGACGACATACGTGGCGCTGTTGCTGCGGACGAAATTCTCGAGCACGTCGTCGAGCCTGTCCTCGAGTGGCTCGCCCTTGCGGTTGACGGGCAGGTTTGCGAGCTGGGCGGCGTCCACGGTCACCGTTCCCTCGCCGATTCGCGCGCTGTCGCTCTCCAGCTTCGACTCGAGCGGGGCGAGCAGGGCGAGCGCAGCGGCGGCGAGCGTTACGAGCGCGGTCGTCAGCAGCGCGGTGAACATCCGCGCACGCATGCCGTACCAGAGCTGGCCGAGCAGCCGCCGCCGCATCGGCGCGGACGCGCTGTCAGGGGTGCTGCGCATGCGCGTGACGGTAGCGCGGGGCGGCGTCGCTCGCCGCCAGGCAGGTTGCGCCGCCGCGGCCGCGAAGATCTGCGCGTGACCGCCTGGGTTTATGTCCTGCGCTGCGCTGACGGCTCGCTCTATACAGGCTGGACGACCGATGTCGAGCGGCGCGTGGCCGCGCACGCGAGCGGGCGTGGCGCACGCTACACGCGCTCGCGCCTGCCGATCGAGCTCGTCGCGACGCTGCCGATGGCGGACTCGCATGAGGCGCGACGCGAGGAGGCGCGGATCAAGCGGCTATCGCGATCCGCGAAGTTGGCGCTGGTCGCTGGCTCTTGAGCGACGTGCCGTGGTGCGCGGGTGTCATTCCGCGACCAGTTCCACGAGCTCGGGGTCCTCGCTCGCCAGCTCGGCACCGGCGGCCCCGCGTGTCGGGTCGCGCGGCGAGCCGGCGATCACCTCGTCGGGAGGCGGAGCGCCCTTGGGCAGGAAGCCGGATTTCATGCCGAAGTAGACCGCCTGCGGGTGATGGGCGATGATCGCGACCGTCGACTGCTCCGGCTCGAGTGCATAGCCGCTCGAGAGGCGCAGTCCGATCTGACCGGCATCGAGCAGGCGGAAGACCTTCTCGTGTTCTGACTGGTCGGGACACGCCGGGTAGCCCCACGAGTAGCGCCGACCCTGTCTCGCGCCGATCCCGAGATCTGCACGCGCGCGCGCGTGCAGCCATTCTGCAAGACCCTCGGCGGTCTGAACGCCGAGTCCGTGGGTGAACAGCTGCTCGGCAAACTCGCCTTCGCGTTCGAGTTGGGCGATCAGCTCGCTGACCTGGTCGCCCACGGTGACCGCCTGTAGCGCGACGACATCGAGCTCGCCAGTTACGCGCGGGCGGAAGAAGTCGGCGAGGCAGATCCTGTCGTGACGCGGCTGGCGTGGGAAGCGCAGGCGCTCGAGTGCCCGCTCGGGATCGTGCGGATCGAGCACGACGATCTCGTTGCCCTCCGCGTAGCAGGGGAAGTATCCGACGAGCGCGCGCGGCTGCAGGTAGGTCTGCTCGCGCCACATCCGCTCAAGCCGCGGCTGGAAGTCGCCGGTTACGAGCTCGTGCCAGGCGTCTCCCTTGACGCCCTTACCGCCCCAATGGAGCTTGAAGAGCACGTGCGTGTCGAGGTGCGGGTAGACCTCGGCGAGATCGACCTGGACCTCGCGCGCGCCCCAGTGCGGTGGGTCTGGCACCGGCACGTCAACAGCTGCCGCGCAGCGCACGCTCGCATCGTCGGTTGGCAGCTCTTCGGTCGCCGCGGGACGCACGCGTAGCGAGTGTGCCGCTCGCCGTGTCTTCTCTACAAGCTCCTGGCGCGCCGGTGCGTCGGTCAGTGCGTCCATCCGCGCGAGCCCTTCGAAGGCATCCTTGCAGTAGAAGACGCCGGGCTCGTAGATCTCCTCCGAGTCGCCCCCCCTCGGGTAGAGGATGCGCAGGCCGAAGTCGCGGTTGATCGCGGCACCGCCGACCAGCACCGGGTAGGCGAGGCCGCGCTCGTGAAGCTCGGCGATACACGCCGGCATCTGCTTCGAGGTCGAGACGAGCAGCGCCGAGAGGCCAATCGCCGTGGCGTCATGCTCCTGCGCGGCGTCGAGGATGGCTGAGATCGGCACTTGCTTGCCGAGGTCGACAACGGTGTAGCCGTTGTTCGTGAGAATCGTGTTGACGAGCGACTTGCCGATGTCGTGCACGTCGCCGAAGACCGTTGCGAGGACCACCGTCCCCTTGCTGTAGCCCTCGATCCGATCGAGGTAGCGCTCGAGGCGCGCGACGGCGCGCTTCATGACCTCGGCTGACTGAAGCACGAATGGGAGGATCAGCTCGCCGGCACCGAACTTGTCGCCGACCTCCTTCATTGCTGGGAGCAGCACGTCGTTGAGCGTCGGGACCGCGCCGAGCTTCTCGACGGCGCGGTCGATCCAGTCCTCGACGCCTTCCTTGCGCCGGCGCAGGATGTGGAAATGAAGCGCCTCCTCGGGCTCCATTCCCGCCGTCGGATCATCGACCTCGACCGCGTCGCCTGGGCCAAGCGCCTCGAAGTGCTCGATGAACCGCTGCGTCGCGTCCTCGTGTCGGTTGAACACGAGGTCCTCGGCAAGCTCGCGTTCGGTCGCGTTGATCTCCGCGTAGGGCGTGATCTCCGCCGGGTTGACCATCGCCAGATCGAGTCCGGCTTCGACGGCGTGATGGAGGAAGACCGAGTTCAGCACTGCTCGCGCCCGCTTGCCGAAGCCAAACGAAACGTTCGAGACGCCGAGCGAGGTGTGAACGCCAGGTAGCTCGCGCTTGATCGCCCGGATCCCCTCTAGCGTCTCGACCGCGGAGCTCTTGAACTCGTCCTGGCCCGTTGCAAGCGTGAACGTCAACGCGTCGAAGATCAGGAGCTCGGGGCTCAGCCCGTGCTCCTCGACTACATAGCCGTAGATTCGCCGCGCTACAGCGAGCTTGCGCTCGGCGGTCTTCGCCATCGACTCCTCGTCGATCGTCAGCGCGATCAGTCCCGCGCCATGCTCCAGGCATAGTGGAACGACGCTGTCGAGCTTGGCGCGTCCCGCCTCGAGGTTCACGGAGTTGACGATCGCCCGGCCCGGTACCTGCTCGAGCGCAGCCCGCATCACGTCGGGCTCAGTCGTGTCTATTTGAAGTGGCGACGGGACCGCCAGTGACAGGCGCTTGACGAGGATCCGCATCTGCTCCGCCTCGTCCTGGCGTTCGGTCAGCGCGACGCACACGTCGAGCACGTGCGCGCCGCCCTCGACCTGGGCCTCGCCGATCGCCACCAGTCCGTCGTAGTCGTCGGCGAGCAGCAGCTGCTTCGCCTTGCGCGAGCCCTGCGCGTTGACGCGCTCGCCGACGATCGTCGGCGACGGCAGCTGGGCGAGCGGCGTGGCGGCGATCATCGAGGAAAGCTGGGCGGCGCGCGGCACCGGACGCTGGGGGCTCGACCGCCGACCGACACGCTCGCTGAGCGCAGCGATGTGCTCCGGGCGGGTGCCGCAGCAGCCGCCGACGATCCCGACGCCGTAGCGCTCGACGAACTCGCCGAGCAACTCGGCGAACGGCTCCGGCGTCATCGGGAAGACCGTCTCACCGTTCGGACCCTGGATCGGCAGTCCGGCGTTCGGTATGCACGCGACAGGCAGCGGCGAGAGCTCCCCGAGGAAGCGAATCGCGTCGCGCATGTCCTCCGGGCCTGTCGAGCAGTTGAGGCCGACGATGTCGGTGCCCAGTGCCTCGAGCGTCGCCAACGCGGACGAGATGTCGGTCCCGAGCAGCATCTTGCCGCCGTTCGGCAGCAGCGAGACCGAGGCGTGGATCGGGATCCTGCGCCCCTCCAGCTTGAACGCCTCGCGCGCGCCGAAGATCGCGGCCTTGACCTCGAGGATGTCCTGCGCTGTCTCGATGATCAGCAGATCGGCGCCGCCGGCCACGAGGCCCTGGGCCTGCTCGCGAAATATCTCGACTAGCTCAGCGAAGCCGATTTGCCCGAGCGTCGGGTCCTCGGACGCCGGCAGGTAGCCGGTCGGCCCGATCGAGCCGGCGACGTAGTGCTCGGGGCCGGCGGCGCGCCGTGCGATCTGCGCCGCCCGGGTGTTGATCTCGAGCGTGTGATCAGCGAGCCCCCACTCGCCGAGCTTCAGGCGCGAGGCCTGGAAGGTGCAGGTCTCGAGCACCTCGGCGCCTGCTTCGAGCATCGCACTGTGGATGCCGTCGATGACGTCCGGGCGGTTCAGCACGAGCGCCTCGTGGCAGCGCCCGGCAAGCCCGCCGTAATCCTCTGCGGTGAGCTCGAGCTGCTCGAGTGTCGCGCCCATCGCGCCGTCATAGACGACGACGCGGGACGCGATGGCCTCGCGAAAGTCGCGCATCCTCGGGCCATCCTAGCAAGGGCGCGGCCAAACCTTGACAAATCGATGGCAAGGTTAGTTGGGGCAAAAGGGCGCGAGCCCCCGACGCTCGCGCCCTTCAACTACAGCGCTCCCGGCCGTGATTGGGAGTCGGCCGAAAGGCCGAGCTCCCAAATCACTACTTGATGAAGAGCATCTCCGAGTACTTCGGTAGCGGCCAGAGGTCGTCGGCGACGATCCCTTCGAGCTTGTCGGACGCCGCCCGCGCGGCGCTCATCGCCGGGAGGACCGTGTCGCGCATGTAGGTGGCGTGTTCGATGCCCTCGGCGTCGGGATGGTCGGCGTTTGCCTTGTCTAGCTCTCCGATCGCGGTGATCAGGCTCTCGACTAGCGCCTCCGTCTCCGCGACGAGGCTCTCGACACCCGCTGCGCGCAGCTCCGCGAGGTGGCGCAACGCCGCCGGCAGAACGAGCGTGTGGGCGATCGCCGATGCAGTCTCGGCCTCGATGTTGACCTTCGTCGAGTACTGCTCGGTGAACACCTCATAGCGCGCTTCGAGCTCGCGCTTGGAGAGCACCCTGTGCTTCTTGAACACCGACACGGTCCCCGAATCAACGATCCAGGGCAGCGCCTCGACCGTCGAGCGCAGGTTTGCGAGACCGCGCTTCTCGGCCTCGGCGTGCCACTCCTCCGAGTAGCCATCGCCGTTGAAGACGACGCGGCTGTGCGCGCCATAGGACGCCTTTACGGTCGCGAGAATTGCGCGCTCGAGCGTCGCGCCGCCCTTCAGCTGGGCCTCGAGCTCGTCGGACAGGTGATCGATCGACTCTGCGACGATCGTGTTGAGCACCGTGTTCGGCCAGGCCGGCGACATGCTCGAGCCGAGCGCGCGGAACTCGAACTTGTTGCCGGTAAAGGCGAACGGACTCGTGCGGTTGCGGTCGCCCGAGTGCAGCGGCAGCGGCGGCAGCACCGGGGTGCCGAGACCGAGGAACGAGCCGGGCTTCGACGGACTGGTCTTGCCTTCCGCGATCGCGCCGAAGATCCCCTCTAGTTCCTCGCCGAGGAAGATCGAGATGATCGCCGGCGGCGCCTCGTTTGCACCGAGCCGGAAGTCCTGGCCGGGGCTTGCGACTGACGCGCGCAGCAGTTGCTGGTAGTTGTCGACGGCCTCGATCACCGCCGCCGCGAAGAACAGGAACGAGAGGTTCTCGTTCGGCGTCGCGCCCGGCTCGAGCAGGTTCTCGCCCGTGTCGGTCCCCATCGACCAGTTGTTGTGCTTGCCCGAGCCGTTGACTCCGGCAAACGGCTTCTCGTGCAACAGGCAGACGAGCCCGTAGTTGCGCGCCGTGTTCTGCAGGACCTGCATCGTCAGCATCTGGTGGTCGCAGCCGATGTTCGTGCCCTCGAAGACGGGCGCCAGCTCGTACTGGTTGGGCGCGACCTCGTTGTGGCGCGTCTTGACCGGGACGCCAAGCTTCCCGAGTGTCAGCTCGCATTCGAGCATGTAGGCCAGGATCCGCTCGGGGATCGAGCCGAAATAGTGATCATCCAGCTCGTGGCCCTTGGGCGGCTTGGCTCCGTACAGCGTCCGTCCCGTGGTCACGAGGTCCGGCCGCTCGAAGTAGTACTGCTCGTCGATCAGGAAGTACTCCTGCTCAGGTCCAACGGTCGTGAAGACGCGCGATGCGGTCTCGTCGCCGAGCAGCCGCAGAGCGCGCAGCGCCGAAGTCGACAACGCGTCCATCGAGCGCAACAGCGGGATCTTGTGGTCGAGCGCCTCCCCCGTCCAAGATGCGAACGCGGTTGGGATGCAGAGCAGCGCACCGTTCGGGTTCTCGAGAATGAACGCGGGTGAGGTCGGATCCCAGGCGGTGTATCCGCGTGCCTCGAAGGTTGCGCGGATTCCCCCCGTCGGGAAGCTCGAGGCGTCTGGTTCGCCCTGGATCAGCTCCTTGCCGCTGAACTCCGCGATCGCAGAGCCGTCCCCGGCCGGGCCGTAGAACGAGTCGTGCTTCTCGGCGGTTAGGCCCGTCAACGGCTGGAACCAATGCGTGTAGTGAGTCGCCCCCTTCTCGAGTGCCCACTCCTTCATCGCCTGGGCGACCATGTCGGCGAGTGAGGTGTCGAGCTCCTCACCGCGCGACAATGTGGCCCGCAGGCGGGCATAGACGTGCTTCGGCAGTCGCTTGCGCTGCTCGGAGAGGCTGAAGACGTTCGAGCCGAACGACTCGTTAATCAACTCGGTCAGGTTACGGGTGCCGAGTGCATCGCCGTTCGCGCTCCACTGCGCCGCTGAGACATTGTGAATGCGGGTCCTGGGCATGGTTCGCCTCCTTGTGGCGCGGGTTAGTTTGGTGACGCGCCGCATCGCGCGTCGAGGTCGCGGCGCACGCGCGCTGCGCGACGCAACTGGGTATCGACGGACGCGATCAGCCGTCGTAGTAGAGCCGGAACTACCAAGGATGCGGCAGCAGGTCCGCCTGCTTGGCCTCGGCGTGCTTGTAGCTGGTCATTGGTCGAGCAGGTCCTGAGTGAGGACGTCTCCGTTCAGCACGGTTGGCGCCTCCTTCTCGATCGCGAGCGACCTGCCGCCCTCAACGAGGTCGCGGATCGCTTGCAGCTGCTCTAGTACTGGCATGCTTCTCCTGCGTCGGGCGGGGACCAGGGCAGGCGTGTGCCGGCCCCAGGCGAGGCGCGCAGCCTACCGCGCTCGTCCCAGAGCGGCGTTGTACATCTGGCCAACCGTGGCCCGGCGCGTTTGGCCACCGTGGACAGTCGGCCGCGCGGGCGCTGGCGCGGCCGACCTGCGTTGAATCGCTGAGCGCCCGGACGGTCGGTCAGGCGGCGGTCTGCGCCGCCACGAGCCGGGAGGTCCGGGGCGCGTACGCGCTGAGCATGCTCGCGAGCGTCGAGAGTTGGCGCTCGGTCATCGAGCCGATCGTCTTGCTCTCGGTCATCGGGATCGCGGCCAGGAAGCGACGGGCGCGCGTGTGTCCCCAGCGTCGTTGGCTCGTCAGCAGCTCGGCGATCTCCATCGTCTCGATCTCCTGGGCGCCGGAGACCAGTACCTCGACGACCGTGAGCTCGCCCGTGGCGATGCGGCGCTTGATCTCCGCTCTCGCGAGTCGGATCTGGTTCGCGCGCTGAAGCGCGCGCAGGTGCTGCGGCGCTGGCACGTCCGCTTCTTGCGCGCTGCACGCCGGTGTCACGGAACCCGTTGACGGCTGCGGCCCACGAATAATTGTTGCTGCGTTCATCTCGACTCCCCGGCCCCGTGTGCGGGGTACCTCTGCATGGTGGACAAATGGACACTGCGTGCGGGCGCACACCGACGCGAGCGGTTACTGGCAGACCACGCCAGACCTCTCGTCTCGGCAGGAGCGCAACTCTGAAACTTCCCTAATGCGGCCCCCGCAAGCGCTCGACAGAAGCTACGCCAGGCGCCCGCCGGCGAGCAAGTCCCAGGCGAAAATGCCGTTCGCTCCGAGCGACATTTTCTTGCACCGCCCAGGTGTGCTCTGGACCTTGTGCACGCCCGTACAAGTGGGTGCCGCTAACCCGGCAGTGGTCCGTGCTCCGCCTCGAACTCGCGCTTGACCGTCGCGAACACCTCGAGCGCGCGATCGAGGACCTCGGCGTCGTGTGTTGCCATGACGCTCGTGCGCAGCAGCGCCCCGTCGATCGGAACCGCAGGATGGAGCGCGACGTTCGTGAAGATGCCCGCGTCATAGAGCGCCCGCCAAAGCAGCACGCACTTCCAGTCCTCGCCCACCACCACCGGGACGATCGGGGTCGTGATGAGCTCCTGGTCGCCTCCGGGTCCGGTGATCGGTGCAGGCTCGACCACGGCGAAGCCAAGTTCGTGTAGACCCTGGTGCAGTCGGCGCCCGTTCGCGAGGACCCGAGCCATCAGCTCACGACCCTCGTCCGAGCGAATGATGCGCAGCGCGGCGAGTGCTGCGCCGGCGGCCGCTGGCACGCCCGAGGCGGTGAAGACGAACGCCCGCGCCTCTAGCCGCAGGAACTCGACGACATCGGCGTCGGCCGCGATGAAGCCGCCGCAAGACGCCAGCGACTTCGAGAACGTCCCCATCCGCACATCGACGCGGTCCTCGACGGCGAGCAGTTCGCTCGAGCCGGCGCCGCGCTCACCAAGCACCCCGACAGCGTGTGCTTCGTCAACCATCAGGCGCGCGCCGTACTGCTCACACAGCGCTGTGATCTCCTTCAGCGGTGCGATGTCGCCTTCCATCGAGAAGACCCCGTCGACGACGACAAGCACGCCGCCTCCGTCCGCCGCCGCCTTGCGCAGCGCTTGTTCGAGCTTGTCCGGTCGGTTGTGATTGAAGACGCGGAGCTTCGCGCGCGACTGGATCGCGCCGTCGAGCAGCGACGCGTGGTCGCCCTTGTCGACGATGACCGTCTCGCCCGGGCCGAGCAGCGTCCCGATCGCCGCGAGGTTGGCCTGGTGGCCGGTCGTGAAGACGATCGCTGCCTCGGTCCCCATCCATTCGGCTAGCTCGTGTTCGAGCTCGAGGTGCAGGGCGGTCGTACCGTTGAGGAAGCGGGAGCCTGTCAGGCCGGTGCCGTAGCGCTCGAGTGCCTCACGCGCCCCTTCGATGACGCGTGGGTCACCGGTGAGGCCGAGATAGTTGTTCGAGCCGAGCATGATCCGCGCCATGCCCTCCATCTCGACGACTGGACGCGCCGGTCCCTGTACCTCGCGGAAGAACGGCAGCACGCCGGCCTCGCGCGCGAGCTTCGCCTGCGCTACGCGCTCGCTCTCGCGGACCTTTGCGAACACGTCAGTTGTAATGGCCATATAGGGTGGGCTCGATGAGTTTGGAGATCCGGCCGGTCGCGGGAAAGCGCGACCTCAGGCGTTTCATCCGCCTGCCCTCTGAGGTCTATCGTAACGAGCCGCGCTGGATCGCCCCGCTTCTGTTCGACGTGCGCAACCGGCTCGATCGGAAGCGCAACCCGTTCTTCGAGCACGCCGAGGCGCAGTACTTCATCGCCTGGCGGGATGGGCGGCCGGTCGGGCGCGTGAGCGCCCACATCGACCATCGCTTCAACGAGTTCCAGCGCAACGAGTGGGGGCTGTTCGGGTTCTTCGAGTGCGAGAACCGGCAGGAGACCGCGCACGCGCTGCTGGCCGCGGCAGAGGAATGGCTGCGCGGGCGCGGGCGCGACCGGATGGTCGGCCCGATGGATTTCACGACCAATGACGAGTGCGGTCTGCTGATCGACGGCTATGACCGGCCGCCGATGATCCTCTCGGCCTGGCATCACCCCTATTACCGCGAGCTGCTCGAGAACGAGGGACTCGTCAAGGCGATGGACCTGTTGATGTGGAGCCTGCACATCTCCGGACGCGAGCGCGTGCACCCGACGATCTGGGCCACCGCCGAGAAGTCGGAGTCCGAGCACGGCATCGTCTGCCGGCCGATGCGCAAGAGCCAGATGGACGCGGAGGTCAACCGCTTCCTCGAGGTGTACAACGCCGCCTGGGAGCGTAACTGGGCCGCCGTTCCCCTGACCGATGCGGAGGTTCGCCACTACGCCAAGGAGCTCAAGCCGGTGCTCGACGAGAACTGGGCCTTCATCGCCGAGCGCAAGGACACCGGTGAGGTTGTCGGCGCGGCACTGACCCTCCCCGACTACAACCAGGTGCTGCGCCACTTGAATGGGCGCCTACTTCCATTCGGCTGGATCAAGGCGCTCTACTGGCGCCGGAAGATCGACGCCGTCCGCGTTTTTGCGCTTGGCGTGAAGCCGTCCTACCAGCACACCGGCGTCGCGGCGCGCTTCTACCAGCTGCACTTCGAGGCTGCCGAGCACACGCGGCAAAAAGGGGGGGAGATGGGCTGGATCCTCGAGACCAACCGGCCGATGAACCGTGCGATGCAGGGCATGGGCGGCGAGGTCGTCCGCCGCTACCGCGTCTACGAGAAGACCTTGTAAGCAGTTCTCGCGGCTCTAAGATGCTCGGGATGAGCGACGACGACCAGGTCGAGGAGCTCGATCTGCACGACGCCGTGCCGGCCGAGGAGCTGGCGGTGGTCGAGAGCGTACGCGTCCTCGAGCCGGTCCGTAGCGGGCCACCCGCGCTCGTGCAGGCCGCAGCCGTTGCAGCGACCGGGTTCGTCGCCGGCGCGGCGACCGTCGCGGTGCTCGCTCGACGCCGGACGGGCCAGCCGCTGCTCGCGCCGCGACGCTCGGTGAGCCTTCCGCCCGCCGGCGATACGCAAATGTTCCTCGTCGCGGTTCGCACGCTGCGTCGGCCGCAGGGGCTGGCGCCGTAACGTCGAGCGCGCCGGCGACAATGCCGCGGTGGACACGCCGGTTGAGCTGAGGGTCGAGCTGGTGCCGCGCTCGCCGCTGCTGCTGCCCGGCGCCGGCGCGGATGGGGTGCTGCGGCGCCGCGGCAGCGTTCTCGAGCGGCTTCTGCACATCGGCGGGCAGCCGGTCCTGGTGCGCGCCGCCTACAGCGCCGGGCGCAGCCGCGTGCTGCTCGGTGCCTGGGGACCCTCACGTGAGCGCTGCACGATCGCGCTCGCGCGGATGCGCTTCGCGTTCGGCGTCGATGACGACCTCGGCGAGTTCTCTCGCCGCTTCCAGTGGGACCCGCTGATCGGACGCGCGATTCGCGCCGTCCCCGGTCTGCGTCCGGCACGCCGACCCGAGCCTTTCGAGGCGCTTGCCTGGGCGATCTGCGAGCAGCTGATCGAGTTCAGCCGTGCTGTGGCGATCGAGCGGCGAATCGTTGCGCGACTCGGACCTCGCACACCGGGAACCCAGCTTCGCGACCTTCCGAGCGCGGCGACGCTCGCATCAACCGCGCCGGCGCTGCTCGAGTCCTTCGACCTCGCCGCGCGCCGCGCGCTCGCGTTGCGGGCCGCGGCACGCGAGGTGGCTGCTGGGCGGATCGATCTGGACTGCGCAGAGCACGAGCGGGGCTGGCGCCGGCTGCGCGCGATTCCCGAGATTGGCGCCTGGACCGTCGAGTCGCTCGCGCTGAATGGGCAGGGACGCCACGACCAGGTGCCGGCCGGCGACCTTGGCTTGCGCAAGCTCGTCGGCCGGCTGCTCAGCGGCGATCCCCGCCAGCGCGCGCCGGAGGCCGATGTGCGCGAGTTCTTCGCTCCCTACGCGCCGTGGAGCGGACTGGCGGCCACCTTCGCGCTGCGTGGCGCCGTCACTCGCCCTGTCCCGGCAGGAACTCGTCCGTGATCGTGTCGCCGGCGAGGCTCGCGTTTGCGATCAGACCGTGGGTCTGCATCCACGAGCCGAACGATTGCCACGCGAATGGGCTCTGGTAGCCGAATGGCCGGCCGGCCGCTGCGGGTTGCGCCACGCTCTGGGTCGCGCTGAGTGCTGCCAGCTCGAAGCGCATGCTCAATCGCGGATTGATCCGCACGAGCAGTCGCGCCACCGCCTGCGGGTCGCTCGCGGTTGCCTGCTCGCCGCGCGTCAGCGACTGCAAGAACGCCCGCAGCACAGCCCCGTCGTAGCGCGCTTCGCCGACGCGAACGACGATCGCCAGGTCGGTGAAAGTCGGGACACCGGCGGCCTCGATCCGGATAACGCTCGGATGACGATGCGCGAGCCCCAGAGCCACAGTGTCGTAGTTCCAGCGTCCGATGGCGGCGTATGCCTTGTGGGCCGTCAACGCCCCCGTGCCGGCGTCGATCGTGCGCGTCTGTGTCGCCGCCACGCCGCCGCTCCCGAGGTAGCTCTCGAGCTCGGCGGTCTCGAGCGAAGTGCCGTCGACCGCGACGGTCCGGCCCGCGAGCGCGGCCGGCGAGCCGATCGGGTGCAGCGAGATGATCGCCTCGAGCGGTCCACTTTCGAGTGCCCCGACCGCAACCACCGGCATGCCGCTTGCCCGCGCAGCGATTACCGACGGCTCCGAGACGATCGCTATCTGTGTGTGTCCGTCCGCCAGTTCGGTGAGCGCCGTCTGATCCGACGCCGCCGAGGAGACTGTGACGTGCAACGCGCCGAGCGCGAAATCTCCGTTGGCGAGCGCCTCGTAGATCGGCGCGAAGAGCGCGCTCGGCGGCCCGTCGAGCGTGATCGCGAGCGGCCGTGGCGGCCCCGGGGTCGTCTTCGTGTGCACGACCCCGCACCCCGCGCATGCGAGGCTCGCCGCCGCCGCGGCCAGCAGCGGCCTCGCGGCGCGATGTGCCGCGCGTCCTGCCCTGCCGAGATACGCCTTGAGCATCGGCGGCGATCGTAGAGGACTAGCCCGGCGCCGCGCGCGTGAGCCGGCGGACGAACTCCTCGAGCTGCCTGGCCGTCCAGCACTCGAAGACCTCACAGAACGGCTCGTAGGCGGCGATCACCGAGTCGCCGTAGTTCCAGTAGAGGCGCGGCTCCGGGTTCAGCCAGAGCGTCCGGCCGGCTTGCGCCGCGAGCGCGGCGAACTCGTCGGCGCGCGGCGCGCGGCCGTTGGTCCGTGCATCGCCGAGCACGATCACCGTCGAGCGCGGATCGAGGTCGTCCTCGACGAGGACGCGGAATTCGGACCACACACGACCGTAATCGGTGTAGCCGGAGACGTCGGCAACGCCCGCATCATGCGCGATCGCGTCGCTGATCTCGCCGAAGTCACGCTCGCGTGCAAAGACGTCGGTCACTTCCGAGACCCGCTCGATGAATACGAATGAGCGCATTCGCCTGAACGAGTCGTGCAAGGCGTGCAGCACCGACAGGAAGAAGACCGACGCCGACGTCACGCTCGTTGAGACGTCGCAGAGAACGTACAGCTCCGGCCGGCGTGGCCGTTGCGGGCGGCGTTTGATGACGACGGGGACGCCGCCGGTCTGTAGCGATGCGCGCATCGTCCGCCGGAAGTCGATGTGATCCTGCCGGCGGCCGCCGTGTAGCTCGCTGCCGCGAGTCGCGAGCCGCCGGCGCAACTGTGCGACTACGCGGTGCACGGCGGCGAGGTCGGCCGCCGCCCCGCTCGGCAATGCCCGGTCGAGCTCGGTCAGCGGGCGCTTCGGCCCGAGCGTCTCGGTGCGCTCGATCTGGTCGCGCTCGAGCTCGGCTCGCAGCAAGGCCTCGAAGCGGGCGAGCGCCTCGCGCGGCAGCCCCGTCAAGCTGCCACCCTCCCCGAAGACGAGCTCGCCACGCAGGCCGAGCATGCGGCGGATCCGCTGGACATCCAGGCCGACGACGCTCGCCGGGGCGCTCGTTGCCCGGCCGACTGCGGCAATCGCGAGGCGCGCGAGGTCACGCATGCGCGCTTCGTCGAAGTCGCGCAACGCCTCGGCGATCTGTGCTCGCAGCTCGTCCAAGTCGACCTGGCCTGCGCGCGGGTCTTCTTCCGCGCGTCCGCTGGCGATCGCTTCCCTGACCCCGGCGTCCAGCGCGGCCGCCTCGACGGCACGGAAGAAGAATCGATCGAACACTGCATCGAAGATGCGCCGCTCCTCCTGCGACTTGGCGAGCGTCGCGGCGAGCGCGCCGTGAAAGGCGCTGCGCTCGCTCCACTCGATCGTCGCGAGTGCGGCGAACGCGTCGAGCAGCTCGGCCGTACCGACGCTGACTCCTTCGGCGCGGAGCTCATCCCCCAGCTCGAGTAGCCGGGCGTCGAGCCCGATTGCCTGTCTCACGTCGCGCTCGTCGACAGCGCGACTCCGACGCGCGCGGCGACGATCTCGATGTCGGTGCGGTGCTTGACGATCACCGACATCGTCTGCCGGAACGTAGCTTCGTCGATCTCACTCGCGCCGAGCAAGAGCAGCGCGCGCGCCCAATCGATCGACTCGGCGATCGATGGCGGCTTCTTCAAGTCGAGCTCTCGCACCATGCCGACGATCTCGACCAACTTGCGCGTGAGGGTCTCCGCCAGCTCGGGCGTGTGCAGGCGAACGATCGCGAGCTCGTGCTCGAGCTCCGGATAGTCCAGCCAGAGGTACAGGCAGCGCCGCTTGAGTGCTTCGGTCAGCTCGCGCGAGTTGTTGGAGGTCAGGATCACGATCGGCTGTGTGGTCGCCGCGATCCGTCCGAGCTCCGGGACCGTGATCTGGAAATCCGACAGGACCTCGAGCAGCATCGCCTCGAACTCCTGGTCGGTCTTGTCGATCTCGTCGATCAGCAGCACCACCGGAGAGCTCGAAGAGATCGCGCTCAACAGTGGCCGCGCAAGCAGGAACTCCTGGCTGAAGATGTCGTCCTGGACTGCGTTCCAGCTCGCGCCTTCGGCCTCCGCCTGGATCCGCAGAAGCTGCTTGCGATAGTTCCACTCGTAGAGCGCCTTTGCCTCGTCGAGTCCCTCGTAGCACTGGAGCCGTACGAGCTCCCGGCCGAGGCAGCTCGCAAGCGCCTTTGCGAGCTCGGTCTTGCCGACTCCGGCGGGCCCCTCGACGAGCACGGGCTTGCCGAGGTTCACTGCCAGGTAGGCGACGAGAGCCGTCTCCTGACCGGGCAGATAGCCGGCTGCGCGCAGCCCGTCGGCAAGCTGTTGCACCGATTCGGGCAGCGCTTCCATTACCGCGAGAGCTTACGGACCACTAACCGGCAGCTGCGACTGTGGTCGTGGCGCTCGCCACGGTGTGGTTGCCCGCGAGGTCGACGGCGGTCAGCTGGATCGTCCAGCTGCCGGCCCTTGCGGGACGCCAGACGAAGTAGTGCGTGCCGTGGGGAACCGACGATGTGTCGACGGTGCTCGTCGTGCCGTCATAGGTGACGGCAAAGGTCACCTGCGAGATCTTCGAGAGCGTGAAGTGGATGTCGTAGCGACGATGGGCCCGCAGTCCGGTCAGCGGTGCGATCGTGAGCGCCGGCGGCTGCTTCAGGTCCGCCTTGAAGGCCGCGGCCGTGCTGCAGAAGATTGCGCTCGGCCCGGTCGCACCGGTCGCACCGCTGGTTCCGGTTGCTCCGCTTGTTCCTGTGGCGCCGCTCGCACCTGACGCTCCGGTCGTTCCCGACGAACCGGTTGGGCCGCCGGCGACTGTTCCGCCGGAGCCGCTCGCGCCGCTCGAGCTGGTTGCGCCGCTCGCACCGGTGCTTCCCGGCGAGGGCGTGGTGCCGAGCACCCACTGCGCTTGGGCGGTTGTCTCGGTCTCCTGCTTGCAAAGCGTCTGGAGGAAGCCGGTCAGGAGCTCGTGGTAATTGAGGTCCGATTCGCCGTACTGGTCGTACATCGACCAGGCGCCCGTGTTGTAGCTCGGCAGCTGGGTCTCGGCCACGGCGTTGCCTCGCTGAAAGGCTTGCGCCGCGGTGGGGTCCCCCTGGTAGGCAAGGTCGTAGAGCCCGACCAGCGCCTGGATGAACGCGTTGATCACGTAGTCATGCGGCGCGAAGCTATAGATCAGATACCAGTCACCGTCCGACTCGGGCACTGCGACCCCGACCGGCGGCGGCGTGTCGAAGATCCCGAGCGCGTTGTGCGCGTCGGTCAGGTAGACGCTGTCGTGCAGGAGGCTCGAGGCGCTCGTCAGCGCCTCGATCGCGGTTCCCTGAGTGATCGCGCTGACCCACGGCGGGCTGCCACCGTCGAAGCTGAAGTCGTACTCCCAGGCGATACCGCCCCCGCGCGTGACCGCGAGGCTCAGCGCCTGCGTCAGCAGTGCGGCGAGGCCCGTGGCGTTGTGCGTGTCGTACAAGCCATTGGCTGCCCCGAATGTGCCCAGCCACTGGATCTGGATGCCCTGACCGGGGTAGAACTCCCAAACCAGGCTGCTGCCGGGGAAGCCAACGCGCTGGTCGGCCGAGACGAGTGGCGCTGTCGTCCACCACTGCTCGTTCTCCTGAAGGGTCAGGACGAGCGCCGGCAGGCGCGCCGGCGTCAGGTTTCCGGTCCGGGCGATCGCTTGAAGCGTGTTGATCACCGCACCCAGCTCGACCTTACGCGTGCCGCTCAGGTGACGCAATGCGCTGCGGGCCGAAGTGAACGCCGAAAGGTCCTCGCTCGTCGTCGGCGCGTCGAGCTCGCCGTGCGCGGCAAGGCTTGCGACCGCGGCGGGGAATGCGAGCCCGCGCCTCGCTGCGGCGCCCGCGAGCGGCTCGACCGGAGTCGTCGGGGTCGTTGGCGCGGCGCTCGCGGAATGCGCGCGGACGAGCGTGCCAGGTGCCATGGCATGCAGTCGCCCACCCTCGAGCACGAGCTCGAGGGGACTGTATGGGACCCGGTCCCCCCAGTCCGAGCGGTTTGTGGCAGACGCGCCGGCAACGCCGCAAACGCCGAGCAGCACAACCGCGCAGCCCGCCAGCCATAGCGGCCGCACAGCCTTCATGGTACTGTCGGCCCCAGTCTTGAGCGCCATTCGCCCGTCGCTGCAACGCCGCTTGCGCCGGCTCGTCCCGGCCGCTGCCGCGCTGCTAGCCGCGCTGGGGGTCGCCGCCTGCGGCAGCTCTTCGAGCACTCCGTCGAATGCCAAGCAGCTGATCTCGCAGTCGCTGGCGGCGGGCAGCCTCGCAAAGATCCGCTCGGGCGATCTCTCGCTCACGTTGAGCGCTGACCTGCAAGGCGTCAGCGCGCTCGGCGGCAAGCCGGTCGAGCTTCAGGCCTCAGGTCCGTTCACCGCGGTCGCCGGCGGCTTCGAAGCGTTCGACCTCGCCGCCACCGTCAGCGTCCGTGGGCTCGCGATCCCGATCAGCATCGTCTCGACCGGCAAGGCCCTCTATATCGAGCTCACCGGTACCTACTATGCGGTGCCGTCTTCAGACCTCGGAGGTCTCGGGAGCGAGCATTCCTCGTCCCACGGCGGCGGCTCGGGCATGCTGGCCAAGCTCGGGATCGACCCGTCGAGCTGGCTCACCGACCCGCAGGACGTCGGCACGGCAACGGTCGGCGGTGTCGCGACCGAGCACGTCTCGACCGACATCGACGTGACGAAGCTGATCAGCGACGTCTCGAAGATCCTCAGTAGCGACTCGGCCCTCGCCGGCGCCTCGAGCAAGGTCAGTGCCGCCGATCTGTCCGAGGTTGCCTCAGCGGTCAAATCGGCGACGATCGATATCTACACCGGCTCGAGCGATCACATCGTGCGCGAGGTCCGTTTCGCACTCGACTTCGACGTCCCGCAGGCTCTGGCGAAATCGGCAGATGGCCTGACCGGGGGCTCGCTGAACCTCGATGCCACGATCACGAATCTCAACTCGCCGGAGACCATCAAGGGGCCGTCGAGCTCGCAGCCGCTCAGCGGCCTGCTCAGCGGCGGCGCGCTCTCGGGCCTCTGACGAAGGTCTTGACAAGGCCTTCTGAGTGCTCGCCGGGCGAGGCCGTGCTGGCATGGTCGACTTCACGCTGACCGACGAGCAGCTGGCGCTGCGCGAGCTCGCACACGACTTTGCCGCGCGCGAGATCCGGCCCGCGGCCGCAGCGCTGGACCGCGACGCCACGTTCCCGACCCAGCTGATCCGCAGGGCATGGGAGCTCGGCTTGATGAACGGCTATGTCCCCGAGCGTTACGGCGGGGTCGGGCTCAGCGCACTCGAGGGCGTCCTCGTTGATGAGGAGCTCGCGTGGGGCTGCTCGGGGGTCGCGACCTCGATCGGCGCCAACGCGCTTGCGACGGTCGCGCTGCTGATCGCCGGATCCGAGGATCTGCAGCGGACCTACTTGGGCCGGCTGGTGGCGGAGCCTCGTCTCGCGTCGTTCTGCTTGACCGAGCCTGACGCGGGCTCTGACGTCGCCGCGATCCGGACGCGCGCCACGCGCTTCAAGGACCGCTACGTGATCTCGGGCTCCAAGTGCTTCATCACCAACGGCGGCCATGCCGACTTCTACGTGGTCTTCGCCAAGACCGAGCCGGAGCTCGGGGCCCGTGGGATCTCATGCTTCGTCGTGCCGCGCACGGCGGGTGTCGTCGTTGAGCGGCACGAGGACAAGCTCGGCCAGCGCGCGTCGGACACCGCGTCCGTCAGCTTCCCCGATGTGGAGGTGACGCTGGATCACCTTGTCGGTGACGAGAACACGGGCTTCAAGATCGCGATGTCAGTGCTCGACCGGATGCGTCCCGGGGTCGCCGCAATCGCCATCGGCATCGCGCGTGCGGCGTTCGAGCACGCTTGCGCCTACGCGAAGGACCGGACCCAGTTCGGCGTGCCGCTCGCGACCCATCAGGCGATCCAGATGATGATCGCCGACATGGCGACCGAGATCGAGGCGGCCCGCCTGCTCGCCTGGCGCGCCGCGGTTGCGCTCGACCGGGGCGAGCCGGCTACGTTGCTCTCGGCCCACGCGAAGCGGTTCGCCGCCGATGCGGCGATGCGGATCGCCACGGACGCAGTTCAGGTCTACGGCGGGTACGGCTTCATCAAGGACTATCCGGTCGAGAAGCTGATGCGCGACGCAAAGTTGATGCAGATCTACGAGGGCACGTCGCAGATCCAGCGTCTCGTTATCGCCCGCGAAGTATTCGCGGGGCGCTAGTCCGCGTCTTCCGGCTGCACGGTGAAAGTCGCCGGGTCGCCGCCGAGCCTGCCGGGGCTCGCGATCGCCTCGATCGCCGCCACCTCGGCGTCGCTCAGCTCGAAGTCGAAGACGTCGATGTTCTCGGCCAGCCGTGCCGGCGAGGACGCTTTCGGGATCACGATCGCCCCGATCTGCAGATGCCAGCGGAGGATCACCTGCGGGACGGTCTTCCCGTGTGCCTGCGCTGTCGCGGTCAGCGCCGGGTGCTCGAACAGCTCCGGGTCCGCCTGGCCCAAAGGGCTCCACGACTCGGTCTGGATCCCGAGGCGCGCGTGCGCGTCGCGCAGATCGTGCTGCGGGAACCCGGGGTGCAGCTCGATCTGGTTGACGGCTGGTACGACGCCGGTGGCCTCGATGATGCGCTCGAGGTGCTCAGGCAGGAAATTCGAGACCCCTATCTCACGCACTCGCCCGCTCGCCTTGATCTCGATCAAGGCCTCCCACGTCTCGACGTAGAGATCCCAGGCCGGCACCGGCCAGTGGATCAGGTAGAGGTCGAGATACTCGAGACCGAGTCGCTCGAGGCTCGCGTCGAACGCAGCCAGCCCCTTCGCGTAGCCGTGCTCGGTGTTCGGAAGCTTCGTCGTGACGAAGATCTCGGAGCGATCCAAGGCGCTCGCTGAGATCGCGTCGCCGACGCCGCTTTCGTTGCGGTAGGCGGCAGCCGTGTCGACGCTGCGGTAGCCCGCCTCCAGTGCCATCCCGACGATCCGCGTCGTCTGCTCCGGTGGCACCTGGAAGACACCGAGGCCGAGCTGCGGAATGGCTGCGCCACCCGCCAGCTCGACCTTGGGGACCGATGTGCCCGACTCAGTGCTCACTACCTGAATCCTATGCAACTGCCTCAGGCATAACCCCGCACGGCGACGGGAGCGCTGAAGCTCTCGGCGTTTGCACCCCCGACGGCGCCCACGAACACGCGGAAGAAGCCGGCGCGCTTGAAGTGGAGGACGGTCGAGAAATGCGCGAGTCCGTTTTGCGTCGTGTTGGCGGTGATGCCGCCACCAACGAGTCGCCAGGTGGTACCGAACAGCTCCTGGATCGCGTACTTGACGTCGGTCTCGGTGCCTGGGGCAACAGTGCCCGTGAACCGGGTTGCGAGATGCCCGCGCTTTCCGAGGCCACGCGTGTGGATCGTCACCTGGAGCGAGTCGGTTACTGACACCACGGACGAGATGACGCTCGGCGCGGCGACGGTGACCACGCGGTACTGCGTGCTCGCCTCGAGTGCCGGGACCGTGAACGAGTACGCGCCGGTCGCACTGGTCAGCTCACTGTTGCCGACCTGCGTGAAGGTGCCGGTGTAGGGGTACGGATTCTGCTGAAGCGCGACAGCTCGGTTGCCGTTGCCGGTCCCCGAGAGCGTGCCTGCGACCGTCAGCAGGCCGCCGTAGGTGATCGGGTCGGGCGTTGCTGCGATCTGCAGCGAGAGCGGGATCTTCAGCGTCGTGAATGTCGCGTTCGCGCCGTAGACCGTTCCGTTCGTGTTGACCGCCACCAGCCGGTAGTCGTACTTCGTGAAGGCGGCGAGGCCCGTCACGGTTGCGGTCACCGCCTCCGTCGCCTTGCCCGCTGCAAGCGGGATCGGCGCCGAGGTCGAGCCGTAGGCCTTGCTCGTGCCGTACTCGAAGTACACCTCGGTCGCGGTGCCCTCGGGGTTTGCGCCGCCGTCGAGCGCGGCCGATTGGTAGCTGATCTGTGACGCCGTGCCGGTCGTGGCCGTCGGCGGAGTCGCTGCGCTCGCGACACCCGCGGTGAGGGCGACGATGGCTACAGCCGCAGCCGCTAGTTGACATGAATGTGCTGCTCGTTTTCGCATGAGTCCTCCTCGCTTGATTCCGCTTCTTGCAACACCTGCTACCCCGAGGAGTTGCAGCCGACGCCTGCGCTGCGCTGCGCTTAATAGCTGCTCAACGTTGCGTTTGGCCTAACCTTTGGCGATGACCGATCAAGCGCAGGACCCGCTCTCGGACTTCGCAGCCCGCGCGGAGAGCCTGCTCGAGAGCGCTGCTCGTGGCCTGCTCGACGGTCCGCTGCTGGGCACGACGCTCGGCCGTGCGCTTGCGGCGCGCGCTCGTGCGACCCAGGCGCAGGAGGCGGCGATCGGCCTGCTCGGTGTCCCGAGCGCGGGCGATGTGGACCGGCTCACGCGGCGCGTGCGCCAGCTATCGGACCGCCTGGCGACGGTCGAGGACTCGCTTGGCCGGATCGAGGGTGGACTGCGGCGGCAGGCTGACCAGCTCGACCGCCGCTTGGCGCATATCGAGCGTCAGCTGAGCACGGCTACTCGCGTACTCGACGATCTCGAGGCATCGCTTCCCGAAGAGCCCGTCGCGGTCTCACGCGACCAGCCGACCCTGCGCTAGCCTCACGCCGACAGGGCGGCCAGGCCGAGGCGCCCGACCGCGAGCCCGGCGTCGCTCAGCCTCCCCTGGTCGATCCGCTCGCGCGGGCCGACCAGGACGTCGGTGATCGCGAGCGCGCAGCCGACCTGGCAGCCGCGCAGCGCGCCGAGCGCGAACAGCGTCGCCGCCTCCATCTCCACGGCGAGCGCGCCGGCGGCTCGCCATGCCGCAAAGCGGGGCTCACCGACTTCGTAGAAGAGATCGCTGGAGACGACCATGCCGCTGCGCGCACCAGGTGCGGCGGAGCGCAGCGCGGCGAGCAGGGCCGGGTCCGCGCTCGCGTGCTCGCCGGCCCCGAGCGCGCGACTGGCTCCGTCGGCGGCGAGTGCCCGCTCGACGATCAGCAGCCCCCCGAGCTCGAGCTCGGGGACGAGCGCCCCGGCGGTGCCGACCCGAACCGCGCGTCGAGCGCCGAGCGTGATCAGCTCCTCGAGCACGATCGCCGCCGAGGGCCCGCCCATCCCGGTCGACTGGATCGTCAACGGTGCGCCGTCGCGCGCAGTTCCCGTGTAACCCCACAGGCCCCGGTTGTGGTTGAACATGCGCGGCGCCGCGAGCAGCTCCTGCGCCAGGGCCAGCGCGCGGCCCGGGTCTCCCGGCAGCAGGACGCGCTCCGCGAGCTCTGCCGTCGGGTGGATGTGGATTGCGCGCGGTGGGTCGCTCACAGCGGCCGAAGGTTGACAGCCACTGCCGCCGGCAGTACAGAAGAGCGGTGGATGAGTCACGACCGGTGATCGTCGAACGCGTGCTCGAGCGCGTCCGCGCCGGCGGTCTGCTCCGGGAGGGCGCGGCGCACGTCGTCCTCGTCTCGGGCGGGCGCGACTCGGTTTGCCTGCTCGACGTGCTCGTCGCGCTTGCCGACCCGGCGCGCCTGCACGTCATCCACGTCAACTACGGGCTCCGCGGCGGCGCCTCCGACGGCGATGAGTTGCACGTGCGCTCCCTCTGCGAGCGCTACGAGGTTCGCTGCACGGTGCGGCGTGCGGCGTCGCTGCCTGAGCGCGGCAACCTCCAGGCCTGGGCGCGCGACCTGCGTTATGGAGCGGCGTCACAGCTCGCGCTGGAGGACGACGCCTTCGTCGTGACGGGCCACACCGCCTCCGACCAGGTCGAGACGGTCCTCTACCGGCTCGCCGCCTCGCCCGGGCGTAGGGCGCTGCTCGGTATGGCCTCGCGTGAAGGACGCCTGTTGCGCCCCTTGTTGTCGCTGACTCACGAGGACACCGGCGATTACTGCCGCGCCCGCGGGCTCGGCTGGCGTGAGGATGCGAGCAACGCCGACCCGCGCTTCGCCCGTGGCCGCGTCCGCCACGAGCTGCTTGACGCGATGCGGGCCGTGCATCCGTCCGCGGAGGCGAACGTCGCGCGCACAGCCGAGCTGTTGCGTGACGAGGCCGCTGTGCTCGACCGCATCGTCGACGACGTGATCGCACAGCGGCAGGCAATCCCGATCGATGAGCTCCGCGGCCTGGACCGGTCGCTCGCGCGCCTCGTGCTCGTCCGCTTGGCCGAAGCGGCGGCGGGCGGCGCCCTGCTGCCGGCTGTCTCGGGCCGGCTGGGCGAGATCACGGCGCTGGCGCGCAACGGTGGCTCGGCGGCGCTCGATGTCGGCGATGGCGTGCGCGCGCTCGTCGAGTACGGAACCCTGCGGTTCGAGCGCCGCGGGCGCCAGACGGCGCCCGCGGAGGTCGCCCTGCCGGTGCCGGGACACGCGCGGTTTGGCGAGTGGACCCTCGCTTCGGAGCTGCGCGCTGCCAGCGGCGAGCAGGCGCTCGCTCATCGCTGCAGCGACGGTAGCGTCGCCGTGCTCGACGCCGATCGGCTCGACCTCGGCGCGCTGCGCGTGCGAGGCTGGCGCGCGGGCGACTCGATCAGTCCCGTCGGCCTCGACGGCACCAAGTCGCTCGCCGATCTCTTCGCCGATCGGCACCTGCCGCGGGCGCAGCGAGCCACGACGCCGGTTGTGGTCTGCGCCGGCGAGGTCGTCTGGGTCGCGTCGCTTGCGACGGCGTCGCGCGTGCGCGTGAGCCCGCAGACGCGTCGCGTCGCGCTGATCACCGCGAGTCACTAATACACTCGCCCGGCAATGGAAGACCACGATCTCGGCGATGTGCTCGTCGGCGCTGAGGACCTTCAGCGCCGCGTGCGGGAGCTCGGCGCCGACATTTCCCGCGACTACGCGGACCGCGACCTGCTGCTGATCTGTGTCCTGAAAGGCGCCGTGCTGTTTCTCAGCGACCTGCTGCGGGCGATCGACGTGCCGTGCGAGATCGACTTCATGGCCGTCGCCTCCTACGGTTCGGCGACCGACTCCTCGGGCGTCGTGCGGATCATCAAGGACCTCGACGCTCCGATCGCGGGCCGCGATGTGCTGATCGTCGAGGACATCGTCGACTCCGGCCTCACGCTCCAGTACCTGCTGCGCAGTCTCGGTGCGCGCGAGCCTGCAAGCCTCGAGGTCTGCGCTCTCCTGACCAAGCCTGCGCGCCGCAAAGTGGACCTCCCGACGCGCTATGTCGGCTTCGAGATCGCGAATCGCTTTGCCGTCGGATACGGGCTCGATCTCGGCGAGCGCTACCGCAACCTTCCATTCGTTGCCGCGCTGGCCGATAACTGACCTGTGCGCGTCCTCGGGCTACCTGGCCTGGCCTGCATTTGCGGTGAAAGCGCCATGGTACGCTTGGATGCCTTGGCGACCTGGACGTCCCAGTACCTGTATCCCTACGGGAGCCCGCGATGAACCGTGTTTTCAGAGGAGCGTTCTTTCCGATCGTCCTCGTCATCGTGCTCGCGTTCTTCGTCTCGCGCCTGATTCCGGGCTCTGGCTCGAGCACGCCCGCGCCGACCTACCAGACGCTGACCCAGACGCTGCTGCCGGCGGGACAGGTCAAGACCCTCACCGTGAAGCCCGCGTCGAACGAGATCGACTTCACCGAGTACAACGGTAAGAGCTACACGGTCGGCTTTGTTGGCGCTGACCAGGTCAACTCGATCATCAACACGATCAGCACGGTCAACCGCACCTACCCGAACCACCCGACTGCTTACAACATCGACTCGACCAGCACCAGCGAATGGCCGACGCTGCTGATCGACATCCTGCCGTTCGTGATCTTCATCGGCCTCTGGTTCCTGGTGATGAACAACCTCCAGGGCGGCGGGACGAAGGTGATGTCGTTCGGCAAGTCGCGCGCCAAGCGCCTGTCCGCCGACTCTCCGAAGATCACATTCCGCGACGTTGCGGGCGTTGACGAGGCGGTCGAGGAGCTCTACGAGATCAAGGACTTCCTCGAGAACCCGAAGAAGTTCCAGGCACTCGGGGCGCGCATCCCGACAGGGGTTCTTCTTTATGGCCCTCCGGGCACCGGAAAGACGCTCTTGGCTCGCGCGGTCGCCGGTGAGGCAGGGGTCCCGTTCTTCTCGATCTCAGGCTCTGACTTCGTCGAGATGTTCGTCGGCGTCGGTGCCTCGCGCGTGCGCGACCTCTTCGAGCAGGCCAAGCAGAACAGCCCCTGCATCATCTTCATGGACGAGATCGACGCCGTCGGGCGTCACCGCGGTGCCGGCCTCGGCGGCGGCCACGACGAGCG
>JBEKKS010000007.1:0-132859 GCA_050010595.1 Solirubrobacteraceae bacterium
CGCGTGCTCGTTCCCGGCGCGACACCGAAGAAACCGGCCTCCGGGTTGATCGCATACAAGCGCCCGTCAGTCCCGAAGCGCATCCAGGCGATGTCATCACCGACCGTCTCGACCTTCCAACCGGGGATCGAGGGGACGAGCATCGCAAGGTTCGTCTTGCCGCACGCGGACGGAAACGCGCCGGCGAAGTATTTGACGGTCCCCTCCGGGGAGGTGACCTTCACGATCAACATGTGCTCGGCAAGCCAGCCCTCGTCGCGGGCGATCACCGACGCGATCCGCAGGGCGAAGCACTTCTTGCCGAGCAGCGCGTTGCCGCCGTAGCCGGAGCCGTAAGAGACGATCTCCCGGGTCTCAGGGAAGTGCACGATGTACTTGTTCTCCGCGTTACACGGCCAGGACACGTCGTCCTCACCATCACCCAACGGCGCGCCAACCGAATGCAAGCAGCGAACGAACTCGCCATCCTCGCCGAGCAGATCAAGCACCGCCCGGCCCGCCCGGGTCATGATCATCATGCTCACCACGACATAGGCGGAGTCTGTGATCTCAACGCCGATCCTCGCCATCGGCGAACCCAACGGGCCCATCGAAAACGGAACGACATACATCGTCCGGCCACGCATCGAACCCGCCAACAACTCGCCCAACAACACGCGCATCTCACCGGCCGGACGCCAATTATTCGTCGGCCCCGCATCCTCCCAACGCTCCGAACAAATAAACGTCCGGTCCTCCACACGCGCAACGTCAGCCGGGTCAGAACGCGCGAGAAACGACCCAGGCAAACGCTCAGGATCAAGCCGCTCAAACGTACCCGCATCGACCAGCGCCTCACAAAGCTGCTCGTACTCGGCGCCACTGCCGTCGCACCAATGAATGCGATCAGGCTGGGTCAACCCCGCAACCCCCTCAACCCAAGCAAGAAGCCGCACGTTCACAGTTGGCACGGTGATCTCCGTCACGAAGCCACTCCTTCCCAGTCGTTTGCCGATCCGTGGCTGAGCGGCACGGCTACGCGCGTACCGCTCACCAAGCCGTCCACCCGCCGTCCACGGCAAGTGCGTGACCAGTGACGCCTGATGCTGCGTCACTCACGAGGTAGGAGACGGCGGCCGCGACCTCCTCGATGGTGGCCAGCCGCCGTGTCGGTAAGCGTGCCATAACGTCCGCGCGAAATTCGGTGTCGGTCAGCATTGACCGCGTGAGGTCGGTGTCGACAAAAGTCGGCGCGACGGTGTTGACACGAATCCCATCCGCTGCCCATTCGACGGCGAGCGCCTTCGACAAGCCCTCGACGGCGTGTTTGGTTGCGCAGTACGCGGCGCGCCCCGGGTAACCAACGTGCCCCATCTGCGATGACACGTTGACGATTGAGCCGGGCTTGGCCCGTCGCAGGAGCGAGTCGCCGACCGCGCGGCAGACGAGGAATGTAGCGCGAACGTTTACGGCGAACAGCGTGTCCCACTGCGCCATCGGGTAGTCGCGAGCAGGGCCCGTGAGGTTCGTGCCGGCCGCGTTGACACAGATCCGGAGGTCGCCGACCGACTCCGCGAACGCGACGGCCGCTGCTACTCCGTCCTCGATCGTGACGTCCGCTCTGTGCACATACGCGTCGCCACCGTCCGCGCCGATTGCCTCGGCGCACGCCCGCAGATCGTCCTCCGTGCGTGCCACCAGCACTACCGTGGCGCCCGCCCGCGCGAGTCGCTCCGCGCAGCCGCGACCAATGCCGCGGCCGGCGCCGGTCACCAATGCGACGCGTTGCGCGAGCTCGCCGGCCGCCATCAGGCGCGCGCGAGCCGGTCGAGGCGCATCCGCGCAGTGAGTGCATGGCCGGTGAAGTTCTCGGCGTTGCAGATCGCCTCGATCGCAGGCGCCACTCGCCCAGTGCCGTCGGCAGTCAGCCGCTGGTAGGTCACGGTCTTGAGGAATTTGCCCACCCATAGGCCGCCCGTGTAGCGCGCTGCGCGGTTTGTCGGCAGGACGTGGTTTGTGCCGACACCCTTGTCACCGTATGCCACTGTCGCTTGATCGCCGAGGAACAGCGATCCGTAGTTGCGCAGCCGCGCGAGGTACATGTCGAGCTTCTCCTCGGTTACCTGGACCTCGAGGTGCTCGTTGGCGGCCTCGTCAGCCAGGGCGATCGCCTCTTCGTCGTCGGCTGCGACCGCTATCCAGCCGTGCTCGCGCCAAGCAGCGATCGCCACTGCGGCCGTTGCCGGTTGCGCCATCAGGCGCTCTACCGCTTCCAGGGCGGCGCGCGCCACCTCTTCGCCGATGGCGATCAGCCCTGCGGGGGAGGTCGGACCGTGCTCGGCCTGCCCGAGCAGGTCGGCGGCGACCAGCTCAGGGTCGGCCGTCTCGTCGGCGATCACGAGGACCTCTGTCGGCCCTGCCAGCAGGTCGATACCAACGCGACCGAACAGCTGCCGCTTTGCCTCCGCGACGAAGGCATTACCGGCGCCGACGAGCATGTCGACGGGCGCGACGCCGTCGATCAGGCCGAATGCCATCGCCGCGAGGCCCTGCACGCCGCCTAAGCAGACGATCGTGTCAGCGCCGGAGGTGCGCATGGCATAGAGCATCGCGGGATGCATGCCCGCGTCTCGCTGTGGCGGCGCGCAGCCGACCACCTGCCCGACCCCCGCCACCTTGGCGACGAGGACCGTCATGAACGAGGAGGCGAGCATCGGGTAGCGACCGCCTGGGACGTATGCGCCGACCGTACCGACCGGAATGTGGCGGTGGCCGAGCACGACTCCTTTGCCGAGTTCGACTTCGACGTCCGACAGCGACGCAAGCTGCGCTTGCGCGAACGCCCGCACCTGATCCTGGGCGAAGGCGATGTGAGCCTTCAGCTCGTCGCTCAGCGAGGACGCCGCCTGCTCGAACTCGCTCTCGGCGATTAAGAAGCTCTCAGGGTTCCAGTCGTCGAGCTGCAAAGACCAACGTCGCAGCGCGTCGATGCCTCCCTGTTCGATGTCCAGCAGGATCTCGCTCACCGTATCGCGCACCTCTGCGCTCGCCTCGCTGGATGACGTCCTGGGGGACTTGAGATAGGTGGTCATTTGCCGCTCCTAGGTCGTCTGGCTCAAACGTGGTTGGGCGCGGGGAATCGGGATCGGCTCGACGCCCGCGACGATCTTGTTTGTGAGCACCCCGAGCGCCTCCACCTCGAGTGACACCTCATCGCCGGGGGCGAGCGGGCGTGGCTCGAGCGCGCCATTGCGCCCCCACCACTCAGCGAGACAACCCCCGCCGCATGTGCCGGAACCGAGCACGTCGCCCGGCTCGAGCCTCGTGCCACGCGAGGCATAAGCGATGATCTCGGCAAAGGACCAGGCCATGTTTGCGAGCGAGTCCTCGCCAACGAGCTGGCCGTTGCGGTATGCCCGGCATTGCAAAGCGAGGCGGTCACCACGCCGGAAGGGCTCGAGCTCGTCGGCCGTCACAACGGACGGCCCAAGCACGTTCGCGAAGTCCTTCGCTTTCGCGAAACCGAGGCCCATCCTGACCTCGCGCGCGCCATGGTCGCGCGCGGAGAAGTCGTTGAAGATCGTGAATCCGGCGATGTGCTCCCACGCGTCGTGAGGAGGGATGTCACGTCCGCCCACGCCGATCACCACGCCTACCTCGAGCTCGAAGTCCAACAGCCGGCATCCCGGCGGCACCTCGATCTCGTCACCAGGTCCGAAGATCGCATTCGAATTCGAGAAGTAGAAGGTGGGCGCCTCATACCAGTCGGGCATTACCTGGGCGTCGGGCGAAGCCGTCTTCACGACGCCTTCGACGTGCTGCTCGAAGCAGACGAAGTCGCGCAGCGTGAGCGGCGTCAGCGGCGCAAGCAAGCGCGTGTCAGCGGCGACGATCGGCTGTGCACTCGGTCGCGAAGCTTCGAGCAGTGTTGAGCGCTCGCGCGCAGCGAGGCCGAGCGTGTCGCGGACGGTTAGCGCCGGGTCAAGGGGCCAGATCTGCCCATCCTCGAGCACACCTGTCCGTGAGGTTCCCGCGAGCTCGAACGTGACGAGCTTCACCGTGGAGCCTCGTCGCTGGTTCGCCGCATCGCATCGGAGATTGCCTTCGCGCTCGCTCCCGAGGCGAATCCGCCGTCGATCGGAATCTCCACGCCATTGATGAAGCTCGCCTCATCCGAGAGCAGGAACGTCACGAGCGACGCAACCTCGCCGGGCTCGCCGACGCGCGAGAGCGGCGTCAGGGCCTCGTTGATCTCGCGAAAGGCGGGCGGTGCGCTTGCGGTCATCGGCGTTGCGATGAAGCCAGGGTGGATCACGTTGACGCGGATGCCGCGCGGACCGAGCTCGGCTGCAGCTGACATCGTGATGCCTCGCAGTGCCCACTTGCTCGCCGTGTAGGCGACCGCATAGTGGGCACCGAGGCCGGCGACCGACGCGACGTTCACGATCGACGATCCGCGGCCCATCAGCGGCATCAGTGTCTGGATCCCGAGGAACGCGCCGGTCGCGTTGACTGCAATTACGCGGTTCCACTCCTCCAAGCTCACCTCGCCGATGCCGACGCGACTGGTGATGCCGGCGTTGTTGACGAGGCCATCGACGCGCCCGAGCTCCGCCGCGATCCAGCCCGCCAGAGCCTCCCAACTGTCGCCGGCAGTCACGTCGAGTGCACGCGCGTGGATCCGTGGATCTCCCAGCTGCGGAGGCTCGAGATCGGTCGCTACAACCTGGGCGCCGTGCCTGGCGGCGGCGAGCGCCTCGCTCGCGCCCTGACCGCCGGCCGCGCCGGTCACCACGACCACCTTGTCGAGGAGCAACGGAGAAGGCGCATTCGATGCGCTCGGGGCAGCCACGGGCGCATCCTACCATTTCATGCATTATGCACAATCAATCTGGTAGCGTTCGAGACCTCGTTGTGCAAGCTCCTGTCACGGAAGGCCACCCTTGAAGCTCGCATCGGTTCGCACTGAGTTCGGAGTCCGCGTCGCCGCCGTAGTTGGCGACGAGTTGGCATTGCTGAGCGAGGCAGATCGGGGGTTCCCGCACGACATGAGCTCCCTTCTCGAAGGCGGCGACGCACTGCTCGAGCGTGCACAGGCGGCAGCTGACTCGGGCCGTGGGCGGGTGCCACTCGCGTCGGCACTGCTTGCGGCGCCAATCCCGAGGCCGTCGAAATTCCTTGCCGTTGGACTCAACTACGCGGATCATGTGGCCGAATCAGGCCAGGCAACGCCAGAGTTCCCGACGGTCTTCGCGAAGCTGTCGAGCTGCGTCATCGGGCCCTACGACGACATCGAGCGTCCGCTGGTCTCCAGCAAGCTCGACTATGAGGGCGAGCTGGGCTTCGTGATCGGACGCCGCTGCAAGCACGTCTCGCGCGAGGATGCTCCCGGCGTGATTGCCGGCTACGTTGTGATCAACGACGTCAGCGTGCGCGACTTCCAGTTGCGCACATCACAATGGGTGCTCGGCAAGTCCTTCGACACCCATGGCGTCATCGGTCCCTGGATCGTGACGGGCGACGAGCTCGATCCCCATGCGCTCGACATCCGCACGCTCGTCAACGGCGAGGAACGTCAGCATTCAAACACCAGCCAACTGATCTTCGACGTATTCAGCCAGATCGAGCTGCTCTCGACTGTCTGCACGCTTGAAGTCGGCGACGTCGTCGCGACGGGCACGCCCGGCGGAGTGGGCGCGGCGTCGGAGACATGGCTGAAGGTCGGCGATGTCGTCAGGGTCGAGATCGAAGGAATCGGTGCGATCGAGAACAGGATCGTCGACGAGCGGGTGGCGGCAGACGTCGTGACATCGAGCGGTTCCGCTCCACTCGTTAGCTGAGCGGGATCATCCCTCGGGCGCTTGGGCGGCGTCCGTGAAAGACGTGGTGCCCGTATCGACGACCGACGCACCGCCGTCTACGGTCAGCACGGCGGCGGTCATGTAGGAGGAGTCCGGACCGGCGAGGAACGCAACTACCCCGGCCACCTCGTCCGGCTCTGCCACACGACGAAGCGGCTGGTGTCGCGTGACGGACTCGAAGGCGCTCGCGCGACTCGACCGCTGAAGGCCCGCCAGGATGTCCATCATCCCCTCGCTCATTTCGGTGCGGACCCAGCCGGGACACACCGCGTTGATCCGGATGCGGTCGGGTCCGAGCTCCAGTGCGGCCTGTTTGGTCAACATCACGAGTGCCGCCTTCGAGCTGCAGTAAGCCGCCGCCCCGGGGGCGGCGACCAGCGCCGCGACCGATGCAATGTTGACGATCGAGCCGCCCCCGGCTACTCGCAAGTGCGGGAGCGCGGCCCGGATGACGAGCATCGGAGCGGTGACGTTGACCTCGAGCGCCTCACGCCACTCCGCGACATCGAGGTTTTCGATCGACCCGGCCGGGTTGGCCGCTGCGTTGTTGACGACAACATCGAGGCGGCCACCGAACGCGACGGCTGCGTCCACGACCTCAGCCGGCGCACTGGCGCCTGACAGGTCGGCTGGGTAGGCAAGCGCCGAGCCCTCTGGGAGCGTCCGCACGACTGTTTCCAACGCGCCGGCGCGACGCCCGACAAGGAGTACACGGGCGCCGTCGCGGACGAGACGCCGCGCGACCGCGGCGCCGATGCCGGTGCCGCCGCCGGTGACGAGCGCCACGCGCCCCTGGAGGTCAGCCACGTTGCTTCTCTCGGTCCTGCTCGTCAGCGAGTCGGACCGCGGCGGGTACGGCGCCGACGTTCACGATCGAGCCGGACGGGCGATCGCCCTCGACAACGTCCCAGATTTCCTGCGCCGTTCGGTCGGCAGGTGCCAGCTCGCCGCGAGCGGCCGCCTCGCGGAGGGCGAGGTGGACAGGCATCAGCTCGCTTGCGTTGTTGACCGCGTCGCGAAGCATTGGCGTGTCAACGGCCCAGGGCACGATGCCGAGGATACGTCCGAAGCCCTCCGCTGCGACCGCACCGACCCAGTAGCGGATCGCGAGCTTTCCGGCTCCGTAGGCGGAAAGTCCTGGCAGCGGTTCGCCGGCGGCCGGAGACGAGCAGAGGACGACCGTGGCCTCGGTGCCCGCGTCGGCGGCGGCGGTCAGGAAAGCCTTCGCCACGATCAGGCCAACTGGTCCGTTGACGAGCACGCTATCGGTGTAGGCCGCCAGCTCGGCATCAACGGCTCTCCCGTGCGGTTGACCGACTCCGGCGAAATGCAGCAGGCAGCCGTTGGCGACTCCCGGCCTGAGGACCTCAGCGAAGTGCGCTGCCAGACGCTCCCACGAGCGCCGGCGAGCCAGGTCAAGCCGCAGGTCCGCCGGTCCGCCACAGTCGCGGCGGGCCACTCCAAAGACCTGCGCGTCGGCGAATGGCTGCGAGCGGCGCAGAGCAGCACCGATGCCCGAGGAGGCGCCTGTTATCCACAGCGCGTGCGAGCTCACTCGGACGTCTCGGTCCGGTGACCAAGATAGTCGGACCGCGCCGGCGATAACCCGCGCGTGTTGAGCATCATCGAGCGGAGGCGGTGCCGCAACGCTGCGCTACCACTTGGCCGGCATCGGCGGATCGTCCGGTCCCGGGATCGGCCCGCCCATGTCAGGGAACTCAGCGGTGCGGAAGTCGTCGGTCTCCCACACACGCGAGTGGATCTCCTCGAAGGCCACGCCGGCGGCATACGCCTCGGCGACCTTGTTCGGATCGAAGAACGCGCCGACCGGGTTTTGCGCGAACGGTACGGAGGTTGTCATCCACTCCTTTGAGAGCGTCCAGTCACCGAAGATGTCGTGCTGGAGCTCGACGAAATTCCCGTCCGGGTCTGCGTAGTAGTAGGAGAAGGTCATGCCGTGGTCGAGACACGCCTGGGGCGTGATGCCGGCCTTCCGCAAGCGAACGAACGTAGCATTCAGATCGTCGAAGTTGGCGTATTCGAAGGCGTGATGGTGAAGCCGCGTGTGCACACGCTTCTCGGGGTCGTCCACGAGGCCGGGGATCGAGGTCAACGCGACGCGGTGATTGGCCGCGTCGTTGGACATCCAACAGCCCATCGGGAACTCGAACGTGACCTCCATGCCGAGAACCTCGCTGTACCAATCACGCATCTCCTCGAGACGCAGCGTGAAGAAGTTCACGTGATGGAAGCGCGCTTGGCGGATGTCTTCGCCCGAGCTACGCGACTGGGAACCAGGTGTCGTCAACGCCATCTTCCTCTCCCAACGACAGATAATATATAATGCATCAGGCTACCAGGTGGCGCGCCCGCCGGAGAGGTCGTAAACCGCGCCGGTCGAGAACGAGCAATCCTCGCTCGCCAGCCAGGCGATCAACGCCGCCGCCTCGTGGGGGGTTCCCATCCGTCCGAGCGGCACCTGGGACACCATCTGAGCGACCACCTCGGGCGTCTGGGCCATCGCCAGCGGGGTCTCGACGACAGCCGGCGCGATCGCGTTGATCAGCACGCCGGTCCCGGCGACCGAGCGTCCGAGCGACTTCGCGATAGCGATCATCGCGGCCTTGGAGGCTGCGTAGGCCGGTAGCAGTGGGTTGCCGTCCTTTCCGGCGATCGAGGACACGAGGACCACGCGCCCGTAGCCCCTGTCGACCATGCGCGGCACGACCTCGCGACAGACATAGAAGGTGCCATCCGCGTTGACGGCCATGATTCGGCGCCATTCCTGATCGTCGAGCTCGAGCAGCCCGCGGAATGGGCCGCCGACTCCCGCAGCATGGACTAGTACGTCAATGCCGCCCAGCGTGCGCTCGACCTCGTCCACGGCGCGGCGGACGGCCGCGTGGTCCGAGACGTCGCTCTCTATGGCGAGGTCGGTCGAAGTCGCGGGGCGGAGGTCGAGTGCGGCGACGCGGGCACCGCCGCTGCGCAGTGCCGCGGCCGCGGCCTGTCCGATTCCACTCGCAGCTCCGGTGACGAGCGCCGTGCGACCGTTGAAGTCATAGTGGTTCACAGTGATCGCCCCAAGCAAGCTGTCCCGGCATTCGTATACTATGCACGATGTAGTTCCTTCGCTGATCTGATTGGGGATGGCTTGACGAGCGACGGGCTCGTTCGCACGACGCTGACTGACGCACTCATCGAGCGCCTGCGTGCCGACATCCGGGCGGGCGTCATCGAGCCGGGCAGCCGACTTCGTCAGAGCGAAGTGGCCGAGCGCTTCAGCATGAGCACGACGCCTGTCCGTGAGGCCTTCCAGGCGCTCGAGCGCGAGGGCCTGCTCGTCAGTCACGCCCATCGCGGCGTGATCGTCTTCAAGCCGACCGTTGAAGACCTCGTCGAGACCTATGACATCCGAATCCCGCTCGAGGCGCTAGCAATCAAGAAGGCCGTGCCGAACATGACCGCGGCCGATATCGCTGAGCTCGAATCGCTGATCGAGCAGATGGCCCGGGCGATCGATCGCAGCGATGTCTACAGCGCGCTCAACGCCCGCTATCACGCTGCGTTGTACAAGCCGGCCGCACGGCCTAAGCTGATCAAGCTGATCGCAGACATGCGCGAGGCCTCGGGCGCCTACCTGCACTTCTACGCCGCGATCACACCCGATCCCGAGGAAGCCCACCGCGAACACGTCGAGATCTTCGAGGCGTGTACGGCCAAGGATCCGCAACGCGCGGCCGCCGCCGTCGAGAAGCATCTCCATCACACGGTCGACCACGTCGCGTCGGCGCTCGGCGACATCGAGCAGCGCGCCTGAGGGCGTGCGGGACGCCGCCTCGGCTAGGCGGTCTGTGCGATGTGCTCCGCGAGCATGACCGTCGTGAGCAGTGTGTTCGCTCGCGGTATCTCCGGCATGATCGATGCATCGACTACGCGCAGACCCTCGGTGCCGATCACGCGCGCGGACTGGTCGACCACGCTCGCGTGGTCCGTCCGCGATCCCATGCGACAGGTGCCCGTCACGTGCGCCGTGTCCTGGCAGGAGCGCATCAGCAAGGCGTCAAGCTCGGTGTCCGAGGAGGGCAGCCGGGTGAGCTTCTCGCCGGTCACCGTCACGACGATGTCCTCGATCTGAACAAGCTTCCGCGCCCGCTCGAGCAGTTCCCACAGGCGGCGGGCACCGTCGCGCAGGCGCGCGAGGTCGCGCGCGTCGGAGAGCATCCGCATCTCCAGCGACGGCTGCGCCAGCGGATCCGCTGAGTCGACCTCGAGCGTTCCACGCGAGAATGCCTGGAACGCGGAGACGTTGACGATCGCGTCAAACGCAGCCTCTCCGATCGCCGCCGTGTTCACGGCACTCATCATCATGTCGGCGCGCCCGGCGCCGGCGTGACCCGAGCTGTACCGGATGCAGCAGTTGGCGAAGCGCGGCTCGACCTCAGCCGGCGCCCGCTCACCGCGCAGGACGAGCCCGAGCCAGAGCGCCGGATGATCCTGGAGGTTCTCGCCGACCGGGGCGTCCACGACGACGTCCAGCCCCAGTGCGCGGAGTCGATCGGCCGGGCCGATGCCGGAGCGGATCAGGATCGCTGGGGAGTGGACGGCGCCGGCGCAGATCGTCACCTCGCGCCCGTCGATCGCCTCCTCGCCGTCGGCGTGGCTGAGCGTGACGCCGACGATACGGTGACCGTCGAATCGCAGCCGGCTGACGGTCGCGCGACCCCGGATCGTCAGGTTCGGTCGGTCGCGCGCCGGCTCGAGGTAGGCAGTGTTCGCCGAGACGCGCGCACCGTCGCGCAACACCGCGGCGAACGGGGAGACGCCAAGCGCCCCAGGCGCATTGTGGTCGACGGCCCACGGATGGCCGAGCTCGAGCGCAGCGTCGCGGAACGCGCGGTCGAACTCGCTCCACTCGTGCTCGGGTGCGCGCGAAACGGGAAGTGGCCCGGCGCTACCGTGGTAGGGCTGCCCGGCAAAGTCGAGGTCGTGCTCGATCCGGACGAACGCGCTCAATACCTCCTCTGCTGACCAGCCCTCGCAGCCGAGCGCAGACCAAGCGTCGAAGTCGTCGGGCAGTGCGCCGCGCATCGCAAGGTGGCCGTTGACGGCCGAGCTGCCACCGAGTCCGCGGCCGCGCAGATAGCGTCGCGGCGGCTGCGCGGCTGTGCGTCGGGCCATGATCGAGTCGTAGCGGTAGGCCGCCATCTCGGGGCGCTCCATGCGGAACGGATGCAGCCCTCGCATCTCCTCCGGCTCGTCGCAGTGGCGGTAGTCAGGGCCGCTCTCGAGCAGCAGGACGCTCGCGCTGCCGTCGGCGCTCAGCTTGTTGGCGAGCAAGCAGCCGGCGGAGCCGGCACCGACGACGATGAAGTCGTACATCAGTGGGCGGAGGCGCCGGCATCGACGGCAAGCGCTGTACCAGTGACGAACGAGGCCTCGTCCGACAGCAGCCAGATCACTGCGGCGGCAACCTCTGCCGGCGTCCCGAGACGCTTGATCAGATGCGGCGCGAGCAGCGTTGCCTGGCGCTCGGCGTCGACCGCCTCCATCATCGGCGTGCGAATCCCCGCCGGGCAAACAGCGTTGACTCGCACGCCCCGCTCCGCGTAGTCAATCGCCGCCGAGCGCGTGAGTCCGATGACGCCGTGCTTGCTCGCGGTGTAGGCGGCCAATGCGGGCGCGCCAACCAGGCCGGCAAGCGATGCCGTGTTGACGATCGCACCGCCGCCCGCTTCGAGCATCGGCGGGATCTGGTACTTCATCCCGAGCCAGACGCCCTTGAGGTTGACCGCGATCAGTGCGTCGAAATCCGCTTCGTCGGTGTCGGTGACGCTCGCCTCGAGTTCGACGCCCGCGTTGTTGTGAGCGAAGTCGAGCTGCCCGAAGCGCTCGAGGGCCTCGGCAACCAGCCGCGAGTGATCCGCTGCGAGCGCCACATCGCAATCGAGCGCGACGGCGGTGCCGCCTTCGTGCTCGATCATGGCGACGGTCTCGCACGCCCCGTCGTGTGCCGACGCGAGGTCCGTGACGAGGACCGTCGCCCCTTCGCGAGCGGCGGCGAGAGCGCTGGCGCGGCCGATTCCGCTGGCCGCGCCGGTGACGATGCCGACCTTGCCCTCGAGCCTCCTAGCGCTCGTCATCGGGCGTGACGCGCGGGTCTCCACGGCGGCCGAGGACGAACCAGATCGCCTCGACCGGCTCCGAGCCCTCGTTGTACAGGCGGTGCGGCTGTGTCGAGTCGAAGCTGACCGAGTCGCCCGGTTCGAGGGCGTAGGTGTCGAACTCGATCGTGAGTGACAGCGTGCCGCGCACGACAAAGCCAAACTCCATGCCGGTGTGGCGCATCAGCGAGCTGGCCGGACATGACTCGCTGCCGATGCCATAGGTCAGGTAGAGGAAGTCGATGTCGGCTCTCGTGTAGGCGGTGAGACGCTCCCAGAGGACGCCCGAGTCGAGCTGGATCGCCTTGCGCTCGGCGCGCGTGACGACCGGTTCGGCAACCTGACCGCGGTTGCGCCCGCCGGCTGGCAGCAGGCCCCCGGCGCCATCCTCGAAGCGTGCACGTACGCGCCGTCCTGTGGCCTCGGCGAACAGCTCGTCGAGTGAGAGCTCGAGCTCGTTGACGATCGCGTAGAGCGTTCCGACTGACGGCGTCGCCCGTCCGAGCTCGACCTGCGAGATCAGGCTCGCCGAGACCCCCACGCGGCGTGCGAGCTCTCGCAACCCGATCCGCTGCCGCAAGCGCTCGGCGCGGATCCTGCTTCCGACGCTCTCGGTCCCGCCGGCGCGCGGCGCGTTGCTCTCCTCGCTTGCCACAACCTCGTCAGGCAGCTGCTCGGCGCTCAAAGCACGCCTCCCCGGCGCTCAACCTCAACGGCGAAAGCTGAAATCTGCCACAAGATGCCGACGGTGATCACTCAGCTCCTCCAACGGGAGCTGTGACCGGCTCGTTCGCGAGCGGCAACTGATCCCGTAGCCGGTCGATCAGGTAAGGAAGCTGGTCAGCCTCGGCCACCGCGCCAAAGACATAGAAGTCGGGGCGTATCACCAGTGCCTCAGCGCCGATCTCGCCGAGCCACTTGACGTAGCGGTGTTCGATGTCGATGACGGCACCTTCTACCTCGGCCGGCGTGACATGTACGAGCGTCGCATCGAGCCGCTCGAGCCAAGCACGCTGCTCGTCGCTGAGCGCCGCCAGGCCTGTTGCGCGGCGGCTGAGGACGATCCAACCGCGCCCGACCACGTCGTCGAAGCGCCCCTGGTGCTCGCCGCGGCGCACCATCGCCTGCGGCGCGAGCCAGCCTGCGGCGTGCCCCAGCCCACCGTCGCCGTCGCGCAGCAAGACGCCCGCCCCGAGGCGCGGCGGCGGAGGTAGGGGGGGCGGCGGTCCGCCGCCGAGCAGGAGTCGGTCTCGCTCAGCCGCCTCCTCGGGGTCGACCACGCAAACGACTCGGCCAAGCGCTACGGCCCGCTCGATCACCGAGGTCACGTGAGCGCGTCGCTCGGGCTCGTAGCTGGCAAGCACACCCGCGCCGACGATTCCGCGCTGTACGAGGTCAAGCTTCCACGTGAGGTTGAGCGCGTCGCGCATCCCGGAGCACATTCCTTGGCCGAGGAACGGCGGCATGAGATGCGCGGCATCTCCGACGAGGAAGGTGCGGCCGTCGCTCCAGCGGTCGGCGACCAGCGAGCGAAACTCGTAGGTGGCGTGCCGAACGAGCTCGGCATCCGCCGGCGTCGGCCCCCAGCGCGACATGAGCTCCCAGACGCGCTCGTCGCTCGCGAACTCCTCATCGGACTCATTCGGATGGAGCATGAACTCGAACCTGCAGTGCGAGCGCCCGATGAAACGAAGCAACGTGGTCGGTCGCGCCGGATCGCACACCTGTGCAGTATCAGGCATCGGGTAGACCTCATCGGGATCGTAGGGGCGGATATCCGCCACCAGCCAGCGGGCCTTGAATCCGAGATCGATCCACTGCGCGCCCAGCGCGCTTCGCACCAAGCTGCCTGCGCCATCCGCCCCGAGCAAGTAGCTGCCCGCGACAGTGCGCGTGGTCCCTGATCGGGTCTCCCGCGCGAGGACCTCGCGTCGCTGCGCTCCGCCTCCGCGCACCTCGAGCGCTTCCCAGCCACGCATGACCTCCACGCGTCCGTCGCGCGCAGCGGCCTCCTGCAGCAACCCCTCCATGCGTGGTTGGAAGAAGAAGTTGTCAGCAAGCCAGCCCGAGGGGCCGTAGCCCTGCCACGGCACGGTGAGCAGCGTCTCGCCGTGGGCCGAGAGCCAGACGTAGTCAAGCACCGTCGACGTGTCGCGCAGGAAGCGCTCCGCGATGCCCAGCGACTGGAACAGCCGGACTATCTCGTCGTCCACGTGCACCGCGCGTGGAGCGCCGAAGGCATCCGGGTGGCGCTCGATCGCGCAGATCTTGAAGCCTCGCGCCGCGAGCAAAGCCGCCGCGGTTTGGCCCACCGGCCCGTAGCCGACGATCACAACGTCAAATGACTCTGCGCTCAGCTTGCCCGCCTCTCCTGTGATTAGCTACATTGAACGAATTGGCGCCACACAGGGCCCGTACGCTAGCAGCGTACAATGCCAAGCGACGAAGGGAGGGGTTTGATGGAGGGTGTACGTTCCGATCACACTGGCATCGCGGCCCGAATCACGCTCGAGAACGCGCCCGATAACAGGCTTTACCCGGCGATGCTGGAAGCGCTGGTTGGCGCCCTGCAGGACGCCGACGCCAATCCGGACGTCAAAGCGGTGGTCCTCACGGGCGCCGGCGCTGTCTTCTGTGGCGGTGTTGACGGGCAGCGGCTTGCGGAGGGCGATCCGAGCGCATTTGCGACAACGCTCGTCAAGCTCTTCAAGCTGATCCCGACGCTTGGCGTCCCGGTCATCGCCGCGGTCAACGGCGATGCGCTGATGTCCGGCTTCTCGCTCGTCTGTGCAGCCGATATAGCAATCGGTGTCGAGGGTGCCCGGCTCGGAACGATCGAAGCGAGCCTTGGCCTGTGGCCGACGATCGCCCAAGTGCCGGTGCTACACAGGCTGCTCCCGGGCCACGCGCTGGCCAACATCCTCACCGGCGAACCGTTCAGCGCCCAGCGCGCTTACGAGGTCGGCGCGCTCACGAAGGTCGTCGCCGCCGACGAGCTCGAGCCCGAAGTCGAGCACTGGCTCACGCTGAGCACACGCTCGAAGGCGCTGGTGCGGGGCCGGCAAAGCGCACACCGGCTGCTTTCCCTGCCATACGCCCAAGCGCTCGACGCGTCCTTCGAAGAGTTCACGACCCTGTTCGCGACGGCACGGCCGGCGTGAGCTTGCTACCAGCGAGAGGAGCACGATGACCACATCGGCAATGGCGCCGACCGCCCCACCTTCCCTTGAGCCCGCGCAGGCCCTCGCGATGTGCCGCGCTCGCGCGCTGATGCGCGGAATCGACGCGTCTGATTTTGACCGCCTGAGCGCGGCGATCACGGACTGGAACAGCTGGTGGACCGAGTGGTCCGCACTGGGGGCCCACTGGGAGGAGCTCGCGGCGCGCTATGAGAGCTCCGGCTGGGCGCACAGCGCCGGACAGGCAGGTGTGCGCGCGGGGCTCGCGTATCACTTCGCGAAGCTGTTTGCGGTCTGCGACGAGGAGATCTACCGCGAGACGACCTTGCGCTGCGTGGCTGCGTGCCGCAGGGGACTCGAGCTGCTGCCCGAGAGCTTCGAGCGGATCGAGGTGCCGTTCGACGGCCACTACATCGTCGGACACCTGCGCAAACCGCTGGGAGCGGAGCGGCCGCCACTGGTGCTGCTCGTCCCGGGGCTCGAATCAGTCAAGGAGGAGTTCCCGCGCTGGGAGGACGAGTTCTTGGCGCGCGGCATGGCCACGCTTTCGATGGATGGCCCGGGCCAGGGCGAGGTCGGCTTCGAGCTCCGGATACGACCGGACTACGAGGCGCCCGTCCACGCGATGCTCGACGCGCTCAGCGGACGTGACGACATCGATCTCGCGCGCATCGGCGGCGTTGGGATGAGCATGGGCGGCTACTACGTGACGCGCGCCGCCGCTTTCGAGCCCCGGATCAAGGCCGTCACGACCAACGGTGGCACCCGCAACCTCGGCGCCGACTGGGACAAGGGGTTCATCCCGCCGATGTACACGGCGAAATTCATCTGGAACCTCGGTGCCAGCTCACCGGAAGAGGGGCGCGAGAAAGCGCACAAGCTTGACCTCACAGACGTGCTCGAGCGCATCAAGGTGCCGCTGCTCGTGATCTACGGCGAAAAGGACCCGCTCGTCGATATCGACCTCGACGGCCACGCGATCGTCGATGCCGTGGGCGGCGAGCTCTGGGTGTTCCCAGGCGGAAACCACGGCGTGACCAACTTCGCCCAGGAGCATCTCGGACCGGCAGCCGACTGGCTGCACTCGAAGCTCGCCTGACGAACCGCCGCCGCGATTGGGCTCGGTGCTGGGGTCAGGCCGCCGCTGCGGGTGGCAGCACCGAGCCCATCCGCAAGCCCTCGAACACCTTTGGCACTGTCGCCGCGACGTCCGTGATCGGGCAGCCGTGCGCCGGCGCGATCAGGCGCACGTCGAGCTCTGTGAGCATGCGCTGCAGGCCGTCGATATACGGCTCGATGTCGCTGAACCGCGTCCAGTAGAGGGCAAGCTCCGCAAACAGAGCAGTCTGGTCGGGGATGTCCAGCTCCGGGACCTCCTCCGCTGTTCGCTGGCACTGTCCGGCCTGGTGGTAGTGGCTGTGAGCAAAGCCATCGCCCGGGAACAGGACGTGGCGGGCCGTGTCGAAGCCCCACAATGTCGTCGCGAGATCGCGGATCACCGCCTCGACGAGCTTGAACTCGCTGCCGCCGAGATCGATCGAGTCGCCGACCGTCATCGGCCGAAAGCGTTCCTCGAGCCCCGGGAAGACGAGGTGATAGTCCTGTACCGAGCCGCACAAGAGCGCCTCCGGATAGGCGCGCAGGATCCGCCCGATGCCGGAGGAGTGCGGTGGCTCCTGATGGGTCGCGAACACGTAGCGCAACGGCGGCCCGCCGCGGCTTCGTAGCATGTCGAGTTGCTGCTCAACGACCCAAAGCTCCGCCGGGTGTCCCGCTTCGACCAGCAAGGAGGCGTCTTCTCCCTGCACCAGGAATGGCGAGCTGTAGCCGTGGAGAATGCGGTCGGCGAAGGGCGCCGCAGTGCACCCACCGAGCCAGAACACTCCCGGCACCAGCTCGCGCGGCACACGGACTATCTGCTCGAGTAGCGGCGTCATCCGCGACCACCGACACCGTTGTATTGCGCCCTCTGCTTCGCGCGGACGCGGGCGCTCCTGCCGCCGCCGAGAGCCTCGTCGAGCAGCCGCACATGTCGCCTCACGAGCGCTTCGCCGCGGATCAGGCAGCCATAGCCGGGCGCGATCGTGCTGACGTCGTGACTCGCGAAGAACGACCGCAAGCCTCGGCGGATCACCTCGACGTCGGCTTCATCGAGCCACCAGTAGCGCGTCCCGACGAGGTGGCGTCTGACATCTGAGGCGCTCACCCGATCGGCGGTCGGGTCGATCGCCCAAGGCCCTTCCGCGGCCGTCTTGATCCCGTAGGTGAACACGTCACCGCTGAAGAGCGTCGCCGTAGCGCTGTCGTACACCCAGTGGTTGGTAAGCAGGCGGAGCACCGAGTTGGCGACCAGCAGCGTTCGACCCGCTCCACCCAATTCGATCTCCTGGCTGCTGCGCAGAACGCGGGAGGGAACCTCGCCGAGCACCGACGGGACGCCCCACTCGCGCTCGGCTCCGAAGTCGCTCCAGACCGAGCACTCCGGCGCCGCCCCGTAGATCGTCTCGAGCGGGAAGCGGGCGTGGATCAGTGGCGTGTTGGAGATGCTCTGGTACTCGCCGACGCGCGTGTAGAGCACAGACAGGCGCGGCGAGCTCGGCAGCAGTCGCTCGAGCGCATCGAGCAGATCCTGCGCGTGGAAGGCCAGGCCAGTGTCAATCAGCAGGGCTTCCTCGCCTTCGATCAGCAGGTAGCAGTTGATGACCGATGCCCCACGGACCTCCGGCGGATACCAGCTGACTCGCCCGTCGATCTCAAACGGACTCGACAGCGCGTACAGGCGGCCCGGCGCGATCTCGGTGACGGCGCTGCTCACCGCACGCATCGTAGATCATCGCTGGACAGTGCGTCCAGTGCTAATACACAGAGGCTATTCCAGAGCTGCAGCGCGCGCCTGTTCGCGCGCCAGCACCGCCCAGTCTCGGTCGGCATCGCCATGGGCGATCGCACCGAGTAGTCGGTCCCTGACTACACCGACGCTGGGCAGCGGCAAGGCGCAGCGGTCGGCCGCGGCCAGGGCGAGCTGGACGTCTTTGAGTCCCAGCGCGGTCGTGAATCCGGGCTCGTCGTAGGACTCGTCGACCATCAGCCGCGAGTAGATCGCGTGCGCCGGTCCGGGGAAGAGACCGCCGGTCAGGACCTCGCGGAACAGCTCTGGGTCGACGGCGAAACGGCGGATCATGGAGAACGACTCGGCGAGCGCCTCGATCGCGCACGCCAGAACGAAGCCGTTCGCGAGCTTGACGGCCGCAGCGGACTGCGGATCGCCGCCCGCGTCGAAGACGCGTTGGCCGATCAGCTCGAACAGTGGCGCGCAGGCGCGCACAGCGTCGGGTGCTCCGCCGACGATGATCCCAAGCTGCCCGTCCGCTGCGGCCTGCGGGCGTCCCAGCACGGGTGCCGCGACGAAGCGCTGGCCGGCCGCCGCATGCCGCTCCGCGAGGGCTGCGACCGCTGCGACTCCGTGCGTTCCCATCGCCGCGTGGATTGCTCCCGGCTGCAGGGCGCTGCACAGCCCGCCCGTCGCGACGGCCTCGAGCGCCGTGTCGTCGCTCAGCAGCGTCAGCACGATCTCGCTACTGCCCGCCGCCGCTGCGACCGACTCGGCGGCTCGTGCTCCGGCCTCGAGCAGTTCGCCCTCAGCGCCCGGCGTGCGGTTGTGAACCGTGACCTCGGCGCCGGCGACGAGCAGCCTGCCGGCGATCGCGCGGCCCATGCGGCCCAGACCGATCACGGCGACCTTCATCGCGTGGCTCCGATCGAGTGCCCGCGGCAAGCCGGTCGCCGTCGAGTCCTGGCGTGCATTGGACGCGCGGCGCGCTGGGTGGTGGTGTTAGGCATCTCGGACAGGCGCTCCAGCCGCCGGTCGCGGCTGAGCATGTGCAGTGTAGCTTGACACGTACAGTGTGGGTCGTTAGTCTCGCCGTTCAGCTCGCCCGGTCTTGATCATTCGTGATTCGGCCGTCGGCGACATGAACTGCGTCACTCACCAACAACCCCTTTGCGTGATGCACGACGAACATGACCAGCACAGGCCTCGGTACCTCATGGACACAGTGAACGCCACGGCTATGCGTTCGCGCGAAGACTGCCGGCGCGGACGCGGGACCGCGGTTATGGGTGCGTTGCGGTAGCCAGGTATGCGAGCGATCCGGAGTGAGAGATGGCGATAGCGTCGCGTGGCGCTGGCATGGCGGTCGACTGGGAGCAGCGCGTGAACTTCGACCGCCTTCGCGCGTACCGCCTGGCGCGGGCGAAGGCATCGCTCGCGGCCTCCGATCTCGGCGCGCTGCTGCTCTTTGACCCGAACAACCTGCGCTACGTCACGAGCACGGCGATCGGGACATGGGAGCGCGACAAGAACATCCGCTTCGCGCTGCTGTTCCGCGACGACGATCCGATCCTCTGGGACTTCGGATCGGCGGCAAAGCACCACCAGCTCTACTGCCCTTGGCTGCCCGAGTCGAGTTGGCGGGCGTGGGTGCCACCGATGCGCGGCGCGATGCCCGACGCGACCGGCATTCCAGATGCCCTTGCCGAGCTGATCGCGAGCGAGCTTCGCGAGCGTGGTCTGGCAGACGAGCCGATCGGCGCGGACGTCCTCGACATGACGACGGTCCTGGCGCTGCAACGAAAAGGCATCGTCCTCACAGACTCCCAGCCGATCATGCTCGAGGCGCGCAAGATCAAGAGCGAGGACGAGCTGGCGCTGCTCGATCAGGCGGCGGGCATCGTCGATGCGGTCTACGAGCAGATCTTCCGCACGCTGCGCCCAGGGGTGACCGAGAGCCACGTCGTCGCTGAGGCGATGAAGCTCCTGTTCGAGCTTGGGTCAGAGCACGTCGAGGCGATCAACGCGATCTCCGGCGACCGCTGCTCCCCGCATCCGCACACCTTCTCGGACCGCCTGCTGCGCCCGGGCGACCAAGCCTTCTTCGACATCATCCACGCCTTCAACGGATACCGGACCTGCTACTACCGGACGTTCAACGTCGGCTACGCCACACCGGCGCAAAGGACCGCCTACAAGCGTTGTCGCGAGTGGCTCGATGACGCGATCGATCAGGTTCGTCCCGGCGTCACGACCGACAAGATCGCCGCCGTATGGCCCGATGCAAAGGAGATCGGCTTGGCTGACGAGCGCGCCGCATTCGGACTCCAGTTCGGTCACGGTCTCGGGGTCGGCCTTTACGAGGCACCGATGATCTCGCGCCTGCACAGCTTCGTGGACCCGGTCGAGATCGAGGTCGGGATGGTATTCGCGCTCGAGACGTACTGTCCGGCGACTGACGGCCGCTCCGCCGCGCGGATCGAGGAGGAGATCATCGTGACCCCCGATGGGCCTCAGGTCATCACGCGCTTCCCGGCCGACGAGCTGCTCGTCACCGGGCGCGGCTACGTCAACGGCGCCGACTTCGAGCCGGCCGCGCAGCGCAACGGAAACACGGCCGAGATAACGCCTTGAGCCTGAAGGCGGCGACGGACATCGAGCTGACGCTGGAGCTCTACCGGCGGATGCTCGTGATCCGAGGCGTCGAGGACCGCATCCAGGCGCTCTTCCTCAAGGGCGAGGTCTTCGGGACGACGCATCTCTACTCGGGCCAGGAGGCCGTCGCGGTCGGTTTCGCGAGCGCCCTCGAGGAAGGTGATCGGGTCGCTTGTACATATAGGGGCCACGGCCACATGCTGGCGCTCGGTCTCCAGCCGCAGGCGCTGATCGCTGAGCTGCTCGGTCGCTCCACGGGGGTCAACGGCGGGCGCGCCGGATCGATGAACATGGTCGATCTCGACCATGGCCACGTCGGCTGCTACGGGATCGTCGGTGGCAGCATCGCCGCCGCCACGGGCGTCGCGCTGGCCCTGCGCGGCAGCGGCAAGATCGCAGTTGCCTACTTCGGCGATGGGACCACCAACCAGGCGTACTTCTTCGAGTGTCTCAACTTCGCGAAGGTCTTCGAGCTGCCGCTGCTGTTCGTCTGCGAGAACAACGGCTACGGCGAGTACACGCCGATGGCGGCCGTCACAGCAGGCGAGATCGTCGCGCGAGCACAGGCGATGGAGATCCCAACGCTGATCGTCGACGGCATGGATGTGCAGGCCACGCGGGCCGCCGCGCTCGAGGTCGCAGCGACGATTCGCGCCGGTGCCGGCCCCGTGTTCGTCGAAGCGAGGACCTATCGCTTCGTCGGTCACTCGCGCAGCGATCCCGGCCGTTACCGCCCCGAGGGGGAGCTGGACACGTGGCGCGCGCGCGATCCGCTCGCACTGGCCGCTGCTTGGCTGCGCGAGCAAGGGGAGGAACGCCGGGTGTCGGAGACCGAGGCGGCGGTGGAGGCTGAGCTGACGGCTGCGGAGTCGGCGGCGCTTGGCGCTCCGTTTCCCGAGCCGCGTGAGTTCAGCGAGTTCAAGGCGTGAGCAAGCAGGTCGAGTTTCGGGTCGCGCTGCGCGAGGCGCTCGACGAAGCGCTCGCCGAGGATGAGAGCGTCGTCGTGTTCGGTGAGGACGTCGCCGAGGCTGGTGGCGTCTTTGCCGTTACGACGGGCCTCTTCGCGAAGTATGGGTCGGCGCGAATCTTCGACACTCCGATCTCCGAGCTCGCGATGACCGGCGCCGCGTTCGGCGCGGCAATCAGCGGGATGCGGCCAGTCCTCGAGATCATGTTCGGTGACTTCCTCGCGCTCTCGATGGACAGCCTCATCAACCAAGCGAGCAAGTTCTGGTTTCTGACCGGCGAGCGCCAGAGCGTGCCGCTGACGATCCGCTCGGTTGTGGGCGCCGGCGGCCGCTTCGGCGCGATTCACTCCCAGATGCCGATCTCGTGGCTGACCGGCATCCCGGGGCTGAAGATTGTCGCGCCCTCGACGCCGGCTGCGGCGAAGGTGCTGCTGCGCGCGGCGATCGCCGACCCCAACCCGGTGATCGTCTTCGAGCACAAGCGGCTCTACACGAAGAAGGGGGCGCTGGATACGCCGGCACCGGCTGGGATCGGACAGGCGACGATCGCGCGCGAGGGCAGCGACATCACGCTCGTCAGCGCGATGAAGGGCGTCGATGACTCACTGCAGGCCGCCGAGGCGCTCGCCGCCGAAGGAATCTCAGCCGAGGTGATCGATCTGCAGACGATCCGCCCGCTCGACAAGGAGACCATCCTCGCCTCGCTCGCGAAGACCAACCGCATCGCGGTCGTCGAGGAAGGGCCGCGCACGGGCGGCTGGGCTGGCGAGGTACTGGCAGTCGCGGTCGAGGAGGGGCTCGACCAGATTGACGACGCGTCGCGGATCGCCACCGCGGACACGCCGATCCCCTACAGCCCTCCGCTCGAGGACGACTTCCTGCCCGGGCCGGCACGAATCGCGGCCCACGTCTTGGCGCGGGCGTCGCGGAGCTTGTAGCCGGCGTGCGCCGCCGGCCGCCGAGACGACTGAATCGGTTAGTCGAGCGGCGCCCCGTTCGCGCTGAGGCTCACGGCGATGTTTCCCCGCGTGGCGTTCGAATACGGACACATCTCGTGTGCCTCGCGAACGATGGCGACCGCACTCGCGGGGTCTTCGATCGCTCCGAGGCTGACGTCGAGCACCACGGCGAGACTCAAGCCACCCTTGCCATCGGGGATCAGCGACACCTGCGAGTCGATCGCGATATCACCGAGCTCGAGTTCGCGGCGTCGGGAGACAGCGCCGAGCACACCTTCGAAGCACGCTGCGTAGCCAACGGCGAACAGCTCCTCAGGGTTCGTGCCATCACCGTTTCCGCCCATCTCTTGCGGCAACCGGAGCTGGACGTCCAGCCGGCCATCGGCGCTGCGGCCGTGACCCGCGGCACGTCCACCGGTCACGTGTGCGCGCGCCGTGTAAAGCGCCTTCGTCATCGCGTCCCTTTCGTTGCTCTGGATGCTTAGGCGAGACCCTAAGCGATTTCGTGCATAATATGTAATGTACAACGCCAGGACGGAGGGTACTGCGCGGTTGGCTGGTCGCACCAGGGAATTCGAGAGGACCTGAGGTGGCATTCGTGGAGGAGGAGGAGTACGACGTCGCAATCGTGGGCAACGGGCCCGTCGGTGCGGCGACGGCGGCCCTCCTTGGCAGCCACGGGATCGAGACAGCGGTCTACGAGCGCTTCGCCACGCCCTACGGCCTGCCGCGCGCGATCCGCCTCGACCATGAAGCGATGCGCATCTGCCAGCTGCTGGGGATCGCGGACGAGTTGCTCGACGATCTCCTACCGGTCAACCGGTACGAGTGGTTCGGGGCTGATGGCGAGCTGATCGTCAAGTTCGATCTGCCCAGCGGGCCCTCCGGGTGGCCCTTCTCCTACACGTTCTTCCAACCACACCTCGAAGACGCACTCGGCCGGGCTGTCGCGGCGGCGGGTGTACCCGTCCACCGCGGCTGGTCGCTCGTCGGCCTCACAGAGCTCGACGATCGCGTCGAGCTGGAGCTCGAGCGCACCGACGCGGAACCCGGCGAAACGCGCCGACGCGTTTACGCCAAGCACGTAGTCGGCGCCGACGGCGCCCATTCGACCGTGCGCGAGCTGCTCGAGATCGACTTCGTTGATCTCGGATTCGCGGAGCGCTGGCTCGTAGTCGACCTGCTCCCGACCGACCCGAGCCTAGGCTTTCCCGATTTCCCGCAGCAGTACTGCGACCCGCGGCGCCCGCACATGTGGGCGCCCAACGGTCGGCGGCATCGTCGCTGGGAGTTCATGCTGCTTCCACACGAGACCGCTGAGGACTTCGAAGCCCCGGAGCGCGTCTGGTCGATGCTGGCGCCGTGGCTCGATCGCTCCCAGGGCGAGCTCGTCCGTCATGCGGTCTACGAGTTCGGTTGCAGGCTCGCCACGACGATGCAGTCGCGACGCTGCTTCCTCGCCGGCGACGCCGGGCACGTGATGCCACCCCACTTGGGCGAGGGTCTCTGCTCTGGCCTGCGCGACGCGAACAACCTCGCATGGCGCCTCGCGCTGACCTACAACGGTCCAGCGGGACCCGAGGCGCTCGAGAGCTACAGCTCCGAGCGACTGCCCCACGTCAGGGAGCTCGTCGAGCAGTCGAAGGCGATGGGGCGAATCTCGTGCGAGCTCGATCCGCACGCCGCCGCGACCCGCGACCTGCGCCTTCGAGCCGCGGGGAGCCTCGAGGAGTGGCCGTTCCCCAAGCTCGGGCCCGGCATTGTCTACGGCGGGTCGCGGGGCATTCGCGGTGCCGCGGGTAGCCTCTCTGTGCAGGGGACCATCCGCCGCGACGGCTCGAGCGGCCGGCTGGACGACGTGGCGGGTCGCGGCTTCAAGCTGATCGCGGCCGGCGCCGGCCTGCGAGATGTGCTGTCGTGGCAACAGCTCGCCTCACTCGATGCCCTCGGCTGCGCGCTCATCTCGCTCGGCGAGGACGCGACCGACGCTGACGGAGAGCTGACGCGCTGGCTTGCCTCGATCGGCGCGGCGGCTGTGCTGGTGCGCCCGGACTTCTACGTCTTTGGGGCGGTCGCCGCGCTCGATCACGCAGGCGTGCTGGTCGACGATCTCTGTGCCCAGTTGCCGTTCAAGGTGCGCCGCTGATGTCGCTGGCGGCGCGCTCGCGGCCGGCTCCCGTTGCGCCTTCGCCGGTGCGACCCGTGCCGACGCGCGTGTTTAGTCCTGCGCTACTAACCGGTGCTGTCACGGCCAATACATCCGCCAATACGCGGTGGAATGGACCAGTGCGTACAGCCATAGTTGACGGAGCGTCAGGGCACACGATACAGTCCGAATTATCCGGCATGCCGACGTCGAGGTCTGACGTAGTCGCGCCGGGCACGCAACAGACAAGGAGGAGGGAACTATGAGGAGTCGAGCTTGGCTTCCCCGCAGGCGGGTGGGAACGGGTGGTAACGAACGGAAGCGGACGATCAGGCCCACGTGGCTGTGGGAAGGACCGGTGTCGCCTGGGCGTGTTGTGTGGGCGATGGGCGCGGTCGCCGCAGCCTCAACTTTGATGGCGGTCGGATCGAGCAATGCAGCCGCCGCCCAGAAATGTGGTGGCGCTCCGATCAAGGTAATGACCATCGCATCGTTGTCTGGTTCGCTGGCGACGTTCGGTAACGACATTCCGAACGCCGCTAAGGCTGCGGAAGATGCCGCTAACCGCGGCTGCAGTATCGGTCGTCCGCTCGAGGTAACCGTTTGTGACGATGAGAGCACGGCAAACGGCGCGGCGCAGTGCGGCACCGAGGCTAAGCAGGACGGCTACCTCGCGCTTGTCGGGTTCACCGAGGGCTCGGGCAATAGCGACCAGGGCGCCTTGGCTGCCCAGTTGCCCGCCGTATTCAACGCTTGGAACACTGCGTGGGACGGAGACAGCAAGTTGTCTTACGTGTCGTGGGCGCAGCAAGCGCAGGCGCCGGCCACCATCGACGTCGCGAAGGCCTTGGGTGTAAAGGCACTGACCCTCGTGGGCGTTGACATCGCGCCGCTGCAACTCGTCGCTAGCTTCGTGCAGCCGCTGACGGTCGCAGCAGGTCTCGGATACACCCAGGTGTTCTTCGCTCCGACGACGACTGATTTCAGCGCTACCGCGGCCCAAATCCTGGCCGATCCGACGGGCGCAATATCGATCTACGATCAGAGTCCGACGCCACTGGTTGACGAGCTGCAGAGCTTGGGAGCAAACTTCACCCAGAGGCCCATGATCTACGGCGAGGGCATCATTTCGCCCCAGGTCATCGCGTCAACCTCCGCATTGAGCGGCGCTTACGATGTTGGCCAAGTCGTATCTTCCGCGGCTACGTCCAATCCGGCAATCGCAGAGATGCGCTCTCAGTTCAAGGCGGCGGGAATCCCGTTCTCGTCGAACATCAGCCTCGACGGTGTCCACGAGTGGAGCGCGGTTCACGACCTCGCCGCGGCCCTCGCGGGCTTGAAGGGCAGCGCAATCAAGTCACTGACCAGCGCGAAGCTTGTGAAGGCAGTCGTTGATCACGGCCTTTACAACACGGCGAGCGAAGCCCCGTTCAACTTCCAGAAGCGGGCGAGCTTTACGAACCCGCTCCTCTCGAAGGCATATGCGGCGGATCGCGTGTACTCGACGAAGTACGTCGTGCTACAGGTCCACAACGGAGTCGAGAAGCCGGTCACGGGCTGGGAAGACGAAAACAAGGCGTTCACCCTCAACAGTGGCACGTGACCTAGCTACTACCGGTTCAGTACACGAGCGATTCGTATGGCTTGTAACGCTATGAGCCGGCTGTCCTACGAGCCTCGCACCGCGGAGGGCGCCCAACCGGGCGCCCTCCGGCGGTCGGGGCCTGCACTTGGATCCGCGGTGGAGGCGCGTCGACGATGAGCACCTTTGTGATCTTCTGCCTGCTCGGGCTCACCTCAGGCGCGCTGACTGGCCTGCTCGCGCTCGGGGTAGTCATCACCTACCGAGCCACAAAGGTCGTGAACTTTGCGTCCACGGCGATGGGAGCGATCAGCTCGTATATCTGTTACGAGCTGATTGCGCACGGAACGCCGGGCTGGGCCGGCCTGGTCGTCGGGATTGCCGCAGGCGCGCTGCTGGGTGCGTTCACCCACTTTGTTCTGCTTCTCGTCAGGCGGTCCTCGGTGCTGGTGAAGTTCATCGTGACCTTGGGTCTGTTCAGCGGCGCCGAATCGGCGACCTTGCTGTTCTGGGGTGCGGACACGACTAGCCCCGCGAGCTTGTTGCCGACGACGCCGGTCCACATTGGTTCACTCGACATCGGTGTCGATCGGTTCATCTTGCTGGGAGCGGCGCTCGTTCTTGCGGGTGCGTTGTCCTACGTGTACCGCAAGACGCTGTTCGGGCTGGCCACGTCGGCCGTAGCGGATAGCCCGCTTTTCACCGCAAGCTCGGGCTGGTCGACCGCCGCGATCCAGTTGACGAACTTTGTCGGAGGCGGGGCATTGACGGCTGCGGCGATGATCTTTCTGACGCCGCTCATCGGCCTCAACGGAGAGACGCTGTCCTTGCTGATCCTGCCGGCGCTCGCGGCCGCACTGGCCGGACAGTTCGCATCGTTCCCGTGGACGATGGTCGCGGCGCTGCTCATCGGAGTTGCCGAAAGCCTGCTCTCTCTATACAGCGCCAACATAGGCAGCTTCTTCGGAGTGAGCGCGTTGTCGATCAGCTCCCTGCCGACGGTCGTGCCCGTGGTGGTCATCATCGTGCTGACCCTCGCACGGGGCACCTCTCGTCTGCGGCGTGGGGAGGAGCAACCGTGGCTGCCGCGGCCCGGTGACGGGAAGGTCCCCCTTCTGCCGTTGGGTTTGGCCGTGATTGCGGCGATCGTGTTCCTGCTCTCTGGACCATCCGTCGGGTGGGCCGATGCGCTCATCGCGACGGCGGCGGGCGGCATGCTGGTCCTGTCGATCGTGCTCGTCACCGGAATCGGCGGACAGTTCTCGCTCTGCCAGTATGCGCTTGCGGGGTTCGGCGGCTGGGCCGCGGCCCGGTTCTCCGCCGGACACGGCGTAGGCTTCGTGCCGGCGCTGCTGATCGGCACGGTGGCCGCGATGCTGCTGGCACTCGTAGTTGCGCAGGCCGCGATGCGAGCTCGGGGGATGGTCCTCGCGGTAGCCACATTAGGCGTCGCGCTTCTTCTCAACGCGGTGATCTTCACCAACTCCTCGTTGACCGGCGGCCCCCTTGGCCTGACCATTCCGACGCCAAGTCTGTTCGGACTTAGCCTTGATCCGCTCGGTGATCCGCCGCGTTATGCGGCATTCGGCTTGGCGCTTCTGTTACTGGCCGGGATCGTGGTAGCCAACGTGAGGCGAGGGCGTACCGGGCGCCGAATGTTGGCGGTACGTAGCGATGAGCGTTCGGCGGCAGCCCTGGGAATTGGCGTGCGCAGCGTGAAGACTTACGCGTTCATGCTGGGAGGTGCGGTTGCCGGTCTCGCCGGTGTCTATCTCACCTTCCAGTTTCCTACCACCGACTTCACGCAGTACGACACCGTGTCATCGGTCACGCTCGTGCAGTTCGCGGTGCTGGGCGGCCTTGGCTGGGTCGGTGCGTCGGTGGCCGGAGGTATCGGTACCACTGGCGCCCTGCTTCCCTATCTCGTGATTGCCGCCTCGGGCGATGCGAGCTCGATCAACACTTGGTTTGCTTTGGTGGCTGGATTCGTCCTCCCGTTCGTGCTTCGTCAAAGCCCGGACGGGATCGCGTCGGTTATTGCGATCGGCTTCAACAGGCCGGAATCCGAGGAGGAGCGACAGCGATTGCACATCGCCCGCCCTGCATGGCGTCTGGCCGGGATGCTCGAGCTACTAACCGCAGGATGCTTCATTCTCGCCGCGGTAGTCCGAACGCTCGGGGTGATCGGCGCCGCGACCGGGGTGGTTGTGACATCCGCGCTGCTAATCCGCGAGCTGAGCGCCGGCAGGTCACGCGACGCCGCCGGCGCCGGATCGTTGCGTCGCCAAGCGCTGGTCCCAGTGTTTGTGATCGCCGCATGTGTCGTGATGGGCGTCCTCGCGAAATGGGGCGGATGGCTGCCCGTGTTCCTCGTGGGACAGATCCTCAGCGCGGTCATGGCGAGGCGCGGAACTGCTCGGCTCAGCAGGCGATTCATGGACCGGCTGCGTTTCCCCCGCGAACGGGAACGGGAACGCGAACGCGATCCGGCACCTGTTCCTCGCCGCGAGCCGCTGTCACTCGAAGTTCGCGGGCTCAGTGTGCGTTTCGGCGGCGTGGTCGCTCTCGACGGGCTCGACCTCGTTGTGCGGCCCGGCGAGATCGTTGGCCTGATCGGGCCCAATGGTGCTGGCAAGACGACAGCGCTGGATGCGATCACAGGGTTCACCCGTCCATCTGCGGGCGAGGTTCGCGTCGGGGGACGGCTCACGACGCACTGGTCTCCCGAGAAGCTCGCTCGCGCCGGCGTGATTCGGTCTTGGCAGGCGGTCGGTCTGTTCGACGCCATGACCGTGGAGGAGAACCTACTGGTCGCCGCCGAGGCCCACAGCCCGGTGCACTATCTCTCCGACCTGGTGCATCCCGGCGTGCCACGTCGTACGGAGGCCGTCGACGTCGTCGTCAGGGAGTTCCAGCTGGAGCCGTGGCTTGCACATCGACGTTCCGAGCTGCCGCAGGGAATTGCGCGGCTGGTAGCGATCGGGCGCGCGATCTGTGCCAACCCGTCCTTGCTGCTCCTGGACGAGCCGACCGCCGGTCTCGATGCAGTGGAGGCGAGCGAGATATTCCGAACGGTTCGGCGCGTCGCTCAGCGCACGGGGATAGGGATTCTGGTGGTCGAGCATGACGTTCCTCTGATGCTGGGCCTGTGCGAGAGGCTCGTGGTCCTCGATTTCGGCCGCAAGATCGCCGACGGGCCGTCGCAGGTGGTCAGCGAGGACGCCAGAGTGGTGTCCGCCTACCTGGGTGTCGGTTCCGAGCTGCCACCTCAGGGCCGGACGGCGAGGCTCGCGACGTGACCGCCATCCTCGAGACCGTTGACCTCCAGGCCGGATATGGGCGGGCTGGATACGGGCGCGACACGGTCGTCGTCCGCGACCTCTGCCTGACCGTTGAGGCTGGAGAGATCGTGGCCCTACTCGGACCAAATGGCGCCGGAAAGACCACCACCTTGATGACGCTTGCGGGCGAGCTCGACGCGCTGGGAGGGGAGATCCTCTTCGACGGTCAGTCGGCCACTGCCCTACCTCTATACAAGCGCGCACGTGCTGGGATGGGACTGGTCACAGAGCGCCGATCGGTCTTCACCGAGCTGACAGTCGCGGAGAATCTTCGTGTCAGCCGCTGCAGCGAGAGCAGGGCATTGGACATGTTCCCGGAGCTTCGCGACCACCTCAACCGCTCCGCCGGGCTGCTGTCCGGCGGGCAACAACAGATCCTCGCCCTCGCTCGAGCTCTGACACGAGGGGAGCCTCGGCTGCTTCTGATCGACGAGCTGTCACTGGGCCTCGCCCCGCAGGTCGTGGACCGCCTGCTTCAGGTTGTGACAGACGCCAAGACCCGAGGTGTCGGGGTGCTCGTCGTCGAGCAGCACATACACAAGGCGCTGGCGATCGCAGACCGGATCTACGTCATGCGTCGCGGGCGAATTGAGCTGAGCGGTCCAGCGCAGCAGTTCGCCAAGGACACCGACGCTATCAAGAAGTCATACCTCACATCTGACGTCGTGACGCTTTCGGACGCGGAAGTGCCGAATATTGACACGCACAATGGTCGGGCGGCTGATCTCAAATGACCAGACTCGCAGGAACGTCTGACGAGGTCGCTACAGCCGCTGAAGATTACTGCCTCTACTGGCACCCGGGAACGTGCGCTCGCGTCACGTTGACGGCGCTCGAAGAGATCAACGAGCCCTTTCGAGCCGTCGTTCCGCACCTGTTTGGTGACGCGAAGAAGGAATATTTGCGACTCAGCCCCAAAGGGAAGGTGCCTACGTTGGTCGCCCGCGGCCAAGTAATCACCGAGACCCCGGCGATCATCACTTACTTACACCAGCGCCACCCAGGAGCGCGGCTACTGCCTGCGGACCGGGAGTTCGAGGCGCTCGAGCTGATGTCATGGTTTGCCGCCGGGGTACACCGCAACATCACCTTGCTTCGGTTCCCGCGGAATTTCTGCTCCGTGCCAGAGGCGTTCGAATCGATCCGTGACACGGCGCGTCGCGCGCTGCAACAGTCCTTCTCGATTCTTGAAGCCCGGCTTGCGGATCGTGACTGGCTGCTCGAGCAATGGAGCATCGTCGATGCCTACATGTTGTGGCTGTGGTTTCGGGCAACGGGCTCGGGACTTGATGGTCGCGAGTTCGGACGCTGCCAAGACCACGCCGCACGGTGTGAGCAGCGCTCGACGGTCGCGAGGGTTCTCGACCTCGAGGAGCGCCTGTATCCACAGCTCGTAGTCGAGGGGCTGATTCCCGAAGGTCTTCCCGAGTACCAGGTCGGGCGGTCGCCGAAGTTCGCCAGTTGAGCAGTGCCACCTCACCGTGCGTCGAGCGCCCGGTGAGGTGGACACCGGCAGGGGAGCTACGAGAGGAGCCGGCGAACGGTTTATGCGGTCCACGACGGCCGGCACTGGACGGGCACGCCGTCGGTGATCCTCAGCTGATCCCAGCCTCGAGCCGTCACAAGGGGACGCCGATGAGACCCCCGCCAGACTGCGTGTTCCGCTCGGCGTCGACGCCTATCGCGACGTCCGTGCGTCCTATCTGCGCCGACTGGAGGAACATGATGCCCAGCGTTTGCGAGCCTTGTCGGTCGCGAACGATGGGCGCGAGACGCGGCCAGCATGAAGTGTAAACTACTGCTTGACGCCCGTACGACGACACGGTACGGTGGGCGCGAGGCGTGAGTGCTCGACATCGAGTTCCGGAGGGTCTGTGACCGATACTGGTAGCAACGGCAATGCGCGCAGCGACGGTACGCGCGCGCGCGTGCACGTCGGCGGCGAGAGCGAGCTTTCTGACGGCGAGCGGTGGCTTGTCCAGGCTGGCGGCACGACGATCGGCGTGTTCCGCGTCGGAGACTCGTGGATCGCGTACGAGAACATCTGCCCCCACTCCGGAGGCCCCGTCTGCGAAGGCTTCGTCAGGGCGGCGATCAAGGCAGTCGTCGACGACGGTGGCCGGATGCTGACCGAGACCACTGATGAGACGCAGCTGCGACTCTCCTGTCCGTGGCACGGCTGGGATTTCGACCTGCGCACGGGCGTGGCGATCGGCGATCCGCAGAGACGTCTGCGTCCAGTCGCTGTGGAGGTGGACGATGGAGACGTCTACGTCGTCGTCTAGCGACGACCCGTTTGCCGAGATCCTCGAAGCTGCGGCGGCGCTGCGGAGCGCTCGTGCAGCCGGTGACGCGCCGGCGGTCGAAGTCGCCTTCGGACGCATCGCCGAGGCGACCATTCGCGCCTTTGCCGCCTCCGCGCGCGAGCACGAGCGCTCGCCATTGCCCGAGAGCTCGAAGCTCACTGCGACCGACGTTGCCGTGACCTGCAGCTACTTGCTAGCGGCCGCAGACCTGGAGGTCTTCGAGCTCGCATTGTGGCGCTCGTGGGTCGGACGTGGTAGCCAGGCACAGCTCTCGCCTACGCAGATGGCTCCGGGCGAGCTGGGGTGAACCAGCGCAGTGTCGCATGGAGCTTGACGGTCGTATGACTACACGATACGGTGAGCGTAAGCCATCGAACCGCTCTCGCGCGCTGCTAGCCCGTCGCGTGGCCGGCTTCGAGCGCGCAGCCGCCGAGCAACTAGGAATGGAGCATTCGTGACTGATACAGCGGCTGCACAGGTGGTCGGAGCCGGCGGCAGCATATCCGGCGATCGCTTCCTGCTCAACGCGCGCCAGCAAGCCGACGAACGGCGCTACAACGAATTCCCGATCGTCGATCTGGATGCGCACCATTTCGAGGATCAGTGCTGGGACCAGATCGTTCCGTACATCGACCCTGGGCCCGTGCGCGAATGGGCTGAGCTGCTCGTCAATCGCGAGGGCGCAGCGGCCGGCACAGGACTGATCCCCGGACCGGTCGGCAACCAGAGCCTCGGCGGTCGCATCCAGCACCCGTCTGGGCCTGTCGATCCGGAGTCCGCCGCCCACGCCGAGGTCCAGCGGCTGATCTACGCGATGGACATGATTGGCATCGACTACTCGATCATGTTCCCGACGCCGATGCTCGCCCTCGGCCTGCACCCGAACATTGAGGTCGAGGTCAAGCTGAGCCGCGGCTACACCCAGTGGCTGCTCGACGAGGTTGTGCCGATCGACAGTCGGATCAAGCTGCTCGTCTACCTGCCGTTCAACGATCCCGAGGAGAGCCTGGCGGTCGTACGGCGGTTCGGTGACTCCCCCGCCGTCTGCGGATTCATGGTCACCGCTGCTCGCTTCCGGCCCGCGCATCACAACGTCTACGCCCCGCTCTACGCGGAGCTCCAGGAGCGCGGCCTGCCGCTCGCATTCCACGCCGCCTACAACTGGACCGAGCCCTCTTTCGTGCAGCTCGACAAGTTCATCGCGGTGCATGCACTCGGCTTCACGTTCACGAACATGATCCACCTGACCAACATGGTCGTGAACGGGATCCCGGAGCGCTTCCCGGGTCTCAAGCTGATCTGGATCGAAAGTGGACTCGCGTGGGTTCCGTTCCTGATGCAGCGCCTCGACAACGAGTATGTGAAGCGCACCTCGGAGGCACCGCTGCTCAAGCGCCTGCCGAGCGAGTACATGAAGGACATGTTCTTCGCCACGCAACCGCTGGAGGCGGCAATTCGCCCCGAGCAGCTGCCGGTGCTGGAGGCGACGTTCGCGACGATCGATGCGGAGCGCACCGTGATGTATTCGTCGGACTATCCGCACTGGGACTGGGATGCGCCGTCGGTCATCTACGACCTGCCGTTCCTCAGCGAGGAGGCGAAGCGGACAATCCTCGGCGGCAACGCGATGCGCGTGCTCGGCATCGAGGATCAACGTCCGCCCGGTAGCTGGGCCTGACGCCGTGCCAGGACCACTTCGCGGGCTGCGCGTTGTCGAGCTGGCCGGACTCGGGCCGGTGTCCTTCTGCTGCATGCTGCTCGCGGACATGGGCGCGGAGATCCTCACGCTGCGCGCCCCGGCTGGTGCGGCTCGCGACCCCATGCTGCTCGAGCATGACCCGCTGCTGCGCGGGCGCACCGTGCTCGAGTGCGACCTCAAGCGCGATGGCGTCGTCGACTGCGTGCTCGAGGTCCTCGACGCCGCCGACATCCTGCTCGAGGGCTATCGCCCCGGCGTCATGGAGCGCCTCGGCCTCGGACCCGACACGTGCCTGGCGCGACGACCAACGCTCGTCTATGGCCGCGTCACCGGCTGGGGGCAGAACGGCCCGCTTGCGACCGCTCCCGGGCACGACCCCAACTATCTCGCCCTCACGGGCGCGCTGGCGACCATCGGCTATCCCGACCGCCCGCCCGTGCTGCCGCTCAACCTCGTTGCAGATCTCTCCGGCGGCGCTCTTTTCCTACTCACCGGCGTACTCGCTGCGCTGGCTCACGTGCGCGCCGGCGGCGAAGGCCAGGTCGTCGACGCGGCGATGATCGACGGCGTCGCATCGCTCATGAGCTGGGTTTACGCCGCCCACGAAGAGGGCGTCTGGCAGACACGCCGTAGCGCGAACCTGATGGACGGCGGTTGCCCGTTCAGCTCGGTCTACGAGACCGCCGATGGGCGCTACGTCGCCGTGGCGGCGGTCGAGCCACAGTTTTACGCGGCATTGCTAGACGGGCTCGGCCTCGAGCAAGCGACGCTGCCCCCGCGCGAGGATCGCGCTCGCTGGCCCGAGCTGCGGACGGCGATCGCGGCAGCATTCAGCACCCGCACGCGGCAGGAGTGGAGTGACCTGCTGGAAGGCACTCCCGCGTGCGTCTCGCCGGTGCTCGAGCTCGATGAGGTGGCCGAGCACCCGCAGATCGTGGCGCGGCAGGCGCTCTCCGGTGCCAGTCAAGGGCCGGTTGCCGCTCCGCGATTCAGCCGCACGCCAAGCGCAGTAGCTGCCGCCGAGCGTGGCTCGCCTGCGGCGCTCCTGGAGAGCTGGGGCGTCGCTCCGCGAACGATCAAGGAGCTCAGCGTATGAGCAGCGCGTGGGAGACCATCTGCGCCGAGCCGCGCTGGGGTGCGCTCGGCTCGATCCGCGTCCTCGACCTCACGGTCGCGCTTGCTGGTCCCTACTGCACGCAGCTGTTGGCCGACCAAGGGGCCTGTGTGCTCAAGGTCGAGCCGCCAGGCGGGGACATGATGCGGGTCGTCCCGCCGATGTTCGAGGCCGCAAACCGCAACAAACTGGGCGTCGTGCTCGACTTGAAGAGCGACGCAGGGCGCACCGCGCTGCTTGAGCTCGTCGACGGGGCGGACGTACTCGTCGAGAACTTCCGCGTCGGCGTCATGGACCGACTCGGCCTCTCCTATGAGGTTTTGAGCGAGCGCAACCCGCGACTGGTCTACGCGGCGATCCGCGGCTTTGGCGATCCGCGAACAGGGGAGAGTCCGTACGGCGACAGGCCGTGCTTCGACGTCATCGCCCAAGCGGTCGGCGGCCTCACATCGGTCATCGGCACCGACACGCCGTTGCCCGTCGGGATCGGGATCGGCGACATCTTTCCCGGTACGCTCGCCGCGTTCGGAATCCTCGCCGCGCTGCACGAGGCGCAGCAAAGCGGCCACGGCCAGTTCCTCGATGTTGGCATGGTCGACGGCATGCTTGCGCTGTGCGAACAGCTCGTCTCACAGCTATCTGCTACCGGTGAGACGATGCGCGGCGCCGGTACGCGCCACATCGTGCTTTCGCCGTTCGGGCTCTTCCGCGCGCGTGATGGCTGGGTTGCGCTGGCGGCGGATCAGCAGCGCGCCTGGGAACGGCTCTGCGAGGTCATGGATCGTTCCGACCTGATGGCCGACCCGCGCTTCAGCTCGCCGCTCGCGCGCCAGCAGAATCGCGACGCGCTCTATCCCACGATCGAGGAGTTCGTCGCCCGCCAGACGCGCGCCGAGCTCGACGCTGCGCTCGGCGGCATCGTTCCGTTCGGCCTTGTCCAGGACGCCGCGGACATCGTCGCCGACCCACACTACGCGGCGCGCGACATGCTGATCGAAGTGGATCGCCCCGACGGCCAGCAGCCGCTGATCGTGGCGGGCGTCCCGGTGAAGCTGTCCCGCACGCCCGGTGGCGTGCACTGCCGCGCACCGACGCTTGGAGAGCACAACGAGCTATTGCTCGACGTTGGATGGGGAGACGACCAGACAGAGGAGTTGACCGACAATGACTGAAGTGCTGCTCGACCCGGCCGAGGTACTCAAGGGAATCCCGACCGGCGTCTATATCGACGGGCGTTGGCGCGACACGTCGGGTGAGATGCTCGTCAAGTACGACCCTGTCACCGAGCGAGAGCTCGCCCAGTTTGCCGACGGCGACGCGTCGGATGTCGACGAGGCCGTGGCTGTTGCGCGACGCGAGTTCGAGACCGGCCCCTGGAGTCGCATGCGCGGCACCGAGCGCGGCCGGATTCTCAACCGCCTGGCAGACCTGATCGAGCGTGACGGCGAACGCCTTGCCTCGATTCAGGCGCTCGAGAATGGCAGCCCGGTCGACTTGCCGCTTCACTTCGATGTCGTCCACGCCGCGACCGCATTCCGCTACCAGGCCGGCTGGGCTGACAAGGTGACCGGCACGGTTGTCCCCGATCTCGACTACGCCGGACACGAGACACACTCCTACATCGTTCGCGAGCCCGTCGGCGTCGTGGCCGCGATCCTGCCGTGGAACGGACCGCTCGGTAGCGTCGCGATGAAGCTTGCCCCAGCGCTTGCCGCCGGCTGCACCGCTGTCGTAAAGCCTGCTGAGCAGTCGCTGCTGTCGGTCCTGCACTTTGTCAGCCTGATCGAGGAGGCGGGGCTACCGGCGGGCGTTGTAAACATCGTGCCGGGCCGCGGCGAGAGCGCGGGGGAGGCGCTGATCCGCCACCCCGGCGTCAACAAGATCTCCTTTACCGGGTCCGTTGAGGTTGGCCGTCATATCCAGCGCGTTGCGGCCGAGCATTTCACTCGCGTGACACTCGAGCTCGGCGGTAAGGCGCCGACGATCATTTTCGCTGACGCCGATCTCGAGAACGCGGTCCGCTGGGCGATCGACGGCGTCTTCGCGAACCAGGGCCAGGTCTGCGCGGCCGGCAGCCGAATCCTCGTGCAGCGTCCGGTACTCGAACGTGTCACCGAGGCGCTCGGTCAGGCGGCCGGTAGCGTCCGGCTCGGTGACCCTCGCGCAGCCGGCGTGAACATGGGGCCTCTGATCACGCGCGAGCAGCAGGAACGCGTCCTCGGTTACATCCGCACCGGCCAGGACGAAGGGGCGCGGCTCGTCGCAGGCGGTGAGGATCACCCGGAGCGCGGGTACTTCGTCGCACCAACCATCTTTGCCGACGCGACGAACGACATGGTGATCGCGCGCGAGGAGATCTTCGGACCTGTCGGCATCGTTATCCCGTTCGACGACGAGGACGAAGGCATCGCAATCGCAAACCAGACGGGCTACGGACTCTCGGCTGCTGTCTACACGTCAGACATCTCACGTGCGCATCGGCTGGCACGCGCACTCCAAGCCGGCACCGTGTGGGTAAACGGCTGGGGTGCACTCGATATGCGGTTGCCGTGGGGCGGCGTCAAAGACAGCGGCGTGGGACGCGAAGGTGGCCTCGAGGGCCTCCTTTCCTATACGGAGCCAAAGACGGTCAGAATCATGCTCTAGTTGTAGTTAGCCGTGAGGTTGTTGCAGTTCGGCGAGCTGAGCTGCTGGTGGCTTGTGGGCGAGGGAGCCGTGTCGTCGTGTGCCGGGCGTGACCGCCTTTGCCATGCGGCGAGCACGCCGCCCGTGTGCCCCCCTGCACGCGCCAGCGCTAGCCGTCTCCGCCCGCGGGGAGCTGCCGGTCCTGCTCGTGTCATGCCCGATACGTGGGCTGTCCTTGTCGGAGCGGCGGGTAGCCGGACAGCGCTGTAATTAGTTACCGTGACCCAAGCGTTTCGAGGTGACCTCGAACGTCTCTGGCTCGTCGTGCGCAAGGCAAAGAGCGAGGCCGGCACCGGTCGGCGGCTGCCGATCGCGGCGCCGCTGAAGCCGGTCCTGCTCCAAGCGCACATGCTCTAGCGGCGGATAGCTCGTCCTCGGCGTTGGGCCGTTAGTCGGCGACCTCGTTCAGGCACTCGTCACCTATGGGTTCGACGGCAATGAGCGCTGGCAGATCCGCGCTGACGTGAACGCGAAACGCTGCCTGCACCAATCGCTCGGGCTGTCGTCCGGCAAGCAACGCGTCCAGTACCGGTGCTGGATCGCAGTCCCAAGCGACCTCGTGACGCGAACGATCGCCCCTGGCCACCAGAGTTAGCGCTTGTTCGGTCGAGGCGACGGCGGCGATCAGCGGGTCGCTGTCAGCGACGTGGTGCTCCAGGAAGTGCATCGCTACAGCTGCCATTCCGGGTGGCGTATCCGGGTCGCGTTGTAGTCGGGTGAGGGCATCGTCGAGGCGTCCGGCGTGGCCGAGCGCGCGACTCGTTAGTGGTGCCAATCGTTCGACGTCAAATCGCCGCCACCAGGCCGCGATCATCCTTTGCGTTGCCAAGCCCTTCGAGTTGCGGACACTGTCTAGATAGGGGTCGACTTGGCCCGCCAGTGGCCGGTCCTTTAGCAGTGCGAGCAGTGCGCGCTGTTGAGCTGCGAGCCCGGCGGGTCGTTCGCTCACGCTAGAGCAGCTTCCAGGCGAGTGAGTTCGTCCACGATGCCGGCGTGGCCGAGGATCGGGATGGCTTCAGGCAAGAACTCGTATGTCGCTCCCCAGATGGCCGGAGCATCCAACGCGGCGCGCTTGGCCAGCGCGATGGTTGATAGCTGAGCCCTCTGCGAGTGGACATCGAGTTTCATTCCGTCGACCTCGGTCCCACCGGCGACGTGGAGTTCGTGGACCGACGGCCAATCGAGCGCTCCGAGGAAAGGTTCGATCTCAAATCCCTGGTTGTGAGCGTCGCACTCGAGGTTGTAGACGTCGAGCACCAGCCCGCAACCGGTCCGCTTGCATAACGCGTTCAGGAACTCCGCTTCTGTGTAGTCGCCGTCCGGCTCAGGCAAGTAGCGCGCGATGTTCTCGAGCAGGAACGGAATGTCGAAGCGTTCCTGAATCGCAATCACGCGTTCGCAGATTAGGTCGAGCGACTCTTCGGTTCTGGGAACAGAAAGCATCGTCCCCAGCGCCTCACCGTCGACGGTTGTGTAGCCGAGGTGCTCGCTGTGCCAGTGCAACGGCACCGCGTCGAGCAGATCGTCGATCAGCCGCAAGTAGTCCTCGTTGTGCCCCGAGGCGGTGCCGATCGAGAGTCCGACACCATGGGCGACGATCCGAACCGATCCGGCAACCGCTTCCAACTCATCGAGGACTTCGGGCCGAAGTCTGAGGTGGTTGCCAGTGTCAAGTGCGATCGAGTCCGGTGTCACCTCGAGGTAGTCGACTACCTCAACCAGGCGCTCCAACAGCGTCAAGTCGCCGCCTTCGTAGGTCGCACCTATTGCCGGCTCTCGGTCTACTGGTACGCAGTCGCTCATTGGCGCCAGCGTGCGCATCGTGTGCTGTCTGGGTGAGCGTGAGCTACGAGGTCACGATGCTTCTGACGCCGGCCGGCGTGACGTCGGGGTCCGGATCGACTGCTGTCAACCGCACGTCGATGCCGCCGAGCCCGCATGTGCGGCAGCCCAGTGGACCCCGGGAGCCAATAACTACAAAGAGCTCCCTGAGCTGGTCGACATTGATGTCCGGACTCACCGCGACTTCCACCACTTGCTTGGACGCAGCTTCCTTGGGCACAATCGCCTCCCGTCTTTGATCGCAGGGGTAGTCTTGCCGGACTGACCAACAAGCACCGAAGCCACCATGTCCAGTCCGCAGTCGGATTACAGGATCGTGGCGCTGCGTAAGTGGTGTATCAGCGAGACGCTAACTCGTCAAGTTAGGTGGCTCGCGGGCGAGCGGAGACGTGCGTTCTGCGCGATCGGCGACCTCACTCGTCGCCGCGGTCAGAGCGCCCTTACGCGAGCGAGCCGATGAATCCCGCCACTCGACGAGCGATCCCTGGTCGCGGCCCCGGATCGCTGCGTCGTTCCGAGACTACGTGGTAGGCCTGCAGCCGGTTCGTCTTGAAGGCGTGCGCGCCGCCCCACAGGAACACCCTGAAAGCGCGGTAGACGTCCTCGCCCCAACGCTCGACGATCTCCCCGCGGGCGGCATCGAAGCGTTCGGCCCAGTGTGTGATCGTGAGTTCGTAGTCGTGGGTCTCGCGCTTCACGTCGACGATCTCGAAGCCGTGGTAGAGCAGTTCGCGGACGATGTCCTGGAGCGCGAGGAACGAATGGTGCCCAGGCCACGTGAATCGTCGCGTGAACGGGCTGATCGCGAACTTTTCCTTCGCGGCTGAGGCGTCTAGGTAGAGGCGCCCGCCGGGCTTGAGCGCGTCCCAGGCGCGGGCGCTGAAGCGCGCGTAGTTGGGGATGTGCTCGATCACGCCGTAGATCACTGCGTGGTCGAACGGAACCTCGGGTTGGTAGTCAAGGAAGTCGCTGACGACCACTTCTGCCGGCAGTTGCTGCTCGGCGATCAGGCGTCTGATGTAGTTCGCGGAGTCCTCGACGAGCGTGACGCTCGTGACGTGCACTCCACGCGCGCCACAGTACTCGGGCACGCCGCCCCAGCCGCCGCCGATGTCCAGCAACCGCATGCCTGGTCGCAGGCCGAGCGCGTTCCACATCCGCTCGAGCTTGTGTTCGGCTGCCGCCTCGAGCGTCTCGTCGGATGATTCGAAGATGCAGTGGGAGTAGAAGCGAAATCGCGTGTCGATGAACTTCAGGTAGAAGTCGTCGCCGAGCGTGTAGTGCCTGTGAATCGCCTCACGGTTGGATTTTGTCGGCGCCTTCAGCAGCAGCTCGTATGCGAAGCGCAGCTTTTGGGCTAGCGTGGTCCCGAACGCGAGGTGCTCGCGAATATCGAGCAGCGCACGCATGTCACCTTCCACGTCGATCTTGCCTTCGACGTAGGCCGATCCAAGCGCGTACTCGGTCAGCGGCAGTCGCATCGCGTCCTCTGTGCGGTAGATCACGCGGAAGGCGGGCGGCGCCGAACCGAACCGCAGGGTCTGCCCGTCAGGCAGGTCGATCTCGCAGTTGGTGCCGGCACGTGACAGCAACAGCGAGAGCTTGTCGACGCGCGGTTGCCCTGCGCGCGCTGACTCTACACTGCGAGCCCGTTCCGGTGAGGTATGCGTGACAGCCACTCTCGCGCAGTCGTGGACGGGGTCATGCCGCCGCGCGACGATATCCGGCACCACCTCCGCGGTCAATGGTTGCCTCCTTGACTGTCTGCTGCAAGGATGGCACGCTGTCTGCCCGCTCGTCGATCGCGATGAGTTTCTAGCATTCCGTAGGCTTGGATTCGGCAACTCGTGCAGCAAGTCAGGGAACAGTTCGACGAAGGCGTGCTCCTGCCGAGGATTCCGGGGCCATCGGGCGAGCCGCCGTCAGTCGACGATGTCAAGGCCCTGACTAGGGCGGGGAGGCGCGTCCACGCGGCTGGCGCTGTGCTGAATTTCGCGGCTACCGGTGCGGCCGTGGCTTTCCTTCTCCGCAACCGCCGAGTCGCGGGGGACAACTGGCTCTTGCCAGTGGCTGGAGCGGCCGTCGGCACCTACGCAGCGGATCTCGCTAGCGGAATCCTGCACTGGACGTTCGATACCTGGTTCGATGACAGTGTTGAGCCGGTAAAGCGCATGGTCTACATCGTTCGCGAGCACCACATGCGGCCGGCACGTATTTTCCGCTATCGGGTTCGCGACGAGGCGGGTCTGCTCTCGTGGTTCGGTTTGGGGATCGCCACGCCGTTCTACTACTTCGCGCAGAGCGGCCGAGCCGGCGTATCGCCTGTGCGCTATGCGTCAGCGGTCGCCGGCGTGACCGTCGCGACTCAGGTCACCTTCATGCTGGAATGGCATAAATGGGGACACCGCGCGCGTCGCGGCCGACTACCGAGGCTGCTCCAGAGGTCCTATGTCCTGCTATCGCCGGAGTTCCACCTCCGGCACCATTCGGGCAACCACGACGAGAACTACTGTCTCATCAACGGCCTCGCCGACCGCACACTCGGCCGAATGGGCCTATTCCGCGTGCTCGAGCAGACCATAACTCGCCTCGTCGGCGCGAGACCGCGTCGCAACGATCGTGAGTGGGCGCTGCGCTACGGACGCCCACGCTAGCAGCGGCCGTGAGTAAGCGGTCGGCGCACGGACGCTGCGCAAAAAGGTCTGAATCGCGTGTGTGCTTGCGTGCGCGGGTGCGATCTGTTATATCGGTGCCATGGTGCGTCGGCCTCGAGGGTGCGCCGTTAGCGGTGAGTACAGGCAATGCTCCCGGGAACGAAGCGCTGGGCCGCGTCGTATAGTCGCCTTCTCCCGATATCGGGAGAAGTCGAACCTCAATATGAGCCATTCTCGTGCGGTCATTGGGGATCGGCGCGACCTGCTCAGGCCGCGACAGTTACTGGCATGTCGCGGGTGCGGCGGCATCCGCGCTGCCCGGCGACGCGGCTGACGCCATGGCAGCGACATCGAAGCGTTCCGTCACCGATGCACGGCTAGGCGGCAGTGCGCATTCACGCGACAGCACTCGGATATCGCCGATCGCCTGGAAGGCAGAGCCCGAGCTCGAGCTGAGCGAGTGGTTGCTTTGCGGCAGGCGAATCGCCCGCATGCAAAGCGCCAGCAACTGGTGGATCGGTGACTGGGTTCGCTACGGCAACGTCAAGTACGGCCAGCGCTACGAGCGCGCCGCAAAGGTGGTCGGCTACGACCCGCAGACACTGATGAACATGGCCTACGTGAGCTCACGCTTCCCCGATTCCCGGCGCCGCGCCGCGCTGTCGTGGAGTCATCACGCCGAGCTGGCAGCGCTCCCCGAGCCCGACCAGGAGACCTGGCTCGACCTGCTGGAGCGCGAGCCCATGTCCGTTCGCTCGCTACGCGATGAGATGCGACGCACGATCAGCAAGCGCGTGGGGGACAGAGCCACGTCTGCAGCAAGCGAGATCGAGCGCTCACCCGACGCGCCCTGTCCGCTCTGTGGCTGCCCGACGCCTAGCGCCCACAGCCACAGGCCATCAGGGCCGTAGCCGCGAGCATCCCTTGGCGTTCGCTGAATGAGACCAAGCTGAGCTGCCGTCGGTCCGTCCCGAGTAGTCCATGGATCGTCCAGAGAGGTGATGAGCGTTGATCTATAACCGGGCAGTGCCCACGCCGCCTGTCCAGGCGCAGCCGCGCCAGCCTCAGGCTCCGCTTCCGGAGCCGATCGCGCAAGGCGGGGCTGCATTTGACTATGTCGTGATTGGCGCTGGCGCGGCGGGCTGCGCGCTCGTCGATCGCCTCCTGAGCGGGACCTCGGGCGCGAGTGTGCTGCTGCTGGAGGCGGGTCCGACCAATGAGGTGCCGCAGATCCAGGACTTCACGCAGGCGATGTCGCTACGCGGCAGCATCTACGACTGGAACGACCAATCGCAGCCGCAAAACTGCATGGACGGCGAGCGGGTCGCGTACAACTCAGGACACGCAAACGGCGGCGGCAGCTCGATCAACGGGATGGTCTGGGTTCGCGGCAACCCCGGCGATTACGACAACTGGGCCGCGAACGGCTGCCCAGGCTGGGACTACGCCAGCCTCCTGCCCGTATTCGAGCGCGAAGAGAACTACAGCGGCCAGGGTGCCGGCCCCACACGCGGCACGAGCGGCCCCGTCAAGGTGACCAACCAGCTCTCGAACAATCCCGTGTCGCGTGACTTCATCGACGCGATGATCCCGCTCGGCTACCCCTACAACCCGGACTACAACGCCGGCAACCAGGCTGGCGTGACCTTCACTCAGTTGAATGTCGCGCCGACGGATCCGCCGGTCTATGGCATCCGCCAGGACGCCTTCAACGCTTTTGTCGCGCCACACATCGGCGCGGCGCCGCTGACGACCGCGACGGGAACCCAAGTCCAGTACATCGGCTTCGACGGCCAGGGCAACGCCCAACAAGTGTGGTTCGCCTACGGCGGCAACACCTACAGCGTCGGTGTGAACCACGAGGTCATCGTTTGCGCCGGAACTCTGCGCACGCCCCAGATCCTCATGCTGTCCGGGATCGGTGACCCGAGCCAGCTCAAGTCGCTCGGCATCCCCGTGAGATACGCACAGCCGGCGGTCGGACAGAACCTCCAGGACCAGCTCATCCCGTTCGTCGTCTGGAGCATGAAGAACACCGATCCGGGCCACTTCACGGTCATGGACAACAACGTCTTCATCGGCAGCGACGGCCCGCTCGGGGCACCCAGTTACGAGATCCAGACCTTCTACATGACAAACAACCCCGGCTTCCCGCCAAACTCGTTCGGGGTCGGCGCGATCGTCCTGCACCCGAAAAGCCGCGGCCAGGTGACGCTCGCCTCCGCGAGCTTCCTCGATGCGCCGCTGATCCAGCCAAACCTCCTATGCGACCCCGCCGACATCGGCGCCTCGCTCACCGGACTCAAGCTTGCCCGCGCGATCGCCAACCAGTTCGCTGCCAGCACGCAATGGCTCGACAGCGAGTTCGCACCAGGACCGAACGTCATCACCGACCAGCAGCTCATCGCCTACATGGACGAGACGGCTGTGCCCGACTTCCACTACGTCGGCACGTGCAAGATGGGCAGCGACGCCGCTTCGGTCGTTGACCCCACCTGCCGCGTCTACGGCGTCAGCGGGCTGCGGGTTGCCGACGCGTCCATCATGCCCTTCGTCACCTCGGGCAACACGAACGCCCCCTCGATGATGATTGGCGGCCGGTGTGGCGACTTCATCGTCGCTGGAGCGCACTAGCAGAGCGATCCGCAGTCTGCACCGCGTGGAGGCGGACTCACGCCTGCGTCGGGTGGTACCCCTTGCCTCGCTTCTCGAGTTTCCCATCCTTCAGAAGCTCCGGCACGACTCGGTATAGGTAATTCGGCTTGATCTTCAGCCGCTGCGCGAGATCACCGATCGTGATCCCCGGCTGCTCGTGCACGAGCCCCAGGACTTGCTGTGCGCGCACACCCGATCCACGTGGCCGGCCAGGCCGGCCCGTCGTCCCGGCGCTTGACCGGGGCACAGTCCGTCGTGCCCGCGGCGGGGTCGCCTGCCCCGGACGGGAGCCACCAGCACCCTTGAGCGCCTCGAGCGCGTGACGAAGGCGCCCGTGCTCCTCGATCAACGGCTCGATCTCACGAATCCGCTGCTCCAGGTCGCTGCGCAGCGTGCTCAAAGTGTCAGCCATATCGCCCTCCGAGTAGTAAATGCGTCATTGGCACAAAAACCTAGTCGCCACCGGCGAGCGCCATCGCGCGCCGACTGCCGCCGACGCTCAGCGCTAGCAGGCGGGCTACAGTTGTTAGTGACTAGTGACTGCCGTCGCGTGACGCTTGACACGCCGTGCCGCTGGCGCAAAACTCGGCGACGTCACGGTTACTCGCTCAGTATGACTAGTCGAGTGGGCCCGAAAGGGCAGGTCGTGATCCCGAAGGCGATCCGTGACCGCGTGCGGCTGCACCCCGGGGACGAGGTCGAGTTCGAGCTACGCGACGACGAGATCGTCCTGTCCGCCCGTCTACGCCCAGCCGGGCTGGGAGGACGCTTCGCACGTAGCGGAATGGCCGCCCGCCTCCTCGACGAGCGTGCCCGCGAGCCGCGGTGAGCGTCTGCCTTGACGCCTGGGCGATCCTCGCGTGGCTGGACGGCGAGGAGCCGGCACTGACGCGCATCAACGCCGTACTGGAGTCTCGACCCGTCGTCAGCTGGATCAACCTTGTCGAGGTCTACTGCCGCGTCGAACGCGACCACGGACGTGACGAGGCGGACGACACCCTGACGACTATGCGATCGTGCGTAAGCCCAGACCTACCCGGAACCGCTCGCATGATCGATGTCGCGCGGCTCAAGGCGCGCACGTCGATCGCGTTGGGAGACTGCTTCGCCGCGGTCACCGCGGCCGCCCACCGCCTCACGCTGCTGACAGCGACCCGGAGCTCCTCGACCTCCCCGACGCGCCCTGTCAGCTAGAAGATCTCCGAGCGCAGTAGCCAGTTCTCGCATCGCACTTCTCCACCACCGCTTGCGCATTAGCGCGGTAGCGACAGCACGGCCCTCTTGTGGGTCGCGTGACTCCTTCAGCCCGGCAAAGCGACAGCGCGGACGTGGTCCTGGATGGCTCGCTGCCTGTGAGCGATGGGTGCTCGCCGGCCGCCCGGCGGGATGGGCTGGGGTTGATCGTCAGCGTTCCGACGGCCGGGAGGTGCCGCTGACACGATCAGCCTGGCTGTGGGGCGGCGGGTGCTTCGGTTGTCTGAGTGCTGGTGCTCGGGTTGAAGCGCCGGCTGCAGGGGATCGTCACCGTGACGGATAGGCCGCCGTCATCGCGGGGTTGGGCGGTGGCGGTGCCGCCGTGGATCGCGGCGATGGACGAGACGATCGTCAGGCCGAGTCCGAAACCGTCATGGGATGTGCGGTCGTTGAGCCGCTGGAACGGCTGGAAGATGCGCTCGGCATCGGCCGCGGTGACGTGTGGACCGGTGTTGGCGATCGTCAGCTCGCTGTCGCCCGCCGCGGTGCGGGTGCTGATCCAGATGTCACCGGCGGCGCGGTTGTAGCGGACCGCGTTATCGAGCAGGTTGGCAATGAGACGTTCGGCCAAGACTGGATCGCCAGATAGGACGGCGGGCTCGAGCGTGGCGTGCACTCGCAGGTCGCCCAGATCAGTGCTGTCGATGAGGTCTTCGGTGACCGCGGCGAGGTCGACCTCCTCGTGCACGGTGAGCCCGCGTTCGTTGCGTGCGAGGATGAGCAGCGCGCTGATCAGGCGCTCGGCGTGATCCACCTCGGCGCGAATGTCCGCCGCCATACCACGCAGGTCGTCGGGCGTGCTGTCCGGGTTGTCCAACACGACGTCGATGCTGGCGCGCATGACGGCAAGCGGGGTGCGCAGCTCGTGGGAAGCGTTGGCGATGAAGCGCTGCTGACCCTCGAATGCGGCTTGGAGCCGGTCGAGCATCTGGTCGAACGTCTCAGCCAGTTCGCGAAGCTCGTCGCGGGGACCGCGTGGCGCGACCCGCGCAGAGAGGCTGCGCTCGGAGGCAGCGCGCGCGGCCGCCGTGATCAAGTGCACCGGGCGTAGCGCACGCCCGGCGATGATCCAGCCGAGAATCGCGGCGAGCGCGCTGACGCCGGCAAGCGTGATCAGCGAGTACTGCAGCAGGTGCGACAGCGTGAGGTCACGCTGATGTTGTGCACCCAGAAGCTGGAAGATGCACTGGGCCATCAGCAGCTTGTTGGGGTGTGCGCTCGGCTGCTCGGAGCGACACAGCGCTCCGATGCTGGCGGGAATGCCGCTACGGGAGGAAGGGCGCGCGCCCAGTACCGGGGCTCCGAGCTGCGCTACAAGGATGTAGCTGACTGCCACCACGACTGCCCCGCACACGGCAAACAGGCCGATATAGAGCAGGGTGAGGCGGGCCCGGACCGTCAAGCGTGGGCGCCTCAGATGCGGTACCCCTTGCCGACGACGGTGTCGATCAGCGGTGGGTCGCCGAGCTTGCGCCGCAGGCGGGTCATCGTCACCGCGACGATGTTGCTGAACGGGTCGACGTTGATATCCCACACGTGCTCGAGCAACTCCTCCGCGCTCACCAGCGCGCCGTCGGCAGCCGCGAGCATCTCGAGGATCCCGAACTCCTTGCGAGTCAACGAAAGCGAGCGGGATCCGCGGCTTGCGCGGTGCCGGGCGCGATCCACCTCGAGGTCGCCGCGGTGCAAGACCGGCGATACCGACGGCGCCCGGCGAGACAGTGTCCGCACACGCGCGACCAGCTCCGCGAACGCAAACGGCTTACCGAGGTAATCGTCCGCTCCCAGCTCCAACCCGTCGACCCGGTCATAGAGAGCGGCAGCGGCGGTGAGCATGAGGATCCGTGGCCCAGAGCCGGCAAGCGTCCGGCAGACCCTGTCGCCGTGCACGACCGGAAGGTCGCGGTCGAGCACGATCACGTCATAGGCCGTCAGGCCCGCGGCGTCCAGCGCCGTCGCGCCGTCGTAAACGGCGTCCACAGCCATCCCGGCCTGGCGCAGCCCCTCAGCGATCCGGCCGGCCAGCGTCTCATGGTCCTCGACCACCAGCACACGCATCCCACCCAGTATCCCCGGCCGCGGTGACATCTGTACAACATCGCCGGCAGCGGTGTTGTCACGCGCCGGGGAGTAGAGATGCGACATGAGACGAACCGCGGGCATGAAGCCGATCCCCTCGGGGAGATGCCGCCAGCAGCGTCTGACAATGCCGCGGCAACCACCACCATGGGCAGGACCATTCCGCCAGGCTGCGCGCCGTCCTCGCCGGACGCTGACGCTGGCAGCCAACACGACCACCCAACCCTGAGGAGAGCGTGATGAACGACAGCCCGCGCGTCATGTGTCGGTGCCGGCGGTCATGGCCGAGCAGGGCGAGAACCGTCACCGCCATCATCGCCACGGCCGGCCTGGCTCTGCCGGTCGCGGCATCCGCCAGCAGCCAGTCATCGAACCTCCGCAAGGCGCTCGCGTACTCACACTGCATGCGCTCCCACGGCGCGCCGGCCTTCCCCGACCCCACCAGCAGCGGAGCGATCCCCAAGATCAGCCAGCAGGAACTCAACAATCCCCAGTTTCAGGCGGCCGAGAGAGCGTGCCAGAAGCTGCTGCCGCCCGGCAGCGACGACCAGTTTCCCCCGGGCGAGGTGCAGCAGCTGCGGATCGGCATGCTGAGATTCAGCCGCTGCATGCGCTCCCACGGGGTGTCGAACTGGCCTGACCCAACCACCGACCCGGAGGGCCGCCCCGAGTTCCCGTTAGAGAATGTGCCCGACACGAACCGGCAGTACTGGCACTCGCCACAGATCACTCAAGCGGAGGGCGAATGCCAGCAGCTGCTTCCCAGCGCGCTGGGCGGGATCCCGATTGGCATGTAACCGGCCAACGCGTAACGTGGAGGGTCGTGACCCCCTTGCGCGAAAAGAAGTTGCGGTGGTCCCTGCAAATGGACGCTTTCCGTGATGCCGGAGGAGGGACTCGAACCCCCGACACGCGGATTATGATTCCGCTGCTCTAACCGACTGAGCTACTCCGGCGGGGGACGGAAGTGTAAAGGGATGGGGCTCCGCGGCAGCTGTAGGCTGGGTTCGTGAACGTCGCGTTTCTGCTGACCTGGCTGGTCATCGTCGCCGCGATTGGAAGCGCGGCGCGGCGGGGAGCAAGTCGCTTCGTGCCAGGCGTCAAGCTCGCGATCGCTTCGCTCTGAGCGCGTGCAGCTCGTTGCCGTGCCGAACATCTCGGAAGGACGCGAGCCCGCGGTGCTCGACGCGGTGGGGGAGGCGTTTGCGCGCGAGGCGAGTCTGCTTGACCGCCACGCCGACGTCGACCACAACCGCGCCGTCTACACGCTCGCCGGTGAGCCGGGACGTTTGTCGCAGGCGCTGCTCGACGGGGCGCGCTGCGCGGTGGCGCGGATCGACCTCGACGGCCCGCGCGGCGTTCACCCACACGTTGGCGCGCTCGACGTCGCGCCGCTCGTCTACTGGCGCGAAGAGCTGCGTGGCGCGGCCTGCGCTGAAGCGCTCGAAACGGCCCAGCTGATCGCAGCCGAGCTCGACCTGCCCGTATTCCTCTATGGCGCGCTGGCAGGCGGCCGGACGCGAGCCGAGCTGCGTCGCGGCGGGCGGGAGGCGCTCGCGCGCCGCATCGAGAGCGGCGAGCTCGAGCCCGATTACGGGCCGCGACGGCTTCACCCGACTGCCGGCGCGACGCTCGTCGCCGCACGCCCACCGCTCGTCGCGTTCAACGTCGAGCTCGCGCCGCCCGCCGACCTCGCGCAGGCGAAGGCGATCGCGGCAGGCCTGCGCGAGCCGGGCGTGCTTGCAGCGATCGGCGTGACGCTGGCCTCGCGTGGCCAACTCGCGCAGGTTTCGATGAACCTCGAGCAGCCCCTCTCGCTGTCACTTGGTGAGATCGTGGCGCTCATCGAGGCGCGCGCGGAGGTGGCGGCGGCGGAGATCGTCGGGCTCGTGCCGGCAGCCGCGCTCGACGGCTTTCCGGACCGGATCGAGCTGCGCGGCTTCGACCCCGCGCGTCAGGTTGCCGAGAACGCTTTACATTTCATGTGAGCGATGCCGAGAGCGACGAGGCGCAGACGTTCGACGAAGCACCGCGGCAACGCCGCGGGCATGATCGAGACACGCGGTCGTACGGGCCGCAAGCCGACCTCGGCCGAGAAGTCCGGCTCCGGTGGACGCGCCGGCGCGCCGGCGCGCGCTCGCGGCGAGATCAAGACAAAGCGCTACGAGCGCCCGCCGACCTGGAAGAGCGCGTTCGTACGCGCGGTGATCGCCGCCGCGGTCGTCTACGCGATCTCGACGCTGGTGCTCAAGCGCCCAGTGCTCTCGAACCTGATTCTCGTCCCGGTCGTCCTGCTGATCTACGCGCCGCTCATCTATTACACGGACTTCTGGCTGTACCGCCGCTACCAGCGCAAGCGGGCCGCTCGGTGACGCAGGCGCTCGACGTCAGCACCTTCACAGTCGGAGCGTTCGCCGAGAACGCCTACCTGATCCGCTACGCCGACGCGGACCAGGCGATCCTGATCGATCCCGGTGCCGAGGCGCAGCGGCTGATCGACGAGATCGAAGCCCGCGGAGTAACGGTCGCCGCGATCCTCGTCACGCACACGCACGTCGACCACATCGGCGCCGTCGCGGCGCTGGCCGGCCACACCGGCGCACCCGTTTACGCGCCGCTGCTCGAACGCGACGCGCTCGTGACCGGCGAGACCGGCCTGGGTCGCGTCACGCCGCACGAGCCTGAGCACCTGCTGGCGGGCGGCGAGCAGCTCGAGCTTGCGGGCCTGCCGATCGACGTCCGCTTCACGCCCGGCCACAGCGCCGGCCATCTCACGTACGCGATTCCGTCGGCCGCTGCGATCTTCTGCGGTGACGTGCTGTTCGCCGGCTCGGTCGGCCGCGTCGACCTTGCGGGTGGCGACTGGCAGACGCTGCTGGCGTCGATCGCGCAGCTGCTCGAGCGCTATCCGGGAGAGACGGTCGTGCACCCGGGCCACATGTCGACGACGACCCTCGCCCGCGAACGCGAGACGAACCCGTTCCTCAGCGAGCTGCGCTCGCTGCCGGCGTGAGCGCCAGGCTCGCCGCGCCGCGCGGCACGTTCGACGTGCTGCCGGCCCAGGCAACACAGCGCGGCTCCGTCGAGCGCGCGGCGCGCGAGTTGCTCGAGGCGGCGGGCTACGGGCGTATCGAGACCCCCGCCTTCGAAGCGACGGAGCTCTTCGTGCGGGGCGTCGGTGGTGCGACCGACATCGTTCAGAAGGAGATGTACAGCTTCGACGACGGTGGCGGACGATCGCTCACGCTGAGGCCGGAAGGCACCGCGCCCGTCTGTCGCGCCTACGTCGAGCACGGCATGCACAAGCTCGCCGCGCCCGTAAAGCTCTATTACCTCGGCGCGTTCTTCCGCGCTGAGCGTCCGCAAGCGGGCCGTTACCGCCAGTTCTGGCAGGTCGGCGCCGAGGCGCTCGGCAGCGAGGACCCCGCACTCGACGCCGAGCTGATCGTGCTGCTTGCCAAGCTGCTGGCGCAGCTTGGCTGCGCCGACCTACGACTGCGGCTGGCGAGTCTCGCCAACGCGCAAACAAGGGCCGCTTACCGGGAGGAGCTTGCGGACTACCTGCGTGCGCGCCAGGACAAGCTGACGCCGATCGTGCGCGAACGCATCGACCTCAACCCGCTGCGTGCCTTCGACTCGGACGATCCATCGACGCGGGCCGTGATGGCAGCGGCGCCGCGGCTGCTCGACCGCCTCGAGCCGGACGACGCGGAGCACTTTGCGGAGGTACGGCGCCTGCTCGAGGTTGCCGGCGTGGCCTATGAGATCGATGCGACGCTCGTCCGGGGCCTCGACTATTACACGCGGACCGTGTTCGAGTTCACGAGCGACACGCTCGGAGCCCAGTCGGGTGTGGGCGGTGGCGGGCGCTATGACGGCCTCGTCGAGCTGCTCGGTGGGCCGCCGACGCCCGGGATCGGCTGGGCCGCGGGGATCGAGCGGATCGTGATGGGGGCGGGGCTCGAGCCGGTGCCGCCACGGCCGCCCGACCTCTACGTCGCCTACGACGGCGACGTCGCCCGCGCGTTCGAGCTGACCCAAGCCGCTCGCGACCGCGGCCTGCACGTGCAGATGGAGCTCGCTGGCCGCTCGCTCAAAGGACAGCTGAAGCACGCGGCGCGGCTTGGTGCGCGCCACGTCGCCGTCGTCAGCGCCGATCGCGTCACGCTCGATGGCGAGCAAGCAACGCTCGAGCAGGTGCTCTCGTCGTGAAGTGCGAGCCCACGCCAAACGACTACCGCACCAAATGGGCGGGAGATCTGCGCGCGGCCGATGTCGGCCAGGAGGTCCGCGTCGCGGGCTGGGTCCATCGCCGGCGCGACCACGGTGGGCTCGTCTTCATCGACTTGCGCGACCGTTCGGGCCTCTTGCAGCTCGTCTTCCACGGTCTCGACGCCGCGCACGACCTGCGCAGCGAGTTCGCGATCAGCGCCGCCGGGAAGGTTCTCGCGCGCTCACCCGAGACCGTGAACCCGGCGCTCGCGACCGGTGAGATCGAGCTCGCGGTCGACGACCTGCGGGTCCTCGCGACCTCGCCAACGCCGCCCTTCCCGCTCGACGAGGACGTCGAGGTCGACGAGGTGCTGCGCCTGCGCTACCGCTCGCTCGACCTGCGCCGCGAGGTGATGCGCGAGGCGATCGTGCTGCGCCACGAGATCGTCGCCTCGATCCGCGAGACGCTCACGGCGCGCGACTTCCTCGAGATCGAGACGCCGATCCTGACGAAGGCGACGCCCGAGGGCGCGCGCGACTTTCTCGTGCCGGCGCGCACCGCCCCGGGAAACTTCTACGCCCTGCCGCAGTCGCCCCAGCTGTTCAAGCAGATGCTGATGATGGCCGGCTACGAGCGCTACTTCCAGATCGCGCGCTGCTTCCGCGACGAGGACACGCGCGCCGACCGCCAGCCGGAGTTCACCCAGCTCGACCTGGAGATGGCGTTCGTGACCGAGGACGAGGTGCTCGCGGTCACAGAGGCGACGATGGCCCGCGTCTTCGAGATCGCGGGCTTCGCGGTCGCCCCGACCCCGTGGCCGCAGCTCACCTACGCGGACGCGGTCGGCCGCTACGGCAGCGACCGCCCGGACACGCGCTTCGGCCTCGAGATCCACGACGTCTCGGATGCGGTCCGCGGCAGCGAGTTCAAGGTCTTCGAGTCGGTGCTCGCGGCCGGCGGCGTCGTGCGTGCGATCAACGCCGGCGCTCGCGAGCTCTCCCGCGCCGAGCTGGACGGACTGTCGGAGGTTGTCCAGCGCTTTGGCGCGAAGGCGGTTGCCCCGATCTACGTCGATTCTGGGGGCGGTCTGCGCGGGAATCTGGCTAAGTTCTTCACGGCGACGGTCGTTGAGCGCGTGCTGCGCGAGCTGGGCGCCGGCGAAGGGGACCTGCTGCTGTTCGTCGCCGACCGCGAGGCGGTCGCCGCGCGTGCGCTCGGCGCGCTGCGCCTCGAGCTCGGTGCGCGCTTCGGCCTGATCGACGAGGCGCGCAACGACGTGCTGTGGGTGCGCGACTTCCCGATGTTCGAGTGGAGCGAGAACGAGCAGCGCTGGACTGCGATGCACCACCCGTTCACCGCGCCGGTGGGCGAGGACTTCAGCGACCCGGGGAAGCTGCTTTCGCGCGGCTATGACCTCGTCTGCGACGGCGTCGAGCTGGGCGGCGGGTCGATCCGCATCCATACGCCGCAAGTCCAGGAGCAGGTCTTCAAAGCGATCGGTCTCTCGCAGGAGGAGGCACGGGCGCGCTTCGGGTTCCTGCTCGAGGCGCTGCGCTTCGGTGCGCCGCCGCACGGCGGGATCGCGCTCGGGATCGACAGGATCGTCGCGATCTGCGCCGGACGCGAGACGATCCGCGAGGTGATCGCCTTCCCGAAGACCGCGACCGGCGCTGACCCGCTGACCGGCGCGCCGGCGCCCGTGGAGGCCGCGACGTTGCGCGAGCTGGGGCTGCGGGCGCTGTAGAAAAATGCCCGGTGGCGGCCCGTGAGGGCCTGGTATTCTCGCGGCGGTTATGGGGGAGTACTGCGTTGGGACGGGACGGGCACGCTCTGCTGCGGCGATTCTCGCGGTAACGCTGCTGGGGCTCGTCTTCGACGTTGCGCGGGCGAACGCGATCACGGTAGTGGCAGTCGGTTGCTCCGAGCCTGGCGGCGGCGTCGTGAACGTGACGATCGCCTCCAACGACACGAGCGGGATCACGCTCGCCGCCAGCGGCGGTGACTACTCGATCAGCTCCGCAAGCTCGGGGACGAGCGTCAACTCCGACTGCGCGGGCCTCTCCACCGCGACCTACCCGAGCGTCGTGCTCGCCCAGACCGGCGGCCTGGCGCAGACGATCGTGCTCAACGACGAGAGCGGCGGCCTCGCCGGCGGAAGCACCTGCACGCAGATCGTCTCCGCGCTCGATACGAGCAACAACTCCCTGCAGATCGAGAACGACGAGGACGGCACGACTGCCGATGAGAAGGTGGGCGTCACGCCGAACGATGCGACGCTGGACGAGCACGCCTGCTCCGGCAGCGACGTCACGCTCGGCGGGTTCTCGTCGGTGCTCCTGGACGGTGATGGCGGCGACCCGACGCTCGACCTTTCCAGTGGTCCCGGCGGCGCGAGCGCGTACTTCTTCGGCGATAGCTCCAGCCAGCCCGGTGAGGTGATCGGCTTCGCGGGCTTCACTCTCGATTTCGAGAATGTCTCCAACCTGGTGGGCTCGAACGCGGGCGACACGACCTTCGTCCCAGGGTCGTTAGCCGGTCTCGTGCTCCAAGGTCGCGGCCTCGACAACACGCTCGACCTCACGACAGCCACTTCATCGAGCGCGACTACGTCGATCACGCTCAACGGCAACAGCACTGGCTCGCCCGGCAGGTATTTGCTCGAAGGCATCCAAGAGAACGACTTCACGGGGATCGCGACGATCAAGGCGCCGCCCTCTCCCACGGACTTCATGGACGACGACACGAGCTCGCCGGTCACGTTCATCGGCTATGGCACCCTCAGCAACACGCTCGACCTGAGCGAGTACACCAGCAGTTCCGGCAGCCCACTGGTTGCCAGCCTGCCGACCGGGACCGTGTCGTTTGACGGTCAGTCCGCGGCGTTTTTCGAGAACGTCAATACGATCGTCGGCGCTGCCAACGGCTTCACGACGTTCCAGGCCGCCTCAAATGCGGGCGTCGCCTTCGAGGGGAACGCGGCCGGTAACAACACGCTCGACTTGAGCGACGTCCCAACCAGCTCGTCGGCGCCGCTGACGGTGAACGCGCAGACCGGCGCGGCCACTTACGGCAGCCAGACCGACGTCTTCGCGAACATCTCGTCGTTCCGGGGCTCCAGTGACGGCTACACGATCTTCGACCCCGGCCTCGCGGGCGGCGTCACCTTCGACGGCCAGGGGACCGTCGGCGACACGCTCGACCTCAGCTCCGAGTCGGCGGGCGACTTCAGCACCCTCAAGGTGTCGATGGACGGATCGACCTGTCACGGGCCGCAACTGCAGAGCACGGGCTCAGTCCAACTCCTCGACTGTCTCTCTGGCATCAGCACGATCGATGGCGCAACGGCCGTGCCAACCGACTTCCAGCCCGATCCGACGCTGTCGGCTACGCCCTCGCCGGCCGTTACGTTCGTCGGCAAGGACAGCGCCGCGAACGGTGCAGTCGTCGATCTCACCGGGTTCGCGAGCCCCGACGCCGGTGGGTTGACGGTCAGCGGACTTACGCTTGCGCCGGCGGCGAACACCTCATCGAGCCCAGGCTCGGTCAGCGCATCGGTTGGCGGCAACGCCGTGATCTTTGCGAAGTTCTACGGGATCACCGCCGTCAATGGTCCGACACCCCTCGTTGCGACGCTCCAGCCGGGCAGCTTCCTGCCGGCTCTGACGAACGTCGCACTCGCGCCGCAAACCGTCGCGTTCACATCTGCCGCACCGTCCTCGCCATCGATCGGATCGACCTACGGTGTCAGTGCGAGTGGCGGCGCCTCGGGCAACGGCGTGACGTTCACTATCGACAGCTCGAGCTCGTCGGGCGCATGCTCGATCAGCGGCTCGACGGTCAGGTTCAGCGCTGCCGGTACGTGCCTCATCGACGCTCACCAGGCCGGCAATGCCGACTACGCGGCCGGTTCGGCCCAGCAAAGCGTGTCCGTCCCGGCGCCGGCGCCGGCCCCCGTACAGACACCGGCACCCACGCCACAACCGGCGGCATCGTTCGTCGCGCCGAGCGCCACGATCGCGGCCGGGACGCTCACCACCCTGCCGAACGACGTGAGCGTCAGCGTCAGCTGCCCGGCGGGCGCGAGCGCGTGCGACGGGAGCCTCTCGATCGTGACCGTCCAGGCGTTTGCGGCGAAGGCTGCCAAGGCGGGCAAGGGCAAGGGCAAGAGCAAGGCGCCGGTCGACATCGGCAGCGCTACGTTCACGCTCGCGGGCGGACAGACCGCCGGAGTGCTCGTGCCCCTGAACGCCAAGGCCCTGAAGACGCTGAAGGGCCATCACTCCGTCACGGTGACGATCACAGTCGTCTCGCACGACAGCTCTGGGCACGGCGAGACGACCTCAACGACGGCGACGCTCGATCTCCCCAAGTAGACCGCGACCGGCCTGCGGCCGTCCACGCGCTAGGTTGACGGGAGCCGGCGTCGACTAGGAGGTACCGATGGCAGGACCGAACCGTGAGGACGCGCAGCTGCTCGTGCAGCTGGCGCAATGGGGCACGTCGCTTGGCGTCGGCGACGCGATGCCGGCGATCCTCGACGAGGACTTCGCCCCCGAGCTGGCAGACGCGATCAACGACACGCCGGTGCGGACGATGCTGACCTACCTCGAGACGATCGGGACCCTCGTCAAGAACGGCTTGCTGGATCGGGAGCTGGTGCGCGACTGGATCTGGGTTGACGGCGTCTGGGCGCGCGTTGGTCCCGCGGCCAAGCAGGCGCGCGCGCGTTTCGGCGAGCCACGCCTCTACGAGAACTTCGAGGCGCTGACCGAGAAGTAGGGCGCGCTATGCCCCGGCGAGCTGGGCAGCCTTGACGACCAGCAGCGTTGCGGAGAGCACCAGGTAGGTCCACATCGAGCCCAGGGCGATGCTGCGTGCACGCGTGGCCACGGGACGCTCGAGCAGCGCCAGCGGTGGCATCGTCCACTGCGCCTTCGGGATCTGTGGCGTCTCATCGATCACCGTGACGCTCCGTGCGCCGCGGCGATTGCGCAGGACGGTCGCCCCGAGGCCGAGCAGCCCGACGGCGAGAACGCCGGCGCCGATCAGGGCGAAGCGCGTCACATTGATGCTCGGGAACACCGTTGTCGCCATCAGGATCAGCGACAGCAGCACGAGCACCGAGACGATGATGCAGGCGAGGATGTTCAGCCAGGTCGCGTTGCGCCACGGACCGAGGACCTCGCGGTCGTTGCAGAGCAGCAGCAGGAACACGGTGGCGCTCGGGAGCAGGACGCCGGCAAGGGCCTGCACCGCGGTCGTGATGATCCCGAGCGGGGCGTGCGGTATCAGCACGATGCCCGCGGCACCGGCGATCAACAGCGAGAAGATGAGGTAGAACCCGCGCGCGTCTTTGAAGCTGCGGTGCAGCGAGCCGCGCGTGCCGGTCAGGTCGCCGAAGGCATAGCTGGTGGCGAGCGTGAGCGCGGCGGCACCGATCAGCGATGCGTTCAGGAGCACGATCGCGAAGAAGTCGCCCGGGACGGAGCCGAGGGTGTGCGACAAGGCGGACGCCGTGCCCCCGGCGTTGCTGAAATGGCCGAAGTAGCGGGTGCCACCGAGCGCGAACGCACAGATCGCCATCAGCGCTGCGGCGCCGATCACGACGACGAACGCTCCAAGCGTGGTGTCGAAGCGCTCGTAGTTGATCCAGCGGGTGGTGATCCGCTTGTCGATGACGTTCGACTGCTGGAAGAACAGCTGCCATGGTGCGACCGTGGTACCAACGATCGCGATGATCAACAGCACCGCATTGGAGTTGATGCCTCCGCGGATTCCCGGCACGACGAAATCGTGCGCAATCGGCCCGGGGTGCGGGTGCGCGAGGAAGAAGAGGGGGATCACGAGGAAGTTCGCGAAGACGAACACGAACATCGCTCGCTCCCAGGTCCTGAAGCTGCCGGTGGCCGTGATCGCAACCAGCAGCACCGCTGCAATCGGTACGGAGATCTCCTTGGACACGCCGAAGAAGGAGAGTGCGAAATTGACGCCGATGAATTCGGTGACGATTGTCAGGAAGTTGAGAACGAACAGATCGATGACCGAGAACCAGGCCCAAAAGCGCCCGAAGCGCTCGGCGATCAGTCGCGCGTGACCAACGCCGGTCACGGCGCCGAGCCGGACGACCATCTCCTGGTTGACGATCAAGACAGGGATCAGCAGGAGCAGAACCCAGAGCAGGCTCGTGCCGTAGGTCTGGCCGGCCTGGGCGTAAGTCGAGACGCCGCCGGCGTCGTTGTCGCCGACCATCACGATCAGGCCCGGCCCGATGATCGCGAGCATCGCGAGGGAGCGCCCGCGGAGGCTGCGGCGCCCTTCCGTGTCGTGCTCGCCGATCGTCCCGAACGCGCCCTGGATGTCACCGACGTGAGCGCTGTCGAGCACGTAGCGTTCGCGCGGTGGTGGCGTCGGAACCGCCGCCTTGCGCGCGCGCGGTGCGCGCGGTGACCCGGTAGCCATCGTCTTTCACCTCCTTTCCGGTCCGCGGCCGGGCGCTCGCGCGGCTTCCCCCCGGAGGCGCTCAGCCAGTCTCAGCGGGACGGGCGGAGGGCGCGCAGGCCGGAGCGGGCAGCCGAGCGCCCGCGACTTCGCGGTGGCTCGCCGTCTTGCGTTGTTCCGGCCTGATCGTCCATGAAAGGCATGTTAACCGGACCGTTACGAACGGGGCCGGCCGGCGTGTTGCGATCCCGTTACTCGCGCGCGAGGCCGTAGCGCCGCCGCCAGTCCTCGGGCAGCATGAGCTCGAGGATGTCGTCGACGGAGACGATCCCGATCGGGCGATCATCGGCCTCGACGACCGGCAGCGAGACGAGGTTGTAGTCGGTCATCAGCCGCGCCACCTCCGGCACCTCGGCCTCCGGGCCGACCGACGGCGGGCTGGAGACCCCGAGCTCGCTCAGCGGCGCCTGCGGGTCGGCAGAGAGTACGACGCCCGCACTGACGAGCCCGGCGAGCGCGCCCGACTTGTCGGTCAGCAGCAGGGTGTGGAGAGCCTCAGGGGGCAGGTCGCGCTTACGTGCGGCGGCGATTGCCTCGCCGGCCGTGGCGGTGACCGGTACGGCGACGAAATCCGGGCTCATCACTCCGCCGGCGGTCGACGGGTTGTAGCCGAGCAGCTTGCGAATCTTGCGCTGCTTCGTGGCCGGCAGCAGCTCGAGCACCGGGATCCGGCGCTCCTGCCGTATCTCGAGCAGCAGATCCGCAGCGTCGTCGCTCGCCATCCGCGCGAGGACGCCGGCGACCTCGCGGTCTGAGCGCTCGTCGAGAAACTCGAGCTGGTGCTCGTCGTTGAGCTCCTCGAACACGTCGGCCTCGAGCTCCTTGTCTTGACCGACGGCGGCCATGATCTCCTCGCCCTCGTCGTGGCTTGCCGCTTCGACGAGGTCGGCGATCTGCGATGGGTGCAGGTGGGCGAGCCGGCGGTGTCGCAGCCGCAGGCGCGCGGTCGGAACGTGGGCGACAAACGGCTCGATCTGATCCCATGCCACGAAGGAGGTCTCCTTGCCGCCGCCGCCGCGAAGCGCGCGCGGCAGGTGGCGGCGCGCGCGTGCGCCAAGGCTGGTGTCGATTCCCGCGACGCGCCAGACGTCGTCGATGCAGCGCAGCTCGACCTCCCCGGCCGTGACGAGCCGCGCGGTGTTGACGTTGATAACGCTGCGCCCGAGCACGTCCGCCCGCAGCAGCAACTCGTTGGGCCGCCGCTCGAACTGCGCGAGATTGACCTTCGTCGTCGAGAGGTGCGCGCCGGCCACCTCGAGGCGGTCGATGTTGCGCCCCGGCACGAACAGGTTGCGCCCACCGACCACGGCGCGCAGCCCGATCACGAGTGGCAGCGCATCGCCGTCATCGAGACGAGCAACGACGTCATCGACGCGCCCGAGACGCTCGCTCGCGCTGTCAAGCAACGGACTGCCGACCAGCGATGAAAGGTGGAGAACGCCCTCGGGCATCTAGCTGTCGGCAACAGACTACCTGTGCGCGCCTCGCTCGACTAGAACGTCGAGTCGCAGCCATCCATCTCATGTCGCGAGCAGGGGCTGCCGATCAGCGAGGCATGCGCTACATAGCGATCCTCCTTGCGATGGTCGCGGTGCTCGTGCTGTCGCTGCTGGGCCTGCAAGCCGGCGGATCGTCGGGCGCCGGCCCGACAGCCGTTGTCGGCGCGACTTCGCCCGCGGCTGCCGCCGCGCCGGCGCAGGACTCGCAGGCCGGCTACAGCACGGCGATCGGGGCCGCCAAGAATGCTGTGAGCGAGGCGAACCGGGACGCGCAGAGCGCCGCGAGCGCGAATCCCTGAGCCTGCTTGGCGATCGCCCACGCTCCCGCACCCGCTACCTTGCGCGGTGTGCGGATCGCGATCGCGCTCTTCGATCAGTGCGAGGAGCTCGACTGGGCCGGCCCGTTCGAGGTTCTCGCGGGCTGGGCCCAGCACTGCACGGGGGCGCTCGTCTTCGCCGCTGCTGGGTTGCTCGACGGGCATCAGGCCACTACCGATTGGGGCAGCCTCGAGCTGCTGGCGCAGCTCGGCGAGCGGATCGAGGTTCGCGGTGATGAACGCTTCATCGATACTGGCGATGTGATCACCGCCGCCGGGGTCGACATGGCGCTGCACCTGGTTGCGCGCCTTCACTCGCGCGAGCGCGCCGTCGCGGTGCGTCGCGAGATCCAGTACGACCCGCAGCCGCCGGTCTGACGCGCGATGAGTCTCGCTGCGCATCTCGAGCGACCGCGCAACAAGGGCCTCGTGCCCCCGCGCGCGGTTACCGGCGCCGCCGGCGGCGCTGCGTGCGGCGATCTCGTGCGCATCTCGGTGAGCGTTGAGCGTGGATGCATCGCAACTGCCGGCTTTGATGCCTCCGGATGTGGCTGCGCGATCGCGGCCGGCAGTGCGACAGTGGCCTTGATCGAGGGGTTGCCGCTGCTCGATGCCGCGCGCGTCGGCACGAACGCGATCGCGCACGAGCTCGGCGGACTTTCACCCGCGAAGCGTCACGCTGCCGAGCTCGCGTCGGACGCGCTGCACCGCGCACTGGGCCAGGCTGCACGAAGCGCGAGGCTTCAGCCGGCCAATGGGCGCCGCCTCGTCGCGGTGAGTGGCGGCGTCGACAGCGCCGTCGCGATGCTCCTGAGCGGCAGCCGTGCGGTCGGCGTCACCGTCGAGCTGTGGTCTGATGCTGCCACCGACGGCGAGCGCAGCTGCTGCTCGCCGCAGGCGGTGCGCGCCGCGCGCGAGCTGGCGCATGGGTTCGGCCTGCCGCACTTCTCGCTTGACCTGCGCGACGAGTTCGCGGCCGGCGTGGTCGAGCCCTGGCTCGCCGGCCACGCCGCCGGTCTGACGCCTAACCCGTGCGTACGCTGCAACGGCTCCGTGCGCCTCGACGCGATGATCGACCTCGCCGACCGTCTCGGCGCTCAGGCGCTCGTCACCGGGCACTACGCGCGGATCAAGGAGGGCCTGCTGCGAGTAGCAGCGGATCCCACGAAGGATCAGAGCTACATGCTCGCCGGCCTCTCGCCCGCGGCGATCGGCCGGCTGCGCTTTCCGCTGGGCGACCTGCACAAGAGCGCCGTGCGCGAGCTGGCGCATCGCCACCGGTTGCCGGTTGCCGCCAAGCCAGACTCACAGGATCTCTGCTTCCTCGCAGGTACGGCACGAGACGCCTTTCTCGAGCGTCACGGCGGCATCGGCGAGCGCAGCGGCGCGATCGTCGATGCCGACGGGCGCGAGCTCGGGCGCCATCGCGGCGTCCATCGCTACACGGTCGGTCAGCGCAAGGGTCTCGGTCTCGGCGGCGGTACGCCGCTCTACGTCCTGGGTAGCGACGCTGACGCGAACAAGCTCACCGTCGGCCCGCGCGAGGCGCTCGCGACCCGCAGCGTCCAACTTCGCGACCCGGTCCTCCACCGTCCGCGATTTGACCGCGTCCGCTTGCGCTACCGCCAGCGTCCGCTGCGCGCCTCCCGCCTGCGGGATGGCCGCCTGGAGCTGGACGAGCCAGCCTACGGCGTGGCACCGGGCCAGCTCGCCTGCCTGATGGACGGCGAGCTCGTCGTCGGTCATGCGACGATCGGTCGCTGAGCGGCCAGCCATAATCCAGCTAGCGTGAAAAGCCTCTCAACCGACGAGATCCGCGAGGTCTACCTCGAGTTCTTCGCGCAGCGCGGTCATCTGCGCCACGCGAGCTACTCCCTGATCCCCGCCGCGACCGACACCTCGGCGCTCCTCACGGTCGCCGGCATGCACCCGCTGAAACCGTTCTTCCTTGGCGTCGAGTCGCCGCCTGCCAAGCGTATGACGACTTGCCAGAAGTGCCTGCGCACGATCGATCTCGACATCGTCGGCTCGACCTCACGCCACCTCACGTTCTTCGAGATGCTCGGCAACTTCTCGTTTGGCGACTACTTCAAGGAGCAGGCCATCCAGTTCGCCCTCGAGCTCTCGCAGGAGGGCTACGGCATCCCGCAGGAGCGGATCTGGGTGACCGTCTTCGAGGGCGACGAGCGTCTCGGCCTCGGCCCCGACGAGGAAGCGATCGAGGCCTGGGTGGCGGCCGGAATTCCGCGCGAGCGGATCGTCCCGTGCAACCGCAAGGAGAACTTCTGGGAATCGGGCTCGACCGGTCCGTGTGGCCCCTGCTCCGAGCTCTACCTCGACCGCGGCCTCGAGTTTGGCTCGGCCGATGATCTGCCGGGTGGCGAGAACGAGCGCTTCCTGGAGTACTGGAACCTCGTCTTCATGACCTACGATCAGAACCCGCCGGACAAGCTGACCCCGCTGCCCGCGCGCAACATCGACACGGGTCTTGGGCTCAACCGGATGGCCGCGATCCTCCAGGACGTCCCGTCGGTCTTCGAGACCGACCAGTTCGCGCCCCTCATCGAGCTTGGCGAGCGCCTCTCCGGGAAGACCTACGGATCGGATCCAGTCACGGACCGCTCCCAGCGAATCCTCGCCGACCACGCCCGCGCGATGGTGTTCCTGATCGCCGACGGCATCGTGCCCTCCAACGAGGATCGCGGCTACGTACTGCGGCGCGTGATGCGCCGCGCGATCCAGCACGGCCGCGCGCTCGGATTCGACCCTGGCTTCCTGGTTCGCTACGGCGAGCTCGTGCGCGAGCTGATGGGGGAGACCTACCCGGAGCTGAACGCGCAGCGCGAGGCGATCGACACCTGGCTCTCCTCGGAGGAGGAGCATTTCGGCCACACGCTCGACCAGGGCCTCGCGACGCTCGACGAGCTGATCGCGCGCGGTGCGGTCAGCGGCGCGGATGCGTTCAAGCTGCACGACACCTACGGCTTCCCGGTCGAGCTGACGCGCGAGCTCGTCGCTGAGGCGGGGCTGACGCTCGATGAGGAAGGCTTCGAATCGCGAATGGCCGAGCAGCGGGAGCGCTCGCGGTCGGGCGCCGGCGCTTCGATGGTGAGCGGCGACGCAAGGGCCGAAGCCGGGCACTTCGCCGCGAGCGCTGGCTTCAAGACGCGCTTCGTCGGCTACGAGACGACTGAGCAGGCGACGACGATCGGTGCGGTCGAGCCCCACAATGGCACGGTCCTCGTCAAGCTCGCGGACTCGCCGTTCTATGCGGTCGGCGGCGGCCAGATCTCAGACGCGGGCGTGATCGAGTGCGAGCACGGAGAGTGCTTGGCGCGCGTCGAGGATGTCGTGCGCCTCGGCGACGACCAGGCGCTGGTCGCGGTGCTCGAACGCGGCGAGTTGCGCGAGGGCGAGCGCGTCGTGGCCCGCGTTGCGCCGCAGACGCGTCACGCCACCGAGTGCAATCACACCGCGACGCACCTCCTGCACGCAGCGCTGCGCCAGCGACTCGGGCCGCACGTGCGCCAGGCCGGCTCCTACGTCGGGCCGGACAAGCTGCGCTTCGACTTCAGCCACGGAGCGGCGCTGAGTGCCGAGGAGTTGCGCGACGTGGAAGACCAGATCAATGCCTGGATCCTCGACAACTACCCGGTGCGCGCGATCACGACCTCGCTCGATGAGGCACGCCGGCTCGGCGCGATGGCGCTGTTCGGGGAGAAGTACGGCGATGTCGTGCGAATGGTCGAGGTGGGTGAGGGCCAGTTCTCGCGGGAGCTCTGCGGCGGCACGCACGTACGCTCGACCGCTGAGATCGGGCTCTGCAAGATCACGAGCGAGACCTCCAGCGCTGCGAACGTGCGCCGGATCGAGGCACTTACCGGACCGGCGGCGGTTGGCTTGATGCGCGAGCACGATCGCGCACTCGAGGGTCTCGCCACGCTTTACCGGACGACCCCGCCCGAGGTGCTCGAGATTGCCCGGGCACGCGAGGCGGAGCGGCGTGCCGGTGCGCGCCGCGACAAGGGCGCGAGCAGCTTCGACGCGACGCTTGTCGCGGCCGACGCAAGACTCGTCGTCGGCGTGCCCCTCGTCGCGGCACGCGTTGAGCTCAGCGACGCGAAGCTGCTGCCGGACCTTGCCGACCGTGTCAAGGGCCAGCTCCCCGGCGACGGCGTAGTTGTCCTCGCCGCGGTGATCGAGGATCGCGCGGCGGTCGTCGTCAGCGTTGCCCCTTCGATCGTGGCACGCGGCGTGAGGGCGGGCGAGGTCGCGAAGGCAACCGCAGCAGTGCTCGGTGGTGGCGGCGGCGGGCGCGACACGCTCGCCCAGGCCGGTGGCGGCGAGGTCGGGAAGCTCGACGAAGCGCTTGCCGCGGCGGAGGCGGCGGTGGCCGCCTCACTCTCGACGTCTACGACGGCTTGAGGGTTCTTGCGCTCGATTACGGCAGTGCGCGCTGCGGCGTCGCGCTAAGCGACCCGACTGGGACGATCGTGACCCCGCTCGCGCCGATCCAGCGCGTCGCGAGCCGGGCCGGGTTTGGGCGCCTTGTCGCGCTGATCCAGGAGCGCGAGGTAGAGCTCGTCCTCGTCGGCCTACCGCTGTCGATGGCAGGCGGCGAGACCGCGCAGACGACCGAGACGCGCGAGTTTGCGGGCCGATTGGGCAGGCGTCTGGGTGACGTTCAGGTCGAGCTTTACGACGAGCGCTTGACCACGCGCCTCGCGGCGCGGGACGTGTCGCGCGCCGCGAGCGAGGATTCGCGCGCGGCTGCGCACCTACTCGAAGGGTGGCTGGCGCGCCAGGCCGGTGGATTCCGGGGAACCGCGCGGTAGTCTGAGAACGTCGTGCTAGCCAGACCAGGTGGACGTTGAGCCCGCTGTTCGGTAGGGGCGGGCGCTCGAAGAGCCCGCCGCGTCGGCCTGCGCATCCTGCGGCGGGCGGCGACTGGGCGGAGGATCTCGACTGGACCGATCCGCGCACCGACGAGCACGAAGCGCTCGAGCAGAATCGTGTCGTCGATGGCTTGGTTCGCTGGAGCGACCGGCGCCGCGTCGCGCGCGCTGACCGGCCGCCGCGGTCACCGCGCCAGCGGCGGATCATCGTCAGGCGCACGATCGCGTCGCTGATCGTCTGCGTCCTCGGTTTCGCGATCTGGTTCCTCGTCTCGCTCTACCAGCCGTTTCACGGCTCAGGCAGGGGCAGCGTCACCGTCTCAATCCCATCAGGCGCGAGTGGCAGCCAGGTCGCGGACCTGCTCTCGCGCGACGGCGTGATCTCCTCGAGCTTCTTCTTTGGCTTGCGCGCCTCGCTCGATGGAGACTCGAGCAAGTTCCGCTCCGGCGTGTACACCCTCAAGCGGAACATGAGCTATAGCTCTGCGCTCTCGGCGCTGATGAAGCCTGGCGGCAGCGAAGAAGTTGCGCTGACGATCCCCGAGGGCCTGACGCGCGCTCAGATCGCCGTGCTCGCGAAAAAGGCGGGCCTACGAGGCAACTACCTGAGGGCCTCGACGCCGAAGGCTGCTGGCTTCTCCCCGCAAGCCTGGGGCGCGCACAGGGGCGTCAATTCGCTCGAGGGCTTCCTCTTTCCGGACACGTACTACCTCTACCGCCACGGTTCGGTCAGCTCGCTGGTCGCCAAGCAGCTCGCCGCCTTCAAGCAGGCCTTCGCACAGGTCAACGTGCGCTATGCGCACAGCAGGGACCTGACCGACTACGACGTCGTGACGATCGCCTCGATCATCGAGCGCGAAGCCCAACTCACCTCCGATGGCCCGAAGGTCGCCGCGGTCATCTACAACCGCCTGCGCGAGGGGATCCAGCTCGGCCTCGACACGACGCTCCTCTACTACCTGCACAACCCGAAAGGCGGCCTGACCGAGAAGGACCTCGCCATGCACACGCCTTACAACACGCGCCTCAACTTCGGCTTGCCGCCAACTCCGATCGCGAACCCCGGCTCGCAGGCGCTCGACGCGGCAGCGGACCCCTCACGCGATCAGCAGTTGCTGTACTTCGTCGTCAAGCCGAACGCCTGCGGCGCGCTCGCCTTCGCGACGAACATCACGGCCTTCGACCAGGAGGTCGCCGCCTACAACGCCGCGGTCAAGGCCGATCACGGTGCGTTCCCGGCAGGCTGTGGACGCTCGAGCCTGTCTGGGGCCGGTCAGACGCAGGCGAAGTCGAAGCACGCGAAGTCGGCCTCGCACACGGTCAAGCGCAAGAAGAAGTAGTGCGCGCGGGGCGTCTCGGCGTGATCGGGTGGCCGGTCGCCCATAGCCGCTCGCCCGCAATGCAGCAGGCGGCGTTTGCCGAGCTCGGCCTGGACGGCTGGTCCTACCAGCTGCTGCCGGTCCCGCCGGAGCTTTTCGCCGAGACGGTGCGCGCACTGCCCGCGGCAGGGTTCGTCGGGGCGAATGTGACAGTGCCGCACAAGCGCTCGGCTTTCGAGCTCGCAGACTCGGCGAGCGCGAGTGCGCGCGCGATCGGCGCTGCCAACACGCTGCTCTTTGACGCCGCCGGCCGGATCCACGCGGAGAACACGGACGCGCCCGGCCTGATCGAGGCGCTGCCCTTCGATGTCGCGGGATTGCGGGCCGTCGTGCTCGGCGCGGGGGGCAGCGGGCGCTCGGCAGCGTTCGCGCTGCGCGAGGCCGGCGCGCGGGTGGCCATCTGGAACCGCACGCCCGGACGCGCTCAAACGCTTGCCGAGGATCTCGCAGTTCGGGCGATCGAGCGGGTAGAACCTGCAGATCTGCTCGTCAACTGCACCACTGTCGGGCTGGACGAAGGGTCGAGGGGTGCACAGGATGCCCTCCAGGCACTTGGATTGAGGGCCGATCTAGTTGCCGGATATGCATACGTGGTCGACTTTGTCTACGCCCGTGGCGGAACCCAGCTGCTCGCGCTCGCGCGGGAGCACGGGGTGAGCGTGATCGATGGCATCGACATCCTCGTTGCTCAGGGCGCGATCAGCTTCGAGCTGTGGACCGGGCTGCCCGCCCCCCGCGGCGCGATGGCTCGCGCTGCCCGCGAGGACGCTTAGCGGATGGCTGCGAAGACATCAACGCTGCGCGCCGTCGGGAGAACGGGGCGCAAGGATGAAGCTTCGCTGGAGGGGCCGATGACTGCGGCCAAAACGGCTCGCGCCGCTCCGATCGCGGCCGTCGCCGAGGACGGAACGGTCGCGCTCGACCCCGCGGCGCTTGCCGGCGTCACGCCACCGCGCCAGCGCGGAGGCGGCCAGCGCTTCCTCAGTGACGTGATCGCCGAGCTCGGCCTTGCCACGCGCCAGCAGGTTGACGCGGCGATCGAAGTCGCGCGCGTGAACGGAGGCACGCCCGAGCAGGTACTTCTGCATCAAGGCGCCCTCAGCCCGGACGGCCTCGCCCAGGCACTTGCTGAGCGCTATGGGCTGGACTACGTCGATCTCGCGAGCTTCAACGTCGACATGGCAGCGGCGAACCTCGTTTCGAGTCAGGTCGCCAAGCGCTACGACGCACTGCCCGTTGCGTTCCTCGACGACCGGACGCTGCTTGTCGCGATGTCCGACCCAGCGAACGTGCTCGCGATCGACGACATCGCGATCCTCACCGGCTTCGAGGTGCGGGCAGCCGTCGCGACAAGCATGGACGTGTCAGAGGCGATCTCGCGCCTGACGCGACTGGGCGACTCGGTTGCCGCCGCGATCGAGGAGGAGGACAAGACGCAGGCCGAGGTGCTCGAGCTGCATGAGACCGCCGACGATGCGCCGGTCGTCAAGCTCGTCCACCAGCTCGTCGCCCAGGCCGTCGAGGCAGGGGCATCGGACCTCCACATCATGCCGTCGGGCGATGACCTGCGCGTTCGCTTTCGCGTCGATGGCGTACTGCGCGATGTAACGAGCGTGCCGCGCCGGATGGCGGCGGGCGTCGTCTCCCGCGTGAAGATCATGGCCGAGCTCGATATCGCCGAGCGACGCTTGCCGCAAGATGGGCGCGTCGGACTCTCAGTCGATCGGCATCACGTGGACCTGCGCGTCGTGACCGTGCCGACGGTGCGTGGCGAAGGCGTCGTGATGCGCATTCTCGACAAGGAGGCGGTCCAGCTCGACCTCAAGAGCCTTGGTATGGCGGACGGCGAGCTGACTCGCTTTGAGCGCGCCTACGGCCAGGCCTACGGCGCCGTGCTCGTCACCGGACCGACCGGCTCGGGGAAGTCGACGACGCTCTACGCGGCGCTCAGCGAGGTCAACTCGGCGGAGAAGAACATCGTGACGATCGAGGATCCGGTTGAGTACGAGCTCGACGGCATCACCCAGATCCAGGTGAACCCGAAAGCGGGCCTGTTCTTCGACACCGGACTGCGAGCGATCGTCCGCGCCGACCCGGACATCATCATGGTCGGCGAGATCCGCGACCGCGAGACCGCGAAGATCGCTGTCGAGGCCGCGCTGACGGGCCACCTCGTGCTCTCGACGCTGCATACGAACGACGCAGCGACATCGATCACGCGCCTGATCGAGATGGGGGTCGAACCGTTCCTCGTCGCGTCGGCGATCGACTGCGTGGTAGCTCAGCGTCTCGTGCGGACCCTGTGCCGGCACTGCAAACGGCGCGTGATCCTGCCGATGGCAACGCTGCGCGAATACGGCTACGCCGCCAGCTTCGACGTCGAGGCCTATGAGCCGGTGGGCTGCAAGCAGTGCGGCAGCTCGGGCTTCAAGGGTCGCACCGGGATCTACGAAGTGATGACGATCAGCGCCGAGATCCGCGCGCTCGCGCTCGAGCGTCGCTCGGCCAGCGAGGTGCTCGAGCTGGCGGTCGCGCAGGGCATGCGGCGCCTGCGCGACGACGGCCTCGAGAAGGTCAAGCAGGGTCGGACGTCGATCAGCGAGGTTGCGCGCGTCGTCAACAGCGTTGCCGGAGCTGAGGGCTGAAAGCCCAACCGGCGCTGGGCTATCGCGCCCGGCCATTCAGCCTCCGGCCAAACGTGCCGATAGACGCTGTTGAAGCGCCATGGCTATCGAGTTCTCCGAAATCCTCCTTGAGGTCGTGGCACGCCGCGCCTCGGACCTTCACCTGACGGCAGGTGCGCCACCGACGCTGCGCGAGCGCGGGAAGCTCGCGCCGATTGCGGGCTACCCGGCCCTCACTCCGGAGGACACGCGCGAGTTCATCTACTCGATCCTCTCGACCGATCAGCGCCGTCGACTCGAGACCGATCTGCAGATCGATTTCGCCTACCTCGTTCCAGGGAAGGCTCGCTTCCGTGTCAACGCGTTCTTCCAGCGCAGCTCGCTCGCGGCCGCATTTCGGCTGATCCCGACGCAGATGGTTGCGATCGACGACCTTGGCCTCCCGCCGATCGTCCACGGACTGACGACCAAGCCGCGCGGCCTTGTTCTCGTCACGGGCCCGACCGGCTCCGGCAAGACGACTTCGCTCGCGGCGATGATCGACGAGATCAACTCGACGCGCGCCGAGCACATCATCACGATCGAGGACCCGATCGAGTTCCTGCACACGCACAAGCAGTCGCTGATCAACCAGCGCGAGCTCGGCGCTGACGCAACCGGCTTCGGCCCCGCACTGCGCGCGGCGCTGCGCGAGGACCCCGACGTGATCCTCGTCGGCGAAATGCGCGACCTCGAGACGATCTCGACCGCACTGACTGCGGCCGAGACAGGCCATCTCGTCTTCGCGACCCTCCACACACAGGACGCGGCTCAGACGATCGACCGCGTGATCGACGTGTTCCCGCCTGAGCAGCAGAACCAGGTTCGCGTTCAGCTATCGGTGACGCTCCAGGGCGTGATGAGCCAGACGCTGCTGCCGACCGCTGACGGCTCCGGTCGCTGCGTCGCCTGCGAGGTGCTGATCCCGACCCCGGGCGTGCGCAACCTGATCCGCGAGGCCAAGGCTCACCAAATCCCGTCCGCGATCCAGACCGGCGCGAACGTCGGGATGCAGTCGATGGACAGTTGCCTGGCGACGCTCGTGCGCGCCGGCAAGATCACTCTGGAAGTTGCCAAGGTTCGCTCCTCGCAGCCGGAGGAACTTGCACGCCTGCTCGGCGAGGTCTCGCTCGCGGCATGAGCACGTTCGCGTTCAAGGCGACAGATCTAAACGGCGGCCAGCTCCACGGAACGGTTGAGGCCGACAGCAAGCAGGCGGTCTCCGACCAGCTGAAGTCGCGTGGCCTGATCGTCCTCGATGTCAACGAGCGGCGCGGGCTCTCAGACCTGAACGTCAACGTCTTCGAGCGGGTTACGCTCAGTGACCTCGCGATCTTCTCGCGCCAGCTCGCGACGATGGTCTCCTCGGGCATGACGATCCTGCGCTCGCTGTTCGTGCTCGAAGAGCAGGTCGAGAATGCGAAGCTCAAGGAGACGATCGTCGCGGTCCGCAAGGACGTCGAGGCGGGCTTGCCGCTGAGCGACGCGCTCGGCAGGCATCCGAAGATCTTCGGGCCGCTGTTCGTCTCGATGACCCGCGCCGGCGAGATCGGCGGCGTACTCGAGCAGTCGCTCGTACGGATCGCGGACCAGCTCGAGAAAGAGGACGCGCTGCGCCGGCAGGTGCGCTCCGCGATGGTCTACCCGGCCGTCGTCAGCACGGTCGCCCTGCTCGTAATGGTCGTGCTTGTCGTCTACATCGTCCCGGTCTTTGCGACGGTCCTGCAGCAATACGGCACGTCAGCCTCGGGCAAGCAGCTGCCATTCATCACGCAGATCACGGTCTCGGTCTCCCACGCTATGACCAGCTATTTCTGGGCTTTCCTGATCGGTATCGGTGTCCTGAGCTACAGCTTCATCCACTGGAAGCGCTCCAACCGCGGCCGCTCTCAGTGGGACATGTTTCGCCTGAAGATCCCATTCAAGATCGGCGACATAGTTCAGAAGATCTCGATCGCGCGCTGGGCGCGGACGCTCTCCTCGCTCACGGCGGCGGGCGTGCCGCTGCTCGAGGCGCTCGACATCACCGGCAAGACCGCCGGCAACGTCGTCGTGCAACGGGCGATGGGCGACGTCATCGCCTCCGTCAAAGCCGGCGGCACGATCGCCGACCCGATCTCGAAGTCGCCGGTCTTCCCGATGATGGTCAGCCACATGGTCTCCGTCGGGGAGTCGACCGGCGAGCTCGACTTCATGCTGGGCAAGATCGCCGACTTCTACGAGGAGCGCGTCAACGCCTCGATCAAGGCCCTCACGTCGATCCTCGAGCCGGTGATGATCGTGTTCATCGGCGGCATGGTCGGCTTCATCGTGATCGCGATGTACCTGCCGCTGTTCAAGGTCTACAACCAGGTCCAGTAGCGGCTGCAGTCCTCGGCGGCCTTCGGCCGCCTGCGGGCTTCGCAGCTTCGGGCGGGCGGTGGTGGTTGGAGTAGGCGTGCGGAGCCAGGTGTCACGCTTCTGACCGGTCGGAGGCGTGGTGGGAGGAGGGTGGCTGGGGAGCTGGAAAGCCCTTGTCGTGGGTCGCGTGGTCGCAGTGGTCTTGTGCATCCTCGTGGCGGTGGTTGTGTCGGCGGCTGCTGCGGCGGAACAGTTCCCGCCGTCCGTGTACCCGCCGGCGGTCAAGTCGCACGGGATTCTGCCCGGCTGCCCAAATCCAGCGGGCCTCGAGGCGTTTGATGCGAGCGCCACTCGGCTTGCGCTGCGTGGCGCGAGCGCCTATGACCGCGAGAGCTTGCAGACTGATCTGCGCGACTCGGACCGGTCGTGGTGGTCCGCGGTGCGTGCAATGTGGCGCACCGGAAAACCTGAGCAAGCGGTCACATTCCAGGTCGTCGAGGGCTCACAGTCGTTGGAGAGCAGCGGCTACGCGCCCTTCGTGCGATCCTCGTGCGGGCGCTCGCTTGTCGCCATGTCGTTGATCGTCGACATCGGTCCGCGCGAGACTGCCACGCAGCACTGCGAGGCGTGCATCTCGCAGCTTTTCTTCGTCGACCGTCGCGGCCACGCGCTGGTCTACTACCTCTATTGAGGTGCGGCGTCGCCGAACAGGCTCGCGAGCACGATCGCGTAGCCGTTGGGATCGCGTAGCCAGATCTCGCGATGGTTCGGCCCGCCCGAGCCGTCGGGCGGGTTTCGGTGTGCGCCGATCACGACCTCGGCACCGAGCTCGTGTGCTCGCGCGACCGCCGCATCGAAGTCATCGACCTCGAACCAGAGCAGGACGCCGTTGCCGTAGGGCCGCACCGCCGGATCGGCGATCGGGCCGTGGTGGTGGGCAACATCCCAGGCGTGCAACTGCATGACGAGCCGGCCATCCCGATCGATCAGCCGCTCGTAATCCGGGCCACCGTGATCTGATCGCGCCCCGAGCAGGCGCTGATACCAGGCACTCGTCGCCTCGACGTCATCGACACAGAGCAGCGGCTGCGGGCGCATCGGGCTAGCATTCTGTCATCTTCACACCCACGCGCATCGAGGCCCGCGACTCGCCGTTTGCGGGCGTCAGCGGACGTCTCCTCGCCCCCGCGCTGGCCGCAGCTCTCGCCGCAGTCGCACTGCTCACGGGCGTCAGCGGGGGCGATCTCGCAGCTGCCACCTACCGTGTCGACCTGTTCCGGCGCGTCGGTCTCGCGCTGTGGGATTCGAACTGGTACGCGGGCCACTGGACGCTCGACTATTCGCTGCTGTTCGCGCCGATCGGTGCAACGCTGTCGATCGCCGGCACGGACATCCTCTGCGCGGCGATCGCCGCTTGGGCCTTCGACCGCCTGGTCGCCCCGCGCTTCGGCAGGCTTGGCCACTTCGCCGCGGCGATCTTCGCCGCGGGCACGCTGGTCCAGGTGGCCGTCGGGCGCGTCCCGTTCCTGCTCGGCGGCACACTCGCCCTGCTCGCCCTGCTCACGGCCTCGCGCCGCCGCTGGTTGATGGCCATCCCGTTTGCGGCCGCTGCCTCGCTCTCGAGCCCGCTCGCGGGAGCGTTCCTCGCCCTGGCCGCCGGCTCCTGGTTCCTCTCCGATCTGCCGCGGCGCAACGTCTGCGCGCTGATGCTCGGCGCGGCCGCCGTCCTTCCGGTGCTTGTCCTCGAGCTGCTCTTCCCCGGCCAGGGGACGATGCCCTTCTCGACGCTCGACTTCATCGACATGTTCGCTCCGGTCGCGGCGCTGGTTCTGCTGGCCGAGCAGCGCGAGCTGCGCGTCGGCGCCGCGCTCTACGGCGCCGCCGTGCTTGCCTGCTACCTGATTCCGAGCGCAATCGGCGTAAACATCGTGCGGCTTGCGACCTGCATCGGTCTCAGCTTGATGGTCGTGCTCGTCCCTGCGCTGCGCCGGCGCGGCATTCCGGCCCGCTTGCTGTTCCTCGCCGCTGTCGTCTCGCTCGCGCTCGGCGAGTGGGTGCCTGCTGGCGCAGCGTTGCTGGGCGCGCGCGACCCGGAGAGCTCCGCGTCGTACTTCGCACCGCTGATTGCGTATCTCGTGCCGCACGATCGGCCGCTCGGCCGGATCGAGGTGGTTCCAACGGCAACGCACTGGGAGTCGGTCTACGTAGCTCTGCGTCTGCCGCTGGCACGTGGCTGGGAGCGCCAGCTCGACACCGAGGACAACCCGATCTTCTATGTCGCGGGACGGTTGAACGCTCGCAGCTACCGCGCCTGGCTGCTCGCCAACGGTGTGCGGTTCGTCGCGCTCGCCAACGCCCCGCTCGACTACATCGCCGGCCCAGAGGCTGCACTCGTTCGCTCCGGCCGCGTTGCGGGTCTGCGTCTCGTCTGGCAGAGCTCGAACTGGCACGTGTACTCCGTCGCCGGCGCGAGCGGCATCGTCAGTGGGCCCGCCAGCCTGCTCAGCGAGCGGGGACAGCGACTCGTGCTCCAAGCGACGCGCAGCGGGACGGTCCTCGTCCGTGTGCGCTACGCCTCCGGCTGGGTCGTCAGCTCAGGCGCCGCGTCGATCCGCCGGGCGCCGGGCGGCTGGTTGGCGGTGCACTTCCGCCGGGCGGACCGCGTCACGCTGACGATCAGTGTCTGATCTCGACGCGCCCGTCGTCGGCGACGCGCAGCGTGAGCTCGCCGCGCAGTAACGCGAGCAGCTCCTCGCCGACCAGCGCGCGTCGCCAGCCTCCCAGCGTCCGCACCTCTGGCGGGCGCTTGCCCAGGCGCACGCGGGCGACGATCGCTGCGAGGTCGGCGCGCGCCGCGACGAGCTCGTAGGCGAGGCCCGCTTCAAGCGCACGCGTGCGCACGAGCGCCTCGCAAAGCGCGATCTGGGCGACGTCGATCGGCGAGCTCTGGTCATGCTCACGCTCCTCGACAGGGATCGGTGGCCGGCGCGCTCCTTCGGCGATCGCGGCGAGCAGCTCTTCGCCGCGGCGACGCAGGTTGCCGGGGTTGACGCCGCGGATCTGATCGAGTTGCTCGGGAGTCCGCGGCGCGCGCTTTGCCAGCTCGACGATTGCGACGTCGCTGAGGACGGTCGCGGCGGGGCGGTTCTGCTGTTCGGCGAGCCGTTCGCGGTAGTCGATCAGCGCTCGCGCGATCGCGCGCGCCGGCGGCGTGAGCGAGTTGATCCGCGGTAGGCGTCCGAAGAGAACCTCGGGGTCCCGCGTATCGCTTGCGCCTTCGAGCGCCCGGCACTCTTCGAGTGCCCACTCGAGACGCCCAGAGGCGCGCAGGCGACGCTCGAGCTCGGACGCCATCTCGAGCAGGTGGAGCACGTCTTCGCGCGCGTACGCGAGCTGCTCGGAACTGAGTGGCCGGCGGTCCCAGCGGGTGTAGCTCGCGCTCTTCTGCACGCGCACTCCGAGCAGCTCACGCAGCAGCGTGTCGTAGCCGGCTTGCGCGCTCAGGCCGGCGAACCCTGCCGCGGTCTGGGTGTCGAAGATCGCGTTGACCTCCGTCTGGGCGACGCGTCGCAGCAGGGCTACATCCTGGCGACCGGCGTGGACGATGACGCCGACCTCGGGGTCGGCGAGCAGTCCCGCCAGCGGGCTTAGATCGATCGTGTCGTCGAGAGCGTCGAGCACGAGGACGTCGAGGCCATCCTCGTCCGCGACGACGAGCTGGATGACGCAGAGCAGCGTGCGATAGCGGCCCTCGCCGACAAACTCGGTGTCGAGGCCGAAGCGGGTGGCGCTGCGGGCGCGCTGGCTGAACCGCTCGAGGCCGCTCGCGGTCATGCGAGCGGACCGCCCGGCGCGATCACGTGACCGCCGTGGCAGTTGCGACGCAGCCGGGATGCGAGCACCACGATCGCGCCCGGCGCACAGGCCCGCGCGCCGCTTGCGCGCGGCTGCCGAAGGCTAGACCTCGGCAAAGCGGTAGCCCGCTCCCCGAACGGTCAGGATCAGGCGCGGACTCTCCGGCGTGGCTTCGATCTTTTCGCGCAGGTGGCGGATGTGGACATCGATCGCGCGCGGATCGCGGAAGGCGGAGTCTCCCCAGATTGTTCGCAGGAGCTCCTGGCGGTTGAACAGGTGTCCGGGGTCGCTCATCAGGCAGGCGAGGAGCTCGAACTCGGAGAATGTGAGGCGAACTGTCTCGCCGCGCGCGGTCACCTCGCGCTGCACACGGTCGAGTGTCACGCCGCCGATGCTCAGTTGCTCGGCGCCTGGTTGGCGTGGCGCCGCGCGCCGCAGCACGGCCCGGATGCGGCTGCGCAGCTCAGCCAACCCGAACGGCTTGGTCACGTAGTCGTCCGCGCCGGCCTCGAGTCCGTTCACCGCGTCGGCTTCGCTATCGAGCGCGGTGAGCATGATGATCGGGACCATGTTGCGCTGCGCCCGCAAGGTGCGGCAGACCTCGTAGCCGTTCGGGCCGGCGCCGAGCGCGACGTCCAGCAGGATCACGTCGAACTGCTCGCCCGCGGCGCGTTCGATCGCGGCCGCTCCGTCGGCGACGGCGCTGACGAGGTGGCCCTCCCGCGTGAACGAGTGCGTCAGCGTCTCGCGCAGCGAGCTCTCGTCATCGACAACGAGAATCGAGAGTGGGTGGGTGGCGTGTGCTTGCACGGTCCTGACGCTAGCGCCTGCGCAGGAAGTAGAGGACATCCGGACGGTCAACGCCAATCTTGCGTGAGACGTCGATGCCATGTGCGCGAACCCAGGCCGCGCCCGGCGAGCAGCGTGGCAGCTCCAGCTTGTCCGCTGGCACGCATGGCCCACCGATGTACGCAAAGCGCACGGCGCCCGTGTCGACGAGCGCAGCGAGGCGCGGCAGCGGCAGCAGCTCGTGTTCGTTGTATGAGGTGAGCGAGAGGATCGGGCGCAGCTCGCGGATGATCAGGTCGCCGACCGAGCTCGGGTCGGCGACGACGAACTCGTAGCGCGCACCGTCGCTGTGCGCGGCGATGTAGCTCGAGATCGCATCCACCTCGCTCGGGGCGATCACCCCGGTGTTGCCACTGTCGTACTCGTGGCTGCTGACGAGACCGATCGCGACCCGCAGCGGTAGCGCGATCGCGGCGACGGTGAGCGCCGCGGCGACCACGCGGCTACGGCTCGGGACGCTGGGCAGAAACAGCGCCAGGACCGCGGCGGCGCCTGCCAGCACCGTCAGCACGGCGGCGGGGCTCGTGGCGCCGAGCAGCCAGACCGCGTAGAGCGCGAACGCCGCGGCGGCGAGCGGCACGAGCGCGCGACCTCGCGTCGAGCGCAGCGCCCAAACGAGACCGATGCCGGCGCTTGCCGCGACGGCCGGCGTGAACGCCTCGGCATAGCGCGGATGCAGGCGCGCCATCGCACTGAACAGTACGAAGCCGGTTGCAAGCCACGCGAGCAGTCCGGCGGCGAGCGCGCGGTCCGGTCCGCGTGCGCGGATCAGCTGGAGCAGTGCCGGTACGCCGAGCAACAGCGCCGCGAGCAGCACAAAGCCGATCCGCAGGCCGGAGAGCGGATCGTTGTGCAAGAAGAGTCTCAGCGGACCGGGGGCGGCTATCGCGACGGCTGCGCGTGCCGCCTCGCTGTTGTTCGCCGGATGCAGCACCGCTGCACCCTGCGCGTTGAGCAAGTTCTGCGTGGCGGATCCAAACAGGCGGTCGTAGCCGTTGTAGACGAACGTGGCGTTCCAGGCGCTGCCGTTCGTCGAGCCGATCGCGTAGGGCCGCTGCGAGGAGGGGAAGAAAAGGGTGATCGTCAGCCAGGACAGCGCGACGACGACGAGCGCGGCGCTCGCCAACGCGAGCCGCGCCAGACGGCGCTCGTGCCCGGCCAGCCATGCGAACAGGGCAAGCGCCGGAAGGCAGACAAGTCCCTGGAAGACCTTAACGTTGAACGCGAGCCCGAGGGCTGCGCCTGCCAGATACAGCCAGCGCGCGCGGCCGGACAGCGCGAAACGCACGATCAGCCAGAGCGCCGCTACGTTCAGGAACATCGCGACGCTGTCCATCGTGTCGCTGCGCGAGCTGAGCACCGCGATCGGCAGCACGGCGAGCATCAGCCCGCTTGCGAGGCCCGAGAGCGGCCCGAGCACCCGCCGCACCGCGTCGTAGAGGAGCGGCACGGCAGCCGTCCCGCACAGCGCGGGCGGCAGCTTCAGCGCGACGGCGCCCCAGCCGAAGATCTGCGTCGAGACGACCTGCAGCCAGACATCCAGCGGCGGCTTGTCGATCGCGATCGTTCCGCCCGGCTCGTAGGCGCCGAAGAAGAAGTTGTGCAGCGACAGCGACATGCTGCGCACCGCCGCGTCATAGAACGGATCGTCGGGCACCGCGCGCAGCGAGGCGAGACGGAGCCCGGCGCCGATCAGCGTTATCAACGCGAGCGCCACAAGCTCGGCAGGCGGACGCGGACGTCGTGCATCTGTCTGCGAGGCCGTCACTGGCGCGCAATCATCGCACCGGACGCCGCGCGAACCACTACTCTCGGGCTTCATGGTCGAGGACGCAAACGCCGAGCAACCATCGTCCTGCACCGCTTGTCGCGGCACGGGCACGGTCGTCTCGCACCTTGGCGGCAGCCCGCAGACGGTCACTTGTCCGTGGTGTGAGGGGAGCGGCGTCTACGTCGCCGGTCACGACGCACAAGCGCACTGGCGCGAGCCGGCAGCCTGAGCCGATAGTCCAGGCGGCTCAATGCAGAAGCATTGCTGCCGATCAATAGGGCGTTGATCCCGGATGCCGACGGCAACGGCAGCGGTCTCCCCGTGATCGCCGAGAGCCTGTTTCCACCCGGCCAGCTCTAAGAGATCGGCGTTGACAAAAAGCGGCGAGCCGTAGCCGGACCGAGACGACGACCTCGGGCCCCGCCAATGCCCCCTGTAGCCCTCGCAGGATCGGCTGCGACCTGGCCAAATAGGCCTCTGCCCACTCAAGGATCGGCCGCCGACGCCGATAGAGGACGTGGAAGGCCAGCGGCGAGCACCTACCAATAAACGGCGCTGGCGCCGTACACATCTAAGTCGATCCTAGGAGGATCAATGCTGTACAAGCTGCGCCAGCGCGCACAAGACGAGCGAGGCTTCACCCTCATCGAACTGCTCGTCGTAATTCTGATCATCGGCATCCTTGCCGCGATCGCAATCCCGTCGTTCTTGAACCAGACAGGCAAGGCCTATGACGCCTCGGCCAAGGAGCTCGCACGTACCGCGTTGACGACTGCCTACACGATTGGCACCGACAACGCCGGTAACTACGGCACCGGCACGACCGGGTACGTCACGAGGACCAACCTGAATTCTTACGAGGGGACGATTCAGACCAATAGTGGCTCCAACAACGCGTATATCTACGACGCGTACGGCAATGGCACGACCGGCTTCACGATCATTGCCGCGACTGCCAACAGCCCGACGCACTACTACCAGGTGACCGTCACCAACGGCGTTCCGGCTCGTACCTGCGGGATTGCAGTTACCGGTACGCTCGGGACCAGCACCACCGTGACCCCGTCCACGGGTACGCTCGGTGGCTGTGTCAACGGCAGCTGGTAAGCACGAGCTGTCAGCTTGAGTTCAGCGGGGCGGCCAACTTGGCCGCCCCGTCTGTTTAGAGGAGCGACCACGCATGCAGGCCATTACCAGCTACGCGATCCTCGCCGCAATCGCAGGCGGCGTGCTTGGCTCCTTCCTGAACGTCGTGATTTATCGCCTGCCGCGCGGCGAATCGCTCATGACGCCGCGTTCGCACTGCACTTCCTGTGGTACCGCGGTCAAGCCGTACGACAACGTCCCAGTCCTAGCCTGGCTGTGGCTGCGCGGACACTGCCGCTCCTGCCGCGTGCCGATCTCCGGCCGCTACCCGGTCGTCGAAGGCGCGACCGCGGCACTGTGGGCGGCGGTCGTGGCGACTCGGTCCTCAGCCGCCGCAGTCGCGCTCGGCCTGCTGCTCGTCGTCACCGTCGTGCCACTCGCGCTGATCGACCTCGATCACCACATCATTCCGAACCGCATCACTGCGCCAGCTGCGATCGCTGCGATCGTTTTCGGTTCAGCGCTCGACCTCCACGGCGAGCCGGCAAGGCTGATCGCCGGCGCGGCCGCCGGCGGCTTCTTCTTACTCGTGCATCTGATCAACCCGCGCGGAATGGGTATGGGCGATGTCAAGCTCGCCGCTGTCCTCGGGCTGATCCTCGGGCGCGAGGTCGCGCCGGCGATCTTCGTCGCGCTGCTCGCGGGCGTGATCGTTGGGGCCGTCGTGCTAGCTCGAGCGCAGCCGGGCGACCGTCGCGCGCGCGGCGTGCCTTTCGGCCCGTTCCTCGCGTTCGGGGCCCTGGTTGCGCTGTTTGCGGGCCATGCGTTGCTCAACCTGTACCTGAACCATCTCGCCTGAGCGCGGCCCTGCAATGGCTAAGGTCCGGGGCACCTCGTGTCGATGACACAGCCAGGGCGCGCACTGACCGCGCGCTCGCGTCATGCTCGAGCGTCTCCGACAGCCAATCACCTTTCCTCGCAAAGCGGCAAATAAGCCGGTTCCGGAAAGCACGGAGCCTGTCGCCGCCACTGATGCTGCACCCGCGCCGGCGGTGCGAGTGCAGCGTGCCAGGAAGGTCGCGCGGCAGCCGCGCGGCGGCCGCGGCACGACGCTCGTCGGCCTCGACATCGAGCCCGGGCTGATAGTTGCTGCGAAATCGCACCTGAACGGCGGCCTCGTGGTCGATCACGCAGCCTTCTTGCCGATCGACATCGAGATCGTTCGCGACGGCGAGGTCCAGGACGTGCCCGCGCTCGTCACGGCGCTCGCGGAGCTCTTCAAGGGGAGCGGGCTCGATCGTCGAGTGCGGATCGGAATCGCTAACCAACGCATCCTGATGCGGCGGATCGAGTTGCCGCCGCTGACGGATCCGTCGGAGATTGCGCAGGCCGTGCAGTTCCAGGCGCGGGACGAGATCCCGATGCCGCTCGAGACCGTCGTGGTCGACTACCACACGCTCGGGATCGTGGAGCGCGAGGGCGGCCCGCGGCTGCAGGTGCTGCTCGTTGCCGCGCGCCGCGACATGGTCGAGCGTGTCCTTCACGCAGCACGTCTAGCGGGCTTGCAACCGGAAGGCGTTGACCTCGCCGCGTTCGGCATGGTCAGAGCACTTCATCCGGTGGATGCGGCCGAGCATGAGCGGATCCTCTATCTCGCGATCGGCGGCTTGACGAATATCGCGATCGCCGACGGGTTGACCTGCGAGTTCACCCGCGTAATCCCGTTCGGTGTCGAGCAGATCGCCTCCGACGTCGCCTCGCGTTGCGCGATCCCGGTCGATGCCGCGCGTCAGATCCTGATTACGATGCCGATCGCCAGCCCTGTACCCGATCAGCCGCGCATACCCGAGCTCGAGTCCGCACCGACGACCGAACTCGCGACCTCGCACGACGATGCTGTATCGGGCGCCGACAATGTCGCGGTCGCGCGGGAGGCGCTCGACGACGGCATCAGGCGAATCGGCTCGGAGGTTCGCAACTCGCTCGACTTCTACCTTGCAGCTCAGGACGCGTCCGCCGTGGCGCGGGCCGTGCTCACCGGGCCCGCCCTGGAGATCCCAGGATTCGACCGCGCTCTTTCGCGTCAGCTCGGCATCGCCGTCGAGCGAGGCGTTGTGGCCTCGGGCGTCATCGATGTGCCTGCGAGCATCCTTCCGGTTGCGGCCGGCCTGTCAGTGGTCGAGGGCGTGCAGTGAGAGCCATCAACCTGGTCCCGACGGAGCAGCGTCGTGGCGCCGGCGGGCTCGCCGGACGTACCGGCGGTGTCGTCTACGTGATCATGGGCGGGCTCGTCGCACTCGTCGTCTTTGGCGTGCTCTACGTGTCGGCCGTCCACCAGGTCGCGACCCGCAAGACGACGCTTGCCCAGGTGACCGCGCAGGCTGGAGCGGTCAGTGCTCAGGTGTCGGCGCTCGGGCCATACCTGCAGTTCGAGACGATCAGCCATGCGCGCATCAGCTCGGTCGCCTCGCTCGCGGCGCAGCGCTTCGACTGGCCCGACGCCATGGAGCAGTTCGCGTTGGCTCTGCCCCGAGGCGTGCACCTCACCTCACTTTCCGGACAGACGACCGGTGGGGGTGCCACGGGCGCGAGCGGCACAACCGGGACCAGTGGCGCTGCGACAGTGAGCGCCCCAACGCTCGCGATCTCTGGCTGCGCGCCCTCGCAGGACGCCGTCGCGACGACGCTCACACGGCTGCGCGAGCTGCAGCACGTCGCAAGCGCGACGGTCAGCTCGTATGCCACGGGTGGCAGCTGTCACGTGTCGTTCTCGATGACCGCTGTCTACTCCGACGATTACGCGATCCCGGTGGGCAAGCTTGCCCGCGGGTCGCAGAGCACGGTGGGTGGCTGAGATGGGACAGCGTGACCGTCTGATCGCCTGCGTGGTCGTAGCGCTGATCGTCGTCGTCGCCGCTTGGCTCGGGCTTGTGTCGCCCGAGCGCAGCAAGGCGAGCAGCCTGCTCTCGCAGATCAATAGCGAGCGCGCGACCCTCGTCAGCGACCAGAGCCAGCTAGCGAGTGCACGAGAGGCACGTGCCGTCTACCCGGATGAGGTTCACGCGTTGACCGTGCTGCTCAACGCCATTCCGACGAGCGACGAGGAGCCGCAGTTGATCACATTGATCAACAAGCTCGAAGACGGTCATCTCATCCAGTGGCACGCAACCAGCTTTGGCTCGTCCTCCGCGGACGGCTTCCAGGCCATCGAGCTCAGCTTCAGCTTCACCGCGAGCTACGTGAACCTGCAGCAGTTCATCGCTGCGCTCGACGCGCTCGACGAGACCGACGGGGCGAACGTCGTCGCCAAGGGCAGGCTCGTGAACGTCAATTCGCTCTCGCTCAGTGGCGACAGTGGTGCGACGAGCGCATCGGTCACGATGACGGTCTACGAGCAGCCAAGCGGTGGCGCAACCGGGGCAACCGGCGCGGTGACGACGACGGCGGCCACGCCATGAGCTTCATCCGCTCGCTCATCACCGACCTGCGCGAGCGCCAAGTGCTCCCGGCGGTAATTCTGCTCGTTGTGCTTGTCGTGGCGATCCCGGTCTTCGGTGGGATGCTGCTGTCCGGGAGTGGTACTCCTGCGCCCGTCAGCGTGCCCCCCGTGGAAACCGCGCCGCCGAAGGGTGAGCCCGCTCCGACAACCGAGCTGGCGACTGTGCAGACGCCGCCGGTGCAGCACTCCGTGCTCTACAAGGGCTCTGAGCCAAACCCGTTCGCCGCGGTTTCCAGCCCATCCAGCTCGTCGTCCAGCTCATCCAGCTCGGCTTCACACAGCACCAGCTCGAGCTCGACCGGCTCGGGCTCGACGAGCAGCTCGAGCGGCTCAGGATCGAGCACTCCCAAGCCGACGATCACCCCGGCCAAGGGATCGAGCGGCTCGAGTGGCACGAGCACGTCATCGGGCTCCGCACCGAGCTCACTCGCCTCCGACCAGGTCTATACGGCGGACATCACGACCAGCTACGGCAGTGAGACGGACGAGCTCAAGAATGTTGAGCGCCTGACGCCGCTGCCGGCCAACGTGACTGGCGAGGTCGTGTTCCTCGGTGTCATGAAAGGCGGCAAGCTCGCCGCGTTCGCCTTCACCGGCGCGGTGCCGGTCAAGGCGACGACGCTCGGGAGCACAGTTTGCGAGCCGAGTGCCGGCGAATGCGGTGTGATCGAGCTTCCGGTCGGCGCCAAGCTGACTCTCACGCCGAGCCCGGCAAACCCCAGCTACTCGACTTTCACGCTCGAAGTGAGCGCGATTGGAGCAGCGAAGCTAGCCTCAGTGTCGGCTGCTACGCAGGCGCGCGAGGCTACCTCCACGGCTGGCCAGGCGATCGTGAGTGCCTCGACGTCGAGCGTTCTCGCGAGCTTCTTCTACAACGTCAGCACCGGCGCGCTCGTCTACGAGGCGCAGACCGCGGTCGGTACGACGGGCTCGAGTGGCACCAGCGGCTCGAGCGGCGCTAGCGGCTCGAGCGGGTCAAGCGGCCTCGCCGGCCTTCCTGTCGCGGCAGGCTGAGCCCCGTCAGAGCGTACGCCGGGACCGCCGCCTGGCGGCGGCGTCGCGCGCGGCCGTAAAGTTCGCTGCCGATGGCAAGCGTTCGGATGACAACTGCAGGGGAGTCGCACGGTCCCGGGTTGACGTGCCTGGTCGAGGGGATGCCGGCAGGGCTGGCGCTCGACCGTGACGCGATCAACCGCGACATGGCGCGCCGTCAGCTCGGTCACGGGCGCGGCGGACGGATGAAGATCGAGCGGGACGCCGCCGAGGCGACCGGCGGCGTTCGCCACGGGCTCACGCTCGGCGGCCCGATCGCCCTGTGGGTGGCCAACCGCGACTTCGCGAACTGGGAGGAGCGAATGAACCCGTGGCCGGTCACGGCCCCGACGGAGGAGGTGCACCTGCCGCGACCTGGGCATGCCGACCTCGCCGGCGTGCAGAAGTACGGGTTCAGCGACGTCCGCAACGTGCTGGAGCGCGCGAGCGCGCGCGAGACCGCGGCGCGGGTTGCGGGCGGAGCTGTCTGTAAGGCGTTTCTGCGCGCCCTCGGCGTTGAGGTCGTGTCGCACGTCCTGCAGATCGGCACCGTGCGCGCGCCGGCGCCGCCGCTCGAGCTCGTGGACTTCGCCGACGTCGATGCCTCGCCGGTGCGCTGCCTGGATGCCGAGGCCTCCGGCGCGATGGTCGCCCACATCGATCGGCAGCGCAAGGCGAACGAGTCACTCGGCGGCGTCTTCGAGGTGCGCGCCTACGGCCTTGTGCCGGGACTCGGCTCACACGTCTCCTATGAGGAGCGGCTTGACACACGCCTCGCCGCGGCGATCTGCTCGATCCAGGCGATCAAGGGCTTCGAGCTTGGCGACGGCTTCGAGCTTGCCGGGCAACCTGGCTCACAGGCGCACGACGAGATCTTCCACACGCCCGAGCGTGGCTTCTATCGCGAGACGAATCGTGCCGGTGGCGTCGAGGGCGGCATGACCAACGGGGAGACGCTCATCGTTCGCGGCGCAATGAAGCCGCTACCGACGCTGACGAAGCCGTTGCGCTCCGTCGACATCGCGACGCTCGCGCCGGCGGAGGCGCTACGAGAGCGGACCGACTCATGCACAGTGCCGGCCGCAGGAGTGGTCGGCGAGGCGATGGTCGCCTACGTGCTCGCCGCCGCCTACCGCGAGAAGTTCGGCGGCGACCACATCGACGATGTCCTCGGTGCGCTCCGCGCTTACCGCGAGCGGATCGCATGGCAGCGCAGCTGACGCGCGGCGGCGCGATCGTCGTCGTCGGCTTCATGGGAGCCGGCAAGACAGCTGCCGCGCGCTCGCTCGCGAAGGCCCGCGGGCGGCGTTCGATCGACGCCGATCGCATGATCGAGCGCGAGCTTGGCACGACGATCGCCGAGTTCTTCGAACGTGAGGGCGAGGCGGCCTTCAGGGAAATCGAGGAGCGCGTCGTCTCCCAGCTGCTGGCAAGCGCCGGGAGCAATCAGGTGATCTCACTCGGCGGCGGTGCGGTGACCTCCAGGCGCATCCGCGACGCGCTGGCAGGGCATCTCGTGGTCTGGCTGGATGTCGCGCCAACGGTCGCCTGGCGGCGCGCCGGTGGCGGCAACCGGCCGCTAGCACGCGAGCGACGCCAGTTCGACGCTCTCTACGCCAAGCGTCGCCCGCTGTACGAGTCGGTCGCCGACGCGACCTTCCCGGAGGCCGGGCGCAATAGCCTTGCGGCCGCCTCGCGGGCTCTCGACACGTTGCGTCGCGCTCCGGCTGGGACCCGCATGCTTTGGGCGACGAGCGTCTCCGGCGAGTACCCCGTATACGTCGGCGAGGGCGCTCTCGCCGCGGGCCTCTGGCCGCTCGAGCGCCAGCAGTCGCGACGCTTCCTCGTCAGCGACGCGAACGTCGCGCCGCTGTGGGAGGCGGCGCTCGGCGAGTTCGACGGCATGCTCGTGTTGCCTGCGGGCGAAGCAAGCAAGACGCTCGCCGGCGCGGAGCGCGTCTGGCGCGCGCTGCTGCAGGCCGGCATCACGCGCGCCGACCACGTTGCCGCGCTCGGCGGCGGTGTGGTCGGCGATCTCGCCGGCTTCTGCGCGGCGACCTACCAGCGTGGCGTGCCGGTGATACAGCTGCCGACGAGCCTCGTCGCACAAGTCGACTCTGCGTTCGGCGGCAAGACCGGCATCGATCTGCCGGAGGCCAAGAACTACGTCGGCGTCTACCACCAGCCGGCCGGCGTGATCGTAGATCCGACGGTTCTGGCGACGCTGCCGGCGGCGGAGCTGGCCGCCGGCTACGCCGAGGTGCTGAAGACGGCGCTGATCGCCGGTGGCGAGCTCTGGCGGCGCATCGCCGCGGATGCGCCGCTTGACGAGCGGATGATCTACGACTGCATCCGCTGCAAGCTCGCCGTTGTGGCGGCGGACGAGCGCGACGGCGGTCTGCGCCAGGTGCTGAACCTGGGCCACACCGTCGGGCATGCGCTCGAGACCGCCACGGGCTACACGCGGTTTCGCCACGGCGAGGCGGTCGGGCTCGGGCTGCTTGCGGCGCTGCGTCTGTCGGGAGCAGACGAACTGCGAGCCCAGGTCGCCGGGCTGCTTGCCGCGCATGGCCTGCCAACGCGGGCCGGGGAGGTCGATCGCGATGCAGTCCTCGTGGCGATGGCTCGCGACAAGAAGCGCGGCCCAAGCGGGGTCCCGATGGTGCTTGTCGATGGGCCGGGAGAGGTGCGCCACGGGGCGCTCGTCGCCGACGCCGACATCGAGCATGCGGTTGCCGAGCTCCTCGCCACACCCTTTCAGGGTGCGAGCCGGCCGCAGCGAGCGGGGGCGTCGCGATGAGTGAGGCGCGCAGCCGCATCGAGCTCATGCACGGCGTCAACCTCGACATGCTCGGCCGGCGCGACCCCGCGCACTACGGCACGCAGACTTTGAGCGAGCTCGAACGGCAGGTCGCCGGCTTTGCGCGCGAGCTCGGACTCGAGCTCCGCTGCTTCCAGACGAACTCGGAGGCGGAGTTCGTCGAGCACCTGCACCGTCTTGCGGGCACCGCCGATGGCGTCCTGCTCAATCCGGGCGCTTGGACGCACTACAGCTGGGCGATCCACGACGCGCTCGAGATCGCCGCAGTCCCCGCGGTCGAGGTTCACCTCTCCAGCGTCACCAAGCGTGAGGACTGGCGGCGGGTGTCGGTGATCGCCGACCTCTGCGTCGCATCGGTCTCGGGCCAGGGTGTCGAGGGCTACCGTGAGGCGCTCGTGCGACTCAGCAAGGAGCTCGACGGGTGAGCGACCGCGTTGCCGAGGTCTGCGAACAGCTCCGCGCTCGCTCGCTCGATGCGCTGATCGTCGATGACGCGGCGAACCTCCGCTACCTGAGCGGTTTCACCGGCAGCAACGGGATCGCCGTTATCGCTGCCGAAGGTGAAGCGACCTTCCTCACCGACTTCCGCTACAAGGAGCAGTCGGCGACCGAGGTTGACGAGCGGTTCGCCCGCTCGATCGTTGCACAGGATCTGCTCGACGAGCTCCCCGCGAGCCTGCCGGCAGGGCGGATCGGCTTTAACGACGTAGCGACGAGCGTTGCCCGCGCACGCAGGCTTGCAGAGGCGCTCGGACCTCGCGCCGAGCTCATTGCGGCCGGCGGGCTCGTCGAGGATCTACGCGTCGTCAAGGATGCGCGCGAGGTGGAGCTGGTCGCAGCTGCCGCCGCGCTCGTCGACGGGATCTACGAGTGGATCCTCGAGCGCGGCCTTGCCGGGCGCAGCGAGCGTCAGGTCGCGATCGATCTCGAGCACGAGATGCGCTTGCGGGGTGCCAGCGGCCCGAGCTTCAGCTCGATCGTCGCCGGCGGAGCGCACGCAGCGCTGCCGCACGCGCAGCCACGCGACACCGTGATCGAGCGCGGAACGCTCGTGATCATCGACATTGGCGCGTTGGTCGACGGCTACTGCTCGGACTGCACGCGAACGTTCGCCGTCGGCGAGCCGAGCGCGCAAGCGCGCGAGATCTACGAGCTCGTGCTCAGTGCGCAGCAGCGCGGCCTCGATGCGCTCGCCGCGGGGCTTACCGGCTTCGAGGTCGACGCCCAGGCGCGCTCAGTGATCGCCGATGGCGGTTATGGCGAGTATCACGGTCACGGGCTCGGGCACGGGGTCGGCCTCGAGATCCATGAACGCCCCCGCCTCTCCCACAAGAACGCCGATGAGCTGCTGCGCATCGGCAACGTGGTCACCGTCGAGCCGGGCGTCTACCTGCCGGGAACGCTCGGCGTGCGAATCGAGGACCTGACGGTCGTCACCGAGAGCGGTGCGCGACGCCTGAGCAAGTTCACAAAGGAGCTGCTCGTCGTCGACTGAGGTCTCGCCGCGGGGGCGCGGCGGCGGTAGACCACGAGCGCCAGCGCGACGAGGGCGAAGAGGCAGGGGACCATGAACGCGACCGCCTGCTCGTTCGCGCTCAGCACGAGCGGCAGCTGCTCGAAGAGCAGGTAGGCGGCCCCGGTCGCCAGTGCCGCTCCGACCGGCGCCCGCTGCCTGACGAGCGTCTCCCAGCTGAGCAGGGCGATGATGAACGGGATCGGGTAGTAGACGAGATCCCAGGGGTCGAGGGCGCAGCGCAGGAGCAGCAGCATCGCCAGCAGGGCGAGGGCATTCTCGCGCGCCATGCGCCGCTTGAACGCGAACCACGATAGAGGCACGCCGATCCAGGCGATCAGGATGTGTGCGCGGCCCTGTAGCCAGGCTGGCGGGAAGCGGAAGCCGGCCATGAGCTGGCCGTGCATCGCGGGCACCCAGTGTTGGGGCTGTCCAAGGAACCACCAGAGCTGCTGCGTGTAGAAGAAGGTGCCGCCGTTGGCGACCGTCAGCTTTCCGGTTGCGGACTTCGCGCTGCCGGTAGCGAGCGCCATCGGGCCGAGCAGCAGCGCGAGCACGCCGCCGGCAACGAGCAGCGTACGGATGCGGTGTGCGGGCAGCGCGACGAGCACCGGACCAGCGGCGACGATCGCCCATTCCTTGTTGGCGATCGCGAGCCCGAGCAGGATCCCCGCCCAGGCGCAGTGGCCGCGCAGCGCTGCGAGCACGGCAACGACGCACAGCACCCCTCCGAGCACCTCTTCGGGATGGCCGATCGAAAGGGCGAAGTAGGTCAGCGGATTCAGGAGGCAGACGGCGAGCGTGAGCGCGACCGCGAGCCAGCCGCGACCGGCGCTGCGCAGCTGCGCAGCGATCCAGACGGCGAGCGCAGCGAGAGCAAGTAGGCAGGGAAGCGCCGAGATGCGGTAGACGAGCAGCTCTGTGCCGTGCGCCAGCGAGGGGATCAGGGCGAACGGTGCCCGCAGCATCAGCGATGGGCCATAGGCAGGAGCCGTCTGCAAGAAGCGCCAGAGGTGGCCGTGGAGAAGCGCCCCGAGCGGACCCATCGCCTCGGAGCCGTAGTCGTTGAGGGTTACCTGCCAGGTGTGGAGCCACAGCATTCCGAGCGTCAGCGCGAGCGCGACTGCGGTGAGCGATCCGAGCTCTATCCGGCGCCGCGCGCTCATCGCCCGGCGGAGGATGTCGCGGGACTGGCGCGCCAGGTGCGCGCCGGTTGCTCCCGCCGGCGCCACGGCCAGATCGCGAGCGACACGGCGCCGAGCGCCGGCAGGGCGAGCGCGAGAAAGACCGCCGAGTCCACGTCAGGGCTAACGTGGCTTGGGAGGTACTCGAAGGTGAGCCAGGTCCCGACCGTTGCGAGCAGTCCGAGCACCGGCGGGCGCCCAAGTCGCAGCGCCTCCCAGGCGGTGAGGGCGACGATGAACGGCAGGGGGTAGTAGACGACGTCCCACGGATCGAGCAGGAAACGCAGTAGCAGCACGAGCACGAGGACGAGCAGCGGGTCCGCGCCGCCGCGCCCCGCGCGACCGAAGCGCGCCGCAAGCAGGGTGAGTGGCACGCTGACAGCGACGATCAGTGGGTGACTGAGATTGGCGACCCAGGGGACAGCCTGGCGGTAGCCATGGAGGATCACGCCGTTTTGGTCGCGCACGAGGTGCCCGGCCGCGCCGAGGAACCACCACAGCTGCCATGGCTGGAAGATCGTGCCGGCATTGCCGAGCGCAGTGACGGTACTGCCGCCGGCGGTGCTCGCGAGCTGTGCCACGGTGAACGGCAGGTAGAAGATCGCTGCGACCCCGGCGGTCAGCGCGAGCGCCTGGCGGCGCCCGGCGGGCAGGGCCAGGAGCATCGGCGCGATCGCGACGAGCGCCCACTCCTTCGTGACGATTGCAAGCCCGAGTGCGACGCCCGCCCAGGTGGCGCGGCCGCGCTCGGCGAGCAGTAGCGCTGCGACGCAGAGGACCGCAGCGAGCAGCTCCTCCGCATGTCCCAGCTCGCAGGCGTACATCGTGACCGGGTTTGCGGCGCATAGGCCGAGCGCGCTATAGCGCGCTAGACGGCTGGCGCCGCGCGCGCGAAGCTGGTCGCAGAGCCAGACACCGAGCAGGGCGCCGGCGATCAGGCACGGGATCGAGACGGCCTGGAAGACAGCCTGGTCGGTGCCGCCGAGGAGCATCGCGGCGGCAGCGAATGGGGCACGCAGCTCGACCGCTCCGCCGTAGGCGGGAACAAGTTCGAGGAAGCGCCAAAGGTGGCCGCCGCGCAGCGCATCGTAGGCCGGGGTGACCTCGAAGTCGAAGTCGGTCCACGCGAAGCCGTAGAGGCCCAGGTAGACCATCGTCCAGACCCCAGCCGAAGCGAAGACGAGGGCGAGCCAGTTGTCGCGCAGGCGTGCGCTCACGTCAAGTTAATATCGGCAGACCTTGGCCGAAACATGACCGCATTCGTGCCCTTGGGGAGCATTCCTGCGCCGCTGCTGGCGCCCGGCTGGTGGCGCTTTGCCATCTCGATCGCGGCGCTCTCGGTCGTACAAGCAGCCGTCGTCGCGCTGCCGTCCGCGCGGCGCCTACCCGTACTCGAGCGGCTGCGCTCGGGCTGGTGGGCGCTGATACCTGCCGGCTCGGTCGTCGCGTTCGTCTTCGGCGTGCGTGCGCTCGGCGATGCTGCGAACGGGCTCACCTACCTCGCGCTCGTCGCTGTGCCGCCGCTTGCGGCGCTCGCGCTCGGCTGGCTCGTGCGCGGCGCCCGGCCGGTACTGGCGCTCGCCGCCGTGCCACTGTTCGCACTTGCCTGGGCCGATCGCCAGGGCGTTCCGGGAGAGCTCGCCGGGGTCGCCCTCGATGCGCTCTCGTGCGTAGCGCTCGGAGTGCTGCTCGTCGCAGTTACGCCGCGGCTGCTGGCCAAGCTCGCGATCGTCGTGATGGCCGCGACCGACGCCTGGGTGGTAGCCACGAACCTGCTTGCCGCTCCCAACAACGCGTTGAACGCGGTTGTGCCCGTCGCGCACCTGCCCCAGCTCCAGTCGGAGACCCTCTACCGCGCCGTGATGGGCTACGGCGATCTGTTCGTCGCCGGCCTGCTCGGTGCGCTGCTCGCGCGCGAGCCGGCGGTGCAGCGCCGCGGCGCGCGGATCGCGGCGATCGTCGCGCTCGCATTCGACCTCCTGTTCCTCGTCGTGGATCAGCTGCCGGCGACGGTCCCGATTGCGCTGACGCTGCTCTGCCTGGAGCTCGAGGCGGCGCGCCGGCGCAGGACGCCGCCGACGGTTGCGAGCGGTCAGCGAAGCGGATGAGCCGACTCCGCTAGCGCGAGCATCTGCTTGTTGGTGAGGTCGTCGAGCAGGGTGTTGCTTACCCAGTAGAGCACGCCGTCCTCGCGCCAGCCGATGTACTGGTAGGCGCTTCCGTTGTCGACGAACATGTAGGTGCGACCGTCGATCGTCTCCGTGGCGGTCGGGTCGGCAAACAGCGGCGGGTTGGTCCAGTTCAAACCCTCGATCCCGTAATACCCGCCGTCGCCGTTGACGGCCCAGTCGATGCGGTAGCCATGGTGCAGGTGGTGCTGTTCGTCGAACACGGCGTAAGGATGGAAGTCCTGGGCGAAGCCGGCTGTTCCCGTCTCAACAGTCGGCACGTAGACTTTGAACGGGACGTCGACGGACATCGTCTGGGCCTGCGCGGTCGTCCCCGCATCGAGCGGATAGAGGTCGTTTGCGGCGAGACTCGCCGCCGACAGCAAGGCGTTCACGTGGTGGCGGTGGCGGCGGCCGGGCGTTGCCGCGACGACAGGCGCAGGCGCCCGTGGGTCCTCATCGAGGAAGTCGTAGATGCTCTGACTGATCAGCGCGGGCGTGGAGGTCACCATGTCCTCGCCGTTGTAGAAGTAGTTGTCGTTGTTGGTTTCGAAGCTCACGTGGCGCACAGGGGCAGAGAGCGAGTAAGCGGCGAGGCTCAGTAGCTGGTAGACGGCGTCGTAGTTGTGGATGTCGGTCCTGATCGCCTTGCCGAACGCTTTGGCGATCTGCTGGTACTTGCTGATCAGGCCGCTGGCGCCGAGCTGCTCCTTCGCTTGGCGGATGAAGTCGGCTTGTCGCGCGACGCGCACGAAGTCCGAGTCGGTGTGGCGATAGCGGACGTAGGCGAGGGCCCGGTCGCTGCACAGGCGGTGATACCCAGGCTCGAGATTGATTGCCAGGAAGGAATCGTTGCCGGGGTTGTAGTAGCGCTGATCGACGTCGACGTAGACGCAGCCAATCGCGTCGATCACGCCGATGAACGACGAGAAGTTGAAGTCGATCACGTGATTGACCATGACTCCTGGCAAGTACTGCTTGATTTCCTGGAGCACGCCGTCAACGCCGCCGACCGCGTAGGCGGTGTTGAACTTGACGTCCGAATAACAGTTGCTGCTGCCCTGCGGGTAGCAGAAGCTGATCATCAGATCGCGCGGGATCGACAGGATCGAGGTTTGACCCTGATGCGGGTCCATCCTCAGCAACATGAAGGTGTCGGCGTGCAGCAAGGGCACACCTGTGCCCTTGTCGATCGTGCCGATCGCCTTGGTCAGGTCGTTGCCGCTGTGGTCGTCGCCGATGATCAGGATCGTCTGCGGCGCGCCGTCCGCCGCCGCCTTGAGCTCCGGCGAGGTGATCGGCTGGCCGCCGGCCGCGAGATCCGATGCAAGCTGGTCGATCGTGCCGATGGCGAAGGTCGCCGACGCCGCAGTCGCGAGCACGACGATCGCCAGCGCTGCGACGACGAACCGCGCCAGGAACCCGAACCGCGGGCGCGGATCAAGCATCGAGGCGGCGCGCCAGCGCGCTTTCTGCCGGGCTGCGCATCGTGCGAGGGTCGTAATCATCGCTTGCAAGCGCCGGCCTGTCGTCGGCTTTGGGAATGCTCTTCCATGTACATCCTGGGTAGTAGGCGGAGAACGCGTCTACTGCGAGCGATGTAGCGCTATTTTTCGCTGCGTGATCGACCGCTTCGTCGCACGCGTTTCGGGCCGGCCCGCGGATGTCCTGCTCGCACTCGGCGTCGCAGCCGCGATCGTCATCGCACGCGCGGCCGAGATCAGCGACCGCCACCTGCACAACATGGGCCTCGCCGGCGTCGCGATCGCGCTCGCGAGCGCATGCTCGCTCATCGCACGACGCGACGCGCCGGTCGCGGTCTGGGCGTTGACGCTCGCTGCCGTACCGGTGGTGATCGCGCTCGACAGCGCCTCGGGCGCGATCTCGCTGCCGCTGCTGATCGCCATCTACACGCTCGCGACGCTCGAGCGGCGTCCCCGTGCGCTTGCTCTAGCGGCAACCGCAGCCCTCGGGCTTGCCCTGGCTCGCGGCTTGATCCAGGCAAAGGGCTGGTCCGACGGGCGCACCGCGGCCGAGCCGGCGCTGGCCGTCGCGGCGCTGTTCCTCGGCTGGGCAGTCGCGGGGCGGCGTGCCTATATCGCCGAGATCAAGGATCGCGCCGCCCGCGCCGAGGCGGCGCGCGAGGAGGAGCTGCGGCGCCTGCTCGACGCCGAGCGACTGCGCATCGCGCGCGAGCTGCACGACGTCGTCGCGCACACGATTGCGACGATCAACGTGCAGGCGGGCGTCGCGGCACACGTGATCGACAAGCGCCCCGAGGCCGCCGCGCACGCGCTGACGACGATCAAGGAATCGAGCAAGGAGGCCCTACGCGAGTTGCGCAACATCGTCGGGGTCCTGCGTGAGCCCGGCGAGGACGAGTCGCGCAGCCCGGCCCCCGGTCTTGCGCAGCTCGACGCACTGATTGCAACTGCCGGCGAGGCTGGACTGCCGATTCGGCTGCGGATTACCGGTGAGCGGCGCCCGCTCCCGGCCACGGTCGATCTCGCGGCCTACCGGATCGTCCAGGAATCGCTGACCAACGTCATGCGCCATGCCGGCCAAGCACGCGCCGAGATCAGTCTCGAGTACCAGTCGAGCGAGCTCGGGATCGAGGTCTCGGACAACGGACGCGGGGCCGATCCTGGCGGCTTGAACGGCGGCGGTCACGGGATCGCCGGGATGCGTGAGCGAGCTGGCGCATTCGGTGGCGAGCTCGAAGCGACCTCGCTCGGCGAAGGCGGCTTCCGCGTTCGTGCACGATTACCGCTCCCGAGCGAGCCGTGATCCGCGTCCTGATCGCCGACGACCAAGCGCTCGTGCGTGCGGGCTTCCGCGTGCTGCTCGAGAGCGAGCCGGACGTGAGAGTCGTCGGGGAGGCCGCAAACGGCGGGGAGGCGATCGCGCTGGCACGCCACGAGCGCCCCGACGTGGTGCTGATGGATATCCGGATGCCCGGGATCGACGGCCTCGAAGCCACCCGGCAGATCGCCGGCGACCCGCGGCTGGACGACGTGCGGATCCTCATCCTGACGACGTTCGAGAGCGACGAGAACCTGTTCGCTGCGCTGCGCGCCGGTGCGAGCGGTTTCCTGCTCAAGGACACCGATCCAGTTGAGCTGCTTCGCGGCGTGAGGCTCGTCGCCGACGGCGAGGCGCTGCTCTCGCCACGCGTTACGCGCCGCCTGATCGCGGAGCTCGCGGTGCGCCCGCCGGTGGCGCGACCGCACCCCGAGCAGCTCGACGTGCTCACCGCGCGCGAGCGTGAGGTGATGGCGCTCGTTGCAGGCGGCCTCAGCAACCAGCAGATCGCCGAGCGCCTCACCGTGAGCCCTGCCACGGCGAAGACCCATGTCAGTCGCGCGATGACGAAGCTCGGCGCGCGTGACCGCGCCCAGCTCGTCACGCTCGCCTACGAGACCGGACTCGTCGTCGCCGGCGCGTGAGCAAGGGTGTCGCGGCGCACCCCTTTGGGGTCTGCGCAGACGCGGCCGGCGCGCGTAGGTTGCGGGGGCGGTGCAACAAGGGGGCACCCAGGTCGCACTGCAGCTAGCCATTGGCTCGGGCCGGTCGTGGCAGCGGCATTCGCCGTGCGACCGTCCCGCAGCCTGGCTAGTCGGCGGTTCAGATCAGCGTCGACGCCCGCGCGCGCTTTGTACGCGGGGAGCGGCCGGCGGGAAGCGCTTCCGCTCGTCCGCTGTCATCTGTCGGATTACGAGCTTGCCGTCGGCGACCTGCTCGCGGATGTCCTGGAGCTTCTGTTCGCGCTGCTCGAGCTGGCGCAGCTGGGTGGGACTTGGCACGGACTCTCCCGGCACTTGCGCGCTCGGAGCTGACCCGTGCCCCGTCGCTGGTTGGGCGGGCGATCACACCAAGGAGGGTCTCCTGTGCCGCAATTTCGCGGGTTGCGTCGCCTACCGTCTATTTGACTCTTACAAGTTTAGCGTGCCGCACGTGGGGGATTTCTTGCGGACCGCAGTCCGGTGTCTGTTACCGTCTCGAGTAGCGGTCGAGACCTTCGGCCGCGGGGTTTGCTCGCTTGAGTCCCGCCAGGAGCGGTTCGGGTCAGCCAGAGCCCTCCGAATCGCAGGCGCCAGCGAGCGCCGTCAGGAGTATTAGATGTCCACGCAGTCTTTCGCCGATCTCGGCGTGTCCGGCGCCGTGCGTGCCGCGCTATCCCGCCGTGGAGTCACGGCACCCTTCCCCGTCCAGCAGCTCGTCCTCGAAGAGGCGCTGGCTGGACGCGATCTCCTCGTCAAAGCGCCGACGGGGTCTGGCAAGACGCTTGCGTTTGCCATCCCGCTCGTCGAGCGTAGCGTCGCCGGGTCCGCACCGACCGGGCTGGTCGTCGCTCCGACGCGCGAGCTCGCCGCCCAGATCGTGGCCGAGCTCGAGCCGCTTGCAGCAGCCAAGAACCTGCGTGTAGCCGCCGTCTACGGCGGCGTCGGCATTTCGGCGCAGGCTGCTCGGGCAAAGCGTGCGCACATCATCGTCGCCACCCCGGGCCGCCTCGAGGACCTGCTCGCACGCAGGACCTTCGCGCTCGACCATGTCGCGATGCTCGTGCTCGACGAGGCCGACCGCATGCTCGACATGGGCTTCCGTCCTGCGATCGAGCGCATCGTCAGGGCCTGTCCGGCGGCACGCCAGACATTGTTCTTCTCCGCCACGCTCGAGGGCGTCGCGGGCGACCTGGCCGACCGTTACACCTCGAACGCGGTCGTGCACGAGCATGGAGCCCCAGGCAGCTACGACAAGACGCTCGTGGAGCACCGCTTCGTCGCGGTTCGCGAAGAGCTTCGCCTCGATGCGCTGATTGAGGAGCTCGAGGGCGAGCGCGATCGTGCGCTCGTGTTCGTGCGCACCAAGCGGGGCGCGGACCGTCTCGTCAAGCGTCTCGATGCGCGCGGGCTGAAGGCGCTCGCGATTCACGGTAACAAGTCGCAGAATCAGCGCGAGCGGGCGCTTGCTCACTTCCGCTCCGGGCACGTCGACACGCTCGTCGCAACCGATGTCGCGGCGCGTGGAATCGACGTTGACGGGATCTCACACGTGATCAACTTCGAGCCGCCGGCAGACCACCAGACCTACATTCACCGGATCGGCCGGACCGGGCGCGCGGGCAACCGTGGCGTCGGCGTGACGCTCGTCGGTGCCGGCGAGCGTCACGAGATGCGCCAGCTCGCCCGCGCGCTGGGCATCAGCCATGGCCTCGGCGGCGAAGAGCGCCGCGCGGAGCCTGTTGGGGGCCGCCCGCCACGCAGGTCGCGGCACCGCCCGCAGGCGCGCGCCCGAAGCGGCGCGCGCTGACGCGCGCGCCGTCGCCGGAGCGCTCTCGATGCCCGCTACTCTGCCCCGCCGGGCGATAGCCTGCTAGGCAACGGGCGGCAGGAAACGCGGTCGAAATGGCGATCTCAACCAATCAGTTCAAGAACGGCAACCACATCGAGGTCGAGGGGGTCATCTTCAAGATCCTCGAGTTCCAGCACGTGAAGCCCGGCAAGGGCGGGGCGTTCGTACGGACCCGGCTGCGGCGCGTCAGCGACGGCGCCGTGATCGACCGGACGTTCCGGGCGGGGGAGCGCTTCCGCGCCGTGCGCACCGAGGCACGCAAGATGCAGTTCCTCTACGCGGACGGTGCCGAGGCCCATTTCATGGACACCGGCTCCTACGAGCAGCTCGCGATACCGGAGAGCACGCTCGAGCAGGCGCTGCGCTGGACGCGCGCAAGCGATGAGGTTGACCTGCTGTTCATCGACGGCCAGCCCGCCGACATCCAGCTGCCAAGCGCCGTCGACCTCGAGGTCACCGAGACCGAGCCCGGTCTGCGCGGCGACACCGCCTCCGGCGGCGGCACCAAACCGGCCACGCTCGAGACCGGCGCGCAGGTCCAGGTGCCGCTGTTCGTGAACATCGGCGACAAGATCCGCGTCGACACGCGCACCGGAGACTACGTGTCGCGGGCGTGAGCGACCGCCCGTGAACCGCAGCGAGCAGCGCCGGGCGGCTGTCTTCGCGCTCTATCAGCACGACGTCACGGGCCGGCCGCTCTCCGACACGCTTGAAGCCCGCGCGACCGCGCTGACGCGCTCGCTCGCGCACGCGGCTGCCGACCGCCAGGATGAGCTCGACGAGCTCATCTCGCGGTACTCGCGCGGTTGGGTGCTCGAGCGGATCGCGCCGCTCGAGCGCGCGATCATGCGCGTTGCGCTGCTCGAGATGCTCCACCCGGACGCCGTTGAGGCGCACAAGCCGATCCCGCCGGAGGGGGCGATCGACGAGGCGGTGGAGAGCGCGAAGGAGTTTTGCGGTGCGCAAGCACCGGCGTTTGTCAACGGGATCCTCGACGCGGTACTGCGTGAAGTGCGCGCCGGCGCCCCGCGCTAACGCCACCAAACCGCCGCGATGCGCGACAATCACCGCGATGAGTGAGGCGGCAGACCGACTTGACGACCTGATCGACGCCCTGGGGCGCGCGGCCGAGCAGCTGCGGTCGGGGGACCTGTCGGCGCACGCGGCGGCGACGCTCGTCGAGGACTGTGCAGCGCTGGCGGGGGAGGCGAGCGCGGAGCTCGAGCGGCGTGCCCGTACGGGGGCGCAAGAGCTCGCGTCGACGCAAGAGCCGCTGCTGTAGCGGTGGCGGTCACCGCCACGTATCCGGATCACCTGCGCGAGGCAGTCGACGCCTACCTCGAGCGGCTGAGCTTCAGCGACGCCGCCGACCTGGCTGGGCTCGAGGAGGCGATGCGCTACTCGCTGCTCGCGCCGGGCAAGCGGATCCGGCCCGTCCTTTGCATGGCGACCGCGGCGGCGCTCGGGCGCGAGCCGGAGAGCGTGCTTGCCCTGGCGGCGGCGCTCGAGCTGATCCACACCTACTCGCTGATCCACGACGACCTGCCGGCGATGGACGACGACGAGCTGCGCCGCGGACGGCCGACGTGCCACATCGAGTACGGCGAGAGCGTCGCGATCCTGGCGGGCGACGCGCTGTACGCGGAGGCCTTCCGTCACCTCGCCGAGCGGCAGGACGGCGAGCCGGCGAACGTGCTCGCAGCGGCCGGGCGGCTCGCGGCAGCGACTGGCGTGGACGGGATGGTCGGCGGGCAATTCCTCGACGTCGCCGTGCTCGCGCCGGCCGGGCCAGAGGGCCTGCGGCGCCTGCACGCGCTCAAGACAGGGCGCCTGATCGCGGCCGCAATCGAATGCCCGCTGTTGCTGACTGGTGCGGGGGAGGGTGAGAGAATCCGCTACGGTCAGTTTGCAGCGGAACTCGGCGTGCTCTTTCAAATCGTGGACGACATACTCGACGTGACCGGAACGGATGCCGCACTCGGAAAGCCGAGCGGTAGCGACGAGCGCCACGGCAAGCGGACCTACGTCTCCGAGCACGGGCTCGCGCATGCGCGTGAGCTCGCTGCGCGCTCGCACGCGTCGGCACGCGCCGCTCTTACCGCCGCCGCACCTGGTGGGGCGGGCGAGCTCGAGCAGATCACCGACTTCGTCTATACACGGACCTCATGAGCGATAACGAGAAACGGCTGCTCGACAGCGTCGAAGGCCCGGCTGACCTGCACGCCCTGAGCGAGGTCGAGCTCGCCCAGGTCGCGCAGGAGGTGCGCGAGCACATCATCGACACCGTCGGCGAGATCGGCGGGCACTTCGGCGCGAATCTCGGGACCTGCGAGCTGGCGGTCGCGCTGCACTCGGTGCTCGACTCGCCGCGCGACAAGATCATCTGGGACGTCGGCCACCAGGCCTATCCGCACAAGGTCCTGACAGGGCGACGCGACAAGCTTTCGACGATCCGCCAGTACGGCGGGCTCGCGCCGTTCTGCGCGATCCACGAGTCAGAGCACGACATCATCGGCGCCGGGCACGCGTCCACCTCGGTCGGCTATGCCGTCGGGATCAAGGAGGCAATGCGCCAGGAGCTGTGCGCTGACGGGCGCGTCGTAGCGGTGATCGGCGACGGCGCGATGACCGGTGGCGTCGCTTTCGAGGCGATCTCGCAGGCAGGCTGGCTGGGCACGCCGATCGTCGTCGTGCTCAACGACAACGGCATGTCGATCGCGCCAAACGTCGGCTCGATCTCGCGCTACTTCAACCGCGTGCGGCTGAATCCGAAGTTGTGGCACGCGCGCGAAGGCGTCGAGGGTGGCCTGACGAAGCTCCCGGCCGGTATCGGTGCCAAGTTCGAGCGCCTCGGGCCGCAGTTCAAGGAGTCGATCAAGGCGTTCTGGGCTCCGGGCCTCTTCTGGGAGGAGCTCGACTGGGCCTACACGGGCGTGATCGACGGGCATGACGTGCGCGCGCTGCGGATTGCGCTGCGCGAGGCGCTCGCCGCACAGCGGCCTGTAGTCGTGCACATCGCGACCGTCAAGGGCAAGGGCTTTGCGCCGGCCGAGGACGGTGGGCTCGAGGGCATGGAGCGCTGGCACGCGGCGAAGCCGCTGTCGATCGCCAACGGCAAGGTAACGCCGGCCGTCAAGGCGAGCGGGGCTCCGCGGCCGCCGCAGTACACGCAGGTCTTCGGCGAGGCGTTGCTGGCTGAGGCCCGGCGTGACGAGCGCGTGATCGGGATCACAGCCGCAATGAACACCGGTACCGGGCTGAACATCCTCCAGCAGGCGATGCCGGAGCGCTATTTCGACGTCGGCATCGCCGAGCAGCAGGCAGTCCTCTTCGCCTGCGGGCTCGCGCTCCAAGGAGCGCGACCGGTCGCGGCGATCTACTCGACCTTCCTCCAGCGCGCCTACGACCAGATCGTCCACGACGCCTGCCTGCAGAAGCTGCCGGTCGTCTTCGCGATGGACCGTGCCGGCCTCGTCGGCGATGACGGTCCGACCCATCACGGCGCCTTCGACATCGCCTACATGCGTTGCCTACCGAACATCGTGCTGATGGCGCCGCGCGACGAGGCGATGCTCGTGCACATGCTGCACACCGCGATCGCCCACGACGGCGGGCCGGTTGGGCTCCGTTACCCGCGCGGCGAGGGTGTTGGCGTGCCGTTGCCGGACGTTCCCGAGGTGATTCCGATCGGGACCGGCGAGATCCTGCGCGCGGCCGCCGGCAGCGAGCCCGCCGGTCGCGTCGCGCTGCTCGGCTACGGCGCGGGCGTTGGTAAGGCGCTTGCGGCGGCAGATCTGCTCGTCGCGGAGGGCATCGACGCGACCGTTGCGGACGCGCGCTTCGCCAAGCCGATCGACGGCGGCCTCGTCGCCCAGCTCGCCGCCGAGCACGAGCTGCTCGTCACGGTCGAGGAGGGAGCGCTCGCCGGCGGCTTTGGCAGCGCCGTTTGGGAGACGCTCAGCGACGCCGGCGGGCCCGCTACGCGCATCATCCGCGTCGGGCTGCCCGACCGCTTCGTCACGCACGGCGCCCCTGCGCTCCTCTACGAGGAGGTCGGTTTCACGGCGGAGCGCATCGCCGAGCGCATCGTCGCCGCCCTCGCGGCCGAGCCAGACCGCCTGCAGGCCGACGAGCCGACAGCGGCGAGGTAGCGGGTGCGCCCCGGCTGGGCGCAGCGGATGAGGATGTCGTAATGGCAGGGCGGAAGCTGAGGGTGGATGCGTTGCTTGTCGAGCGGGGGCTGTTTGAGTCGCGCGCGCGCGCCGCGGCGGCAGTGATGGCGGGTGAGGTGCGACTCGGGCGTGGCGGCGCGCTCGTAGAGAAGCCGGGGCAGGCGGTCGCGGCCGACGCTGAGCTGGCAGTCGCCGATGCACCCCGCTACGCCTCGCGCGGTGGGGTGAAGCTCGCGAACGCGCTCGCCGAGAGTGGTCTCGAGGTCGCCGGCCGGCGCGCGCTCGATGTCGGTGCCTCGACCGGTGGGTTTACCGACTGCCTGCTGCTCGCGGGCGCGGCGCATGTGATCGCGCTGGATGTCGCCTACGGCCAACTCGATTGGCGCGTGCGCGAGGATCCGCGCGTCACCGTGATCGAGCGAACCAACGCGCGGGCGCTGTCGAGCGCGCTGCTGCCTTACGCTCCCGAGCTGATCGTGGTCGACGTGTCGTTCATCTCGTTGCGCACCGTGCTGCCTGCAGTGCTCGCGTGCGCCGCTGCGCGCTTCGACGCGCTGGCGCTCGTCAAGCCACAGTTCGAGGCCGGGCGCGAGGCTGTCGGCAAGGGCGGCGTGGTCCGCGCCCCGGCCGCGCGCATTGCCGCGCTGGTCGCGGTCGGCGAGTGGGCGCTCGGCGCGGGCATTGCCGTGCTCGGCTACTGGTCCTCCGGCTTGCCAGGCCCGAAGGGCAATCGCGAGACGTTCATCCAGCTCGCGGAGGGCGCACGTGACGGAGCCCTCGCCGCGGGCGAGCTCGAGCGGCGAGCGACGCAGGCGGACGCCCCGTCGCAGGAGGCGGGCGGCGCATGAGCGCCAGCGGACCGCGGCTCGTCAGCGTGGTCAGCCACGGGCGCCCCGAGGAGACGCAGGGTGCGCTGCGCGAGCTCGGCGAGATTGCCGCGGCACACGACGCCGTGCTCGTGCTCGACGCGAACGAGAGCACGAAGTTCTGCGAGGACGGGCAGCCGGTCGGGGTCCGCTGCGGCGAGCGGCTCGAGCACGACGTCTTCATGTGCGTCGCACTCGGCGGCGATGGGACCGTCCTGCGCGCGCTGCGCGAGTACGCCCGGACCGGGATCCCGGTGTTCGGCGTCAACTTCGGCGAGGTCGGCTTCCTCGCGACCGTCGAGCCGGCCGCTGCGTGCGAGGGATTCGAGCTGGCGCTCGCCGGCAAGCTTGATCTGCTCGAGCTGCCGGCGATCGAGATCGTCACGCCGAACGGCAACTGGAGCGCACTCAACGACGTCGCGGTCCACCGCAAGGTTGGCGGACGCGTGGCGGAGCTCTCCTACGCCCTGACCGGCGAGGACGTCTCGAGCGTGCGCTGCGACGGGCTCGTGATCGCGACTCCCGCGGGATCGACCGGCTACAACCTCGCCAACGGCGGGCCGGTGCTCGCCTGGGGCGTACAGGGGATGGTGATGTCGTTCATCGCTCCGCACTCCTTGAGCGCCCGCGCGCTCGTGATCGCGCCGAGCGACGTCCTGACGGTCCACAACAGCTCGCGCGAGCCACTCGACCTGTTGGTCGACGGTCGCCCGGTGTCGGAGGTTCCGGTAGGTGCCACGCTCGAGGCGCGGTTCGCCCTCGGCGTCGCGACGCTCGCCCAGATGACCGGTGCGAGCTTCTACAAGCGCCTGCGCGAGAAGTTCGGCCGGCTCGCACGCTAGTTCCGTCCCCGCGCACTGCTACACCGTCTCGGCTCCATGCTGCTTGAGCTGACAGTCCAGAACCTCCTCCTGATCGAGGACGCGCGCCTCGAGCTCGCCCCGGGACTCAACGTCCTCACGGGCGAGACGGGCGCCGGCAAGACCGTGCTTGCCCACGCGCTCGACCTCCTGCTCGGTGGCCGCGCGAAGCCGGGAATCGTGCGTCCAGGCAGCACCGAGGCATACGTGGAGGGAGTTTTTGAGCTGGCGCACGGGTTCGCGAGCGAGTTCTTCCCGGCGGACGCGCGCGAGGTTGTCCTCGCGCGGCGCGTCGCCGCCGACGGGCGCACGCGCGCGTATCTCAACGGCCGCTCGATCACGGTCGGCGAGCTGCGCGGGCTCGCGAGTGACCTGCTCTCGTTCTACGGCCAGCACGAGCACCGCAAGCTGATGCTGGCGGCGGCGCAGCTCGAGATCCTCGATCGCGCTTGCGGCCCGGCGCAGCTCGAGCTGCGGGCACGCTGCGCCGCGGCTTGGGCGGCCGTGCGCGAGGCGCGCGAGGCGATGGCGCGCCTGCGCGAGCTGGCCGGCGCACGCGAGCGCGAGCTCGACCTGCTCGAGTTCGAGCTCGGCGAGATCGAGCAGCTCGATCCACAGGCAGGCGAGCGCGACGAGCTCGCGGCCGAGCGCGACAAGTTGCGCAACGTCGAGAGCCTGCGGCTCGCGGCGGCCGGCGCCGAGCAGGCGCTGGAGGACGAGGAGCGCGGCGCTACCGGCGCGCTTTCGGTGGCGAGCGCGAGCCTCGACGGCAGCGGCGAGCATGATCCGGCGCTGGCTGCGCTCGCACAGCGTGCGCGGGCCCTGCTGCTCGACTCCGAGGATCTCGCGAGCGAGCTGCGCGCCTACCGCGAGGGGCTCGAGGCCGAGCCGGCGCGGCTCGAGCAGATCGAGGAGCGCCTGGCGGGGCTCGCCCGACTCGAGCGCAAGCACGGCGGCACGATCGAGGCGGTGCTCGCACACGCGGAGCGCTGCCGCGCCAGGCGTGACGAGCTCGTCGGCGCCGAGGTTGCCCTCGAGGCGGCGCAGGCGCGGCTCGATGGCTCGCTCTGCGAGCACGCGGCGTTGGCTTCGCAGTTGACCGCGGCGCGAGCCGCGGCGGCGCCGGCGCTGTCGGCCGCGGTCTGCGAGCGCCTCGCCGAGCTGGCGATGGCGGATGCGAGCTTCGCCGTGGCGCTCGTTCCCTGTGAGCCCGGTCCAGCCGGCGCCGAGCAGGCCCAGTTCGAGATCGCGCCGAACCCCGGTGTGCCGGCCGCACCGCTGCGCGAGGTCGCCTCCGGTGGCGAGCTATCCCGCGTGATGCTCGCGCTGCTCGGCGCCGCGCACGGAGGCGGGGACGCGACGCTCGTCTTCGACGAGATCGACGCCGGGATCGGCGGTCATACTGCCCGCGCTGTGGGCGAGCAGCTGCGCGCGCTCGCCGCAGGCCGCCAGATCCTCGCGATCACGCACCTTCCGCAGGTAGCTTCACTCGCGGCCCGCCACTTCACGATCGCCAAGGACACGAGCGGCGCGACTGCAAGCACGACGGTAACGCGCTTGCACGAGGGCGCGGTGGTCGAGGAGCTGGTGCGAATGCTCGGCGCGGACGAGGATGACGACGGGGCGCGCCGCCACGCTCGCGAGCTCCTCCGCGCCGCGTAGCCCTAGCGCCTAGGATCAGCCTGTGGCAGTTCTCGACGTCGATGGCGCTGATGCGGTCGAGCGGCGCCTCGCCGGCGGGGCTTCGCGCGACGCGCTTGCCGTCGTTCGCGAGCTGACGCGGCACACGCCGCTCCTGGGCTCGGGGACGCTCGAGGATCGCTGCGGCGGGCGCATCCTGCTGAAGGCCGAAAGCTTGCAGCGCACTGGCTCGTTCAAGCTGCGCGGGGCGCTCGCGAAGCTTGCAAGCCTCGACTCGCCGCGCGGCGTCGTGGCCGGCAGTGCCGGCAACCACGCGCAGTCGCTCGCCTACGCAGCGCAGCGGCGCGGCGTCCCTTGCGAGGTTTTCATGCCACGCGAGGCGCCGGTCGCGAAGGTCGCCGCGGTCGGCTCTTACGGCGGCACGATCGTGCTTGGCGGTGACAGCGTCGAGGACTGCGTCGAGGCTGCACGCGCCCGCGCATCTGTCAGCGGCGCTGTCTTCGTGCACCCGTTCGACGATGCGGAGGTCATCATCGGGCAGGGAACGCTCGGGGTCGAGCTGCTCGACGACGTGCCGGACCTTGCGATGGTGATCGTGCCGCTCGGCGGCGGCGGCCTCGCCAGCGGCGTCGCCGGCGTGCTCAAGCTCGCGCGCCCCGACGTCAGGGTCGTTGCGGTGCAGGCGGAGGCGAGCGCCGCTTTCCCGGGCTCACTGGCCGCCGGCGAGCCGATCTCCGTCGCGGCTGCGAGCACGATTGCGGACGGGATCGCCGTCAAGCGCCCCGGGGTGCTCACGCTGCCACTCGTGGAGCGCTTCGTCGACGAGGTGGTGGTCGTGCGCGACGACGACGTCGCCGAGGCGATGGTGCTGTTGATGGAGCGCGCGAAGCTCGTCGTCGAGGGTGCCGGCGCGGTCGGCGCGGCAGCGCTCCTGTCTGGTGCGATCGTCCCTGCCGTCGAGGGCACGACCGTCGTCGTGCTTTCGGGCGGCAACGTCGACGCCGGGCTGCTCGCGCTCGTTACGCAGCGTCACGAGGCCGCGGTCGGCCGCCGCTTGCGCCTCGCGACGGCGGTCTCAGATCGCCCGGGTGGGCTCGCCGCGCTGCTGGGCTGCGTCGCTCAGGCCGGCGCGAACCTGCTGACCGTCGACCACGTGCGGGAGGCAGTCGACCTGCACGTTCGCCAGACGGGTGTCGTCCTGACGCTCGAGACGCGCGGCGGCGAGCACGCCGAGGAGATCCTCAGGGCGCTGTATGAGAAGGGCTACGCTGTCGAGCGCCTGGGCGGGGGATAGAGCGTTTCGTCCTCCACCGGCCGGTCGGCGGGGATCCAGCGCTCGAGGATCGCTCGGAGCTCCTCGCGACGCATCGGCTTGCTGATGTAGTCGTCCATGCCGCACTCGATGCAGTGCTGGCGATCGCCTTCCATCGCGTGAGCCGTCATCGCGATCACCGGCATGTGTGCGCCGCTTGACTGCTCGCGCGCACGCAGCTCGCGTGTTGCGTCGTAGCCGTCGAGCACGGGCATCTGACAGTCCATCAGCACCGCGTCGAACTGCGCGTTTGCGAGTGACGTGAGCGCCTCGCGTCCGTCGCGCGCAACCTCGGCTGCGCAGCCGCAGCGATTGAGCGCGCGGGCGGCGACGATCTGGTTGACGACGTTGTCCTCGACGACCAGCACCAGCGGCCGCTTCGACCACGTTGGCGCAGGGGTCTCCGGTTCCGCACTGGTCGTATCTGCGAGCTCCTCACAGCTCGGGCATTCGAGCTCGAGCGCGACGGTGAACGTGCTGCCCTGCCCCGGCTCGCTCGAGGCCGTGACGGTGCCTCCCATCAGCTCGGCCAGCTCACGGACGATCGCGAGGCCGAGGCCGGTGCCGCCGTAGAACCGCGTCGTCGAGACGTCCGCTTGCGAGAACGGCTCGAACATGTGCTCCATCACCGTGGGCTCGATCCCGATGCCCGTGTCGCTCACGCTGAGCGCGAGCGCAGCGCGCTGGGCGGGGGTCGTCTGTGAGGCCACCGAAACCGTCACCGAGCCGGCACTGGTGAACTTCACCGCATTCGTGACGAGGTTCAGGAGGATCTGCTGTAGGCGCCGCTGATCTCCTCGCAGGATAGGCGGCACGTCAGGGCCGATCACGACCTCGAGCTGCACACCTTTCGCGTTTGCGTCGCCCCGTGGTCCTGCGCAGACCATCTCGAGGACCTCCCGCAAGTCGAACGCGGTCGCGTCGAGATCGACGTGACCCGCCTCGAGCTTCGAGATGTCGAGGATGTCGTTGATGATCGCGAGCATCTGCTCGCCCGAGCGCGCGACCTGCTCGGCGAACGCGTACTGCTTCTCATTCAGACCGCTGTCGAGCAGCAGGTCGTTCATGCCGATCACCCCGTTCATCGGCGTGCGCAGCTCGTGGCTCATGTTCGCGAGGAACGCCGACTTGGTGTTCGACGCCTCGACGGCGCGGTCGTAGGCACGCACGAGCTCGGCGGCGACGCGTCTGCGCTCGGTGACGTCGTGATAGATCGCGAGCCGGCATGGACGGCCATCGATCTCGATCACGTTCGCGATCACCTCGACGTCGATCAGCGTCCCGTCCTTGCACCGCTGGCGCGTGGCGAGTCCGGTCCCAGGCACCCGTCCACGCGTGCTCTCCAGGTGCCCGTGCACGTACTCGCGGATCTGCTCGCGCTGCTCGGGGACGATCAGGTCGAAGATCGTCATCGCCAGCAGCTCGTCACGGCTATAGCCGTACTTCTCGACGAGCGAGTCGCTGACCGCTATGTAGCGGTGCGTGTCGCGGTCGGAGGCGGCGACCGGCTGGGGGTTGCGCTCGAACAGCAGCCGGTAGCGCCGCTCGTTCTCCGCGAGCAGGTCGCGGGTGCGGTCGAGCTCCCGTCTTGCCGCGTTGCGTGCGGTGACGTTCGGCGTGTAGGCCATCCGGCAAGCCCGTCCGTCGAAGACGATGTCTTTCGAGGTGACGTCTATCTCGATGATCGAGCCGTCCGCCAGGACGTGATGCCAATCGCCCGTGAAGCGGGTCTGTCCCTCGATGGCGTTGGCCCTGTACTCGAGCCAGCGCGCTGCGTCCGCCGCGGGCATCAGGTCCTGCACCTTCATTGCTTGAATCTCCGCCAGCGTGTACCCGTAGCTCTCGAGTACGGCGTCGCTCACCGTGACTATCTCGAAGGTCCTACGGTCGTAGACCCACACGGGCACGGGGCTGTGCTTGAACAGCGTCCGGTACTGCTCCTCGCCTGCAGCTGAGCTCAGCGCTTCAGCCATGAGGCCCTGCGTTGCGCATCGACGGCGACGGGGCGCTGCCGGCAGCCTGCTGCTGACTGCGAAAGCGCACCCATCCTGTTGTATCGACTGCGTCCGAGTCGCGCTTGAGCAGCCGAGGCCGCGCGGAAGCTGCGATCAACCGGTGGCGGCATGGCGGCGCAGGTCTGCGTGCGGGTCGATGCGCCAGCGAGAGGCGAGCTCGACCTGCTCCGCGGTGATGCCCCAGCGGTCGGGGAGCTCCGCTCCCTCGTGCTCCGGTGTGGCTCCCTTGAGCGCCATACAGCCCGTGTTGTCGCCGATCGCGCGGATCGAGTCGAGCTCCTCCTGGCTGAGCAGGAGCTCTGCCGGCAGTGCGGCGAGCTCAGCTCGCTTGTCCTCGATCCGGCGTGCCCCGCTTCCGGATTCCTGGATCAGCGTCGGGGCGACGCACTCGACAGCGGGGTGTGCGAGGTCCCACTGGCAGGCGAGCTCGATCATGCTCAATCCGTGGCGCTCGGCGATCGGCCGCATCCGCTCGATGCGCTCGAGTCCGGCCTGCACCCACCCGGCGGGTCTGAACGCTCGATGGTCGTGCGAGGCGAACTCGTGATCGGCGCGCACATCGCCCCAGAACAGACCGCCGTAGTCGACGACCCGGGCGATCACGCTCACGCCAGCCGCCTCCGCGGCAGCGAGCGCGAGCTCGCCGGGCCAGGGCTCGAGCGGGTTGAGGATCAGCATCGCCCAGTCGAGCTGCTCGCCGAAGCGCTCGAAGCAGCCGATCACGTCGAGCGTGAAGCCGTTGGCCGGCCCGGGCGCGACGCCGATCGCGCGTGTCAGGCCGGCCTCGCGCAGCGCGACCATTCCATCCCACACGGTCTCGCTCTCATAGCCGGTGCGGTCGGGGTTGTGCAGCAGCAGCACGTCGAAGCTGTCGATCCCGCAGCGCTCGAGGCTGCGCTCCGCCGCCATTCGCAGATAGCCCGCGTACTCGCCGGGGCCCCGCAGCGCCATGTCAGTGAATCGGGGAAAGCCCTTCGCCCCGTTGCGCTCGCCCGCGTAGAAGTCGTGTCCGATCGCCCCGACGACGCGGAAGCCACTGCGGTCGTGTCCACTCAACGCCCGCCCGAGCAGCCGGTCCGCGTCACCCGTCCCGTAAACGTCGGCCGTGATGACGGTTGACAGCGGAGCGTCGGGGGCCAGCAGCGCCTCGAGCCGTTCCTCCGACACGGGCTCGCCGAAATGCATGAAACGCCCGCCACTCCAGGTGCCAAGTGCAACCTGATCAAGCCCGCCCATCCTCAGAGTCTACGTCTGAGCGTCCGCGCGGCGGGCACCTCGCGGCGCGGCGGCGACAAAGGGACGCTACCGTCCACGCCGTGCCACGATCCGTGACAGCAGGGGCGCCTGGGGCCGGTCAGCGCACCCGCCTTTGCCCGGCGCGCCTGGGACGGCGCACGAAGGTCCTGACGCGGCGCCTGCGGCCCGGCGATGCGGCGATTCTCGACCATCCGCACCTCGATCGCGTGTCCGCCGAGGAGCTGATCGCCGCGGGTGTGGCGATCGTCGTCAACTGCCGTCCGTCGATCAGCGACGAGTACCCGAACGCCGGCCCACTGCTGCTTGCGGAGGCGGGCGTCGCGCTGATCGACCTACCGGACGACTCTCTCTTCGAGTTGTGTCGCGACGGTGATCTGCTCGAGCTGCGTGATGGCGAGGTGTGGCATGACGGAGAGCTACTGGCGTGCGGGCACGCGTTCGAGCTCGACGAGCTGCGTGAACGCTGGCGCTCCCGGCAGGAGTGGATCGGCGCGGCGATCGAGCGCTTCGCAGCGAACACGATCGAACACATGCGCAGGGAGCACGAGCTGCTCGCCGAGCGGCTCGAGCTGCCGCGACTTGCGACCGACTTCCGCGACCGCTCGGCCCTCGTAGTGGTTCGCGGCGGCGGCTATCTCGCCGACCTCGACACGCTCCGCGGCTACGTTCGCGAGACGCAGCCCGTGATCGTCGCCGTCGATGGTGCGACCGAGGCCCTGCTCGCGCGCGGCCTGCAGCCGCAGATGATCGTCGGCGACATGGACTCGGCGAGCGATGCGGCGCTGTGCTGCGGCGCCGAGCTTGTCGCGCACTCCTACCTCGATGGGCATGCGCCCGGGCGCGAGCGGCTCCGGCGCCTGCGCCTGCCCCACAGCGTGGTCGCGACGCCAGGGACGAGTGAGGACCTTGCGCTGCTGATCGCGGCGGAGCTAGGGGCCTCGCAGATCGTCTCGGTCGGTTCGCACCTGAGCCTGGTCGAGTTCCTCGACCGCGACCGCGCGGGCGCCGCATCCGCGTTCCTGACGCGTCTGCGTCTCGGCGAGATCCTGGTCGACGCGAAGGGCATCAGCCGGCTGGGATTGCCGTGGTCGGGCCAGGGTGCTCGATGAGCAATCAGCCGCTACAGCCGCTGGGCCAGCTGCTTGCACGTACGTTCGCGTTCTACCGCGGTCACGTGCGGCTCATACTCCTGGTCACGCTGCCCGTTGTCGCGTTCGTTGACATCGTGATCGGCGCTGGGCTCGGCGAGCTGACGGCGAGCGTCCACAAGAAGCTGCCGGCCGCCGACTCCTACATCGAGCTGGCGGCCGACGTCTTCGTGACCGTACCGCTCGTCACCGCGATGCTCGCGCGCGCCGTCCTGGTCGAGCGTGAGGGCGTGACGGCGGTCGCTCGCCGCGCCGCTGAGGAGGGGCTCGAGCTGTTCGCCCCGGCGCTGCTGGCGGTCGTCCTGTGGGCTGGGGGAGTGGCGCTCGGCTCGTTCCTGATCATCCCCGCGATCTACATCGTCGTCAGCTGGTATTTCGTGGTCCAGGCGGTCGTGATCGATCGCTGCCGCGGCTTCGGCGCGGTCGCGATGAGCTCGTCGCTCGTTCGGGGCCACTGGTGGCACACGGCGGCGGTCGTGGTCTGCCTCGAGCTGCTGACCGGGATTGCCGCGGTCGTCGTGGCGGCGGCATTCGAGGCGGCAGCCAAGGCGGCGAACAGCGACGCCCTGATCATCCTCGGCAGCATCATCGTCGACACGATCGCGCTGCCCTACGTTGCGATCGGCGCGACGCTCTACTACCTCGAGCTGCGAGACCGCGCGGCGGTCGTTCAGGCGCAGGTCTGACCGCGAGGCTCGCTACGGTGGCCAGGTGCGGTCGCTGCCTCTGATCATCTCCTTCCTGGCGGCCGCGGCGCTCGCTCCGGCGGCGCTGCACCGGCTTTCGGCAGCGCCGTTTGGCCGACGCAACTACCGCGGCCGGCGCGTCGCTTTCCCGCTCGGCGTCGTGATCCTCGCCGCGAGCGCCACGAGCCTCGCGGTCTGCGCCTGCGTCTCACTGCTGCCCGCGGGGACCGCGACGGTCGCCGTCTTCGTGCTTGGCGTCGGGTTGCTCGGGCTCGCCGACGACGCCCTAGCGGGCTCGGCGCGCGGGATCCGCGGCCACCTTCGCGCGCTGCTCGCGCGGCGCTTTGACACTGCAATGCTCAAGGCTTGCGGAACGCTCGGGCTCGCGCTGATCGTGCTGCACGCGTCCGGCCTGCGCGGGGAACGGCTGGCCCTGGCCGGCGGCGTACTCGTTCTTGCGCCGCATGCGTTCAATCTCGTCGACCTACGGCCAGGCCGTGCGATCAAGTTGTTTTCGCTGCTGGCCGCGATCCTGCTCCTTGCCACGAGGGCCTCGCGTGAGCTTTGGCTGCTCGGCCCGTTCGTCGGACCGCTCGCCGCGATCGCCTACTTCGACGTGCGTGAGCGCGGAATGCTCGGGGACAGCGGCGCGAGCCTGATTGGGGCGCTTGCTGGACTCTGGCTCGTCAGCGCGCTGCCGAGCGCTGCGCTCGCGGGAGCGTTGGCAACGCTCGCCGCAGTGGCAATCTACGGCGAGGTTTCCTCAATTTCCGCGCTCATCACCCGTGCACCGCTGCTGCGCCGTCTAGACTCAATGGGCAGACCTTCCTGATGCCACAGACGACAGATCGCCAGACCGGAACGCGCTTCATCTTCGTCACCGGCGGTGTCGTCTCTTCGCTCGGTAAGGGAATCGCCGCCGCTTCGATCGGCAACCTCCTCGTAGCTCGCGGCTTCAGCGTCGCGCTGCAGAAGTTCGACCCTTACATCAACGTCGATCCGGGCACGATGTCGCCCTATCAGCACGGCGAGGTCTTCGTCACCGAGGACGGTGCCGAGACCGATCTCGACCTCGGCCACTACGAGCGCTTCACCGACGCCGACACAACCCGCGCGTCGAACGTCACAGCGGGCGGCGTCTACAACTCGGTGATCCGCCGCGAGCGCCGCGGCGACTATCTCGGCGCGACCGTACAGGTGGTGCCGCACATCACCGACGAGATCAAGCAGCGGATCCTGTTGATCGCGCAGGCGACAGACGTCGACTTCGTGATCACCGAGATCGGCGGGACCGTCGGCGACATCGAGTCGCTGCCGTTCCTCGAGGCGATCCGCCAGTTCCCGGTCGATGTAGGCCGGCGACACTGCATGTTCATCCACCTCACGCTCGTCCCCTACATCAACCACGCGGGCGAGCTCAAGACCAAGCCGACGCAACACTCGGTCAACGAGCTGCGCCGCATCGGCATCCAGCCGGACATGCTCTTCTGCCGCTCGGAGCAGGCGCTCAGCCGCGACATTCGCAAGAAGATCGCGCTCTTCGCGAGCCTCCCGGCGGAGGCGATCATCTCGGCCTACGACGTCGAGAACATCTACTCCGTACCGCTCGTATACAAGGACGAGGGCGTCGACGACTTCGTGCTCGAGCATTTCGGGCTCGACGCACCGCCGGCCGATCTGCACCGCTGGCGGGCGCTGATCGACAGTGCGGAGGCGGCGCACCAGACGGTGCGGATCGCGATCGTCGGTAAGTACATCGAGCTCGAGGACGCCTACCTCTCGGTCGCCGAGGCGCTGCGCCACGCCGGCTTCATGCACGGCTGCAAGATCGAGATCGATTGGGTTGACTCGGAGACGCTGCTCGATGACACGGGAGAGGCCGCCGCGCGTAGGCTCGAGGGCGCCGACGGCGTGCTGATCCCGGGCGGCTTCGGCAGCCGCGGCTTCGAGGGCAAGATCACCGCAGCACGCTACGCGCGCGAGCAAGCGCTGCCTTACCTCGGGATCTGCTTCGGGATGCATGTCGCCGTGTGCGAGTTCGCGCGCCACGTCGTGGGGATGGACGGAGCCAACTCGACCGAATGCGACCCCGAGACTCCCTACCCGGTGATCGACCTGCTGCCCGAGCAGAAGGAGATCTCGGACCTTGGCGGGACGATGCGCCTCGGCGCCGACCCGGTGAAGCTTCATGCCGGCACGCGCGCCCGCACGATCTACGGCGAGGCGGTCGCCTATGAGCGCCACCGCCACCGCTACGAGGTCAACAACATGCTGCGCAAGCGGATCGAGTCCGCCGGCCTGCAGATGTCGGGCACCTCGCCAGACGGGCGGCTCGTCGAGGTCGTCGAGATCACCGATCACCCGTTCTACATCGCCTCGCAGTACCACCCCGAGTTCAAGTCGCGCCCCGATCGTCCCGCACCGCTGTTCCGCGAGTTCGTCGGCGCGGCGCTCGCCCATGCGAACGGCTCGCCGGACGTGTCCGCGGGCGAGCCTGTCGCCTCGCAGGGCGAATCAGACGACGCGTGAAGCCGGCAACGGCGGCTGAGCGCAACCGTCTCGGTGAGCGCCTCGCGGCACTCTGCCGGATCTATACCCCTTCGCGGTCGGAGCGCCCTTGCGCCGAGCTCGTCCGCACCGAGCTCGAGAGCCTCGGCCTCGAGGTTACGGAGGACGGCGCCGGACCCGCGGTGCACGGCGACTGCGGCAACCTCCTCGTACGGATCCCGGGCAGCGGGACGGGATCGGTGATGCTCTGCGCCCACCTCGACACCGTCCCGGCGAGCGCACCGATCGAGCCGGTTCTGCGCGATGACGGCTGGGAGAACGCAAACGACGCGATCCTCGGTGCCGACAACAAGATGGCCGTCGCCGTTCTGCTCGAGCTCGCGCAGCGCCTCGTTGCGCAGCCCGCCCAGGCGGGCGTCGAACTGCTTTTCACCGTCGGCGAGGAGATCGGCCTGCTCGGCGCGAAGGAGTTCGAAACGGGCGTCCTGCGAAGCCCCGTCGGCTACACGTTCGACGCCTCGCTGCCGCTCGGGAGTGTGATCGTTGCCTCACCGACCTACTACGGCGTCAGCGCCGAGCTGCGTGGCGTCGCGGCGCACGCGGGCGTGAGCCCGCAGGACGGCCGCTCCGCGATCCTCGCGGCTTCACGGGCGATCGCGCGGATGCAGCTCGGACGGATCGACGCCGAGACGACGGCGAACATCGGCACGATCGAGGGCGGCAGCGCCGTCAACGTCGTCCCCGACCGCTGCCGCCTCGCCGGCGAAGCGCGCAGCCTCGACGCCACCCACGCCGAGCAGCTCGCCTCGAGCCTCGTCGCCTGCCTCGCCGACGCCGCCAACGACCCCGAATGCGAGTGCGATCTCGACGTCACGATCGAGCGTGTCTTCGACGGTTACCGAATCCGGCCCTCGGCGCCCGAGCTCGTGCTCGCGCGCAGCGCAATCGCCGCCTGCGGCCTCGTGCCGGACCTGACCTTCAGCGGCGGGGGCAGCGACGTGAACGCGCTCCGTGCCAAGGGCCTCGCGGTACTCAACTTCGGCAACGGGACCGAACACCCCCACGAGCCGACCGAGCGGATCAGCGTGGCGGCGCTCGAGGGCACGCTCGACCTCGCGCTCGCGCTGGTCGAGCACGCGGGGGAGTAGTGGTTCCGCCCGCAAGTCGTGTGGGGTATCCAGCGAGTGGCTGGGCGGCCGCGGCAAGGACGGGGGGCGCAGCCTTGACCGGCGGCCTACGCAAGCTCGAGGACGCCGCAACGGCCGTCGAGACGCCGCCGGGAACACGCAGGATTTGCGGGCGGGGCCAATAGTTGCTGCGCCTCGCGCGCGGCACGGTCCTGACCGCCGGCGATCCCGACAGTGCCGAGCAGGAGCTCACCGTGCAACTCGCCGACGGCGCGCACCCGGCGATCGTCGATACCGCGCTGCTGGGCCACGCGGAGCCCGGCGACGAGGTGCTCGTCAACATCGCCGCGCGCGAGCTCGAGCTCGGCTCGGGCGGCTTTGACATCGTCCACGCGAACCTCACACGCGGACTCGACGCCCCCGCGACGAGCCCCGAGCGCGTCATGAAGCTCAACTACACGAGCCTCCAGCACGCGGTCCATGCGGTCGAGGCAGACCTGCCGGCCAAGCTGCCGCCGCTGCCGCCCGCGCCGGTCGCGGTGCTCGCGCTCCACAGCCAGCTCGCGCCGCTCGCCTGGGCCTTCGCAAATGCCGCTCCCGGCGCCCGCCTCGGCTACATCCAAACGGTCGGCGGCGCCCTCCCGGCAAGCCACTCGCACACGGCCCGCTTGTTGCGCGAGCGTGGTCTGCTGGCCGGCCACCTGACTGCGGGTGCTGCGTTCGGCGGCCCGGACGGCGATGCGATCACAACGCCGGGCGCGCTCGCCTACGCCTTCTCGAGCCTGCGTTGGGACGCAGCCGTCGCGGGCCCGGGCCCCGGCATCCAGGGCAGCTCCTCGACCCTCGGCCATGGCGGTCTCGCGGCGCTCGAGACTGCGCACGGCGCAATCGCGCTCGGCTTGCGCCCGCTGATCGTCCCGCGGATCTCAGATGCCGACGAGCGCCCCCGCCACCGCGGCGTCTCCCACCACACGGCGACGGTCCTGCGTCTCCTGCTGGCCCGGGTCACCGTCGCTCTGCCACCCGGCAAGTACGACATCGCCGGGCACACCCCGGCCCGCGCGCCAACCGACCTCGACGGCTATGAGCGCTCGGGTCTCCCCGCCGATTTCATGGGGCGGTCGCTGCGGGTCGAGACCTCGTTCTTCACGGCATCGCTGGTGGCCGGCGGCGTGCTCGCGACGCTGCTCTAGGTGATGCGAGCGCCGTTGCGGGCGCAGGTGACGCGGCCGGCGCTACGAATCACACCTCGCGATGGCGGTGGCGCTCGCCCAACCACAGTTCGTGCCCGACTTCCTCGCTCACCTCGAGTTCGAGCGCGGTCTGTCGCGCAACACGCTCGAGGCCTACCGCACCGACCTCGTGCAGTTCGGCGAGTATCTCGAGCGCTGTGGCCTCGACCCGCTGACGGCCTCCTACGCTGACCTCGCCGCGTTTCTGACGGCTCTTGCAGTCGGCGGCGCCGCTGCCGCGACACTGCAGCGCAAGGCCGCGTGCCTGCGCTCGTTCTACCGCTACCTGCGCCGCGAGGGCTTGATCGACCACGACCCGACGGCCGACCTGCACGGGCCGCGCAAGACGGCGAAGCTGCCTGACGTGCTGACACGCGACGAGGTGACCGCGCTGCTGCGCGCGCCGACGGGCGCCACGCCGATCGCGCTGCGCGACCGCGCATTGCTCGAGCTGATGTACGCCTGCGGCCTGCGCGCCTCGGAGGTCACCGGGCTCGAGGTCGACGACGTCGACCTGCGCGAGCAGATGCTGCGCGCGCGGGGCAAGGGGTCGAAGGAGCGTGTCGTGCCGATCGGGCGTGAGGCCGTCACGGCGCTGCGTGCCTACGCCGAGCATGGCCGTCCGGAGCTCGTCGGGATCGCGCCGGAGCGCCACGTGTTCGTCAATAGCCGCGGCGGGGGCCTGACGCGCCAGGGCCTCTACAAGATCATCACGGGCCACGCCGACGCCGTCGGGCTAGCCGGCCGCGTGAGCCCGCACACGCTGCGCCACACCTTTGCGACGCACGTCCTCTCCGGTGGCTGCGATCTGCGCGTGCTGCAGGAGATGCTCGGGCACGCCGACGTCGCGACGACGCAGGTCTACACGCATCTCTCGGGCGAGCGCCTGCGCGACGTCTACTTCAGCGCGCACCCGCGCGCGACCGAGAGCACTGTTCCTTAGGCGCGGCTTCACCTGCGCTTACGCGTTGCTTCGCTTTGCTCGTGAATATTCGCCGGGTTAGCCGGCGATCGTGGGGAGCAGCCAGCCATGTTCTTTGTGAAGTACGCCTTCTCGGAGCTGCGCCGCAGGCGCGGGCGTACGATTCTCACCGCGCTCGGCATCGCCGTCGGCGTTGCGGTCGTGGTGATGGTGAGTGGCCTGACGACGGGCCTCAACAACGCTCAGGCGAAGGTGCTCAAGCCGCTGACGGGCGTCGGCACCGACATGTCTGTCACGCGTCCGCTGAAGATCAGCACGAGCGGCGGCAGCGCGTTCGCCTCGCTCGCACCCAGCGAGCGCCGGCAGCTGCGCAACGAGGCGGGGCGCAGCTCCGGCTTCAACTTCTCCTCGCTCAAGCCGGGCGCGAAGATCGACACCGACACCCTGGCTCCCGGCGCGAACCTCACCTTCTCCTCCGGCGAGCTGTCGAAGCTCAGCAAGATCTCGGGCGTTCAGGCGGTCGCCGGCTCGCTGACGCTCACCGACCGCCACATCTCGGGCACGATCCCGAAGATCAGCATTCACCAGACCTACACGCCCGGATCAACGCACCACTTCAGCTTCGGCGGCGGTACCGGTAGGCGCCGGCGCGGCGGCGGCAGCTTCGCGTACTTCGTCCCCGGCGGCTACAGCAAGGCGAGCGGCAGCTTCGGCGGCGGCGCGATCAGCACGACGTCCTCGACGATCACCGGTATCGACGCGTCCAAGCCGTCGCTCGCCCAGGTGACGCCGAGCCAGATCGTCAAGGGCAGCTACTTCACGACCTCCGGCAGCGCCTACCAGGCGGTCGTCTCGCAGGCGTACGCGAACTCGGACAGCCTCAAGGTAGGGTCGAAGCTGACCATCGGCGGCAAGACGTTCACGGTCATCGGCGTGGCCTCCTCGCCGCTCGGCGGTACCGCAAGCGACGTCTACGTGAAGCTCGCGACGCTGCAGGACCTGGCCGGCTACAAGGGCCAGATCGACACCGCCGAGGTCCAGGCATCGAGCGCCGGCCAGGTGGGCAGCGTCTCATCGACGATCTCGAAGAGCTTCGCCAGCTCGTCGGTTACGACCGCCTCAGACCTTGCGGGGCGCGTGACCGGCTCGCTCGGTGATGCGAAGAACCTCACGCACAACCTCGGCGGCGCGCTCGAGATCGTCGGCCTGGTTGCGGCGGTGCTGCTCGCGACGCTGCTGATGCTCTCATCGGTCGCTCGGCGCGTACGCGAGATCGGCACGCTCAAGGCTGTCGGCTGGTCGCGCTTCCAGGTGGTTCGCCAGATTTGCAGCGAAGCGCTCGGCCAGGGGATCCTTGGCGGCGTCCTCGGCGTGATCATCGGCCTTGTCGGCATCGCCGTGCTGAACGCCGTCGGCTGGACGCTGAAGGCCACGGTTCCTGCGGCGAGCAGCTCCGGCGGGGCGTTCGGCTTCGGCGCACTCAGCCAGAGCGCGATCACCGCCGGCACCACGGCGGTCAAGATCACGGCGGTCGCGAGCGTCGCGCTTGTCGCCGTCGCGGTCGGTCTCGCTCTGCTCGCGAGCTTGGTCGCCGGCGCCGTCGCCAGCTTCCGTGCGGCCCGGCTGCGTCCCGCGGCAGCGCTGCGGACGATCGAATAGCTACGGCCCTCAACCTCAGGACGACAACGAACATGGCACAGGAAACCCCAGTGCAGGCGAGTGCTCCGGCGCCCGAGCTGAAGGAGTCGGTTTACGAGCTGACCGCAGTCAGCAAGGTCTATGGCTCGGGCAACACGATGGTTCGCGCGCTCGACGAGATCGACATGACGGTTGCGCCGGGGGAGTTCGTGGCGATCATCGGCGCCAGCGGCTCGGGCAAGACGACGCTCTTGCAGTTGCTCGGCGCACTCGACCGGCCGACCAGTGGGCGCATCCTGCTGGGCGGGCAGGACCTGACGAAGCTCGGCGAGCGTGAGCTCAGCCGGCTGCGGCGCGAGGAGATCGGCTTCGTCTTCCAGCAGTTCAACCTGATTCCGACGCTCACAGCCGCCGGCAACATCGAGGCGGCGCTCGCGACCGGGGACGGCAGTGCTCGCCAGAACGGCGACCGCGTCGCCGAGCTGCTCGACGTCGTCGGCCTCACGGGCCGCGGTCACCACCTGCCCTCGCAGCTCTCCGGCGGCGAGCAGCAGCGCGTCGCGATCGCGCGCTCGCTCGCCAACGACCCGAGCGTGCTGCTCGCAGACGAGCCGACCGGGAACCTCGACACGACGACCGGCGAGGAGCTACTCGCCGAGCTCGAGCGGCTCGTCGCCGAACGTCACCTGACGCTCGTCCTGATCACGCACGAGCCGGCGATCGCCGCGGCCGCGCAGCGCACGATTCGCCTGCAGGACGGTCGCATCGTCGACGAGCCGGTCGCCGCGAAGCCGCGCCGGACGCGGCGCAAGCCCGCCTAGCTTTCCTGGCACCAGCGTCGCGGCGCCCGACGGTATCGTGTCCGTGTGCGCAAGGCCGTCGTCTCCGCCAGCGATCTGGTCGCAGGCTGACAGTGCTTGCGAGGCCGTTGCGGCGAGCATTCGTCGTCGTGCTCGATGCATGCGGTATCGGCGCGCTGCCTGATGCGGAGCTCTACGGCGACGCCGGCACGAACACGCTCGCGCATGTCGCGCAGCTCGCCGGCGGCCTCGAGCTCCCCGTCCTCGGCGCGCTCGGCCTCGGCTCGATCCTGCCGCTCCGTGGCATCCCACCGTCGCGCGAGCCGGTGCTGCACGGCCGCCTCTGCGCGCAGGGTCCCGGCAAGGACTCGGTCGCCGGCCACTGGGAGCTGATGGGACTGGTCGCCGCGCAGGCGCCGCCCGTCTACCCGGAGGGCCTGCCGGCGGAGCTGCTCGTGCGCGTCGAGGCGGCGATCGGCGCCCCGGTGATCTGTAACCGACCCGCCAACGGCGTCGCCGCGATCGAGCGCTACGGCGCCGAGCACCTCGCGAGCGGGCGCCCGATCCTCTACACGTCGGCGGACTCGGTCGTCCAGATCGCCTGCCACAGCTCGGTCATGGCGGTTGACGAGCTGTACGAGGTCTGCGCGCGCGTGCGCGAGGAGGTCAGTGTCGGGCGCGTGATCGCGAGGCCGTTCGAGGGTCAGCCTGGCAGCTTCGAGCGTACGCTCGGCCGGCGCGACCTTGCGCTGGAGCCGCCGGCGTGCAGCTATCTCGACGCGCTGCAAGGCGCCGGCGTAGCGGTGCACAGCGTCGGCAAGGTGCACGACCTGTTTGCGGGCCGCGGGATCGACGAGGCCCACCCCGGGGCGAGCAACGCGCAGGCGATCACGAGCATCGACGGGCTCATCGGTTCGCTGGATGCCGGTCTCGTCTTCGCGAACCTGATCGAGACCGATCAGCGCTACGGCCATCGCAAGGACGTCGCCGGCTTTCACGCCGCGCTGCGCGCGATTGACGCGGCGATCGCCAACTGGCTGGCACGGCTACGGTCCGAAGACATGCTCGTCATCACCGCCGACCACGGCTGCGACCCGGCGGCGGCGCACAGCGACCACACGCGCGAGAGCGTGCCGCTGCTCGCGAGCTTCGCGACGCACGGTGGGCGCCGCCACGACGGCTCCCTCGCGGACGTTGGGGCGTCGGTCTACGACTGGCTCGTCGGCGCGTCCGCGCCCGAGCTTGCGGGAAGGTCGTTCGTGCCCGATGCCTGAGCTACCGGAGGTCGAGACGATCCGCGGCCAGCTTGCGCCCGTGGTCGAAGGCCGGCGGATCCGCGAGATCGACGTGAGCGACCCTCGCTGGTCGATGCCGCTGGCGCCGGTCGAGCTGTCCGACGCGGTCCGTGGCCGCACCGTCGTGCGCCTCGCGCGCCAGGGCAAGTACCTCGACTGGCAGCTGAGCGGAGAGCTGCACCTGCTGATGCACCTGCGGATGACCGGCACTCTCCTGCTCGACCCGCCGGCGCCGCCGCCCTACTCGCGCGTGCGAATCGAGCTGGACGACCACACGCTGTACTTCAGTGACCCGCGCCGCTTCGGCACCGGCCAGCTCGTCGCCGGCGATAGCGAGCTCGAGCGCTTCTTCTCGACGCGCCTCGGCATCGAGCCGTTCGACGAGCGCTTCGACGGGCGACTGCTGCGCGAGCTCGCGCGAGGGCGCCGCGGCCCGATCAAGTCGTTCCTGCTCGACCAGCGCAACGTCGCGGGGATCGGCAACATCTACGCCGACGAGGCGCTGTTTCGAGCAGGCGTTCATCCGCTTCGCCCGGCCGGCAGCCTGCGCCCCAAGCAGCACGAGCTGCTCGCCCAGTCGATCCGTGAGGTGCTCGCGGCCGGCATCGATGCGCGTGGCGCGTCGATCGACGACTTCCGCCATCTCGACGGGGCACGCGGCAGCTTTCAGGACCGGTTCCTCGTCCACCGCCGCGAAGGCGAGCCCTGCCCGAACTGCGGTCGCGCGATCTCCAAGCTCACGGTCGGCGGCCGCGGTACGTACGTCTGCCGGCACTGCCAGCCCGCGCCGCGGCGGGCTCGCCAGCGACGCTAGGCGGCGCTCAGCAGCTCCCTCAGGCGGCCCGACTGATCTGCTTCACGCAGCTCCATGAAGCCACCTACGAGCTCGCCATCGATGATCACCTGGGGGAAGGTCATCATCCCGGTCTGCTCGACGAGCTTCGCGCGGCCGTCGGCGTCCCTGTCGAGGTTGATCTCCTCGAAGCGCGCGCCACGCTTTGACAGAAGCGCCTTGGCCTGGCTGCAAAACGGGCAAGGAGTCGTCGTATAGACGGTGATCTGTGGCATTACTTCACAAAAGATAGCAACTTCGTGATGCGTCTCACGTCGCGGCGGTCGCGTACTCTCGGTGGATGGCCGGACCGCTCAAGACAGACGCGATCGTGCTGCGCTCGCTGCGCTACGGCGAGGCCGATCGGATCCTTCACCTCTACACGCCGCATCGCGGGCGGATCGGCGCGATCGCCAAAGGCGTGCGGCGCACACGCAGCCGCTTCGGCGGGCGGCTCGAGCCGTTCACGCGCGTCCGCCTGATCTGCCATGAGGGCCGCGGCGAGCTGCTCACGATCACTGGCGTCGAGACGCTCGACGCGCACGCGTCGCTGCGCGACCACGCGACGACGCTCGACTTCGCCGCTCGCGCATGCGATGCCCTGTCCCGGATCTTCGAGACCGAGGACCCGCACCCCGAGGTCTACAACCTGCTCGCCAACGAGCTCGCGCTGCTCGCTACCGATCCGCAGCAGGCAAGCCACGCCAACGCTCTCGCCTTCCGGCTGAAGCTGCTCGTCGCCGCCGGCCTCGCGCCCGCGCTCGGCTCCTGCGCTTCATGCGGTGCGCTCGAGAACATCGCCGGTTACTCGGCGGCGGCCGGCGGCGTCGTCTGCAGCGCCTGCGAGGCGGGCTCGTTCCCGTTCGGGGCGGAGACCTACGAGTTCATGACGCAGGCGCTCGCGCGCCCGCTCGCGCAAGCGCCCGCCGGCTCGCCGCTCGCGCTGCGCGAAGCCGAGCGCGCGATCGGCGAAACGCTCGAGCACCATCATCACCTGCACCTGCGCGCTGCGGTGGCACGATGAGCGTTGTTGTCGCCGAGCGCTTCGCGGCGCTCCAGATCGAGCGCGAGGAGCGCGAGCTCGCGCCAGCGGCCGCCCGCTCCTATCCGGCCCACCGTCTTCGCGAAGAAGAAGACTGCGCCCTGCGCACACCGCTCCAAAGAGACCGCGACAGAATCGTGCACAGCAAGGCGTTTCGGCGCCTCAAGCACAAGACCCAGGTCTTCGTTGCGCCACAGGGCGACCACTACCGGACCAGGTTGACGCACACGCTCGAGGTGACCGGGATCTCGCGCACCGTCGCGCGGGCGCTGCGTCTCAACGAGGACCTCGTCGAGGCGATCGGGGTCGGCCACGATCTCGGCCACCCGCCGTTCGGGCACATCGGCGAGGATGTGCTCGACCGCTGCCTGCGCGAGCGCTTCGGCGGCCACTTCCACCACTGGGAGCAGTCGCTGCGCGTCGTCGACGTGCTCGAGCGCGATGGTGCCGGGCTCAACCTGACGCTCGACGTTCGCGACGGAATCCTCGGACATTCCGGACGCGCTGCAATGCCGAAGACGCTCGAGGGTGCGATCGTACGGATCACTGATCGCTTCGCCTACCTCAACCACGACATCGACGATGCGCTGCGTGCGGGTGTGCTGTCCGAGGGTGACCTGCCGCGCGCCGCGATCGCGGTCCTCGGCGACAGCGGATCGCGGCGGATCGACGCGCTCGTGCACGACCTCGTCGAGCACTCCGAGCGGGCGGGGGAGATCGTTCAGGGCGAGGAGGCTGCGGCCGCGATGGCGGCGTTGCGCGACTTCATGTTCGAGCGGGTGTATCTCGGCGAGGTCGCGCGGCGCGAGCACGGGAAGGTCGAGCGCGTGATCCGGACGCTCTTCGAGCACTACTGCGAGCACCCCGAGGAGCTGCCGGCGAGCTTGGACGGAGAGCTCGCGACGCGTGTCAGCGACTACATATCCGGCATGACCGACCGCTACTGCATCCGCGCGTTCGAGGCGCTCGCGGTCCCGCGCGCGTTCGACAGGTAGTGCCTCGCTACACCGACGAGAGCCGCGATCGCGTGCGCGAAGCGGTCGACATCCTCGACCTGATCGGCACGCGCACGGAGCTGCGCCGGGCCGGTGTTGACGCCTACAGCGGCCTGTGCCCGTTTCACGAGGAGCGCACGCCGTCCTTCAGCGTCACTCCGTCGAAGAAGGTCTACTACTGCTTCGGTTGCCAAGCATCGGGCGACGTCTTCACGTTCGTACGCGAGACGCAGGGGTTCGACTTCGTCGGCGCGCTCGAGTGGCTCGCCGACCGCTACAACGTGCCGCTCGAGCTGGCCGAGGAGAACCCGCGCGCGGCCGAGCGCCGCCGGCGCCACGACCGCCTGCGCGAGCTGCTCGAGCGGGCGTGCGCCTACTACGAGCGCTGCCTGTGGGAGTCCCCGGAGGCGGCGCGGGCGCGCGAGTACCTTGCCGCGCGCGGCCTCGACGAAGCGGTTCTGCGCACGTTTCGCGTCGGTTGGGCGCCGAGCGCGTGGGACCGCGTCCTGCTCGCCTCGCGCCGCGGCGGCTTCAGCGAGCGCGAGCTGCTGGACGCCGGGCTCGTGCAGCGCTCCGCCGAGTCGCCCGGTCGCGTCTACGACCGTTTCCGCGCGCGGATCACCTTCCCGCTATGCGACCGGCGCGGGCGCGTCGTCGGCTTCGGCGCGCGGACGATGAAGACCGGCGAGCCGGCGAAGTACCTCAACAGCGCCGAGAACGAGATCTTCCACAAGCGCGAGCAGCTGTTCGGCCTGCACCTCGCGAGCGCTGCGGCAGCGAAGGCCGGGCGCGTCGTGCTTTGCGAGGGCTACACCGACGTGATCGCTATGCATCAGGCGGGCGTCACCAACTGCGTCGGGCTGATGGGCACGGCGCTGACCGACGAGCAGCTCAAGCTGCTCGCGGACCTCGCGCCGACCGTCGTCCTCGCACTCGACGCCGACGGTGCGGGTCGGGCGGCGATGCTCAAGGCAGCGAGCGCGATCGGCGCGCGGGAGCGCATCGAGCTGCGCGTCGCGCCGCTGGCGCCCGGTAGCGACCCCGCCGACGTGCTCGAGCGCGACGGTCCGGCAGGGCTGCCCGCGCTCGTCGACGGCGCGGTCGCATTCGTGCGCTTCCGCGTCGAGCGGATCCTCGCCTCGGGCGACGGAGCCACCCCGGAGGGACGCGACAGGATGCTTGCCGAGCTGGCGCCGGTGTTTGCGCAGCTCGGGCTCGGCGCGATGCGCGAGGACCTCGAGCGCGAGGTCGCGGCACGGCTCGGGGTCTCCGAGCGGACCGTGGAGACGCTGCTCGCCGCGAGCGCCGGCGCAGATCGCAGACCAGCCGCGCAGGCCCTCGCCGCACCGCCCCACCCAGGCGAGCGGATGGAGCGCGCGTTCCTCGAGCTTTGCATCGCGCTGCCTGACGCGGGCGCGCCGCTGCTCGGCAAGCTCGACCTGGACGCGCTCTTCGCGAGTCAGCTGACGCGCCGCGCGGCGCAGCGCCTGCACGAGCGCATCGACACGTCGCCGAGCGAGCCCGACGACGCCGAGCTCGCACGCCTGCTCACCGAGCTGGCCGTGCGCGCGAGCACGCTCGAAGCGACCCCCGCGCAGCTCGAGGTGGCGCGCCGCCAACTCGAACTGGCCCGGATCGGACGCGCGATCGACGCGGCGCGCACCGGCGAGTCCGGCAGCATCGAGCAGCTAGCGCGCGAGCGGTCGGAGCTCCAGGAGGAGATCGGCGACTGGGTGCTGCGCGCGCTCGAGGAGACCGGAGCGCGAGCAGGTTAGCGTCCGTCCCGGGGCGTAGCCTACGAACAGGTGTTCGTCTAGCCCGTATGTCAATGGATGAGCGGCTCGCCCGGGGCACGAACAGCGTCCGCTACTGGCTGAAGCGTTACGGGCTCGAGACGTTCGCCACGCGCCGCCGTCGGGACGCGCTTGCCTCGCCGGATGAGACGCTGCAGATGAGTTGCCGACACCATGGTCTGACCGCGTTCAGGCGCGATCGGAACGGCCGGTAGAGGTGCCTCATCTGCCGCGCGGAGGCAGTGACGCGGCGCAGACGGAAGGTCAAGGCGATTCTCGTCGCCGAGGCTGGGGGCGCTTGCGTCATCTGCGGCTACGATCGCTATGCCGGAGCGCTTCACTTCCACCACGTTGATCCTGCGACCAAGCGATTCGACCTGAGTGCGGCCGGCTTTGCGCGCTCGCTTGAGCGTGCACGGGCCGAGGCCAGGAAGTGCGCGTTGCTTTGCTCGAACTGCCACGCCGAAGTCGAGAGCGGAAGCGTTAGGCTGTCCGCGAGCAGCGCCCTCCCGGGCCGCTGAATCTCCTTCCGGGGTAGCTCAACTGGCAGACGCGCTCGACTGTTAATCGAGAGGTTGTGGGTTCGAGTCCCACCCCCGGAGTTGTTGTTCTGCTAGCGACCTGCGCGCCCTAAGCCGAAGCCAGCCGCCCCGCGTAGCCCTTGCAGTCGTAGAGCACGTAGTTGAGTCCGCCGATCGGGTAGAACCAGACCGGCTTCTGCGGCGTGCCGATGTTCGTCGGTGGGCGCCAGAGTTGAGGCTTGACGATTGCGCAGGCCTGTCTGACGGCCTGCGATGCGGGATTGCCCCCGCGCCAGGCGTACGCGCCACCGAGCATCACGTAGCGCGCTGCGCCGGCCGCGACGAAGTGGGCGAGCTGCTTCGGCGTCAGCGCCGGCGTCTGCGTGCCGTAGCCGCCGATCGCTGCCGCGCGGTAGCCGAGCAGGATCATCGGTGCCGCCGTGATCGAGGCCTGCGTCAGGAGGGTCCAGCGCGCATGCGGTGCGCGAGCATCGACGTAGTGGAAGAGCTCGCTCAGGATCGGGAGGGTGGGGGCGGCGGCGCCGATTCCACCCTGGCCGGCGTCGACGTATGGTCCGGCGGCCGGGAATGTTCCGTCGACCGGGATCTCCCAGACTGTCCGCGAGTAGAGCGCGGGTGCCAGCAGGAGGGCGACGAGCGCTGCCGCCATCGTCGCCGCGACGAGGCGTGGGCGCACCCAAGCCACGACGACGCTCGCGATCGCGGCGAGGATCACGACCGGCCACAGCCACTTCAGGTAGTCGTGCTGGCCGGCGAGCAACTGGATCTGCTCGATCACCGTCAGGGCGATCGCGACCGCAGGCAGCGCCAGATACCGGCGGTCACGACGCACGAGCTGGACGAACGCCCAGGCTCCGCAGGCCGCCACGATCCCGACTCCGGGCGCCAGGGCGGAGGTGTAGTAGGGGTGGACGATCCCGTCTGAGGCGCTCAACACGACGAACTCCGCCAGCAGCCAGCCGCCGAAGACGAGCAGCAGGGCGAGCCGGCGATCCTCGCGCCGGGTGTCCCTGAAGAGCACAAGCATCAGTGCGACGAGCCCGACGAGTGCGAACGGCAAGAGCCACGCGGCCTGCGTGCCGAACGCGCTGCCGAACAGGCGTAGCGCGCCCGGCGCCGGACCCAGCGCCACCGGCGAATAGCTGCGCAGCGTGGTCGGCGTCGCGGGCGCGCTCGGCGTTTTGGTGCTGGTAGGCGTCTGCGGCACATACTGGTCCCACGGGATCGTCGTCACGCCAGTCGTGCCCGCGAGCACGCCGGTATCGGTCCAAACGTAGGGACTCGTCCCGGTCGACCCGGTGGTCCCGGTCGCGTGAGTGCTGGCCCCGGACGGACTGGTGGTGCCTGCGGCGTACGTGCTGGTGCGCGTCGAGCCGGTGGTGCCTGCGGCGTACGTGCTGGTGCGCGTCGAGCCGGTGGTGCCTGCTGCGTACGTGCTGGCCCCGGACGGCGAGGTTGTCCCCGGGGCGTAGGTACCGCCGCCTGATGCGCGCTGACCCGTCGTCCCGGTCGGTCCCGTGCTGAGCGAGAACGAGGTCGGGAGCGGCTGCCAGCCGATCCCGTCCTGCTCCAGCGCTTTGATCCGCTCGCTGGTGATCGCGTTGCTGTCGGGCGCCGGTTGCGCCGCGGACGCTCCGACGACGCCGGAGGAGAAGCTTTGGCCGGAGCCACCGACCTCGCCCGCGACACGCCCGAAGCCGTTGTAGGCGAAGGTCAGCGAAATCTCCGAGTCGTCGGTCGTACCGCCGACATAGGGACGCTCGTGCTGCGGGATCAGGTCGACTGTCGTGATCCAGGCCATCGAGATGACCCCGAGCACCACGGCGGCAAGCAGGGTGCGCGTCGCGCGTCGGCGGATCGAGCCGCGGGCGCAGACGAGGTAGGCGAGGCCCATCCCGGGCACGATCAGGTAGGCAGCGAGCGCCTTCGTGTTGAAAGCCAGGCCGGCCAGGACCGCAGCGAGGATCAGCGTGCGCAGCCGGTCATTCTCGATCGCGCACAGCAGTGCCCAGCCGGCCAGGAGCATCAACAGGATCAGCAGCGCATCGGTGTTGTTGTCGCGCGTCGTCGCGACGAAGCCGGGGAAGAGTGCGATGACGGCAGCTGCGCCGACGCCAGCCCAGCGCCCGAAGCGGGGGGCGACGACGAAGTAGCTGAGCGCCACCGTGAGGAAGCCACACGCGGCTTCGGGTATCAGCAGCGAGAGTGCGTGGAAGCCAAGCACCTTCGCGCTGATCGCCTGTAGCCATAGCGCGAGCGGCGGCTTGTCGACCGAGATCAGCCCACCGGGGTCGGAAGCGACGAAGAAGAAGTTGTGGAACGACAGCAGCATCGACTTGACCGCTGCCGAATAGAAGTTGTTGCCGTAGCCGTTGTGGCTGATCCCGTGACCTTCGAGCACCGCCGAGATCACCAGGACGACGAGAAACGCTGCGTGCTCGACGCGCAGCGTGAACTGTCGGCGGCCCAGGCGCAGCTGTCGTGCGAGCGCCGGTCTGTGCCCGCTTGGCTCTTCGACGCGCTCTGCCGGCTGCTCTCCGCTCGTCATCGCGCGCGGCCGCTGAGGCAGCGGGTCGCGACGCAGCTCTCTTCTAAGACGCTGTGTCTCACGGGCCCAGAAGACTATGCGAGCGGGCAGCGCCCGCGCTGCGCTACGCGCGCTTCGGGGCGACGATCACGCTGGCGCTGCAAGCTTCGCGTGACCACGGAGCGCTCGCCGTCGTGCGTGCGTAGAGGCAGGCCCGGCGGCGCTTGGTTGTCTGCTTCGCGCCATTGTTGCCCGCACGGGTGGTGACGGTCGTCGTCGTGCAGTGCCGTGTCTCGCGCCCGCGACGCCCGTGACGCACGTCACCGCACCTCGTCGTCGCGTGGGAGCTGAGCTTGTCCGACCCCGAGGATCCCGACGAGCCGGCGGTCGTGCCGGGCGGGTTGGTGACGTCGATCGACTCGCTCGTGGTGCCGCTGTTGCCGAAGCTGTCGGTGACCGTGAGCGTCACGTTGTAGGTGCCGCCGGTCGTGTAGCTGTGCGTGACGCTCTGACCGCTGGCGCTTTGGCCGTCACCGAAGTTCCACGTGTAGCTCGCGATAGCTGCGCCGGTGCCGGCGGTCGCGCTCAGGGCAACCGGTGTCCCGCGCGCGACGCTCGCGGGAACGCCGCCGATCGTCGGCTCGAGCGATGACATCTGCTGACACGCGTCGGCCTGGTTGCTCCACGCTCCCTGCAGGTAGTAGTGGGCGCCGTTGATCGTCTCGTCGTAGAGGGTGCCCGCGCTTGCGCTGCCACCCTCGGTCGGCAGGAAGGATTCAGGGTTCCACGTGGTTCCATTGCAGATGTCAGCGATCTCGTTTCCGGCCGCGTCATACCACGCGTTTAGCAGGGGATCGGTGACCGTCTCGAGCATCTCGTGCGTAAGTGCCTTGATCGCGACGTCCGCGAACCCGGGGTCGCCCTGGGGCTCCTGGACATTCGCGTTCCCGTCCTCCTGGCAAGACTTCGCATCACTCGCGGAGTCGAGCAGCGTGAACGGGATCATCAGGTAGAGAAGTGTCGAAGAGCCCTCTGTCGCGTAAGAGTGCAGGCTGCAGTACGAGTTGGTCGAGCATTGGCCGCCTCCATCCATGCAGGTGACGACCGTGTCCGGAGTGAGGACGACGTACATGTCGCTCATGCCAATCGGCAGGCCACGTGCCGTGATGAAGCTCTGTAGCTCGGTGAGCAGCTGCGAGTCCCAGAGGCAGGTCGATGCAGTTCCCGTCGTCGTTGAGCAGCCCCCGCCGGCCGGGTAGGGATCGCGGTCGATCAGCGTGCCGCCATAGCTCTGCGAGTAGGCGGCGTTGCCGGCGGCATCCGCGTACTGGCCGGCGACCGAGAAGACGTTCGCGTTTCCGCCGCTGTCGTGGGCAACGTTCTGCAGGTAGTTAGCGACCGTTTGCTCGGTGCCCGCTTGGAATGCGCCCGCGGGATCCCAGAAGACGGCGTAGGTCGTTTCCGAGTGCATGACCGGGCCGCCGTGGTAGGTGACGCCCGCGTTCGTCCCATCGAGTGGGTCGGCAAACGCTGTGCCGACCGTACTGCCCGCCAGCGGAGCAAGGCCGACCGGCTTTCCCTGGGGGCCGCCGGCGACGACCACAGCTCCAGCGGGCGCGGCGCATAGAAGCCCGACAAGCACGGCGAGGACCATGGCGCCGCGCCACGTGTGGCGGGCATTGGACAGATCCGACGTGCTGGGTCTCGTGCGTGGCACTCACCTCCGAGATCGGTGAACGCCGGCCGCCCGGCAACGCCCCCTAAACGCCCGTTCTACGCACTAGAACGCCCGTCCACCGTAGAAGCCCGGAGTCGGCCGTATTGGCCACCGCCGAGCCGACTACCCTGTGCACCGCGGGCCGGTAGCTCAGTTGGTTAGAGCAGCGGACTCATAATCCGTCGGTCCCAGGTTCGAGTCCTGGCCGGCCCACTCAGAACCCCAGCAGAGATGGGCGCACGGCGTCAAATGCCCTTACGGGACGGGGCTGCGCGAAAAGAGCCGAGAAGGGTCTTCAAAGCCCGACAGGGGCACCGCAATCACTGTCGTTCGGTGCGCAACCCGAAAGCCTCACTGTGGGCGACAGCGACAGCGGGCGGACGGCTTGCGCGGGCTCCTGCAATCGTCGGCAGCACGCGCCCGTGGAACGAGGCTGACGGGATGCTCCCCGCGGTAACGAGCTGCGTGCTCGCGATGCCGGCGACTGCTCCTTTCGCAGCATGCGAGCGCGGCTGCCCGACGGTTGAGCGGCTCATTGTTAGCGACTACCTGAGGCCCATTGCCTTTGAACCGCAAAGTATGCTTTGCTTTGCGTGTCAAAGTTACCGGAGGACCAAGGAGGCGCATCATGCAAGGAACAGAAGGCATCGATCAGACTGCGCTCGGTGACGACGGCGACGAGCTCGATCCGCACGAGGCGGCCAGGCTGCTCGCAAAGGCCGAGCGGGACGCGAAGCGCCAGTTCAATCTGAGCCCGCCGTGGATCACAGTGCTCGGGGGCGTGGTGATCGTCGTCGCCTACGGCGCGCTGTGGCTCTCGACGCGCGACCAGCACCCCTACAGCGGACCGAACCTCGGCGTAGTCGCGCTCGTGTACGTGGCGGTGATCGTCGCGATCGCCTTCTCCGTGAAGGTTTACCGGCGCGCGAGCGCCGGCGTCAGCGGCCCCTCCACGCGCCAGCAACAGCTCGAGGGCGTCGCGATCCTGGTGTCGTTCATTCTCGGGAGCCCCGTTATTCAGGGCGCGATGAAGAACTACGGCGCCAGCCACGCGATCGTCTACGGCGTGATCCCAGCCGCTGGGCCGCTGATCATCGTCGGCACCACTGTGCTCGGCATTGCCGCCAGCAAAGCCGACTGGCCGCAGTTCGCTGCCGCACTCACAGTCATCACCGGCGGCGTCGTCGCAGCGTTCGTCGGACCGAGCGCGGCGTGGCTCGCAGCCGGCATCGCCCTCGGGGCAGGCGTGATCGTTTACGCCGCCGTCACCGCCCAGCGGCTCCGCCGCGCCTAAGGGAACCGATGGACACCGACGGACTCGACCCGGTGATCCACGCTCCCGCGCGGCTGCGAATCGTCGTCACGCTCGCAGCGCTCGCGGACGGAGACTCGCTCTCCTTCACCCGTCTCGGGGACATGCTCGAGCTGACGCCCGGCAACCTGATCACGCACCTGCGCAGACTCGAGGACGCCGGCTACCTCACGACCAAAACGACCGGCAACGGGAGAGCATCGCTCACATCGATCACGCTCACCCGCAAGGGCCGTACCGCGCTCGACACCTACACCAACACACTCCGCGACCTGCTCGGCGGCCTGTAGGCAGCAGAGGAGCTTGCATCCCGCACCGTTACCGACGTGTAACCGGGCGCCGTGTACAGTCACGCGCGTCCTGCCTTGAAGCCAACCCATCAAGGTCACGGATAGCCGACCGAAGGGGCCGTCCGGCATGCGTCATCGCACGCTCATCGCCAAGTCCGTCATCGCGGTGGCCGTCGTCTTGCTGCTCGCAGGTTGTGGCGACAGCTCGAGCGGCCCGAATGTGGCGCGGTTAGGTGCGGCAGCCGGGCCTGGAGGCGGTTCCGGCTCGATCGGTTCGGGCTCGGTCGGCCCGGGATCCTCTGGCTTCACCGCCCAACTGCTCAAGTACGCGGCGTGCGTGCGGGAGCACGGCGTGCCCAACTTCCCGGACCCGAGCGCTAATGGGGGATTGCGGGTGCCCGTGGATCAATCTTCGCCGGCGTTCGCGGCGGCGCAGGCGAGGTGCCACAAGCTCCTGCCCGGTGGCGGCCTACCGGCCGCCGGCGCGGCGACTCACCCTTCCGCACAGGCGCTCGCGTCGATGTTGAAGACCTCACGATGCATGCGTCGCCACGGCATCTACGACTTCCCTGACCCTACTTCTCGCATTCCGTCCAACCTCTCGCGCCGCGGCGTGGTTGCCGACATGGGCGGAGTGGTCCTGGTGTTCCCGTCCGAGTCCGCGATGCGGTCACCGGCGTTCGCGCAGGCGGAGTCCAGGTGCAACCTCGGGCCCCTCGGCCAGAACCTAGGCGGCTAGAGCCAGCGCACGGCTTCGACCTGGCGCCCAGTAAACAGGCCCCGAACCGCCGATCGGCGACGTGTCTGCGTCCAGGTGTCACCGACAGCCCTACTCTCACGTCGGCCTTGGACGGGAATCGGCACGGTGGCAGGCACCGAGAGAGACGTGTTTGGCCAACACTCACAATCCGTCGGTCCAAGGTCGAGTCCCGGCTGGCTCGTAGAGAAAACCCCACTACCAGAGGGCTTTGCACTCGCGCGACCGGCTCGCTACGCTCTCCGCGTCCCCAACCGTGGTGATGATGAACAACGTCGACGCGGTATTGGCCCACTTCATCGTTTCAAGCGATGTGGAGCGTTCCCGCCGCTTCTACACCGAAGTGCTCGGCGGCAGCGTTGCCTTCTCCGGACCCGGGGGGCTGACCTATGTTGCGCTGTCCAACAGCTGGGTAATCATCAATGTCGGCGGTGGCCCGACTGACGATAAGCCCGCGGTGACGCTGGAGGCGCCGCGCGATCCTGATCGGGTGAGCAGCTTCCTCAATATTCGCGTGCGGGATATCGCGGCCGTGTACGCGCAATGGAGTGCCAGGGGCGCTGACTTTCTGACGCCGCCCAAACAGCACGAGTACGAGATCCGCTGCTATATCCGCGATCCGGACGGCCATCTGATCGAAGTCGGGCAGACCACCGACCCGGACGGCGACTGGTCACCCGCTCACTG
>JBEKKS010000008.1:0-128359 GCA_050010595.1 Solirubrobacteraceae bacterium
CGCGACCGCCGGGACCACAACCCGGAGCTCTACCAACTGAGCTACGCCCACCAAGTGCGGAGAGGGAGTGTAGAAGGTCTCCGGGGGCGCGTTGGGGTCAGGCGGCGTGGACGAAGAGCGCGGTGGCGTGGTCGGTGGCCCAGGCCTCGCGGGTGCGGAGGATGGCATCGACCTCGTCGGCCGGGATCGCCGGAGCGGTGTCGCCTTCGCCGCGTCGCAGCTCGATCCGCCCTTCGCCGAGGAGCCTCGTCACCGCGCCCTGTGCGAGGACGAGCCACTCGCCGGAGGAGGCGTCGGGGGCTGCTATCTCGGCGCGATCCCAGACGGTGGCGAGGGTCAGCGGCCCCATCGCTGCGCGGGTCAGGATGTCGCCGGCGACCGCGGTTTCGCGGTCGTCTGGAGCTTTGGCGGGGACCGGTGACTCGGCCTTGATCGCCGCGAGGAGCTCCGCGGTGACGTCCTTGCCCTTGCGGCGCGCGTTGTTCCAACCGCGACCCATGCTGAGCGCGTGGAGCGGCAGCTGCTCGCCTTCGAGGATCGTCAGGTTGGTGCGCTGCGGCACCCAGGCGCGGCCGCCGAGCTGGAAGATCTCGCCTCGCGCGAACGGCTCGAGGACGGTTTCGCGCAAGCGCTCCGCGTCGAGGTTGTAGGCATGCGTGTTGCTCGGGAACTCGCGCAGTTCGACGTGGTACACAGCGAGAACCCTACGGGACCGGCCGCTACTTGGCGCGGTCGTGGGGCTGCGCGAAGTCGATGATCGGCCCGAGCGGCACGATCCGGCTCGGATTGATCGAAGGATGCGTCATGTAGTAGTGGCGCTTGATCTCGTCGAGCACGACCGTCTCGGCGATCCCCGGCCGCTGGTAGAGCTCGCGCGTGTAGGCCCAGAGATTCGGGAAGTCGACGAGCCGGCGCAGGTTGCACTTGAAGTGCCCGACGTAGACCGGGTCGAAGCGCACGAGCGTCGGAAAGAGGCGCCAGTCGGCCTCGGTCAGGTTCTCGCCGAGCAGGTAGCGACGCTCGCCAAGCAGCCCCTCGAGCCAGTCGAGCGATTCGAAGAGCAACTCGACCGCGTGCTCGTAGGCGGCCTGGGTGCGAGCGAAGCCGGCGCGGTAGACGCCGTTATTGACCTTCGCGTAGACGCGGTCATTGATCGCGTCGATCTCGCCGCGCAGCTCGCTCGGATACAGATCCGGTCCGCCGGCGAGCGGGCTCGAGTTGAAGATGCGGATGATCTCGCTCGACTCGTTGTTGACGATCCGCCCGCTGTGGCGATCCCAGAGCACCGGTGCACTCACATGGCCCCTGTAAGCCGGGTCGGTGCGCAGGTAAGCCTCCGAGAGGAAGCTCATCTGCTCGATCTCATCGACGTAGCGGCCGCCGGTGAACGCCCACCCCCGCTCGTCGCGAATCGGGTCAAGGAACGAGACGCCGACCACATCCTCGAGCTGCTTGAGCTTGCGCACGATGATCGTCCGGTGACACCAGGGGCAGGCCGAGGCGACGTAGAGGTGGTACCGGCCGGGGACGTCGATCTCGACGATTTCGCGAAACGCCGCCGGCGCCCGCTCGAACGCACCGCTTGATGAGGAGGCCTGCACCGCAATCGATTATTGCGCTTGGCCGCCGGCGTCCCGCCGGCGAGCGGGGCCGGCCGCCTCGACCGCGCGGCTAAAAAGAAGCCGACCCCGCGACGATGCCGCGGAGCCGGCTCCAGTTTGCGTGTCCCCGGGCGAGGGGGAAAACGTTTGCGGGCGCGGTGGGCGCCCTGCTCGGGTGATCGGCGCACGGGCTAGCGGCGCGCAACGCGGCGTCATTTTCTCGACGGATGGCCGACCGGCGACACTCGACACTTGCAGCCGCCGCGTCAAACCGTTGTAACCAGGGCCCGCGAATCGGGTCTGCTCCGAGCGAATGGCTGTTGCGGCCCTCATCTTCCCCGGTCAGGGAAGCCACCGTGAAGGCATGGCTGACGATCTGCGCGACGCGCCGGCGATCGTCCGTGGCCTCGAGCTGCTCGATTACGACCCGTTCGAGCGACTCGGCGAGGGCACGCGCTACCAGCAGCCGGCCGTCTTTCTTTGCTCGATCGCGCAGTGGCAGCGTGACCAACCCGAGGGCATCGTCGCCGCCGGCCACTCGCTCGGTGAGTACGCGGCGCTCGTCGCAGCCGGGGCGGTCGACTTCGAGCCGGCGCTCGAGCTCGTCGACGAGCGCGCCGCGGCGATGGCGCACGCGGCATCGCTGACGCCGAGCGGTATGACCGTCCTGCTGAAGGGCGATCGCGACGCGATCGACGCGCTCGCCGCCGAGCTCGACCTCGTCGTAGCGAACGACAACTCACCCGGCCAGGTAGTGCTCTCCGGGCCGGTCGCCGCGCTCGAGCGGGCCGAGGAGCGCGCGAAGGAAGAGACCGGGGCGCGGGCGCAGCGGCTCGACGTCTCGGGCGCGTTTCACTCGCGGCTGATGGCCCCCGCGGCGGAGCGCCTGCAAGCGGCGCTCGCGCGGACCGCGTTTCGCGAGCCGCGCATCCCGGTCTATTCGAATGGCACGGTCGCACCGTTCAGCGACCCGCAGCGCGAGCTCGCGGAGAACCTGCTGCGACCGGTGCGCTGGCGCGAGACGCTGCTCGCGTTCCACGAGCTCGGCGTCGAGGAGTACATCGAGCTCGGGCCCGGGCAGGTCCTGACCGGGCTCGTGAAGCGAACGGTCCCGGTCGCGTGAGCTCACGGCCTGGCATTCTCGGAATCGGCGATGCGCTGCCGCCGTTCGTGGTGACGAACGCAGACCTCGAGGGGCGCCTCGACACGAGCGACGAGTGGATCGTCCGCCGCACCGGGATGCGCGAGCGCCACTGGCTCCAGGGCAGCGAGACGCTCGCCGACCTCGCCGCGAGCGCTGCGAGTGCCGCGCTCGCCGACGCGGGCCTCGCCGCGAGCGAGATCGACTACGTGATCGCCGCGACGATCACACCGGACCAGCTGACGCCGGGCCTCGCGCCCGCGCTCGCCGCGAAGGTCGGGATCGAGCGTGCCGGCGTCGTCGACCTGAACGCCGCCTGCACCGGCTTTCTCTACAGCCTGCAGCAGGCTGCTGCACTGATCGAAACCGGCCAGGCGCGCAACGTGCTGATCGTCGGCGCCGAGGCGCTCTCGCGCATCACCGACCACGAGGACCGCGCGACAGCTGTGCTGTTCGGTGACGGTGCGGGCGCGGTCGTCGTCGGACCGGTCAGCCAGGGGCTCGGCATCGCCGGCTTCGAGTTCGGCTTCGACGCGCAGCTCGCACCGCTGCTGTATGCCGAGCGCGACGAGCGCAAGCTGCGGATGGCCGGCCAGGAGACCTACCGCCACGCGGTCGCGCGCATGACCGAGGCGGCACGCGATCTGCTCGCGCGGCTCGAGCTCGACGCCTCGGAGATCGACTATTTCGTTCCCCACCAGGCGAACGCGAGAATCGTCACCGCGGTCGCCGACGCACTCGGCGTCCAGCACGAGCGGGTCTCCTACAACGTAGAGTGGACCGCGAACACCTCGGCCGCGTCGATCCCGCTCGGCCTCGCACGCGCGCAGCGCGACGGCCTGATCGGTCCGGGCTCGCTCGTCGGCATGGTCGCGTTCGGCGCCGGCTTCGTCTGGGCGGCGGGCGTCAGCTCTTGGAAGGATGGGGCGCGACCGGCGCAGCCCCGCGCCGGCGCCGAGACAGTCGAGACAAGGAGCTAGCTAATGGCAGTGACCGAGGAAGAGGTACTGGACGGGGTTCGCGCCGAGCTCGCCGAGCTGAAGGTTCCGGGCGCGGCCGACGCGACGATGGACACCGAGTGGCGCGACCTGGATATCGACTCGCTCGAGCTCGTCGAGCTCGTGACGGCGCTTGAGGATCGCTTCGACGTGAAGATCGCCGACGGCGAGCTGCGCTCGATCGCGGGCGTCGGTGACGCTGTGCGCCTGACGCTCAAGCTCGCAAACGAGCCGGCTGGCGCGTGAGCGTTGCCGTCACCGGCCGCGGCGTCGTCACCTCACTCGGCGAGGGCGCGGACGAGTTCTTCGACGCGCTGATCGCCGGTCGCTCGGGGATCCGGGACGGCCTCTCGGCCTGTACCGACTTCGATCCCGAGCAGCGCATCGACCCGCGTGCCGCGCGACGGATGGACCGCTTCACCCAGTTCGGCCTCGTCGCCGCGCTGGAGGCCGCGGCCGAGGCGAAGGTCACCGACTGCGATCCCGGGCGCGTTGCGGTGCTGCTCGGCACAGGCATCGGCGGCCTCGGGACGCTGCAGGATCAGTGCGAGTCCTTCCTCGCGCGCGGTGAGCGCGGCGTCTCGCCGAACTTCGTGCCGATGATGATGCCGAACGCCGCGGCGGGCCAGGTAGCGATCCATCTCGGCCTGCACGGCCCCGGCTTCTCGATCGCCTCGGCCTGCGCGACGGGCTCGCATGCGATCGGCGAGGCGATGCGGATGATCGACCGCGGCGACGCCGACGTCGTGCTGGCGGGCGGCAGCGAGGCAGCCCTGACGACGCTCTGCATCGCCGCGTTCGGACGCATGGGCGCGCTGTCGGGCGACGGCGTCTCGCGCCCGTTCGATGCCAAGCGCGACGGCTTCGTGCTCGGCGAGGGCGCGGGCGTCCTCGTGCTCGAGCGCGAGGAGCACGCGGCGGCCCGCGGTGCGAGCGTTCTCGCTCACGTGATCGGCTACGGCGCCTCAAACGACGCCTTCGACATGGTCCAGCCCGACGAGCAGGGTCTCGGCGCCCAGATCGCGATGCGAGCCGCGCTCGCGAACGCCGACCTCGCCCCCGCCGACATCGACTACATCAACGCCCACGGCACCGGCACGCCGTTCAACGACCGGATCGAGACGCTCGCGATCCACGAGGTCTTCGGTTCCGACGTGCCTCCGGTGTCCTCAACGAAATCGGCGATCGGCCACCTGCTGGGAGCCGCCGGTGCCGCGGAGGCGCTCGCCTGCGTCGAGGCGCTGCGCCGCGGCATCCTGCCGCCGACGATCAACTACGAGGACGCCGACCCGGACTGCGACCTCGACTACGTCACCGAGGGCGCACGGGCCACCCCGATCGAGGTCGCGCTTTCGAACTCCTTTGGCTTCGGCGGCCAGAACGCCTGCATCGTGCTGCGCGCAGCCTGACGGCTACCCTAACCGGAGCATGGTTCGCTTCGGGTTACTTTGGGGTGTGGTCGGTTGGCTTCGCGCGCGCTTCACGTCGTAAGCGCTGACGCGCATTCACGCAACGCGACCGAGGAGTCGATCCTCGCCGCGGCGCGCGACGCGTTGCGCGAGGAGCCCTACGATCGGATCACGATCGACGGGATCGCCAGGCGGGCGTTCGTCAGCCGCACCGCCGTCTACTTCTATTTCCCGAACAAGCGCGCTGTCATCGATCGCCTGATCCAGCTCGCGTTCTCGGACATGTATGCCGCGGCCTCCCCGTATCTCGAGGGCGATGACGATCCGCGGCGCGACATTCACCTGGCGCTCGCGCGCACTGTCGCGGCGGTCACCGAGCATGCGACTGTGCTGCTACTCGCAGCTCGCCTGTCCGGTCAGATGGATCGCCTGCCGCCCGAGTGGGAGCCGTACATCATGCGCTTGCGCAACGCGGCGGCGCGGCGGATCCGGCGCGACCAGCAGCGCGGGCTGGCGCCCGACGACATTCCCGCCGGGACGTCCTCACGCGCGCTGCTGGCGATGGTCGAGTCCCAGATCGTCCGCGAGGTCGTGATCGGCGGCGGCGATGCTCAGGCGTCCGTGCGCGTCCTGGCAGAGCTGTGGTGGCGCGCCGTCTACTCGCACGCTAACCCTCGACTTGAGGGTTAGCGTGGCCGAGCTCGTTGGGCTTTTGGGCCCTAGCGTGCGTTATGTCAAGCGGGCGTGAGCTTGATGATGGGGATCACGCGGTCGGTCTTCGTCTCGTACTCGGCGAACTGCGGCAGCTGTTCGGCCACCGCGCGGTAGAGCCGGTCGCGCTCCTCGCCGGTTGCCTCATGCGCTGTAACTGAGAGCTTCTCGCTGCCGAGCTCGATCTCGGTCTCGGGATGCGCCTTGAGGTTGTGGTACCAGCCAGGGTTTTCGGGCGCGCCAGCCTTCGACGCGACCACGACGTAGTCGCCGCCGCTCTCGATATAGGCAACGGGATTGATGCGCGCGACGCCCGATTTCGCGCCGGTGTGGTGAAGCAACAGGACCGGCATCCCGGCGAGCATCCCGCCGACGCGGCCACCGTTGGCCCTGAACTCCTCGATCACGCCTGCGTTGAAGTCGTTCTGCGGCGTAGACATGGCGTTCTCCTCTCTCGTCTGTTCGCTCGTGCTTGCGGTGATCTTGCCATGCGACCGTCCGCGTGCGGCGATCACCCCAACCCCGGGGCGTTTGGATGTCTGCTCCCGCGGGGAGGATATGCGCGTGGTGGGCGAGCGCGGAACGGCCGGGGGCGTGGCGTGATGGCCGAGTCGAGCGGCCCCCGGCGCCGGGTGCGCGCCACCCGGCGCGATGAGCCCGAGAGCGTCACCGACGGGATCGAGGAGCCCACCCAGGAGGCGATCGACGAGATCCGTGCGCGCGCCGAGGTCGAGGCGGACGCCTCGCCCGAGCACGCGTACGGCAAGCTCGGCGAGCCGTTTGACTGGGACAGCCCGTTCCTGGTCGGCTTCACCGGGGCGCTCGGAGTCGGCTGCGCCCTGGCGATCGGCTACCTGGTCGTGCAGGCGACCCAAGTCCTGGTCCTTGTCGGCCTCGCCTTCTTTCTCGCCGTCGGGCTGGACCCTGCCGTGCGTTGGCTGTACCGGCGCGGCATCCCCCGCCCGCTGGCGGTGACGATCGTGGTCCTCGCAGCCGTCGCGCTCTTCGCCGGCTTCCTCGCAACCGCCGTGCCGGTCATTACGACCCAGGCCAGCCATCTCGCCGACGCGCTCCCCCACTACCTGCACCAGCTCAACGAACGCAACACCCAGCTAGGGAAGCTCAACCGGAAGTACCACGTGACGACCGACATCCAGAAGCTGCTGCGCGGGAACACCTCGTTCGGCGCGGTAGTGGGCGTCGGGAAGATCGTCCTCGACCTCGTGGCCTCGGTGATCCTCGTGATGATCGTGACCGTCTACGTGCTCGCCGACCTGCCGCGCGTGCGTCGCGGCATCTACCTCCTCGCGCCGAGCAGCCGTCGCGCGCGGATGGTGCTCCTGACTGACGAGATCCTCGATCGCGTCGGCGGCTACGTGCTCGGGAACCTGCTCACGTCGTTCATCGCCGGCTTCGGTACCTGGGTGTGGGCGCTGGCGCTCGGGATCCCCTACGCGCTGCTGCTGGGCATCCTCGTCGCTCTGCTCGACCTCATCCCGGTCGTCGGCTCGACGATCGGCGGCATCATCGTCGCGCTCGTCGGACTGACCATCTCGCTGCCGGTCGCGATCGCGACGGCGATCTTCTACTTCGTCTACCGCTTCGTCGAGGACTACCTGCTGACGCCGCGCGTGATGGCGCGAACGGTCGACGTCCCGGGACTGGTCACGGTCATCGCCACGATCATCGGCGGCGCTCTGCTCGGGATCATCGGCGCGCTAGTCGCGATTCCGGTCGCTGCAGCGATCAAGCTCCTCGTCGAGCAGCTGGGGAGTCCTCGCCTCGAGCGCAGCTGAGGGTGTCGTCAGCGCGGTCGAGGCGGTCCCGGGGGTGGCGGCGGGATCGTCGTCAGCGAGGGCGCGGGGTCTGGCCAGATCAGCAGTACGCGGCAAGGGGCGTGGTCGACGACGAAGCGGACGGCCGGGCCGATGCTGCGCGGACCGAGCTGGGCGCGATCGCCGTCGCGCGCAAGGATCAGGATGTCCATGTCCTCGGCGGCGGCAACGACCTCGCGCTCGACGCGCCCGCGGCGGGCCTCGCATTCCACCGGTCGCCCGAAGGCGTTCCGCGCATCGTCGAGGAGCTCTTTGGCAGCCTGCTCGGAGATCGCGCGCAGCTCGCCCTCCCGTCCGCGGTCAGGAGGATCGCGGCCGAGCAGACCGTGGCGAGCGACGCGCGCGACGCCTTCGGTCTGGGTGTCGGCGACGTGCAGCAGCGTGACTTCGGCCTGCGCCGGCAGGTACTCGGCAGCCTGGGCGACGGTCGCCTGCCAGGTGTCTTCGATGATCCAGACGAGCGCGCGCATTCAGATCACACCTGCAGACCCAACCACAGAAGCGCGGTCGAGGCAACGACTGCCGCGGGCACGGTTAGAAGACCGAGGCGAATGAACTCGCCGAGCTCGATTTCCGTGTCCTGCGCCCGGAGCACGCGCCGCCACAACAATGTCGCGAGCGAACCGACGTAAGTCAGGTTCGGACCGACGTTGACGCCGATCAGCACCGCGAGGACCGCGCCGGGACCGCTGGCGAGCGCCACCGGGATCAGTAGCAGCGTCGCGGGCAGGTTGTTGACGAGGTTCGCAAGCAGCGCGCTCAGCGCGGCGATCGCGAGCAGATCGGGCAGGGACGTGCCCGCCGGTAGCACGTCGCGCACGCCGGTGGCAAGACCGTTGTCGCTGGCAGCTGCCACGATCACGCCGAGCCCGAACACGAACAGCAGGAAGCCGGGCTCGGCAGCTCGCACCAGCGCAACGGCGTTTGCAGGCCTCAGCGCCGGCACGGTGATGACCACGGCACCTGCCGCCGCGACCCACACCGGCGCAATCCCAAGCAGCGAGCTCAGCGCAAAGCCCACGAGCGTCAAGGCGAGCACCACAAGCGCGAATCGGGGGACCGCCGGCCGCGCCTGCTCGGTGCCGCGTCCGCGCGGACGTCGGAGATCGGTCGCGAAGAAGCGCCTCAGAACGACCCATTCCACGCCGACGACACCGATCGTCGGCAGCACCATCAACGCAGCGAAGTGCGCGAAGGAAAGGCCGCTCGCATGCAATGCCAGCAGGTTCGTCAGGTTCGAGACCGGCAGCAGCAGGGAAGCCGAGTTGGCCAGGTGCGCGCATGCGTAAACGTGGGGCTTTGAGCTCGTGCGGATGCGGACTGCGGTCGCGAAGACAACCGGCGTCAGCAGGACGATCGTCGCGTCGAGCCCCAGCAAGGCAGTCACGCCCACAGCGACCGCGAAAACGAGGCCGAGCAGGCGGCGCGGACTGCCCCGCGACCCGCGTGCCATCACAGCGCCGATCGCTTCGAACAACCCGTCACGACGACAGCCCTCGGCGATCAGCAACAGCGCCGCCAGGAAGCCGACAGTCGGTGCGAGCGCTCGCAATGCGTCACCGGCACGCGAGACGTCGACCGCTCCGACCACGACAAGCAAGAGCGCACCGAGCACCGCCGCCGCCGGCAGATACCGCGGTAGCGCCGCAGCCACCCCCAGCGCCAACACCAAGACGACCAGGGCCAACGCGAGCGCCAGCCCACTAGACACCCTGTCCCCCTGGCAAGACTCGCGACGTTTGTTTCACGGCGAAACCCTGTTGCGTTCGTGCGCAGCAGCAGAAGTGCTGGATTGCTGGGCGTTTGATGCCCCCGCCAGGATTCGAACCTGGGACCCTCGGATTAGAAGTCCGACGCTCTATCCAGACTGAGCTACGGGGGCGTAGACCGCGACATCTTGACTGACTACGGCCGGCGCTCTGTGGCGTGGGCGCGGAGTTTCTTAGGTTCCCTCAGGCCTGCCGTCCTCACGTAGAGACGAGCGCCCGCTTGCGCAGCACCGCCCGCCGCGGCGCGCTTGGCTTTGGCAATCCGCAGTTCGCGTCAGCCGTCCGGGCTTGCTTCGGCAGCTAAGGGGCAATCGAGGTGGGTTCGGCGCCCGGGGGCCGGCGGCAGCCTCGACCTGCGCGGTGCGACGATGTGGCTGTGCTGCGCCCCTTCCAGCGGCTCACGCTGGCTGCATGCTTGGCGGCCACCGCCGTCGCGGTCCTCAGCGCCGACGCCTCGGGCGGCCAGCGCAGGCAAGCCGCGAGCGCGACCGCACGAGCGGCAGGTGCTGAGACGACGTTCGCACTATCGCTGCTCGACCGTCTCGCGCCGGTCGGCGGCAACGTCATCTATTCCCCGTACAGCATCGACGTGGCTCTGGCGATGGCCGATGCAGGCGCCGCCGGTCAGACGGCCGCGCAGATCGACCGTGTGCTCGCCGCGCCATCGCACGCGGCGGCAAGCGCAGATGCTGCGGCGCTCGTGCAAGCACTCGCGGCCGCGCGCGGGAGCGAGCCGGGCGCTCCCACGCTCCGTAGCGCCGACGCGCTGTGGACGCAGACGGGCCTCGCGCTGGAGCACCCATTCGTCGCAACGCTCGGAGAGTTCGGCGCCCCGCCCCGCAGCACCGACTTCGCGGCGGCGCCGCAGACCGCACTTGCGGCCATCAACGCGTGGGTTGCCGCGCACACGAGCGGCCTGATCCCCGCATTGCTGGGCCCTGGAGCGGTGAGCTCCCAGACGGCATTCGTGCTCGCGAACGCGATCTATCTCAAGGCTCACTGGTCGAGTCCCTTCGCGCCGTCGCTCACCGCGCCGGGTCCGTTCCACCTAACCGGCGGTCAGGTGGTCCGCGTGCCGTTCATGCACCAGCAGGACACGACCTATGGATATGCACAGGGCAACGGGTACCAGGCGGTCGATCTTCCGTACAGGTCGAGCACGCTGTCGCTGCTAGCGATCCTGCCGCACGGCAGCCTCGCGGGGTTCGAGCACAGCCTGAATGCCGACACGCTCGCTGCGGTCGTGACGGCACTGAAGCCGCACGCCGTTACGCTCGCCATGCCAAAGATCGATCTCTCGAGCCAGATCGACCTCGACCAGCCGCTGGAGCTGCTGGGCATGCGCGACGCCTTCGGCCCGGCGGCCGACTTCAGTGCACTGACCCGGCAGCGAGCGCTCAACATCTCCCTCGTCGAGCACGCGGCTGTGCTCAAGGTCGACGAGCAGGGCACCGTAGCGGCAGGTGCCACGGCGATCGTCGGACCTACCGCGGTCGAGCGGCCGCCAGTCGGGGTTGTCACCGTCGCATTCGACCACCCCTTCCTCCTGGTGCTTCGCGATGACGCGAGCGGGACGATCCTGTTCGTTGCACGCGTCGCCGACCCGAGTCGCAGCTGAAGGCGGCGACCCGAGGCCCGCTTCAACCTCGGGCTGTGGACGGTCGGGCACCGCGGGCGCGACCCGCCTGGCCGCAGACGGGACCGAGGACGACCCCATCCCGTTCGGCTCGGGCGCCGCAGAGCGCGACCGCATCGTCAGCCGGTTGGCGTTGCGAGCGCCGGACTCGCCGATCTTCGGCGAGCAGCTCGGCCTCGCTTACCAGGCGTATCAATATTTCGTAAACGGCGCACGGGCCAACCGGGCGTGTGGCAGACTAGCGCCCGAGAGTAGGGAGAGCCCAGGTGTAGTTGCTACGGCAGGTACCGGGGACTTCGGAAGTAGTTCGTTCCATCAATTAGGAGGAGTGGAATGTCTGAGAATGACATCGAGCGGGATATCGCTGGGAACGTTGTCGAACGCCTTGAGTGGGCCGACTCCAAGGACGAGGAGACACCTGTCTCGCGCCATCGCGCCGTTACGCGGCGTGCAGCCCTCGGTGGCGGCGCCGGCGCCCTGGCGGCGTACATGCTGAGCCAGCCGGTGGCGGCCTTGGCGGCGAGCGGCGGGTCCCTCTCGTCGATTTTCGGCTCCCAGAAGTCGTACCACTTCGTGTTCGTCAATCACGTGACGACGAACCCGTTCTTCACGCCGACGCTCTACGGCATCGCGGATGCATGCAAGCTGCTTGGTTGCACGTCCCAGTGGACGGGCTCGACGAGCAGCAACGTCGGTCAGATGGTGACTGCGTTCAACAGCGCGATCGCCTCCGGTGCGGACGGCATCGCTTGCCCGCTGATCAGCCTCACGGCGTTCAACGCGCCGACGAACAACGCGCTCGCGAAGGGCATCCCGGTGGTCTCGTACAACGCGGACGCCACGGGCAACAACCGTCTCGCCTACATCGGGCAGGACCTGTACGTGTCCGGTCAGCAGATGGGCCTGAAGATCAAGTCGCTGATTCCGGGCGGCGGGAGCGTCGGCCTGTTCATCGCAACGCCGGGTTCGCTGAACATCCAGCCCCGCATCGACGGTGCCGAGAACTCGCTCAAGGGCACGAACATCAAGTACGACGTCGTTGCGACCGGTGCCGCGGTGCCGGGCGAGCTGACAGCGGTCGAGACCTACTACAAGGGCCACACCACCACGAAGGGTCTGTTCGCGGTCGACGGCGGCAGCAGCCAGGCCACCGGGCAGACGGTCCAGAAGTTCGGTCTGAAGGGCAAGGTCCAAGCCGGTGGCTACGACTTCGAGTCGGCGCTGGTGGCGCAGAACATTGCCAACGGCTACCAGGCATTCACGATCGACCAGCAGCCCTACCTGCAGGGCTTCCTCCCTGTCGTAGAGCTGTTCCTCTATCACGCGTCGGGTGGCCTCAGCGGCATCGCTGACGTCGATACCGGCCTGAAGTTCGTGACCAAGTCAACCGTCGCGCCGTATAACAACACGAGCAGCCGCTTCGAGGGCACGAGCTCATCGGCCGGCGTCAAGAAGTCGTAAGGCTGTAGCTGGAAGTAGCAACGACGGATGTCCACTGCGACTGAATCCGTTGCGAAGCAGCCGGGAGGCGGACCGCCGGAGCGGTCCGCCTCCCGTTTTGCCGGCGCGTTTCCGATAAGGCTGGCGAAGCGCGGCTTGATCGCGCGCGAGGGGAGCATCGTCCTCGTGACGGTGGTCCTGATCGTCTACTTCGCCTTCAAGTACGCGCCGTTCCTCACCTACGGCAACTGGACGACCGCGATTCCGTACTTCGCGCCTTACGGGATCATCGCCATCGGCGAGGTCTTCCTGATGATCAACGCCGAGATCGACCTCTCGGTCGGCGGCACCTTCCTGCTTTCCGAGTTCGTCTACTACTACTGCTGCCAGGGGGGAATGCCCGACTGGCTCGGCGTGATCATCGCGCTGGCCGCCTGCGCCGCCGCGGGCCTCGTCAACGGGATCTTCACCGCGTTCATCGGCATCAACTCGTTCATCACGACGCTCGGCATGCTCTTTGCGCTGAACGGGATCGTCTTGGTCGTCTCCAACGACCAGCAGCTGACGCTGCAACACAGCCAGGGCGGCAGCTTTGCCAGCGTGTTCGGTGCAGGCACCTACTCCGAACTCATCTGGCTCGTCGTCTTGGGGATCATCCTGCAACTGGTCCTCACGCGCACGCGCTGGGGCCTGCACACGATCGCCGTCGGCTCCAACCGCATCGGCGCGGCCGAGGCGGGCGTGCGAGTGCGTGCGATCCTGATCCGCAACTTCATCGTCTGCGCGACGCTCGCCGGCCTCACCGGGCTCCTCGAGGGGTTCCGTGACTCGGGCTCGATCACGCCGGACCCGTCCTCCTCGCAGACCTTCCTGCTCCAAGCGATAGCGGCTGCGGTCATCGGCGGGACCCTGCTCGCGGGTGGCGAGGGGACGGTGATCGGCGCGATGATCGGCGCGCTCTTCCTCGGTGTGATCACCGACGGGCTGACAATCGGAGGCGTAAGCGACAACTACCTCTACCTGTGGACCGGCGTCGCGATCCTGCTGGCGATGGTGATCAACACCTACGTCGGTCGTGTTCGGAGGAGGTCGGGCGTTGGCTAGCTCGGCGATCCCCGAAGAGCACGTCGTCGCGCCCACCACGGCCGACGACGACGTGCTGCGGATCGAACACATCACGAAGAGCTTCGGACCGGTCACCGCGCTGCGCGATGTGAGCATGCATCTGCGCAAGGGCGAGGTGCTCGGCCTGCTCGGCGACAACGGCGCCGGCAAGAGCACGCTGATGAAGATCATCTGCGGCTTCCAGAAGCAGGACTCGGGCACTATGTGGCTCAACGGCCACGACTATTCGCCCAGGACCGTGCAGGACGCGCGGCAACACGGCGTCGACGTGGTCTACCAGGACCTCGCGCTGATCGACGAGCTGAGCGTCTACCAAAACATGTTCCTGGGCCGCGAGCCGCGGCTGAGGGCGCTGCCGCTGATCAACGCCCGCCGCATGAAGGCCGAGGCACGGCGAGCACTCAACGAGATCGGCATCAACCTGCCCCGGATCGACGTCCCCGTGGCCAGGCTCTCCGGCGGGCAGCGCCAGTCGGTCGCCGTGGCGCGCGGCGTCTACTCCGAAGGGGCGGACGTGCTGCTGCTCGACGAGCCACTCGCGGCGATGGGCGCCAAGGAGGGGGCGATGATCCTCGAGCTGATTGCCCGCCTCAAGGCGGAGGGCAACCTCTCGATGATCATGATCCTGCACAACTACACGCAGGTGCTCCAGACCTGCGACCGCGTGAACATGATCGTTGACGGCATTGTCGCGCTCGACAAGCCGTCGTCTGAGACCTCGCTCGAGGAGCTCAACGAGATCGTTGTCGAGGAGTACAAGCGGGCGCGAGCCGCCGCCCAGGCGGAGGAGGCAGCAAGCGCGCAGCGGGCGGAGGCCCAACGCCTATAGCTTCCACGGCGGTGCTCAGCGCGTTCGGTCCCGGCCGGGTCAACCTGATCGGCGAGCACACTGACTACAACGGCGGCCTCGCGTTGCCGTTCGCGATCGCCGAGGGAGTGACAGTCAAAGCCGCGACGATCGCCGGCGACCAGGTCGAGGCACTCGCCCTCGACCTCGACGAGGAGGACAGCTTCGAGGTCGCTCAGCCTGTACGGGCCGAGGGCTGGCGCGCGTTTGTGCGGGGGGCGGTTGCAGAGCTTCGCGACGCGGGCATCACGCCTCCGAGCGCGCATCTCGAGATCTCGGGCAACGTGCCACTCGGGGCGGGGCTCTCCTCATCGGCTGCGCTCGAGGTGGCGTTGACGCTCGCGCTGATCGCACTCGCCGGCGCACGACGACCGGATCGACTCGCGCTCGCCAAGCTCTGCTCGCGGATCGAGAACGACTGGACCGGCGCGCAGACCGGCCTGCTCGACCAGATCGCCTCGCTCTACGGCAGGACAGGGCAAGCTCTACGGATCGATTTCAACTCGCTCGAGGTGCGCGAGGTGCCGCTCGTGCTCGGCGAGCACAAACTTGTGACGCTTGACTCAGGCGAGCGCCACGCGCACGCGACCTCGGGCTACAACCAACGGCGGGACGAGTGCACGCGTGCCTGCGAGTTGCTCGCCGTCGCGAGCCTCAGTCAGGCCAGCAGCGAAGCAGTCGCACAGCTACCGGACCTGCTGCGCCGCCGTGCAAGCCATGTACTCGGCGAGAACGTGCGAGTCGAGCAGGCGGTTGTCGCGCTCGAGCGCGGCGACATGCAAGCCCTCGGGTTGCTGCTGGACGCCTCCCACAGGAGCCTACGGGACCTCTACGAGGTCTCGACGCCCGCTGTCGAGCGGACTGTTGCGACGCTGCGCGGCGCCGGGGCGCTCGGCGCGCGGATCGTCGGCGGCGGGTTCGGTGGCCATGTCCTCGCCCTGATGCCACCCGAGGCGCGCCTCCCCGACGGAGCGCGCGAGGTCAGGCCCTCCGGCGAGGCGCGCGTACTCGACTGAGCGCGCGGCCCGACGCAAGCCACAAGTTACGGCAGAGTGTCGCGAAGCGCGGGGTAGAGCGCCCGGAACCGCTCACGTGCCGACCGGTAGACCTCGACCCACTCGGCGATCGGCTCGATTTGCTCGCCTGGACGCACCGTCGCGCTGACCGCTGCCGCGACATCAGGCCAGACGCCGGCGGCGACGCCGCCGAGCAGGGCCGCACCAAATGCGGCGCCCTCGTCGACCGCCACCCGCTCGAGCGGCAGCTCGAGCACCGACGCCACGATCTCGAGCCACAGCCGGCTCGCCGATCCGCCGCCCGAGACCCGCGCAAGCTCCGCCTTGGCACCCAGCTCATCGATCAGATCCAGCGAGTCGCGCAGGCCGAAGGCAACGCCTTCGAGCACCGCCCGCACGAGCGCGCCGCGGTCGTGGCGCAGCTCGAGCCCGACGAACGCGCCACGCGCATCGGGGTCGGCGTGCGGCGTACGCTCGCCCGCGAGATAGGGCAGGAAAACGAGTCCCTCCGTGCCGGCCGGCCAGCGCCCCGCCTCGTCCGTGAGCGCGTCGTAGGGCACGTCCGGGCTGACGACGTCGTGCAGCCAGCGCAGCGACCCGGCAGCCGAGAGCATTACGCCCATCGCGTGCCAGGCCCCAGGGACGGCGTGGCAGAAGGCATGCACGCGAGCACGCGGATCGGCGGCGAACCGTGGCAGCGCAGCGAACACGACGCCCGACGTGCCGAGGACGACCGAGAGTGGCCCAGGGCGGTCGACGCCAACGCCGAGCGCGCCGGCGGCCTGGTCGCCTGCCCCCGCCGCGATCGGCACGCCATCGCGCGTCTCGCCCGAGAGCGCCGGGCTCTCGAGCAGCTCCGGCAAGATGGCGGGGTCGATCTCGAGCGCGGCGAGGACCTCCTCGCTCCAGCGCCTGGCAGCGACATCGAGCAGCAGCGTGCCGGAGGCGTCGGAGACATCCGTGATGTGTGCGCCGCAAAGGTGCTGGCGGACGTAGTCCTTGGGCAGCGCCACGCGCTTGATCCGCGCGTAGACGTCGGGCTCGTGCTCGCGCAGCCACAGGAGCTTCGGCGCGGTGAAGCCGGGAAGCGCGCGGTTGCCGGTGAGCTCGATCAGCCGCTCGAGACCGATCGTCGCCTCGATCTCTGCGCATTGCGCCGCTGTCCGCTGGTCGTTCCAGAGGATCGCCGGGCGCAGCACACGGTCGCGTTCGTCTAGCGCGACGAGACCATGCATCTGGCCTGAGAGCCCGATCGCCGCGGGTGCACCGGCGCTTGTGCGCAGGCTCTGCAGGACCGCCTCGGTCGCGGCACACCAGTCAGCCGGATCTTGCTCGGCCCATCCGGGCCGGGGCGTTGCCAGCGGGTAGCCGGCCTCGGCACGAGCGATCACGGCGCCGTCGCCGTCGATCGCCAAGCCCTTGACGGCGGAGGTTCCGACATCGAGCCCGACGAGCACTTCAGGCACGGGCGACCGCTACCACCGGGAGTGCACGTGCTCGCGAACCAGGCGATCGTAGATCTCGCGGACGCCGTCGAGCTGCTCGGCGCGCAGCGGCTCGAGCTCGGCGACGGCAGCGTTTGCGACTGCCTGCTCGATATTGCGAGCACCGGGGATGACGGTGCTGACGCCGGATTGGTCGATCACCCAGCGCAGCGCGAACTGCGCGAGCGTCATCCCCGGATCGACCAGCTGCTCGAGCTCGCGTACCGCTTGCAGGCCGACTTCAAAGGGCACGCCCGCGAATGTCTCGCCGACGTCGAACTGCTCGCCGTGACGGTTGAAGTTGCGATGGTCGTCGGCCGGAAAGGTCGTGTGCTCGTCGTAGCGACCGCTCAGGAGGCCGGAGGCGAGCGGCACGCGGGCGATGATCCCAACGCCGGCCTCGCGGGCCGCGGGCAGCACCTCCTCGAGCGGCTTGAGGCGCAAGCAGTTGAGGATGATCTGCACGCTCGCGACGTGCGGCCGGGTGATCGCGCGGAGCGCCTGCGCGCACGTCTCGACCGAAACGCCGTAGGCATTCATCCGCCCGGCGACGACCATCTCGTCGAGCGCATCGAACACGACATCCGATTCGTAGACGCCGTCGGGCGGGCAGTGCAGCTGGACGAGATCGATTGTCTCGACGCCGAGGTTCTCGCGCGAGCGATCGTTCCAGGCGACGAAGCTCTCGCGGTTGTAGTTCTCGGTCAGCTGCTCGACCCGGCGCCCCATCTTCGTCGCGACGAGCACCTGCGGATGATGCGCCTGGAGCTCGCCGCAGAAACGCTCGCTGCGCCCATCGCCGTACACGTCCGCGGTGTCAAAGAAGGTCACGCCGGCGTCGAAGCTGGCGTCGAGCACGGCCCGCGCCGCGGACTCATCGACGTCGCCCCAATCGGCGCCGAGCTGCCAGGTCCCGAGACCGACGGCGCTCACGCTCCTGCCCAGGCGCTCGATCGGTCGCTGCTCCACGGGCACATCCTCGCATGTCCCGTGCCGCCTGATCGTTCAGGATGACGGGGTGACCGTGAATGGCAGGGAGCTCGCTGAGCGGCGCATGCGAGACGCCGGACAGCCTGATGGCGCGATCAGGAGCTTTGCTCGAGCCTATGAGCGACTGACCGCCGGCGAGGCGACGCTGATGCCCAGCAGCGAGCTGGAGCCGGTGCCCGACGTGGCGGCACTCGAGGACTTGCCACGCGTCGATGAGACAGCGGCGCTGGCCTCCGTCGTCGTGATCAAGCTGAACGGCGGCCTCGCGACGACGATGGGGTTGCGTCGTCCGAAGTCACTGGTCGAGGTGCGCGACGGGCGCTCGTTTCTGGACCTGATAATCGGCCAGACGCTCGCGCTGCGCAGCCGGCTCGAGATCGAGCTGCCGCTGCTCTTGATGGACAGCGAAGCGACTCGCTCCGACACGCTGCGGGCGCTCGACGCACACTCTGAGCTGAACGGCGAGCTGCCGGTCGACTTCCTGCAGAGCATGGTCCCCAAGCTCGATGCGGACACCCTCGAGCCGGTGCGCTGGGCCGCCGCGCCGGCGCTCGAATGGTGTCCGCCCGGCCACGGCGACGTCTACGGCGCGCTCGGGCGCTCGGGGCTGCTCGAGATGCTCCTCGCACGCGGGCTGCGCTACGCGATGATCTCCAACGCGGACAACCTCGGCGCCACGCCGGACCCGCGCATCGCCGCCCACGTCGCCGCCGGCGACGTGCCGTTCCTGATGGAGGTTGTCGAGGGGACCGCCGCGGATCGCAAGGGGGGACACATCGCGCGACGCATCGCCGATCGGACGCTCGTGCTGCGGGAGACCGCGCAGACGCCACCCGATGACGAGGCGTCCTTCCGCGATTACCGCCGCTGGCGCTACTACAACACGAACAACCTGTGGGTTGACCTGCAGGTCCTGCACGACACGCTCGCGAGCGCTGACGGCGTGCTCGACCTGCCGCTGATCGTCAACCACAAGACCGTCGACCCGCGCGACCCGAGCTCGCCAGCCGTGCTCCAGCTCGAGAGTGCGATGGGTGCGGCGATCTCGAGCTTCGCCGGCGCACAGATCCTGCGTGTCCCGCGCACCCGCTTCGCCCCGGTAAAGACGACAGACGACCTCCTGCTGCTGCGCTCGGATGTGTACGCGATCACCGACGGGATGCATGTCGAGCCGGTCAGCGAGCGCGCCGGGGACCTGCCGCTGGTCGAGCTCGACCCGCGCTTTTACCGGCTGCTTGACGACTTCGAGACGCGCTTTCCCGCCGGTCCACCATCGTTGCTGCAGGCGCAGCGGCTAAGCGTTCGTGGCGACGTGACGTTCGGCGCCGCGGTCGTCGTGCGGGGCGAGGCCGCGATCGACACGACGGAGCCGCTGCGGATCGCTGACGGCTCGGTGCTCGGCATCGGATAAGCACGTCAGTCGGGGCGCCCGGATTCGAACCGGGGACCTCGTGCTCCCAAAGCACGCGCGCTAACCAGGCTGCGCTACGCCCCGTGACCGCTCAAGAGTACGCATCGCAGCGCCCCGGCGAGCGGCACTGGTAGCTTGCGTGGCGGTTCATGGCGGACATCGAGCCTCTGCGTGCGCTTCACTACGACCTCGCGAAGGCGAGGCGACTCGACGATCTCGTGGCACCGCCCTACGACGTGCTCGACTCCGAGCAGCGCTCGGAGCTCGCCGGTCGCTCGCCCTACAACGTCGTCCACGTCGACCTGCCGCTCGGCGAGGATCCCTACGCGCAGGCTGCCGCGCGCTTCGCCGACTGGCAGCGCGAAGGCGTCGTGGTGCAGGACGCCGATGTTGCGCTGTGGGCGCACGAGCAGCGCTACCGCGGACCTGACGGGCATTCGCGCACGCGGCGCGGATTCTTTGCCCGCGTGCGCGTCGAGGAGTATGGGGCGGGACGGATCCGTCCTCACGAGCGCACCCACCCGGGACCAAAAGAGGATCGCCTGCGGCTGACCCGTGCGACGAGGGCGAACCTCTCGCCGATCTTCTCGCTCTACTCAGACCCGGCCGGAGCAGCGTGGGGCGCGCTGGCGCCGGCGACGCGCGGCAAACCATGGGGTGAGGTGACCGATGCCGACGGCACAGTCCACCGCGTCTGGCGGATCGGCGAGCCGCTCGCGATAGCCCGCGCTCAGGAGGCCCTGCGCGGGGTCGAGCTGCTGATCGCCGACGGTCATCACCGCTACGAGACAGCGCGCGTGTACGCCGAGGAGATCGGCGGCGAGGGACCGCATCGCTATGTGCTCATGTGCCTCGTCGCGCTCGAGGATCCCGGCCTCACCGTCTTTCCCACACACCGGCTCGTGCGCGGCCTCGACGAGCAGCGCTGGGCGGCGCTTGACGCTGCTATCAAGCGTGACTTCACGGCACGAGCTGTGCCGGCCGGTGAGATCGCCCCAGCGAGCGGCGACGGACCGCTCGAGCTCGGTTACATCGATGTGCGCGGGCGTGAGCCGATGCGCCTGACATTGCGCGACCAGTCTGTTGCCGATGTCGCGCTGCCGGCGGCCTCGCCCGCATACCGGCGGCTTGACACAGGCGTACTGGAGGCACTGCTGCTGAAGGGCGCGCTTGGCCTGCGCGATGACGACATCTCGCACCTCAACGGCTTCGGCTACGCGCGCGACGCCAAGCACGCGGTCGAGCTGATCGAGGCCGGTGAGTATGACGCTGCGTTCGTGATGCGCCCCACGCCGGTCCAGCAGGTCCGCGACGTCGCCGCGAGCGGGGAGAACATGCCGCCAAAGTCGACCTACTTCTTTCCGAAGCTGCTGACCGGCCTGCTGTTCAACCCGCTGTATCCGTGACGCAGGCGCAGGCAACGCGCCTGCGCGAGATCCTGCTCGACCCGGTCGAGGTGTCGGCGCTCGAGCTCGCCGGCGCTGCACGAGCGGCGGTCCTCGTCCCGCTCTACGAGCGCGATGGAGAGCTCTGCGCCGTCCTCACCCGACGCCGGGATGACCTTCCGCGCCACGCCGGTCAGGTCGCCTTCCCGGGCGGGCGCAGCGACCCCGGCGACGGCGACCTGATCGCGACCGCTCTGCGGGAGGCACACGAGGAGATCGGCCTCGAGCCGAGTGCCGTCACGCTCCTCGGGGCCTTGGCGCCGGTTTCGATCCCCGTCTCGGGGTTCGCCGTCTACCCGTTCGTCGCAGCGATCGAGCGACCCACGAGCTGGAGGCCCGCGAGCGGCGAGGTTGAGCTGGTTTTCGAGCTGACGCTCGACGAGCTGGTCGCGGGTCACGCGCACGAGACGCGAGCGACGCCGGTGGGCCGCTTGGAGACGCCGACGTTCACCGCGGGCAAGCAGACGATCTGGGGCGCGACGGCTTTCATCCTGGCAGACCTGCTGCACAGGCTCGGTCTGCTGGACGCTGAGTACGTGCGCTAGTCGGTGGTGAGGAGAGTTGTGAGCGCCGCGCGAGCCGCCGCCTGCCACGCGCGCTCGTCACCCGGATCGGCGTCGATGATCTCGAGCGGAATCTCGTTGTAGGCGGCGGTCGTCGCGATCAGGTCGGCACCCACCTGGAGCAGTGCGGGGTCGACGCAGCCCGCGCCCTCGTAGAGCAGCCCACGTACGGTCGTGTCGATCGTCTGCGAACAGAAAAAGGCGAGCCGTGACCCGTGCAGGGCGGCGACCTCCTCGACGCCGCCGCGTGCCGTACCGAGCAGCCAACACGCAATCGTCACGTTCTCGAGCGCGTAGCGCAGCGACCCGACCCGGTCCGGAGTGCCGATCCAACACTCGGCCCCTGCCTGCTCGATCGCCGCGCGATGGCCCTCGCTGCGCGTAGTGATCCGGACCGCGTGCCCGTGGGCGAGGAGCTCCGGAGCGAGCCCGCGCGCCCGGGCACCGCCGCCGACGAACAGAATCCGCGCCACGCGCATGATTATCGCCGTGTGATCTCACGTTTGCCCGCAAACGTGCGTTAGTACAGGTATGGCGCAGCTCCCACCGTTCCAGCAAGCGCTCGAGATCCACAGCGATGCCGTGTGGCGCTACCTGCGTGGGATGGTCGGCGCCCAGGCCGCCGAGGACTGCTTCCAGGAGACGTTCCTGGCCGCGCTGCGTGCCTATCCACGACTCCGCGAGAGCTCGAATCTGCGCGCGTGGCTGCTCACGATCGCCCACCGCAAAGCGCTCGATCACTGCCGCCGCGCGCGCCGCGAGGTGGCGCTCGAGAGCGGTCCCGAGCTTGTCGCGACTAGCGAGCCCGAGCGCGCGATCTGGAGCGCCGTGACGCTCCTGCCGCCGCGCCAGCGTGCTGCCGTGATGCTGCGCTACGCGGGCGATCTGACGCATCGCGACATCGGCGCCGCGCTCGACTGCTCGGAGGAGGCTGCACGGCGCTCGGTCCACGAGGGCCTCAAACGACTGAGGGAGACACTATGAGCAGACCAGCGAATTCGCTCGAAGCCATACTGGGGACGCCTGATCCCCGGGCCCCGGTGGCCGCCACTCGGTTCGCGCGGCGAGTCGCAGCGGATTGGACCGCGGATCTCGCTTACGCCACGCTCGCGAGCCCGCTCGGGGAGCTCCTGCTCGCCGCCGGCAGGCGCGGCCTCGTGCTCGTTCACTACACCGCGGCGGCCCGCGACGTCGATGCTGCACTGGCTGCGCTCGCCGCTCGCCGCTCGCCGCGGATCGTCGAATCGGCGCCGGCTCTCGACCCGTGGCGCAGGGAGCTCGACGAGTACTTCGCCGGTCGCCGGCACGACTTCGAGGCACCGATCGATCTCGGCGACATCAGCGGATTTCGCCGGCGGGTGCTGACCGCGGCGGCAAAGATTCCCTACGGCGCAGCGCTCAGCTACAAGCAGGTCGCGACAGCCGCCGGCAGTCCCGCCGGCGCCCGTGCCGCCGGCAACGCCCTCGGGTCGAATCCGCTACCGATCGTGATCCCTTGCCACCGCGTGCGCCACGCCGGCGGCGGCCTTGGCGGTTACACGGGCGGGATCGAGCGCAAGCAGGCGCTGCTCGCGCTCGAAGAGCGCTTCGCGGCCGCTTAGAGCTCGAATCGGAATGACTGCACGCCTGGATTCGGCCCCGGCTGCGAGCTGGATCGCCCCGGACGCACACTCATTCTGATTCGAGCTCTTAGAGGCAGCGCGGCTCGTCGGCGGCGGCCCGGCGCGCGAATGCGCCGTCGGCCCCGGCGTAGCTCAACATGAACGTGTCAGGCTGGGCGCCCGGCATGCGCCGATCCGCGAGGAAGGCGATGTAGGGCGCGCCCGCATAGGCGAACCGCGCCGAGCAGCGTTGGGCGGCTGCGACCGCGCGACTGACGCTCGCGGGCGTGGTGACCTCCGACAGCCCGGAGTGCGCACCCGGCCGGCGGGCGATCGACGGGTCGGTCGGGTCGGCGAGCAGCGAGACCGACTGTGCCACCAGGAGCAGCGCCAGGACCATGATGGCAACGCGTGCAGCGGAGCTGCGCTGCCAGAGAACCGCGGCGCCGACCGCGGCGAGCGTCAGCAGCGGCGGCTCGGCGACGAGGAAGACGCTCAGGTACGAGCCGTGCTTGAAAAGCGTCAAGCCGAGCAGCAGACCCCCGAGCGCGGCGCCCAGCAACGTCCGTTCGAGCGGTGCGTCAAGGGTGATCGAGCGTGGCTGGCGGCCTCGCGCGTAGAGGAGCGCCGCCGCGCCGAGCAGCAGTGGGAGCTCGTTCCAGACGGCCTGCGCCAGCAGGCCACCGACGTAGTGCAGTGAGGCACCGCCGACCTCGAACTGGGCGCGCACGGTCTCCGTCCAGAGCGGGCTGCCGTAGCCAAGCAGCGCGAGAGCGCCGAGCCCGAGTCCGCCGCCAACGAGCCCGATAGTGGCGCGCTTGCGATCACCTGCGCCAAGCACGATCAAGATCGCCGGTAGCACGAAGGCAAGCTTGCACGCCGCTGCGAGCGCCAGCAGCGCACCGGCGACGAGCGCGCCGCGCGGACGCGCGGCGCAGATCGCTCCGAGCATGATCAGCGGCGCCGCGACCACCTCCGGGATCAGCTGGGCGTGCTCGTGCAGGTCGATCGGGAGCAACGGCAGGGCGAGACCGCCGACGACCGCCAGCCAGCGCCGGCCGCTCAGCCGCCAGACGGCGTAGGCCACGAGCGCCGCGCTCGCGAGCTGTGCGACCGCCATTCCGGCGCGCACCGATGCAAGCCCGTCATGGATCGCGAGCAATCCGGCGCCGACCAGGTAGATCGGGGGCGGCTGCGCGGCGGCGACACCGTGGTAAAGGCTCGTCCCGTGCAGCAGCTCGCGCGCCGTGTCGGCGTAGACACCGTCGGAGAAGTCCCAGTAGCCGTTGCGCTGCCAGATCGCGAGCAGCACGAATTCGACTACCAGGAGCGTCAATCCCGCGGCGGCTACCTGGGCGTCGCGGAGCTTCAGCTGCGCCGACACGCCGCGGCGCGCTCAGGCAGCCTGTGCGGCCAGCTCGATCGCCGGCGTGTCGCGCAAGTACCACTCCGCGTCGAGCGCCGCCTGACAGCCTGAGCCCGCGGCTGTGACGGCCTGTCGGTAGGTGTGGTCGACGAGGTCGCCGGCCGCGAAGACACCTGGTCGGTCGGTTCGTGTCGAGCGACCTTGGACGACCACGTAGCCGTTCTCATCGAGCTCGACCTTGCCGCGCACGAGCTCCGAGGTCGGCTGGTGGCCGACGGCAACGAAGGCGCCCGTGACCGCGAGCTCGCGCGCTTCGCCGGTCTCGCTGTTGCGCAAGCGGGCCAGCGCGAGCGCTCCACTCTCGCCCGCGACGAGCTCCTCGACGACGTAGGGCGTGAGCAGCTCGATGTTCTCGACTGCGCGCGCGCGATCGAGCATGATCCGCGAGGCGCGAAACTCGCCGCGACGGTGCACGATGCTCACCTTGCGCGAGAACTTGGCTAGGAATATCGCCTCCTCCATCGCCGAGTCGCCGCCGCCGACGACGATCGACTGATGGTCCTTGAAGAACGCCGCGTCGCATGTCGCGCAGTAGCTGACGCCGCGGCCCGCGAGCTCGACCTCACCAGGAATGCCCAGCTTCTTGTGCTCGGCGCCCATCGCGAGTATCACGGTTCGCGCGGCGTGCTCCTCCTCGTCGATCCAGACTCTGTGGAGTGCCCCCGGCTCGCCTGCCAGCTCGACCCGGGTCGCCTGGTCGGTCACGAGACGTGCGCCGAAGCGCTCCGCCTGGTCACGCAGCTGCTGCATCATCTCCGGACCGGCGATGCCCTCCGGGTAGCCGGGGAAGTTCTCGACGTCCGTCGTCTGCTGCAGGAGTCCGCCCCAGGCGAAGCCCTCGATCACGAGCGGATCAAGCTCAGCCCGTGCCGCGTAGAGCGCCGCCGTGTAGCCAGCGGGACCGCTGCCAATGATGATCACGTTTTCGGGGGTTGGCATCTCATCTCCTACCAATACTTTACTTTTTATAGTATAGCCGGACTGTCAATCTGAAAGCTCACCGCCGCCGTCAAGTCCGATCGCCAGAGGCCCGGCCGGCTGGCGCTGCGAGCGCCGTGTCGCACCGGCGGCGGCACCACCGTCAGCCACGGTCCACCCGTGCACGCGGCGGCGCAGCTGGAAGTAGGCGACGGCCCCCGGAATCGTCGGCAACCAGAAGGCGAATCCGCGGTACACCAGGACCGCCACCACGGCGAGCGGGTCGTTCACGCCAAACGCAATGAGCGCACCGATCATGCCGCCGTCGACGCCACCGATCCCCCCAGGTAGTGGCAGCAGGTTGCCGAACATGCCGAGGAAATACGCCATGACGATTACAGCGAACGGCGGCGGGCTGCCGAACGCATGAAACGACGCCCAGAGTGTCGCGATGTCAAACCCCCACCAGGCGATCGCGCCGAGCGCCAGAGGATCGCGCCGAGCAACTATCCCGATCGCACCGCGAACGCCATCCCCGATGAGGGCGGGAAGCGAAAGGAGTCGCGCGATCAGCTTCCCACCCCTCGTAGTGCGACGTGAAACCGCTTCGATCTGGCGCTCGAACTGTCCTGGTAAGCGCGTCAGCAGGAGTGCAAGCAAGATCACGACACCGCCGAAGATCGCGGGGACGATCGTTACCGCGAAGCTGCCGCCGCCGGGCAGCAGACGCGTGCGCAGCCCGATGCCGAACAGCACGAGGGCCAGCATGTAAACGGCGTAGAGCAGCGTCATGAACGCCACCATCCGTGCCGCTACCAGCCGCCGCGGCATCCCTGAGCGCCGCAACGCCCAGGCCGTCAGCGCAACGCCACCGGCGCCGGCGCTCGCAAACAGCCGCGTCGCCGCGAGACCGGCCATCGTGATCTCGTAGCTCGTGCGGAGGTTGATCCGCGAGCGGCCGTCGCGCACGAACACCGTACGAAACAGGGCCACGTAGCCGGCGAACGAGAGCGCCTCGAAGCCGACGGCGAGCACCAGCCAGCCCGGCGTACCGCGGCCGATGCGGTCCCAGGTCTGGCCGAGACCCGTCAACTTCGGCAGCACGAAGTAGAGGAAACCGATCGCCGACGCCACGAAGAGCGACAGGGCAATCGCGCGCTGGCGCGTCAGGTGGATCCGCGGGAGATCCTCGGGAGCCCCACCGAGGGTCCCGATCTGCGTGTGATCGACCCTCACCCAGCGGCGTCGGTCGGAGCGATCCACCATCAAGCGATCGCCGGCTCGATCAAGCCCTGGCGGAGCGCCGCGACGAGCGCAGCCGCGCGTGATGCCGGGACCCGCACGAGCGGCGCACCGCCAACGACGACGGCGCACAGCGCCGCGCCGCCGAGCAGATCAACGACGTAGTGCTCGCCCAGGTAGACCAGGGCGAAGCCCAATACCGCGGCATAGCTCGCCCCGACCAGCCCCGGCACGCAGCCTGTCTCGCTCAACAGCAACGCCGCCATCGAGGACGTGGCAAAGTGCAGTGAAGGCATCGCGGCGAGCGGATTACCGCCGAGCGCACTGTAGAGAGCGCCCCAGCGGTCCTGCCAGAAGCGCTCGCCGTACTCGACCATCAGGCGGCGAACCGTCAACGCGGTCCCTTCCGCGCACTCGCCGAGTCGACCACGCTCGGCGGCAAACCAAGGCGGCGCGGTCGGTGCCAGCCAGTAGATCACGGCGCCCGCGTCGAAGACCGCATAGGTCAACGCGGCCGCCCGCACGAACCGCTCGCGGTCACGCGAGCGGATATAGAGCAGCGACGCGTGCGGCGTCGCGAACCAGACCCAGTGGGCCCAGACGAGCACCTTCTCGAGCGAGGTGAAGCTGCCGTCCTTGTGCAGCGCGCGCTGCAGTCGCGTCGTCGGCAGCTGCCCGAAGCCGAGCACCCGATCGAGCGCGATCGGGTAGTCGACGCGCACGCGCGCCTCGAGCGCCTGCGGATCGTCGTGCGGCATCTTGTAGGCGGCCAGGTATACGTACATCTGCAGCGCACAGACAGCCACGTCGCGGCCACGCTCACCGGGCCAGACGATCGCCGCGCCCAGCGGTGCGAGCGACGCTCCCCCGAGCACAGCGGCCGGGTGAAGGTTGAGACGCCGACGCACGACCGGGAGGGCGAGTCCGCCCGCGATCGCGGCGTAGCCGACCGCGCGCAGTAGCTGCCTGCGCCGACGAGCGCTGCGCCCGGTGGGTATCCGGTTACCGCTCAGGCCGCTCGCGCGAGCGCGTAGTCCCGCGCCTCCTCGACGAGCGCCGCGACGATCCGGCTCGCCTCGTCGGCCTCGGGATGCCACTGCACGCCGAGGGCGAAGCGGTTGGCTGGGATCTCGATCGCCTCCGGGAGCTCGTCGACATCGGCCCAGCCGCTGACAACCAGGTCCTCGCCGAGCCGGTCGACTCCCTGGTGGTGATGTGAGAGCGTCGCGTGATGCTCCTCGCCGGCCGCCGCGGCCGCGAGCGAGCCCGCGGCCAGGTGCACCGGATGGTCGGCGCCGTCGAAGCTACCGGGAACGCGGAGATGCTCGCCGTGGCCGAAGTGCGTGGGGAGGTGCTGGATCAACGTCCCGCCGCGCGCGACGTTGAGAACCTGCATGCCACGGCAGATGCCGAGAAACGGGATGTCACGCTCGATCGCGCGGCGCGTCAGGGCGATCTCGAACTCGTCGCGCTCGCGCACCGAGTGCTGCGTCTCCTCTGCGCGCCGTGCGCCATAGAGCTCCGGGTCGAGGTCGGCGCCGCCGGCAAGCAGCAGACCGTCAACCAAGTCGAGGACGAGGTCTGGATGTTCAGCGACCAGCGGATCCGGCGGGAGCATCAGCGGCAGCGCCCCGGCGCGCTGGACGGCGAGGATGTAGCTGTGCGGAAGCAGCACGGCGGTCTGGTCCCAGACCCCCCAGCTTGCCCGCTCGAGCGCGGTAGCCACGCCTATCCGCGGAATACGCACGGCTAAACCGTATCGTCCAGGCGCTTTCGCGGCCGACTACGCCCGCCACGCAAGGGCAATTGGCGCCGAACGCCGGTGCGTGAATAGAATCCGCACCGACGTTGCGAGGACACGTGCTTCAAGAGCTCCGCCGCCGCAGGACGCTTGGCGCCTTTGCGCTCTCTGCGCTGCTCGCACTCGCGCTCGCGCCGAGCGCACTCGCCAGTGCGATCGCTCCCGAGAAGGGCGGCTCGCCCGCCGCGAACCACATCTGGAGCATCTACGTCATAACGCTGACGATCGCGATCATCATCTTCGTCGGCGTGGAGGGCACGCTCCTCTATTGCGTGATTCGATTTCGCGCCAAGAAGGGACGCGAAGCGAAGCAGCTCCACGGCAACACGCAGCTCGAGATCGGCTGGACAGTTGGGGCGGCGCTCGTGCTGGTCGCGCTTGCCGTCGTCACCTTCCTCGACCTGCGCGAGATCCGCGACCCGGTGAACTCGGGGCCGAATGGCCTCAACCTGAGCGGCTCGGAGTACGTGACCACGGGCTCGCTCAAGCCACCCAACGGACGGGCGCTCACAATCGAGGTGATCGGACAGCAGTACATCTGGCAGTACGTCTACAAGAACTACTCGCCGGGCCCGGATGGCCTCGGGACGCCGTATTCCTACTACCAGATGGTCGTTCCGACCAACACGACGGTGGTCCTCCACGTCGTCTCCAAGGACGTCGTGCACGAGTGGTGGATCCCGAAGCTCGGCGCGAAGGTTCAGGCAGTCCCGGGCTACACGAGCGAGACCTGGTTCGAGATCTCCAAGCCGGGCAACTACCTCGGTCAGTGCTCGTTCCTCTGTGGCCGCGGGCACGCGCGCATGATCGCGGAGGTCACAGCTGTCCCGCCGGCACAGTTCACGCATTGGATCCATATGCAGGAGACCTACCTGCACGACGCCGATGTCCAGGCGCAGGCTTGCCGCAAGGAGCTGAACGCGCATCAGGGTGCGCAGTCAGTCGAGTTCACGAAGAGCTGTTGAGTCAGAGAGGAACGCAATGGCCACCGTAGCCCTCAACCCGGCACCGCAGATCGTCGCCCACCGCGTCGAGCCGGAGCCGAGCGGCATCATGAGCTGGGTCACGACGACCGACCACAAGCGGATCGGAATCCTCTACCTGGTCACGTCGTTCGCGTTCTTCATCCTCGGCGGCACCGAGGCGCTGATGATTCGCCTCCAGCTCGGCGAGGCAAACAACACCCTCGTCAGTCCCGAGGTCTACAACCAGCTCTTCACGCTGCACGGGACGACGATGGTCTTCCTGTTCATCGTCCCGATGCTCGCCGGCTTCGGCAACTACTTCGTGCCGCTGATGGTCGGGGCGCGCGACATGGCCTTCCCACGGCTGAACGCGCTCTCCTACTGGCTTTTCCTCTGCGGCGGAATCGTCCTCTACGCCTCGATCTTCTGGAGTCCGCCGGAGGCCGGCTGGATCACGACGGTGCCGCTCGCCGAGTCGACCTACCTGCCGTCCGGCGGCGTCGACGCGTGGATCTACCTCGTCCACCTGACCGGTATCTCCTCGCTGCTCGGCGCGATCAACTTCTACGTGACGATCGCCAACATGCGCGCGCCGGGAATGAGCTGGTCGCGCCTGCCGCTGTTCGTCTGGTCGATCCTCGCTTACTCGCTGCTGCTGATCATCGCGATCCCGGTGATCGCCGGCGCGGTCACGATGCTCCTGCTCGACCGCCACTTCGGTACGCACTTCTTCAACACGGCGGACGGCGGTTCCGCGCTGCTGTGGCAGAACCTGTTCTGGTTCTTCGGGCACCCTGAGGTCTACATCCTGATCCTGCCCGCATTCGGGATCATCTCCGAGGTCTTACCGGTGTTCGCGCGCAAGCCGATCTTCGGCTACAAGGCGATCGCCGCGTCGACGATCATGATCTCGTTCCTCGGCCTGCTCGTGTGGGTGCACCACATGTTCACGACGCCGACGCCACTCGTCGTACTGATCTTCGCGATGATCAGCTCGTTCCTGATCGCAGTGCCAACGGGGATCAAGATCTTCAACTGGATCGGCACGCTCTGGCAGGGCTCGATCGAGTTCAAGACGCCGATGATGTTCGCGGTCGGGATGGTCGCGCTGTTCACGATCGGCGGGCTGTCGGGGATCTTCCTCGCGACGATCCCGGTTGACTGGCAGCTGTCTGACACCTACTTCGTCGTCGCCCACATCCACTTCGTGTTCGTCGGCGGCTCGGCGATGGGCATCTTCGCGGGCATCTATTACTGGTTCCCGAAGATGACCGGACGGATGCTGAGCGAGCGCCTCGGGAAGTGGTCGTTCTGGTTCATGTTCTGGGGGATCCTGTTGACTTTCATGATCCAGCACTCGCTCGGGCTCGACGGCATGCCGCGCCGTGTCTACGAGTACCCGAACGTCGGCAATCTCCAGCTCTACAACCAGATCTCGACGGTTGGCTCGTGGGTCCTCGCCTTCGGCGTCCTGCTGACGATCATCAACGTCTGGCGCTCTGTCAACCACGGGACTGTCGCCGGTCCCGACCCTTGGAAGGCCAACACGCTCGAGTGGTTCACCACCTCGCCACCGCCCGTCAACAACTTCGACGAGGTGCCGCGCGTGCGCTCCCTGGAGCCGATGAAGGACATCCGGCGGGAGATCGACAGGCGCTCGCGGGAGACCGCGGACTCGCGCAAGCGTTCTCCTGCCGAGACGAAGGTGACGGCGTAGAAGATGGCCGGCTCGCAAGCAAAGGCAGTGCCGGCCGTCGCTGCGCGCGAGCTCAGCCCGGGCCGCCAGCTGCTCGCCGACTACGTGGCACTGACCAAGCCAAAGGTCCAGTCGCTGCTGTTGCTGACGACGATCACGACGATGTACGTGGCCGCCACGCCGTCCCCGCTGCGCGTTGCGCTCACGTGCCTCGGCGGCTACCTCTCAGCCGGCGGTGCAGGCGCGATCAACCACTACTACGACCGCGACATCGACCTGAGGATGGCGCGTACCGCCGACCGGCCCGTCCCTTCTGGTCGCGTAGCTCCGAGGTCCGCGCTGGCGTTCGGGATCGTGCTGGCCTTCCTGTCGGTACTACTGCTCGGCACGACCGTCAACTGGCTCGCCGCGGGGCTCTCGTTTGCCGGATTCGTTGGCTACGTGGGTGTCTACACGATCTGGCTCAAGCGCCGCACGCCGCAGAACATCGTGATCGGCGGTGCCGCCGGCGCCGTACCGCCGTTGGTCGGATGGGCCGCGGCGACGGGCCACCTCGCGTGGACCGCCGTCTTCCTCTTCGCGATCGTCTTCTACTGGACGCCACCGCATTTCTGGGCGCTCAGCCTGCTGATGAAGGACGAGTACGCAAAAGTCGGTGTCCCGATGATGCCGGTCGTCCGCGGCGAGGACGAGACACGCAAGCAGATCCTGATCTATTCCGTGCTGCTCTACACCGTCACGCAGCTCCCGTTCTGCGCCGGCGAGCTCGGTGGCGTCTACCTCGCCGCGTCGATGACGCTCGGGCTGGCTTTCATCTACGCCGCCTACCGGCTCTACCGCGTGGCCACGCGGCGCGCGGCGCTGCAGCTGTACCTCTTCTCACTCGCCTATCTGGCGCTGTTGTTCGCTTCGATGGTCGTGGATACCCGACTGTAGGATTGGCGCGACATGGACCGTAAGCTGGCAAACCGCAACATCCGCCTGGCGCTCCTGATCGGCGCCTTCTCGATGTTCATGTTCGGATTGACGTTCGTCGCCGCAGCGATCTGGGTCACCTGATGAGCGAGCCCGACATCGATCCCGGGACGCAGACCGAGCCGGTCCCGCCGGCCGGTGAGGAGATCCACATGCCGGGACCGTCGATCCTGCCGATCCTGCTCGCGGTGGGCATCACGCTGTCACTGATCGGGGTCACGATCAGCATCACCCTCGTCGTGATCGGCCTCGCGATCACAGTCCCCGTGATCTTTCTCTGGGTCCGCTCGACGGTGCGCGACGTCGCCGAGCTGCCGCCCACCCATCACCACCACTGAGCGGTTCTCACTCGGAGGGCTGCTGGCGCTGCGGGCTGACCGTGGGCGGCACGTCGACGAGCGCTCCGTCCTCCGTCCAGATGCGCACCACGTCTCGCAGCGATAGGACGCCGACCGCCTCGGCGCCATCGAGAACGACGAGATGGCGGAAATCGCCGCGGATCATCGTCACCGCTGCCTCAGCAATCGTCCAGCCCGGCGCTGCGTAGACAACATCGTGGGTCGCGTGTGAGCCAACGAGCTCGACGTCCGGATCCTCCCCCACGCCGAGCGACACGAGCATGTCGCGTTCGGTGATGATCGCGAGCGCATCTCCCTCGCCGTCCTGGACAACCGCCGCACCAAGACGGCGCCGCGCCATCTGGCGCGCCGCCTCGCGCAACGTCGCAGTCCGTTCGACGGTGAGCACCGGTTCGCTCATCACGTCCCCGACCAGCGTTGAGTATGCCCCAGGGCTCGGCTGGCTCATGCCCGCAAACGATCAGTTTACGTGGGCGTGCGGATAGCGCGAACGCGCACCCGATGCAGGTACGTTACGACCGTCCGCCCGATAGCATCTAGGGCGTGAGCAACGCCCAGCGCTACAGGTTCCGTGCGCCCTCGACGGGGCGTGAGCTCGTCATCGAGGCCCAACCCGACCGCGTGTACGTCGATCGCGAGACCGGCGAGCAGCTCGAGGTGGTTGCCAAGATGCTGCCCGTCGCGCCGTCGAGCTCCCGGCTTCCGTGGTCGGTCGAGAACCTGCGCTTCTGTCCCTGGTGCGAGCAGCTCGCCCAGAAGGACCTGAACGATTGTCCGACTTGCGGTCGCCGCATGGGACCGCTGGGTTCTTGAGCGTGCGCGCGCGGCGCTCACGTCGAGCGACCGCCCTCGGCGTGACCGCTGTGGCGACCATCGCGATCGCCGGCTGCGGGGGCGTCACCGAAAAGGACCAGCTGCCCAAGAACGTTCCAAACATCGCTGCCCAGCCGACTGTCACCACGTCGGTGACGCAATCCATCGCGACGGGATCGAGCGGCACGACCGGTGCCACAGGCTCCTCGTCCTCGAGCTCCAGCAGCTTGAGCGCGAACACCGGGACGACGACGACAAGCTCGGCCGGTGGGGGGACCAGCGTCAGCGCCACAACGAGCCCGGCGACCGGCACCACCTCGTCAGGCACCGGCACAGCCACCGGGACGGGCACCGGGACCGCAACCGGTGGCGGCTCCTCAGCCCTCGGCGCAGGTGGCGGCGCAGCAGCACCGCCATCAGGCTCGACCTAGGACTTCGTTCTAAGGCGTCGAGACCAGCAGCGCCGAGTAGGTCAGGCGGACGCCCTGGTAGAGACAGTAGTACTGCACCGTCGAGTTGGTCTGCTGGGCCGTTTGCGAGGAAGTGATCTTGCAGCCGCCCTTCGGCCGGCTCGAACGCCAGGACGTGAACGCACCGTAGGCCTTGCCGGCCGCGTCCGACAGGGCGAGCACCGGCGCCCATGTTGGGACCGTCAGGGCGAGAATCTCGCCCTTCTTGACCGGGATGCTGTTCGCGAGCGGGAACTCGACCGTCTCGCCAAAGTACGGCTGGAGAGCTACCACCGGGCTCTGGGCGACCAGCGTGTAGTTGATGTGCGCGTGGGGCCGGAGGACCGCTATAGCGGCTTGGGCGTCGCCGCCCTCCGCGCTGTCGAAGTAAGCCGCCTGGCTCGTCGAGCCCTGCGTCGTTGCGTCGCCGAGCGTCACGGTCCACGCGACGATCGAGCCGTTGAGCGGGATCGTCGTCGGCGAGCGATCGCTGCCAACCTTGAGCTGGAAGCCGGTCGTGCGCGTCATTGCCAAGCACGGCGAGCCGGGACACTGCGGCACAGGCGACGTGCTCGTCGTCGTCCCCGTTGGGCCGGTCTGTCCCGTCTGTCCGGATGTCCCGGTCGTATTCGTGGCACCGCTCGTGCCGCTCGTGCCGCTCGTGCCCGTGTTGCCCACTGTAGGCCCGTAGACGACTATGTCGCCGGGGATGGTGCCCACCACGGTTTCGGTCCCCAGTGCGGACCCCGACGTCAGCAGGCCGAGCGCACTTGCGCCGGCGCCAAGCAAGATGATTGTGGCCGCTGCCACCAAGTTGCGTTTCATACGGATGACAACTCTATTCGCGACAAATTGTCGCGCGCTAGCGCCGCAACGCACCGTGCGAACGCGGTTGGCCGTCAATCCCGCAGCGCGGCGGCTGCAGCGGCGATCTCGCCGCCGTCACCTGGGGCGGGAGTCCACGGGAGGCGCAGCGGGTCGCCGAGGTAGCGCGGGATGACGTGAATGTGGAAGTGGAAGACGACCTGCCACGCAGCCTGCCCCGCGGAATGCAGGATGTTCACCCCGTCCGCACCAAGGCGCTTGCTGGCGCGATTCGCGACGTCCTGGGCAAGTAGAGCGCAGGCCGTCAGATCCTCAGCCGAGATCTCGTGGATGTCGGCGACGTGCGCCCGGGGGATGACGAGCGAGTGCCCGCGCGTCGCAGGGTTGATGTCCGAGAACGCGAACGCGCGCTCGCTTTCGGCGATTACGTGCGCCGGGAGCTCGCCGCCGAGAATCTTGCAGAAGACGCAGTCCTCCGGGTGCATGGCCCCAGCCTACGCAATCCTCGCGCGGGCGTAGGCGACCGCGTCGGCGCGGCCATCGACCTCGCCCGTAAAGCTGGCACGCGCCAGATCTGCGAGGAGCTCACCGATCTGGCGCCCAGGCGCGATGCCGAGCTCCGACACGAGCTCGTCGCCGCGTAGCGGCGCCTGCGGCGGGCCATCACGGTGCCAGCGAAGCGCTTCGCCGATCACCTCTCGCGCGAGCGCGAGGTGCGCTTCGATCATCGGCTCAGACCGTGCCCCACGGGTCGCCAAGCGGTCGGCGACCGAGAGCAGCGTGACATCGGCACCGACCGTGCCGCAAGCATGCAGGTAGGTGTACAGATCGTCGCGGGAAAGCGGCCCGCGATCGACGAGGAAGCCGAGGCGGAGGTGATGGCGCGTCAGCGCCGCCACATGGGTCCCGACACGCGCCGAGGCCCGCAGGCGCCGCATGATCGAACGTGAACGCTCGGCCCCCAGCTCGTCGTGCCGCGGAAAGCCGACGCGCCCGCCGTCGAACACGGTGCGCGTCTGTGGCTTTGCGATGTCGTGGAGAAGTGCGCCGAAGCGCAGCGCAAGCCCGCGGTCGAGCTCATCGCCGAGTGGCTCGTCGAGCAGGGCCCGGATCTCCGCACCGCGCGCGGGGCCGAAAACGACCGCCGGATCGTGATCCAGCGCCACAGCCTCCGCGAGGACGGCGAGCGTGTGCTCGCCCACGTCGAGATGGTGAAAACGGCTCTGCCCCACCCCCTGTAACGCGTCGAGCTCCGGCAGGACGGCATGGCTCAAGCCGAGCTCGATCAGCATGCGAAGACCGGCGACGGCACTCTCGCTGTCGATGATCCTCGCGAGCTCAGCGTAGATGCGCTCGGCCGCCACCTCGGCAAGGCGCGGGGCGACACGGAGCGCCTGCGCCCGCGCGTGCTCGTCCGGAACGAGCGCCAGCTCGCATGCGAACCGCACGAGTCGCAGTGCCCGTAGCGGATCGCTCTCCAGCGAGTCCCCGGCTACGAGCCGCAGGGCCCCGCGCTCGAGGTCGCTCGCACCGCCGAGCGGATCGACGATCGCTCCGCCAGAAAGCGGCCGGGCCATCGCGTTGACGGTGAAGTCGCGCAGCGCCAGATCGCCTTCGATATCACCGCCGCGAAGCGGGTTCAGGTCCGCGTGCCAGCTGCCGTCGCGTGAGACCACGCGCCAGGCGCCGAAGCCGTCCGACAACGAGAACGCAAACCCTCGCGCCTTGCGCGCGAGCATCCGCGCGGCCGCCTCGACATCGCCATCGAGCACAAGGTCGAAGTCACCCGGAGGGTTGGCGCCGCGCAGCTCGTCACGTACCGCACCTCCAACAAGCCACGCTCGTTCTGCGCTCAGCGCGCTGCGCAGCAGCTGGAGCGGCGCGCTCAAGCCTCGACCGGCTCGCCATCGCGATGATATTCGCGGCGCACGCGCTCGCTGACCCCGCAGGTGATCTCGTAGTTGATCGTTCCCGCCAAGCCCGCCAGCTCTTCGGCGGTGATCCTCTCGCCACCGCCGGCACCGATCAGGATCGCGGCGGAGCCGATCTCGACCCCGCCGCCGCCGCCAACCTCCACCGCGAGATTGTCCATGCTGATCGTGCCCGCGAACGGGCGCCTGATGCCGCCAATCAGAGCGTCCGCGCCAGGCGAGAGCACTCGACGCACCCCGTCCGCGTAGCCGATCGGCAGCACTGCGACGACAGTCGGCTCAGAGGCGATAAAGCGCCGCCCGTAGCCTGCGCTTTCTCCGGGTGCGCACGGTTTGAGCGCTGCCACCCATGAGTGCAGCTCGAGCGCCGGCTCGAGCCCGTGCGGCGCAGCGTCCACGCCGAACGGGTCGAGGCCATAGAGCGCGACGCCACAGCGAGCCATGTCAAAGCGCGTGCTGCCGGCTGTGAGCAACGCCGCACTGTTCTCAGCGTGAGCCAGAATCGGACCGTGACGCTCGCGCAACGGCTCGATCCAGGCCGTGAAGCGCTCGCTCTGTTGCTCGAGAAAGCTCGTGTCGGACTCGTCGGCCGTCGCGAAATGCGTCATCAGCCCCGCGAGCTCGATCGCCTCGCTCGCCAGCGCTCGCGCGACGAGCCGATCGGCGAGCGCGCCATCGCGCGTGCCGAGGCGCCCCATCCCCGTGTCGAGCTTCACATGGACCCGACCACCGGTCTGCTGCTCGATCCAGTCGAGCATGGTGTCGGTCCAAGCGACGACCTCGGCGTCCGCCGCGATCGCCTGCGTCAACTCGTCGCGGCTCAAAGCTCCGAGGACGATGATCGGCGCCGCGACTGCACCCGCACGCAGCTGCGCTGCCTCCGCGGCGGTCGCAACAGCAAGCATCGTCGCGCCACCCGCGAGGGCAGCGCGCGCGCACTGCAGCGCACCATGTCCGTAGCCGTCGGCCTTGACCACGGCGCACAGTCGCGGGCTTGCCCGAACGAGCGTCGCCGCGTTGCGTTCGATCGCGGCGAGGTTGACACGTGCCAGCGCGCGCGAGGTCATCGGGAGCGCACCGCCGAGAGCTCGGCGATGACATCCGACGCGATCATGCCGTCGCGGCCGTGGCGCTGTGCAGCACGCAGCGCGGCGAGGGCGTGCAGGCGCACGGCTGCGCAGGCTGCCGTGAAGGGCTCGATGCCGCTGGCCAGGAGGGCCCCGACCACGCCCGAGAGAACGTCACCGGTGCCCGCCGTCGCGAGGGCGGGCGTGGCGCCGGGACTGACCGCGACGCGTCCTGCGGGATGGACGATCAGGGTGTCATCACCCTTCAACACGACGATCGCGGCGCCCTCGCGGGCAGCTTCTCGCGCGTGGCGCAAGCGCTCGGCCGCAACCTCGTGCGAGCTGACGCCAAGCAGCCGCCCGAGCTCGCCTTCGTGCGGCGTGATCACGAGCGGTACCGTGCGTTCCTGCGCGAGGCGCGCGAGCTCGCCCGAGTACGCACTCAACCCGTCAGCGTCGAGCACGATGGGCAGCGAAGCCTGCGCGACCGCCCCGCGCACGAACGCGAGCGCGCCATCACTGCGGCCGATGCCCGGTCCGATGACCAGAGCCCCCCCGCGCTCCGTGGCGCTCAGCAGGCGATCCAGCCCGTCCGTCGTCAGCGACCCACCGTCGTCGGGCAGCGCGATCGTCATCACCTCGAGCAGGCGCGACTCGAAGATCAGCGACAACGACGCGGGAATCGTCGCGGTGACGTAACCCGCGCCCGCGCGCTGCGCGGCGAGCGCGGCCATGCACGGCGCGCCGGTGAGACCGGGCGAGCCCCCAGCGACGAGCACCTGACCGCTCGTGAACTTCGTCGAAGCGCTCTGACGGCGTGGCAGCTCGTCGAGCAGCGCACCACGGATCAGCCCGATGTCAGGCTCGATCGGGGCCGAGTCGGGAATGCCAATGTCGATCACGCGCACTTCCCCGGCGTGGCTCTTACCCGGTTCGATCCAGAGGCCCGGCTTGGCCGCATGGAACGTGGCGGTGGCACGCGCGTTGATCGCACGACCCGCGATCGTGCCGCTCGATGCGTCGACCCCGCTTGGCACGTCGACAGCCAGAACCGCGGCGCCACAAGCGTTGATCGCATCGATCGCGGCCGCCACCGCTCCGCGCGGCTCGCCGCCCGCGCCGGTTCCCAGCAGTGCGTCGAGGACGAGCGTCGCGTCCTCGCGGAGTGTGCCCTCGAGCTGCTGCGGCGGTGATCCCGGTAGTCGCTCGAGGTTCGCGCGCGCGTCACCCGTGAGCCCGTCAACCTCACCCGCAAACAGAACGTCCACCTCGCGCCCGGCCTCGCGCAGCAGTCGCGCGGCGACCAGGCCGTCACCACCGTTGTTGCCCTTGCCGGCGACAACAACGACCGGTCCGCTTGGAGCGAGCTCCCCGGCGAGCAGCGCGAGCCCAGACCCGGCGCGCTCCATCAACTCGAGCGACGGGACGCCCTGCTCGCCGATCGCCCATGCGTCGATCGCGCGCATCTGATCCGCATCGGGCAGCGGATCAAGCCACGCCGGGAGACTCACCGCAGCACCGCCACAGCGCCCGCAAGCTCGCGCGAGTGGGTCAACGAAACCGAGACCTCCACGCCCAGCTCCTGCGCGCGCGCCAGCGCCGCTCCATGCAGCGCGAGCCCGACGCCGGCGCCACCGCCCAGCACCTCGACATCGCGAGGCTCCATCGCCGCCAGCCCAAGCGCTTTCGTCACGGCCTCCTTCGCACAGAACCGCGCCGCGAGATGCTCCCCCGGCCGCGCCCGCGACCGCGAATACTCGAGCTCCCCTTCCGTAAAGAGGCGCAACGCCAGGCCCGGCCGCCGCTCGAGCGCACGCTCCATCCGCTCGATCTCCAAGAGATCAAGTCCCACACTTGGAGTTCCACGCTGAGCGCCAGGCATCTTCCGAGTCCGAGGCTACACACCTCACAGCGCGCATACAGCGGCGAGGATGGCCGGCCACAGGCCGGCCACCGCAGCTACTCCACCGTGACGGTCTTTGCCAGGTTGCGCGGCTGGTCAGGGTTGAGACCACGCCGCATGGAGATCCTGTAGGCGAGCAGCTGCAGCGGGATCACGGCGAGGAGGGACTCGAGCATCGGGTCCGTCGCGGGCACCGGGATCGTTGCCGCGACGTGCGGAGCAACTGTCTCGTCTCCCGCCGTCGTGACCGCGATCACCTTCGCGCCGCGTGCCGCCACCTCCTGAATGTTGTTGACGACCTTCGTCAGGATCGGCGAGCTCGTCGCGATCGCGACCACCGGTGTGCGCTCGTCGAGCATTGCGATCGGACCGTGCTTCATCTCGCCGGCGGCATAGGCGTCGGTCGAGATGTAGGAGATCTCCTTCAGCTTCAGCGCGCCCTCGAGCGCGATTGGGACGCCCGCGTGACGTCCGATGTAGAGGAAGAACTCGGCCTGCCAGCACCACTCGGCGACCTCGTCGACGCGCTCGTCGAGGCCGTCGAGCAACTCCTCGACGTGCTGAGGCAGCCGGCGCAGCGCGCCGACGAGCTCGGCGAGCCGGTCCGGCGCGAGGGTGCCACGCAGCTCCGCGAGGCGCAGCGCGAGCAGGCAGACGACGGCAAGCTGCGCGACGAACGTCTTCGTCGCCGCGACGCCGATCTCGAGGCCGGCGCGCGTGTAGAGAACGCCGTCGCACTCGCGTGTCGCCTGGGACCCCATCACGTTCGTCAGGGCAACGACGCGCGCGCCACGCTCGCGCGCGGTGCGCATCGCTCCGAGCGTGTCCGCGGTCTCGCCCGACTGTGAGATACCGATAACGAGGTCGCCGGGCCCAACGAGCGGGTTGCGGTAGCGATACTCGGAGGCAATGTCGACCTCGACCGGCAGCCCAGCCCACTCCTCGATCGCGTAGCGCCCGAGAAGACCCGCGTGGTAGGCGGTGCCGCAGGCGACGAAAACGACGCGCTCGATGCCCTCGAGCAGGGCCTCATCAAAGCAGCCCTCGGCAAGGTCGACACCATCGCCACGGACCGTGCGATCGTTGATCGTCTCGGCGAGCGCGTCGGCCTGCTCGTGGATCTCCTTGAGCATGAAGGTCTCGTAACCGCCCTTCTCTGCGGTCGCGTCATCCCAGGTGATCTCGGTCAGCTCGCGCTCGACCGTCTCCCCAGCAGCGTTCCGGATCTCGGCTTCGCCGGCTCGCAGCACGACGATCTCGCCGTTCTCGACGAGCTGCACGGAGCGCGTGTGCGCGAGGAACGCGGGCACCGCCGAGGCGACGAAGGACTCCTGCGTCCCACGACCGATCACGAGCGGGCACTCGCGCCGGGCCGCGACGAGCACGTCGGGCTCGTCGAGCGTCAGCGCAACGAATGCGAAGAAACCGTCGAGCTCGCAGAGAACATCGGTGACGGTGCTCGCGAGGTCCCCGTCGTACTTGGTCGCGATCAGATGTGCGATCACCTCGGCGTCGGTCTGCGAGCTGAAGCTCGCTCCCGCGGCCATCAGCCGCTCGCGCAGCGCAACATAGTTCTCGACGATGCCGTTGACGACGACGTGAACATGGCCGCTGCCGTCGCGCAGGGGGTGGGCGTTCTGCTCGTTGACGGCGCCGTGCGTCGCCCAACGCGTATGGGCGATGCCAATCGTTGCGCCGCGCATGGGCCCGCCGCCGTTCGCAACGGCAGCCTCGAGATGATCGAGGTTGCCAACCGCACGCACCGAACGGATCTCGCCGTCGGACAGAACCGACAGCCCCGCGCTGTCATAGCCGCGGTACTCGAGCCGGCGCAGGCCGCTGAGCAAGATCTCCTCGGCCGGACGATTGCCGACGTAGCCGATGATGCCGCACATCAGCCGAGCCTACCCCAGCTCATCCCGAACGATCGCAACGAGACGGCCGCAGACTGCCTGAGCCTCCTGCGCACTCGGTGCCTCTACCATCACGCGGACCACGGGCTCCGTTCCGCTCGGCCGGACGAGCACACGACCACGACCGGCGAGCCCAGCCGACTCGCGCTCGATCGCTGCGTGGACGGCGCCAGCTTCCTCGAGTGCGCCGCGCTCGCGGACCGCGACGTTCACGAGCTGCTGTGGCAGCTTCTCGATCCGTGGTCGGTCGCGCAGATCACGCCCGCCGAGCGCTTCGAGTACGAGCAGCGCTGAGGCGATCCCGTCGCCGGATGGCGCGAAGCCGAGCTCGATGAGGTGGCCTGACTGCTCGCCACCGAGCGCGAACCCTCGCTCGCGCAGCGCCTCGAGCACGTAGCGGTCGCCGACTGCCGTCGTGACGACCTCGATCCCTGCCTCGCGGAGCGCGGCAACGATCGCGAAGTTGGTCATCACAGTGATCGCAAGCCCCCTCCCGGGGAGCCTGCCGTCCTCGAGCAGATGCAGCGCGATCAGCGTCAACAACTCGTCGCCGTCCACCAGCGTTCCGTCGCGATCGACCGCCAGCACGCGGTCGCCGTCACCGTCGAAAGCAAAGCCGATGTCGTGCCCGCCCTGGACGACGGCGGCAGCGAGCGCCTCGATGTGCGTCGAGCCGCAGCCGTCGTTGATGTTGCGCCCATCGGGGTCGACGCCGATCGTCGACACGCGCGCACCGAAACGCTCGAAGACACCCGGCGCGACAGCGTAGGTCGCGCCGTTCGCGCAGTCGAGCAGGACGTTCACACCGTCGAGGCGCAGCGACTGGAAGCGGTGATGCAGATCGCGAATGTAATCCGCAGCCGCGCCGTGCAGTGGGCGTATGCGCCCCACAGACGCCGCCCCCATCCCCTCCTCGTCGAGGTGCTCCTCGATCGCATGCTCGCGCGCGTCCGACAGCTTGAAGCCGTCAGCACCGAAGAACTTGATGCCGTTGTCGCTGTAGACGTTGTGCGACGCCGAGAGCACGACACCGAGATCGAGCCGGTGGCGGCGGATCAGCAGCGATGCGGCCGGAGTCGGGAGGACGCCGCCAAGCAGGACCTCCGCCCCCGCCGATGCAAGACCGGCGGCGATCGCCGCCTCGAGCATCTCGCCGCTCTCGCGCGTGTCGCGGACGACCAGCACGCGCGGATTGGAGATACCACTCTGTAGGACCGCGGCCCGCCCAAGCGACAGCGACAGCGCCGCAGTGATCTCGCTTCCGGCTACTCCCCGGACACCATCTGTGCCGAACAGCCTGCGCGCTACCTGACCCGCCACGAGGCGAGGAACCTAGCGCTTCGAGAACTGCGGACGCTTACGCGCCTTCTTGAGACCCGCCTTCTTGCGCTCCTTGGCGCGGGCGTCGCGGGTCAGGAACCCACGCCGCTTGAGCTCACCACGCAGGTTCGGGTCGGCTTCGAGCAGCGCCCGCGAGATGCCGTGACGTAGCGCACCGGCCTGAGCCGAGACACCGCCGCCCTCCATCCGTGCGACAACGTCCATTCGCGCCTCGTAGCCGACCGTCTCGAGCGGCTGACGAATGTTGCGCTGCAGCGTGTCCCGCGGGAAATACTGCTCGAGCGTGCGACCGTTGATCGTGTAGGTCCCGCTGCCGGGGCGCAGGGTGACACGGGCGATCGCGGTCTTGCGCTTGCCGGTCGCGCGGTAGCGCGCATCGGCACCCAGGTCGATCGCAACCTGCTCGATCGGCTCGACGACCACAACCTCCTCGAGGATCTCGGGCTCGCTGGGCGCGTCCGGCTCGGCATCCTCGTCGTAGCCGTAAGGCGACTCGGACGCAAGCGGATCAACCCCCTCGGGGACGATGTCCACCTCGAGGTCCGCCCCCGGAACCACCGGCGGCTCGGCCGGACGCTCGTCGGGTGCCTTGCGCTGCGGGCGCGAGGACGGCCGCTCAGCGGCGGGCTCGGGCGCGGGCTGCTCGGCAACGGGCTCGCTGGCCGGCTCTTCGGTGGGTGTCTCCGCGGCGACGGGCTCCTCGACGGGCGTTTCCTCGGCGACGGGCTCCTCGACGGGCGCGACGACCTCCTCGACGCCGTCTGCCGGCTGTTCGATCTCGTCGCTCATCAGCTGCGGAGGTCCAGTTCGCCCGGCCGCTGGGCCTGGTGCGGGTGGTCCGGACCGGCGTAGATCTTGAGCTTGGTCAGCTGCTTCCGCGCGAGACGGTTGCGCGGCATCATCCCCTTGACGGCCAGACGCAGGACCTCTTCGGGTCGGCGCTGGATCATCTCGTCGAAGGTGCGCGTGTGCAGGCCGCCGGGATAGCCGGAGTGGCGGTGATAGAGCTTGGTCGCGCGCTTGCTACCCGTCACCGCGACCTTCTCGGCATTGACGACCACAACGAAGTCGCCGGTGTCGATGTGCGGCGTGTAGACGGCCTTGCGCTTGCCGCGGAGGGTGTCGGCGATCTGCGTAGCGAGACGCCCGAGCGTCTTGCCGGAGGCGTCGACGACGTACCAGTCGCGCTGGCGATCGCTCGGTTTGGCCACGTAGGTCTTCATCGCACAAAAATCGCCACGCGAGGTCGCGCGGCGCGACGCCTGATCATAGAGGAAGCGGCTCCTCCGTTGCACCCGCCGCCTTCCTGCAATGATGCGGCCGCGATGAGCAGTGAAGATTGGCGCGTCGAGACAAGGCTCGCAGACAGCGGTGCGGCGAAGCAGCTCCACGCCGCCGCGGGTGCGGCAAAGCTCTACGCGCACGCGCGCGTAGAGCTCTACGGCAGGGCGTCGCTGAGTCACGACGACGACCGCGTCTTCGCTTACGCTGACACGCGCGAGCACGCGCAGGCGGCGCAGCAGGCGCTGGAGGCACTCGCGGCGCAGGAGGGCTTGTCGGCAAGCTACACGCTGCAGCGATGGCATCCGCTGGCCGAGCGCTGGGAGGACCCCGACGTGCCGCTACCGAGTGATCCAGCTGCGGTCGCGGAGGAAGAGTCCGAGGGTGCGCAGTCGGACCGCGAGCTCGAGTCCGAGGAGGCCAAGCGCACCGGCGTACCGGAGTTCGAGGTCCGCGTCACGCTGCCGACCCATTCCGACGCCGTCGCGCTCGCCAAGAAGCTGGCCGCCGAGAGCATCCCGAGCCAGCGTCACTGGCACTTCCTGCTGATCGGCGCTTGGACCGAGGACGACGCCAACCTGCTTGCCGAGCGAATCCGCGCCGACGCGCCCGCCGGCAGCGAGGTCCGCGTCGAGAACACGCTCGCCTACATCCTCAGCCAAGAGCCGCACAGCAAGGCGCTCGCCGCGAACCCGTTCGTGCTGTTCTAAGACCCGCGCAACCTACGCCGGCGCCGTTGTTCGGCGTGTAGGGCCAGCTCTGCCCGCTACGGCGCAGTCACCGTCCACGTGCCGAAGACGTAGGCGTCGTTGCCCGAAGCGTCGAAGTAGACGAGCGCGCCAGGATCGGGACTCGGCAGCGAGCCGTAGGATCCGATCGTCCCGTCCCAGGCGGCAGCGCTGCTCTCGAGGTCGTAGATGCAGAGATAGCCACGCGCAGCGTGGCCCTGACCGGGACAGTCCGTGGTCGTGCTCGCGGTCTCGACGATGTTGCCGGCGGTGATCGCACTGGCCAGCGGCTGCGTGTAATCGATCGCGACCGCCATGGAGTCGCTGGTCAACGACCCGTTGGCCGCAAAGACGCCCGACTCTGACTGCCCGGACGGCAGCACGGTCTCGGCGGTCAGGTTGGACCCCGCGCTGCCGGTCGCGCCGGATGCGCCCGCCGCTCCGATCGCCCCGGTCGCGCCGGTCGCGCCGGTCGCGCCGTGCAGCGCGCGCAGCACACTCGGCTTGATCTGCTTCTCGGAGGTGATCAGGTAGTGGAAGTGGTGTGCCGCCCATGCCGTGCCGCCGCCGGCGGCGATGACGAGGGCGAGCGTGGCCGCCACGTTCGCATAGCCGAGCGGCCGCGCGGTGCGGCGGTGCTTGCGCAATAACATCGATAACCCCTCTTTGTCGATCTTGCCTGCCCGTCATTGAGGCCGGCGCGCATGCGCGCCGGCCCCGACCGGTGCATGCACCGGTCGGGGCCGGGGGCGCATGCGCCCCCGGGGTCAGATCATTCCCACTCGATCGTGCCCGGCGGCTTGCTCGTGATGTCGAGCACGACGCGGTTCACGTCTGAGAGCTCGCCCATCATCCGCGAGGCGATCTGCTCGAGCAGGTCGTAGGGCAGGCGCGCCCAGTCCGCGGTCATCGCGTCGTCGGAGGTGACAGCACGGATCACGATCACGTTCCCGTAGGTCCGCTCGTCGCCCTGGACTCCGACGGTCCGGATGTCGGGCAGGACACAGAAGGACTGCCAGAGCTCGCGGTAGAGGCCGGCCTTGCGGATCTCGTCCTGGAGGATGTAGTCGGCGTCACGCAACAGGTCGAGTCGCTGTTTTGTTGCCTCGCCACCGACGATCCGGATCGCCAGGCCCGGTCCGGGGAACGGCTGGCGCCAGACGAGCCGCTCAGGCAGGCCGAGCTCGGCGCCGACCGCGCGGACCTCGTCCTTGAAGAGCATCCGCAGCGGCTCGACGAGCTCGAACTGCAGATCCTCAGGGAGGCCACCGACGTTGTGGTGGGACTTGATCGTCGCCGAGCCCTTGCGGCCGCCGGACTCGATGACGTCGGAGTAGAGCGTCCCCTGTACGAGGTAGCGCGCGTCTGAGAGCTTCGCCGCCTCCTCCTCGAACACCCGGATGAACTCCGCGCCGATCAGCTTGCGCTTCTGCTCGGGCTCGCTCACGCCGCGCAAGCGCTCGAGGAAGCGGTGCTCGGCGTCGACGGCGACGAGCGGCACTTTGAACGTGTCGCGGAAGGCCGCGATCACCTGCTCGCCCTCCCCCTTGCGCATCAGCCCGTGGTCGACGAAGACGCAGGTCAGCTGGTCGCCGATCGCGCGGTGCACGAGTAACGCTGCGACCGAGGAGTCGACCCCGCCGGAGAGACCGCAGATCACATGACCATCGCCGACCTGGGCGCGGATCCGCGCAACCTGCTCATCGATGATCGATGCCGGGCTCCAGCTGCGCTCACAACCACAGACGTCCTCGAGGAAGCGCGTGAGGATCTGTTGACCGTAGGGGGTGTGCGCGACCTCCGGGTGGAATTGGATGCCGTAGATGCCACGGGCCGGGTCCTCGAACGCGGCTACAGGCGAGACGCCCGACGATGCAAGCGCTGTAAACCCCTCGGGTGCGCGCTTGACGGTGTCGCGATGCGACATCCAGCACGTCTGCTCGGTGGGCAGTGCCGCGAACAGGCGGCCGCGCTCGTGCAGGTGAAGTTCGGCGCGACCGAACTCCCCAACCTCGGCGCGCTCGACGAGACCGCCAAGCGAGTGCGCGAGGAGCTGCATGCCGTAACAGATTCCGAGCACAGGGATGCCCAGCTCGAGCATCCCGCGGTTGAGCTCGGGAGCCCCCGTCGCGTAGACGGAGGCCGGCCCGCCGGAGAGGATCAGGCCCGCGGGCTTGCGCCGCGCGATCTCCTCGACGCCGATGTCCGCTGCCACGAGCTCAGAGAAGACGCCACATTCGCGCACGCGACGGGCGATCAACTGCGAGTACTGGCCACCGAAATCCACGACCAGGACTTCGGCCTGGCCCGCAGGGCGCGCAGAGGCGCTCGCCGGCGTTTGCTCGTCGGCGAGCGTCTGGCTCAACCTCGCGCCTCTACCTCAGTCATTGACTAGCGCGGCCGCTCGCCCGAGTGAGGCCATACCGACCCCTTGCTCGCGCTGAAGCTGCTTGCCCTCGGTCTGCAGTGCCGGGGCGACCATCAACTCGGCACGCTGGAACTCGGCGATGTCCTCGTAGCCGCAGGTGGCCATCGAGGTCCGCAGGCCGCCGAACAGGTTGAGCGTGCCGTCATTCTCGTTAGCCGGCCCGATCAGGATCTCCTCGAGCGTGGCGTTCTGCGTCGTCTGCACGCGGGTTCCGCGCGGCAGCGTCGGATGGAACGTCGCCATACCCCAGTGGAAGCCGCGACCCGGCGCCTCGACCGCCCGTGCGAGCGGACTGCCGATCATCACCGCGTCAGCGCCGCAGGCGATCGCCTTGGAGACGTCCCCACCATTGCGCATCCCGCCGTCGGCGATCACCTTGACGAGCTCGCCGGTCTCGAGCATGTGCGTCGAACGAGCATCCGCGACGTCGGCGATCGCCGTCGCCTGCGGGACACCGATCCCGAGCACGCCGCGCGTCGTGCAGGCGGCGCCCGGACCGACCCCCACGAGCACTGCTGCCGCGCCGGTCCGCATCAGGTGCAGGCCCGTGTGGTAGGAGGCACAGCCACCGACAACAACCGGAATGTCGAGCTCCGGGATGAACTCCTTGAGGTTCAGCGGCGTCGTGGTCGCCGAAACGTGCTCGCCGGAGACGACGGTGCCCTGGATCACGAGGATGTCGAGGCCGGCCTCGAGCGCGGTCTCGTAGTAGCGCGCAACCCTCTGTGGCGTCAGCGACGCCGCGCAGACGACGCCTTCGGCCTTGATCTCGCGGATCCGCTCGGCGATCAGCTCCTCCTTGACCGGCTCGCTGTAGATCTCCTGCATCTCGCGCGTCGCGAGCTCCTTCGGCAGCGAGGCGATCCGATCGAGCTGCTCCTCGGCATCCTCGTAACGCGTGAAGATGCCCTCGAGGTTGAGCACCCCGAGGCCACCCAAGCGGCCGACGATGCCGCAGGTCCTCGGCGAGGTCACCCCGTCCATCGCGCTAGCAAGAAGCGGCAGCTCGAAGCGGTAGTCGCCGAGCTTCCAGGTGATGTCGATGTCGTCGGGGTCGCGCGTGCGCCGCGAGGGCACTATCGCGATGTCATCGAAGCCGTAAGCGCGCCGCGCCTTCTTCCCGCGGCCGATCTCTACTTCCATTTTGCGATCCTAGGGTTCTGAGCGGACGGAGACTGGTGGCCGAATCGGCGCCATTTCGGGCTACCGCGGACCACGTGCAGCGAGCATACCAACGCCCGCCGACTAGCCGACGCCGGCGGACTGCTCGACCGCGATCAGCTCGACCTCGGACCGCAGCCGCTCGGCCGCGCGCGGGTCCAGCAGACCGGCCCCGAGCCGCTCCGTGGACTCGGCGCCACAGGCGACCGCGAAGCGCAGGCACTCCCCGGCAGGCGTGCCGTTGTAGCGAGCGGCGAGATAGCCGGCGAGGAACGCGTCGCCGGAGCCGACCGTCGCGACAGACTCGCGCTCCTCGATCGTAGCGCGGTACAGCTGCGGCGTCCCGTCAACGACGATCTGCGCCCAGCACCCGTCGGGCGCGGTCATCAACGCCTCCCGTGCCCCGAGCGAGACGATCTCGCGAACCGCTCCGGCGCGATCCTCGTCGTCGCCGAACTCCTGCCCGATCAGCTCCTCGGCCTCGTGGACGTTCGGCGTCACGAGGTCGGCCTCGGCTCGCACGGCCTGGCGCAGCGCGTCACCCTCGGTGTCCACAACCACCATCACCCCGAGCTTGCGTAGCTCACGCACGAGGGTGGCGTAGAAGGTTGGCTCGACGCCACGCGGAAGCGAGCCGGCAATCACGACGATCGCCGCCCCGCGGGCGAGATAAAGCAGCTTCTCGCGGAACAGCGCGAGCTCGTCGTCGTCAACGGCCGGACCCTGCTCGTTGATCTCGGTTTCCTCACCCGTCGTGGGGTCCAGCAGGACCGTATTGGTGCGCGACTCCTCACGAATACGCACGAAGTCGTTGACGATCGACTCGCGTGTCAGCTGCTCGACGATCTGCGTCCCGGTCGGGCCGCCGGCAAAGCCGGTCGCTACGACGGGCACGTCGAGCGTCTTGAGCAGGCGCGCCACATTGACGCCCTTGCCGCCAGGCAGCGTGCGTCGCTCGACGGTTCGGTGACGGCGCCCGAGACGCAGACTCGGGACCGACAGCGACTTGTCGATGGCCGGGTTCAGGGTGACGGTGATGATCAAACCCACGCCCTCCGCTGCGCGGAACGGATCCGACGCCTGCGCATGCTGCTCAGGCTACACCCCGCGCGCGCTCGAGAGCGTGGTGGGGCCCGTACTCGGGAGCGTCGGTCCGGTGACGACAGGCGGCGGCGCCACCGCGGCCTGCGTCACCAGGGGCACCGCCAGCACCTGCCGGCCGTTCTCGGTAACGATCATCTGACCCTCCGGCGTTCCTGCCGCGATCGGACCCTGGAGTTGTGTGGGCACGCCGCTGAACTGAACGTTGAAGCCGACGCCGCGCTCGACGACGATCGACGCCGACCGCGCGGCCACGAGCGCAACCTTGGTCGTGTCGCCATTCGCCGAAACATCAAGGTAGTCGCGACCGCCAACCGCGACGCTCACGCGGTGATAGAGCGAGAGCCCATAACGCAGCAACGCGAGGCTGTCGTCGAACTCGGCGTCCTCGGTGGCCTCGCCGAGCACGACGCTCACGAGATGCACGCCGTGCCAGCTAGCCGCAGCGACGAGGCACCAACCCGCGTCCTGCGTGTGCCCCTCCTTGACGCCGACCACGAACGGGTACGCCCCGAGTAGCTTGTTGCGGTTGTAGACGACGATCCCACCCGGAAGGTAGGCGACCGTCTGACGCACGACCGACGCAAGAAACCTGTTCTGGAGCAGAACCTGCCCCAGCTTCGCGAGATCAGCGGCGCTCGAGTAGTTGCCGGGGGTGTCGAGTCCGACCGGCGTCGCGAAATGGGTGTGGCTCAGTCCCAACTTGATCGCCGCGGCGTTCATCTCGGCGACAAAGTGCGGGATCGTCCCGCCAACGTCGATCGCGAGCGAGTGAGCGACGTCGTTGCCGCTCGGGAGCAGCATCGCGCGGAGCATGTCGGCGACGGTGTACGAGTCGCCCGGCACGAGCCCGGCAAGCGACTCGCCAGGTCCGGCGTCGTATGGCTGCTCGACGAGCTTCTTCTCGAGCGGCTCGCTCTGTGCTGTCACGTACGCGGTCATCATCTTTGTCGTGCTGGCGATCGCGACCTCGCGATCCGCACGCATCGAGTAGACGCTCGCGCCGACGTCGGTCTCGTCGAGGATCGCCTCCTGCGCAGTGATCTCCGGCGGAGCCGGTCCAGCGGCCGCGGTAAAGCCATGCGAGTCCGCTGACGCGCTTGCCGCCAGACAGACGAGCAGGCACTGTGCCAGCGCTAGAGCCCGTCGCATCGCCGCGCGAGGCTAACGAACGCGAGCTCCGTACGCGTCAGTGCAGCGACCAGGCCAACTCGCGCAGGCGCTCGGCCGCCGAGCGAGCCGCCTGTTCGGGCGGCGCGCCGCTTTCCTCGTAGGCGTAGACGATCCCTCGCGACGCGCTGACGAGGCCGCCGGCCGCTCCGGGCACGAACGCCGGCGCGAGATCCTCGACGCGCCCACCTTGGGCACCGATCCCCGGCAGGAGGAAGATTGCGTGCGGCATCAACTCCCGCGCGCGCCCGAGGTGCTCCGGGACGGTCGCACCCATCACAGCTCCGACGTCTGCGAGCCCACAGTCTCGCGGCGGGCCGAGCTCGTCGACGATGCGCGCGAGACGCTCCCAGAGGGGGCCGCCATCAGCGAGCTCGAGGTCCTGCACGTCGGCTGCACCCGGATTGGACGTCCGCACGAGCACGAACACTCCCGCGCCGGTTGCGATCAGCGGCTGCAGCGCGTCGCGGCCGAGCAGCGGGTTTGCCGTGAATGCATCAACACCGAGACCAGCAACCTCGCCGACTGGCCCCGGGGTAGCGCCAGCGAATGCCTGCGCGTAAGCGGCAGCGCTAACCGGGACGTCGCCACGCTTGGCGTCGGCGAGCACCATCAGTCCGGCCGCGTGAGCCGCGACGACGACCTCGCGCAGGGCCGCGATCCCGGGCGCGCCGAGTCGCTCGAAGCACGCGAGTTGGGGCTTCACGACGACGCACGCGGCGCCGACCGCCTCGATCACCGCGCAGCAATGATCGAGCACTGCGCGAGCTGTGCGATCCGCGACATCGCCACTCCCGCCGAACGCGTTCGCCGCGGCCGGCCACAGCCGCTGCGGATCGGGATCGAGCCCGAGCACGATCTGCGACTCGCGCGCCGCAACCCGCCCTGCAAGCTCGTCCGCAAAGGCCTTCGTCGCCACGAACCGCAAAGATATTCACATGCGACTGTCGCGCCTACCCTGGGCCTTGACCGTTCTCGCGTGTTGCATCACCGCGGTCCTGCTCCAGCTCAACCATTTCCACGGCTACGCCGCGGTCGCGGTCGCGGTTGGCCTGTCAGCCGCGATCAACCTCTTCTGAGCCGTCCCTGACGGGAGCGGTCGCCGCACTTCCCGGCACGAGCTCGGTCCCCGGCTCGACGCGATCCTCCGGCTCGAGGTGCACGAGCATGTCAGCGCCCTCCAGTCGATGAGCTATCTCGTCGGTCAGCTCGTGGGCGGTGCGGTGAGCCGCTTCGAGTGTCGTACCGGCGGCGAACTGCACGTGCACATCGATGTAGCGGCGCGACCCGGCGGCGCGGCTACGCAGCTTGTGGAAGGCGACGACGCCGCGCGGCGCTCCGAGCTCGCGAATCGTGTCGCGGATCAGCGCAAGATCGGCCTCGGGCAGAGCCTCGTCGACAAGTGCCCGCGAGGCGCGCTTCAGCAGTCGCAGCCCGGCGACGAGAATCCCTGCGGCAACGATGAGCGCCACGACCGGGTCGAGCCAGTAGGCGTGCGTGACGGCGATCAGCACGAGACCGATGAGCACGGCGACGGAGGAGATAGCGTCAGCACTGAGGTGCGCCGCGTCGCCTTCGAGTGCGACCGAGCGGGACTCGCGCGCGCGGCGCGCGATGACCCGCGAGACCACGAGGTTGACAGCTGCCGAGGCGCCGATCACGGCGATGCCAACGCCGACGGTGTGGACGTGAGCGCCACGCAAGAGCCGGGCGACCGCCTCGTAGGTGATGATGCCCGCGCCAACGAGGATCAGCGCTGCCTCGGTCGCGGCGGCGAGGTTCTCCATCTTCTCGTGCCCGTAGAGATGGTCGGCATCGGCCGGCTCGCCGGCCTTGCGGATCGAGATGAACGCGACGATCGAGGCGAGCAGGTCGATCGAGCTGTGAACGGCCTCAGTCAGGATTGCGACCGAGCCGGTCGCGATGCCGGCGACGAGCTTGGCGGCGATCAGCGTGCCGTTGGATGCGACCGACAGCGCCGCGGCGCGACCCTTGCCTGCCTCGTCGACCATCAGCTTCGGGCCGTCAGCCACTCCTCGAACGCGCGCAAGGCCCGCCCGCGATGACTGATCGCGTCTTTCTCGGCGTCGGTCAGCTCGGCCATCGTGCGCCCGCTGCGGTCGCCGAGGGGAAGGAACACCGGGTCGTAGCCGAAGCCGCGGAGCCCGCGCGGAGCGTCTGCCATCAGGCCGTCACAGTGGCGCTCGAAGATCCGCTCCTCGCCGGTTGCGGGGTCGACGTAGACCAGCGCGCAGACGTAGTGCAAGCCACTGCCCGGCGGGACCTCGGCGATCAGGAGCGCGAGGTTCTCGGCGTCGGTCGCGTGCTCGCCGGCGTAGCGCGCGGAGCGCACTCCGGGGCGGCCGCCTAGCGCGTCAGCGGCGATACCGGAGTCGTCGGCGATCGTCGGGCGTCGCGTCGCGGCGGCTGCTGCACGGGCCTTGCCGAGCGCGTTCTCGACGAACGTCTCACCGGTCTCCGGTGGCAGCTCAACCTCGTCCGGTAGCGGCTCGAGCGCAGTCACCGACAGCAGCCGGCGGAACTCGCGCAGCTTGTGCTCGTTGCGCGTCGCGAGGATCAGCGCCATCAGTGGTGCCTAACGTTCGATCGCTGCGTGCTGTGCGTCGCGCAGCCTGGCGATCCCGCCGGCCGCAAGGGCGAGCAACTCGTCGAGGTGAGCACGTGAGAGTGGCGTGCGCTCCGCGGTCGCCTGTACCTCGATGAGGCCCCCGTCTCCGGTCATCACGACGTTCGCGTCAACCTCCGCGCGCGAGTCCTCCGAGTAGTCGAGGTCCAACACGGGGTCGCCGTCAACGATTCCGCACGAGACCGCGGCGATCGATCCGCGCAGCGGACTGCGCGCGAGCTCGGCGCTCGCCACCAGCCGCGCAGCAGCCCTGGCAAGGGCCACGTAGGCTCCGGTGATCGATGCGCAACGAGTGCCGCCGTCGGCCTGCAGGACATCGCAATCGATATAGACCGTGCGCTCGCCGAGCGCCTCGAAGTCGATCGCGCCGCGGAGCGAGCGTCCGATCAGCCGCTGAATCTCGACGGTGCGCCCGTCGAGGCGCCCCCGCGTCGCGTCGCGTGCCTTGCGCTCGCCGGTGGACGCAGGGAGCATGCCGTACTCAGCGGTAAGCCAGCCACGTCCCTTACCGGTCAGCCAGCGCGGTACGCCCCGCTCCACCGACGCAGTGCAGATGACCTTTGTCTCGCCCATGCTGATCAGTGCGGAGCCGCTCGCCGGCTTGACGAAGTCGACCTCGATCGCGACCGGTCGCAGAGCATCGGGGCCCCGCTCATAGCTGCGCGCGCTCACGCCGGGATCGCCGAGCCGAGCTCAACGTGCTCGATTTGCTCGATCGGCAGCTGGAGGAAGCGCGAACCGACCGTGCGGAACGCCTCGACATCACCGGTGCAGAGGAAGCGGTAATCCCCTTCGCCGGTGGCCCGGCTGGAGAGTCGGGCGAGCTCCAGTGAGGCGGCGACTGACCGTGCCAGCGCGCGTCCCGAGGTGATCAGCTTCACGCCAGGACCGAGCATTCGCTGGAGCATCGGCGCGACGAGGGGGTAGTGCGTGCAACCGAGGATCACTGTGTCGACGCCGGCGTCGCGCAGCGGCGCGCAGTAGCCGCGCACCGCGTCGAGCACGCGGTGATCGACCGGGAATCCGTCCTGGATCATCGGCGCGAGGTCTGGGCAGGCAACGCTCGTCAGTGCCGCGTCGGGCGCGTATGCGTGCACCGCGCGCTCGTAGGCCCCGCTCGCCACGGTCGCCGTCGTCGCCAGCAGGCCGATCCGGCGGTTGATGCTGTGTGCTGCGGCAGTTCGCGACTCGGGCTCGATGACACCGATCACCTCGACGCCGAGCGTGGTCGTGAGCATCCGCTCGCGCAGCGCGTCGAGCGCCGCAGAGCTCGCAGCATTGCAGGCGACGACGAGCAGCTTTGCGCGGCGCGCGAGCAGATGCTCGGCGATCTCGAGGGCGAAGCGTTCGAGTTCGGCTGCGCTGCGCTCACCGTAGGGGAAGCGCGCGGAGTCCCCGAGATAGAGGAAGTCCTCGTGGGGCAGCTCGACGAGCAACTCCTGCAGGACGGTGAGGCCGCCGACCCCCGAGTCGAAGACGGCGATCGGGCGCTCACGCGGTGGGGGAGCAGACGCGCTCAACCCCCGTGATGATTCCAGATGCGTCGCGGGGTATCGTGGCGACGTGCGGGCGCTAGTGATCTCGAATATGGCGCCCTCCCACGCGAGCCCTGGGCGCGGCAGCTTCGTCCGCGATCAGGTTGCGGCGCTGCGCCGGATCGCGAACGTCGAGATCGAGCTGTTCGAGTTCGCGCCGGGCGCCGCCTCCTACCCGCTCGCGGCGCTCGAGCTGCGTCGACGTTTCGCGTCGTCCGGGTTCGACGTCATTCACGCCCATTTCGGCCTGACCGCCTGGCCCTCGCTCGCGCTGCGCGGGATGCCGCACGCGCTGACGCTACACGGCACCGACGTCCGTAACCCGCGGACGCGCAGAATCACGCTCGCCGCTTTGCCGCACATCGATCTCGTGGCGGCGGTTTCGGAGTCGCTCGCGGCCGAGTTGCCGACGTCCCTGGGCGAGATCGTCGTGCTGCCATGCGGCGTGGCGATGGAGCGCTTCCGCCCGATCCCGCGCGAGGCCGCAAGGCTCGCGCTCGGCCTCGAGCCAGCCGGGCCATATCTGCTGTTCCCCGCCGACCCGGCGCGCAGCGCAAAGCGCTTCGACCGCGCCCGCGCGCTAGCCGGCGACGTGCGCCTGCTGACGCTCGGGCACACCGCACCCGATCATGTGACGCTTGCGGTCAACGCCGCGAACGCAGTGCTGGTCCCATCCGAGGCCGAGGGCTACGGTCTGGCGGTGCTCGAGGCGCTCGCCTGCGACGTGCCCGTGCTGGCCACGCCGGTCGGGATCCACGCACAGGCACTCGACGGCGTTGCGGGCACACTTTGCGCGCCCTTCGAGCTCGAGGCGTGGCGTGTCGCGCTCGCTCCCGCGCTCGGCGAAAGCGACCCGCGAATCGCCGGCCGCGCCCGCGCGGCAGAGTTCTCGAGCGACGCGATGGCACGCCTGGTGCTCACGGCGTGGGAGTCGCTACTAGCATAAGCCGCGTGGAGTCCTCGAATCCTTCGCCCGCCGACCAAGCGCAGAACGAGCGTGCGACCAGCTTTCTCGAGCGGGCACGCCTGCGCCGCCGGCTGAGCTACCTGCGCCGGCGGCGGGAGCTGCTCCTGCGCGAGCTCGGTGGGCTGGTCGTCGAGTCGCATCGCCAGGGCCACGACGATCCGGGGCTCGCCGCGATGCTGAGCGAGCTCGACGCGCTCGATGACGAGCGCAGCAAGCTCGAGCGCGGGCTTGCCGAGCACCAGGAGTTGGCGGTCCTGCGCGAGCCCGGGATCACTACCTGCCCGCAGTGCTCGACGATCCACTCGAGCGACGCAAACTTCTGCCCCGGTTGCGGCACGAAGCGGACCCGCCGTCGCCCCGCGCGCAAGCCCGCGGCTGCGTGAGCGGCGCTCGCACAGCCGTCAGCGACCCTTTGCCAGCTCCGCAAGCGTGACGTCGACCGAACGCGCGAGCGCGTCGAGCGCGTAACCGCCCTCGAGCACGAAACCGAGCGGGACGTCCAGTTCGGCGCACAAATCCCGCAGCGAGGCAGTCATCTGGGCATAGCCGTCGTCGGTCACGAGGCAGTCCGCGAGGGGATCCTCGGCGTGCGCGTCGTAGCCCGCGGAGACGAGGACGAGCTGCGGCTCGAACTGGCGCGCAAGCGGCACGATTCGCAGATCGACGAGGCCGCAAAAGACCTCATCGCCAGAGTTCGGCGGGACCGGCAGGTTCAGCGTGTAGCCGGTGCCCTCATCCTTCCCGTGATCGCTCACCTCACCCGTCCCCGGGAAGAGCCCCGCCTGGTGGATCGAGACATAGAGCACGCTTGCACTGCGGGCGAAGATGTCGTTCGTCCCGTTGCCGTGGTGGACGTCCCAATCGAGGATGAGCACGCGCTCGAGACCGTGTGCTCGCAGTGCATGACTTGCCGCGAGCGCCACGTTGTTGAACAGGCAGAAGCCCATCGCACGACCCTGCTTTGCGTGGTGCCCGGGCGGGCGGCCAGCGGAGAAGCCGCTCGCCGCGGTCCGGTTCAGCAGCCGCTCGACGAGCTCGACCGCGCCCCCCGCCGAGCGCAGCGCAGCCTCCCACGAGCCGGGGACAACGATCGTGTCAGCGTCGATTGCGCCACCGCCGCGCTCGCAATACGCCTCGACCGCGACGACGTACTCGCGAAAGTGGACGTACTCCAGCAGCTCTCGCTCCACCGTCGGTGCCTCGACGCGCTCAAAGCCGTGCCAGCCGACTCGCTCCAGTCGCGCCTCGATCGCCCTTATGCGATCGGCCCGTTCGGGGTGCTGACCGGTGTCATGGTCGAGCGTAGCGGGGTGGCTGATGTAGACGGGAGCGTTCATCGAGATACGGTACAAGCGGCATGGCGAGCAGTTCGGGCATCGAGGCCGATCTGGCGGTCGTCGGAGCCGGTGCCGCCGGACTCTACGTCTCGCTGGTCGCAGCCGCCGAGGGCGGGCGTGTCGCGCTGCTCGCGGCATCGTCGTTCGCCCAGACGGCGAGCTACTGGGCGCAGGGGGGCCTTGCCGCCGCGCTGTCGGTCGAAGACAGCCCCGCGATCCATCTCCACGACACCGAGATCGCAGGCCGCGGCCTGGTCCGCGGCTCCGCTGCCGAGGTGCTCTGCGACGAGGCTCCAGGGCGCGTGCGCGACCTCGAACGGCTTGGTGTCCGCTTCGACGCCGACCGCCATGGACAGCTTTCGCTCGGGCTCGAGGGCGGTCATTCGGTCCGGCGGATCGTCCACGCGGGCGGGAGCGCCACGGGGCGCCGAGTCGTGCGCCAGCTATCCGCGCTAGCCGCCGCCGAGCCGCGGATCGCGATCCTCGAGCACGCCCGCGCGACGGCGCTGCTGCGCTCCGATCGACGCTGCGTCGGTGTCACCTGCGATGACGGACGCTTGGTGCGCGCGCGAGCTGTCGTCATCTGCGCCGGCGGCGCGGCAGCTCTGTGGTCTCGGACCACCAACCCGCCAGGCTCGCTCGGGACCGGAATGCTGCTCGCGCAGGCCGCGGGCGCACAGCTCGCCGACCTTGAATTCATGCAGTTCCACCCTACCGCCGTGACCGGCGTGCGCGGTCGCGAGGGCTTCCTGATGACGGAGGCGATCCGTGGCGAGGGCGCCCGACTGCTCAACGGCGATGGCGAGCGCTTCGTCAACGAGCTCGAGCCGCGCGACGAGGTGAGCCGAGCGATCGACGCCCAGCTCACCCAGAGCGGCGAGCGGTCCGTGTGGCTCGACATGCGCGAAGTCGATCCGACGCTGTTCCCGAACATCGTCGAAGCGCTGGCGGAGGCGGGACTCGACGTCACACGCGAGCTGGTCCCGGTCGCGCCCGCCGCGCACTACATGGTCGGTGGCGTTGTCACCGACCTCGAGGGACGCTCGACGCTGCCCGGCCTATACGCGGTCGGCGAGTCATCGTGCACCGGGCTGCATGGAGCGAACCGTCTGGCCTCGAACTCGCTCAGCGAGTGCTTCGTCTTCGGCGCCCGGGCGGCCCGTGCCGCGTCAGCCGAGCCGGCGCCACGGGCAACTGACCGGCCGGAGCTCGTGCCGACGCCGAGCCTCGCGGTGCCAGAGGAGACGAAGCAGGCGCTCTGGCAGCTCGCGGGCTTGCGACGCACCGCCGAGGGACTCGAGCGCCTGCTCGACGATCCGCATCCGCTCGCGCGCGCCATTGCGACCTGCGCACTGAAGCGCAGCGAGACGCGCGGCGTGCACTGCCGCAGCGACTTCCCCGAGCTCGATCCGACGCTCGACTCGATGCATACCGTGCTCGACGACGACGGGTCTGCGCGGCTCGAGCGCTGGGACTGACGTCCCCCCGGCGCGGCGATCTCCCAGCGGCACCCAGGCGCTCTTAAGGCAGGCCTAACAAGACCGAATGGTTTCCTTCATACGGCGGGGGCACACTGCCGCAGAAGAGAGAGCGGTGCGCATACGGGTGGCTGTGCGCGGCAGGCCCCGAACGGAAGGTGGACTCGATGTATCAGTTCAGTCGGGGGATCTACCGAGAGCTATCCCCCTTGGTCGAGAGGCGCAATGGTGGCCGCTACTACCTCGAGGACCAGCAGCACGTGCTGCATGCCTGCGAGGCAGCAGTGCGACGCCTCGCCAATGACCGCCACTACTTCGCGCGACCGGCTCGCACGCTCTTCTGCGACGTGCGCAGCTACTTTCCGGTTTCGCGACAGCGCCAGGTCTACTCGGTGATCGCGCGCTACATCACGCTCGCCGACGAGTTCCTCGCGACGCTGCCACCGGCCGGCTGCGACGCGGACGGTAATCCGCTGCAGTGCCGCGCCATGACGCGCAAGGGCACGCCGTGCCAACGGACTCCGTTGTCGCTCAACGGCTACTGCCCCTCACACCAGCACCTCGCCGACACAGAACACGAAGAGGCTCAAGCACTCGCGGCCTAGCGGCGTCGCGGCGGCGGCCTTGCCGCCGCCCGCTCCTTGGCTGGACGCGATGAGGGTTGGCGGCTGGCGCGGGCCCACGCTCGAGCCTGCGGGTAGGCTGGCCTGATGCAGAGACTCGGCTTCATTGGGCTGGGGATGATGGGCTCGCTGATGGCGGCCTCGCTGCAGCGGGCCGGGTTTCCGGTGACCGTCTGGAACCGGACGAGCGAGAAGGCGGAGCGGTGGGTCTCCGAGCATGGCGGCAAGCTCGCAGCCACGCCGGCGGAGCTCGCCGCGAGCACCGATCTCGTGATCACGATGGTCGTCGATGGTCCCCAGGTTCAGGAGCTCTTGTTGGGCGAGCAGGGGGTCGCGGCGGGGGCGGCGGCTGGGCTGCTGTGCGTCGACTGCTCGACGATCGGGCGGAGTGCCGCGCTCGCGATCGGCGCGGCGCTGGAGGCGCGAGGCTTGCTTTTCATCGACGCCCCGGTCACGGGCTCTACGCCGGCGGCCCGCGACGCGACGCTCACGATCATGGTCGGCGGGACCGACGCCGCGTACGAGCGGGCGCTGCCGGCGCTGCGAGCGATGGGCTCGCGGGTGGTCCGTGCCGGAGCGCTCGGCGATGGCCAGGCGATCAAGGTGATCAACAACGCCGTCGCCGCGGCCAATGCGGCGACGGTAGCCGAGGCTCTGCTGGCGGGCGCCGCGGGCGACGTCGATCTCGATGCGCTGATCGAGGTCATGGCGAGCGGATCGGGGGCGTCTCGCATGCTCGAGCTGAAGGCACAGCCGATGCGCCACCACGACTACACACCGCTCTTTCGCACGGCCCACATGGCAAAGGATGTCGAGCTGTGCGTCAGGGACGCTGCGCCGGGCTCGTTTCGCAGCGCCGAGCTCGTCCTCGAGGATCTCCGCGCGGCCAGCGCGGCGGGCTTTGCGCAACACGACTTCGCGGCGCTCGTCGAGGCGATCGAGCGCCGGACCGGGCACCGCCTCTAGGGAGGGGTCTTGAAGAAGGCAGGGGCTTGCCGGATGCGACTGCGTGAGCCCGGCCGAGATATGCCGTATGGGTTGCCGCCTGGTCATGCCAAACGCCAGGAAAGCACTAAATAGCAGCGAAATTTGGCGTTTTCGCGGCCATTGCGTATCCTTTACGGGTCGCGTTAGCGAGATTGCATCCAACGCCTCGCGACGGCAGATCTCGAAACTCCCCCCCCTGGTCCGAATGCCAATTGCTTTCAAGGAATGGGCGGTTACCGTCCGCGCGCTCGCCGAAGGTGAGCAACTCGTCACCCTGCGCAAGGGAGGCATCCGCGAACCCAACAAGCACTTCGAAGTCGAGTACGAGCGCTTCTTCCTCTACCCGACCTTCGACCACCAGCGCTCCGACCTCGTCCGCGAGTCGCATCGTCCCGAGCTGCGGCGAGCGCTCGAAGAGGGCGTCTGGGCCGATGGCGAGCCGTCGCTGGCGGGGACCCGGGCGAGCCTCGCGCTGCTACCGCCCGACCGCGTGCGGATTCGTGCGTGGGCCGAGGTAGCGGCGCAGTACACGGTGACCGACCCGCGTGTCGTCGATTCGCTCTCGCCGTTCTACGTCTGGACGCCGGACTACGCCGAGAAGCGGCTCGAGTGGAAGCGCCGTCACCCGCTGCACATCTTGCTGCTGCGGACCTACCGGATCCCGCGGCCTGTGACGGTCAAGGTCAAGGACGAGTACGCGGGTTGCCGTTCATGGCTCGAGCTGCAGCGCGATCTTCCGTTCGAAGGCACACCGGTGCTCTCGGACGAGGAGTTCGACCGCGCCGCCGAGGAGATCGAGTCGATCATCTCGAGCGCACGCGAGCCCGTTTACGCGTAGCGCGCCGCTGCTGGCGACGCCGCGTACGGTCCTGCGGCGCTGGTGTGCCGCCGACCTTCAGCCGTTCGCTGCACTCAACCGCGACGCGCGCGTGATGGAGTACTTCCCGGCGCGGCTGAGCGTGTCGCAGGCCGCTGCATGGATCGAGCACGTGCTCTACCGAACGACCCGTGAGTGCTGGCGCGCCGCGCGCTAAGGGCAGGTGCCGTGCGAGTGCTTGTAGATGCTGTCGGCGGCAGCCTCCATCGGCGCAACAGTGTTCGTTCCGGTGCCGCCCTGCGTGCGCTCGACGCCGATCAGCATCACGCAGCGTCCTTCGATGAAGATCACATTGGCCGAGACGAACCCGAGCGCCTCGCTCGTCCAGGCTCGCGAGTCGGCGATCCCTTTGAGCGCGTAGCGCTCCACGACGGTCGCGCCTTCGGAGCCGACGGCAAGCTGCTTGTAATCGGCGGAAGCCTCCGCTTTGGCGTTCGCCGCCGAGCCGAGCTCCACTGCCCACGAAATACCGCCGCCGCTTCCACGCTTCGGGGTGTAGAGCGTGTACTCGCTGAGGGCGCTCACGAACCCCTCCTTGGTCAGCCTCGCCGGTGCTCCCTTCGCGTCGAGCACGGAGCCCCATGCCTCGGCGGTCTTGAAGGTGGAGGGCTTGCCGGCAGGCACAAACCCCGTCTCCTCTCCGCCTTGCACGAGGTAGTTGGCAAGCGTGGTTGCTGGGGAGCTCTTGGCGCCGAGCGCCGCGGACCCACCCGTCAGAGCAAGTGCCGCGACAAGCGCCGCGGCAAGAGTCAGTTGTTGTCGAACTCGGGGCATCGGTCCTCTGGAACTCCTTCGGGGTCGAGGATGGTAGCTCGCCGTCGGGGTTCGCGCGTCAGTCCCATAGGTGCGTTCCGAGGAACAGCACGACGGTCAACAGGGCAATCGCGAGGAGTACGGCGGCAAGCACGCGCGCTGGACGGGTCGTCGTACTCGTGGCCGCTAGCGGGCTATCCGAGGCGGTGGCGGCGAGGAGCGCGCGCGCGATCGGCAGGCCGGTCGCGGGCACGAGAATCTCGCGCGGCCCGCTCGCCATGAAGTCGGGCACGTCGAAGCCGGGGGCGCGGCGAATCAAGCTCGGCACTCCATGCTCGAGCAGCAACCCGGCGATGAGCTCCGCCTCGACCTGGTTGCGTGCCCCCGCAACCCAGCTGAGCGGGCCGTCGGTGTAGCGCGGGTCGATCTTGCGTGCTCGCTCTTGGCGCTCGCTAACGACCGCCTCGCCGCGAGGCACGAGCGGCATCCCGCAGTGCGCACAGAACCGCTCGCCGCCGGTGGGCGGCGCGCCGCAGCCCGGACAGACCAGCGAACCAGCCATCAACCGATGCTGAGCTCGACCTCCGCGACGCCGTCGCCCTCGATGCGGTAGCCGCGCAGCTGCGGCTCCGTGCCGGCGAGGCCGACGATCAGATAGATCGTCCCGGGCCACAGCGGCTTGCCGAGCTCTGGTGGCACAGCGATGTTGATGTCGGTCTGCGACGGGTAGGGCTCGCTGCGGGTGTGCGAGTGATAGATCGCGCCGAGCTCCCAGCCGGCGTCCTCGATCTCGCTGAGCAGGCGGTACATCTCGCCTGCCTCGATCTCGTAGCGCAACGGGCTCGCGTGGATGTTGGTCGCCGGATACACCCGCTTGGCGTCGCCGTCCTGGGAACCGACCATGCCGCAGCACTCGTTCGGCGCGTCCGCGAGTGCGTGCGCGACCATCTCGTCGTATAGATCGCGACCGATCTTCACCGCGGTAGCGCTCCCAGCACGACGCGGCGAAGGCCGCGTCGCTGCGCTACCACCAGAGCGTGGACTCGAGGTTCTCGATCTCCTCGAGCGGACGCGTATAGACACCGCTGGACAGATAGCGCCAGCCGTCGTCGGCAACCACGAACACGACGTTGCCCTCGTCCAGCTCGCCGGCGATCCGCGCGGCGACCCGCGCGATCGCGCCGGAGGAGACACCAGCGAATATGCCTTCCTCATCGAGCAGCTTGCGTGTCCAGACGATCGCGTCGCTGTTCGAGACCAAGATCTTGCGGTCGAGTAGCGAGAGATCGATGATCGGCGGGATGAAGCCGTCGTCAAGCGAGCGCAGACCCTGTACCGGCTCGCCTTGCATCGGCTCGGCGGCGACGATCTTGACGGAGTCTCCGAGCACTTCCTTGAGACGGCGAGCGTTGCCCATGAGCGTGCCGCCCGTGCCAAGACCGGCAACGAACGCGGCGACGCTGTCGAGCTCCTCGAGGATCTCGAGCGCCGTCCCGTTGTAGTGAGCGCGGGGGTTGGCCTCGTTGCCGTACTGGTAGGGCATGTAATAACGCGCGTCGCCGGCCGCCAGCTCGAGCGCCAGCTCGACTGCGCCGTTGGAGCCCTTCGCGCCTTCCGAATAGACGATCTCGGCGCCCCACATCTGCAGCAGCTGGGTGCGCTCGGGTGTGACGTTGTCCGGCATGACCACCTTCAGCGGGTAGCCCTTGAGCTTGCAGATCATTCCGAGGGAGATGCCGGTGTTGCCGGAAGTCGGCTCGAGGATCACCTGGCCCGAGGCGATCGCGTTCTTCTCCTCGGCGTCCTCGATCAGCGAGCGAGCAACGCGATCCTTGACCGAGCCGGTTGGATTGCGCGACTCGAGCTTCGCCCAGATGCGTACGCCGGGCTTCGGCGACAGCCGGCGCAGCTCGACGAGCGGCGTGTTGCCGATCGACTGCACGATGTCGACGTAGCGGCCGCCACAAGGGCGGTTCTCGAGCTCCCGTGCGCCCATCGCTTTACAAACGATAGCGGCTAGATGCCGCCGGCCATAGCCGGCAAGATCACCAGCACGTCCTGCGGGCCGACAGCAGTGTCGAGCCCGTCGAGCACGCGGACATCCTCATCGTTGAGATAGACGTTGACGTAGCGGTTGAGCTCCCCCTCAGTGCTGAAGAGCTGTGACTCGGTCGCAGGGTGAGCTGCCACGAGGCTGCGCAGGATCTCGCGCACATCGGCGCCGTCTGCTTGGACCTCACGCTCACCTCCGACCGAGGCGCGCAAAACCGGTGGAATCTTGATCGTCGGCATCGGACGCGGAAACCTACCCTGCGGCAGCGCAGAACGCCTCGTAGTCGGGGAACACGCCCATCTCCTCGTCGGTGATCGAGTTCGGATCACGCGAGCAGATCGGGCAGTCGGGGTCCCGCCGTACCTTGACCTCGCTGAGCGTCGCGGCGAGCGCGTCATACAGCAGCAGCCTGCCAATCGCCGGATCGCCGGCCCCAACGATCAACTTGATGACCTCCGTCGCCTGCAGCAGGCCCATCACGCCTGGAAGCACGCCAAGCACGCCGTTCGCACCGCACGACGGAGCGAGCTCGGCCGGGGGCGGCTCCGGGAACAGGCAGCGGTAGCACGGCCCGTCGTAGGGCTTGAACACAGAGAGCTGGCCGTCAAAGCCGAGGATCGAAGCGGAGACGACCGGGATCTGCAGTCGCACACTTGCGTCGTTGAGCAGGTAGCGCGTTGGGAAGTTGTCGACTCCATCGACGATCACATCCCAGCCTTCGATGATCTCCATGATGTTCGACGCATCCAGACGCGTCTTGTACGGGACGACGTTGACGTCCGGATTGAGCGCGTGGATCGTCTCCTCCGCTGACTCCACCTTGGACACGCCGATCCGCGTCGTGTTGTGAATCACCTGGCGCTGCAGGTTCGAGAGATCTACGACGTCGCTGTCGACGATGCCGAGCGTGCCGACGCCAGCCGCGGCAAGGTAAAGCGCGTTCGGCGAGCCAAGGCCACCCGATCCCAGCAGCAAGACCTTTGCGTCGAGGAGCTTCTGCTGGCCGGATTCGCCGATCTCGGGGATCAAGGTGTGGCGCGAGTAGCGCTCGCGCTGCTCCGGTGTGAGCGTCCGCGGCACGACGACCTCATAGCCACGGTCCTTCCAGAGCGTTATTCCACCCGTCATCGACTCGACGTTCGCGTAGCCGAGGTCCTGACTCAACGTGTGGGCTGCAAGCGCCGAACGGTTGCCTGAGGCGCAGTAGAGGACCACGCGCTGCGAGCGGTCCGGCACGACGCCCTCGATCCGCGACTCGAGAAAGCCGCGCGGCACGTGGCTCGCGCCGGGCAGGTGGCCCTGCGCCCATTCGTCGGCCTCGCGCACATCGACGATCGCCACGCCGTCACCGACGAGCTCGTGCACAGCCGACGGATCGATCTCCTCGATACCGGCCTTGACCTGACGGATGAACTCAGCGCCCGAAGGGCTCATCTAAAACTCCCAAAAGCTTGTCTGGATTCAGAACTATAAAAAGTATAGCGCTGTCCGGCAACGTGGCCGAACGGCACGCGAGAGCAAATTACTCTCTAGCGGATGCCGCGCCGCTACCTAGCGCTCGCCCTCGTTGCCGCGGCCGGCGCCGCGGCCGCGATCGTCGCGGTCACGCTTGCGTCCGGAGGATCCGAGCCGCCCGCCCCCACAGCCGCCAGCGGGCTCGTCGACGGCTTCTACGGGCCGACCGCGCCGCCGTCGATGCGGGCGATCGACTTCAGCCTGCGCGACGACGCCGGCCAGATGATTCACCTGCGCAACTACGCCGGCGAGCCGGTCGTGCTCGTCTTCATCGACTCGATCTGCAAGGCCGTCTGCCCGGTCGTCGGGGAGCAGCTCCGCGGAACGCTCGGGGAACTGCACCGGCCGGTGCCGGTGATAGCGCTGAGCGTTGACCCGACGGTCGACACTCGCGCGCACGTGCGACGTTTCCTCGCGGCCGCAGACCTGAGCGGCCGCGTCCTCTACATCGCCGGGCCGCGTCGCGCGCTCGCGCCAATCTGGCGGTTCTTCGGCATCGAGTCCCAGCTGCCGATCGCGTCAAGGAGCGCTAACTTCTCGCTCGACATCGAGCTGCTCGACAAGACCGGCAAGCCGCGCGTCGGCTACACGGAGCTCAATCAGCTCGACCCGGACCTGATCGCCCACGACATCGAGACGCTCACGCAAGAGCCCATGCCGCGGACGGCTCCGCGGCGCGTCGAGCTCCCGTAAGGGCCGCGCTGATACCCTACCTTCAAGGTAGGTTATGCGCGGATGATGTTCTCAACCAAAGCCGAATACGGGGTGCGCGTGATGGTCGATCTCGCGCGCCGCGGCAGCGACGACCCCGTGCCGCTTGCGGAGATCGCCGAGCACGAGGGGCTCCCACTCGCCTACCTCGAGCACCTCGTCGCGCGGCTGCGCCGGGCCGGTCTCGTCGACAGCCGGCGGGGCGCCCATGGCGGCTACCTGCTGGCGCGCGAACCCGAGTTGATCACGATGGCGGAGGTAGTGGAGGCGCTCGAGGGCGCGATCGCGCCGATCGAGTGCATTTCGAGCACGCCGGACGGAACGACCCACTGCATTCGCGAGCTCGACCCCGAGCGAGTCTGCACGACGAAGCTCTTGTGGACGCGCGTACGCGGCTCGATCGTCGAGACGCTCGAGCAGACGACGCTCGCCGAGCTGATCCCGCAGGCGCAGCTGATCGACATCGCACCCCTTGCACCCGACAAGCCCGTCGCCGTCTAGCGGCGGTAAGGAGGCCTTTCTTGGCTGAGCTTCAGATCCGCAACCTTCATGTCCGCACAGACGATCGGGAGATCCTGCGCGGCGTCGACCTGACCGTCCGTACAGGTGAGCTGCATGCCCTGCTCGGGCCGAACGGTTCAGGCAAGTCGACACTCGCAAACACGATCATGGGACATCCGAGCTACGAGGTGACCGAGGGGCAGATCCTGCTCGACGGCGAGGAGCTGAACGAGCTCGAACCGCACGAGCGCGCCAAGCTCGGGCTCTTCCTCGCCTTCCAGTACCCGGTGGCGGTGCCCGGCGTGTCGGTGGCGAACTTCCTGCGCATGGCGATCAATGCCCAGCGCGATGAGCCGATCAAGGTGAAGGAGTTCGGCGTGCAGCTCGATCGGGCGGTCAACCTGCTTGACGTGGATCGCGCGTTCACCTCGCGCCATCTCAACGACGGCTTCTCCGGGGGTGAGAAGAAGCGCGCCGAGATCCTCCAGATGGCAATGCTCGGGCCGCAGATCGCGGTTCTCGACGAGACGGACTCCGGCCTCGACGTCGACGCGCTGCGGACGGTCGCCGAGGGCGTCGCAAAGCTCCATGCGGAGCAGGGCATCGGCGCGCTGATCATCACCCACTACCAGCGAATCCTCGACTACGTCAAACCGGAGTTCGTCCACGTGATGCTCGACGGGCGCGTCGTGCTGAACGGCGGTCCCGAGCTCGTTCAGCGGATCGAGCGCGAGGGCTATGACCCGATCCGCGAAGAAGTCGGCGCAAATGTCTAGCGACACACCGGCGCCACGCAAGCCAGGCGCATCACGCGAGGCGACGCTCAACCACGCACTCGACGGTCGCGGCACGCCGCGCATGGCGCTCTCAGACTCGCGCGCGCTCGCGCGTGAGGCCTACGAGCGGCTGGAGCTCCCGAGCTGGCGACGCTCCGGCTTCTGGACCACGAGCCTCGAGAGCCTCGACCTCGACGCACAGCAAACGCGCGAGCATGAGCCCGACTCGGCGCGCCCGGCGATCCTGGCCGACGCGCCCTGCGCCGGAGTGCTGGTTCAGCGCGACGCCTCGGTCGTCCACGTCGAGCTCAGCGACGAGTTGGCCGAGCGAGGCGTGATCTTCTGCAGTCTCGACGACGCGGCAAGAGACCACCAGCAGCTGTTCGAGCGCTACTACCTGCGCCGGCTACTGATCGATCGACACAAGCTGGAGGCAGCGAGTGCCGCATTCTGGAGCGGCGGCGCGTTCCTCTACGTACCGCCGGACCTCCACGTCAGCGAACCGTTCCAGATCGTCTATGAGATCAGCGAAGGCCTGACCGCCCAATACGCTCACACGCTCGCGATCGGCGATCGCGGCAGCGACATCCGGCTGCGCGAATACGCGATCAGCGGCGAGACAGAGGGCCAATCGCTGCACGCACGCCAGTTCGAGCTCTATCTCGAGGACAACGCACGCTGCCGGCTCGCCCAGCTCACGGACTGGAACGGTGGTGCGGTGCACGATGTCTCGACCTCCGTCGTCGAGGTCGCCCGTGACGCCTACTGCCACTGGCTGCCGGCGCTGCTGGGCGGCGCCCTGGTGCACCACCACGACGAGATCGTCGTCGCCGGGCCGGGCGGGGACATGGCGTTCCGCGGACTCTTCTTCAGCGAGCGCGACGAGCACCTCGACGTCTTCGCCGTCGACCTGCACGAGACGGGGCCCTCCGGCGGCGACGTGCACTGGCGCGGTGCGGCAACCGGCCAGAGCCGGGCGAGCTTCGAGGGGTTGATCAAGATCAACGAGGGCGCCCAGCAGAGCCACACCTACCTGCAGTTCCACTCCATGCTGCTCTCGCGCGAGGCAGAGCTCGACGCGATCCCATCCGTGCTCGTCGGGGCCGATGACGTCTCGGCCTCCCACGGCGGCACGGTGGGCGAGCTCGACGAGCTGCTGATCTTCTACATGCAGTCACGTGGCCTGTCGCGCCCGCAAGCGGTGCGCGTCATCGTCGAAGGCTTCTTCGAGCCACTGATCGTCCAGCTCGACGACCCGCACCTCGAGGCGCTGATCCGCGAGCGGATCGGCAACAAGCTGCACGCAGCGGCCGAGGACATCGAGCGCTATGCGCTCGCGAGGTAGGCCGTGGCGAGCCCGACCGTGACCGAGCTCGACATCCGTGCGGACTTCCCGATCCTCGCGCGCAAGATCGGCGGGCAGCGGCTCGTCTACCTCGACTCCTCGTCGACCTCGCAGAAACCCGAACCGGTGCTGGCAGCGATGGATGACTTCTACCGCCGCCACAACGCCAACATCCACCGCGGCGTCTACCCACTTGCGCTCGAGGCGGATGCCCTCTTCGAGGGCGCGCGCGAGCGGATCGCGGGCTTCACCGGCGGCGAGTCACGCGCGACGATCTTCACGGCGAACGTCACCGCGGCGATCAACCTCGTCGCCTACGCGTGGGGACGGACCAACCTTCACCCGGGTGACGCCGTGCTGATCACCGAGATGGAGCACCACTCGAACATCGTGCCCTGGCAGCTCGCGACCGCGGCAACGGGCGCCGAGCTGCGCTGGCTCGAGGTCGACGAGGACGGGCAGCTCTCGCTCGAGCAGCTCGATGCCGAGCTGGCGCGCGGCGACGTGCGGCTCGTCGCGCTGACGCACGTCTCGAACGTCCTCGGCACGATCAACCCGGTCGCCGAGATCGTGCGACGCGCACACGCGGCGGGCGCGCTCGCGCTCGTCGACGGGGCGCAGGCGGTGCCGCAAATGCCCGTGGACATCGGCTCGGTCGGCGCCGACTTCTATGCCTGGACGGGCCACAAGGCATTGGGGCCGACAGGGATCGGCGTACTCCAGGCGAACCCGCAGGTGCTGGAGGCGATGCCGCCCTTCCTCACCGGCGGGGACATGATCGAGCGCGTCGGCCGCGACGGCTCGACCTGGAAGGAGCTGCCCTGGAAGTTCGAGGCCGGCACCTCGATGATCGCCGAGGCGATCGGCCTCGGCGCGGCGGTCGACTACCTAACCGCGGTCGGGATGGAGCGCGTCCGCGAGCATGAACGCGCGTTGGCCGCCTACGCGCTGGAGCAGCTCGGAGCGCTTGACGGGGTGCGAATCTTCGGACCGAAGAACGTCGAGCAGCGCGGCGGCGTCGTGTCCCTGGCGATCGACGGGATCCACCCGCATGACAGCGCCGAGCTGCTCGGCCGCGAAGGCGTTTGTGTCCGCGCCAGCCATCACTGCGCGCAGCCGCTGATGGCGAAGCTCGGTGTTCCGGCGACGGTGCGGGCGAGCTTCGGCCCCTACAACGTCTCCGAGGATGTCGATGCCCTCGTCGCGGCGATCCGCGGCGCGCAGCGGGTGTTCGCCTGATGGACGACCTCTACCGCGACTTCATCCTCGAGCACTACAAGCGACCGCGGAACTTTGGCGAGCTCGAGCCGCATGACCTCGAAGCGCACGAGTTCAACCCGCTCTGCGGCGACGAGCTCGGCATACAGATCCGCGTCGCCGACGGCAAGATCGAGGATCTGCGCTTCAACGGCAGCGGCTGCGCGATCTCGCAAGCCGCGGCATCGATCGCCTCCGAGGAGCTGATCGGGATGGGGATCGACGAGGCTGCGGCACTCGATGCGGACTGGATGCTCGAGCTGCTCGGGATCGATATCTCGGCGACACGGCGCAAGTGCGCGCTGCTCTCGCTGAAGGCGCTGCGCCACGCGATCACCGGCGAGGGCACCTGGCCGGTCGGCGCGCCCGAGTGAATATTCAGGTGATTGCGTCAGCAATCGGACATCGATTTGCGATGGCCGGGCATCCCGACCGCTAAGATAGGAGTTATGGCGGCTACGGACAGCACTCGCATCGCAAAGCTAAGCGCGATAACCGAGACGGAGAAGGGCGAGCTCGTCGCCCGCCGCGGAATCTCGCTCGAGGTGATCCGCGAGCTATCGAAGGTCAAGGGCGAGCCGGATTGGATGCGTGAGCTGCGCGAGCACTCGTTCGCGATCTTCCAGCGCAAGCCGATGCCGACGTGGGGCCCCGACCTTTCGGGCCTGAACTTCGACGATCTCGTGCTCTACTCGCCGCCGACCACGGGGCGCTTCAACTCCTGGGACGACGTTCCCGACGAGATGAAGCAGACCTACGAGGACCTCGGGATCCCCCAGGCCGAGCGCGAGCACCTCGCCGGCGTCGTCGGCGTCTGGCGCCAGGAGCCCGTCTACGAAGGGCTCAAGGAGGAGTACGCGAAGCTCGGAATCCTCTTCTGCTCGATGGACACAGCGGTGCGCGACTACCCCGAGCTGGTCCAGAAATACTTCATGAAGAAGTGCGTGCCGCCGTCTGACAACAAGTTCGCGGCACTGCACGGCGCCGTCTGGTCAGGTGGCGCATTCGTCTACATCCCGCCGGGCGTGCGCTGCGATCTGCCGCTGCAGTCCTACTTCCGCATGGAGGGGGCCGGGGAAGGGACCTTCGAGCACACGCTGATCATCGCCGACGAGGGCTCCGACGTGAACTACATCGAGGGCTGCACCGCGCAGACCTACAGCGTCAACTCGATGCACTCGGCGGTAGTCGAGATCTTCGTCCACGAGGGTGCGAAGGCGCGCTACACGACAGTCCAGAACTGGTCGAAGGACGTTTACAACCTCAACACCAAGCGTGCTCGCGTCGACGCCGAAGGGACCGTCGAATGGGTCGGCGGCTCGATGGGCGCGAAGGTGGTCATGCTCTACCCCGGCTCCTACCTGATGGGCGAGGGCGCGCGTGCCGACCATCTGAACGTCGGTGTCGCAGGCAAGGGCGTCCACAAGGACACCGGCGCGAAGGTCGTCCACCGGGCGCCGAACACGACCTCCAACATCCTCGCCAAGTCGATCTCCAAGGACGGCGGCATCATGGGCTACCGCGGCCTCGTCCACATGGGGCCGAACTCGCAGGGCTCGAAGGCGCGCGTCCAGTGCGACGGCCTGATGATGGACGGCATCTCGCGCTCGGACACCTGGCCCGATATCCAGATCGAGAATCCTCACGTCACCGTTGCGCACGAAGCGACCGTCGGGCGGATCTCAGACGACCAACTCTTCTACATGGGCACACGCGGCTTCAGCGAAGACGAGGCCGCCGCGATGATCGTCAACGGCTTCATCGAGCCGGTCACCAAGGAGCTACCGATGGAATATGCCGTCGAGCTCAACAGGCTGATCCAGCTCGAGATGGCCGGCTCGATCGGCTAAGTAGCTGCTGCTGCGCCGCCGGTCGGCGGGGCGTTACCGCGCAGGACTGGCTGGTGTGCGAGCGGGCGCGTGCTCTCGCTGGGCGCGGGCGCGCTAGGGCACGCGGACGTCGTGGATGGCGGCGGCCGCCTCGCACTCCTGCGGGCTCAGGGTCGCCGGGTCGACGAGCCGAGCCATCGACCAGTGATGTCCGACGGGGCAGCGCTGGAAGCGACGATTGCCGAGGCGGAGCGCTTTGAGCGAGCCGCCCCACATCCAGGTCGAGGTGTAGAGATGGCCCTGACTACAGCGGACGACCTTGTCGAAACGCTGGAACATGGACTGGTTCTAGCACGGAACGTATCGTTGAGGCGTGGGCCGTGCCCCCGACTGGTTTGCGCTCTGGCGCTCACGGCCGTCCCGAACGAGCCAGGCCGTAGCGATGCTGAGCCCGCCAAATGGGCCGCATTCGTCGCAGGGCGGCGGCATGCTGTTGCTCCTCGCGGGGCCGCGCTAGCCGCAGGCGTCGCCGAGCGCCGCGATGAAATCGTCGACCTCCTGCGCGGTCGTGTCCCACGAGCAGAGCCAGCGGACCTCATCGCGTCCGGCGTCCCAGACATAGAACGGCCACTGCTTCTGCAAGGGGGCGATCGCGGCGTGAGGCAAGCACGCAAACACGTGGTTTGACTCGACGGGCTGCGTGATCCTGACGCCGGGCACGGCGGCCGCTCCCGCTGCCAGTCGCGCCGCCATCGCATTCGCGTGCGAGGCGAGGCGCAGCCACAGATCATCTGTCAGGAGCGCGACGAGCTGCGCCGCGAGGAAGCGCATCTTCGACGCGAGCTGGCCGGTCTGCATGCGCAGGTAGCCGAAGTCGGGAGCTAGGTCCTCACGCAGCAACACGACCGCCTCGGCGCCGATCGCGCCGAGCTTGGTCGCGCCGAAGGAGACGACATCGACGCCAGCGTCGGTCGTCAGCGCGCGCAGCGGCACGCCGAGAAACGCGGCAGCGTTAGCCAGGCGCGCACCGTCGAGGTGCAGCAGCAGGCCGCGTTCGTGCGCATGATCAGACAGCGCGCGTAACTCGTCAGGCGTGTAGGAGGTACCGAGCTCCGTTGCCTGCGCAACAGAGACGAGGCGCAGCTGAACCGCATGCTCGTCGCCGGCGCTCGCGAGCAGCGGGTCGATCTGCTCGGGCACCAGCTTGCCGTCCAAGGTCGGCAGCGGGTGGAGCTTGACCCCCGCGATCCGCTCCGGCGCGCCGCACTCGTGAACGTGGATGTGAGCCACGGTCGTACAGGCGACGCCCTCCCACGGTTGACACGTCGCCCGCAGGGCGAGCACGTTGGCTGCCGTCCCGCCCCAGACAGGGTAGGCGCGCGCCTGCTCACCGAGCAGCTCGCGAAAGCACTGCGCAGCGCGCTGCGTCCAAGCATCCTCTCCGTAAGCTGGAGCGTGGTCGACATTGGCGGCGGCGAGCGCCGCCAAGATCTCCGGCGGCGCGCCGGCGTGGTTGTCACTCGCGAAGCTGCGCATAGCCTGAAGACTCGCAGCCCGCGACTGCTAGCGTCGGGCCCGTGCGACCCCCGACCGACACGATCGTCGCGCCCCCGCTACCCGACCGCGCCGAGTGGATCAACTCGCCCCCCCTGCGGATGCACGAGCTGCGAGGCCGGCCGGTATTGATCGAGTTCTGGGACTTCTGCCGCCCGAACTCACTGCGCACGTTGCCGTACATCAAGGCCTGGAACGGGCGCTACGCCGACCTGGGCCTGGTAGTCATCGCCGCGCATTGCCCCGGCTTTCGGGCCTCCGCCGACGAGCGCAACGCACGCGAAGCGGTCGAGCGGCTCGAGATCGCATACCCGGTGCTGCTCGACACGAACTTTGCGCTCTGGCAGGAGTACGAGAATGCCGGCTGGCCGGGGCGGTACCTCTGGAGCCAAGATGGGTTGCTGCGCGACTACTACTACGGTGAGGGCGGCTACGGCGAGACGGAGCTCGCGATCCAGGAGCTCGTCGGTGTGGAGCGCGAGCCGCTCGCGCCGCTGCGGGCCGAGGACGAGCCCGACGCGACGCTCGTCGTACCGAGTGCGGATCGCCGCGAGCCGCCCTGGTCGGGGCCTTATGAGGCGGGCGGCGTGTGGGCGGTGCTCGAGCCGCGCCGCCGCGGGCGCCCAGGCAGCGTCGTCGCGAACGGCAACGCGATCGAGGTCGGGCATGCGGGGGCGTTCGCACTGCTCGAGCACTCGCAGCACGCGCAAGGCGAGCTCGTACTCGACCTCGGCGCGGCGACACGCTGCGACGGCATCTGCTTCACGCCCGGCCTCGCCGTCTGACAGTCCTCGCTTCGCCGCGGCTGCTAGGCCTCGACGCCGAGCGGCTCGATCACCCGCGAGGGGCCCGCGCCGGCCGGCTCCGCGCCGGCAACGAGCGGGCGCTGCCTGAAGAACTCCGGATAGGGGATGCGCAGGGCGAGGGCGAGGATGAAGCCGAGCACGAGCAGACCCACCCCGATCCAAACCGGCACGCCGAGCCCCAGCAGCGGCTTGCTCACGTCGTTCGCCGGGTTGCTGTAGACGAGCATCGACTTGATGAAGACGCCCAGTAGCAACACGCCCCCGAGCGCCGGAGCAAACCCCAGAGTGAGGAAGCTGCGCAGGCTGCGGCGCAGCTCACGGCGGTAGTACCACGCCGACGAAAAGCCGGTGAAGCCGTAGTAGAAGCAGATCAGGAATCCCGTACCGGTGATGCAATCAGCGAGCACGTTCGTCGAGACCTGAACGATGAAGACGAACCAAACGATCGAGAGCGCACCGACGACGAACGTCGCAAATGCGGGCGTACGGTGGCGATGGTGGATCTCCGCGAACTTGTGCGGTATCGCGCCGTGGCGGGCCATCGAGAGCGCCGAGCGCGCGGCCGGCAGGATCGTCGTCTGCGTCGCGGCGGTCGAGGAGCTCAGTAGCGCAAGGATCAGGAGCTTGTCGAGGCCGGGGCCAAGGACCGAGTGGCCAAGGCTTCCGCCGAACACGTCTGCGTCGTTGAGCGAGAGGTAGTGCGTTCCGGCAAACGCCTGCGCCGCGACCGTCACGAGCACGACGATGCCGACGAGCAGAATCGTCGAGCCGACAGCGGCGCTGCCCGGCGCCGTGTCGGCATCGCGCGTCTCCTCGTTGACGGAGACGCCGGCGTCCCAGCCCCAGTAGAGGAAGACGGCCAGCAGGACGCCAAGCAACAGGGGCGTGAAGCCGACCGCGAACGGGTTGAACCAGCCGATCGTGGGCAGCGCCGAGTGGGCGACATTGCCCGTGTAGACCTTGATCAGCGCCACCACGGAGAAGAGCACGAGCGTGAAGAGCTCCAAGCCAAGCAGCAGCCTCTGCGTGCGTGCTGACGGCTGGATCCCGAGGTAGCAAATCCAGGTCAGGACGGCGATGAAGAGAACACCCAGCACCGTCACGGCGACCAGGTTGTTTGCGAGCGCGTTCAGACCGAACAGCTGGAACCCATAGACGCCCGCGAACTCGGCTTGGTTCGCGTTCACGACGATCTCAGCCATCAGGATCGCCCATCCCGAGACCCAGCCGATCGTCGGTCCGAAAGCGCGCGTGGTCCATGCGAACGAGGTGCCGCAATCTGGATCGGCACGGTTCATCGCCCGGTAGGCGAGGGCGATGCAGAACATCGGGATGAAGCCAACGAGCATCACTGCCGGGGCATGTGGGCCCATGCCGGCGGTCGCCACGACGAAGCCGAGCGTGACCGCGATCGCGAAGCCGGGCGCTGTCGAGGCAACGCCGATGACCATGCTCGAGATGGCGCTGATCGCGTTGCGCTGGAGCGTGACCTGCTCCTCATTGGCTGCCATCCGGGCCTCCGATCCCGCCAAGCCAGCGCTTGGCGATCTTGACGATGTAGGTGAACTTTGGATTTACGATCTGGGTCGCGCGGGCCTGTGCCACCTGCCCGAGCAGCAACAACGCGGACTCCTGCGTGAAGCCGTAGTCCGCGACCATCCAGGCGACGAGCTCGCGCACGGCAAGCCGGAACGCGTCCTCCAACGGGCGTGCGCAAGCGACGGCGCAGATGTGGGTCGCGTTCTCGATCCGCGGCCAGCGCAGCTCTGGGGGTCGCGGGGCAAGACCAAGCGTCACCGTCGTGGTCGTGCGGCACTCGATCGCGCCGAGGCCGCAGAGCTCGCCATCGCCCTGGCGAGCGTGGCAGTCGCCCAAGGCGAAGAGGGCGCCATCGACCGCGACGGGCAAGGTCACGCGCGCGCCGGCAGTGATCTCCTGCACGTCGAGATTGCCGCCATGCGGCCCGTTATCGATCGTGCTGATCGATTCGAGCTGCGGGGCAGTGCCGATTACACCGACCATTGGCTCGACCGGTAGCCGCAGCCCGCGGTCCCATTCGATCAACCCGTCGGCGATCGCCACGACGCGCGAGTGCACCCCCCACTCGCGCTCGCGCAGCCAATCCGGAAACGGCGTGTTGCGTGGCACGAGCGCTGTGACACCGGGACTTTCGAGGGCGATCTCCTCGATGTCGCAGACGACGACGTGCTCGGGACCGGCGCCGCGAATCTCGATCGGTCCGGTCGCCGGGTTCAGATACGGCGGGCGGACCATCTCGGCAGAGAAGACCGCATCGTTCGTCTGCAGGACGTCGCCGATGTTGAGCTCCGTCTCGATCTGCACGCGCGTTCCCGCGTCGACGCTGAGGATTGGCTCGTGTCCAGGACCGAGCGTGTAGAGCAGACCGGCGGACCGCTGGAGCACCAGCGGTCCGCCCGACACTGCTGTGCCCATCCCTGGGCTCATGCGCCCTCGGTCACCAGTGCCGGCTCGAGCGCGGGCTCAGGTGCCGAGTGCGGCTCGGTCACGAGCGCACCTTCCGGGATCGACTCCCCAATGTCGCGGAAGGCGTAATCCAGGTCGATGGCGTGCCCGCCGCGGTTGCGCGCGAACAGATAGATGCCACCGAGCAACGTCCAACCCAGGATCAGATACGGCGCCCACTTCTCGGGTGCCGCCGGTGCCGGGTAGAAGGACGTGTAGATCGCCGGAATCAAGATCGCGATCCCGATCCCGGGGAAGAGCAGGTTGCGAACCCAGCCCTTCTCCGGCTCGACCTTGTGGAAGTAGACCATCGCGGCGAGCAGGATCAAGATGAACGCCGTCGCCCCCGCGAGGCCGTTGGTGAAGCCGAGGAAGCCAAACGCCTCGCCGGCGTTCCAGACGACACCGCCCATGATCAGGGTGACAAGCAGCGAAAGGGCGATCTGGGCGCAAATCGCGAAGTACGGCGTCTGGCGACTGCCGGTGCGACCGAACGCGCTCGGCAGCGCGTTCGCGCGGCCCATGCCGTACTGGATCCGCACGACGCAGTTGTGGCTCGCGATCGTGTTGCCGAGGACCGAGGTGATGATGACCAGCGACAACGCGTCGTGCCAGCCACTACCGAGCCCGACGCGCGAGAAGGCAGCCCACCACGGCGTCCCGGCGCTCGAGCTGTTCGCGGTAGCGAGTGCCGTCATGCCGTGGAGGCCGAAGGCCGAGACCATTGCGAAGGTCGCGAACAGCAGCAGCAGGCCGATGCTGACCAGAGCAGTGAAGATCGCTCTCGGGACGTTGCCGTGCGGATCCTGTACCTCCTCGCCGAGCGTGAAGGACTGCTCGAAGCCGAGATAGATGAGGACGCCGGTCGAGATCGCCAGCGACAACCCCGTGAAGCCACCGCCAGCGTGCGTTGGCAGCAGCGAGCTGAACGTCAAGCCCCCCTGTGAAGCGACCTTGACGACGAGCGCCAGGCTCGCAGCGAAGAGGACGAGGTTGGCGATGATCGCAAGACCGAGGTCAATCCGCGTCGAGATGCGGATGCCCCACAGCGACAGGCCAAGGGCGACGCCGCCGGCGAACAGCGAGTAGATCCACCAAGCGATGCTGACGCCGAAGACGTAGTCGATCCCGCTGCTGGCGAAGTATCCGAACGCGAGCAGGAGCTGCGGGACGAAGAGGACGTAGTACATGAACGAGAGCCAAGCCGTGAGGAAGCCGGTCCCCTCCCCGAGCCCGTGACTGACGTAGGAATAGAGCGACGCCGCGCTCGGGAGCACGCGTGCGAAGCGTGCGATCGTCGTCGCTACGATGAACATCGCGATGCCGCAGATCAGGACCATGAACGGTGCCGAGAAGCCGGCGCTGATCGCGATCAGCGGAGCGACAGCTAGAGCCCCGAGCAGAGGGCCCATCGCCTCCACTGAGAGAGCCAGAGCCTCCTTGAAGCCGATCGAGCGTTTGCGCAGGCCAACGCCTGCGACTGGGGTAGCCACGTCAGATCACCTCTGTGCGTTTTGGGGTTGACCGGGCCCGAGCCGACCCGGAAGGGTCAGATGGAGAACGGACCGTCTTCGTGGAGGCGTTCGAAGAACGTGCGGTCGACGCACACACGCGCGGTGCGAAGACCGTTGACGACCTGGCAGACCTCGAGATCCGCCGTCATCGTCAAAAGCAGGTAGGCGTGGTCCTCGCTGATGCCGCCCACGGCGACGATTTCCTCGAGGAGGTCGCGAGTCGCGAGGGCGCCGGCCTGCTCCAGAGTCTCGGCCGAGGCGATGAACATCACGCGGTCGGGCGTGACTATGCGCGGCCGCGCAAGGGGGCGTGCATTGCGCCGCAGCGTGCAGTGCAGCGTCACCACCGCGTCGGTCTCGGGCGCCACACCGCAGAGCTCGCCGTCACCCTGCAACTGGTGGCAGTCGCCAAGCACGAGTCGCGCGCCCGGCACGAATACCGGCAGCTCGACGATCGAGCCGGCGCAAACGAACCGCGTGTCCATGTTGCCCCCGAAGTCGCCGGGCAAGACGCTCTCGACCGGGTCGCCCGCCGGCGCGACGCCGATGCAGCCGAGGTTCGGGCGAACGGCCAGGCGTATCCCTCCCGGGAAGCAGATCTCGCCCTCGTCGACGGCGAGGAACTCGAGCGGAAGCCGCGGCCACTCGAGAATGCCGATCTCGGGCAGCACGCCCTGAGGCGCCTTGCCCTCGACCGCTATCTCCTCGATGTGCACCTCGAGGACATCGCCTGGCTGCGCACCGGCGATCGCGATCGGCCCAGTCAGCGGGTCGCAGCGGGCCACGTCCAGCCCGCTCAGGTCATCCCCGGGCGCGAGCGCGAACTCGCCGAACGCGCTCGTCGTCTCGACCACGACCGTCTGGCCAGGCTCGATCGTGACCGCCGGCTCGTTGTCCTTCGAGTAGCTGAAGACCTTGGCATCGCGCGTCACGCGCACGACGGAAGACGTCTCGATGGTCCCGCTGCTCATCCGGCGCGAGGCTACGCGGGGGTCCTCGGCGCCTACATGGCCAAATGGCCAAAAAAACGCGTCGCGATTTAGACCATTGGTCTTACTGTCTTACAAAACGTTCGTGCAGCGCTCGAGTAGCGCCTCCGCTGTGGCGAGGAGCCGAGCGTCGCTGCCGCGTGGCCCAGTCAGCTGCAGTCCGACCGGGAGCCGGTCCGGCGTCCACGCGAGTGGGACCGCAACGCACGGGAGGCCCATGAGGGTCCATGGACGGCAGAAAAGCGGGTCGCCCGTCTGGTCGAGGCCGTGCGGCGGTGTCCCGTGAGCGCTCGGTGTGATGATCGCGTCGTAGGCCGCCAGGCTTGCCTCGAGCGGAACTGCGTGGGCATCGCGGCTGATGATCGCGCGACGGTAACGTTGCGCGGGGATCTGCCGGCCGGTGACGATCGCCTCGCGGATCGCCTGCGAGAGTAACTCGGGGTGCGCGTCCAGCTCGACTCCAAGTGAGCTCGCCGACTCGACGAGCTGGACCGTGAGCTGTGCATCGGCGAGCTCCTCGAGCTCGGGTAGCTCGAGCTCGGAGACCGCTACGTCGCTCGCCTGCAGCCCGGTGAGCGCGCGCTCGATCGCGAAGCGCGCATCGGTCTCGATGCTCTGCCACCACGGCGTCCTGACGAAGGCGATCCTGGGGTCCTCGCAACGCTCGCCCGCGGCAGGCAGTCCCGCGACCAGGCGCAGATCCTCGACGCTCCTGGCGATCACGCCAACGGTGTCAAGCGCGGGAGAGAGCTGATAGACGCCCTCGCGCGGGAACGTAGCGAAGGTTGGCTTGTAGGCGAGCACCCCGCAGTAGGAGCCAGGCCGGATCGTCGACCCCGCGGTCTGCGTCGCGGTAGCAAGCGGAACCTCGCCGTCGGCGACCGCCGCTGCCGATCCGCTCGAGGATCCGCCTGGGGTCCGTCCCGGGGCGATCGGGTTGCACGTATCGGTCGCGGTCATCCACGAGAACTCGGTGCACTTGGTCTTACCGGCGATCAACGCACCTCCAGCGCGCAAGCGCGCGACGAACGCCGCATCACGGCGCGGACGGTGCCCGGCGTAAATCGGCGAGCCATAGGTTGTCGGCAGGCCTTCGGTGTCGAAGGCGTCCTTCACGCCCACCGGGACGGCAAAGAGCGGCAGCTTGGCGCGCTCCACCACACCGCGACTGTCGAGATCGCGTGCCTGCGCCAGGAGGTCGTCGGGGTCGATCGCCTGCCAGGCACGGTTGCGATCGACGGTCAGATTCGCCAGCAGGCCTTGCGCGATCTCGCTGGCACTCAGCTCACCGGCGCGCGCGAGCGCTGCCAGGGCGGCTGCCCCCAGCCCTCTCACGCTCGCGCCTCACCCTGCAAGCGCTGGTATGGCGCCGCCGAACAGCGATCCCCAACCTTCGAGTCGCGGCTCGATGCCGGCGAGCGACAGCGCCTTCCATAGCGCGACGGCAACGCTGTCGAAGATCGGCTTGTTGAGCTCGCGCTCCATCTCCTCGACGAGCTGGGCGCCGGCGACGCCGGTGCAGATCAGGATCAGGCATTCCGCGTCCGGCGAGTCAGCGGCCCGCAGCAGGTCGCGCACCTCGTGCTCCGAGACGAGCGCCATCTCGCGATTGCCGCTGACCCCGGCGCTCGCACTAGCCACCAGCTCGATCCCCTCGCCACCGTAGACCTCGACGATCCGCTCGGTCACATCATCGGTGTAGGGCACCGCAAGGCCAGCCCGTCGCAGACCGGCCCGCTCGCAGATCTCGAGCTGCGCGAGCGTCGAGGTCGAGCTTGGTGCCCCGGTGTGCTCTGAGATGAGCGCACAGAGCCTGCGATCGGCGTCAAAGCCCGTCCAAGCGGCAGACGTGCCGTTCCAGACGATCGCGTCGACGGCCGCATCGCCAAGCAGCTCGGCGGCTGCGAGCATTGCCTCAGGCCGGAACTGGTCGATGTGCTGCGGCGCGAGCGTGATCGCCTCGACCTTGATCCGCGTGAAGTGATGCGAGACGAGGTCGTCGAGCCCACGGGTCATCAGGATCGTCAGCGGTTCGAGCACCGTGTTGCTCGATGGCGTGATGTGCCCGATCTTTCGTCGCTGCGCCGACGGTACATACCCGCTCGACACGACGCTCCTTGGTTTGGCGCCCCGAGGCGTTTTGGTCAGACAGACTGACAAGCTATCAGGCGGGTCCGTCGGCAATCGCTTCGCGCCTGCGCACGACGCGCTCCATTCCGCGCCGCGCCTCGGCCAAATGCTCGCGCATCGCCCGGCGCGCGCCATCGCCATCCCCCGCCTCGATCCGCGCAAGGATCCGCTCATGAGCGCTCTGTGCTGTTTTCACGATCTGCGGTTGCGCGAGCGTCGGCTGTTGCACGGTGATCAGCACCTCACGGATCGAGTCGAGCACCACGCCGAGGAACTCGTTGCCGGTCGCGGTGGCGATCGCCCGGTGGAACTCGACATCCGCGAGTGCGGCGGTCGGTGCGTCCATGCCCGGGGCGAGGCGCTCGGCGGCAGCGTGCAGTGCCGCCAAATGCTCGGCCGACGCGCGCTCTGCTGCAAGTCCGGCGTTCTCCACCTCGACGAGCACGCGGACCTCCATCAGCTTGTCGTAGTCGAGGCGCTGGCCGCGCAAGTAGATCGTCAGGGATTCGGTGACGGCGTCGCGGCCGAGCGCGCTGACGACGTGGCCGCGGCGCGGATGGTCGGCGAGCAGGCCCTTGGCGATCAGCGAGCGGACCGCCTCGCGTACCACGGGACGTGAGACGCCAAAGCGCTCGCACAGCTCCCGCTCCGACGGTAGGCGCTCGCCGACGCCGAAGCGACCACTGACGATCAGCTCCGTGAGCGTGGCCGCGACCTTGTCGGAGAGTCGCTCGCCACGCGTGATCGGCGGCAATCCCGCGAGTCCAGCGTCCATCGTACCCTCGCCTGCCACGCGACCAGACTAGACGACCGGGCGCGTGTCAGCGAGCGCGCAGCGCGCTCAACTGCGCCGCTGGACGACTGGCGAGCAAGCGCAGCAACTGCGGTGGCCCGCCGTTCTCGATCAAGACCGCCCCGCCCGGCCAGTAAGGGCTCTCGGAGTCGCCACCCGAGACGAGCGTCTCGCTGAACACCCACGAACCCACGTTGTGAAGCTGGACGCCATTCGGGGTCAGCCACTCGGGCAGGCTGTCGCCTTCGAGCATTCCGGCGCGGTGCGTGTGGCCGAAGATGACGTGGCGCGCGCGGATCCGCAGCCGCTCGACAACCTCGCTCATCGCGAGCAGGCCGGCACGCCGCAACTCCGCCGGCGTCAGCTCGGCACTCAGCGGGCCGAAGCCTGCGGCGTTGAGCGCTCGCACTGCCAGCGGAAAGGCGCTCGCGAGCGACTGCGCGCGCAGACCACCGGAGCGCCCCGCCCGCAGGGTGCGCCACATCCGGTTCGCTGCACCGCCGGCCGGGCCCTGTCCGGTGCGCCCGCTTTGAGCCGCGGCGAAGTTCCATGCGTAGACGGGCGCGAGCAGGGCCTCGTAGTCGTCCGGGCACGCGACAGCGTTCCACGGCCTGCTGCGATCCAGCGCGAGCCGGCCGCTCAGGGCGATCGCAAGGCGCTCGAACGTTGGCACCGTCATGTGCACATCCAGGTAGTGGCCGTGCATCGCGTAGACGTCCTCACGCAACCAAACGCCAGGGTAGGCGAACTCCACATCGGCGCCGCTGCCGAGCTGCTCAGCCAGTGCCGCAGCGAGGTCGGAGGCCTTTTTCGGCGTGAAACGCTGCTCCAGCCCGAGCGGCTCATCGTGCCGCGCAAGGAAGCGCTCGACGAGCGTGTGGTCGTGGTTGCCGGCAACTATCACCAGCGGCTTGCCGGCGAGCGCCTCGCCAAGCGCGCGGTAGAACGGCTCGCTCGCAGCCAGCGCGTCCCGCGCCGGGCGGTTGCGCAGCTCGATCGCGTCTCCCAGCAAGACGACGGAATCGACGCGCTCGACCGCGTCCAGCAGAGTGCCAGCGATCCCCTCGCGACGCAGCACGTCACTGCGCCCACGGTCGCCGACGTGCAGGTCGGAGACGATCAGGATGGAGGACAACTCGGCCTAGCCTCGTGCGACTGCGGGGCGGATCGCCTTCGGCAGCATGAAGCGAACATCTTCACGGGTCAGCTCGAGCTCGGAGATGTCGCTGACGCCCCGCTCCGCGAAACCCTCGACCAGCTCGCGGACGAGCTCCTCCGGCGCGCTCGCGCCGGAGGAGATCCCAAGCGTACGCACGCCCTCCAGCCAGCGCTCATCGACCTCGCCGGCGTTGTCGATCAGGTAGGAGCTAGCTCCACAGTCACGCGCAACCTCGACGAGACGTTGCGAATTCGACGAGTTGCGCGACCCCACCACGAGGACGAGCTCGCAATGCTCAGCCAGCTGGCGGACCGCCGCTTGGCGGTTGGTGGTTGCGTAGCAGATGTCATCGATGCGCGGCCCAACGATTGCCGGGAATCGCCGGCGCAGCCGCTCGATGATCGTTCGAGTCTCCTCCACGGCGAGTGTCGTCTGGGTGGTATAGGCGAGCTTGTCGGGGTTTGGGACATCGAGCTTGTCGACGTCCTCCTCTGATTGCACAAGCAAGATCTGCCCCGGCGCCTCGCCCATCGTTCCCTCGACCTCCTCGTGACCGTCGTGGCCGATCAGGATCACCGTGTAGCCGTCGGCGACGAAGCGCCGCGCCTCGACGTGGACCTTCGTCACGAGCGGACACGTCGCGTCGATCGTCCTCAGCCTGCGCGCCTGTGCGTTCGCGCGCACAAGCGGGGCGACGCCGTGCGCCGAGAAGACGGTTACCGATCCCTCGGGCACCTCTGTCTCCTGCTCGACGAAGATCGCGCCGCGCTCACGCAGCTGCTCGACGACGTGCTTGTTGTGGACGATCTCCTTGCGCACGTATACAGGGGCGCCGTAGCGCTCGAGCGCCAGCTCGACCGTCTGGACGGCGCGATCGACCCCGGCGCAGTACCCGCGCGGGGACGCCAGCAGGATGCGCTCGATCGAGAGCTCGGAAACTGCGCCCACCAACAGAGTGTAAGGCGGGAGCACGCTCGGGACGCCGGAGCTTAGGAGCCGCCTGCGCGAGGGTCGCAGACCCAGGCCTGTGGCGGGTCACCCGAGATCTCGGCCGGCAGGGCGGAGATCGCGGACGCCTCCCACTCGCCGCGGAGCAGCGAGTAGGAGATCAGGTCGTGCGGCTGGTCGTAGTGGCGCTGGAACGACCGCAGGACACCCTCGTTGGTGTAGCCAAGGCGCTCGAAGGCGCGCTGTGAGCGGTGGTTGTTGACGTCGACCCAGGCTCCGAGCCGCTCGAGACGCAGCGGACCGAACGCGATGTGGGCAAGCAGCGCCTCAGCCTCGTCGCCGATCCCGACGCCCCAGTAAGGGCGCCCGAGCCAGACGCCGATCACCGCGCGGCGGTCGCGGCGTGAGAGCTCGAGCAGCGAGATGATCCCGACCGGGCGGTCGGCCGTGTCGGCAATCGAGAATTCAAGCGCGGAGCCCTCGGCGCGACTGCGCGGCGTCGAGGCGATCCATTCGGCCGCCTCTGCCTGCTTTTCGTAAGGACCCCACGAGAACGGATGCGTCACCTCGGGGTCGGAGGCGAGCTCGTAGAGGCGTGAGGCGTCTTGAGCGCGCGGGTAGCGCAGCAGCAGCTGTGGGCCAGTCGCCGTGAGGTCCTGCGGTTGGTCGGGCACCAGCTGGTCTTGCTAGTAGCCGAGGGCGAACTTTGCGTCGTCGCTCATCAACTCAGGCGTCCACGGCGGCGTGAAAACCATCGTGGAGTCGACCGACTCGACCCCGTCCAGCTCGGAGACGAACTCGTCGATCTGCTCGCTGATCTGCGGACCGATCGGACAGCCCGGTGCGGTGAGGGTGAACGTGACATGTACGTGGGAGCCCTCAACCTCGATCTCGTAGATCAGGCCAAGCTCGACGAAGTCGAGCCCGAGCTCCGGGTCGATCACGTTGGTGAGCGCTTCCTCGACGTCTGCGACAGTGGCCACGAAGGTCATGTTAGTGGGCCGGGTCGCGTAGCCTGCGCAAAGTGAACGAGAGCTACAGCTTCAGCTTCGCCGACCAGCGCGCGGGCGCCTATTGCTGCGGCAGCGGCGGGCTGGCGCTTGTCGTCGCCGGCCGCGAAGGGAGCGTGGCGGCCGAGCTCGCTGGGGAGGGGCCGTTCGCGGTCCGCGGCCCCGAGGTCGGCGAGGTCGCGCTCGAGCCGCTCGGGGAGGGCGTTACGTTCGACGACGGCGGGCCGCGCAGGTGGGCTTGCCGGGCGCGCGGGAAAGACGCCCGCGGCGCAAAGATCGACGGCTACGGGTCGGTGGCGCTCGGGCCGACGGAGCTAGCCGGCACGGCCCTGCTGCGCAACCTTTGGGTCTGCTTCGGCGACGAGCTCGCGATCAGCGTGCTGGCGCGACGCCGGGCGGCTCAGGATGAACATGGCGACGAGGAGCTGGCCGTCGTCGTCGGCCGTGGCGCGCCACTCGCACTCAGCCTGGTAGCCGATCCGCGGCTCTCGAGCACTTACGGCGAGGACGGACACGTGCTACGCGCCGGGCTCGAGCTCTGGGAGGACGAGCTCGAGGGTGAACGCGAACGCGGAAGGGCGCTGCGGCTCGCGGGCGAGACGCTCGCGGTGGGCGAGCTCGAGGGAGCCCGCGTCGCCTTCATGGTGTGGCGTTACGGCGGCCGCGAGGGGATCGGCTGCTACACGATCGAGCGCGCCGCGAGCTAGTCGCTGCGGCACGTGGGCGACGATCGGCGCCGGAAAGGGACCGGCCGCTAGGCCTTGACGACGTAGCTGGCGACGGCCGTCGACGTCTGGCATTGGCCAGCGCCCATCTCCTGCGTGCATTTCCAGCCCGGCCACGCCGCGAGAGTCCAGTAGCTGTCGGCGTCACTCGTGCCGTGCTGTGTCGCGCCCGTGTTGGACCAGAAGGCCTTGATGATCTTCTTCGCGTTGGCACACGAGACCGGACCGCCCTTGGAGACGATGACGTCCTGGCCGCGCTTGAAGAAGTACCCGCAGAGGTGCGTCGACCGCGGCACCGCCAACGCCGAGGCAGACGACGCGCCGAGCGCGGCGGCGATCAGCAATGCGAAGAGAAGCCGCCGACAAGCATGGGCACGCAAGCGTCGCCCGGATCGTTCGTCTCCGTCCATCGGCGCCGAGAATAGCGCGTGCACCGGCATCAGGGCCGACCGCGCGCGTCAGTTGTCGCTGCCGAGGCGGTCCCAAACATAGAGCTCGACGCACTCATCCGCGAGCTCTGCTGCGCGGGTCCGCGAGAGGCGCGGGAGCACCTCATCCAGGGCATGCTCCTCAGCGCGACCGGCGTCGAACGCCTCCTCTGAGCTGAGGCCGGCTGCGACCTTGAGAGCTTCACGGCGATGCTCGCCGAGCGAGGGATAGATGGACAACAGGAAGGCGGTGTTTGCGATCGGCTGGCCGACCATCTCCAGCGAGGCGTGCCAGGCGGCGAGCATCGATAGGTCATCGGAGTCGAGGTCGGCCACAGCTTGCGCGTAGTGGGTCACGAGATCACCGTCTGGAATCTCATCCACCCAGGCGTGGTAGACCTCGCCGACCAGCTGGCGGCGCGCCTCGCGGCCAACCGATTCAGCGATTACGCGGATCGCGTCGTACGGCTCGATGAAGCACAGCGGCATGCCCAACACTCCTGAATTGACGCAGGAAGCGTAGGGCTCGCGGTGGACGTGAGGCCACGCCCGCCGGCGCTGTGCGCCACTCGTGCTCTGTTCTACTTCTTGTGCTTCTTGGTCGGGCTCTTGCCAGTCTTGAACGGGCACGTGTGCATGCCGCGGACGTGCTCGTAGAAGACGCAGTAGGCGGGCCGCGGCTTTCCCGCCGCGTTAGTCAGGCCGGCGTCGAAGCCGCCGTTGGGCGCTGCGCCGCCAAAGAAGCTGTAGTCATAGAGGCGCGTGATGCGCCGGCTCGAGTCGGCCAGCGAGAACATGTAGCGCGTCGCCTTTGCCTGACGCGTCAGGTTGTAGGGGAAGGCCGGCTTGAACTGCGCCAGGCCGCCCGTCTCAGTGAGCCAGAGCTGTCCGGGCACGTCGGCGAGGACTGCCTTCGTGCCGTAGTCGTCAAAGCGGTTCGTCTCGCTGTAATTGTGAAGCCCCCAGATGTGGGGCATGTTCTTCTTGCCGACATAGGCCTTGAAGGCATCGATGTAGTCGAGCGTGGCGTTGATGTCGGTCGAGTCGAGGACGTCCAGCCCGACAATCGTGCAGGTCGGGCAGACCTTCTTGAGGGCCAGGTAGTAGTCAGCCGACTGCTTGGCCGACGGGCTGTCGTAGTTGTCGCCGGGCGCACGCACGTTGCCGCGGTTGACCTCGTTCCACGGCTGCAGAACGGTGACGGTGGGGAACATCTGCACGAAGTCCCGCATGTCCTGCGTGTAGGTCGCGACGCTCGGAAGCTTCGTCGCGTCAGTGGCCGTGTGGTAGAAGGCAACCAACGGCTGGACGCCATGCGCCTGCGCCTGCGCCAGCCAGCCCTGGAAGTTGGCCAGAGCACTCGGATCGTTGCCGGACGCCACGTCGTAGGCGGTGAAGTAACGGGCAATCTTCACCTGCAGGTCGGTCCACGCCGGGCTCGAGAACATCAGCGGACTCTCGTCTCCGACCCCGACCTCGAGGCCGCCGGAGCTCGCGTGGGCGCGCTGCGCATGCCTCGCTGTCGACCCGAGCGCAGTCGCCGCAACGAGCGTGCAAGCAGCAACGGCGATGGTGAGGGCAGCGACGAACGGCGTGCGGAACTGGCGCATCAAGAAGCTCCTTTGGAGGACGACGGGGCGGGGCAGCGGATCGATGACCGCGACGATTGTCGCAACGTGCTCGCGCGACACATGTAGCGATCGTGTGGCCGAATCTTATGGGACGAGCGCCGCGAGATGGCGTTCCACCGCGAGCGCACACTGGCGACCCTCGTTGATCGCCCAAACGATCAACGACTGGCCGCGGCGCGCGTCGCCACAGGCAAAGACGCCCTCGCGCGAGGTCTCGTAGGCGCCCGCGCTGACGTTCCCGCGCGGATCGAGCTCCAGCCCGAGCCGGCGCGCGATGCTGTGCTCGGGATGGACGAAACCCATCGCGAGCAGCACGAGCTCGGCCTGGATCGTGCGCTCGGTCCCGGCGAGCGGGGCAAACGGCGGCGCCGTCGCGGCCTGCGCAACGTGCATCGCCGCGACGCTGCCCTCACCGGTGAAGCGCGTCGTCACGATCGAGAAGTCGAGGTCGCCGTGCTCCGACGCACGCGCCTCCTTCATCGCGTAGGAGACACGGAGCTTGAGCGGCCACAGCGGCCAAGGGGTCACCGCGTCCGGGCGCTGCTGCGGCGGCTCCGGCACGATCTCGAGCTGCGTAATCCATTCGGCGCCCTCACGCAGGGCGTTTCCGACGCAATCGGCGCCGGTGTCGCCGCCCCCGATCACGACCACGTGCTTGCCTGCGGCACTGATCCCGGCCGGAGCGGGCGGCTCGAGCTGGACCGGCGGACCCTCCTGCGAGGCGACCCAGCGGTTGCGCTCATACAGGTAATCCATGGCGAAGTGGATCCCGTCCAGTTCGCGTCCCGGGACCTCGAGGTCACGTGGAACGCGCGAGCCGATCGCAAGCACCAATGCGTCGAACTGCTCGAGCAGCTCCTCCGGCTCGATGTCGACGCCGACATCGACGCCGAGCTGCAACTCGACGCCCTCGGCGAGCAGCTGGTCGACGCGGCGCTCAACGAGCCGCTTGTCGATCTTGAAGTCCGGGACACCGAAGCGGATCAGCCCGCCCGGCGCTTCGTCGCGCTCGAAGACGACAACCCCATGGCCCGCGCGACGCAACTGCTGGGCGGCCGCCAGACCCGCCGGCCCGGACCCGACGACCGCGATGCGACGGCCGGTCTCGTGCTCCGGGGGCTGGGGCACTACCCAACCTTCGTCGAACGCGCGATCGATTATTGCGTTCTCGACCTGCTTGATCGTGACCGCGTCCCCCTCGCGGATCTCGAGCACGCAAGCCGCCTCGCAGGGGGCGGGACACAGTCGGCCGGTGAACTCGGGAAAGTTGTTCGTCGCGTGCAGCGCATCGATCGCGGCATGCCAGCGGTCGCGGTAGACGAGGTGGTTCCAGTCCGGAATCAGGTTGCCCAGCGGGCAGCCGTTGTGACAGAACGGAACGCCGCAGTCCATGCAGCGGGCGCCCTGGTCGCGAAGCTCCGCGACCGGACGCGTGAGCACGAACTCGCTGTAGTCGTGAATGCGATCAGTCGCCGAGCGTTCGGGCGCAGGCTTGCGGTCGACGCGCATGAAGCCACGTAGCTCTCCCATCAGATGGTCGGTTCCGTGGCCGGGACGGTGGTCGCGGGACCGGCCATCTAGGTTGCTTCGACCAGTATGGACGCCGCCGCTGCACGCTCGTTGAGCACGCGCCGGTAGTCGTTCGGCATGACCTTGACGAAATACGGCAGCGTCGCGTCCCAAGCAGCGAGGACGCGCTGCGCAACACTCGAGCCGGTCAGCTCGCGGTGGCGCTCAATCAGCTCCCGCAGCTCGCACTCGTCGTCAGCGTCGATCTCCTCGAAGCTGACGACTGTCGTGTTGGCGCGCCGCGACTTGAAGTCACCGACCTCGTCGAGCACGAAAGCGACACCGCCGCTCATCCCGGCGGCGAAGTTGCGTCCGGTCGGCCCGAGCACGATCACGCGACCGCCCGTCATGTACTCGCAGCCGTGATCACCAACGCCCTCGACGACCGCGGAGGCGCCCGAGTTGCGCACCGCGAAGCGCTCACCGGCGATTCCGCGGAAGAACGCCTGGCCGTCGGTCGCACCATAGAGAACGGTGTTACCGACGATGACGTTCTCCTGCGCGACATAGGCGGCGTCAGCAGGAGGACGGACAACGATCGTGCCGCCCGAAAGTCCCTTGCCCGTGTAGTCGTTTGCCTCGCCGTCGAGGATGAAGGTGACGCCCTTGGCGAGCCAGCCGCCGAAGCTCTGGCCGGCCGAACCGGAGAACGTGACCTGGATCGAGTCTTCCTCGAGCCCGGCCAGGCCGTGTCGGCTTGCGATCGCGCTCGAGAGCAGACCGCCGACACAACGGTTGACGTTGCGGACCTCGCGCGTGAGTGCGATGCGGCCGCCCCTCTCGATGACGTTCTCAGCCTGATCGATGAGCTCCCAGTCGAGCGCGTCATCGAGCACGCGCTCCTGGTCGCGCACGCGCCGCAAGGGCGTGCCCGGAGGCAGCTGGGGCATGGTCAGCAGCGCCCCCAGGTCGATCCCGCGAGCCTTCCAATGCTCGATCGCACGTGAGGGCTCGAGCAGGTCGGTCCGGCCGATCAGCTCCTCCATCGAGCGCAGGCCGAGGCTCGCAAGGATCTCGCGCACCTCCTCGGCCACGAAATGGAAGAAGTTGATGATGTGCTCCGGCTGACCCGCGAAGCGCTTGCGCAGCTCGGGGTCCTGTGTCGCGATCCCGACCGGACAGGTGTTCAGGTGGCAGGCGCGCATCATGATGCAGCCGGTCGCGATCAACGGCGCCGTACCGAAGCCCATCTCGTCGGCTCCGAGCATTGCGGCGATCGCGACGTCGCGACCGGTCTTCAGCTGGCCGTCGGTCTGGACATAGATGCGCGAGCGCAAGTCGTTGAGCAGCAGGGTCTGCTGCGTCTCGGCGAGACCGATCTCCCAGGGAATGCCGCTCGAGAAGATCGACGAGAGCGGCGAGGCCCCGGTGCCGCCGTCGTGGCCTGCGATCAGCACGTGGTCCGCGTTCGCCTTTGCGACACCGGCAGCAACGGTGCCAACGCCGACTTCGGCGACGAGCTTGACCGAGATGCGGGCGAGCGGGTTCGCGCAGCGCAGGTCGTAGATCAGCTGCTTGAGGTCCTCGATCGAATAGATGTCGTGATGGGGCGGCGGTGAGATCAGCCCGACGCCAGGCGTGGAGTGGCGGATCATGCCGATGTACTCATCGACCTTCGGGCCGGGCAGCTGACCGCCCTCACCGGGCTTCGCGCCCTGCGCCATCTTGATCTGAATCTCGTCGGCGTTGACGAGATACTCGATCGTCACGCCAAAGCGACCCGAGGCGACCTGCTTGATCGCCGAGCGCCGATTGTCGCGGAAGCGCTCCGGATCCTCGCCGCCCTCGCCTGTGTTCGAGCGGCCGCCGATCTCGTTCATCGCGACAGCAAGGGTCTCGTGCACCTCGCGCGAGAGCGAACCGAGGCTCATCGCGCCGGTTGCGAAGCGCTTGACGATCGCCGTCCAGGGCTCGACCTCGGACAACGGCACCGATTTGCGATCGTTGCGAATGTCAAGCAGCCCGCGGATCGCCGAGCGCCGTGTCGCGTCTTCGTTGACGGAGCGTGCGTATTCGGCGTAGGAGTCGGCCGACTCGTTGCGGACGGCGTGCTGCACCAACGAGATCGTGTCCGGGTTCCACATGTGACGCTCGCCGTCGCGCCGCCAGGCGTAGCGCCCGCCGACCGGCAGCCGCTCGTAGCGACGCTGCCCGCCAGGGTAGGCCCGTGCGTGACGATTGAGGGCCTCGCTCGCAAGCACTTCGAGGCCGACGCCGCCAATCCGCGAGGCGGTGCCGCTGAAGTAGCGGTCGATCACCGAGCGGTTGATACCGACCGCTTCAAAGATCTGAGCGCCGCAGTAGGACTGGATCGTCGAGATGCCCATCTTCGAGATCGTCTTCAGCAGGCTCTTGCCGATCGACTTGCGCACGAGGTTCTCGGCCTTGTCGCGGTCGAGCTTCTCGCCATCGGGCCCCATCAGCCAGCCCTCGTCGACGAGCTCGCCGACGGTCTCGAACATCACGTAAGGGTTGACGACACTTGCGCCGTAGCCGATCAGCGTTGCGAAGTGGTGGACCTCGCGCGGCTCGCCGGATTCGATCACGAGTCCCGCGCGCAAGCGCGTACCCTCACGCACCAGGTCGTGGTGCACCGCGGAGACGGCGAGCAGCGACGGGATCGGCACACGACCTGGCCCGACGGCGCGGTCCGACAGCACGATGATGTTGATGCCCTGTGCGATCGCGTCGCGCGCCTCCTCGCAGCAACGGTGAAGCGCAACCTCCATCGCTGCAGGGCCGTCGGCAGCGGGCCAAGTGATGTCGATCCGCCGCGCGCGAAAGACGTCGTGAGAGACGTTGCCGAGCGTCTCGAGCTCGTGGTTGCGCAGGATCGGGTGCGCGAGCGTCATCTGGTGGGCGTGCTCGGGCGTCTCCTCGAGCAGGTTGCCCTCGGCGCCGAGGCCGGCCGCGATCGACATCACGATGCTCTCGCGAATCGGATCGATCGGGGGGTTCGTGACCTGCGCGAAGAGCTGCTTGAAGTAGCTGAAAAGCGGCGGCGAGGCGTCCGAGAGGACAGCGAGCGTGGTGTCGTTGCCCATCGAGCCGATCGGCTCCTCACCGTCCATGATCATCGTCGGCAGCACCTTCGCGATGTCCTCACGGCTGTAGCCGAACGCGAGCTGGAGCGAGCGCAACGGCTCGGCAAGTGGCGCCGCATCGGTCATCGGCAGGTCCTCGAAGCGGACGGTGTTCTCGTCGTACCAGCGGCCGTAGGGCTTCTGCGTGGCGATCGCGTGCTTGAGCTCCGCGTCGGGCACGATGCGACCCTGCTCGAGGTCGATCAAGAACAGCTTGCCCGGCTGCAGCCGGCCAAGCCGCTCGATCTGATCGGGCGGCGTCGGCAGCAGGCCAGCCTCCGAGCCAAGCACGACCAGACCGTCCTTGCGCTCGAGCCAACGGCCCGGGCGCAACCCATTGCGGTCGAGCGTCGCGCCGATGACCCGTCCGTCGGTGAACGCGATCGCCGCCGGCCCATCCCACGGCTCCATCAAGCAGGAGTGGTAAGCGTAGAAGCCGCCGATCTCCGGCGGCAACTCGCCATCGCGGTTCACGTACGCCTCGGGCACCATCATCATCAGCGCGTGCGGCAACGAGCGCCCGGCGAGCATCAGCAGCTCGAGCACGTTGTCGAAGGTCGCCGAGTCCGAGCCGCCGGGGCGCACGACCGGCCGGATCTTCTGCAGGTCATCGCCGAAGAGCTCGGAAGCAAGCGTGGACTCACGCGCCCGCATCCAGTTCACGTTGCCTTGGAGCGTGTTGATCTCCCCGTTGTGGGCGATCATCCGGTAGGGGTGTGCAAGCTCCCAGCTCGGGAAGGTGTTGGTCGAGAAGCGAGAGTGCACCAGTGCCATCGCCGATGCGAAGCGCTCGTCCGCGAGATCGCCGTAGAAGCCCTTCAGCTGGTGGCTGATCAGCATTCCCTTGTAGACGAGCGTCCGCGAAGACAGGCTCGCGATGTAGAAGCCGGACCCGGCAGAGGCCTCGACGACGCGGCGTATCACGTAGAGCTTGCGCTCGAAAGCGTCTTGGTCGTCGCGATGCGCGGGACCGGCGCCGATGAACAGCTGACGGATCGTCGGACGTGAGGCGCGCGCGGTGGCGCCAACCTGCATCTCGTCGACCGGAACATCGCGCCAGCCGAGCACCTCCTGGCCCTCCTCGCGAACCGTGCGCTCGAAGAGGCCGGTCAGCTCCTCCTGCTCGGCGAGAGCATTCGGCATGAAGCACATGGCGACGCCGTAGCGACCTGCCGGTGGCAGGTCGAAGCCGACCACAGCGCGCAGGAACGCGTCGGGAATCTGGACGAGGATGCCGGCGCCGTCGCCGGTCTCGGGATCAGCCCCTGCGGCGCCGCGATGCTCGAGGTGCTCGAGCGCCTCGATCGCAAGCGCAACGACGTCGTAGCCGGGCTCGTTGCTCAACCGCGCAACGATCGCGACACCGCAAGCGTCGTGCTCGTAGCGGGGATCGTAGAGGCCTGCGGCCCCCTGTGGATGGCTGGTCTGGTTCATCTGTGAGTCCCGACATTGGCCGGCCCGACCGAGGGCTAACGGGCACTCGAGGCGGACGCGAATCCTACCAACGTGGGGCTTTTCTCATGCGTCACCCGCTGACGCGCGAAGCGTCAGCGCCTCGGGGTAGGAGCAGAGCCGCGCGCGTCCCGGGCAGGTAGCGCAACGCTCGAAACCGGGCGAGCTCGTGACCCCGTAGTCCCCGCGCCGCAGCGGTGCCAGGCGCCGGGCAAGCTCGCGCGCGAGATGCTGCTCGTCCGTGGCCTCGTAGCGGGCGCTGAAAGTCTCCTGCGGAGCACGCAGGAAGCAGTGCGCAACCTCCACGCATTGCGCGCCGCCACGCAGCGCCGCGAGCGCATATGCCAGCCGCTGAAGGTCGTAGTCGCGGCGCACATGGGCCTCGAGGTCCTCGCCTTCGCCGATCGCATCCGTCTTGTAGTCGACGATCAGGCACGTTCCATCCGCCTCCGTCGCGATCACGTCGAACGTCCCGCGCAGCAGCTCGCCGTCAGGCTCGATCGCGAACGCGAACGGCTCTTCGCGGCGCACGTCGCTCGCGGTGGCAAGGCGAGCGCAGAGAGGGCTGCGCGCGAAAGCGCCAACAAGCTCGGCGACGCCGGCGGTATCGCGATCGAGGCGCAACTGCGCCGCAGTCGCCGCGACGCTCAATGGCTCGGGCGCAAAGGGCGCGGCGAAGTCGAGGCGTTCGAGCAGTGCGTGGACGAGCGTGCCGCGCGCCGCCCCACTGCCACCGCCGGCCCCGGCAGGCGGAGCAACGTCCGGCAGGCCCAGCACGCGTTGGAGGTAATAGCGATAGCCGCATCGGGCGTACTCGGAGAGCGCCGTGTAGGAGAGGCGCCCCGGATCGACGTGGGCGGCACGCCGGGGCGAGGCAGCGGGCTGCTGCGGCTCCGCCACGGCCAGCTCCGCTGTCGGCCGCGGCTGCGCGAGAGCCGTCGCGGTCGCGATCGTCAGGCGCAGCGGCACGCCGGCCGTGCCGGCTACCAAGGCGCCGGCGACCGGAGCGGCGAGCCGCGCCGCGAGGTCTGGGACGAGCGCCGGGGCGAGCCATGCGATCGGGGATTGATCCGCAGCGGGCCAGGACTCCAGACGCGCCGCGCCGCTGAGGATCAGGCGCTCGCGGGCGCGCGTCATCGCAACGTAGAAGATGCGCTGTTCCTCGGCGCTCGCGCGGGCGCGGCGCTCTGCGACCAGCTCGGCGTAGTCGAGCGCGTCAAAGCTTGCGCGCTCGATCGACGGTAGCCGCACCCCGACGCGCACCCCATCGGTCAGTAGGCGCGGCTCGCCGCGGTTCGGTCGATGACCGAGGTCGGCAAGGCAGACGACCGGGAACTCGAGCCCTTTCGCCGCATGGACGGTCATCAGGCGCACGGCGTCCGCGAGCGGTGGGGGCGCCTCGGCCTCGCGCAAGCTGCCGAGGCGCCCGGCTGCGAGCGCATCGGCGAAGCGGCGCAGGTCGCGGCCTTCGCGGCCCTCGAACTCGCGCGCGAGGCGAACGAGCTTGTGCACGTTGGCGACGCGGCGCTCGGCGCCCGACAGCTGACGGAGATACCGCTCGTAGCCGTGGTCGGCAATCGCTGCCGCCACGATCTCTCCGAGCGACCGCACCGGCGCCGCGGCGCGGGCGGCGGCAAAGCATGCAGCAAACGCGTCGAGACGCTCGTCGATTCCACCAGCGGCCAGCGCCGCGTACGGGCTGACCGCTCGCTCGCGGGCAGCAAGTGCCAGCTCGACCAGAGCGTCGGAGCTGGCACCGGCAAGCGGCGAGGCGAGCGCACCGTAGAGCGCGAGCTCATCGAGTGGGTTCGCAAGCGCCGTCAGATACGCGGCGAGATCGGCGATCTCGGGCCGGCGATAGAAGCCGGCGCCCGCCGGCGTGAGCGTTGCGTGCCCGCGAGACGCGATCTCGGTCTCGTAGACGCCAATCTCGCTCGCCGCGCGCAACAGCACGACGATCTCGCCGGGCGCCGCCTCACCGCCCGCGATCAGCTCGTCGATGCGCGCCGCGAGCAGGCGGGCCTCCGCCGCGCGCCACAATCGTGGGCCGGCGCTGAACAACTGCGCGTGCTCATCCCAGCCGTCGGTGTCGGTCAGGATCAGCTCGAGCGCCGGGCCGCCGGCAGCGTCGGTACGACCGGGGCGCAGCGGCACGAAGCGCTCGCCGAAGAGCGGCGCGAAGATCGCGTTTACGCCGTCGAGGATCGCTGTGCGCGAGCGGTAGTTCGCCGACAGCACCAGCCCGCGCCCCTGCTCCCGCAGGCGCGCGAAGCGTTCACGAAAGATCTCGACGTCGGCGTGGCGAAAGGCGTAGATCGACTGGAACGCGTCGCCGACCGTGAACAGGTTGTCGCGCTCGAGCTCCGCCAGGATCGCGATCTGGCGCGCATTCGTGTCCTGGAGCTCGTCGACCATCAGGCGCTCGAAGCGCTCCCGCCAGGCCTGCGCGATCTCGGGGTGCTCACGCAACAGGCGTGCCGCAGCGAGCTCGAGATCATCGAAGTCGGCACCACCGCGGGCCTGCTTCAGCAGCGTGAAGCGCTCCCCCAAGTCCTCCAGCAGCTGGTCGAGCAGCGGGATCGCCGCCGCCGCGCGCGCGTCAACGAGGGCGCGCTCGAGCGAGGCGAGCGCGCCCTCGTAGCCGTCCGCCTCGGCGCATTCGAACGCCTTGCCGCGGCGAGTGAGCGTGAGGCTTGCCAGCGCCGCCAGGTCAAGCGGGCCCGCGAGCAGCTCGCGGCAGCGCTCCAGGCGACCGAGCGCAGTGGCGACGCTTTCGGTCAGAGCCGCACCACCGAGCCGCACCGCGAGCGCCTGCGCGGTCGCGAGCAACTGCTGCGCAGCCGCACGCGCGTCCGGTGGCGGTGGCGGGAGCGGCAGCCGCGGCTCGTCCTCGCCGCGGCTGCGGCGCTCGTCGTAGACAGCGAACAAGGCGTGACGCAGGGCGTCGACACCAAACTCCGCCGCCAGATCTAGCGCGCCGTCGCGCTCCTGCCAGCGCGCGAAAGCGAGCTGGAAGGCACGCTCGCGCAGCGCGGCGCTCTCAGCCTCGTCGAGCACGTCGAAGTCCGGCGGTAGCGGTGCAAGCAGCGGATGCGAGCGCAGCAAACGCGTTGCGAACGCGTGGAAAGTCGAGATCGGCGCGGCTGCGCACTCGTGGGCAGCAGAACGCGCGCCGAGCGCCAGCAGGCGAGCACGGACGCGGCCGCGCAGCTCGCCCGCAGCGCGATCGGTGAACGTGATCGCAAGGATCCGACTCGGCGCGACCCCCTCCCCCACCACAGCCGCGACGAAACGCTCAACGAGCACGCTCGTCTTGCCGCTGCCCGCGTTTGCCGCCAGGACGCACTCGCCACCGCGATCGTCGATCGCCGCCAGCTGCTCCTCGCTGAACCCGGTGCCCAGCTCGAACAGCGAGAGCTGCGCGCTCACGACGCCTCGGCGCGGCAGATCGCCGGGTAGCGGCAGCCGTGGCGCGAACAGCTGGCGGGACGCGATTCGAGCGCGCCGCGCTCGATCTCGGCCGCAAGCTCGGTCGCGGTGCGCAGGCGCTCATCGAGCAGCGTGCGCAGCGAGCTCGCCGCGAGACGATCGGTCGGTCTCAGATCCTGGGCCTCGCGCACGTCCTCGCGGATCGCACCCCGCGGCTGAAGATCCGCTGTGCGCAGCGGCTGGTAGAGACCGCCGGCGGCCTCCACCCCCAGCAGACGCTCCACAGCCAGCATGTAGAGCGCCGGCTGCAGCTTGCGCTCGCCAACCCACGAGGCCCAACCGTCGACGCCGCCGCCCGTCTTGTAGTCATAGACGATCGCGCTGCCGCCGACCGCAAGATCGACGCGATCGATCCGGCCGACCAGCGAGAGGCCGTCGGCGAGCTCGACAGCATCGTGCTTCGCGCCCTCGACGCCGAACGAGAGCTCCGTCACAGCAGGCTCGTGCTCACCCGCCAAGGAGGCAGCAAAGCGCAGGTAGCGGCGCAGCTCCGCGCCCAAGCGACGGCGCTCGGCGCGCTCGACCGCCGGCAGCGGAGAGAGGCGCGCGGAGCGCTGCGCAAGCTCCGCTTCGAGCAGCTCGAGCGCCCGTGGGAGCGTGCGCTCATCAAGACGCCCTTCGAGACCGTCAAAGACCGCCGCGAGCACGCGATGGGCCTCCAAGCCGCGTGCGAGGAAGATCGAGTCGGGAGCAAGCTCGCGCGCTCGAAACCCGTGCTCGACGAGCCATGCGACAGGGCAGGATGCCCATGACTCGAGGCCCGAGGCGGAGTGTGCGACGCGACCGCGCAAGGCCGCGAGGCGCTCCGGCCGGGCGAGCGGCGCGATCGCCGCGCCGCGCCGCGCCGCGATCGTGCTTGCGGGCACGCTCGAGTGACGACACTCGAGCGATGCGTCGAAGCAGTCGCGCAGCTCTTCGACGAACAGCGATGCCGGCGTTGCCTCGCCGGCATCGCTCGCCGCGTGCCAGCTGACGCGCAAGCGGGATGTCGGCCGCGAGCAGAGCGCGTAGAAGAGGTAGCGCTCCGCCGCCAGCTGGTCGCCGGCGGCGCCCAGCGTCAGGCCGAGCTCGGCGCGCTCGGCCGAGCCAAGCAGCGGCTCCTCGCGCACAAGCGCCGGGAACACGCCCTCCTGCGTCGCACAGATGAAAAGCGCCCGCACCCGCCGGGCGCGCAGCGTCAGCGGATCGGCGATCGAAACCGCGGCCGGGTCGTTCGCGCGCAGCTCCACCGTCACCGCGGCCAAGGTGCGTTCGATGCCTGCCGTGCCGCCGAGCGTGGCCGGCTCGAGCTCGCGTAGCTCGCTCAGCACGCGGCGCACCGCCGCTGCGGCGGCGCCCTCCCAGGGGTCGATCAAAGGCGCCGACCGCTCGGCGCCGACAGCGAGCAGGCCTTCGAGATCCCGCTCGACGCCGTCGAGCGTGTCGGGCAGCAGCAGCGGACCATGCTCTCGCTCCCAGAGCTCGCGCGCGGCCCGCAGGTCGCTGATGCCGCGGCGTCGCAGCCGTGCCTCGAACGCATCCTTCGGTCCGACCACCGGCTCGACGGCAAGGCATGCGATCAAATCCTCGACCGTGCCCTCACCCGCAGCCACGCGTAAGCGGGCCAGCAGGGTGCGACCGATCACCGTCGCGTCGAGACGGTCGCGGCGATCCTCCGCGTGGGGGATCGCGCGCGCCGCAAGGGCGTCGGCGAGCGGTTCGGGAGCGCCACGCGTAAGGATCGCAATCTCGCCGGGCACGAACCCAGCGGCGATCAACTCGGCGACCTCGGCTGCGACGAGCTCCGATTCGGCGCGCTCGTCGGCGCCCTCGAGTAAGCGGACCGCAGCGCCCGCGGCCGCCCGGGCGCCGTCCTCGAACAGCGCGCGCTCCAGGTGATGCAGCGCCGGGTCCTCGTAGAACTCGCTCTGCGGTCCCAGCTCGATCAGCTCGTCAGCACCGGGGCGCAGCGTCTCGAGCGTTGTCGCACGGCCCGCCAGCGCGAGACGGCCGGGCTCGCCGGGGAGCGAGACCGTGACCTGCGCGCCGACGCGGTGGGCGAGCGTCTCGATCGTGTCGAGCTGGCGCACGTCGAGATCGTCGAAGCCGTAGCAGAAGACCGGCGTCGCATGCCAGCGCTCCGGGGCGAGCGTCAGCGCGTCGAGCGTCGCGCGCGCGTACAGCTCGGCGTCGAGGCGGCCGAGCCGCTCGAGCCGCCGGCGATAGGCGGTGTAGAGCGTTGCGAGCTCTTGCGCGAACGGGCGACGGCGGCCCGCGCCAGACCAGAGTCGCAAAGCGCGCGTCAGGCGCGGCGGCTCGACCCGCTGGGACTCGAGCTGGGCCACGAAGCGCGCAAGCGCCGGAACGAATGCCGGCGAGCGGGCGGCGGGCGCCAGCGCGTCCAGGCGCACCTGCGCAACCGTGGCGCGCAGGAGGGCGGCGCGGGCGTGCTCGCCCAGCGGGCGCTCGCGCAAGCCGGCACGAACGGCGATCTCGCGCATCAGCGCGCTGAACGGCTCGACGCGCACGCCGAGGACCGTGCCGCCTTGGGCGAGCTCGCGGCGATAGTGCTCAGCGTCAGCGCTGCGCGGGACGACGAGGATCGGCGCGCGCGGCAGCGCCGCGCGGTAGCGCTCCAGGACTACGTGCGCCTTGGCAGAGTTCGCGGGACCGACGACGAGCGTGAGCGGCATGGGTGATCCATGGTGGCGCAGCCGGCCGACGTAGCCCGCCGACCCACGTCAGTCCGGCGATGTGCCGCTCTAGGCGGCGGTGCGTTCCGCGGCGACCGCGGCAACCGGCTCGACGGTTTCCTGGTCGGGAGGCTTCGCGCCCTCGCGGGCCCACGGCTCGTCGAACTCGACGCGCCAGCGGCCCTCCTCGTTCTGCGTCAAGGCGAGGCGGGCACGGAACGAACGCCCGGTGCGGCCGCGGAAGCCAGTGACCGGGCGCTCGGTGCGGCCTGTCGCGATCAGCTCCCGTGCGATTGCGAGCGGCAGCGTCTTGCCGGCTTTCGCCTTCCAGATCACGAAGCCACAGCCGGGATCCTCGCGAGACCAGCAGGAGTAGCCCTTGCGGTTCTCGATGATGTCGTGGCCACAGACCGGGCAGGGGCCGAGGTTGGCCCGCGGGATCCGGACGTCCTTGAGGGTCTCGTCGAGCACCTCGATCGTCTCCTTGGCAAATCCTGCGATGTCGCGCATGAACTTCTCGCGCGAGTCCTCGCCACGCTCGATCTGGCCCAGGCGCTGCTCCCAGGAACCGGTCAGGTCGGGCGAGGTGAGCGCGTGCGCGCCGAGCAGGCGGATCACATTCAGGCCCTTCTCAGTGACGACCAGCGAGCGACCGTCGCGCTCGACGTAGCCGACATCGATCAGTCGCTCGATGATCGCTGCGCGCGTCGCCGGGGTACCGATACCCGAGTCCTTCATCGCCTCGCGCAGCTCCTCGTCATCGACGAGCTTGCCCGCTGTCTCCATCGCACCGAGCAGCGACGCGTCGCTGTAGCGTCGCGGCGGCTTCGTCTCCTTGGCGAGCGCCGCGATCTCGAGCACCTCTGAGGGCTCGCCCTGATCGAGGCGAGGGAGCTGCTGCTCGCCTGTCTCGTCGTCGTCGGACTGGGCATCAGCCGCTTGGGACTCCGCGTCGACGGCGAGGTAAACACCGCGCCAGCCCGGGACCAGAAGCACCTTGCCGCGCGTGCGAAACACATGCTCGGCGACGGTCGTCTCGACACGCGTGTTCTCGAGGACCGCCTCCGGGTGGAAGGCGGCAAGGAAGCGGCGCACGACGAGGTCGTAGACGCGGCGATCGTCGTCGCCCATCTTGTCGACCGGGTGCTCGGCGCGCGTCGGGATGATCGCGTGGTGGTCTGAGACCTTGCTGTCGTCGATAACGCGGCCGAGCGGCAGCACGTCAAGGGAGATCACATACTCGGCAGCCGCCCGGAACTCGGCGCGCGCGGCAAGCAGCTCAGCCGTCGGGACGATCTCGGGAGCCATGTCGCTCGTCAGGAAGCGCGAGTTGGTGCGTGGGTATGTGAGCGCCTTGTGCTCCTCGTACAGGCGCTGCGCGGCGCCGAGCGTGCGCCTGGCGGAGAAGCCGAAGCGCGTGTTCGCGTCGCGTTGCAGCGAGGTGAGGTCATAGAGCATCGGCGGCTTGTCGATCTGCTCGCGCTTCTCGATCTTGGTGATCGTCCCGTGGCCGGCACGGCATGCGGCAACGATCTCGTTCGCCTGCGCTTCCGAGGCGATGCGTGGCTTCGCGCCTGCGTGAAACCGACCGTCGTAGGAGCGGCTCGAATCCGCGGATGGCTCGAAGCGCGCATCCACGAGCCAATACGGCTCTGGCTTGAATGCGCGAATCTCCTCTTCGCGGCGTGCAAGGATCGCGAGCGTTGGGGTCTGGACGCGCCCGAGCGAGACGGCGCCGTCGAACGACGAACGCAACCGGATCGTCGCCGCGCGAGTCGCGTTCATGCCGACGATCCAGTCGGCCTCGGAGCGCGAGCGGGCTGCCTGCTCGAGCGAGTGAAGCTCGGTCGCCGGCCGCAAGCTCGCAAACGCGTCGCGCATCGCCTGCGCTGTCATCGAGGACAGCCAGAGGCGGCGGACTGGCAGGGTCGAGCCAGCCTTCTCGTAGAGGTAGGCGAAGATCAGCTCGCCCTCGCGACCCGCGTCACAGGCGTTGATGACCTCGCTGATGTCGCCGCGGTGCAGAAGCTTCGTGACGACCGTCATCTGCTTCTTCGAGCGCTCGTCGCGGACGACAAGCCGGAAGCGCTCGGGAACGATCGGCAGGTCGGCCATCCGCCAGCGCTTGAACTTGGGGTCGTACTCCTCAGGCTCGGCGAGCTGGACGAGATGCCCGACGGCCCACGTGATGACGTGCTCCGGTCCCTCGAGATAACCCTCCTGCTTGGCGAACGGTCCGGGCAGGACGCGCGCGAGATCGCGCCCAACCGAGGGCTTCTCCGCGATCACCAGCGTCTTGGTCACGTCTGCCATTTCGACGGCAGGGTAGCGGGCTGCGGCGCATAACCCGAACAAACGCCGAGATTCATGCAGCGCAACCCTCGGTCGACACGGGGCTGCCGACCCGACGCAGGTCGCTGCGAACCGTCACATTCGCGACCCCGAAACCACCGTGCGGGCCCGGCGTGGTGCTCGCCGCGAAAATCGTCGTGACGACCTGACCGTCGCGGTCGACGAGCGGGCCGCCCGAGTTGCCGGGCCGTACGAGGCCACGAACCGCAGTCAGCACGCGCAGCACCGGTCCGCGGCCGTATGCATCCTGCGTCTGCACCGGCTGCGTCGCGCCAGCACGGCCTGGCTGTGCGACAAACGGGCCGTTCTCCGGATACCCAAGGATCGCGCCGGCGGTGCCCGAGGCCGGAGCACTCGCGAGGCGCAGGACGGGCAGACGCAGGCCGCGCACGCGCAGCACGGCGAGATCGTTGCGCGGGTCGAACAGCACGACCGTCGCCGGAAGCTCGGGGGGCACGCCGCCGACCTCGACGCTCGTATCGGACTCGCCCGCGACCACATGGGCGTTCGTGAGCACCTCACCGGCCCCGACGACCCAGCCGGAACCCTCGATGCCGATGCCGCAGGCGATACCGAGGACGCGCACGACACTGCGCTGCGCGGCACGAACCCGTGGGGCGCGCAGGATCGCCGCGTGCGCCGGCGCCAGCGAGAGGGTCGAGCCGGCGACCGTCGGTAGCGGGTCGATCCGAGCAATGAAGTTCAGCAACTTGTCCGAGGGGAGCAGCTCGTCCAAGCGGCGCAGAATCGTCGAGCGCTCGATCGTGGCGCTCAGGCCGTTTGCGCCCGGAAGCGTGAGGATCACCGTGCCTAGGACCCAGGCGACGGCAAGCGCGACGGCAGCGCTGAACAGCGCCCCACCGAGGCCATCGATCAAGCGCAGACCGGGGAGGCGCAGCGCGCTGCGCAGTCGCAGGGCGACGCCCTCCAGGCCGCCTGCAAGGATCCCGCCAGCGAGCAGAGCGCCGAGGAGTCCGAACAGCGGCGCGTAGGGCGAGGTCGCCCCGCCGCTCAGCAGCGACTCCGCAACCCGGGTGCCGATCAGGGCTCCGGCGCCGAAGCCGATCAGCGACAGAGCGGAGACGATCAGGCCGCGCCTGAACCCCGACAGCGCGATCAGCACCGTCACGCTGAGGATCCCCCAATCGAGCTCGGTCATCAGCGCGTTGGCTCAGTGCCTATGCAACGACGTGCTCGGGCCGGATAATGCTGCTGCGAAAGGGGCAGATGAGCAGGGATCTGTGGGCGATGCGAGGCACTGGTTGACCCGGCCGAGTGTAAGCGGCACCGCGCGCAAGCGCAGGGGACGCCGCGCGCGTGGCCTCAGGCGGCTCGCCGTGCTGGTGCTGGTCCTCTCGGTCGGGGCAATCGTCGGCGTCTCGTCGCTGGGGAGCGGCCCGCCGAGCGCGAAAACGCTCGCCGATCAGTTCGCGGCCGCCTGGGCGCGCCGCGATTGGCAGGCAATGTACGCGCAAGTCGACAGCGCGACGCAGGTAGGAGTGCCATACAGCCAGTTCGCCTCCGACTACGCAGCGCCGGCGGCGACGGCAACCGTGATCGGCGCCAAGGTTCTGCGCGGCACCTATGCGGCCGGCAGCTCCGAGGTCGTCACGTTGCGAGTCCGCACGCGGATCTTCGGGACGATGCGGCTGCAGTACACGCTTCCACTGACGGGCAGCGGCAATGCGATGCGCATCCTCTGGCACCCGAACCTCGCGTTTCCCGAGCTCTACCCGGGCGAGGTCGTCCACCGCGTCACGGTCACACCCACGCGTGGTCAGCTCCTCGCGCGCGACGGCGTACCCTTGGCGAGCCTCGCCTCCGCGAGCAATGTCATCGGCTCGGTGGCGACCGCAGGCGGCAGCCAGGAGCAAGCGCTCGAAGCGGACGGGTTTCCGGCCGGCACGCTCGTTGGCACGAGCGGGCTCGAATACCTGTTCAACAGGCAACTCGAAGGCCGGCCCGGAGGCAAGCTCTTCGCGGGCCCGCGGATCATCGCGGACACGCGTGCGGTCCCAGGAACGAACGTACGCACCTCGATCGACCCGGAGCTACAGAACGACGCGGTCAGCGAGTTCGGCAGCTCGAGCGGCGGGATCGTCGTGATGGCGCCCCGCACGGGCGAGCTTCTTGCCGTAGCCGGCAGCCCGCTCTCCCAGACGCAACCACCCGGCTCGACGTTCAAGATCGTCACCGCTACAGGCGTTCTCGAAGCGCGGCTCGCGACGATCAACTCCACCTACGCTTACGGCACCTACGCGAAGATCGACGGCTACAAGCTGCACAACAGCAACAGCGAGGACTGCGGCGGCACGCTGATCAACGCTTTCGCCGTCTCCTGCAACTCGGTCTACGCACCGCTCGGGATCGAGCTGGGAGCGCAGCGACTCGTCGCGGCAGCCGAGACCTACGGCTTCAACAAGCCCTCACCGATCGCGATCGCGGCCGAGAGCACGATCCCGCAGCCCACACTCCTGACCGACCCGGTCGCGCTCGGCTCGTCAGCGATCGGCCAATACCAGGATCTCGCCTCGCCACTGCAGATGCTGCGGATCGCTGCGACGATCGCGCTCGGCGGACGCGAACCGACGCCGACCTTCGCGACGGGGGTGCACCCGAGCTTCCCACGCGTGATCCCAGCACAGATCGCGCACACGATCCGCAAGATGATGATCGCGGTGGTCCGCTACGGCGACGGTACGGGCGTGCAGGCGCAGCTACCCGGAGTGCTCGTCGCCGGCAAGACCGGCACCGCGCAGCTCACGCTGCCCAACTGTGCGAGCGCAAGCACCGGTGCGAGCGGGACTACCGGTGCGAGCGGGAGCAGCAGTATCGGCTCGATCGCCACGCCAAGCGGCGCCACAGGCCCCTGCGCGAACATCCCCAACAACCCTTACGACACGGACGCCTGGTTCGTCTCGTTCGCACCCGCCTTCCACCCGAAGATCGCGGTCGGCGTCCTGCTCGACCACGACGGCGCCGGCGGCACAAGCGCCGCCCCGATCGCGCGGGACCTGATCGCAGACGCGCTAGAACTCGGCTACTGAACGCAGCGCGCTGCAGCCAGGCGCGCTACACATCGAGCTCGATGCGCGACTGGTCGCTCGGGTTCGACGGATCGACGATGTGGAGGGTCAGCGGGCGACTCGCGTAGGTGATCGAGGGGAACTTGAAGAGGAGAACCTCGCCCTGCGTCCAGCCGGAGTACGCGAGGCTCGTCGTCGAGGGCAGCTGGCCCTTGGGCGGGATCGGCGCCGGCGCGTAGCTGAACGTGTTCGGGTCCGGGTTGGTAAGCGGAGTGAACCGATCGCCGAGCGTGTCGGTGATGTAGTAGTCCGTTGCAGGCGTCTGAGTCCGCTCCGTGGTGTTGTAGGCCTGGATGAAGACCGCGAACCACATGTCGCCGATCGGTAGCTTGAGCTCTGATTTGCTCAGACCCTGCAGGTAAGCGGTGTCCTCGTCGCTGAACTGGTTGAGCTCGCGCGAGATCTGCACCTGGTAGTAGAGGTTCCCGACCTTGACGTAGCCCGGACCCTCGTTGTCGGCGTAGCGCTCGTTGCCGCTTACCGAGCAGGCACTGATCGCCAGTACGCAGGCAAGCGCAGCCGCAGCCATTGCGAGTCGTCGCAGCACCGTCATCGCGCCGGAAGTCTAGTGGTCCCGGCGATAACTTCCATCGCATTCGAGCCGCCCCTGGCGACGCAACGTGAGCCGAGAACCACTTAGCCGCCGGCGATCGTTGCGCGGGCGCCGCGACCCTTGCCCTCTTCAAGGATCGAGCGCAGGCGGCGCAGCGCGCGCTTGTTCTGGCGCCGCGTCCAGCGGCGCGCTCCAAGCGCTTCGCCAATGCGGTCGCTGATCGTCGCCGGCTCGGTCTCGGTCGTCAACTCGACCCGCGTCGTATCGCCGGCGTTCGGCTCGAGCTTGTAGACGGTCATCACGCGCACGCGGTTGAACTTGCCGCCGCGGCCGGCCTCGACGATCCGGCGTGGCGCATCGACGTCGATGAAGCTGACGCCCATCCAGCTGAAGCGCTGGAACGGAGCCTTGACGCGAAAGCGCGCGCCGGCCCCGCGACCGACCGAGTTCTCCCGGGTGAGATGGAACTCGTCGAGGAAGTGATCCGTGAACTCCGAATGGTTCGCGATGTCGCTGAGGTAGCCAAAGACCTCCTCACGCGGACGGCCAACAACGATCGAGACGCTCACGGGATCCACGGTGCGGCACTCTACCGATGGCACGCGACCGCAACGGCCACGAGCTGCCTGTAATCAGGCGGCGCGGCGCGTGACGCGGACGACAGCCGCCGGGTCGCTGCGAGTACCGCCGCCAAGGCGATGACTGACCAGCGCGTCCAGCATCGGCTCCGCAGGGCGAAGCATGCGACAGAGCTCGCAGACGAGGGCGGCACTGTCGTAGAGATAGACGCGCTCGCCGATCAGCGGGGTGCGCCCGCAATCGGCGCAACGGGCGATCTCTTCGGCGAGCAGCTCGTCCGCGAGCGCGTGCGGCATGTCTGCCGGTCGGTTCGGATGATCGTGGAACATGTGGAGTGATTCGCCCGAAATCGGGCTTCTCCTTCAGCCCGGGCGACCGGCACATCCGCCAACTCTTAACGGGACTATTTACGGCGTTGTCTCTATGATGTTGACTCGCCACCCAGGAGGCAGTCTCATGACCGACGAGCGCACGGGGGCCCTCAGCGAAACAGGACCGTTTCGCTGCGAGCAGTGTGGATCACTCGTGACCTTGCCCGAGCCCGGAGTGCGCCGGCTGTGCGACAACTGTGGCGCCGAGTCGTTGGCGCCCCTCGAACTTCCGGCGGTGAACACGGAGCAGAACCTGGTCGCCGCCCTGCGGGCGGTGCCGCCGTGGCTGGCTGACCCGACAACGCTCCTGGTCGAGCCAGGGGAGTACCTCTGCTACCAGGACGGCGAGGAGATCGTTGTCGTGCCGCTGACGCGCGAGTGGACGCGAATCGGCCGCAGCCTCGCCGCCGACGTCCGCTTCGACGACCCCACGGTCTCGCGCCGCCATGCCTTGATCGTGCGAGCGCCGGATGGCGTGCGCGTGCTCGATGACCGCAGCCTCAACGGCGTGTTCGTGAACGGGCAGCGCGTCGAGTGGAGCACGCTCGCGCACGGCGACGAGATCCTCGTCGGGCGCTACCGCCTCCACTTCGCAAGGCTGGAAGCCACGAGCGTCGAGACGCCGGCCGAGGTCGCGGAGAATGCCGCGGTGCCGGTCGGCGACCTCCAGGCGTAGTCACAGTCAGAGACCCGCTGGCGGATAGACTGGCCCGCGCGTGCTCCCGCTGGCCTCAGCCATCAGCTACTTCCAGGCCGTTGTGCTCGGCCTGCTCCAAGGCACGACCGAGCTGTTCCCGATCTCGAGCCTCGGACACACCGTTCTCTTCCCAACGCTCTTCGGGTGGCATACGGTCGTGCGGATCCAGTCCGAGAGCGAGTCGCCGTGGCTCGCGTTCGTCGTGATGCTGCACGTCGGCAGCGCCCTCGGCCTACTCGCCTACTTCTGGCGCGAATGGATCCAGATCATCCGAGCGTTCTTCCGTACGCTCGCGAAGCGGCGCATCGAGGACGCCACCGAGCGGCTCGCCTGGCTGATAATCATCGCTTCGATCCCCGCGGGCATCCTCGGAATCGCCTTCGAGCACACATTCCGAACGCTAACCGCGAAGCCGCTCGACGCGGCGATCTTCCTGATGGTCAATGGCTTGATCCTGTTCGCCGCTGAGCGCTACAGGCGCAGGGCGGAGGTCAGGGAGCTCGCTGAGCGCGAGGGCCAGAACGTCGCGGGCGGACGCGAGCTCGGGACGCTCGAATACCGCGAGGCATTCGTCATCGGGATCGCCCAGTCAACAGCGCTGGTGGCCGGAATCAGCCGCGAGGGCGTGACGATGGGCGCCGGACTAGCGCGCGGGCTCGACCACAGCGACGCGGCGCGCCTCGCGTTCCTGATGGCGACGCCGATCATCCTCGCCGCCGGGCTGTTCAAGATCTCCGACCTCACCGGACCGCTCGGTAGCAGCGTTCGCGGCCAGGCGTTCGTCGCCTGCGGCGTCGCGGCGGTCGCGGCCGTCTTCACCGTCGCGTTCCTCGTCCGCTGGTTCCGCACGCGGACGCTCACGCCATTCGCGATCTACTGCCTGCTGTTCGGGTTCGCGATGGTGCTCTACACGCAGGTCTGACGAGCCCCTCGTCGAGGGGCCGTGCACGGTCAGGAGGCGATCAGCTTGGCGCCGGCGGTCGCGAACGTGGTCTCGATTACGCTCGCCCAGCCGTCCGTCCGCCCGCTCAGCGACGAAGCGAGGTCTTGCGCGCGCTCGCGGGTCACCCAGAACAGAACCGAAGGGCCGGCGCCCGAGATCGTCGCGCCTAGCGCGCCGAGCTCGGCGGCCTGCGCAGCAAGCTCTGCCGAGCGCGGGTAGAGCGAGGCGCGGTAGGGCTGGTGGAGGCGGTCGTCGAGACCGTGCGCGATCAGCTCGGCATCGTCTTGCGCGAGGCCGAGGATCAGCGCGGCGCCGTGCGCGACGTTGAAGACAGCGTCCGCGAACGGCACCTGCTCCGGTAGCACCTCCCGGGCGCGCTCGGTGGTGACGCCGTCTCGTGGGATGACGAGGACCGCAGCGAGCCGCTCGGGCGCCGCGAAGCAGTAGGACTCGCCGTCGACGACGATCACGAAGCCGCCCGCGATCGCGGCGGCGACGTTGTCCGGATGACCGTCGATCTCGCTCGCGAGAGCGAGCAGGTCGGGCTCGGAGCCCGCGAATCGCGCCCCGGCGAGCAGGCCGGCGACCGTCGCGGCCGCGCTCGAGCCGAGACCGCCGCTGAGCGGGATTTGCGAGCTGATCTTGAAGTGGACCTTGTCCGCAGGGTGCAGGCGCTCGAACGCACGGACGACGAGGTTCGAGCGGTCGGTCGGTAGCGGCAGGTCAGTCGCGAGCGCGAATGCATCGCTCTCCGCGACCTCGAGCTCGAGGAACAGGTTGAGCGCCGCGGCGAAGCAGTCGAAGCCCGGCCCTAGGTTCGCCGAGGAGGCGGGAACGCGGACGCGCATCACGGGAGGCGCCACTACTCGAGCACCAGGCGCTCGAGGGCGCGCAGCTGCGGCTCGCAGGGCAGCACCGCGCCGGCCTGCTCGAGCGCGGCATCCGGATCTTTGAGACCGTGGCCGGTGAGAACGCAGGCGACGCGCTCGGCGCCGTCGGCGCCGTACTTGAGCAGCCCTGCGACCGACGCAGCCGAGGCCGGCTCGCAGAAGACGCCTTCGCTCGCGGCGAGCAGGCGGTAGGCCGCGAGAATCTCGTCGTCCGAGACGGCGCGGATCGCTCCGCGCGAGGCGCGCATCGCGTCGATCGCCTCCTCCCAGCGGGCCGGGTTGCCGATCCGGATCGCGCTCGCGATCGTCTCCGGCTCGGCGACCACGTGGCCGAGCACCAGCGGTGCCGCGCCCGCGGCCTGGAAGCCGAGCATTCGCGGCGCGGCGCCGGCCTCGACGAAACCCTTCCAGTAGGAGGTGATGTTGCCGGCGTTCCCGACCGGGATGCAAAGCGCGTCAAGGCGCCCGTCGAGGTCGTCGAGCAGCTCGAACGCGGCGGTCTTCTGGCCCTGCAAGCGGAATTCGTTGACCGAGTTGACGAGCGCGATCGGGTGACGGCCGGCGAGCGCACGCACCAGCTCGAGTGCCTTGTCGAAGTTCCCGCGCAGGGCGATCACACGCGCGCCATGCATCAGGGCCTGGGCGAGCTTGCCGGTCGCGATCCGCCCGTCGGGGACGATCACGACTCCGCGCAGCCCCGCCTTTGCCGCGTAAGCGGCAGCCGAAGCAGCGGTATTGCCGGTCGAAGCGCAGATCACCGCCTTCGCGCCCTCGCGCACAGCCGCGGAGACCGCACAGGTCATGCCGCGATCCTTGAACGAGCCGGTCGGGTTCAGGCCCTCGAGCTTGAGGTAGACCTCGGCGCCGACGCGCTCGGACAGGCGCTCCGCGAGGACGAGCGGCGTCGAGCCCTCCCCCAGCGTCACGATCGGGTCGTCGGCCTCGAACGGCAAGCGGTCGCGGTGGCGCTCGATCAGGCCGATCGTGCGCATCGAGGTCACTGATGCCCCCCGAAGAGCCGTGGATTTGAGGGATTGCTCAGCATTACTCGAACTCCTCCTCGATCACGCGAATCGCGTGGGGGCGCGACTGGACGGCGTCGATCTTGCCGATCCGATCGAGTGCCGAGCGCACGCGGGATTCGAGCAGCGGGTGGATCACCATCACGAGCTGCGCGTGCTCGCCGAGGCCGCGCTGCACCACCGACTTGATCGACGCACCCTCATCGCCGAGGCACTGCGCGATCTCGGCCAGCACGCCCGGACGGTCGACGACGCGCAGGTGCAGGTAGAAGCCGGAGGTGACGTCCTCGACGATCGGCAAGCGCACCGCGTGCGGGATCGGCCCGACCGCGCGGGCGCCGCCAGTCGCCGCCGCGATCACGTCCGCGAGGACCGCGCTCGCCGTCTGCACTCCACCCGCGCCGGGCCCGGACATCGTGATCTCCGTGATCGCCGGCGCCTCGACCGTCACCGCGTTGAACGAGCCGCCGATCGTGGCGAGAGGGTGCGCCGCGTAGAGGAACGCCGGGTGCACGCGGACGGAGATCCCCCCATCGATCCGCTCAGCTGTCCCGATCAGCTTCAGCGCGAGCCCCAGCTCGCGCGCGTAGGCGATGTCGTCAGGTGTGATGTGCTCGATCCCCTCGTAGCGCACGTCCTCGATGCGCACCGGCGCATCGAACGCGAGCCGGGCGAGGATCGCCATCTTCGCCGCCGCGTCAGCGCCACCGACATCCTCGGAGGGGTCGGCCTCGGCGTAGCCGAGACGCTGAGCTTCGGCGAGCGCGACCTCGTAGCTGCCGCCCGTGCGCGTCATCTCGCTGAGGATGAAGTTGGTCGTGCCGTTGACGATCCCGTGCACGCGCTCGATCCGCGTGCCGCGCAGCGACTCGCGCAGCACGCGGACAACCGGCACGACCCCGGCTACAGCGGCCTCGAACCCGAGAGCACGACCGTGCTCGCGTGCGAGCTCCCAGAGCTCCTCGCCGTGGCGCGAGAGGAGCTGCTTGTTCGCGGTCACGACATCGCGGCCTGACTGCAGGGCGGCACGCACGTAGCGGCGCGCGTCATCGACGCCACCGATCAGCTCAACAATCAGATCCGACTGCTCGAGGATCTCGTCGAAGTCGCCGCGCGAGCGAGTCAGGACGCCGACGATCTCCGGCGTGCGGCCGGTCAGCTCGGTAACGCGGTCAGCTTGCACTGAGAGCAGCTGCGCGAACGCACCGCCGACGGTGCCGTGGCCGAGCAGGCCGATACGGAGCGGTGGCATGCCTCTACACGTCGCGCGAGGTCAGGTCGTCGAGCGTCTCACGACGCACCACGACGCGCGCTTCGCCGTCCCTGGCGAAGATCACCGGCGGGCGGGGCACACCGTTGTAGTTGTTGGCCATCGCGTAGCCGTAGGCGCCCGTCACCGGCACCGCAACCACGTCGCCGACACGTGGCTCGTCAAGCAGCGCGCCGTCGATCAGGACATCACCCGACTCGCAGTGCTTGCCGGTCAGCTGCACGCGCGTCGTCCCGCCGAGGCGATCCGCGATCTCCGCCTCGTAGCGCGCGCCGTAGAGCATCGGACGCAGGTTGTCGGACATGCCGCCGTCAACCGCGACCCAGGTCGAGACATTGCGCTTCACCGTCACGACGCGGTAGAGCGTCACGCCACCGTTCGCGACGAGCGCGCGACCCGGCTCGATCAGGATCCGCTTTCCGGGCCCCAGCAGATCGCGCGCCGCGCCAACCAGCTCGCCAACATAATCCTCGACCGACGGCGGCTCATCGGCCGCCGTGTAGGCGACACCGAGACCGCCGCCGAAGTCGTACACGGGGAAGTCGCCGAGATCGGCGATTGCCGCCACAGCCGTGCGGAACGGACTGAGGTCGAGCAGGTTCGAGCCGATGTGGAAGTGAAGGCCCTGCAAATCGAGGATCGGCGTGCGTTCGATCAGGGCGATCGCCTCGCGCGCATCGTCGAGGCCGAAGCCGAACTTCGAGTCGGCCTGTCCGGTCGAGATCTTGTCGTTCGTCTCGCCGCGTACTCCCGGGGTGACGCGCAGCAGGACGGGCTGCGGCTTGCTCGCGAGGCGCGCCAGCCGCTCGATGTCATCGAAGCCGTCGAGCGCGATCAGACCGACGCCGAAGCGCAGCGCGAGCTCGAACTCGGCGTCATCGCGCGCATTTCCGTGAAGAACGAGGTCGCTAGGACTGAAGCCGCCCCCCAAAGCAAGGTGAAGCTCACCGGCGGAGGCTACGTCGCAGCCGAGTCCTTCCTGCGCGAAGAGCGCCATCACGGCGGTCGCGGGGAACGTCTTCGAGGCGAAGAGGACGCGGAAATCGCTGTGGCCGGCGGCAGCGAACGCGGCGATGAAGGCGCGCGCGCGGGAGCGCAGGTCCTGCTCGACGACAACGTAGGCGGGCGTGCCGAAGCGCTCCGCGAGCTCGATCGCGTCGCAGCCTCCGAGCACGAGGTGCCCGGCGTCGTTGATCTCGGAGCCCAGCGGGTAGATGCTCGAGAGCGTCTGAGTCGCAGCCATCGTTGGGCGATTATTGCGGTCCGGAGCGCTGCCGGCCTCGCCCACGAACTCTGCGATCATCTTGGTGTGGCAAGCAAGCGCAGCGCGTTCGGCAAGGACCGCGGACTTCAGGGCAGGATGCTCATCACGATGTTCCTGCTCGGACTGCTGTACGTGGCGCTGATCGGCGCGCTGTTCGCCTCCGGCGCGAGCGGCGTCCTGATCGCGATCGTCGCGGTCGGGCTGCTCGGCTTCCAGGTGTTCGGCTCAGACAAGCTCGCTCTGGCGACGATGGGTGCGCGCGAGGTCTCGCCGCAGGAGCAGCCGGAGCTTCACGCGATCGTCGAGCGGCTCTGCGTACAGGCCGACCTGCCGAAGCCGCGCATCGCTGTGATGAGCTCGAACATGCCGAACGCCTTCGCGACCGGGCGCTCGCAGAAGAGCGCGACAGTTTGCGCGACCACGGGCTTGCTGCGAATGCTCGAGCCGGCCGAGCTCGAGGGCGTGATCGGACATGAGCTGACGCACGTGATCAACCGCGATGTGCTCGTGATGACCGTCGCGAGCTTCTTTGCGATCGTCGCGGCGGCGATCATCCGCTTCTCCTTCTTCTTCGGGGCGTTCGGCGGGATGGGCGGCGGCATGGGGCGCGACCGCGACGAGGAGGAGGCGATCATCGTGATCGTGCTCGTCTCGGTGCTCGTCTACGCGATCTCGTTTGTCCTTCTGCGGACGCTGTCGCGCTACCGCGAGTACGCGGCCGACCGCGGCTCGGCGATCCTGACCGGCCGCCCGAGCGCACTTGCCTCGGCGCTGATCAAGATCAGCGGCACGATCGATCGGATCCCGAGCCAGGACCTGCGCCAAGCGGAGGGAATGAGCGCGTTCTTCATCGTGCCGGCGCGCGCGAAGCAGTCGATGATGAACATCTTCGCCGACCATCCGCCGCTCGAGAAGCGGCTCGCGGCGCTCGCTCGCCTGGAAGCGCAGCTTCAAGGCACAGCGTCGTAGCGATGGGCCTGTTCGACGCGCTCGTCGGCCGGCGGACCGTGAAGGGGCCCGCGTCGCATGAGCGGCTGTTCGCGCTATCGACGGCCTACGTGACGCTGCAGGCTGAGTACGGCATCACCTGCGGCGGCATCGCCGGGATCGTCTTCCAGCCGCTCGCGACCGCCGACTTCCAGGCGATGATCAAGGACATGGAGGAGGTCGTCAAAGCGACCGCGAGCGAGATGGGTGCGACAGTCGAGTCGCACGACGACGACTACGGCTACCGCTGGCTGGTCGTACGTGACACGCAAGCGGCGGTCGAGGATCTCGTAGTGACGATCAACGGCGTGTCGACCGCGGTCGAGGACGGCGGCTATGGCGAGCGGCTCCTGTGCGCCGTGTTCGCGTTCAAGGACTCCGACGGCAAGCAGATCAACTTCATCTACAACTACAAGCGCGGCAGCTGGTACCCGTTCGTCCCGGCCGCCGGCGAGCAGCAGCGCTCGACCGAGCGGGAGCTGCAGCTGAAGGCACAGATCGGCGTCGAGCTGCCGATCGAGCCCGAGCTCGAGCGCTGGTTCCCGCTGTGGGGCCTACCGTTCTAGGGCGCTGAGAGCCGGGCAGGGGGCGCGGTGAGCGGTCCGGAGCTTGCGACCGAGCGGCTGCTGCTGCGTCGCTGGCGCGACAGCGATCACGACGCGTTCGCCGCGCTCAACGCGGACCCGCAGGTGATGGCCCAGTTCCCGGCGCCGCTGACGCGCGCGGAGGCCGAGTTCGTGCTCGAGCAGATCGAGGTCGGGTTCGAGCGCCACGGCTTCGGTATCTGGGCGGTCGAGACGACGGCGGACGGCGCCTTCATCGGCCTCGCCGGCCTGTCGGTCGTGCCGTTCGAGGAGCACTTCACGCCGGCCGTCGAGATCGGCTGGAGGTTGCTGCCGGCCGCCTGGGGCCACGGCTACGCGACCGAGGCGGCGCAGGAAGCGCTGCGCTTCGGCTTCCTCGAGGCGCGCATGCCCGAGATCGTCTCATTCGCCTCAACCACCAACAGCCGCTCGATCGCCGTCATGGAGCGCCTGCGGATGCACCGCATCCCGGACGGCGACTTCAAGCACCCCCTGATGGACCCAGCGCACCCCCTGGCCCCCCACGTCCTCTACCACCTGAGCGCAACCGAGTGGGCCGAGCGCCCGGCCCCACCAAGCGGCGGCTAAAGCGACGAACCCTTCTTCACGCCCGCGCCCAGCACCCGGCCCCGCCCCAAGCACCCCGCCCCGCCACCACCACGGGCCCTAGGGTGAGTCCGTGAGTCAGTCTGGGATCAGCCCTTCGCCCGTGAACTTGACCTTGGCCTCCTTGAAGGAGGTATCGGGCGGCGGGAGCATCAGGTCCGAGGGCTCGAGATCGGCGTCGGCGAGCACGGTCCCGTGGCTTCGCACGTAGTCCATCAGCTCGGCGAGCGCCTTCTCGAAGGCTTGCTCGTCGTGCCCGTCGATCGTTTGGTGGAGGGCTTCGTCGAGACGTTCGAAGGTCTCGCGCTCGGAGTCGTCGAGCCGGTACTGCCCTTCGGTGAAGATCCGGACGATCATGACTTGGCCGCGTCGTCCGCGGGCGCTGCGGCGGGTGCGGCCTCAGGCTCCTCTGCCGGAGCTGCCGCGTCGCCGGCGGCGAGCGCTGCCGGGGCCTCGCCACCGCTCCCGAGCTCGGCTTTCATCTTCGCGAGCTCGTCATCGACGGCCCCGCCCGTGCTGAGCTGCTCGAGCTGGCGGTCGATGTCGTCCTTGGCAGGGCCGAGCTGGGTCATGTCGTCGAAGGTGCCCGAATCCTCGAGCTCGCCCATCGCCGATGCGCGCGCTTTCATGTCCTCGGTCTTGTCCAGCGCCCGCTGCATAGCCATACCGACGTCGGCCATCTGCTCGCCGACACCGGTCGCGGCCTCGGAGATCCTTACCTGTGCCTCGGCGGCCGAGTACTGCGCCTTGATGACTTCCTTCTTGGTGCGGAAGGCTTCGAGCTTGGCGCGCATCGCGGCCTCGGAGTCGACCAGCTTCTGCTGCTGTGCCTCGAGCTCCGTGATCTGCTGGTCGAGTCCCTGCAGCTGCTCCTGAACGCCTTGCTTGCGCTCGAGCGCGACGCGCGCAAGGTCCTCGCGGTTGGCGGCCAGGGCCTGGCGCGCCTGCGTGTCGAGCTTGACGAGCTGCTGCTGCATCTGCGTTTCCTGCAGCTGCAACCGCTTCTTGGAGGTGACGACGTCGGCGATGCCCTTCTTGACGTTCTGCAGCAGCTCGATCTGCTTGGTGTAGCTGTAGTCGAGGGTCTCCGCCGGGTCCTCGGCGCGGTCCAGCATCTTGGAGACCTTCGCCTTGACGATCGTCGACATTCGGCCTGACATTCCAGGCATCGGTTCCTCCTTCGCGGGTTCCATCGAAGCGTAGCCGACGGGGACCGCCGCGGCGCAGCGCTGGAATAGGCCCTCAGTAGCTGGCCGGGTGGCGCGCGACGAAGCCGGTCGTCGAGGCGAGCAGCGGGCGCCAGCGCGGGCCGCTCGCGCCGGTCGGGTCGCCCTCGGTGCTGGTGTCCAGACGGATGCCCGCGACCTCGAGGAAGGCGTGCTGCGGGTTCGTGTAGACGGTGATCCAGGCACCCTGCCCGGGCAGACCCCAGGTCTCGAACGCGCTCGAGTCGAGCGGCGAATCGAGCAATCCGCCGCCATAGAGCGCGTAGGAGACGGTGCCGGAGCAGTCGTAACCGCTCGCGACGAAGCTCGCGTGACCGCCGCCGTAGACGTAGGGCAGCCCGATCAGCTGATTGCCTGCCCAGATCGCCTGCTGCACGGCCGGCGGGGCTTGCGCGGGAGCGGCGGCGTAGCCGTCGGACATGATCTGGGCGACGCTGCCGGGCACCGTCATCGTCAGCGCCGCGCTGAGCGGCGTCGGCCCGCCGGTGGCTGTGGCCCCGGTCGTGCCAGTAGTCGTGCCGCTCGGCCCGGTGACGGCGGGCGCGGCGGCGAGCCCTACGACGCCGGTGGAGGCGGTTGGACCGGTGGCCGTGATCGACGAGCCGGGATAGAGCGCGCCGCCGTCGAGCGCGCGCGGAGAGACCTGCGTGCCGGCGAGGGCGACCGGCACGCCGAAGGCGAGTGAGACGAGCACGAGACTCGTCAGGGAGTGTCTACGCAAGAGCTGGGGCATGTGGTCGAATTGGAGCCGGCGACGACCCCGTCTCTATGTGAGTCGGCGTGGCGGGCGCGCGACTGTCGATCCGCAGGGAAAGTTGCGGGCTTGCCCGGCCTGCCCGAGCCAACGGTTCGGGTCCACCCACTACACTGGCCGGCGATGAGCGAAGCAGAGTCACCGCGGCTAAGCGCCGCCGGTCACACCGTCACGGTCGAGGACGTGCGGCAGCTGATGGGCGCCTCAACCCCGCACTTCGCGCTGCAGCTGCGGGCGCGAATCGCGAAGCTGATCGCGGATCTGCCGGAAGCTGACCCCGCGCGCCTGCTTGGCGAGGCCGAGATCCGCCGGCTCGAGCAGCTCGCGCGCGACGGCGAGACGCGCGGCGGCGATGCGCAGGACGGCCAGCGCCCGCTCGCCTCGCTGCGCGACTGACGCAGGCCGCAGCGCACGAATCAGCGCACCACCACCCGGTAGGCTCGTTGGCGGGTGACCGAACAGGGACAGCTCTCGCTCGACGACGACGGTGGTGGCAGCGGCGCCAGCCTGCTTCCCGGGCCCTACCCGGTCGGTCGCTATGCGGCGCGGCTGCGTGACCAGCTGCGTTCCTTTGCGCGCGTGCAGCTGACCGGCGAGATCGCGAACCTGCGAGCGCCGACGCGCACACGCGCCTACTTCGAGCTGCGCGACGCCGACGGCGCGGTTCCGTGCGCGATGTGGCGCACCGACTGGGAGCGTCTCGCGCGAGTCACGGATCAGCTCGCGGACGGGATGGAAGTCGTCGTGGCGGGCGGCTGCGACTACTACCCGGGCAGCTCGAGCGCGTCCCCTTCGTTCAGCTTCGCGGTCGCCGAGCTGCGGATCGCGGGCGCCGGTGACCTGCTGGTCCAGATCGAGCGCCGCCGGGAGGCGCTCGCCGATGACGGCCTGCTCGAGCGCCAGCGCGAGCTGCCGCGCCCGTTGCTCCCGCGGACGATCGCGATCGTGTGCGGCGCCGGCGCGAAGGCGGGCGACGACGTGCTCGCGGCGCTCGAGCGGCGTGGTTGGCACGGACGGATCGTGTGGGCCTTCGCGCCGGTGCAGGACCGCCACGCCGCACCTCGGATCGCCCAAGCGCTGCGCGACCTGGCGGCACTGAGTCCCGCCGAGGTGATCGTTGTCGCCCGTGGCGGCGGCTCGATGACCGATCTACTCGCGTTCTCTGACGAGACGCTCTGCCGCACCGTGGCGCTGCTGCCCGTGCCCGTGATCGCATCGATCGGCCATCACAGCGACAGGACGCTGCTCGACGAGGTCGCCGCCGCGAGCTGCTCCACCCCCACCCATGCAGCCGAGGTCGCCGTCGGAATCGACTGCTCCCAGGCGCGCGGCGACCTGCTCGCCAGCGCCCGCCGGCTGCGCCGTCACGGCAATGCTGCCGTCGTCGAACGCGCGCGGCTGCTCGCAACCCTCGCCCGCGCGCCGGCGAGGCACGTCGCGCGCCAGCGGCTGCGGCTCGATCATCGCGCACACGACCTGGACGCGGCGAGCCGGCGACGAATCGCTGCCGAGGGTGCTGCGCTGCTGGCGCGCGCTCGCCTGCTCGCGCGCCACCGCGAGGCACTCGCGCGCGAGGTTCGGGTGCGCCGCCCCGCAGAGCTCGAGCAGGCGCGGGTGGCGCTCTCCGCGCACGACCCCGAGCGGACGCTCGCGCGCGGCTACGCGCTCGTCGAGGACGAGCATGGCGAGCCGTTGACAAGCGCGGAACGCGCCGTTTCGCAGGCGGAAGTGACGCTGCGGTTCGCTGACGGGCGCGTCGGAGCTCGTATCGCGGGCAGGCGATGAGCGAAGCACCGGAACGGGGCAGCGGCGAGAGCGGACCGCTCGACTACGAGACAGCCGCCGCGCGCGTCGAGGAGATCGTGCGCAGGCTGGACTCGGGTGAAGCGGGCCTGCGCGAGACGCTGGAGCTCGTGCGCGAGGGCCGCAGCCTAATCGAGCTGTGCGCTGCCGAGCTCGCCGCGGTCGGCGGCGAGGTTGAGGCGCTGCGTCTCGACGAGCTCGTAGCCCACCTCGAGGGCGCGAGCGATGAGCGCTAGCTGGGGGGCGATCGCCGAGCTCGAGCTGACGATCGAGCGCTACGAGCTCGAACGCCTGGAGCTGGCAACCGGGGCGGACTTCGTCCGCGTGACGACGGTGGTCCACCTCCACGGCGCCGGCGAGGAGGGCCTCGGTGAGGACGTCACCTATGCGACGGTGGACCACGACGCGCTGGCGGCCGCCGGCCCAACGCTGCCGATCGCGGGGCGCTTCACGATCGCGAGCTTCGCGGACCGCCTCGGGAGCCTCGACCTTTTTCCAAGTGAGCCGCAGAGCCCGGTCTACCGCCGCTACCGCCGCTGGGCGTTCGAGTCGGCGGCACTTGACCTCGCCCTGCGCCAGGGGCACGAGCCATTGCATGCGGTGCTCGCACGCACGCCGGCGCCGCTGCGCTTCGTCGCCTCGCTGCGGCTGCCCGAGCCACCATCGCTGGCGCCAATCGAGGAGCGTCTCGCCCAGCATCCGGATCTCCGCTTCAAGCTCGACCCGACGCCGAGCTGGGACGAGCGGCTGATCGAACAGCTCGCGGCGCTCGAGGTGGTAGCGGTCTGTGACCTCAAGGGCTGGTACCACGGCACGACCGTCGACAATCCGCCCGATCCGACGCTCTACGCCCGCATCGTCGAAGGGTTTCCCCACGCCTGGCTGGAGGATCCGGCGCTGACCGAGCTGACCGAGCCGCTGCTCGAGGCGCATCGCGATCGCATCACCTGGGATGCGCCGATCCACACCGTTGACGACGTGCTGGCGCTCAGCTTCGCGCCACGCATGCTGAATGTGAAGCCGTCGCGTCTGGGCAGCCTGCGCGAGCTGTGCTCGCTCTACGACTTCTGCGAAGCGAACGAGATCGGTCTGTACGGGGGCGGGCAGACCGAGCTCGGCGTCGGCCGGGGGCAGATTCAGTACCTCGCGTCGCTCTTCCACCCGGATACGCCGAACGACGTCGCGCCGGCGCCGTACAACTTCCACCCGCTCCCGCCCGCGCTACCAGGCAGCCCGCTGGCACCGGCGCCGTCCGCAACCGGATTCCGCTGGGGTGGACCGTGATCGCGGCCGCGAACGCGTCGTCAGCCGGCCGAGGGCGCTGAAGCCCCACGTTAAGAAATCCCTACAGCACTCGACAGATCGGAAAGATTAGGCAATTATTAAGGTGCGCTTGAGAGTAGGCACGCATACTGCGCGTGCGACACATATCTCGCAATCGCACCTCCTCCCTGATCCCATCGGCGCCCCGGACCCCAACGGGGCGTCGGTGCGTTCAGCCCCCTGTCAGATCATCGGCGCCCCGAACCCCAACGGGGCGCCGCTGCGTAAGGGCTCAGTGCTTGTCTTCCTCCTGCGGTTCGACAGGCTGCGGGCGTTCGCGGATCCGAACGGCGACGATGCGGTTCTCGCGGACCGACTCGACGCGCAGCTCGTAGCCGTTGACGCGAACAGTGTCGCCCCGCTTGGGCAGCCGCCCGAGGTCGCTGAAGACGAGTCCCCCAACCGAGTTGTAGGCGTCGCTGTCGTCGGGCAGCTCGACGCCGTAGTCGGTCAGGTCGGCGATCGGTACGTGGCCGCCGACGTACAGGTCGCCGCCCGGCAGCCGGCGCACGTCGCCGGCGAGCGGGTCCGTCTCATCGGTCAGCTCGCCGACTACCTCCTCGACGATGTCCTCGACGGTGATGATTCCCGCGACGCGCCCGTACTCGTCGGCGACGACCGCCAGCGCGGTGCGCTCGCGCTGCAGATCGGCGAGCAGGTCGTCGAGCGGCTTGGTCTCAGGCACGATCGGCGCGTCGCGCACCAGCGCCTCGATCGAGTCGCTGCCACCGCCGTCGAGCAGCCGCCGCGAGAGCGAGTTGGCATGCACGATCCCGCGAATCCGGTCCTGGTTCTCGTCCTCGGTTACGGGCAGCCGCGTGTGCCCCGAGCTGATGCAGCGCCGCAATGCGGTCTCGACGTCGTCGGAGATGTCAACCGTCACGACGGCGGGGATCGGCGTCATCACCTGGCGCGCCTCTCGCTCGTGCAGGTCGAAGACGCCGCTCAACATCGTCGCTTCGCTGGACTCGAGCATCCCGCCTTCCTCGGAGTCACGGATCAGCCGCCGCAGCTCGTTGGCTGAGCCGCCGCGCATGATGCGCCGCTTGGGATCGACGCCGAGCGCCCCGAGCATCGCGTTCGAGACGAACGTCAGCGCGATGATGAACGGGTGAAAGAGGATGCGAAACCACTGCAGCGGCGTGGCGACGCGCCGCGCGACAGTCTCCGCTCGATCGATCGCGTAAAGCTTCGGGACCATCTCCCCCGCGGTGATCTGCGCGCTGGTGATCAGCAGGTACGCGACGATCGCCGCAAGCACGATCCCCAGGGAGTGCGCGAGCAGCGACCCGAACGGGTGGTCGAGCAGGCGGGCGAGCGCCTCCTCCCCGACGGCGCCGATCCCGATCGAGGCCATCGTGTTGCCGACCTGGCAGGTCGAGATGTACTCGTTGATCCGGTCGAGCTGGCGTAGCGCGAGCTTCGCGCCCCGCCTGCCCTCCTCGACGGCAATCTCCATCCGCGAATGGCGCGAGCGAACGAGCGCGTACTCCGCGACGACAAAGAATGCGTTGAGCAGCACCAGCACCGCGGTGACTGCGACGAGGAGCCAGTTCACTAGGCGTCCTGCCGTCCGCGCGCGGACCTGCGACTACTTCGAGGTGGGTCGTCGTTCATCGGCGATCTGGCAAGCGCCAAAGCTAGCAGGCCGGACCGTCGCTGCCGTAGCGGTTTGGTGCGGTCTGCGCGACGCGCAAGCTCAGCTCTTCACGTCAATGCGTCGATCTGTGCGGCGAGCGCAAAGTCGCGCTCGGTAATTCCGCCTGCAGAGTGGGTACTCAGCGTGATCCTGACCCACTTGTAGTCGTGCATCAGGATGTCCGGATGGTGATCGGCTTCCATCGCAAGCTCGGCGACCGCGTCAACGAGCGCGAACGCGGCCGCGAAGCTCGCACGCTCGAAGTCGCGCTCGATCGCGTCATCCCGACGCGTCCAGGCGCTCGCTGTGAGCCGCTCGTCGACCTCGCTGTCCGGTAGGCGTTCCATACAGTTTCCTGGCGTGCGAATCGTGAGCCTTGTGCCGCATGCAACCGAGCTCTGCTTCGCCCTCGGTCTCGGGCGCGAGCTTATCGCGGTGACCCACGAGTGCGACTTTCCGCCCGCCGCCCTGCGCCTGCCGCAGGTGACGCGCAACGTCCTGGGCGGCGATCGTGACTCGGCAGCGATCGACGCCGCGGTGCGCGAGCGCGTCGCGGCGGGCGAGTCGATCTACGAGCTCGATCGTGCGGCGTTGCGGGCGCTCGAGCCGGAGCTGATCCTGACGCAGGCGCTTTGTGCGGTGTGCGCAGTATCGGTCGACGAGGTGCGCGAGCTGGCAAGCAGCCTGCCGTCGGAGCCGCTTGTGATCTCGCTCGACCCACACACGCTCGGCGAGTCGCTCGGGGACGTGCGAACTGTCGCCGAGGCGACGGGCCGGCGCGACGAGGGCGTAGCGCTCGTCGCACGCAGCACGGGGCGGATCGATCGCGTGCGCCTGGCGGTACGCGGCGCACCTCGCCCGCGCGTGATCGCGCTCGAGTGGCTCGACCCAGTGTTCGTAGCCGGCCACTGGACGCCGCAGTTGATCGAGCTGGCGGGCGGAGAGGACCCGCTCGGCTTTCCTGGCGAGCCCTCGCAGCAGCTCGACTGGCAGACGCTGGCCGGCGCCAAGCCGGACGTCGTCGTCGTGATGCCCTGCGGCTTCGATGCGCAGCGGGCCCAGGCGGAGGCGCGGGACTATGCCGACCAGCTGCGCGATCTTGGGGCGGCGCGCGTCGTCGCGGTGGACGCCTCTTCCTACTTCTCACGACCCGGTCCGCGGCTCGTCGATGGGCTCGAGCTGCTCGCCCACATCCTCCATCCGGACCTCGTCGCCCCGTGTGAGGGCGTTGCGCTCGAGGTCGAGCTTCCTCAGAGGCTGTAAGGCGGCCCGGCGGCGGAGAAGGCGATCGCCGCTGCGATCGCAACCCCGGCGAGCGCGACGCAGGCCGCGAGGCCGTAGGCCAGCGGCCGGCGCCGGCTGTCGGCGTAGTGCCAGGCGGTGGCCGCGAGCGCGCCGCCGACCAGCCCACCCAGGTGACCGCCGATCGAGATGCCCGAGATCGACAGCGTCAGGACGAGGTTCAGCACGATCGTGCCACCGATCCCGGTCTGCCACGGGTCGATGCCGCGGTGCCGCAGCTCGATGAAGGCGCCGCCGAGCAAGCCGAAGATCGCGCCCGAGGCGCCAGCGGTCGCGGCATCCGGGCTCAGTAGCAGCGCACCAAGCGAGCCGGCGAAGAGCCCGACAAAGTAGATCGAGACGAAGCGCACGCGACCGAGCGCCGGCTCGATCAGCCGCCCAACGAAGAACAGGACGAGCATGTTGGAGCCGATGTGCAGCAGGTCCCAGTGGATGAAGCCCGCGAGCAGGAGGCGGTAGTACTGGTGCGCATGCCCGATGAGGGTCGCGTAGAGATAGCCGTGTTGAAGCAGCCAGGTGTCGGGGACAGGCGTGCTCGAGAGCGTGTAGGCGTTGGACCCCTCGGCGAGGAAGATCACGACGTTGATCGCGATCAGCGCCTGGGTGACCTGGAAGCCGGTGTAGCTGACGTTGCGCATCGTCTTCACCTTGGTGCGCTGGCGAGCGCATTCCGGGCAGCGCATCCCCACCTGCGTGGGGGTCATGCAGTCCGGACAGATCGGCCGCCCGCAGTTGGAGCAGGAGACGCCGGTCTCGCGCGAGGGGTGCCTGTAACAGGTGGCCATCTGAGGAGTTGAAACTACCGCCTGTGGCGGCTGCGAGGTTGAGGCAACCCTCAGTCGACTTGGTCGCCCGAGCGCTCCTGGTGGCGTTGATGGGCGCGTAACAGGACGAGTCCGGCTCCTGTGGCGCTTGCCGCGAGTACGGCGGCTGCCGGCCTCGCCCAGTTGCGGGGGTCACGCATCGCTGCGAGCTCCCACCGGTCGAGCTCTCCGGCGGCTTGCTCGTGGATGCTCTCGAGCCGGCGCGTGACGCGCGTCGAGAGGTCGGCGGGCGGCTCGACCGGCGACAGCGCGCGCGCGAGCAGCGGTTCGACACCCTCGTTCATGCCGGTCCCTCAGTCAACGCGAGCACCCCTTCGAGCTGCTTGATCGCGCGATGGATGAGAACCTTCGTCGCGCCGTCGCTGCGTCCGAGCGCTCGAGCTATCTCGCGGTTGTCCATGCCGAGCGCAAAGCGCATGATCAGAGCCTCGCGGCGGTCGTCGGGCAGCTGCTTGACGCCCTCGATCACGCGCGCCAGCTCGTCGCGGCCGGCGACGAGCTCCTCGGTCGAATGCGCTGCGGCAAGCGGCTCGCTCTCCTCCAGCGGAGACTGCGGGCGGCGCGAGCGATAGCGGTAGTGGTTCGCCGCGAGGTTGTGCGCGATCCGGATCAGCCACGGACGCAGCGGCCGGCCGTCGGACTCGCGCTGCGCCCGCTCGAAATGGCGATAGGCCTGCAGAAAGGTCTGCTCCGTCAGGTCCTCGGCGTCGTGATGGTTGCCGATCCGGTAGTACGCGTAGCTGTAGACGTCGCGCAAGTGCGCTTTGTAGAGGTGCTCGAACTCCGCGTCGAGCTGAGCCTTGGTCTTTGTCAGCTCGACCACGCATCTCAGAGTACCCCGGTCCGCTTAGGCGACGTTGGCGCTGGCCGCCACGCCCTGGAGCGCTACGTGCGGACGCTCTGGCATCGCTCCGCCGAGCCAGTCCCACTGCAGCACGACGCACGACCAGATCCTTTCGGTGGCAGCCTCGGCGAGCGCCGGGGTCGGCATCGGATCGGCATCGAAGCGAAGCGGCGCACCGCAGCGAGCACTCACGTGATGGGGGCGCACGCGCCAGCCGCGCCGAACCGCCTCGGTCCCGAAGACCGCGATCGGCACGACAGGAGCACCGGTCTGCAGGGCCAGCCGCCCGACGCCACGGTGCGGCTGCCCGAGCGGCCCGGGCCGCGTGCGGGTGCCCTCGGGAAAGATGACCACGCAGTCGCCGCGCTCGAGGATCTGCCGCGCGGTCTCCATCGCCTGCGCGTCGCCCGAGCCGCGATCGACCGGGAAGGCGCCGAGCCGGCTCATGACCCAACCCCTGACCGGGTGCAGGAAGTGCTCCTTCTTCGCTACGTAATAGACGGGCCGGCGCGAGAGCGTCCCGATCACGAGCGGGTCGAGGAAGCTCCGATGATTCGAGGCCAGGATCACCGGCCCCTCCTTGGGCACGTGCTCCGTCCCGTAGCGCGAGAGCCGGAAGTAGACGTGGAAGATCGGCTGCAGGATCCCGCGGACGATCCAGTACATGACGGGATTCACGCCCTTGCCCAGCGTTCGCGCGTGGTAGCGCTCCGCGTCATAGCCGGGCGGCGCCGGCTTGTTGGTCGCGTAATGGGTCACGGGAACGAGTACCCGGTCGCCTGGCGATCGTTACGCATCTCCGGGCCGAAGGGGAGCAAACTCCCTACGCGGACGATCCGCGGCGGTGGTAGCCTCGCGCCGACGTGAGGGGACTACTCCAACTTAGGGGGCCGCGCCGGCGGTCGACGAAGCTTGCTTTCCTGCTGGCGCTAGTCGCTGCGCTGGCGCTGCCGGCAGCGATCGCGCTGGCGGATGGCGGACCTTCGGTCGTGTCCGTCACGTGCTCAGACAACGCGAGCGACCAGACGACGCTTCAGGACGCGCTCACGGGCGCCGGCACGTCGAGCGACCCAACTTACGGCGATACCGTCGAGATCACCGGGCTCTGCTACGGCACGTACACCATTCCGAGCGGTTCGGCGTTCACGCTCGAGGGCGCGACGGGACAGACAGACGGTTTCGATGGGCAGGGCACAGCGCAGTCAGGGCCGCTTCTTTCTGGAACTGGCCTTGGCGCGATGACGCTCGCCGATCTCACGTTCGAGCAGGCCGTCGCGCCTTTGAATTACTCATCGAATCCCGAGCCTTCCGCGTTGGCACTTAGCGTCGCGAGCGGGCAGCTCGAACTCTCCGGTGATGTTTTCGGGCCGACCGCCTTGCTCGGAAACTCCGATATCGATGCCCCACCGGTCTACATCAACGTCGGCGAGTCACACGCGTGCCCCGACGAGGACTACGGCGTGCGCAACGCCGTAGCAACGGACGCGTCTCTGCTGGTAGCAAACTCGCAGTTCTCGAACGGGAACTTCACCGAGGACAACGACTACAATTCGACTGATACTGATTGGCCAGGCGGCGGCGCCGGCCTCGAGATCACAGCCGCATGCGCTGATAATCCCGTCACGCTTTCGTCCAACAAGTTCACGAATAACTTGCTGGACGACGTCGGTGGCAATCTTGGAACCGGCGGCGGGCTCGCCATCCTCAACGAGGACGGGGGCTACGACTCGGTATCAGTGACGCAAACGGCCAACCTGTTCGACTCGAATGAGATCCAGGCGCCCGGTGACCCGAGCGGCGTGGACTACCAGGGTGGCGGCGAGTTCGTCAGTGACGCTTTTCTGCAAAGCACGGACGACACGTTCACGAGCAACGTGTTGCCTGGATCGAGCGACGACGCGGACAATGACTTCGAGGGCATAGCTGACGCGGGAAGCGCAGGTGCTGGTCTCGCGGTGCAGGGCTACTGCGCGAACGCCTACGCGACGCTCGCTCAGGACGTCGTGGCCAACAACGTGATCGCGGCGAACGCCAATGGCGGCGGCAACGACGCGATCGACGCGTCCAACGGTGCCGGCGTTTACTACTCGAACCAGTACGACTGCGGCGGTCCTCGAATTGAGGCCGTCCGCAACGCAGCCGAGGGCTCCGGCGATCTAACGCTCGAGGATTCGACCGTTACTGATAATGCGATCACCGACGATGGGGCGATAGCAAACCCCGCGGACGGCGGAACGGCCGGCATTTTCTTTGGCGGCGGTTACTGCACGTACGTTTCGCTCGAGCTCGACAACACGATCGTGTACGGCGATGAGGGTGGCGCCGAAACCGCTGTCGATCAAGGGAGTTGCGCGGGCGCGCCGCGGGCTGGCACGCTGGCAAACGGGGAGACGGACACCAGCAACACGACGGCCTCGTATTCCGACTACTGCGAATCCGACGGCGCTACGCCGTTCCCGGGCACCCAAAACATCTGCCAGGCGCCTGATCTCGTCGACCCAAGCTACCAAGCTCCGCCTGGGGCCTCTACGGCGGAAGGCGCCGGTGCTCCGCTTCTGGGCGCAGCTCTCGAGAATGCTGGTACGAGCGCACCGACGGTGAGTGTGAGTGAGACGAGTGCGAGCCCGACGGTCGATGCTGGTTCGAATTCGCTTGTATCGAGCGGGCTCACGACGGACATCTACGGCAACCCGCGCGAACTGTCGAAGAGCTGCCCCGTCAGCGCTGGCACCGTCGACATCGGCGCCGCGGAGTACGTGCCGACGTGCTCGACGTCGACATCTACCTCGACGTCGACATCCACATCGACTCCGGCGCCAAAGCCTCTACCGCAGCCGAGCAAGACGCTCGTGCCGTGCCAGAGCCGGCGCGCGTTCCTCGTGCACATGCACTTCCAATTCCGGATCCCGTCGGGGGTGAGCATCCTCAACGTGCAGGCACGGCTCACGAGCACGACGGTCTCGAACTTCGGCGTCAAGTCACTGCGCGCGTTCGGGTCGGGTCTCGAGCTGGTGCGGCTGGATCTCCAGAAGTACCCGTACGGCACATACAAGCTTGCGCTACGCATCACCGAGTCGACCGGCCACCAGGTCTCGACGCAGGACATCTACCACACCTGCCGCACGCACCCGATCCACTACCCGCCGCACCCGCTGCCGAGCATCGCTGCCGGCTGAGCGAGCGCGTCCGATAGCTCACATCGGCTAGCGTCCACTTGGGCGTCGCCGGAGTAGCTCAGCTGGTAGAGCAATCGCCTTGTAAGCGATAGGTCAGGGGTTCGAGTCCCCTCTCCGGCTCT
>JBEKKS010000009.1:0-104689 GCA_050010595.1 Solirubrobacteraceae bacterium
TTACTCACCCGTTCGCGGCTTTGCCCCGGGGCAAGCCCCGGTTCGTCGCTCCACTTGCATGTATGAGGCACGCCGCCAGCGTTCGTCCTGAGCCAGGATCAAACTCTCCGTGAAGAGAGTTGTCATGGTGGTTCGAGGCCTATACACAGGGCGCTCGACCATGACGGGGTACTTCTAATTCTTGACTCGTGCCACGGCCCGTGCGCGATGCGCTCGGCCGTGGGTCGAACCTGGACGCACACCAGATCGGCCGAAGCCGCTCTTGGTGCGCATGCTGTTGAGTTTTCAAAGACCGCCGCCGCCTCCTGGCTTGGGGGACTCCCTTAGCCGAGGCCGGACGCGGGCAAGATAAAACGGCCCGCGAAACGGACGCGGAACTATAGCGCCCCTGCGGGATCGATGCGAGCCCCTGCGGGATCAATGTCGGCCCCCTGCACGTCGAGGCGCGTGAATTTGCGTCGCCCGACGCGGAGAACGGCGCCGTGCAGGCGTTCGGGGCTGACATCGATCTCCTCGGGAGCCAGACGCGCGTCGTTGAGGTAGACGCCCCCGCTTGCCATCAGGCGGCGTGCCTCGCTGGTCGAGACGCCGGCGACGGCGGCGACGATCTGCGGCATCTGTGGCGGCTTGCCATCGACGAGCGCGACGTGGTGGGTCTCCATCTGCTCGGGGTCGCTCCGCTGGACGAACACGCGGTCCCAGTCGGCTTGTGCCGTGTCCGCCGCGGCCGCGGAGTGAAAGCGAGCCACTAGCGCGTGCGCGAGCTCGCGCTTGGCGTCGCGTGGCGAGGAGCCGGCCGGCTGCTCGCGCCCGAGCAGCAACTCGTAATAGGGCCCGAGTAGCGCGTCGGGGATCGACATCGTGCGGCCGTAGATCTCGCCCGGCGGATCGGTCACGCCGATCTGGTTGCCGAGCGACTTCGACATCTTCTCGTGCCCATCGACCCCGATCAGCAGGGGCATCGTCAACACCACCTGCTCCGGCAGCCCGTAATGCCGCTGGATCGAGCGCCCGAGCATCAGGTTGAACGTCTGATCGGTCCCGCCGAGCTCGACGTCGGCCTTGATCGCGACCGAGTCGTAGCCCTGCATCAAGGGATAGAGCAGCTCGAGCACGGAGATCGGCGCGTTCGCGGCCATGCGCTTGGCGAAGTCGTCGCGCTCCAGCAGCTGGCTCACCGTCGTCGTGCGGACAAGCCCGAGCAGCCCGGTCATGTCCATGTCGAGCCATTCGCTGTTGCGGCGAACCTCCAGGCGCGCGGGATCGGGATCGAGGACCTTGAACGCCTGCTCCTGGTAGGTCTGCGCGTTTGCGTCGATTTCCGCCGGTGAGAGCATCGGGCGTAGCTCCGAGCGCCCGCTCGGGTCCCCGATCCGAGCCGTGAAGTCACCGATGATCAGGACGACGATGTGCCCGGCATCCTGGAAGGCGCGCAGCTTTCCGAGGACGACCGTATGCCCGAGGTGAATATCCGGTGCGGTGGGGTCGATCCCGAGCTTCACACGTAGGGGCCGGCCGAGCGCCAGCTTGCGCTCCAGCTCGCCGGCCGGGAGCACCTCAACGGCGCCGCGTGCGAGCAGCAGAGCCTCGTCGGCGATCACGCGGGCAATGCTAGACTGCGCTCCTCCCGCGGGGCAGTCCCACTCACCAGCGGGGACGAAGCCCCGATGACGCGCCGTCGTTCGCGCGCGCCAGCTGTCGAACAGATGAGCGACATCGAGCTTCCGAGAATCGCGCCGCCTGAGGACTCCGATGGAGCCAACGTCTTGCCGCTGCGTCCGAGCGACAAGAAGGCCCTCGACGAGCGCCGCCGCCGGCGCGTGCTGCGCGAATCGCGCCGCCGGCGCCCACCGAAGGTGATCCGCTGGCGCCGCCTGTTCCTGCTGATGATCCCGCTCGGCCTCCTGGCGCTGGTCTCGACGATCTTCGGCATGGTGCTCGCCGTGGCTGCCGAGCTGCCGTCGATCAATCACTTCATCCTGCCGCAGGACCCCGAGAACAGCGTGATCCTCGATGACGCCGGGCACCGGATCGCGGTGATGACAGACGTCACGAACCCGGCCAACTACGTGCCGACGAACGAGATCCCGCCGCTGATGAAGCGCGCGATCGTCGCGCTCGAGGACAAGCGCTTCTACTCGGAGTCAGGCGTCGACATCAAGGGGATCGCGCGCGCCTTCATCGACGATTTCACGGGTTCGGGCACGACGCAGGGTGCGTCGACGATCACCGAGCAGCTCGTGAAGCAGATCCGCAAAGCCGAGTACCACCGCACGATCTTCGAAAAGCTGACGGAAGCGGCGATCGCGTTCCAGCTGGCCCACAAGTACTCAAAGGACCAGATCCTCGGCGCGTACTTGAACGACATCTACTACGGCAACGGCGCCTGGGGTATCGAGGCTGCAGCCCAGACCTACTTCGGCAACGACCCGAATTCAAGCCTGTGGGGCTGCGGCTACAGCCCAGGAAACCCCAGCAACCTTTGCGTCGAGCAGCTCACGCCGGCCGACGCCGCGCTGCTTGCATCGCTCGTGCAGAATCCTCCGAGCAGCTGGAGCACCTCGGAGCCGTACTTCTACAACCGCCGCAACACCGACCTTCTCTACATGCTGAAGGACGGTTACCTCAGCTCGGCAGAGTACGAGCAGGCTGTTAAGACGCCGCTGCCCCCGCCGCAGTACGTGGTTCCGCCGAGCAATCAGTCACCGAACCCGGGCTACGGCTACTTCACGAGCTGGGTCGAGCAACAGGTTCTCGCCGACAAGAAGAGCCTGCCGCACCCGTACACCGGCGGCTACCGGATTCACACGACCTTCGACGAGCCGCTGCAGAACGTGGCGCAGCGCATCATTCAGACGACCTTGCCGCAGCACACCGGCCTGCCAGAGGCTTCTCTCGTCGCGATCAATAACGCCAACGGCGGCGTGATGGCGATGTTCGGCGGCTACAACTACCAGACCTCGCAGTGGAACCTCGCAACCCAGGCCGAACGCCAGCCGGGGTCTTCCTGGAAGGTCTTCGAGCTCGCGAAGGCGCTCGCGCGTGGCGTCTCGCCGAACACCGTGCTCCCTTCGGCTCCATGGACCTACAAGGGCGGCCCCGGTCCGCCGTTCCCGATTCGCAACGACGAGGCAACCTATGCCGGTCACCGCACCCTCTTCTCGGCGCTCACCTACTCGGACAACACCGTGTTCGCACGCGTCGGGCTGCTCTACGACGGCGTCAATCCGGTCGCCTCGCTCAACAACGTGGCGCACTACGCCCACGACTTCGGCATCACGACGGACATCTCGCGCAACCCGTCGATGACGATCGGCGGCCTCTACACGGGTGTCACGACGCTCGACATGGCGCACGCCTACTCGACGATCGCGCGCGGGAACCTGATCAGCGGGACGCTCGCATCGACGACCTGCGCCGGCGGGCTCGGCGTGTCCAACGGGCTCGCTACCGTCGTCAACCAGACCACCTGGAAGAACGGGACCTGCCCCGGCCCGGTCGGGATCACGCTCGTCAACAACGCAAAGGGCAAGGACGTCGCCGTCAACGAGCCAAGGTACTCGTACATACCTGGTTTCAGCGCGTACCTCGATAGCGACGAGAGGGCGATGTTGCGCTCGGTCGTCACGGAGGGCACCGGCACCGCTGCGGACATCCCCAACTTCGTCGTCTACGGCAAGACCGGCACCACCTCCGAGTACAAAGACGCCTGGTGGATCGGCTTCACGCAGCCGATGCCTGGGCTGCCAGACGGCATGACCGTCGCGGTTTGGGTCGGCTACAACACGCCGAGGCCGATGCGAACCCAGTACGGCGGCAAGCCCGTCTACGGTGGCACCTATCCGGCGGACATCTTCAGGGCGTTTGTCGAGGCTGCGATCCCGATCACCAAGACCGAGGCCTACGACCGCGCCCACAACAAGTCAGAGCAGTCGCTGATCCTTTCGACCGAGGCAAGCACGCCGCCGTCGGTGACCTTGCCGGCCTACGGCTCCGCGCCTACATCCAGCACGACCGGCACCGGCACCGCGACCGGTGGTGGGGCGGGCGCGGGCACGACCACCGGCGGGACAACCGGAAACACTGGGACCGGGACCGGGACAGGCACGCAGACGCCGACAACGCCGCCGGTCTCAGGACCCGGTGGCGGCGCCGCGGCGCCGTAGCGACGGCCGCTCGAGCGCCGGTCGCGGTCGCGACACATAGCGGCTGCCCGCAAGCGAGAAGCGCCAAGGAAGCTCAACCGCCTTCGTGATCCCGATGCGCTCGGAGGCGACCACTGCGCTCGCGGGCCGCGGGCCGGCTGCGATCGTCACCGGTCCGTTCAGGAGGTCGGTCGCGTTGAGCTCGAGGCCGATCCCGAGCGCCTGCGTCAGCTTCCCCGGTCCCGAGCAGAGATCCTCGAGCGCCGCGACCCCGCGCCGCGCGCGCATCAACTCGATGCCTGCGAACGGTTCGAGCGCGCGGATCAACACTGCGGCGCCAATGCCCGCGGGCTCGGCGACCGCGTTGAGCATCGCGTGGATACCGTAGGAGCGGTAGACGTAGGCGTATCCGGGCGGGCCGAAAAGCGTCCTTGTCCGCGCCGTGAGGCCCACAAAAGCGTGGCAGGCAGGCTCCATCTCGTGGTAGGCCTCGGTCTCGACGATCACGCCCGCACACTCACCGTGGCGAACGACCGCTCCGATCAGTGCGCGCGCAACCTCGCGGACGTCGCGCTCGTAGAAGCTGCGCTTCACGCCGCCGAACGGGCGACGGCGAGTTGCTCCGCAATCCGCTCGCGCGCGGTGCCGCCCTGTGAGCGCTTTGACTCGAGCCAGGACTCCTGCGCGAACAGCGCGCGAAACGCAGCCGGGTCAAGCGCTGCGTGCGCTTCGCGCAGCTGCGCATCGCTGCACTCCGACAGCGCGCGGCCGCCATCGAGCGCGCTGCGCACGAGCCCGGCCACGACGCCATGCGCCTCCCGGAACGGCACGCCCGCAGTCACGAGCAGGTCGGCGATATCGACTGCGGCAATCATCTCGTCGGCTGCGGCGCGACGCATCCGCTCGCGATCGAAACGCGCCGTGGCGAGCATCCCACGCGCTGCCGCGAGCGTGTCACGCAGCGTGTCGGCCACATCGAAGAGGTGCTCCTTGTCTTCCTGCAGGTCCTTGTTGTAGGTCAGCGGCAAACCGTGCAGCACGCCAAGCAGGGCAGCATGGTGAGCCGCGACACGCGGCGCCTTCGCGCGCAGCAGCTCAGCCGCATCGGGATTCTTCTTCTGGGGCATGATCGACGAGCCCGAGCTCCAGGCGTCGGCGAGCTCGACAAAGCCGAACTCGCTGGTCGACCAGAGCACGAGCTCGGCACCAAGCCGGGAGAGGTGCATCGCGGCGGTCGCGCCCGCGGCGAGGTAGTCAAGCGCGAAATCGCGGTTTGAGACCGCGTCGAGCGAGTTGGGCACCGGCGCCGCGAACCCGAGCTCGCGCGCGAGCAGTTCGCGATCGGTGTCGAAGTTCACTCCCGCGAGCGCGCCGGCGCCGAGCGGCAGCAGCGCACAGGCCTCGATCACCGCCTCGAAGCGCGCGCGATCGCGGTGGAACATCCAGAAGTAGGCGAGCAGGTGGTGTGCCAGGTAGACAGGCTGCGCGCGCTGCAAATGCGTGTAGCCCGGCATCGGCGCATCGACGTGCTCATCGGCCACATCCAGCAGCACCGCGGTCAAGCCGGTGAGGGCCGCGACGGCCTCCCGGGCTGACTCGCGCACGAACATGACGACGTCGGTCGCGACCTGGTCATTACGCGAGCGCGCGGTGTGCAACTTGCCGCCGACCGGACCGGCGATCTCTGTCAGGCGACGCTCGATCGCCATGTGGATGTCCTCGTCCTGCGGGGCGAACTGAAAGCGCTCCTCACGCAGCTCGGCCGCGACCGCGTCGAGGCCGCGGCGCAACTCATCGGCGTCCGCCTCGCTGATTATCCCGCGCGTCGCGAGCATCTTCGCGTGCGCGCGCGACTGCTCGACGTCATATGGCCAGAGCCGGCGATCGAACGCGAGCGACGCGTTGATCCGCTGGAAATCCGGGTGCTGTGGCTCAGAGAAGCGGGACACAGACGTCAGCCCTGACCGAGGATCGCCGCGAGCGCGGCCGCGACGCGCGCGACCTGGCCCTCGCTCAGCCCGGGGAAGAACGGCAGCGCGAGCGAGCGTTCCGCTGCGTCCTCGCAGACCGGGAACTCACCCGGTCGATGACCGAAGCGCTCGCGGTAGAAGCTCATCAGGTGGATCGCCGGCAGGTACGGCTTGCTCGCGATCCCCCGCTCCCGCAGCGCACGGATCGTGGCGTCGCGGTCGACGCCACGCGGCAGCAGCACGGTGAAGACGAACCAGCCGCGCGCCGCACCGCCACCGTCCGGACACGGCAGCTCGATCTCCTCGATCCCGGCGAGCGCCTCCCGGTAGCGCACCGCGGCGCGCGCGCGCGCTCCGAGCAGCTCGTCGAGCCGCTCGAGCTGCGCGATCCCGAGCGCGCAGGCGATGTCTGACAGGCGGTAGTTGAAGCCGAGGCGGTCGTGGTCGAGCCAATCCATGTTCGGCGCGCGGCCCTGGTTGCGCTCGCTGTCGATGCGCTGCTTGACCGGTGCCTCGCCGACCGTGACGATCCCACCCTCGCCGGTCGTCATCTGCTTGTTCGGGTAGAACGCGAAGACTGCCGGGTGCCCGCGCGAACCGACGAGACGACCGTCGTGGTAGCGCGCGCCGAGCGCCTCACACGCGTCTTCGACGATCGGCAGGCCGAGCGCCTCGAGCGGCTCCATCTGCGTCGGCCAGCCGAAGATGTGAACCGGTAGGAGCGCGGTCGTGCGCTCGGTCACCGCCGCCGCCGCGGCGCCCGGGTCGAGCGTCAGCGTCACGGGATCGATGTCGACGAAGACCGGGCGTGCGCGCTCGTAGAGGATCACGTTCGCCGAGGCGACAAACGAGAACGGGCTGGTGACGACCTCGTCGCCTTCACTCACGCCGACGGCGCGCAGAGCGAGATGCAGCCCGGCGGTGCCGCTCGAGACCGCGCTCGCATGCGGCGCGCGCACGCGCGCAGCGAAGCGCGTCTCGAACTCTGGCACGCGCGGACCGAGCGAGAGGTGCCCCGAGCGGAGCACCTCGAGGACGGCCTCCTCCTCGGCCGCCCCGATGGACGGCCGCGCGAGCGGGATCTCCTCGACTGCGCTTGCCTTCACTTCACGCGGCTCGGAAGCATCGCGCACTCGAGCGAGTCGACCAGCGCCTGCCAGGACGCGGCGATGACGTTCTCGGACACGCCGATCGTGCCCCAGAGCTCGCTCCCGTCCGATGCGTCGATCAGCACCCGTGTCACCGCGCCGGTGCCCTTCGCCACATCGAGAATGCGAACCTTGTAGTTGACGAGCTCGACCTCGCCGAGATGCGGGTACACCTCGACGATCGCCGCGCGCAACGCCGAGTCGAGGGCATTGACCGGCCCGTTGCCCATCGCGCTTCGCTCGTATTCCCGGCCGTCGATCCGGATCCGGATCGTCGCCTCCGTCGATGCCGCCGCGCCACGCTCGCTGGCGACGACAACGCGCCAGGACTCGAGCTCGAACAGCGGCTCGTAGTCGCCCGTCTCGCGGCGCAGCAGCAGCTCGAGCGAACCGTCGGCCGCCTCGAACTGGTAGCCCTCGTGCTCGAGTCGCTTGACGCGCTCGAGCACGCGCGCCGCGGCTTGGTCGTCGAGCTCGAGGCCGAAGCTCGCCGCCTTCTCCAGCATGCTCGCACGCCCCGCCAGCTCCGAGACGACGAGCGTGCGCTCGTTGCCGACGACCGCCGGATCGACATGCTCGAAGGTGCTCGCGTCCGCGCTCACACCGGCGACGTGCATCCCGCCCTTGTGCGCGAACGCGTGACGCCCGACATACGGCTGGTTCGCGTTCGGCGTGACGTTCAGCAGCTCATCGACGAAATGTGCGGTCGAGGTCAGCCGCGCGAGCTGCTCATCGCCGAGACACTCGAAGCCGAGCTTCAGCTGCAGGTTCGCGATGATCGAGATCAGGTTCGCATTGCCGGTGCGCTCGCCGATCCCGTTGACCGTCCCCTGCACTTGGCGTGCGCCGACCTCGACCGCCGCGAGCGTGTTCGCGACACCGCATTCGGCGTCGTTGTGGCAGTGAATGCCGAGACGCACGCGCTCGCCGAGCGCGGTGACCGCCGCGCTGGTTGCCATCGCGATCTGCGAGGGCAGCGACGAGCCGTTCGTGTCACACAGGCAGACGGTCTCCGCGCCACCTTCCGCTGCAGCCTCGATGCAGGCGATCGCGTACGCCGGATCGTCGCGCCAGCCGTCGAAGAAGTGCTCGGAGTCGTAGATCACGCGCTTGCCCTGAGCGCGCAGGAACTCGACGGACTCGGCGATCATCCGCAGGTTCTCGGCGCGATCGACCTTCACGATCTTCTCGAGGTGTAGCGCCCACGTCTTGCCGACGATCGTGCAGACCGGTGCGACCGACTCCGCCAGTAGGACGAGCCCGGCGTCCTCACTCGCGGCGATGCCGCGCCGGCGGGTCATGCCGAAGGCGGCGATCTCGGCGTTCTCGAAGCGCTCCGCTGTCAGTAGCTCGAAGAGCTCGCGCTCCTTCGGGTTCGACTCGGGGAAGCCCGCCTCGATCAGCTCGACGCCAAGCTCATCGAGCGCGTGCGCGACGCGCAGCTTCTCCTCGGCCGAGAGGGACATGCCCTCACCCTGCATGCCGTCACGCAGGGTGGCGTCATATAGCTGGATTGTGTTGCTCACGAAGGTTCCTTTCAGTGTTGGAAGCGAATCACAGACGGCAGCGACCACGGCGCGCAGCAGCGCGCTATGCGGCCGCCCGCGTAATTCGCTCGCCCAACAGCTGTGGAACCTTCGCCAGCATCACGCGCTCGCCCGCTCCGCCACCGCGACGACGTCCAGCCACTCGAGGTAGCGATCGGTGCGGCCGTGCAGGGCGTCATCGAAGGCCCGCTGGAGCACTTTCGTGATCTCGCCCGGCTGACCGTCGCCGATTGCCTGGTCGTCGATCTCGCGCACCGGCACGAGCTCGGCGGCCGTCCCAGTCAGGAACACCTCGTCGGCGTGGTAGAGCTCGGCCCGCGCGAGATCGCGCTCGAGCGTCGGGTAGCCGAGGTCACGCGCGATTTGCAGCACCGAGCGACGCGAGATCCCGTCGAGGATCGAAGCGGTCTGTGGTGGCGTGATGATCGCGCCGTCGCGAACGACGTAGATGTTCTCGCCGGACCCCTCGCAGACGTGCCCATGCTCGTCCATCAGGATCGCCTCGTCATAGCCCGCCTTCAGCGACTCGATCTTCGCCAGCACGCTGTTGAGGTACTGGCCCGTCGCCTTCGCGTGCGGGATCAGCGCGCGCGGGCTGATCCGCTCCCACGAGGAGACCTTCGCGCGCACACCGTCGCGCTTGCTGGTCTCGCCAAGATATGCGCCCCACTCCCAGACGGCGATCGCGACATCGACCGGCGCCTCGAGCGGGTTCAGCCCCATGTGACCGTAGCCGCGGTAGGCGATCGGGCGGATGTAGCAGGAGCGCAGCTCGTTGCGCACGATCAGCTCGTGCGTCGCGCTGCGCAATTGCTCGCGCGAGTACGGGAGGTCCATGTAGTAAAGCTTCGCCGAGCGCTCGAGCCGGTCGAGGTGATCGCGGTGGCGGAAGATCGCCGGGCCGTGCTCCGTGTCGTAGCAGCGCAGGCCCTCGAACACTCCGGTGCCGTAGTGCAGGCCGTGCGTGAGCACGTGGACCTTCGCGTCCTCCCAGGCGACGAACTCGCCGTTCTGCCAGATCAGCTCGGTTGGCTCCAACTTCACTTACCTCTCCTATAGGTGGGCGAGCACGGCCTGCGTAGCTTGTGCCGTCGTTGCGCTCCCACCCAAGTCACGGGTACGCAAGCCGTCGGCCAGTGCCCTGTCGACAGCTGATTCTACCGCCGCTGCCTCCGCTTCCAAGTGCAATCCGTGACGAAGCAGGAGCGCTGTCGAGAGGAACATCGCGAGCGGGTTAGCGATCCCCTGCCCCGCGATGTCCGGCGCCGAGCCGTGGACCGGCTCAAAGAGGCCCGGTCCCCCGTCACCGATCGATGCGCTCGGCAGCATTCCGATCGAGCCGGTGATCATCGCCGCCTCGTCGCTGAGGATGTCGCCGAACATGTTCTCGGTCACGATCACGTCGAAGTGCGAAGGATTCGAAACGAGCTGCATAGCGGCGTTATCGACGAGCACGTGCTCGAGCTCGACTCCCGGGAACTCGCTCGCATGCAGCCCGACGACGACCTCGCGCCACAGCCTCGAGGTCTCGAGCACGTTCGCCTTGTCAACGCTCGAGACCCGCGTGCGCGCCGCCCCGAACGCCACGCGTGCGATCCGTTCGACCTCCTCGCGCGAGTACCCACACACGTCGCTCGCGTGATCGGGCGTGCGCGTCTTCTCACCGAAGTAGATCCCGCCGGTCAGCTCGCGCACGACGAGCAGGTCGGTGCCGGCGATCCGCTCCTCGCGCAACGGGCTCGCGCCGTAGAGCGCCGGCAGCGCACGCACGGGGCGCAGGTTCGCGAACAGCCCGAGTCCCTTGCGCAGTCCGAGCAGCCCCTGCTCCGGCCGCGGTTTGTGCGGATCGGTGGTGTCCCATTTAGGGCCGCCTACGGCGGCAAGCAGAACGGCGTCAGCGTCACGCGAGGCGGCCAGGACCTCGTCCGTCAGCGCCACCCCGTACGCGTCGATTGCCGCGCCGCCAAACAGGTACTCCTCGTGCTCGAAGCCCGTCACGGCGGCCAGCACCTGGAGTGCGGGCGCCATGATCTCGGGCCCGATGCCGTCGCCGGGGAGTGTGACGATCCGAGTCATCGCGCCGCACCGTAGCAATGGCCGGCGCGGCGCGACGGCGCGGGTTAGCTGGTCGAGCTGCGCAAGTTCGAGATCGTCGTCCAGAACGCTTCGCGGTTCGTCTCGACCGAGCCGTGGTAGGTAAGGACCGCGGCGCGCCGCGTAGAGCGGGCGGCGCCGTCGGCTGCGAGCGCTGCTTGACGTGCCGAGCGGCAGGCGGGGCGACCGGCGGCCGTGGTGGGCGGGCACACCGCATGGACCTTCGCCTGCTCGCTCGCAACCGTGCTCGAGTACTGCTGCTCGGCGCTCGTCACTGCGGACTGGAGCGGCCCGAAGGCGTCCTGGAGCGTGTTGCAGGCGGTGATGACAGCCGCCTTGTTCTCCTCGAGGCGCTTGGGCAGTGTTCCCGCCGGAGCCTTCGCGCAGAGCGCCGAGGCAACCGGGTATGTCTGGTCGAACGTCTGGGTGCCGGCGACCGCCGCGTTGGCGGCACCCGCAAGGGCAAGTCCTGCGAACAGCGGAGCGGCGAGAGCACCGCATGTCGTGACGCGCATGGCGCACCTCCTGTGGTTTCCGTACGCGTAAACACGGTCGGTCGGCGGGAGTAGCGCCTGCGGACGTTCGGTCGGCGAGCTACAGCGCGGTCGTGACCGGTCCGTTGCGCTCGCGGAGGCGCTCGTAGGCGGCGATCGCGTCTTCGCTCTGCAGCGACAGCGCGATGTCGTCGAGCCCGCCGAGCAGGCGCCGGCGGATCTCCTCATCGATCGCGAACGGAACGGCGCGGCCCGCAAAGCGAACCTCCAGTGCCTCGAGGTCGACCTCCCCCTCACCGGCGGCTGCGAGCGCGCGCACGTCGTCCTCCGCGAGGATTACGGGCAGCAGGCCGATCTTCGTCGAGTTCATGAAGAAGATGTCGCCGAAGCTCGGGGCCACGATCGCCTTGAAGCCGTAGTCCTCGAGCGCCCAGGCGGCATGCTCACGCGAGGAGCCGCAGCCGAAGTTGCGCCCGGCCGTGAGGATCGGCGCCACGGGCAGATCCCACCCCGGCTCCTTTGCCCAGTCGTAGAACAGAAACTCGCCGAAGCCGGAGCGCTCGATGCGCTTGAGGAACTGCTTGGGGATGATCTGGTCGGTGTCGACGTCGGAGCGGTCGAGGTCAGAAACCGCGCCGGCGATGGTCTTCACAGGCTCCATGTCTAGCTCCAGTCACGGATGTCGACGAAGTGACCGGAGATCGCCGCCGCTGCGGCCATTTCCGGCGAGACGAGATGGGTGCGCCCGCCGCGCCCCTGGCGGCCCTCGAAATTGCGGTTCGAGGTGGAGGCGCAGCGCTCGCCCGGACTGAGGATGTCCGGGTTCATCCCGAGGCACATCGAGCAGCCGGCGCTACGCCAGTCAAAGCCGGCGTCGCGGAAGATCCTGTCGAGGCCCTCCGCCTCGGCCTGCACGCTTACCTGCTGAGAGCCGGGGACGACCATCGCGGTGACGTGATCGGCGACGCGCCGGCCCTTGACGACGGCGGCGGCGGCGCGAAGATCGCCGATCCGCGAGTTCGTGCACGAGCCGATGAAGACGCGGTCGAGCTTGAGCTCCTGGATCGGCGTGCCAGCTTCGAGGCCCATGTAGTGAAGCGCACGCTCGGCGGCGTCGCGGTCGGCCGGCGAGTCGAAGCTCGACGGGTTGGGCACCTCACCGGTGACGCCGACGACCATGCCGGGGTTGGTCCCCCAGGTGACCTGTGGCGAGACGGCCCCAGCGTCGACGACGATCGTGCGGTCAAACTGCGCGCCATCGTCGCTGCGCAGCGCTCGCCAAGCGGTGAACGCCTGATCGAGGTCTTTGGGAGACCCCGGGCGCTTCGCGCGCTCGAACCATTCGAACGTGGTGTCGTCGGGCGCGACCATACCGGCCCGCCCCCCGCCTTCGATCGTCATGTTGCAGACCGTCAAGCGGCCCTCCATGCCGAGTCCTTCGATCGCCTCGCCGGCGTACTCGACGACGTGTCCGACCGCTCCGTCGACTCCCATTTGCCCGATCGTCGCGAGGATCAGGTCCTTGGCGGTGACGCCGAAGCCCGGGTTGCCCTCGTAGCGAACGAGCATCGACTGCGGCTTGTGCTGGACGAGGCATTGCGTCGCGAGGACGTGCTCGACCTCGCTCGTGCCGATGCCGAAGGCAAGCGCACCAAACGCGCCGTGCGTTGCGGTGTGCGAGTCGCCGCAGACGATCGTCATGCCCGGCTGGCTTACGCCGAGCTCGGGGCCGATCACATGCACGATCCCCTGACGATCGGACCCCATCGAGTAGACCGGCACGCCGAACTCCGCGCAGTTGCGCTCGAGCGTCTCCACCTGCACGCGCGAGAGCTCGTCGCGGATCGCCGCGGCGCGTGGCGTGCCGTCGGTCGGCACGTTGTGATCGGCGGTCGCGAGCGTGCGGTCGGGGCGGCGCACCTTGCGTCCCGCGAGGCGCAGACTCTCGAACGCCTGCGGACTCGTCACCTCGTGAACGAGGTGCAGGTCGATGTAAAGGAGGCCGGGCGCGACCTCATGGGCCTCCCAGATCTTGTCGAGCATCGTTCTTGCCATCGGTGTCTCCTCGGTCGGTGGTCAGCTGCGTCGCAAGCCGGCGCTCAGAACTGCGATCAGCTCGGCGGGCTCGGAGCCGCTGTTCTCAAAACGGTGTGGCAGATCGGCGTCGAAGGTCACGCAGTCGCCACTCGCAAGGTCGTACCGGCGGCCGTCGCAGACGAGCACCACCGATCCGCGCTGCACGAGCGCGGTCTCTCGACTGCCGGGCTCGTGCAGCGGTGGATCGCTCGGACCGCCGGTCGCGGCCCCGGGCGCGAGCGTGTGCAGCGAGAGCTCGGAGCGCTGGCCGGGCAGCGGCGGCGTGAGGATCTCGAAGCTGTGACCTCGACTGCCACCGGCGCGCCGCTCGCCGGTGCGCACGACCGTGACGGCGCCGGCCTCGTCGAGGCGCAGGAGCTGCGAGAGACGCAGATCGAGGCCTCGAGCGATCCGCGACGCGACCTGCAAGGTGGGGCTCGTCTCGCCGCGCTCGACCTGCGAGAGCATCGGCGCGCTGACGCCGCAGCGCAGGGCCAGCTCGCGCAGGGAGAGTCCCATCGCTTCGCGCAGCGCGCGCACGCGCGGGCCGACGGCTGTCGGGTCGTAGGGCTCCTCGGGCGAGGCCGGCACGATGACCATACGTGCGTACGCTATCACGGTCAGTGGCCGTTCACGGGGGGTAGGTGTGCTATGCTTCACTTATGCCGCCTGTCGATAGAAACACGCCGGTGAGAGCCGAATCGTCGGATTCGCGCTGGTCGCTGATGGAGTTCCTGCGCGATTTCGGAACCGACGAGGCGTGCCTTGATTGGCTTTGGCGCACCCGCTTCGCGGAGGATGGCTCGCACGCAGAGTGCCCGTCGTGCGAGCGTGTGCGGAAGTTCCACAAGGTGAAGGAACGGCCCGCGTATGACTGCGACTCGTGCGGCCACCACATCCATCCGACGGCCGGAACGATCTTCCACAAGTCGTCCACGTCGCTGCACCTTTGGTTCTACGCGATGCACTTGATGACTAGCACTCGTTGCGGGATCTCTGCGAAGCAGATGGAGCGCGAGCTTGGCTGCAACTACAAGACCGCCGCCCGCATGATGCGGCTGATCCGCTCCGAGCTGATGGCGCAGGACGATGAGCCGCTGTCCGGCGAGGTCGAGGCCGATGAGACTTTCATCGGTGGCGAACCGCGCCTTGGCGAGATCGACCGCTACCGGCAACCCGGCGACTTCCACCGCGCCAACGCTCGCGCACGCTGGGTCGCTGACCCGAAGAACAAGGCGACGGTGTTCGGGATGGTCGAGCGCGGCGGCCGTGTGCGGGCGCAGGTCGTGCCGAGCAGACAAGGCGTGACGCTCGACGGCCTGATGACAACACACATCCTGCCGGAGTCCACGATCTTCACCGACGAGATGCGCTCCTACATCAAGATCGGCCGCAAGTTCGCGGGGCACCATCGCATCCGCCACAAGGCGCACATCTACGTGAGCGGGAACGTCCACACGAACACCATCGAGGGCGTGTTCTCGCTCATCAAGAACGGGCTGCGCGGCACCTACCATTCGGTGTCCCAGCGCTGGCTACAGTCGTATCTAAACGAGTACGTCTGGCGGTACAACACGCGCCAGGACGAGCGCTCCCAGTTCGAGCAGCTACTTCTGCGGGCTGCGCGGGGCTGAGCCGACGCGAGCGAGCTTCTTGAGGTTCGCGAGAACATCATCACGCTTCGGCACCGGGACGGTGAACCCCTTCGGGGTCAGTTCCGTCGGCTCGCGAGGTTCCGGGATCGGTTTCGGCTTGCGTGGCATCGGCCTCCTCGAAGGGTAGGGCATGAGCACCGGGCGAACCGAGTGGCTGCCCCACGACCACCCGCTCGCTGGGGCTGCTGAGAAGCTCTGGCGCGCTCAGGATCACCTCGAACTCTTGGTAGCCGAGGTCAAAAATCTCGGTGCCGGTGAAGTCAAGCCCGCAACGTTCCGCGCCGAGTTCAAGCCGGATCGCCAAGACCTTGTGTGGACGTTCGTTGAGACTGTCACGCCGCCGCCGCTTCGGCTCGCGGTGCTTATTGGAGACGTGGTGCACAATCTCCGGTCGAGTCTCGATCATCTCGTGTTTGAGCTGTCGTTCCTTGGGACCGGCGGCAAAGTTCCTAGCGTCCAGAGCGCTTTCCCCTGCTGTCACACCCGCAGCGGCAGGCGGGGCTGGGACAGCGACCGCGTCCAGAAGCAGCAGTTGGCTGGCGTTCTGGAGAAACATCGGGCACTCATCTATAAGGCGCAGCCGTGCTATCGACGGCAGGATGCGACGGCGCGCCGCCGACGCGGTAAGCACAACGCGATCGCTGACCTGCAAAATCTCTGGAACGAGGACAAACACCGCATGGTTCAGTCGGTCGTCGTTGTCGCCGCCACGGTCAAGCCGCGCGTCGGCCCTTACACGAACTGCCAGGCGACAGCCCTCCCAAGGATCAATCCGCGGTTCCTTGGCTTGCCCTTGGAAGTGGGCACAGAGGTACTGAGCATTCCCGTGCGTGTGACTGGCCCCAACCCGAACGTGCACGTGGATGTCGAGATCGGCGGCCAGATACGCCTTCGCAATGGATTTCCAATAGTCGAGGCACTGACCCGCATAGGCGGCGTGGTCAGCGGGGCCATCGAGTACTTCGAGCCGATCTTCCAGACGCCAAAAGCGCGGCGGCTGTGGGGTCTTCCACGGGGAGGGTGGGTAGAGAGGGAAACGTTCCCCTGGAAGCCGCCCACCCTCGCGGGATGGACGGTTGAACCGCCAGAACCTTGACGGCGTCGCCTGCTTGCCATGCCCGTCAAGCATAGCTAGCGTACCCCCCGTGAACGGCCACTGACCGCTATCACGTACAGCCTATGGCTTCCGGCAACGTCGATTTGTTTGCCTGCTTCGCAGCTGCTTGGCCACAGATGAACGACAACGAGTTCGGCCAGAAGATGAACTCGATGCCGAAATACGTGGTGTCCAGCACGCTCGGCGATGCCTCGTGGACCAACAGCACGATCCTTGTCGGCGATCCGATCGCGCAGGCGCAGCGCCTCCGCGACGAGGTCGGGGAGATCCTCGTCGCGGGGAGCCTGCAGCTCGTACGCGCCCTGCACGCCGCCAACGTGATCGACGAATACCGCCTGGTGATCTATCCAATCGTGCTCGGCTCCGGCAAGCGTCTGTTCGAAGACTCAACCATCCAGGCGAGCCTACGGCTAGTCGAGGCAGCGCCGGCCGCCGAGACTGTGCTGCTCACCTACCAGCGGGCCTAGCCCGAGCCGCCTACGGGGTAGAGGCGAGCTCGCCCGCCGGCCGCGCGAGGCCCTCCCGCTGGTGCTCGGCTCGCCGCTGCGCAATCGACAGCGCGCGCACGTACGCGCGCGCCGCCGCCTCGATGATGTCGGGCGAGACGCCCTGCCCGGCAGCCGATTGGCCGCCGATCTCGATCACGACCGAGACCTCGCCGAGCGCGTCCTGCCCCTCGGTGACAGCGCCGATCCGAAACTCGCGCAGCGCGGCGTCGACGCCGGTCGCTTCGTTGATCGCGCGAAAGACGGAATCGATCGGCCCGTCGCCAGAGACGACGCCGCGGCCGCTCGCGCCGCTTGGCAGCCGGACGACGACCGTCGCTTGTGAGGGCTGCGCGGTCGCCGCGTGAACCTCGTAGGAATCGAGCGTGTAGCCGGCGATCTCCTCGCGCAGCTCGTCGGTGACGAGCGCCTCGAGATCCATCGCCGTGACCGACTTCTTGCGGTCAGCGATTTCCTTGAAGCGCTTGAAGGCGATGTTCAGCGCCTGGCCGGAGACGTCGAAGCCGAGCTCCTCGAGGGCCTGGCGCAGCGCGTGGCGCCCGGAGTGCTTGCCGAGCACGATCGAGTTGGCCTCGAGCCCGACGCTGCGCGCGTCCATGATCTCGTAGGTGGTCCGTTCCTTGAGCACGCCGTCCTGGTGGATCCCGGACTCGTGCGCAAACGCATTACGCCCGACGATCGCCTTGTTGGGCTGGACGACGTAGCCCGTCAGTCGCGAGACCAGACGGCTGGTGCGCGAGAGCTCGCGCGTGTTGATCGCGGTGCGCAGGCCGACGTCCGCCTCGCGAGTCGCCAGCAGCATCACGATCTCCTCGAGCGAAGCGTTGCCGGCCCGCTCACCAATCCCGTTGATCGCGCACTCGACCTGGCGCGCTCCGGCAAGCACGCCCGCGAACGAGTTCGCGACAGCGAGGCCAAGGTCGTCGTGGCAGTGCACCGAGAGCACGACGTCCTTCAGCGCAGGTACCAGCTCGTAGAGCCGGCGCAGCCATTCGCCGTACTCATGCGGCATCGCGTAGCCGACCGTGTCGGGGATGTTGATCGTCGTCGCTCCCTCTTGGATTGCGGCGGCGACGACCTCCGCTGTGAACTCGATCTCAGAGCGCGTCGCGTCCATCGGCGAGAACTCGACGTCCTCGACAAGGCTACGAGCCTGGGCGACAGCGGCGCGCGCCTGCCCGAGGACGTCCTCACGCGTGCTCTGTAGCTGGTGGACGATGTGGATATCGGACGTCGAGATGAAGGTGTGGATGCGCGGGCGCTCAGCGTCCTTCACAGCGCCGTAGGCCGCCTCGATGTCGGCTGCGTGCGTGCGGGCAAGCCCCGCGATCACCGGGCCTTCGACGGTTCGCGCGATGCCCTGCACCGCCTCGAAGTCGCCGGGCGAGGTGATCGGGAAGCCTGCCTCGATGACATCCACTCCGAGCCGCGCGAGCTGCTGCGCGATCTCGAGCTTCTCGGACGCGTTGAGCGAGATGCCGGGCGACTGCTCGCCATCTCGCAGCGTCGTATCGAAAATCAGTACACGGTCAGTTTCTTGCGCCATGATGCTCCTCCGCATTTCGCGTTAGTCCTTCGGCTTCCTCTCCAGTGGGTTCGCGGCTCAGCGGCCGCCACGCGCTATTCCCCCCGAGGGGGGAGGAGGAGAAGGAGAGCGAGGGACACGGGGAACTTCATGCGTGCAAAAGCCTAGCAGCGCTGCCGTCAGAGGATGTTGACGGCGCGCCCGACGACGAGCGCGACGGTCACGACCGAGGCGAGCGCCTGCACGAGCATCGCGAGCTTTGCCCACGCGCTGAGCGGCATCGTGTCGGTTGGGCTGAACGCGCTCGCATTCGTGAACGAGACGTAGAGATAGTCGACGTAGCGCGGCCGCCACTCCCAGCGACCGAGATAGTCCTCCGTGTACTGCGGGAAGAGGAAGTCGGGGCGCGGCATCTTGGAGAGCAACCGGCCCTGCGGCCCACCACGGTCGAACTCCCAGTACCAGACAGCGAAGATCAGCACATTCGTGATCCAGATCTCAGCGCCCGCGAGGATCAGCTCGCGCCCGCCTGCCTGCCCTTGCGACTCGACGAGGTAATGCCCGAGCAGGACCAGTGAGAAGACATTAGCCGCGCTGACGATCCCGATCAGGACGAGCGCGCCGAGCCGGCGGGCCGGGTGCAAACGTTGCGGATCCCAAGGGCTGGTCGCGATGAGCACGACCAGCACCACGCCCTCGAACGCCGGCAGGATCCAGTACGGGCTGACGGTCAGCTTGTGCGGAAGATTGAGCGACAGCAGGATTGCTACGACGATCGTAAGCTGCGCCGGCCAGTAGGGGTCGTGGCGCTCAACCGCCGCCGCGACCCCTTCGGCCTGCCGCTCCCCGGGCAGCGCCCGGCGACTCATTCGAGCGTGACGCTGCGCCCGTCGACGAAGCCGTCAAGCGCGACGATCTCGTCGATCACCGCCGTCGGCACCGGCGCATCGGTCGTGACGAGCATGACCGCGAGGTCGTCCTTTCCGTCGGGCTGACGGCCGACGACCGAGGAGTCGATATTGACGCCGTGCGTGCCGAACACGGTCCCGACGCGGCCGATCATCCCGGGGACGTCGCGGTAGCGGAACACCGCCACGTTGGCGGCGAGGGGAAGCATGAAGCGCTGGCCCCAAACCTCCACCAGGTGGGGCACCTGCGCGGGCCCGACGCCGGTCCCGGCGACCGCGAACCGCTCCTTGCCCGAGTGGACCGTCACGCGGATCAGGTCGTTGAAGTCCTCGGCCTCGGTGACCTTCTTCTCCTCGACGACGATCCCGCGCTCCTCGGCCAGTGAACCGGCGTTGACGAAGTTGAGCGGCTCCTCTGTGTGGCCTCCGAGCGCGCCGACCAGCACTGCAAGCGTCAGCAGGCGCGTGTCGAGCTCCGCGATCCGTCCGAGGAACGCAGCCTCGATCCGCTCGACCGAGCTGCCCTTGGCGAGGCCCATGGCGAGCCGCCCAAGCTGCTCTGCAAGCGGCAGGAACGGCTGCACCGCGGCCATGTCCTCGGCCCCGACGGCGGGGATGTTGACCGCCGTCGAGACGACACCGCCGGTCAGAGCGGCGACCACCTGCTCGGCGCTCTGGAACCCCGCGCGGTCTGTCGCCTCTGCCGTCGAGGCGCCAAGGTGAGGCGTAACGACGACGTTCTTGTAGCCCGTGAACAGTGGGTAGTCGGTGATCGGTTCACTCGGGAAGACGTCGAGCGCGACGCCGGCGATCTTGCCGGAGTCGAGGCCGTCCTTGAGCGCCGCGTCGTCGATCAACGGCCCGCGAGCGACGTTGAGTATCCGCACGCCGTCACGCATCTTCGCGATCGCTGCGGCGTTGATGTAACCCTTCGTCTCGTCGGTCTTCGGCAGGTGGATCGTGAGGAAGTCGGCGCGCGCGTACACGGCGTCGGCATCTGCCGCCTTCTCGACCCCAAGCTCGCGGTAGCGATCAGCAGCGACGAACGGATCGAATGCGATCACTCGCATGCCGAACCCGCGCACTCGCTGCGCGACCAGCTGCCCGATCCGCCCGAAGCCGATGATCCCGAGCGTCTTGTCGTAGACCTCGACGCCCGAGAACTTCGACCGCTCCCACTTGCCCGATGTGAGCGACGCATGGGCCTGCGGGATGTTGCGGGCGAGCGCAAGCATCAACGCGACAGTGTGCTCGGCGGCGGTCACGACGTTCGATGCGGGCGCGTTCGCGACGACGATGCCGCGCCGCGTCGCGGCCGGCACGTCGACGTTGTCGACGCCGACGCCGGCTCGACCGATCACGCGCAGTCGCCCGCCGCGCTCGATCAGCTCGGCTGTCATCTTCGTCGCCGAGCGGATCAGGATGCCGTCGAACTCGCCGATCCGCTCAGCGAGCTTGTCGGCGTCCCAGTCGAAGCCGGTCTCGACATCGAAGTGCTGCTCGAGCAGCTCGATGCCGGACTTGCCGACGTTCTCGGCAACGAGCACGCGTGGACGCGCGACCTTGCCACCGTTGCTGCTTGCCTTCTTCTCTGCTGCTTCTGCTGTAGGGCTCATAGCCACTGCTCCAAGATATAGTCGATGCAACCGGTCAAAGCGCGAACGTCATCCGGCTCGACCGACGGGAACATTCCGACGCGCAGCTGGTTGCGCCCGAGCTTGCGGTAGGGCTCCACATCGACGATCCCGTTGGCGCGCAGCGTCTTGGCGAGCGCCGCCGCGTCGACGGACTCGTCGAAGTCGATCGTGCCGACGACGAACGAGCGCAGCGTCGGATCGGTGACGAAGGGCGTCGCATACTGCGAAGCCTCGGCCCAGCCGTAGAGATAGGCGGCAGACTTTCCGGTCCGTGACACGCACCAGTCGAGCCCGCCCCCCGCGAGCATCCATTCGATCTGGTCCGCAAGCAGGAACAGCGTCGCGACCGCCGGGGTGTTGTTCGTCTGATCCTTGAGGGAGTTGTCGAGCGCCACCGACAGCGAGAGGAAGGGCGGGATCCAGCGGTCTGACGCCTCGAGCTCCGCGACGCGCTCGAGCGCCGCCGGCGACATCAGCGCGACCCAGAGCCCGCCGTCGGAGCCGAAGCTCTTCTGCGGCGCGAAGTAGTAGACATCGGCTTCGGTGACGTCGAGCGGTAGACCGCCGGCGCCTGAGGTGGCATCGATCGCAACCAGCGCGTGCTCGGCGCCGGCGGGACGGCGCACGCCAAGCATCACTCCGGTCGAGGTCTCGTTGTGGGCCCAGGCGATCAGGTCCGCGTTGGGCGCGCTCGTCGGCTCTGGCGCGGTCCCTGCCGGTGCCTCGACGATGATCGACTCGGCGAGGAACGGAGCGCCTTTCGTCACGCTCGCGAACTTGCTCGAGAACTCGCCGTAGGTGAGATGCAGCGCGCGTTCCCGGACGAGCCCGAATGCGGCGGCGTCCCAGAACGCGCTCGCACCGCCATTCCCGAGCACCACCTCGTAGCCGTCAGGTAGCGCGAACAGCTCGCGCAGCCCGGCGCGCACGCGCCCGACCAGCGACTTGACCGGCGCTTGGCGATGCGAGGTCCCCATCACGGCCGCTCCGTCGGTTGCGAGCCGCGCCAGCTGCTCGGGGCGGATCTTCGACGGACCGCAGCCGAAGCGGCCATCCGTCGGCTTCAACGCCTCGGGAATGACCAGTGCCGTCGTGCTCTCTGTTCCAGCTGATGTTGGCGACATGGGGGTTCCTCGCTGACTTTCGGAGTGCAGAGGGTGCCCAGGCGCGCGGCGTGTCCGACCCGTCACTTCACGATGGTCAGTTCCACCCAGACGCCAGTCGTGACGGTGAGCCGCAGTGTAGCGGAGCGGCCAGGCGCCGGTAGGTTCATCCGGTCAGTGGCATGCGGGGCGCGACGGTCGCGCTCCAGCCGGCCGCCAAGCGCGTATCGCGTGCACCATCGGACAGCTCGCCCGATAGCAGGCAGAGCTCGGGCGCGGGCCCCAGCGCGAGCTGGCGGCGCCACAGCATCGCCTCCTGCGCCGCCATCCCATCGACCAGAAAGTCCTCCAGGAGCGGATCCGCGCGACCACTTGCAGGCGTGATCCAGGTAGCGAGGCGTACCGCCGCAAAGCTGGGAAACCCGTCCAGCAGCCTGTACACGCTCCCCGTGCCGTCACCCATGGTCCGCGCCGCCGCGTCGTGCGCGGTCGCGTGTCCGCGCCCCACGGCGGCCTCGTTCAGCACCCCGAGCGCCGCGAAGTCCTCGAGTACGTACCAGTCCTCGTAGCCCGCTCCGCCGTCGCCGAGCCAGGGCAGCTGCGCGCGCAGGCATGCCGATCCGACGAACCCACCGGGAGGATGGGCTGCGAGCGAGTGATGGAAGTGCACCTGGGCGGCGTCGTACGCCGCTGCCTCTGTCCCGACCGCGGGGCGGTGCCAGAACACGTAGGCGATCACGATGCCGCGGCCTAGAAGTCCGGCTTGATCCAGTCCATGTGCGAGCGCAGCTCCTTGCCGATCGTCTCGACCTGCGTGCCCGCCTGCTCTGCGCGCATCCGCTTGAAGCTCTCCTGCCCGGCGCGGTTCTCGGCGATCCACTCGCGCGCGAAATCCCCGGACTGGATCTCCCCGAGGATCTTGCGCATCGACTCGCGCGTCGCCTCGGTGACGACGCGCTTGCCACGCGTGTAATCACCGTACTCGGCGGTGTTGGAGATCGAGTAGCGCATCCCGGCGAGGCCCTTCTCGTAGATCAGGTCGACGATCAGCTTGACCTCGTGCAGGCACTCGAAATAGGCCATCTCGGGGTCGTAGCCGGCAGCGACGAGCGTCTCGAAGCCGGCCTGAATCAGCTCGCTGACGCCGCCGCACAGGACGGCCTGCTCGCCAAACAGGTCGGTCTCGGTCTCGTCCTTGAACGTGGTTTCGATAACGCCCGCGCGACCACCGCCGATTCCCTTTGCGTAGGCGAGCGCGAGCGGCCGCGCGTTGCCGGTCGCGTCCTGGTGGATCGCGATCAGGGCCGGCACGCCCGAGCCTTCGACGAACTGACGTCGCACGAGGTGGCCGGGGCCCTTCGGCGCGATCAGCGCGACATCGACACCGGGGGGCGGGACGACCTCGCCGTAATGGACCGAGAATCCGTGCCCGAAGAGCAGCAGGTTGCCGTCGGCGACGCCGTCTCGCACGTCGTTCTCCCAGACTTCGTGATGGAGCTCATCGGGGACGAGGATCATCACGAGATCGCCTCGGCTGGCCGCCTCGACGACCGGCAGCACATCGAAACCGGCTTCGCGCGCGGTGGCGACCGAGCTCGAGCTCTCGCGCAGCCCGACGACTACGTTGATGCCCGAGTCGCGCAGATTGAGCGCGTGCGCGTGGCCCTGCGAGCCGTAACCGATGATTGCGACGGTCTTCCCGTCGAGCTGTGAAAGGTCTGCATCCTCGTCATAGATCATGGCGAGCAGGCTATCTGTTTGGTGGCGCCGACAGCTGGCGCGGGGACATGCTCAGGCGCTCGCCCGTGCCATCAGGCAGCGCCCGGGGACCGCGATCTCGCCGCCGCCGTATGGCGCCAAGGCGTGCTTGACCTCAGCTGCGATCGAAGGATCGTGCACCTCGCGCACCGCCCTACCGGCCGGCGACATGTCGAGATGCATCTCCCACCACGCTTCGAAGCTCGGCGCCCGGCGCACGAGATCGATCGTGTCGAGCTCGATCTCGGCGAAGCCTGCCTCCTCGAGGAGCGCCTCGAGCTTCACGGGCTCCGAGAGAGCGAACGCTCCCGGGGTGCCGGGCTCGGGCGCATCGAGCAGTCCGTGCTCGACGAAGACGCGGTTCGGCAGCACGAGCCAGGGATTGGCGTCGGGCTCCGCCCAGACTGCGAGCGCGAGGTGCCCACCCGGGCGCAGCACGCGCCGCGACTCGACGAGCGCCGCTGCGGGATCGACCATCAGCATCAATCCCCAGCGACAGAGCACGGCGTCGACGCTTGCAACGTCGAGGTCGATCGACTCGGCGTTCATCACTTTGTGCTCGACGTTCGTGACACCGAGCTCGGCGGCGCGGGCCCGCGCGATCTCGACCATCGCCTCCGACTGGTCGGTTGAGATCAGCTTGCCGCCGGGACTGACCAGTTCGGCGGCGAGCAGCCCCGTCTCGCCCGGGCCTGCGGCGAGCTCGAGGATCGTCTGCCCGGGCTGCGGCTCGATCGCGTCGATCAGCCAGTGCGAGACGCCGGCCGCGTAGTCACGCATCCACGGCTGCGCGCGACGCCAGCCGTCTGCAGCGCCGTCCCACAGCTCCAGGCAGTCGCGGCGCTGCGCGTCGGGGTCGCTCACCCGACCGGGCAGTACAGCGGCAGATCAAAGGGCTGCGGCGTCTGCGACGGACGCTTGTCGAGGAAGGTGATCTTGAGCTTGCGGTAGTCGTCGTGGCGGTCAAAGCACGGCTTCGCACCGCTGAGCACGAAGTTCATCGGGTAGCTCTTGAAGTGGCCGCCGGCGCAGTTCGGCGTGCAGGTGTTCTCGACGTAATCGCCGCTGCCGGTAGCTGTGGTGCCGCCAAAGGTCTTCCAGTCGATCTTGTCGATGTAGGCGTTCGCGTCAGCGCAGGCGAGCACGATCGCGGCCGGCTTGACCTGCGAGTGCTGGCAGTTGCCGACGACGCGGTCCGGGCCCGAGGTGGTAGCCGCCGCAGCGGCCACGAGCAGGATTGCGGAGCGGAACATCGCGCCGATCATAGTGCCGCGGAGAGCGCGTCTCGGCGCAGCTTTCCGGCGGCGGTCCGCGGAAGCGCCTCGACGACCACGATCCGCTTGGGCACGGCGAAGCCCGCGAGGCGCGCAGCGCAATGCGTTCGCAACTCCTCGACGCCGATGGCTTCGCGCAGCACGACCGCTGCATGTACTGCCTCCCCCCACTCCGCATCGACGGCCCCAAACACTCCCGCCTCGGCCACCGCCGGGTGCTCCTCGAGCACCGCTTCGACCTGGCTCGGCGCAACGTTCTCCCCGCCGGAGATGATCGTGTCGGCTTTGCGCCCGATCACACGAAGCGCACCGCTCTCGTCGAGCGCACCGAGATCCCCGGTCGCGAGCGGCTGGCCGATTGCCGGCGAGACCGTCGGACCCGAGACGACGATCTCCCCGTCGGCCGCGATCGCGACGCGCGTGCAGAAGAGTGGCGGCGCGCCCTCGCTGTCGAGTCCCGGCGCCTGGCTCGCGACCTGCGAGCAGGCCTCGGTGAGCCCGTAGGTCCTGCTCACCGGCACGCCTGCAGCCCGCGCGCGCTCCACGAGCGCCGGCGGGATCGGTCCGCCACCAAGCAGCGCGCAGCGCAGTCGCGGCGGACGCTCGAGACCGCCGTCAAGCAGCCGCGTGAGCGTCGTCGCAACGACCGAGACGAGCGTGATCTCGCGTTGCATCAGGGCTTCGACCACCGCCCCGGTCTCAAAGCGCTCGTGGATCACCGCGGTCGTGCCGTAGATCCAGCTGCGCACGAGAATCGAAAGGCCGCCGACGTGCGCGAGCGGCAGCGTGCAAAGCCAGCGCTCGCCGGGGTCAAGTCCGAGCGCGACAGCCGAGCCGAGCGCGCTCCAGACGAAGTTGCCGAAGCTGAGTGGCACTTCCTTCGGCGCGCCGCTGGTCCCTGACGTCCGGATGATCGCCGCGATGTCCTGGAGACCGAGCTTGGCCGGCTCGCGGCCCGGTCCCGAGCAGTCAAGCGGCCGCTCGATCAGCGCGTCGGCCGTGGGCCATCGCTCGCGCGGCTCGCGGAGGTCGACGGGCACCGCAACCGCCCCCGCTACAAAGCACGAATGCAGCGCGACCGCGAAGTCGATCCCGGCCGGCAGCGCAATCGCGACGCGCACCCCTCGATCCACGGCGAGCTCGCGCGCGCCGGCACGGCTCTTTCTCAAAAGCTCGCGGTAGCTCAGCGCACCGCCAGGCGTTTCAACGGCAATGACATCGTCCGCGCGCGGCGGCACAGGCCAAGCCCCACTCACCTTTAGCACCCTACGCCCCACGCCCGAGGGATCCGCCGCCGACGAGGACCGACCAGCACGGCCGCCCCCATGCCCCGCCCCCGCGGAGGGCCCCCGCAGCCGCTAGCCTTCCAGCCGACGATGGCGGTCGACTGGGAGCCTGCGGGCCAGTACACGGACATCCGCTACGAGCGGTCGGCTGACAGCCCACCGCGGATCGCGAAGATCACGATCAACCGGCCGGAGGTGCGCAATGCATTCCGCCCGCAGACCGTGATCGAGCTGAGCGAGGCGTTCACCGCGGCGCGCGAGGACACCGAGGTCGGGGTGATCGTCCTGACCGGCGAAGGGCCCGACGCGTTCTGCTCCGGCGGGGACCAGCGCGTGCGCGGCGACAGCGGCTACCTCCAGGACCCTTCGGGCGGCGGCGCGCCGGGGCGCTTTCACGTGACGGATCTGCACGTTCAGATCCGCCGCACACCGAAACCCGTAGTCGCGATGGTCGCCGGCTACGCCGTCGGCGGCGGCAACGTGCTGCAGGTCGTATGCGATCTTACGATCGCGGCGGACAACGCGCGCTTCGGACAGACGGGCCCGCGCGTTGGCTCGTTCGATGGCGGCTACGGCGCGAGCATCCTTGCAGCGCAGGTCGGGCAGAAGCGCGCGAAGGAGATCTGGTTCCTCGCTCGCCAGTACGACGCGCAGCAGGCTCTCCAGATGGGCCTGATCAACGCGGTCGTCCCACTCGGGCAGCTCGAGGAGGAGACCGTCGCCTGGTGCCGCGAGATGCTCGCCCTCTCGCCGTTTGCGCTGCGCCTCTTGAAAGCGAGCTTCAACGCGAGCGAGGACGGCCTGGCCGGGATCCAGCAGCTCGCGCATGACGCGAATCTTCTGTTCTACGGCTCGGAGGAGGCGCGTGAAGGTCGCACCGCCTTCGGCGAACGTCGCCCGCCCGATTTCTCGAGCTTTCCGCGCCGCCCGTGAGGATCTGGTTGATGGCGGCGCGTCCGCGGACGCTGCCGGCTGCGGTCGCCCCCGTCCTGGTCGGTACTGCGCTGGCGATCCACGTCGGGCCTTTTCACGCGCTCGCGTTCGTCGCGGCGCTGGTCGGCGCGCTGATGATCCAGATCGGGACGAACCTCTCGAACGACTACTCCGATGCGCGCCGCGGTGCCGACGCCGAGGATCGTCTCGGGCCTGTGCGCGTCACGGCCGGCGGGCTCGTGCCGCCGCGCCAGGTGCTCGTTGCGACCTACGTGACATTTGCGCTCGCCGTGCTTTGCGGCGTCTACCTGATCGCCGTTGCCGGCTGGCTGCTGCTCGCGATCGGCGCCGCATCGATCCTCGCGGGCGTCCTCTACACGGGTGGTCCGCGGCCCTACGGCTACGAGGGACTGGGCGAGCTCTTCGTCTTCCTCTTCTTCGGCATCGTCGCCGTCAGCGGCTCCTACTTCGTTCAACGCAAGGAGTTGCCCTGGGAGGCGTTCGCCCTCGCTGTCCCGGTCGGCCTGCTGATCGCTGCGATCCTCGTCGTCAACAACGTGCGCGACCTCGAGACCGACCGTCGCGCCGGCAAGCGGACGCTCGCGGTGCGCCTCGGCCGCCGCAATACGCGCGTGATGTTCGTCGCGATGCTCGCCGTCGCTTTTGCCTCAGGACTCGTCTGCTGGCCGGCCGACTCGCTCTCACCGTGGCTCGCGCTGACGCTGCTAGACATCCCGCTCGCTGTCGCGATCGCACGGACCGTGCTGACGCACACCGATGGCCCCTCGCTCAACGGAGCGCTCGCGCGTACGGGGATCCTCGCTCTCACCTACTGCCTTCTGCTCGCCGCTGGCGTGCTGGCCAGCTGATGCGCCTCGAGTTCGAGCGCGTCGAGTGGACATTCACAGAGCCACAGCGGACCGCGCACGGCATGCTGCGAACGCGCGAGCTGATCGAGGTGACGCTGCACGACGATGAGGGACGTGTGGGGCGCGGCGAGGCGGCGCCGCTCGAGTCCTATGACGACGTCACGATCGAGGCGGTGGCGTCAGCGCTCGAGTCGTTCGCAAGAGTCGTGGCGCGGCGCCCGGCCGGCGCTCCACGCAACTTGCTCGATCGCTGCCGCGAGGTCGTGGACCTCCCCCAGGCGCTTGCCGCGATCGACCTCGCGATCTGGGACCTTGCCGGGAAGCGCGCCGAACGCCCCGTCTGCGAGCTCCTCTCCGACACGCCGGCAGCCCAGGTGCCGGTCAACGCGACGATCGCGGCCAGTGAGCTTGGCGCCGCCGTGAGCGCTGCACGCGCTGCTGTCGCCGCCGGCTACGACACGGTGAAGCTGAAGGTGGGCTTCGACGACGACCTCGAGCGCGTCCGTGCGGTGCGTGAGGCAATCGGCCCGGGCGCAAGCCTGCGACTCGACGCGAACGCAGCCTGGAGCGTGGAGCAGGCTGCAGCGCTGCTCGACAGGCTCGGCGAGTTCGCGCTCGAGCTCGTCGAGGAACCGGTCCACGGACTCGAAGCGATGGCCGACCTGCGCCGTCGGGTGCCGGTACGGATTGCACTAGACGAGAGCGCCGCGCTCCCCGGTGCCCTCACCGCACGCGTCGCGGACGCGATCTGCCTCAAGCTCGCCCGCTGCGGCGGGATCGGCGGCCTGCTCGCCGCGGCATCGCTCGTGCGCGCGAGCGGCGCCGAGGTCTACATCGCATCAACCTACGACGGTCCGCTCGGCATCGCCGCCGCGCTACACGCCGCAGCCGCGCTCGCGCCGCTGCCGCCGTGCGGTCTCGCCACGCTCGAGCTCTTCAGCAACGCGGCCTCACCGTTCCCCGTCAGGGGCGGCGCGATCGCTGTGCCACGCGGCCCGGGCCTGGGCGTGTAGCCGGCCGCTGTGGGTCAGCTGCTGAGAGGGATGATCGTGACGGTGGTCGAGCAGGTGCCCGCTCCGACCGCGCCCGCATAGGTCAATTGATAGTCGCCTGCGCTGGTGATGATCGCGACCTGCGTGTAGTCGCTGGTGCTGGCGGGGTATACCACGCCGTACAGCTCGGTCGGGCTCGACTCGACTGAAACCGTGCCCTCATACTCCTCGTTGATCGAGGGTGACACTGACTCGAACCCGTGCACCGTCCCGCTCACCGTGCTGGTGTAGCCGACTGCCGTCGCGTAATTGCCGTCGCCGTTCTCGTTCCAGCAGGCTGCGTAGAAGGTGAAGGGGCCGATCGACGTGAGCCGCGTCCACGGCTGGGTTGCCTGATCGACGAGCGTGTTGTCGGTGAAGACCTCGGCACCTGGTCCCGTAGCGCCCGTCGCCCCGGTTGCACCCGCAGCTCCCGGAGCGCCGTTGGCCCCGGCAGCCCCGCTGGCCCCGGCAGCGCCATTGGCGCCGGCAGCGCCAGGGGCGCCTGCTGGGCCTGCATCGCCCTTCAACGCCTTGAGCACACTCGGCTTTATCTGGCCTGTGCTTGTGATGATGTAGTGCGAAGCGGCTAGGGCACCGCCGCTCAACGCAAAGAAGACAGCCAGCGTCGCCGCGACGTTTGCGTAACTCAGCCGCTTGCGGCGCCGATGAGTCTCCGTGCCCTCCACGCGCCCGGCATCCTAGCCGCTCGGTCCAGATTCGACACGCACGATCTACGCGCCAGCGTGGTACGCGCTAGAGCGCGCGCAACACAGATCGGGGTGCCTCCAGCGCGATGCGGTGGCCGACGCCGGCAACGATTTCGAGACGGACGTTCGGGAGAGCGTCAGCGAGGCGCTCCGCGAGCGCGGTGTAGGCGGTGTCGCGCTCGCCGGCGAGGACGACCGTCGGAATGTCGAAGGCGTCGAGGCGGTCCCAGAGTGGCGCTAGCAGGCCCGCGCTGTAGGCCCGCAGCGTGCCGGCGAGCTGCGCCGGTGCGAGGCGGCGGGTGTCCTGGGCAATCGCCTCGTGCACCCAGTCGGGGTCGCGAGCGAAAAGCGGCGTCGTGCGCCAGCGAGCGATGAAATCCTCAACACTGCTGCGCGCGATCTCGGCGGCCAACAGCTCGTCGGCTGACAGGCGAGCGGCGCGAGCGGCGGCGTCCTCGATGCCTGCGCTCGTCGAGATCAAGACGAGGGCACTGACGCGGCTTCGCAAGGCGCGCGCCACGTGCAGCGCGACGCGTCCGCCCATCGAATAACCGCACAAGATGAAGCGCTCAGGCGCGGCATCGGCGACGAGCTGCACCGCGCCGTCGAGCGACAGCGGCGTTGCCTGCGTGAGCTCGAGGGCGAGCGGCGAGTAGCGTTCGCGGTCGATCAGCGCGGCAACGCGGTCCCAGTGGCGCGCGGTGCCGGCAAAGCCGTGCAGCAGGACAACCGTCTCGGACACCCCGCCATCTTGACGCCGCAACTAGACACGCACCTGCTGATCGCCGCGTTCGTGGACGAGCTCGTGCGCTGCGGCGTGAGCGACGCGTGCACCTCGCCCGGGTCGCGCAGCGCGCCGCTCGTGATCGCACTGGCGCGCGCCGACGGGTTGCGCGCGCACTCGCACGTCGACGAGCGCTGCGCCGGCTTTTACGCGCTCGGCCTCGCGAAGGCGACAGGACGACCGGTCGTGATCGCGTGCACGTCCGGGACCGCCGCCGCGAACCTCGCTCCTGCGGTGATCGAGGCGCACGAGGCGCGCGTGCCATTGATCGTCCTGACCGCGGACCGGCCGCCAGAGCTGCGCGAGGTCGGCGCCGGTCAGACGATCGACCAGATCAAGCTCTACGGCAGCGCCGTACGCTGGTTCTTCGAGGTCGGGACCCACGCGGCGAGCGAGGCGCGCGTGCGCTGGATCCGCGAGCTCGCGTGCAAAGCGGTGGCGCAGGCATCGGGCGAGAAGCCCGGCCCCGTTCATCTGAACTGGCCGTTGCGCGAGCCGCTCGTGCCCGAGGGGTTGGTGGAGGTCGTCGGTGGGCGCTCTGGGCGGGAGCCTTGGGTGGTGCGCGAGCGCTCTGAGGCACTCGCGGGCGACCTGGCGCGCTTGGTTGGCAGGAGCGCTCGTGGGGTGGTCGTGGCCGGAAGGTCGGATCGGCCGCTGCGGGAGGTGGCGTCGCTTGCCGGCGCTTGTGGGTATCCCCTATTGGCGGATCCGCTGTCGGGGGCACGACGTGGGGATGCGGCGGTGGCTCACTATGACCTGCTGTTGCGGGATCAGACGTTTGCGCACGACCATGCGCCGGAGGTCGTGGTGCGGGTCGGTGACCTGCCGACTTCGAAGCCGCTGCGGGCGTGGCTGGCCGGGCTGGAGGCGAGACAGATCGCGGTCGATCCACAGGCTGCCTGGCAGGACCCGGACGCGACGCTTGCCGTGTCGCTGCGTGCCGACCCAGCGCACCTGACCGCTCCGCCGGCGACTGACGCGCAGTGGCTTGCAAGTTGGCGAGCTGCAGATGAGCGGGCGGCGATCACCATTGGCGACGTGCTTGGAGAGCAGCTGAGCGAGCTCGCCGTCGCCCGACTGCTAGGCGAGCGACTCGCCGCGGACGCCACGCTGTTCGTCGCCTCCTCGATGCCCGTACGGCTGATCGAGACGGTCTGGCCAGTGCGGACGAATCCGCCGCGCGTTCTCTGCAATCGCGGCGCGAACGGGATCGACGGGACGCTTTCGAGCGCGTTCGGCGTGGCGGCGGCGAGCGACCGGCCCGCGTACGCGCTGATCGGCGATGTAGCGCTCGCCCATGACGCCGGCGGGCTGCTGGCGGCGCGCCGGCTCGGGCTCGCGCTGACCATCGTGCTGCTCGACAACGGCGGCGGCGGCATCTTCGATCACCTGCCGATCGCGCGTGAGCAAGACATCTACGAGCAGCAGATCGCGACACCAACGAGGATCGACTTCGAAGCGCTTGCGCAGGCCTACGGTCTCGAGTACCTCGCACCGGCCTCGCTCGAGGAGGTTGCCGCAGCGCTTGGCGCGAGCGACGAGTCGCGCCTCGTCCACGTCCGCTGCCAGCGACCTGCGACGCGGGCCATGCATCTCGCCTTGTGGGAGCGCGCAGCGAGCTCTAGCTGAGGACCGGCAGGAGCGCGCCGAGCTTGACCTCGGTCTCGGCGAGCTCGGCGGCGGGGTCCGAGTCTGCGACGACACCGACACCCGCATAGCAGCGGGCGAGCTTGCCCTCGACGAGTGCGCAGCGCAGCGCCACGCAGAACTCGCCGTCGCCGTTTGCGTCAGACCAGCCGACAGGCCCCGCGTACCAGCCACGGTCGATGCCTTCGAGCGCGGCGATCAACGGGAGCGCCGATGGGGGCTCCGCACCGACCGCCGGTGTCGGATGAAGCAGGCCGGCGAGCTCGATCGCGGCGACGGGCCCGGCGAGCTGGGCACGGATCGGGGTCGCGAGATGCTGGATGTTCGCGATGCGCGCGACCTGTGGCGCGTCCGGCTTCGTGACCCAGACCGAGTGCGGGCGCAAAGCGCGCTCGATTCGCTCGACGACGATCGCGTGCTCACGGATCTCCTTGCGCGAGTGCAGCAGGCGCTCGCCCAGATGCTCGTCGACTGCCGGGTCGTTGCTCCGAGCAATCGAGCCGGCGAGCGCGAGCGTCGAGGCACGCAGGCCCTCGCGGCGAATCAGGAGCTCCGGGCTCGCGGCGATGAAGCTTGCGGCGCCGCGACCGACGGCGAAGACGAAGCACCCGGCGAAGGCGCCGCGCAGGACGTCAAAGACCGCAGCGACGTCATGCTCGCGGGGCGCATGGACCTCGACCTCGCGGGCGAGCACGATCTTCTCGATCTTGCCTGCGGCAATCTGCTCGACCGCTCTTGCCACCGCCGCCTCGTAGTGCTCCGGCGCGAGCGCGCCGCCGATCCTGTGGCGCGCTGTCGGGTGTGGGTCAAGGAGCGGCAGCGGACGCTCGCGCAACGAGGACAAACGCTGCTCGATCCGTGCCTCGAGGGCGTCGGCGCTGTCGCCGGGCCGCGCGAGCGCGGCAACGGTGCACCAGAGCTCGTCGCCGCGCCGCGCGATCGTGACCTCAGGCACGATCAGCGAGGCAGCAGCGAACGCCGACCAGTGGAGCGAGCCGGCGCCGTCATCGGCGAACGCGAAGCCGCCCGCTGCGAGCACGCCGCTTCCGGGTGGTCCCTGCGGCGGCTCAGCGCACGCGTTGGCGGCAAGCGAGCGCCAGCGCGCGCCGGCACGCTCGAAACGCCCCGGGCCGCGCTCCTCGATCGTGACAGCCGCGCCGATGCCGCCAAGCGCCGCACCGTCGCGATCGGGCTGCTCGAAGCAGATCCATGGCTCGCCCGGCCGGCGCGAGGCGAATACCACGGCACTCGGGTCCACGCTCCCCCAGACGCGCCAGCTGACCGCGGCGAGACGCTCGCCGCCGCGCCTGGAGTGGTGAACGGCGGCCGCGAGGTTCGAGCGCAGCCGCGCCCGGGCCTGGGGCGGCATTGCAAGAGCAGGCGGCGCTTGCGGCGCACGGCTGGCGGAACTCAGGCTCGTTAGAGCGTCGCGGGCCATGACGCCAGCGTACACACGCGACAAGGCACCCGGCCGGGGCCGCCGGCCGGGCCCTCAGCCTCTGCGCCTACGTTTCGCCGCGACCGCGCGACATCGCGATCTCGCCGGTGCGCATCATCTCGATCAGGCCGTATGGACGCACGACCTGCTCGAACGCTTCGATCTTCTCGTCGTCGCCGGTGATCTCGAGCACAACCGATCGCTTCGTCACATCGACGACGTGGCCGCGAAAGACCTCGCAGAGCTGTAGTAGCTCGCTGCGCGAATCGCCCTCTGCCGCGACCTTGAAGAGCGCCAGCTCGCGCGTTACCGTGCCCGCCGGCTCGAGGTCGCGGATCTTCAGCACGTTGACGAGCTTGTGCAGCTGCTTGGTGACCTGGTCGATCGGCTGGACCGCCCCGTCGAGCGTCAGCGTGATGCGCGAGACGTCGTCGTCCGCCGTCGGGCCGACCGTCAGCGTCTGGATGTTGAAGCCGCGCCGCGCGAACAGGCCGGCGATCCGGGTCAGGACGCCTGGTCGGTTCTCGACGAGAATCGAGACTACGTGCTTGCGACCGGTGCGGAATCCGACGGCCGCATTCAGCTCGTCGAGACTCAGTAGCTCCTTCGTGCCTGGCTCACCCATCGCAATCACCCCACCATGTCGCGCGCGGCCGAGCCGGGCGCGATCATCGGATATGTGTTCTCTTCGCGCGTCACGCGAACGTCCGTCACGACCGGCCCGGGCGTCGCGATCGCCTTGCGGATGTCCTCGACGAGCGTCGTCTTGTTCTCGAGGCGGTAGCCGGTCGCGCCGTAGGCCTCTGCAAGCTTCACCCAATCCGGGTACTTGCCGGTGTCGACTTGGCTGTAGCGCCGGTCCCAGAACAGCTCCTGCCACTGGCGGACCATCCCCAGGTAGCCGTTGTTCATGATGAACACCTTGACCGGAATGGCATTCTCGGAGCAGGTCGCGAGCTCCTGGCTGTTCATCTGCAGCGAGCCGTCGCCCGTGATGACGCAGACCAGCTGATCCGGGCAGCCGACCTGAGCACCCATCGCCGCCGGAAGGCCGAACCCCATCGTCCCGAGGCCCCCGGAGTTGATCCAGCGCCGCGGCTTGTCGAAACCGTAGTACTGGGCCGCCCACATCTGGTGCTGCCCGACGTCGGACACGATGATCGCCTCACCGGCGGTCGCCTCGTGCAGCGCCTCGATGAGGAACTGCGGCTTGATCTCGCTGTCGGTGGTGTCGTCGTAGCGCAGCGGATACTGCTCGCGCCAGGCTTCGATCTGAACCCACCAGTCGGCGAGCCTGCCCGCGTCAGGCTCGAGCGCGCGGTATTCCTCGATCAGCTTCGGCAGGATCCGCTTTGCGTCGCCGACGATCGGAATGTGCGCCGGCACGTTCTTGGAGATCTCCGCCGGATCGACGTCGATGTGGATGAACTTCGCGTGCGGCGCGAACTCGGACAGCTTGCCGGTGATGCGGTCGTCGAAGCGGGCTCCGATCGCGCAGATCAGATCGGCCCCGTCCATCGAGTAGTTCGCCGTCCGCGTCCCGTGCATCCCGAGCATGCCGAGCCACTGCGGGTTCGAGGCGGGGAACCCACCAAGGCCCATCAGCGTGCAGGTGACCGGAAAATGGCCCGTCGTTGCGAGCTCGGTCAGCTCCGCTGCGGCATTCGCATTGATGATCCCGCCGCCGGCGTAGATCACCGGCCGCCGTGCAGCTGCAAGGGCCTTCGCTGCCTGGCGGATCTGCTTGAAGTTGCCTTCGATCGTCGGTTGGTAGCCGGGCAGGAGGATCTCCGGCGTTGCCTCGTACTGGATGTCCCCACGCGAGAGGTCCTGCGGGATGTCGACGACGACGGGGCCCGGACGGCCGGTGCGCGCCACGTGGAACGCCTCGTGGATCGTGCGCGGCAACTCGTTCGGGTGCTGGATCATGTAGGAGTGCTTGACGATCGGCATCGTGATGCCGATCGTGTCCGCCTCCTGGAAGCCGTCGGTCCCGAGCAGCTCCGTACGAACCTGACCGGTGATGAAGACGACCGGAACCGAATCCATCATCGCGTCGGCGATCGGCGTGACGAGGTTCGTCGCACCCGGCCCTGAGGTCGCAAGCGAGACACCGACCTTGCCGGTCGCCTTCGCGTAGCCCTCGGCTGCGTGACCGCCACCCGCCTCGTGACGCACGAGCACGTGGCGGATCCCGGCGTCGAAGAACGCGTCGTAGGTCGGCAGGTTCGCCCCGCCGGGCAGCCCGAATACGACGTCCACACCTTCTGCTTTAAGGCATTCCATCACGGCATCAACAGCGCGCATCGTGCTACCTCCTTCCGAGTCGTTCGCATTGACCGGCACCGCAGCCTGCGGGCCGAGTCAGCCAGGATAGCGGCGCACCGGCGCCGGGCAATCACCGGCCGACGCCATGCAGCATCTCAGAGCCGCGCGCGTACTCGCATCAGCGGCGTCGGCTCGATGATCTCCGCCTCCTCCGGGTAGGAGAGGTCGGCGCCGCAGCGCATGCACATCGCGTCGTAGATCCGCGTCGGTGCCCCGCAGGTCGTGCAGCGCCGCAGCGGAACCTCTGTCTCGCGCCGGTAGAGCACGGCTGCGATCGGGCCGAGCACGGGGATCACGGCCGAGACGACGAACCAGACGTAGGGAGAGCTTCCCTTGCGTAGCGCGATCAGCGCGCCGAGCACGCCGGAGCCAATGCAGATCAGGAGATAGGTCATCGCGCCAGCCGCCCGGTCCTGCCGGCTATCGGCTAGTGAAAGAGGACTCTAATCGCCCAGATTGCGCCGATGATCGCGACCACGACCGCGGCGATTGTCGCAACGAAGACGACGATCCCGAACAGCAGGTGGAACAGCAGGTACGCGCAAACCACGAGGATCAGCGCGGCCACCACGTGGCGCCCGAGGTTGTGCATCCTGGAGGCGGCGGGCTCTGTGTGCTCTTCGCTCATGCAGGCAGCGTAGCGCGCTTGGCCGCCGGCATCAGTGGTGGAAGAGCCGCAGGCCGGTGTGGACGAGCGTCATCCCGAACTCAGCGCACGCGGTGGCGACGTCCTCAGAGCGGATCGACCCGCCGGGCTCGACCACGTAGCGCACGCCGGCGCGCTGCGCGTATTCGATGTTGTCGCGAAACGGCAGGAACCCATCGGAGACGAGCGTTACCCCGTCGAGCTCCGCCAGATGGCGTTCGCGCCAGCCATCAGCGGCCGCGACCTTGCCAAAGAGCTGTTCGAACTGCGTCCACTGGGAGGCGGTCATGTCGCCCTCGGCCCAGCGGACCTGCCAGTTGAAGCGATCCTGGCGCGACATCTCGGCGACCTGCGGGAGCTCGCGGGTGCTCTGGTGGCGCCGCGCCCACCAGACAGCCGCCTTCGCGCCTGCGAGGCGCACGCAGTCGACCCGGTTCTGCTGACCCGCGCCGATCCCCAGCGCGGCGCCGTCGCGCAACAACGCGACCGAGTTCGACTGCGTGTAGCGCAGCGTGACCATCCCGAGAATGGCGTCGCGAACCGCCTCCGGTGGGAGCGGTTTGCCCTCGATGACGCGCAACAACGCCGGCGTGATCGCTGCGGCGTCGGTCTCCTGCTCGAGGTGCAGGCCGGACACGTCGCGCGACTCCCACGCCGGAGGCGTGAACGCGGGATCGGCCTCGAGCACCAGGTAGGAGCCGCGCTTCTTCGCTGCCAGCAACGCGAGCGCGTCCGGCTCGTAGCCTGGGGCGACGATCCCGTCCGAGACCACCCCGGCGAGGATCTCGGCGAGCTGGCGATCGACCGGAGCCGAGACGGCGATCACGTCGCCGTAGGAGGATTTCGGATCGACGTCGCGAGCCCGCAAGTACGCGGAGGTCACGTCGCTAAGCGGGCCGTCGAGCTCCCATGCCTCGCGCGCAGCCGGATCGAGCTCACCGGCTGTGGCAACGCCGGCGGGCGAGACGTGCTTGAACGACGCCGCGACGACCTCGCCGAGGGCGGCGCTGGCTTCCTGCACGAGCGGCCACGCGTTCAGCGCGTCGAGGTAGTTGATGTATGACGGATCGCCGCCTAGTACCCGCAGCGGGCCGCCGTCGCCGACCCGCGCCTGCTGATGAGGGTTGATCCCGTAGCGCACGCTCGCTCCTCAGCTCGAAACCGAGGAGCACCCAGGCGGACGACGCTCCGTTTATACGCTTCCCGGTGGTTGCCCACCCGACGCCAGTCGCGTGTTGCTTAGCCTAGCGCGACCGACGGCGCAGACAGCTCAGGCGGCTGCGCGCTCGTGAGACTCGGCCGGCGGCTCGCTGCTCGGCACCGGAATGCGCGCCAGGCTGTAGCGACGCACGATCGGCTGCTTTGCACTCACCGTCGGCTCGTTGAGTTCAGGCAGGAGGAGGAACCGGGAGCTTGCGTTAGTGCTTTCCATGGCGGAATGATCGGCCACGAGCCCCCGCTCGTCGTTGGCCCATTGGCCAAGATCACCGGGGCCCGCTTGTCCCGCCGCAACGCGTGCAGCGCCGGCTTCAGCGACGCCGATCGGCGAGCGCATGGCTCGCAGCGGCACTGCCGGCTGCGACGGTCAGCACGGCGGGCCAGGCACCGATGCGCTTGGCGAGCGGATGCGAGCCGGCGAAGCCAGCGAGATAGGTCGCGAGCAATACGCCTGCCGTCGCGGATCCACGCTCGCGTCGCCAGCGACGCGCCAGGTAAGCGCCACCGGCCGCCAGCACGACGCCGCCGAGCGGGCGGACCCCCGTCTCACGCGCCACGAGGTAGCCACCGACCAGGGAGCCCGCCGCGATCGGAGCGCTGCCTACGCTCATCGTCCGAGCTGCTCCTGGATCAGGCGCGTGACCTCGGCGCCGTCGGCGCGGCCGCGCGTCTCGCGCATCACGGCTCCGACGAGCGCGCCGATCGCCTTCTCGTTGCCTGAGCGCACGCGCTCCGCAGCGCTCGGGTCGCCGGCGATCGCCTGCGCGACGATCCCTGCGAGATCGCCGTCCTCGCTGGAGAGCGAGCCGAGGCCACGCTCGATGACGATCGCCTGCGGGTCGCCCCCGTCGGCGACGAGCGCGTCGAGCACCTCGCGCGCGGCCGCCGCGCTCACCGAGCGCGCGGCCACGAGCTCGACGAGCTTGCCGAGCCCAGCCGGTGTCACCTTCGTCTCGGCCGGATCCTCGTCCCCGATCCGTGCGACGAGCTGCGCCATCCAGTTGGCGACCTGCTGGGCGTGGTCGATTCCGGTCTCCGCGACGACCCGCTCGAAGTAGTCCCCGAGCTCACCACGGAACGCGAGCGTGTGGGCGCTGTCGGCACCGAGGCCGAGGTCGGCCTCGTAGCGCTGCGCTCGATCGAGCGGCAACTCGCCGATCTCGGCCGCAGCCGCCGCCTTCATCTGCTCGCTGGTCGCGATCGGGATCAGGTCCGGCTCGGGGAAGTAGCGATAGTCCTGCGCCTCCTCCTTTGAGCGCAAGGCAGTCAAGCGCCCGGTCGTCGGATCGAAGTGAAGCGTCTCCTGCTCGATCGCTGCGCCCGAGCTGAGGATCTCGCGCTGGCGCTCGATCTCCGCCGCCACTCCGCGCTCCAGAAAGCGGAACGAGTTCATGTTCTTGAGCTCGGTCTTGGTCCCGAGCGCGCTCGAACCGACCGGACGAAGCGACACGTTGGCGTCGGCGCGCAGTGACCCCTCCTCCATGTTCACGTCGCTGACGCCAAGGCTGCGCAGCGTCGCACGCAGCAGCGTCAGCCACTCGCGCGCATGCTCGGGCGAGCGCAACTCCGGCTCGGTGACGATCTCCACGAGCGGCGTGCCACCCCGGTTGAAATCGACGACCGACGTCTCCGAGCCGTGGATCCGACCGCTCTCCCCCAGGTGGATCAGCTTCGCCGCGTCCTCCTCGAGGTGCACGCGATGCAGGCGGACACCCGCAAGCTCGCCGCCGAGGCAGATCGGCTCGTCGTACTGGGAGATCTGGTAGGCCTTCGGGAGATCGGGATAGAAGTAGTTCTTGCGGTGGAAGATCGAGCGTGGCGCGATCTCACAGCCGAGCGCAAGCCCGATCATCAGCGCGAAGTGGATTGCCCGCGCATTCGCGACCGGCAGCGCGCCGGGTAGCGCGAGGCAGACCGGGCAGGTGTGCGTGTTCGGCGGGTCGCCGAAGGAGAGCTCACAGCCGCAGAACATCTTCGTCCGCGTCTTCAGCTGGACGTGGATCTCAAGACCGATGACCGGCTCGAGCTCGGTCATGCTCGCGCGGCGCTCCCGTCGAAGCCCAGTCCCTGTTCGAGCGCGAACGCAACGTCCAGGAGCCGCGGCTCGTTGAACGCGGGACCCGCCAGCTGGAAGCCGACGGGCAGCGAGCGACCCCCACCCGGCGGCTCGGCCATCCCGTTCGGGATCGAGATCGCGGGGATCCCGGCGAGCGACGCCGGCACAGTGCAGAAATCGTTGAGGTACATCGCGAGTGGGTCAGCCGTCTTGGCGCCCAGCTCGAACGCGACGCCGGGCGCAGTCGGCATCGCAACGAAGTCGAAGCGCTCGAACGCCGCGGCGAAATCCCGCGCGATCAGCGTCCGCACGCGCTGAGCACGCCCGTAGAAGGCCTCGTAGTAGCCACTCGAGAGCGCGTAGGTGCCGAGCATGATGCGGCGCTTGACCTCCGCGCCGAAGCCATCGTGGCGGGTACGGGTGTAGAGGTCGTAGAGATCGCTCGGATCGGGGGCGCGGTACCCGTAGCGGACGCCGTCGAAGCGCGCGAGGTTCGAAGATGCCTCGGCTGGCGCCAGCACGTAGTAGGCGGAGAGCGCGTGGGGCGCGTGCGGCAGCTGACACGGCTCGACGCTCGCGCCGAGCTGCCGCGCAAGCTCGAGCGTGGCTTCGAATGCGCCGAGTACGCCCGGCTCGATCCCCTCCCCCGAGAGCTCGGTCGGGACTCCGAGCCGCACCCCTTTCAGGTCGCGGCGCGTCGGCAGCGCGACCCGCTCCGGGTAGTCGAGCGAGGTGGCGTCGCGACGGTCGCGCTCGCCGACCATGAAGCTGAACAGCAGCGCCGCGTCGCTGACGTCGCGCGTCAGCGGACCGGCCTGGTCAAGCGACGAGGCGAACGCGATCATCCCGTAGCGCGAGACCGCACCGTAGGTCGGCTTGAGCCCGACGATCCCGCACAGGGCTGCGGGCTGGCGGATCGAACCACCCGTGTCCGTTCCGAGCGCCCACGGCGCGAGGCCCGCCGCGACCGCAGCTGCGCTGCCGCCGGAAGAGCCGCCCGGAACGCGACTGTGATCCCACGGGTTGCGGACGGCTCCGAACGCCGAGTTCTCGTTCGAGGAGCCCATCGCGAACTCGTCCTGGTTCGTCTTCCCGAGCAGCGTGCAACCGGCTGCCTGCAAGCGCTCGACGACCGTCGCCGTGTAGGGCGGCCGGTAGCCCTCGAGAATCCGCGAGCCGGCTTGGCTCGGCACGCCTTCGGTGCAGAAGAGGTCCTTGACGGCCAGCGGCGGCAGCCGGCCGGCTTCGCCGACCGCCTCCGCCGCCGGCAGCTCGGCGACCCAGGTGAAGGCATTCAGCGTCTCGTTTCTCGCCCGGTCTCGGTAGAAGTCGAAGAGCTCGCAGGGATCGAGGTCGCCGCACTCGATCGCACCGGTCGCCTGTGCAGCCGTGAGGCTCAGGATGCTTTCGTCAGTCATGCCTGCGGGCTCGGCACGGCGAAGCCGTCGTCGAGAACCTCTGGCGCGCTCGCCAGCGCCTGCTCGCGCGTCAGGCACGGCTGCGGCACGTCCTCGCGCAGCGCGCCCGTCACCTCGATCACATGGCTCGTCGGCGGTACGCCTTCGAGATCCAGCTCGTCGATCGTCGCGATGTGCTCGAGTACGCCAGCGAGCTCCGCGGTCATCCGCTCGACCTCGTCGTTGCTTAGCTGAAGTCGCGCGAGGCGCGCCACGTGAAGGACGGTCTCGCGGTCGATCATCGCGCTGCTGTCCCGTTCGCCGGCACGCCCCAGAACGGCGACTCGTCACGCATCGAGAGCCACGCGGCGACGAGCACCCCGACCGCGCCCGCGAGGGCCAGCCAGAGGCCGTAGCAGCGTTCAGTCGCCATGCCGGGAAGTGTGAGCGTGCGCACCACGAGCACGACAACGGCAAGGAAGCCGACTGCGGTGGTCCAGACGGCGAGCGCCACCGGCAGTGCGGGTGAGCGTTGAAAGACGGTGGCGAGGACCAATGCGAGCGCGAGCACCGCCGCCCCGATCGCCGGGATCTCGGCGACGGTGAGCGAGTTGAAGGCATCGTGCTGCCCGCTCGGGAACTCGTACCAGGGAAGGAAGAGCGACACGGCGAGTAGCAGCCCGGAGCCGAGCGCGAGCAGCTCGGCGGGGCGGATCCGGCGCGGGTTGAGGCGCATGCCCCAAGACTAGTCAGGCGGAGGGTCGGCGCGCGCTCACCCGGGCGTTGGCCCGCGAAGCTGCGGGGCCGGTCCAACCGCGTCGCTAGGGTGCAAGCCCCGTGGCAGGTGGTGAGATCACGCCGCAAGGCGCATCGGAGCAGCCGGCGGTCGATCGCCGGGCGCGGATCGCGATCCTCCTGACGTGCAGCCTCAGCCTCTTCATCGTCAGCATGGACAGCACGATCGTCAACGTCGCGCTGCCATCGATCGGGCACGACTTCTCGGCGCGACTCGACGGACTGCAGTGGGTCGTCGATGCCTACCTGCTCGTTCTCGCGACGCTCCTGATCGTCTCCGGGTCGACCGGCGACCGGATCGGCCGCCGGCGCGTCTTCCAGATCGGTCTCGTGATCTTCGGCCTCGGGTCGCTCGCCTGCAGCGTCGCGCCGAGTCTGCCGGCGCTGATCGCGTTCAGGATGCTGCAGGCGATCGGCGGATCGATGCTCAACCCAAACTCGCTGTCGATCATCGCGAACGTCTTCACCGAGCCGCGCGAGCGGGCGGCCGCGATCGGAATCTGGGGCAGCGTCTTCGGCGTCAGTGCCGCCGCCGGCCCGATCCTCGGTGGGCTGCTGACCGACTCCGTCGGTTGGCGGGCCGTCTTCTGGGTCAACCTGCCGATCGTGTTGGTCGCTCTGATCCTCACGCGCCGCTTCGTTCCCGAGTCGCGCGCGCCGCGTGCGCGACGCATCGACCCTGCGGGTCAGGTGCTCGCCGCGGTGCTGCTCGGTGCGCTCTGCTTCGGAATCGTCGAGGGTCCGCGCGACGGCTGGAGCTCGAGCGGGATCCTCGCGGCGTTTGCGGCTGCGGCCGCCGCATTGATCGCCTTCGTGATCGTCGAGCGGCGCCAGCACGAGCCGTTGCTCGACCTGCGCTTCTTTCGCAGCCCGCTACTGACCGGCGCGTCGCTGATCGCGGTCCTGACGTTCATCGTCGTCGCGGGCTTCCTGTTCCTGAACACGCTCTACCTGCAGACGGCGCGCGGGTACTCACCACTGCACGCGGGCCTTGCGATCTTGCCGACAAGCATCGCGATCATCATCGCGGCGCCGATCACGGGGCGAATCGTCGGGCGGCGCGGCGCGCGGCTGCCGATGGTCGTCGGTGGGCTGCTGATGGCCGCCGGCGCTGCCCTGCTCGCGACGGTCACGCTGAGCACCGGCTACCCGGAGCTCGCGCTCGCGTACGCGTTGATCGGCCTCGGCTCCGGCACGATCAACCCGCCGATCAGCAACGCGGCGGTCAGCGGCATGCCGCGCGCCCAGGCCGGCGCCGCAGCCGCGATCGCCTCGACATCCAGGCAGATCGGCAGTGCACTCGGCGTCGCGCTGACCGGGTCGGTGATCGCGGCGCAGGTCCCGGGGCTTGCCAGGCACGGCGTATCGACGGCCGTACGCCAAGCCTTCACCAGCTCGACACACGCCGGCTGGGTGCTCTTTGCAGCCTGCGCTCTCGCGATCAGCCTGGTCGCGCTGGCGACCAGCGGCGCTTGGGGCAGAGCCCGCGCGGAGCGTGCCGCGGCTGCCCTCGCCGACGCCTCCCTGTAGGCCCGCGCGGGCGGTAAACCCCCCATGCAAAAGGCATTGCGGGGCAGCGATTCCCCCACGAGTCGGCCGGTGGGGCTGGTACGGTCCCCGCCCTTCTGCGACTTAGACGACTGACACGGACGCCTTTCGTCGCGGTCGCGCTCTTCGCGCCCGCAGCGTTTGCAACAACCGCCCTGCTTGGATCGACGGGTTCCCCGGCGCATCCGCCGGTGGTTGTGAGCATTGCTGAGGCTGCGCGAACCACCGCCGGGACCCGCTCGGCCGACCGGCATGCGCTCGTACCGATCGCACATGCTGCGAGCGTCCCGATCGACGCCGCCGCAGCTCGAGCGTCCGATGCGCAGCTCGCGCGCGCAGGCCTCACCTGGCATCCCGCGGGTCCCGCCCAGGTCTCGGCGGCAATGACACGCACGGTTCCCGGCACGGTGGCGAAGATCCTCCCGGACGGCTTCGCAGCGGCGCCGCTCGACGCGCCGGCTGCGGTCCAGCGGGCCATCTGGACGGCAAACGAGCTGATCGGCCTCCCCTACATCTATGGCGGCGGGCATGGCAGCTTCTACTCCGACGGCTATGACTGCTCCGGCACGGTGTCCTATGCCCTCCACGGGGGCGGCTTCATCAGCCGGCCGTTCGACTCAATGGACTTCTTCGGCTTCGGCGTCAGCGGCCAGGGCCACTGGATCACCGTCTACACGGACCCCGCGCACGCGTTCCTCGAGATCGCCGGCATCCGCCTCGACACGAGCGCCGACGGTCAGATCGACGGTGCGAGCGGCCCACGCTGGCGTCCACTGCTGACCGACACGAGCGGCTACGTGGCGCGTCACCCCGTCGAGTACTGAGAGCGCCGATCCTGCGCGGGGCGATGCTGCCCCGTCCGCGCTAGATCCCGGCCTGCGCCCGCGCCGCGAGTAGCGTGTTGCGAAGCAGGCAAGCGATCGTCATCGGCCCGACCCCGCCCGGCACGGGCGTGATCGCGCTCGCACGCTGACGCGCTGCCTCGAAGTCGACATCACCGAGGATCTTGCCGTCCGCGTTCCGCGTTTGACCGACGTCGATCACGATCGCGCCAGGCTTGATCCAGTCGCCCTTGACCATCTCGGCGCGTCCGACGGCAGCAATCAGGATGTCCGCGCGCTGGCAGACCTCCGGCAGGTCGCGCGTGCGCGAATGGCAGACGGTTACCGTCGCGTTCTCCTCCAGCAAGAGCTGCGCCATCGGCTTGCCGAAGAGATTCGAGCGTCCGACGACGACCGCTTCTGCGCCTTCGAGCTTGGCATCCACGCTGCGCAGCAGCTCGATCACGCCGACCGGCGTGCATGGCCGCAGGCCCGGCCGCCCCAGCGACAGCAGACCAGTCGAGAGCGCTGTCAGCCCGTCGACGTCCTTCGCCGCGTCGACAAGACCCGTGATGAAGGTGCCGTCTAGATGGTCTGGGAGCGGCAGCTGGACGATCATCCCGCTGACCTCGGGGTTCGCGTTGAGGTCCGCGACGAGGGCGGCCAGGTCGGCCTCGCTGATGTCCGCGGGCGGACGGTGGTCAAAGCCACGAATACCCACCTGCGCACTCGCCTTCTGCTTGCCTGACACGTAGATCGCGCTCGCCGCATCATCGCCAACCAGTACCGTCGCGAGCCCCGGCGGGTGCCCGTGAGACGCGACGAACTCCGCGACCCCGTCGGCGACGTCCGCGCGCACCCGCGCGGCAACGGCCCGGCCGTCGATGATCGCTGCCCCGGTCTCGCTCGCGTTGCTCATCGGCGCTCCATCGGTGCGCTGTCTAGCAGCTTGCGCTCGGAGCCGTCACGCGCGAAGCGCACGGTGACGATTCCACCCGGCTCGACGCCCGTCACGACGCCTTCGCCGAACGCCGCGTGCACCACATCATCTCCGAGGCGGTAGCTGACCGACGGGGCCGCCGCCGCGCGCCCGCCGACACTCGCCGCAGCCCACGTGCCGCCGCTCAGTGCCGTGCGGCGCTCGGTGCCGAGGCCGAACGCCGGGGCGACGAAGTCCTCGCCCGCATCGACGAGCTCGAGCGGCAGCTCGTCGATAAAGCGGCTACGCAGCCCGTAGTGCTCCGCTCCGTAGAGCGAGCGTCGGCGTGCATAGGTGAAGGTGAGGTCGCGCATCGAACGCGTGATCCCGACGTAACAGAGCCGGCGCTCCTCTTCGAGCGAGCCCTCATCAAGCGCGCGGGAGTGCGGGAAGATGCCCTCCTCGCAGCCGATGATGAAGACGATCGGGTATTCGAGCCCCTTCGCGTTGTGCAGGGTCATCAGCGTGACGAGTCCGTGGTCATCGACCCGCGCATCGGCGTCGCTGACCAGCGCGACCTGCTCGAGGAACGCGTCGAGGCCGCGATCCTCGGCGCCGGCGTCGAACTCTCGCGCCACTCCGATCAGCTCCTCGAGGTTCTCGATCCGCCCCTGGGACTCGAAGGTCCTGTCCGCTTCGAGCGCGTCGAGATAACCACTGCGGCGCAGCGTCGCCTCGAGCAGCTCGCCGACCGCCACGCCGGTCGATGCGAGCTCGCGCAGCTCGACCATCGTCCCCATGAAACGCTCGAACGCGGTGACCGCCGCGCGCCCCAGCCCCGGCACCAGCTCGGCCGCGAGCGCGACGTCCCAGACCGGCTCTCCCAGGGTGGCCGCGTGCGCGAGCACGCGCGAGAGCGACGTCTGCCCGATTCCGCGCCGCGGGCTGTTCGCGACTCGCGTGAAGCTGATCACGTCCTGCGGATTGGCGAGCAGCGTCAGGTAGGCCATCGCGTCCTTGATCTCGGCGCGCTCGTAGAACTTCGTCCCGCCGATCACCTGGTAGGGAACCTCGGCGCGTACGAGCACGTCTTCGAGCACGCGCGACTGCGCGTTGGTCCGGTAGAAGACCGCGATCTCGGCACGCGAAACACCCTCGTCGACGAGCCGCTCAATGTCGCCGAGCACGTAGCGCGCCTCCGCGTGCTCGTCGGCGAGCACGCGCACCTTGATCGGATCGCCCTCCCCGAGGTCGGTCCAGAGGTCCTTACGGACCTGGTCGCGATTATTTGCGATTACGGCGTTCGCGGCGGACAGGATCGTCTGCGTCGAGCGGTAGTTCTGCTCGAGCTTGACGACGTGCGCGTCCGGATAGTCGCGCTCGAAGTCGAGGATGTTGCGGATGTCAGCGCCACGGAAGCCGTAGATCGACTGCGCGTCGTCGCCGACCACCGCGAGGTTGCGCCGCTCCCCAGCGAGCAGCTGTAGGAGGCGGTACTGCGCGTGGTTGGTGTCCTGGTACTCGTCGACAAGGATGTGCCGGAACGTGCTCTGGTAACGCTCGCGCACCTCCGGAAACAGCTCGAGCAGATTGACCGCCCGCACGAGCAGATCGTCGAAGTCCATGGCGTTGTAGCGCACGAGATCGCGCTCGTAGACCTCGTAGGCGTCGGCGACCGTCTGCTCGAAGTAGGAGCCGACCAGCGTCCGGTATTCGGCCGCATCGCGCAACCGGTTCTTCGCATCCGAGATCTGGCTGTGCACAGCGGCCGGCGTGAAGCGCTTGGGGTCGGCGTCGACGGCGTCGAGCGAGTGCTTGACGAGCCGTCGCGCGTCCGCCTGGTCGTAGATCGTGAACTGCCGCGTGTAGCCCAGCCGCGTCGCCTCGGCGCGCAGCATCCGCGTGCACGCGCTGTGGAAGGTCGCCACCCACATGCCACGCATGCTGTGCCCGAGCAGGAGCTCCGCGCGTCCGCGCATCTCGCTCGCCGCCTTGTTCGTGAACGTGATCGCGAGCAGCTCGTCGCGCCTGACACGCTCGGCCTGGATCAGGTAGGCGATCCGGTGCGTGAGAACACGCGTCTTACCGCTGCCGGCGCCGGCGAGGATCAGCAAAGGCCCGTCGCCGTGGGTCACCGCTTCACGCTGCGCCGGATTCAGCCCGTCGAGGAGATCCTCGATGCGCGGATCGGTTGTCGTCTGAGTCACCTCCTCAGCATAGAAGTCGCGGCGGCGAGCCCTTCAGCAGCTCGCCTTGGGGGTTAGGCTTCGGGACATTGAACGTCGCGCTGCTCGCCGACCTCCAGGGCAACCTTCCAGCGCGACGTGCCACGCTCGCAGACGTCGCCGCGGCGAGCGTCGATGCGATCGTCACGCGTGACGAGACGTTCGGCGGCCGATCGTGCTGCTGACTGACGAGGCCCGCGAAAGCGCTGCGGCCATCGCGCGCTCGGCCGGCTCGGTCCGCATCACGGACGCAGATATCGAACTCGTGCCGGCGGCTCCCGTGCTCGATCCAACGCTCCATTTCATCGACGGCTCCGCCGAGGACATCGCGCGCTTCTTCCTCACGCTCGACTCGATCAACTTCGGCTCCGGCTGGTTCCCTACGCTGCGCAAAGATCCCGGACGGTCCGGCTACGCCACGATCGCCGGGCGCCTCAAGGATTGGTTCTATAGCGAGGGGCCGTGGTCAAACCAGGCACTCATGGGTCTCGACACCGCCACGATCGCGCGCGTTCTCGACCAGCCGCCCGACCACGAGCTGATGTCCCTGTTCGCGCAGGCGCTGCGCGACCTCGGCCGCTGGCTCGGGGAGCGCGGCGCGCTCGAGGCGATCGCGTCGGCCGACGGATCAGCCGAGCGTTTCGCGCGCCAACTCGCCTCGGGCATGGCGCTGTTTCGCGACCGGCCGTTCTACAAGCGCGCCCAGCTGCTTCCAACCGATCTCGCGCTCGCCGGCGTCGCGGCATTCGACGATCTCGACAAGTTGACGATCTTCGCCGACAACGTGGTGCCGCACGTCCTGCGCTGCGATGGCGTGCTCGTGTACGACGACGCGCTCGCGGCCCGTGTCGACTCAGAGCGGCTACTCCAGCCTGGCCGCGAGGAGCGCGAGATTCGCGCGTGCGCGTTGGTCGCCTGCGAGCGGCTCGCGGAACGCCACGGCGTCGCTCCGCGAGTGCTCGACAACTGGCTGTGGAACCGCGGCCAAGCGCCCGACTACAAGGCTCGCCCGCGCCACCGCTGCCGGTGCGTGTTCTACTAGCCGCCGGCCGGGTTGCGGCCCTGTACGGGGCGCAGCGGGTGCACGGTGGCGGCTTCACGGCTCTCGTCGACCGGCTGGCCGGTGAGCTCGGCGAGCTGCCGCTCGAGCTCGGCCACGCGCGCCGAGAGCTGGCGCATTGCGTCGGCGACGGGGTCCGGCAGGTGAATCCAGTCGGCGTCGGGGCCTTCGACGCGCCGTCCGTCGACGCGCACCGGATGGCCCGGCACGCCGACGACCGTCGCGTTAGGCGGGACGTCGGCGACGACGACGCTGTTGGCGCCGATCTTCGCGCCGTGCCCGATCGTGATCGGCCCGAGCAGCTTGGCCCCGGAGCCGATCGTGACGCAGCTCTCGACGGTCGGGTGGCGCTTGCCGATCGCGAAGCCGGTACCGCCGAGCGTCACCTCCTGGTAGAGCGTGACGTCGTCACCGATCTCGGCGGTCTCACCGATCACAACGCCCGATCCGTGATCGATGAAGAGGCCCTTGCCAACCTTCGCGGCAGGATGGATCTCGATGCCCGTCAGCGTCCGCGCACCATAGGCGAGCACGCGCGGCGCCAGCGGCAAGCCGACCTCATGCAAGGCGTGCGCGACACGGTGCACGAGCAGTGCCTGGATGCCCGGCCACGTCGCAAGCAGCTCCACGGTGCCGACGTCGCGCGCCGCGGGGTCGCGCTCCCGAGCGGAGGCGACGTCGCGGCGGATCTCACGCGCGACACGGCCGGCGATACTCCGTAGCGTCACGCCAACAGCGTAGCGAGCGCGTTGGCGGGCGCCGGCGTTATGGACCGAAGAACGGCAGCGAGATGTAGCGCTCGCCGCTGTCGGGCAGGATCACGACGATTCGTGCGCCTGCAGAGTCCGGGCGCGCCGCAACCTCGAGCGCCGCCGCCAGCGCGGCGCCACTCGAGATCCCGGCAAAGAGGCCTTCACGCTGTGCGGCAAGCCGCGCAACCTCGATCGCACGGTCGTCGCTGACCGCGATCACCTCGTCGAGCAGCGCCCGATTGAGCACGCTCGGGACGAAGCCGGCGCCGATCCCTTGGATCCGGTGCGGGCCCGGGCTGCCGCCGCTGAGGACCGGCGAGGCGGCCGGCTCGACCGCCACGATCCGGCAGGCGGGGTTGCCGGCACGCAGCGCCTCCCCGGCTCCCGTGATGGTCCCGCCAGTCCCAACGCCCGCAACCAGCGTGTCGACGCGACCGTCGAGCGCATCGAGGATTTCGGGGCCGGTGCTCTCGCGGTGCGCCTGTGGATTTGCGGGGTTCGAGAACTGGTCGGGGAGGAAGACGTCGTCGCCTTGCGCATAGCCACGGGCGGCGTCAACCGCCTCGCCCATACCGCCCATCGACTCGACGATCTCGACGCGCGCGCCGTACTGGCGCAGCATCGCGGTGCGCTCGCGGCTCATCCCCTCTGGCAGCGTGACGACAAGGTCGTAGCCCTTCGCGGCACAGACGAGCGCGAGCGCGATACCGGTGTTTCCGCTCGTCGCCTCGACGATCGTCGTGCGACCGGGCTTGATCAGGCCGTCGCGCTCTGCGGCCACGATCATCGCAAGCCCGATGCGGTCCTTGACGCTGCCGCCCGGGTTTGCGGCCTCGAGCTTGCCGTAGAGCTCGACGCCGTCGGCGAGGCCCTCGCCACCGATCCGCGCGAGGCGCACCAGCCGCGTCTCGCCGATGCACTCCGTAATGTCGATCGGGTTTCGCCCCATCTGCCCAATCTAATGGGTCCGACTACGAAACTGGGTGTGCGGACTCCGCGATAGCGATCATCTGGCTGTTCGTCAGGTTGTCGAAGATCGTGTTGGAGACCCAGTACAGGGCCTTGCCCTGGATCCAGCCGACGTCCTGATAGCTCTTCCCGTTGAAGACGAACATGTAGGTGCGCCCGTCAATCACGTCGGTCTTCGCGTTGCGGAAGAGCGGCGGATCGGTCCAGCTCATCCCATCGATACCGTAGTAGGCGCCGACCGCAGCAGCGTCGGCCCAGGTGATGCGGTAAGCGCTGTAGACGAGACCCGCGAATGTCGCCGCTCCCGGCACCTTCTCCTTGAACGCGTAGAACAAGTCGTTTTCGCCAGGGGGGAAGTACCCGTCGGCTGAGGTGAGATGCGGGATCTCGACCGGGAACGGGACCTTCACCTGCATCGTCAGAGCATCGTCGTAGGCGTAGGAGGGCACGGCCATCAGGCCCGACGTGCTCGTCGTGATCGAGCTGCGCGAGTGCTTGTGGTGGTGATGCGCGCGGCGAGCCAGCGTGCGCGGCGGGAGGGCCGCGGTGTTGAGCGCATTGCCGTTGAGGAAGCTCTGGGTCACGGCGGCGAGCGCCTGGGGCGGGGGCACGGCCTGATTTGCAGCGCCGCCCGAGCCCGTTACCGACCCGTAGTCGGGGAACTGGACCTGGCGCACCGGCTCGCCAACCGATGACTCCGCGATCTCGAGCAGGCGCAGCACGGCGTTGCTCCCACGAATATTCGTTGCGAGACCGCCGTTCGAGCTGATCTGGTCGAGCAGGTGGTTGAGTGAGTCCGGATTGGTCAGCAGGTCAGTGCGAATCGTCAGCTGCTGCTTGGCCTGGCGGATGAAGTCCTGCTCGCGCGCGTCGCGCGCGTAAGTCGAGTCGTCGTGCCGGTAGCGGACGTAGCTGAGCGCCTGGTAGTAGCACAGCGGCCGGTAGCCGGGCGGGATGTAGATGTGAGCGTACCCGTCGCCATTGGGGTTCGAGTAGAGATGGTCGACGTCGACGAAGACGCAGCCGAGGCCGTTGACGAGGTAGGCGAAGGCCTGAAAGTCGATCACTACGACGTCATTGATCTTGATGTGGAGGAGGTGCTGGACAGCGTTGACGCTGGCGAGGGCGCCCGCTTGCGCGCCGCCATGCTCAAAGCCGAAGGTGAACGCGGAGTTGATCTTCTCGTCGGCGTACTGCTGACCGTCGATGGTGTAGCTGACGTTGAGGTCGCGCGGGATCGACATCAGCGTCGTCTGGCCGCTCTGGGGGTCCAGGTGAGCGAGCAGGATCGTGTCCGAGTGCGCGGGATCGGAGCGGTCGAAGCTGTCTTGCGACTCGGAGCGCTTGTCGCTACCGAGGATCAGGATCGTCACCGGCTGGCCGGCATAGGTCGGCGCGAGCGCTTTCGGATTGATCAGGACGCCGTGCCCGATCGCGTCGGAGATGATCCCGACGTCCTCGAAGAACGTCGTCGCGGAGGCGACGGTCGCGAGCGCGGCAATCAGCAGGCTCCCGCCGAGCAGCCGCAACATGGTCCGCGCGATCGGATGGCGTCGCGCTTCAGGCACGGCAGGTCACGGCCTCCTATTTCAGCATCCCTCGCGGGCGACTGCTCTGCCAAGCGAGCTGGGCACCGCAAAGCCGGCTCTCAGATGTGGTACATCGCGCTGCCGCGCTCGCGCTGTTCGCGTTCGATCAGCTCCGCCAGCGTGACCGAGCCAAGCACGCCGCGGACCGCTTCGGCAGCCTCCTCGAAGATCCCGCTCGCCCCCGCACCGACGGCTCCATCAAGCAGCTCGACGACCTCGAGCACAGTGATCTCAGATGGCTCACGGGCGTAGGCGTAGCCGCCCTTGACGCCGCGGTAGGAGCGCAGCAGGCCGGCGCGACGCAGCACCGAGAAGAGCTGCTCGAGGAACTGAACCGGGATCTGACGCCGCCTCGCGAGCTCAGCTATCGCTACAGGCCCCTCCTCCCCGCTGCGGCCGAGCTCCGTGAGTGCCAGGATCGCGTAGGGCGACTTCGTCGTGATCGAGAGCACGGCTGGACGATACTGCGGCACGAGCCCCGCACGCCGGAGCGCGGCGCCCGTGCGCTGGGCGATCGGCCGTGCCTAGAGCCAGCCGCGCTCGGTCGCGATCAGGACTGCCTGAGCGCGGTCGACTGCGCCGAGCTTCCCGTAGACGTTGTGCAGGTGGGTGCGGACCGTGCTCGTCGAAAGCGTCAGGTCCTGGGCGATCTGCTTGTAGACCTTGCCTTCGGCGAGCAGCCGCAGCACGTCGCGCTCGCGCGCGGAAAGCGGGCACGCTTCGACCACGCGCCGCCGGCCGGAACCGGAAGACTGGGGCAGCTCGTAGAGGACCGCGCGCAGCTCGTTTGAGCCGACGCCCGCCGAGCGGGCGACTCGCAGCATGTCCGCCGGTGAGACCGGATCGTCGTGCGTGTAGTGCGCGAGCATGTCGGCGAGGCGCACGAGCGCAGCGTCCCCGTCGGGTTCGTCGGAGTGGTGGCGCTCGATCGCATTCGCGAGCGACTTCGGCAGACCCCAGCGGCGCGCGAGGACGCCACCGACGACGGCGTGGTCGACGCCAAGCTCGCGCCGTTCGCGCTGCACGCGCTCCTCAGGGGTGCGCGCGTCACGGTGAACTGCCGACGGATAGCCGGAGTACGCATGCATGAGCACCAGCTTGCCGATGTCGTGCAGGAGCGCAGCGACGATCAGGCGATCGCGGTCCGGGTAGCCGATCTCCGTCGCGAGCAGCTCAGCAGCAGCGCGCGTCGCGAGCGCGTGCAGGCGGAAGCGGTCGGGTGCACCCTCCCAGATCGCGCTGCGCTCGAAGTAGTCGAAGGTGCGCATCCGCTCGGCCAGCTGATGCACCGCCTCAGGCGTCAGGATTCGAACGGCGTCAGGGATGTTCTCGACGCGGGCGCCACCTCGCACCGGTGCATCGTTCGCGAGGCGCAGCACCGCAACGACGAGGGCAATGTCCGACTCGACCGTCTCCACCACGTCAGCAAGCGGCACGCGGTGGTTACCGACAAGGGCGAGCAGGCGGTTGCGCGCCTCGGCGAGGGCGGGGAAGCCCTCGAGTGCATCGAATGCCGCGGTGAGGCGCCGTCCGTGGCCCTCCCCCTGGCGTTCCTCGAGCGGCTGCGCTGGGGATTGCGTTGCGAGCTGGCGCGCCGCAGCGGTCTCGTTAGCTGACATGTCTCGTGGCTTCCTGTGCGATGGGGGGTTTCTGCGCTCGCATCCGTGCGGGCGCCTGGCGTTCGGGCGTCAGCCCCCCCGTGCCGCCACCCCCTTCATCGGCAGGCCTAGACGAAACGTTTACCGAATGCTCGATCGATTCTCAGAAGCGTCTCCGTGCGCCCGAGCACGGCGACCGTCTCGAAGATGCCCGGGGAGATCGCGCGACCCATCAGCGCAACGCGAAGCGGCTGGTAGACGGCTGCGGGCTTGAGCTCCGTACGGGCGACGATCGCGGTCAGAGCCGCTTCGATTCCCGCAACGCCAAACGGCTCTGGGACGGCGGCGAGGGCATCGCGAGCCTCGGCGAGGATCGCGAGACCCTGCGCGTCGAGCCACCGCTCGCGCGCTTTCGGATCGTCGGCGGGCCCGTCGAAGATCGGTCCGCACAGCGGCCAAAAGTCCGCGAGAGTCTGCAGCTTCTCCGCGCTGATCGCGGCCGCCGCAGCCAGCCCGCCGCGGCCATAGTAGGACTCGAGGGCAGCGGTCAACTGCTCCAGCGTCAACGCGCGCATGTAGCGTCCGTTCATCCAGCGCAGCTTCTGCTCGTCGAAGCGCGCGGGGTTGCGCTGCACACCGGCGATGTCGAAGCGCTCGATCAGCTCCGCGGTCGAGAGGATCGTCTCGTCGTCGCCCGCGCCCCAGCCAAGCAGAGCAAGATAATTGCGGATCGCTGCCGGCAGGTAGCCTGCGTCGCGTAGCTCCTGGACCGAGGCTGAGCCGTGGCGCTTGGACAGCTTCTTGCCATCCGGGCCGTGTAGCAGTGGAAGGTGGCCGTAACGAGGTGGCGTCGCACCGAGCGCCTCGATGATCAGCAGCTGCTTGGCCGTGTTCGTGAGGTGGTCGTTGCCGCGGATCACGTGGGTGATCCGGGCGTCCAGATCGTCAACCGCGACGGCGAGGTTGTAGAGCGGCGTGCCGTCGGCACGCGCGATCACGATGTCGTCGAAGGATCGGTTGGGCGAGCGCACCGCGCCGACGACCAGATCGTCGACGACCGTCTCGCCGTCGTCTGGCACGCGCAGCCGCACCGCGCCGCGTCCCTCGTCCTCGCCACGGAAGCCGCGGTCGTCGCCGTGCTGGTCCTTCCAGGCCTTCACATCCGCCCCGGTGGCATCGTTGCGATAGGCGTGACCGGTTCTCAGGAGCTGCTCGACCGCTGCGCGATGGCGCTCCTCCTGCTGGGACTGGAAGATCGGGCCTTCATCCCAGTCCAGCTCGAGCCAGCGCAGCGCGTCGAGGATCTGCTCCACGTTCTCGGGCGTCGATCGCTCGCGGTCTGTATCTTCGATCCGCAGTACGAAGCTCCCGCCGCCGCCGCGCGCCAGGAGCCAGTTGAACAGGGCGGTCCGGGCGCCGCCAATGTGCAGGGCGCCGGTCGGGGAAGGAGCGAAGCGAACACGCATGCGAGGCCGCGGATGCTAATCGGCGCGCACGTCTCACCATCCGGCGGCCTGTGGCGCGCCGTCGAGCGCGGCAGCGAGCTTGGCGCGCAGGCGATCCAGATCTTCAACCAGTCGCCACGCATGTGGCGACCCACGGCCTACACGGACGAAGACTTCGCGCGCTTTCGCGAGGCGCTTGGGGCGAGCGAGATCGGCGCCGTGATGATCCACGCCGTCTACCTGCTCAACTGTGGCTCGGAGGACCCTGACATCCGTGCCAAGTCGCTCGCCTCGCTCAGCCACTCGCTGCGCGTTGGTGATGCGATCGGGGCGCACTGCGTCGTCGTCCACCCGGGCTCGGCCAAGGGCGGCGACGTCGGTGAGGCGATCGCGCGTGCCGGAGCGCTGTTTGCACAGGCGCTTGCGGCGTCCGAGCGCTGCCCACTGCACCTGGAGAACACCGCCGGTGCCGGCGGCACGCTCGGGCGCTCGTTTGCGGAGCTCGCCGCGCTGATCGATGCCGGCGGCGGCGAGGATCGCCTCGGCGTATGCCTCGACTCCTGCCACCTACTCGCCTCGGGCTACGAGATCCGTACTCCGGCGGCGCTGCGCACGGTGATCGACGAGTGCGAGCAGACGATCGGCAAGGGGCGAATCGGCTCGCTTCACTTCAACGACTCGCAAACCCCACTCGGCTCCAACCGCGACCGCCACGCGAACGTTGGCGCGGGCGAGCTGGGCCTCGATGGGGCCCGCGCGTTTGTGCGGGAGCCGCGCTTCGCGAGCCTTCCGTGCGTGCTCGAGACCCCCGGGGTCAATCGCAGTGGCCCGACAGCCGACGAGGTCGCCCTGCTGCGCAGCCTTTGCGCTTGAGCTGCGCGACCGGGGCCCGCAGCGCAACCCGCAGCTAACACGCGCCTAACGGGGGACGTGCATCACCCAACGTGCCCGCAACACCGTGGTTGTATCCCTTCCAGTGGACAAGGAAGTCGAGGAGGAGTGATGGCGAGTCCCCAACTCGTGCAGGAGGACCGTGGCGCCGGTATTGGGGCGGCGGCAGCGTACGCTGCCGCCGCGCGCCGCCGCGAGCTGCTCAGCGACGCGAAGGTGGCCTGGCTCGATGCGTTCGCCGAGTTCAAGGATCAGGAGGCGCGGCGCAGTGATCCCCTGCGCGCCGCGCGGGACGCACGCGCCTGAGGTAGGCGTAGGCGACACCTCTCGTGGATTGTTGACCCTGCCCGCAGCCGCGACAGTTGCCCGCATAACGAACCGCTCATGAGTCGACCGGCGAACCCGGGACGGCTTATCGGCAGACAGGCAAGGGGGCAGCAAATGACTCGCCATCAGGGGCGCAGGTCGCGCCTGCGCATTTCCTATTCGAGCGTCGCAGCGACGCTCGCTCTCGTGTTCGCACTGGGGGCGAACAGCGCGTTCGCGCACTCGGCACACCACGGGAAGAAGCCCAAGCATCCCAGCACGCCGGCTACGAAGCCCGGGCCTGCCGGACCTGCCGGACCGACCGGCGCGACCGGTGCGACCGGTTCCCAGGGCATTCAGGGCATCCAAGGAGTCCCTGGCAACACGGGCAACACCGGTCCGCAAGGTCCCGGAGCGGACCTGTTGGTTGCCACGCTGACCGCGGGTAACACGAGCACACAGGACCCCACCTCAGGGGGCATCGGCGTCATCCCGGTGTTCTTCCAGTGCATAAACCTTGGCGGCGGCGTGGATCCTCACGCCGAGCTGGAGACGACAGCGACCTCCGGCACCCAAGGCTCGGGGCTCAGTGAGACGACGTTCGGTGGAACGTTCTTCTCGAACTACACCGAAGGGACGACGTTCGGCACCTACCAGGCGAACCCCACGGACTACCAGTGGGACAACACGCTCGGGAGTGAAGAGTTCCTCGCCGATGACCAGTCAGACAACGACGCGGAGCACGGCTCGGTCCTGATCGAGTACGGCAGCCACAACATCCTCGGGAGCACGACGGACACCGAGACCGTTGACTTCGCCATCACCGAGGCAGGCACCGGTCCGACCGCCACCTGCACGATCGATGCACAGGTCGTGTTCGGCACCGAGTCCTCGACGCTCGAGTTTTGAGATCTCCCGTGCTCGGGCTCCGGTCCGAGCACGGGCCTCAAACCGACCAGGGACCAAGCTCACGACGACCCGCGTCGCCTGAGCCGCTACGCGAGCAGCCTTGCCGGCGCGCCGAGCAGCTGCTCGAGCTCTGCGCGCAGGCCGAGGGTCGGCTCGACGCGGTAGCCGTCGCCCAGGCGAATCCGAGTCTCCCCCAGGTCGACCACCACCTCGGCGCTTCCCGGTGAACCGGCGAGGACATCCTTGAGCTCGGAGAGCAGGTCCGGACGGCGGCGCTCCTCGCTGACCGCGAGGTGGAGGTTCTTTGGTCGGGCCGCCTCGCTCGCGAGGACTCGCGCGCGCTCGATCTCTTCCTGATCGGGCTGGAAGAGCTCGATCGACTGCGCGACGACCGTCGTCTCCTTGCCCTCCTTGTGGTCGACGCGCCCGCGAACCAGGACGATCTGGTCCGCGTCGAGCGGACGCCCGAGCGACTCGAGCGCGGTCTCGAAGACGATCAGCTCGACCTGCCCCTCGAGGTCGTCCAGCGTCGCGAACGTCATGTCGGTTCCCGACCGCGTGCGGATCTTGCGCGCCTGCATCACGATGCCGCCGACCGTCACCTGGTCCTTGTCGGGACGCCCGGAAACGTCGGCGAGGGAGCAGTCGACGGCGAGGCGCAGCGCCTCGCGGACCGCCTTCAGCGGGTGCGCCGAGATGAAGAGCCCGATCGCCTCCTTCTCGACGGCGAGCAGCTCGCTCTGCTCGAACTCGACTGACGGGATCGGGGGGCGCGCGGCGACCGGCGCGAGCGTCGGCTCGTCGCCGCCGAGGCCGAGGTCGAAGATCGAGGACTGTCCGATCATCGCGTCCTGCTGCGCCCGCTGTCCCGCACCCTGCGCCTGTTCGAGCACGGCGAGCATGCCGCGGCGCGTGGCGCCGGTCGAGCCGAGGGCGCCGCACTTGATCAGCGCCTCGATCGCCTTCTTGTTGACCGAGCGCGCGTCGACACGCTCGCAGAAGTCCCACAGGGAGCGGAACGAGCCGCCCTCCTCGCGCGCGCGCTTGATCGCCTCGACGGCCTGGTAGCCGACGCCCTTTACGGCGTCGAGGCCGAAGCGGATGTTGGTGCCGCTCACCGTGAACTCGTGATCAGAGACGTTGACGTCCGGGGGCAGGATCTCGATTCCCATCTCCTCGCAGCGGGCAACGAAAAACGGCACCTTGTCCTTCGTTGACATGACCGATGAGATCAGCGCCGCCATGTACTCGGCCGGATAGTTGGCTTTGAGCCACGCAGTGCGGTAGGAGATGAGGCCGTAGCAGGCGGCGTGGCTGCGGTTGAACGAGTAGTCGGCGGAGCGCTCGTTCGTGTTCCAGAGAAACTCGATGACCTTCTCGGACGTGCCACTGGCCCGGCACCCGGCGACGAACTCGGGCTTGAGCGCCGCCATCGCCGCCCGGTTCTTCTTCCCGATCGCCTTGCGCAGGTCGTCTGCCTTCGCGCCAGAGAAGCCCGCGATCTCCTTGGCGATCTGCATCGCCTGCTCCTGATAGAGGATCACGCCCATCGTCGATTCGAGGAGCGGGCGTAGACGCTCGTCCATGAAGTCGATCGAAGCGGGGTTGTGCTTGCCGCGCGCGTAGGTCGGGATCTGGTCCATCGCCCCGGGGCGGTAGAGACCGCCGACGGCGACGAGGTCGTCGAAGCGGTCGGGCCGCACCTTCTTGAGCGCTTCGCGCATGCCCTCGGACTCGAACTGGAAGACGCCGACCGAGTCCCCCCGCGCAAGCATCTCGTAGGTCTTGGCGTCGTCTAGCGGCAGGCTCGTCAGGTCGGGGCGCTCGCCGGTCGAGCGCTCGATGATGTCGAGCGCGTCCTCGATCACATCGAGGTTGCGCAAACCTAGGAAGTCCATCTTGAGCAGACCGATCTCCTCGATCGGCTTCATCGAGAACTGGGTCACCGTGCGGTACTGACGCTCGCCGCGCTCGTCGAGGCCCGCATCGGCGAGCTGCAGCGGCACGATCTCGGTCAGCGGCCGGTCGGAGATCACGACCGCGGCGGCGTGAATCGAGGAGTTGCGGACGATGCCCTCGAGGCCACGCGCCATGTCGATGATCTGGCGCGCCGTATCGTCGACGTCATAGACCGTGCGCAGCGGCTCGCCCGGCTTGAGGCAGTCCTCGAAGCTCGGCGGGCGGCCCTGCTGGGGGTCGGGAATCAGCTTTGCGAGCCTGTCGCCCTGCCCGTAGTCGTGGCCGAGGACGCGTGCCGCGTCGCGCGTCGCCTGGCGCGGGAACATCTTGCCAAAGGTGACGATCTGCGCGACACAGTCGCGCCCATACTTGTCGATCACGTAGCGCATCACGCGCTCGCGCCCGCGGACCGAGAAGTCGATGTCGATGTCGGGCATCGACACGCGCTCCGGGTTGAGGAAGCGCTCGAAGAGCAGGTCGTAGGCGAGCGGGTCGACGTCGGTGATCCGCAGCGCATAGGAGACGATCGAGCCCGCCGCCGAGCCGCGGCCCGGACCGACCGCGACGCCGTTGCTCTTCGCGTAGTTGACGAAGTCCCAGACGATCAGGAAGTAGGAGTTGAATCCCATCCGACCGATCACCTCGAGCTCCAGCTCCATCCGCTCGACCACGGCCGCCGGCGGCGGGTCGCCGTAGCGCTCGCGCAAACCGGCCTCGACGAGCCCACGCAGATAGCTGGCGTCGCTCTCGCCGTCCGGTACAGGGTATGCGGGAATCAGCTGGCGACCGAGCTCGAGCTCGACGTTGCAACGCTCCGCGATCTCGAGCGTGGTTGCGATCGCCTCGGGCCACTGCGCGAACGCGCTGGCCATCTCCGCAGAATCCTTGAGGTAGAACTCGTTCGTCTCGAAGGTCATCTTCGGCGCTTCGAGCGTGCTCTTGGTCTGCACGCAGAGCAGCGCCGTGTGGTGGTCGTAGTCCTCGCGTCGCAGGTAGTGCACGTCGCCGGTGCCGACGAGCGGGCGACCGAGATCGCGCGCCATCCGCACGATCTCCTCGTTGCAGCGGTCCTGCAACGCAAGCCCGTTCTTCTGCACCTCGAAGTAGACGTTCTCGGCGCCGAGCGCGCCAATCAGCTGGTCGACGTGCTCACGCCCCTCACTGAGCTGGCCGCTCTCGATCCGCGAACAGAGCCGCGAGGCGAGGCAGCCGGTCAGCGCGATCACGCCGTTGCCGTAGCGCTCGATCTGCGCCATGTCCACGGTCGGGCGACCGCGCTGGAGCCCTTCGAGGAAGCCGGCCGAGGACAGCTTCACCAGGTTGCGGTAGCCCTCGTCGGATGCCGCGAGCAACGTCAGGTGGTTGCGCTCGATCCGCTGGCCGGGGCCGGCAACAGCTGCATGGTCGTCGACGAAGTAGACCTCACAGCCGATGATCGGCTTGATCCCGGCCTTCCTGCAGGCCTTGTAGAGCTCGACCGAGCCGTTCATCACGCCGTGATCGGTAAGCCCGAGCGCAGGCTGCTCGAAGGCTGCCGCACGCTCGACGAGCCGCTCTATCTTGCACGCCCCGTCGAGCAGCGAGTACTCGGAGTGGACGTGAAGGTGCGCGCAGGAGGACTCAGCCATCGACACTTGGATCGTAGGCTGCTGACCAGACGAGCAGCTTGCGATTCACGCTCAATGCGAAACTCAGCCTGCGTTGCCTTCGCGCTCGCGATTGCGCAGCTGCCAGGCCATGCGCGACTGCAGCGACCAGAGCTCGATGAAGCCCGGCGACGCGGTCTGCGAGAACAGGCCACCCGACTGCGCGAAGCTCGCGAGCGACTGGTCGTAGACGGCGTTTGGCGAGTTGCGCGTCACGACACGCGCGCTTCCCTTGTAGAGCTCGACGCCGATCGTTCCGCTCACCTGCTCGTTGACCGCCTGCGCGTAGGCGTCGATATCGGTGCGCAGCGGCTCCCACCACAGACCGGCGTAGACGAGGTAGGCCCAATGGCGGTCGAGGGTCGGCTTGAACTGGTTCTGGTGGATCGTGCAGACGAGCTTCTCGAGCTCCTGGTGGGCCGGCAGGAGGATCGCGGCGGCCGGCACCTCGTAGATGTCGCGCACCTTCAGGCCGACGATGCGATCCTCGATGTGATCGACGATCCCGACGCCGTGCCGGGCGCCGATCGCGCCGACGCGCTCGATCAAATCGACGAGCCCGAGGGGCTCGCCGTCGAGCGCCACGGGCAGGCCCTGCTCGAACGTCAGCGCGATCCGCTGCGGCTCGTCGGGCGCGTTGCGCGGCAACGCGACGAGCTGGAAGACGTCGTCCTCGGGTGCCTGGTCGAGATCCTCGATCCAGCGCCCCTCCGATGATCGCCCCCAAAGGTTGTCGTCGATCGAATAGGGCGCATGCTCGGAGCCGCCCTTCACGGGAATGCCGTGCTCACGCGCGTAGGCAACCTCCTCGTCGCGGCCCATCGCCCAGGTGCGCACCGGCGCGATCACCTTCAGCTCCGGGGCGAGTGTCGCGATCGTCGCCTCGATCCGCACCTGGTCGTTCCCCTTGCCGGTGCAGCCGTGGGCGATCGTGTCACAGCCCGAACGCCGCGCGTAGTCGACCGCGAGCTTCGCGATCAGCGGACGGCCGAGCGCGGTGAACAGGGGGTAGCCGCCGCCATAGAGCGCGTTCGCCTTGATCGCGCGCGCCACGTACTCCTGCGCGAACTCCTCGCGCGCATCGACGACGTGGCACTCGACCGCGCCGATCTGGCGCGCTTTGCCCTCGATCACCGCATAGTCCTCCCCCGGCTGGCCGAGGTTGACCGTCAGCGTCACCACCTCCGCCTCGTAGCGCTCCTTGATCCAGCGCAGCATCACGCTCGTGTCGAGGCCCCCCGAGTAGAGCAGCAGCACGCGCCCGACCTGCTCTGGGTCGGCCTCGTAGCTGGCCGTGCGCGGTGGAAAGCCCTGCTCGCTCATCGTCGGGGAGCCTAGCTAGCTACGCAGCCGCGCGGCCGTGCGCGCACGCCATCCGTGTGAACCCGCAGCAGGATTGAGGACTGATTGCGAGCATTTCCGACTGCAAGCGTCGTAGAGTGGGTAGAGGAAGGTCGACACGCCGGACGCGACCAACGCCCAAAAGGAGTCCCATGATTCTCGAACGCGCAGTGATTCACGTCCTCCCAGGCCAGGAATCCGCGTTCGAGCAGGCGCTCGAGCAGGCCCGTGAGGTGATATCCCAAGCAGACGGCTTCCGCTCACTGCGCGCGCTGCGCGGGATCGAGAGCAAACACGACTACCTGCTGCTGATCGAGTGGGACGAGCTCGCCAACCACACGGTCGGCTTCCGCCAGTCACACCTCTTCCATCAGTGGCGCGGCGTGATCGATCCGTTCCTCGATGGGACCCCAACTGTCGAGCATTTCGCGCCGCTCGAGGCGTTCGAGACGATCGGTAGCTAGCACCGCGGCTACAGCGCGGCGGCGAGCCGCGCGAGCGCTTCCTGCACCTCTGCCTCGCCGATCGTGAGCGGCGGCAGCAGGCGGACCGTCACCGGTCCGGTCGCGTTCACAACAAGGCGCTGCTCGAGCAGCAACCGGCGCACGAGCGCCGGGGCGTCGATATCGAGATCGAAGGCGATCATCAAGCCGCGGCCACGCACAGCGGTGACGTGCGGCAGTGTCTCGAGGCCGGCGCGTGCCAGCTCACCAAGCTCGCGTACGCGCGCCAGCAGCGCTTCGTCGAGCAGCACGTCAAGCGCAGCATGCGCGGCGGCGCAGACGACGGGCCCGCCGGCGAACGTCGAGCCGTGGTCGCCCGGAGCGAAAGCGTCGGCCAGCCGCGGGCCGGTGATCAGAGCACCGATCGGTAGCCCTCCACCAAGTGCCTTTGCGCTGCAGAGCAGGTCTGGCACGACCCCCGCCTGCTCGTAGGCCCAGGCGGTGCCGGTGCGCCCAAGCCCGGTCTGGATCTCGTCGAAGATCAACGCTGCGCCGGTCGCATCGCAGCGCTCGCGCGCGACGCGCAGCAGCTCGTCGCTCATGATATGAACGCCCGTCTCGCCTTGGATCGGCTCGAGAATCACCGCGGCGCAGCGCTCATCGATCGCGGCGTGGAGCGCAGCGGGCGTCGCCGGGACGCTCAACATGCCACCGACCAGGGGCGCGAACGGCGCCTGCTTTGACTCCTGTGGCGTGACCGACAGCGCACCGTAGGTGCGACCGTGGAACGCGCCATGCAGCGAGACGATCGTGCCGCCCTGGCGAGCCTTGCGCGCGCACTTGAGCGCCGCCTCGACGGCCTCCGTGCCGGAGTTCGTGAAGAACACCTTGCCGCCGAGCGAGGAGCGCGCGAGGCGCTGCGCGAGGCGCGACATCGGCGCCGTGTAATAGAGGTTGCCGACGTGGATCAGGCGCTCTGACTGCTCGCGGATCGCCGCAACTACCGCAGGGTGGCAGTGGCCGACGCTGGAAACGGAGATGCCGGCAAGGAAGTCGAGATACTCGACGCCCTCCGCGTCCCACAGACGCGCGCCCTCCCCGCGAGCGAACTCGACCGGGAAGCGCGCGTAGTTTGGCGTCAGGAAAGCGTCGGCCGCCGCCATCAGGCGGTCACCTGGGTGCCGCGACCGGCATCGGTGAAGAGCTCGAGCAGCAGCGAGTGCGGCAGACGTCCATCGATTATCTGCGCCGCCCCGACTCCCCCCTCGATCGCGCTCACGCAGGCCGCGAGCTTTGGCCGCATGCCACCGTCGATGCTCGCCAGCGCGGCCTTGACCTCGGCGACGGTGGCCTGATGGATCAGGCTGCCGGCGTCCGCCGGGTCGCGCAGCCAGCCACGCACGTCAGTCAGGAAGATCGCCTTGACCGCTCCGAGCGCGACAGCGATCGCAGCCGCTGCTTCGTCCGCGTTGACGTTGTAGGAGTTGCCTTCCTCGTCGGCGCCGACGGCCGCGACGACGGGGATGTAATCGCTCGCAACGTGCTTGATGACACCCGGGTCGACGGCGTCGATCTGCCCGACCCAGCCGATGTCCTCGCCACTCGGCGCGCTGCGGCGCGAGCAACGCAGCAGTCCGCCGTCATCGCCAGAGAGGCCGACGGCGGGCTGTCCGTGGCGACCGATCCGCAGCACGATGTCGGTGTTCAGCTTGCCGACCAGGACCATCTTCGCGATCTCGACCGTCGCCTCGTCGGAGACGCGCAGGCCACCGACGAACTCGACCGGCATGCCGAGGCGTTTCATGTACGCGGTGATGTCCGGCCCGCCGCCGTGGATGACGATCGGGTTCATCCCGACGTACTTGAGCAGCACGACATCGCGAGCAAACTCCTCGCGCAGCTGCGGGTCGTCCATCGCCGCGCCGCCGTACTTGATCACCACCGTCGAGCCATGAAACTCCCGGATGTACGGAAGTGCTTCGAGAAGGGTTGCGACTTCACCAGTCAAGACGTGTACTCCGCGTTGAAGTGAACGTACTCCGGTGACAGGTCGGCGAAGAAGACCTCCGCCTCCCCGGCACCGGGCAGGGTCAAGCGATACTCGATCTCCGGGCCCCTGACGAGCCCGTCGAGCTCGCGCAGATCGCGGACGATCGCCTCGCCCGCGGCGACCACCTGGCGACCCTCGATCTCGAGGTCGGCAGGAAAGCCGTCGCCCGCGGGGTATTCCATGCCGGCCGCCTGGAGAATCCGGCCGAAGTTCGGGTCGGCGCCGTGCAGAGCGGTCTTGACGAGCGGGGAATTCGCGACCGCCCGTGCCATCTGCTCGGCATGCTCGCCGCGCACGACGATCCGCCCGACGCGCTTGGTCCCCTCGCCGTCGCTGACGACCGCAAGCGCGAGGCCGAGCGCGAGCGCGTCGAGCGCCGCGGCGAACTCTTCCTCGTGGGGCCTGACGCCGCTCGCGCCGTTCGCGAGTACGAAGAAGGTGTCGCTCGTCGAGAGCTGGCCATCGACGCTGATCCGGTTGAACGAGCGCTCCACCGCGCGACCTGCGAGCCGGTCGAGAGCGTCCGCGTCAAGCTCTGCATCCGTTTCGATGAAGCAAAAGGTCGTCGCATAGCGCGGCGAGATCATTCCTGCCCCCTTCACCTGGCCGGCGACGCGCACGCCGCCGGGAAGCTCGACACAGGCCCGCTTGGGGCCGCTGTCGCTGGTGAGGATCGCGTGCGTGAAGTCATCGCTGTCGTGGCCGAGCGCCGCGACAGCGGCCCGCACTCCAGCCAGCAGCGGCTCGCGTGGCAGCTCGGTGCCGATGACGCCGGTCGAGGCGACGCCGACCTGCGCCGGGTCGATGTCGAGCAGCTGCGCGGCGAGCGCTTGCGTGGCACGCGCGGTCTCGACGCCGCGCTGCCCGTCACCGGTGTTCGAGCCGCCCGAGTTGGCGACCACCGCGCGCAGACGGTGGAGCGCCGCTGCGCGCGAGACGATCACTGGCGCACCAACGCGCGCATTCGTCGTGAAGCGTGCGGCCGATACCGTCCCGGACACCTCAGAGAAGAGGACGCCGACATCGCGGCCCTCTGGTTTCAGGCCCGCCGCGACGCCGGCCGCCCTGAAGCCCGCGGGAAGCGCGGTGACGTCGAGCTCGGTGACGTGCGGTGGGCGATCGACCCAGCGCGAGGCGAAGACGCTCACTTGTGGTGTCTCCTGTGAGTCCGTGCCGCGATCGGCGAGGACCGGCGGCCGTCAGCCAAGGACGCAGGAACGACCAGACACCGGGGGTATCCGGAGTTTCGAGGACACCGGCTGGCGGTCATCCGGGACCGCCGAGCGCGGTGCGGGCTCGCTAGAGACACCACTAGATGCCGGTCCCCTCGTCGAGGCCGAACATCAGGTTGAGGTTCGCAACAGCCTGCGAAGAGGTGCCCTTCCAGAGGTTGTCGATCGCGGCGAAGACGAACAGCTTGCCGGTGCGCTCGTCGGCGTGGACGTTGATCGCGCAGAAGTTCGTCTCGCGCACGTCGCGTACCCCCGGGGGCACCGCCACCAGGTCGATGAAGCGCTCGCCGCTATAGCGGTCCGCGTACCAGATGTCGAGCTCCTCCTGGCCGACCGGGCGTGCGGGCGTGACGTAGCAGGAGAGCAGCTCGCCCTGGTCGAGCGGCAGCAGGTGCGGCGTGAATGCGGCGGTGATCGGGGCACCGAGCGCGGCGAGCTCCTGGTCGATCTCGGGCATGTGACGGTGCTGACCGACGCCGTAGGGCCTCACGTTCTCGGTGACGGCAACAAACTGGGTGTCCTCGCGCGGGCCGCGGCCGGCACCCGACACACCCGTCTTTGCGTCGATCACGACGTCGGCGATCAACCCGGCCTGCGCGAGCGGGGCGAGCGCGAGGATCGCCGCGGTCGGGAAGCAACCCGGGCAAGCGACGAGGTCGGCCTTCGCGATCTCGTCACGATGAAGCTCGGTCAAGCCGTAGACGGCGCGCTCGATCACGTCCGGGTGCGGGTGCTTGACATACCACTGCTCGTAGGTCGCGACGTCGCGCAGGCGGAAGTCGGCCGAGAGGTCGATCACGCGCACGCCGCGCTCGAGCAGCGCCGCGACGAGCGGCGCCGAAGCGCCGTGCGGGTAGGCGACGATCGCCGCATCGACGTTCGCGTGGCGTTCGAGGTCGAGCTCCTCGAGCGTCGCGGCGACACGGTGGTGAGGGTAGATGTCGCTGTGGCGCTTGCCGGCCTCACTGCGCGAGGTGATCGCCGAAAGCTCGAAGATCGGGTGGCGGTCGATCAGGCGCGCGGCGAGCGCGCCCGCGTAGCCACTAGCGCCCGCGACGAGAACCTCAGGCACGAAGCTCGCCTCCAAGCTTGTCGGCCAGCGCCTTTGCGATCGCCGCGCGCTGGGGCTCCACCTCGGCATCGGTGAGCGTGCGGTCCGGGGCACGGAACTCGAGGTGCAGCGCGAGCGAGACGCGGTCCGCGCCAACCTGCTCGCCGCTGAAGACGTCAAACAGCTCGACCGATTCGAGCTCGGGGCCGGCGGCGGCACGCACCGTCGCGATCACATCGCCGGCGGCTACATTCGCGTCGACGACCACCGCGAGGTCCTGGCGCAGCGCGGGCAGGCTGCCGAACTGGACGTAGTGCGTCGCTTGCGGGGCAAGCTGCGCGAGGACGTCGAAGTTCAACAACCAGACAGCGCTCTGGGGCAGCTCCCAGCTTTCGGCGACCGCGGGATGCAGCTCGCCGATCAGCCCGAGCCGCGTACCGCTCGCGTTGATCAATGCGGCGCGCCCGGGGTGCAGGAATGGGCGCTCCTCACGTTCCAGCGCGAACTCGACGCCGGCGACCGTCATAACTGCCTCGAGCAACGCCTTGACTGCGAAGAAGTCCGAAGAGGCGGGCTCGGTCGAGCGCCAGCTCGGCCGAGAGTCGCCGACGACGAGCACGCCGATCGCGTGATGCTCATCCGCGAGGCTTGCTGCAGCCCGGTACACCGTTCCCGACTCGAAGATTCGCACCGCCCCCGCACCGCGAGCGCGATTCAGCCGGGCCCCTTCGAGTAGCGAGCTCAGCAGGGTCGGGCGCATGATCGACTGGGCAGCCGACAGCGGATTCTCGATCGTCACGACGTTGCGCATCGGGTCACCCTCCGGCAGGCGCAAGCGGTCGAGCAGCGCCGGGTCGGCAAAGCTCCAGCCGGCGATCTCGTTCAGACCGCGTGCGGCAAGCGCGTCTTCAACGTTGCGGCGCAGGTGTTGGGCGTGAGTCAGGCGACCGCTGGCGCCATTACGCGGCGGCAGCGTCGCCGGCAGACGGTCGAGCCCATCGATCCGCGCTACCTCCTCGATCAGGTCGACGGGACGCGTGACGTCGCGCGCGCGAAAGTGCGGTGGCGTGACCGTGAGCGTGTCCTCATCGCCACTGACCGCAAACTCGAGCGCCTCTAGGATCTCGCGGCAGCGCGCGGGCGTGATGTCGCTGCCAAGCAGCGCGCTCACTTGGGCGGGGCGCAGCTCGATCGCCCCGGGCGCGGGCCCCGGGCCGCCGACGTCGATCGTGCCGGGCAAGACCCGGGCGCCACAGAGCTCGAGCAGCAGCCCTGTCGCGACGGCCATCGCCTCGTCCGTCTGGCCGGGCGAGAGGCCCTTCTCGAAGCGCGCAGATGCCTCGCTGCGAAGTCCCAGGCGCAGCGCGCTGCGCTGGATGTTCGCGCCGTCCCAGTTTGCCGCCTCGAGCAGCACGCGCGTCGTCGCTGCGCTGACCTCGGAGCGCGCGCCGCCCATGATCGCGGCGATTGAGGTCGGGCCGTCCGCGTCCTCGATCAAGACCATGTCCGTGTCGAGCTCGCGCGTTTGGCCATCCAGCGTCTCGATCGACTCACCGGCGCGGGCGCGCCGGATCGTCAGCCGGCTGCCCGCGACCTGATCGAGATCGAACGCGTGGAGCGGCTGCCCGGTGAGCAGCATCACGTAGTTGGTGATGTCGACGACATTTGCGATCGGGCGCATCCCGGCGGCGAGCAGACGCGCCCTGAGCCAGATCGGCGATGGGCCGATCACCACGTCCTCGAAGACGCGCGCAGTGAAGCGTGGACAGAGATCCGGGCAGTCGACCGTCACCTGCACTCCGGCCGGGTCGCCGTCGCCACTACCTGGATCCTCAGCCCAGGGCGGGGGCGCCAGCGGTGCCCCAGACGCCGCGTGTGCTTCGCGCGCGACTCCGTAGATGCTCAGGCAGTCCGGCCGGTTTGGCGTGATCTCGAACTCGATCACGTCGTCGCCGAGTGGGAGCACCTGACCGAGCGGCGTGCCGGGCGCGAGGCCCTCCGGCAGGACCATGATCCCGTCGTGATCCTGGCCGAGAGCCAGCTCGTCCTCGGCGAGGATCATGCCGTTGCTGAGGATCCCGCGAAGCTTCGCCGCGCCGAGCGTGCGCCCGTCCGGCAGCTGCGCGCCGGGGCGCGCCACCGCGACCGTCTGGCCGGCGGCGACGTTCGGGGCGCCGCAGACGATCGTCGACGCTTCGGCTTCTCCTAGATCGACCGTGCAGAGCTTCAGCCGATCGGCGTTCGGGTGCTGCTCGGCGCTCAACACGCGCCCGACGACATAGTGGTCCGGACTCGGCGGGCCCCAGCGAAATACACGCTCGGTCTTGGTTCCGGTCGCAGTGAGCCGTTCCGACAGCTGCTCGGTGTCGAGCGCAGGGTCGCAGTACTCGCGCAGCCAGCTGACCGGGACGAGCATCTCAGCGCGCTCCGAACTGATGCAGGAAACGCAGGTCGCCATCGAAGTACAAGCGCAGGTCGGGCACGCCGTGGCGGAGCATCGCGATCCGCTCGATTCCCATCCCGAATGCGAAGCCCGTGACCTTGTCGGGGTCATAGCCGTAGTCGCGCACGTAGGCGAAGACGTTCGGATCGACCATCCCCGCCCCGAGCACCTCGAGCCAGCCCGAGCCCTTGCAAAGCGGGCAGCGCGAGCCATCCGGCATGTAGCCCCCAGCGCAGTTGAAGCACGAGACGTCAACCTCTACCGAAGGCTCGGTGAACGGGAAGAAGTGCGGGCGCAGGAGCACATCGCGCTCCGGTCCAAAGATCGCGCGGGCAAAGGCGAGCAGCGTGCCCTTCAGATCGGCGAGCGTGACGCCCTCGTCGACCGCGAGCCCCTCGATCTGGTGAAACTGCGGCGTGTGCGTCGCGTCGTTGTCGGGGCGGTAGACACGTCCTGGAGCGATCACGTACAGCGGCGGCGGTGCCGACATCATCGCGCGCACCTGCACCGGCGAGGTGTGGACACGCAAGACGGTCTCGTCGTCGATGTAGAACGTGTCGGTTCGCGCGCGCGAGGGATGCGTCAGATCGGTGTTGAGCGCGTCGAAGTTGTACTCGACGCGCTCAACCTCCGGACCCTCCGCGATACGGAAGCCGAGGCCGAGGAACACGTCCTCGATGTCGCGCCGGGTCTGCGTGATCAGGTGCAAGTGACCGACAGGCAGGGGCGGTGCGCCGGGCAGCGTCACGTCAATGGCGTCGGAGATCTCGCCTTTGGCGAGATCGTCCTCCTTGGCTTTGAGTGCGGTCTCGATTTGTTGTCGCGCTTTGTTACCTGCGGCCCCGACCGCGGCGCGTTCGCTGGGCTCGAGCTGGGCGATGCCGCGCAGCAGGAGTGGCAGATCTGCCTTGCGGCCGAGGTACTCGATTCGCAGCCCCTCGAGCGCTGCGGCGTCTGGCGCCGTGGCGATAGCGGTGAGCGCTTGCGCTTCGAGCTGCGCGATCCGGTCGAGGGTGCTCATGGCGCGGCCATCCTAGTTGCCTCGTAGAGCGCGACGGTCGCGGCCATCGCGGCGTTGAGCGAGTCGCCCGCAGCCTGTGGGATCGCGTGGACGCGCGTAGCGCGCGCGAGAACATCCGCCGGCAGGCCGTCGCGCTCGGCGCCAACGAGCAGGGTTCCGTCGCGGATTGGCCCTCGCAGCGGTGGATGCGCACCGGGCGCGAGCGCGATTACATCTGCCGGCAGGTCATCGAGGCGTTCGAAGCGCGCGACTGGGACCTCGAAGATTGCGCCCATCGAGGCGCGCACGGCGCGCACCCCGTAAGGATCGGCAGAACCCGGTCCGATCCCGACGCAAGCCGCACCAAACGCGTGTGCCGCGCGAATCACGGTCCCGACGTTGCCGGGGTCACCGACACCCCAGAGCGCTACGGCCAGCGGACCGACGATCGCGCCCCAATGCTGCGGGTAGACACCGATCACCCGTGCACCGGAGCCAAGCGTCGAAACCTTGCTCAGCAAGGTCGGCTCGACCTCGACCCAGCCCGTCCGGCCTTGCGCGAGGCCGGGTGCGCAGACGACGAAGGACGGGGTCCAGCCGACCGCCTCTGCCGTGGTGACGAGGTCCTCGCCCTCGGCGACGAAGCGGGCGCTCTCGGCCCGAGGGCTGGCGCCCGAAAGCTTGCGGATCTCCTTGAGATGTTGGTTTGCTGGCGATGTGATGGTCATAAGTGCATAAAAAAGGGCGCCTATTTCGGCGCCCGGAGGTTTCTGCTGTCAGCTCGCCGTCAGGCAGCCGACGCCTCGCGGGCGGACTCCACGAATCGGCGGAAGGTCTCAGGGTCACGCACGGCGATGTCGGCGAGCACCTTGCGGTCAAGCTCGATCCCTGCCAGCTGCAGGCCGTGGATCAGCTGCGAGTAGGAGGTGCCGTTCTCGCGTGCAGCCGCATTTATGCGCGTGATCCACAGGCGACGAAAGTCACGCTTGCGGTTGCGCCGATCGCGGTAGGCGTAGGAGTCCGCCTTCATCAGCGCTTCCTTGGCGCGCTTGTAGTTCGAGTGCGCCTCGCCGCGGAAGCCCTTCGTCAACTCGAGCGTCGCGCGACGCTTCTTCTTCGCGTGGATCGAACGCTTGACGCGGGTCATCGGCCGTTGCCTCCGAGGAGCTTCTTGACCCGCGGCGCGTCATGGTCGGAGATCTCCGCCGGGCGCCCGAGTGCGCGCTTGTGCTTCGCCGACTTCTTCTCAAGGATGTGGCTCGTGAACGCGTGATGACCGCGGACCTTGCCGGTCCCGGTCAGCTTGAAGCGCTTCTTCGCGCCGGAATGACTCTTCATCTTCGGCATTGGAGCAGAGGAGTATGGCAGACCGCGCGCCGGCGACCGCGGCAATCATCGGTCGCGGCGCTGCGGCTAGCCCGCCTTCTTGACCGCATCGATCGCGGCGATGAGGTCCTTGCGCAGCTCGCTGATCCCACCCTCGATCTTCATGTCGAGCTTGTTGAGGATCGTCTCGACATCCTCGAAGGTCTTTGCGGCGCGCACGTCGGCGGCCTCGGACTGGACGTTCTGTCCGACCATGATCGCGGGCAGCAGGACCAGCTGCAGGAAGGTCTGCGCGATCCAGGCAATCAGCGCGATCGTCGAAGCGCGCGTCAGGACCGACGGCAGGGCATTGGCGGGGAGAATGTTCGCGTCGGTCAAGACCGCCGGGAGGCTGAGCAGCGCCAGCACGCAGAAGATCCAGGTGCAGGTCATCGTGCCGACCTTCTCGGTGATCCAGATCGCCGCCTTCTTGTTGAACCGCTGGTAGGGCGTAGCGTCCGGTAGGTGGTCCTTGGTCCGGGCGTGGACCGCGTGACCGTGCTTGGTGAAACCGTGCTGCGGCGCATGATGCGCGCTCGCGTCTACGTGAGTACTCATCCGTCCTCCCCTACCGTGGCCGATGAAGTCGGTGCGACGCCGCGATTCTGACGTGCCGACGCGCAATCTGCCGGCTCACGTGCGCCGTGGGACTACGGGAATGACCCGGAGAAACAGATGTAGTAGTCGGCGCCATAACCGCCGTCGGCGCTACGCGGGGCGAGACCTGTGAGGTTGGGCAGCGCGAAGTTCGACGTGCCGTTGCCGCCGTAGTCCGTGCCGATCACCTGGTAGAGATCGTCGTAGCTCGAGATCGCCAGCACGGCACCGTTGGCCGGAAGCCACTCGTCTGGGTATATAGCGGCGGCGCTCAGCATTACCTCGCCGATCGTGCAGGTGCTCGTCGCAGACCCGCTGTCGCTGGGCAGGCCGTCGCCGAAGTCGCTCAGCGGCGTGAAGAGGTCATTGGTCTGGGTTTGGGTGTAGTACTCGCTCGCATTGATCGTGCCGGTGGCTCCGGTCGCGCCGGTTGCGCCACTCGCGCCACTCGCGCCCGTCGCTCCCGTGTGGCCGGTCGCGCCGCTCGCCCCCGTCGCACCGCTCGCGCCCGTGCCGCCAGCCGCTCCGGGGCTACCGGCTGCGCCAGGCGCGCCCTGCGGCCCAGGCGTTCCGGCGATGGAGGAGAGCGTCGACGGTCCGACCGGGCCGGTCGGACCTGTCGCGCCATGCGTGTTGAGCACGATGGTTTGCTCGCCGTGTCCGCAGTGACCGTCGGTCGCTGCATACAGGCTGCCTCCGTGGTGCGATGCGCAGATCGTTACGGTGCCCGGCGAGCTCGACACCTGTGCGTCTGCCGCGTAGGCACCCCCACCGAGCGCCACAAATAGCGCCACATAGCTGACGAGCGTCGCGTGTGATGGCCGCTTGAGTCGCATCCTGCCCCCACGCGAGACGGCGAGCTGCCTCCCGCGCGTGGCGCGCACACTACCACGCGCGATCGGAGCAATCGCGCGACTCTTAAGAGTCTGACTTCGGCTTCGGCTTCGCGGCGGGCTTCGGCTTGGCAGCCGCAGCCTTTGGCGTGGCCGTCTTCGGCTTTGCGGGCGCCTTGGGCTTTGCGGCCGCCTTGGGCTTCGCAGCGGCCTTCACCGGCACCGGGGTGTCGGCTGCGGGTGCTTGCTCCACGGCCGCTTCGGCTTGCGCCGGCGCCCCTGCCAGTGCAGCTGCAACTGGCTCGGCCTCTGCTGCCGGCGCCTCTGTCGCCGCCACCGCAACGGGCTCCGGCTCTGAGGCCGGCTCCTCTGTAACCGCAACGGGCGCTGCGCCGTTCTCGCTCGGAGCCTCAACGATCACGCCAGGATCGAGCGCGCTGGCCAGAGCCGGGTCGATCGCAACCCCGTTCTCGCTGCCCTTGTCGAACTGGCCGGCGAGAACCGCCTTCGACGGGCCGAGCATCATCGTCATGTTGCGTCCGTCGTGCAGCGGGCGTTGCTCGACGACGCCGTACTCGGCGAGCTCCTCTGCGAGGCGGTCGAGGATCTGCACGCCCCGCTCCGGGTGTGTCACCTCACGCCCGCGGAACATGATCGTGACCTTGACCTTGTCCTTGTGGCGCAGGAAGCGCTCGACGTGACCCTTTTTGGTGTCGTAGTCGTGCTGCGCGATCTTCGGGCGGAACTTGATCTCGCGGATCGTGATCTGCTGCTGGTGCTTGCGCGCCTGCTTCTGCTTCTGTGCCTGCTCGTACTTGTATTTCGAGTAGTCGAGGACGCGGACCACCGGCGGCCTCGCTTCCGGGGCGACCTCGACCAGGTCGAGGTCGCGCTCCTGCGCGTAGCCCAGGGCGTCGTCGATCTTCAAGACGCCTTGCTGTTCCCCGTTCTCGTCGATCAGACGAACCTCGGGCACGCGAATGCGCTCGTTGATACGCGTCGTGTCCCGCTCAGGCGGGCGCCGGTCGAACCTACGCGGAACCGGCACTAGTGCGTGCGCGTGCGCGTCAAGCTATATGCAGGCGCGACGGTGTCAATGTGGCAGCGTCCAACTGTTCGAGCATAGCAAGGCGCCCGGCCGCTGCCCAGTGCCGGCAACGACCTTTCAACGCTCGCGTGAGCGCGCCCGCGCACCGAGCTCCGCCGCGAGCTCGCCGACCGGCACGGCACCGCGGTCCGCGCCGCCGTGCTCGCGCACCGCTACGGTGCGGTCAGCTGCCTCACGCTCACCGAGCACGAGCATGTACGGGATCTTGCGCAGCTCCGCCTCGCGGATCTTGCGCCCGACGGACTCCGAGCGCTCGTCGAGCTCTGCGCGCAGGCCCGCTTCGCGCAGCTGATCGACAACTTCGCCAGCCGCTTCGTTGAAGCGGTCTGCGACCGGCAGGACGATCGCCTGAACCGGAGCGAGCCAGAACGGAAGCGCGCCCGCGTAGTGCTCGATCATGATGCCGATGAAGCGCTCGAATGAGCCGAGTAGCGCCCGGTGGATCATCACCGGCCTGTGCTCCGCGTTGTCCGTGCCCGTGTAGGTGAGATCGAAACGCTCGGGCATCATGTAGTCGAGCTGCACCGTTCCGAGCTGCCACGAGCGCCCGATCGAGTCGGTCAAGTGCATATCGATCTTCGGTCCGTAGAACGCGCCGTCCCCTGGGTTGAGCTCATACGCGAGCCCCTCCACGTCGAGCGCACCCGCGAGCGCAGCCTCCGCGCGATCCCATAGCTCGTCGCTGCCGATCCGGTTCTCGGGCCGCGTCGAGAGCTCGAGGCGCGGCTCGAGCCCGAACAACTCGTACAGATCGAACCCGAAGCGCAGGCACTCCACCACCTCTTCCTGCACCTGCTCGTCAGTGCAGAAGATGTGCGCATCGTCCTGTGTGATGTGGCGCACGCGCAGCAGGCCGTGCAGCACGCCGCTTGCTTCATGACGGTGAACGAGCCCCGCCTCGCTGTAGCGGACCGGCAGGTCGCGGTAGGAGCGGCGCTCGTCCTTGTATATCTGGATGTGCGCAGGGCAATTCATCGGCTTCAGGCCCATGGCCCGGTCCTCGACGTCGGTGAAGTACATGTTGTCCTTGTACTTGTCCCAGTGGCCCGACTGCTTCCACAGCTCGACGTCGTAGAGAATCGGCGTCTTCACCTCGCGGTAGCCGCGCTTGAGGTTCTCCGAGCGCCACAGCTCGGTCAGCTCGTTCCAGATCGCCATTCCCGCCGGCTTCCAGAACGGGCTCCCGGGCGACAGCTCGGAGAACATGAAGAGGCCGAGCTCGCGGCCGAGGCGACGGTGGTCGCGAGCACGCGCCTGCTCGAGCTGCTCGAGATAGGCGTCGAGGTCCTCCTTGGCGAGGAAAGCCGTTCCGTAGATCCGCGTCAACATCTTGCGAGTCGAGTCCCCGCGCCAGTAGGCGCCGGCGACTGACTGGAGCGCGAACGCCTTCACGGTCGACGTACCCGGGGCGTGTGGCCCGCGGCAGAGGTCGGTGAATGGGCCGTTCGTGTAGAGCGAGACTGTCGCGACGCCCTGGTCGCGTACGAGGTCGTCGATCAGCTCGACCTTGTAGTCCTGGCCCTCGTCGACGAAGCGCTCGCGGGCCAGAGCAACCGGTACGTCCTCCCGCGCGAAGCTCTCGCCTGCCTTGACGTGCTCGCGCATGCGTGCCTCGATCGCCGGGAAGTCGCCCTCGCTGACGCTCACGCCCTGGGGAAACTCGAAGTCGTAGTAGAAGCCGTTCTCGATCGCCGGCCCGATCGAGATCTTGACTCCCGGGTAGAGCTCCATCACAGCAGTCGCGAGCACATGCGCCGCGTCGTGGCGAATCAGAGCCAACGCCTCTTTGCTCTTCGCGGTTACGACGGTGACATTCGCGCCGTCGTGCACCTCGGCGCTGAGATCGCGCACGACCCCGTCCTCGGCGAACGCGAGCGCCGCGCGCGCGAGTCCCGGCCCGATCGCCGCCGCAAGGTCGGCGCCATTCGCGCCGTCCGCGAGCTCGAGGTCGTTGCCGTCGGGCAGATGCACGTGAATGGTCATGGATCGAAGCGATCCTACCCGGCGCTCCAGCTACGCTCAGCTTCGTGGGCCTTCTCGCCACAGTCCACCCCGATGGGGGCGCCCGGACGTTCGTGGCGCGCGCCCGCGGCGAGGTGGTCGCGACCGGCCGGGCCGGCTGATGGACTCGCTGCAAGGCAAGCTCCTGATCGCAGCGCCTTCGCTGATCGACCCGAACTTCTCGCGCACAGTTGTCTTGATCGCCGCCCACAGCGACGAGGGCGCTCTCGGGCTCGTCCTGAACCGCCCGCTCGATACGCCGCTGGCCGAGATCGCGCCGGTGCTCGAGAACATCGCCGAGCCCGGTGCGCTGCTCCACCAAGGCGGGCCGGGCGCGCCGGAGACCGCGCTTCTGCTCGCCGAGTTCGACGACCCGTCGCTCGCGGCGCTGCTGATCTTTGGCGACACAGGTCTGCCCTTGTCCTCGGTCGAGCTCACCGACCTGGAGGCCGGTGTGCGCCGCGTCCGCGTCTTCGCCGGCCATTCCGGCTGGGGCCCCGGCCAGCTCGATGACGAGCTCGAGCAGGAGGCTTGGTTCGTCGGCCAGCTTGCCCCGGACGAGCTGTGGCTGCCCGACTCGACGGCCCTCTGGGCGAACGCCCTATTGCGCAAGGGCGGCGCCTACGCGATCCTCGCGCGCATGCCCGAGGACCCGTCAGTCAACTGAGGCGTCGATCTAGGTTGCCGCGAGCACGCCGCTGCGCGCCGAGCGCGCCTCGCCGGCAGCGGCCGTAAGCCACAGCGCGTCGTCTCCGAGCGGCTCGCGCTCGACGAGACCTTCGGCAGCGAGCTCGATCAGGGCTTCCTCGGCGCCGGCGCGGTCCGGGTCCACGAGGTTGCCGGCGAGCAGCGCCGCCACCTCCTGGGTCGTCAGCCCGTCCGTGAAGTACTCGAGCAGGGGTAGTGGCCCGTCTGGTGGCGGGGTGCGCTCGAGCGTGACGTCGAGGTTCGCGATCGCGACGTCGTAGGCCTCGAGCGGCTGAAAGCCACCGACCTCGAGTCGCCGCCCGCCCTGCTCGAAGATCACCGAAGGCGCCGTGTACCGAACGAGCTCGCCGTCATGAGCAGCCTTGCCCTGAAACTCGGTCGCCCCGCCCGCAGCGCTGCGCGCCTCCGCCTTATCGGCGGCGTAGGCCTCGCTCACCGCCGGCGAGTCGAGCGCTGCGACGATCGCGTGGGCGTCGATTCCGGCGACGGGGTCGAGCACGCGCTCGATCGCCGAGCCGCTGTCGAGCAGCTCATCCGAGTTGAACCAGGCGAACTGCAGAGCGCGCATCACCGCGATCTCGCGTCCCGGGTGCAGTAGCCGCGTTGCGACGACGGCCCGGCACGGCAGCGCTGTCGGGACGAGGCGCTCGCGGGGACTGGCGCTGAAGGGCATCCCGTAGCGGTCACGGAAGACACGCGAGAAGCGCGCGGCGCGAGCCGGCGTGAACCCGCCCGCGGACGGCTGCGGCGCCTCTTCGCGCAGCACGATTACGACGAGCCGCCAGTCGAGCTGGTCGCGGTAGCGCCAGCGCAGGACGCTGAGCGCCGGGTTTGCCGAGTACCCCCACGGGCAGGCGGAGTCATTGAAGAGCGTGGTCTTTATACCCATGCCTCCAGGCTACACCCTCGAAAACCCCCGCCCGGCGTGGGGCATTCGCCGTTTGTACAAACCGAGGGCCCCATCTTTGTCCGCGTGGAGCTATCCCGCCCCGGATGCGGACCATAGAACTCGGCGGACGCCGCCCCCGCGGCGTGAACGCATTTCCACGTCCATAGGAGGCCTATGCTCGCCAGCACAGTCTTATATCCGTACCCCAACTGGCTCCACTCGGGCGATGAGGCGTGGCAGCTGACCGCTGCGACCTTCGTCGGCCTGATGAGCGTCCCCGGCCTGGTCGTCCTCTACGGCGGCGTGATGCAGAAGCGCTGGTCGGTCAACAGCATGATGCTGACCTTCATGGCCTTCGGTCTCGTCCTCGTGGCCTGGGTGCTTTGGGCTTTCGACATGGGGTTCGGGAGTCCGATCGGTAATGGCGCGGGCCTTTTCTCGACGTTCGTCGGAGTGCCGGGCAGTGTGCTGGGTCAGATTGCCGAGCAGGGACAGGCGCATATCCCGTCGATCGTCACGAACGTCGGGTTACCTGCATTCAGATTCCCGCAATCCTCGCTCGTCTACTTCCAGTTCGTGTTCGCGGCGATCACGCCGATCCTCGCCCTGGGCAGCATCCTGGGCCGGGTCAGCTTCAAAGCGTGGATTCCGTTCGTCCTGATCTGGATCACGGTCTGCTACACGGTCAACGCGTTCCTGCTCTGGGGCGGCGGCTACTTTGCCGCGCACGGCGCCCTCGACTTCTCGGGCGGCTATGTCATCCACCTCGCGGCAGGCATCACGGGCTTCGTGTCCGCAGCGGTGATCGGACCGCGGCTCGCAAGGGACCGCGAGATCGACGCGCCAAACAACCTGCTGATGGTCGCTACCGGAGGCGCGATCCTCTGGCTCGGCTGGAACGGGTTCAACGGCGGCGACCCGTACTTTGCGGGTCCCGATGCGTCCGCTGCGGTCCTCAACACGAACCTCGCGACCGCGTGCGCGATGCTCGTCTGGGTCGGGTGGGACATGCTGTTCAAGGACAAGCCCGGGATCATCGGGACCGTCAACGGCATGATCTGCGGTCTCGTCGGAATCACGCCTTCGGCCGGTTTCGTCAACGGCTACGGGGCGATCATCGTGGGCGTTGCCGCCTCGACGATCGTGTGGTTCGCGATTCGCTACCTGAGCCGCGTGCCCCCGTTCAGCAAGGTGGACGACACGCTGGGGGTGATCTATACCCACGGGATAGCCGGCTTGTGCGGCGGCTTGCTCGTCGGATTCCTGGCCGACCCGCAGATGTTCGAGTACTACACGAGCGCGGTCGGCAAGGGCGTCGGCGTGCCCTCGAGCACGGGCTCTGTCTTCTACAACGGACACTGGACGTTGCTGAAGTGGCAGGCGCTCGCGGCCCTGGCGATCATCGTCTGGGATGGCGTGATGACGTTCGTCATCTGGAAGGTCATCGCCCTGTTCCTACCGATACGCGAACCGGACGACGTGCTCGAGCAAGGCGACGTCGCATTGCACGGGCATGAGGTCTACCCAGCTGACGTTGCCACCCTCGGCAGCTTCGGAGCCGCGACTGCTTGACGTCGCGTAACTACTAGCTAGGTGACACGGGCGGCCGTGGCTCGCAGGTGGAGGCCCTGCGAGTCGCGGCCGCTCTCTTTTTTGCCTAGACCGCGACGAGCACAGCGAGATCGCCCTCGCGCCAGCTGACGGCCGGTTCAAGACCGGCCTGCACGAGCCACGCGAGCTGATCTGCGAGCGTGCTCGGCTTGTCATAGCCAGCGTCGAGCGGCGATACCGCGTCAAGCGGGTTCTCTGGAACAACGAGGTCGGCGAGCACGAACCTGCCGCCGGTGGCGAGCACCTTCGCCACGCGGCCAAAGAGGTCGGCTTTGGCCGGTCCTTCGAGGTGGTGCACCGCGAGCGCTGAGATGACGAGATCGAACGGGCCGGCAGGCAGCGCGTCCTCGAGTCGCCCCCGGCGCAGCTCAACACGTTGCGCCGGCAGGGCTACGCGCGCCGCGGCGAGCATCGCCGGGCTCGCGTCGATTCCGACGAGCCGGGCCCGCGGATGGCGAGCGAGCACGCGGCGCGCGGTCTCACCGCTGCCCACGCCCAACTCGAGCACACGCTTGGCTTCGTCTCCAGAGGCCTCGATCGCGGCCTGCTGCAGGCGCTCGTAGGCCGGCACCTCCCGTGCCATCAGAGCGAGGTAGGTGGACGGGTCCCAGTGCTCCTGCCCCGCTGCGAGCGTCGGCGGCTCGGTCAATCTGAGACGTCGACCATGTCGCCGACCATCAGCTGGTAGAAGACCTTCTCTGCGGTCGGGATCGGCAGCTCGACACAGCCAAGGCTCTGAGGGAAGCCGTAGGAGGCGCGCGGGAAGCCGTGGACCGCGTCGCCGCCGTTGAAGTAGTTGACCCACGGAACGCCGGGATCGTCGTAATGGGACCCGTCGGGATTCGTGCCGCTCATCGTCGTCGAGGTGTAGCGCACATAGATCGGGTATTCCCCGGTGGCTGTCCCGCGGCCCGGGATGCCCGTGTTGGCGAGGCTCGTGATCGCGACGCGGTTGTTCTCGTGAACCTTCAGCAGCTCGGGGTCCGTGTTCTCCGTAACGGTCACCCACGTGTAGGGGCGTGGATTGCGGGCATTGAGAGCCTCTTCGATAAGCAGCCGCTGCCAGATTGCGGCGTCGGGCGTCGTCCCCAGCGGGACGTCGTGATCCTGCTCCCACACTTCGAGCGCGCCGGTCGTGGTCGGGTCCATCGTTCCCTGCTCGAGGCTCGGCGCGTCTCGGTAGGCGGCTTTGAGCCAGCCATGCGGCAGCTGGTAGGCGCGCTGCGTAGCGAGTCCCGTCGTGAGCGGGACGTTCAGGCTCACGCCGGAGAAGCTCTCGAGCTTGTACGGCAGGTAGTTGAGGCGGGCGAGCGTCTCCTGCAGCGCCTTGACCGACGGGCAGGCGACGTTGAAGTCGGCGGTCTGGTCGCTTCCGAGCGGCCTGTAGCCGGTCGCGTAGCTACCGGCGCGAACCGTCAGCGTGTAGCTGCCGCATGGCGTGAAGCCGGTGGCCGGAGTGAATGTCTCGTGGTCACCCCAGTAGGACCAGCTGCCAGCGACGAACGGCTTGAACGTCGGCTTGGGGCTCGCGGCGCTCGCCGGACCGTTGAGCCGGACGGTGACATCACCGACCGCCGTCGAGAGCACGCTGGTCGGCAACTGCTCGACTCGTGTCGCCGCCGCTTCTGGTCCACTAGTACCGGTTGCGCCGCTCGTCCCGCTCGCTCCGCTGGCGCTCGTAGTGCTCGTCGCGCCACTCGGCCCGGTGCCCTGCGCGGCGGCAGTTCCCCCGCCGACGACGCTGACCGCGACCGCGGCGACAAGAAATAGCTGTCGTAGTTGCGCAGGCAACTAGCCAAGTGTAAACACGCGGCGAAAGCTTCCGTGGCGGTTTCGCTTTGCGTAGTTCCCCGCGGGTGCCGCCATGGCTAACTGCTGATGTCTGCCGCCAGCGCAGCGCTTACGGTGACTTGCGGCTTTGTGCGCCCTCAGCGGAATGCAGCAGACGACACAAGACATCAACCACCCCTCGGACGATGGCATCACGCTGCGCCCGACCGGTGTCGCCGATGCGCAGGCGGTCGGCGAGTTCCTTGTGACCCTGGCACCGGGCGCGCGTCCACTGTGCTTCTTTAGCCAGTCGAGCGAATCACGGATCGCCGACTACTGGGCCAAGCCAGATGACGCCGTCGACCACTTCGGCCTGGTTGCCGTTGATGCTGCGGGCGCAGTAGTCGCGCACGGTGCCTACATCCGGATGTACGGGCCGCGTGCGGAGCTTGCGCTCGACATCGCGGAGGGCGTCGATCGTGGAGCGCTCGGCTCACTCCTCGTCGGGCGCCTCGCGGAGGTCGCGCGGCACAACGGCATCCGCAGCTTCGTTGCCGTCGGGCCAGTCAGCAACACCGAGGTAATAGCGCTCTTCAGCAGCGGCGCCGACGTGCCCGAGGACAGGCGCAGCTGGTCGGTGATCGAGTTCCCGACGAGCGCGCCGGCGCCCGACTGACGGATCCGCAGTCGGCCGTCGCGGCGATCGAACAGGCTGCCGGGGGATGCCGGCACGGCACGGGCGGGACGGGGACGCTGGGCCTCGTCCCGCCCGCGCCCGCGTCGGGCTCAACTTCACCAGGCGCTGATCTGCGGCAGGACGCGCTCCGCGAGCAATCCGAGCACCGGCATTGGCTCGGTCCCGCGGATCGAGACGTACGCCGCGGTGAAGCCGAGCTCGTGCAGACCGCGCAGCTGCCCGATCAGAGCATCGGCATCTGCATCCGCCGCAATGCCGAGCGTCGTCGTCTTCTCGATCGCCTCGTAGTCGCGACCCTCACGCTCGCAGTGACCGCGAAGCACGTCGAGCTTGTGCGCGGCCTCAGCCGGGAAGATGTTGCAGGCGTCCGCGTACTTGGCCACCAGGCGCAGCGTCTTGCGCTCCCCCACCCCGCCGATCATGATCGGCGGTCGCGGGCGCGCGATCGTCTCGGGGACGCTGAGGGTGCGGCCGAGCTGGTAGTGCTTGCCGTCATACGGGCCGTCCTCGCCGCTCCACATCTGCAGACAGATCTGCAGCGTCTCCTCGAGCCGTTCGAAGCGCTCGGCGATCGGCGGAAACGGGAGGCCGAGTCCACGCGACTCCTCCTCGTTCCAGGCGGCGCCGATGCCAAGCGCAGCGCGTCCTCCCGAGAGGACGTCGAGCGTGCTGACGAGCTTGGCAAGCAGGCCCGGCTCGCGATAGACGACCCCCGTCACGAGCGTGTGCAGCCGTACACGGCTCGTTTGCGCGGCGATGAACCCAAGCGTCGTATAGGCCTCGAGCATGTCGTGCTCGGGCGGCCCGATCACCGCAATCTGCCAGAAGTGGTCCATCACGGTGACCCGCGCGAACCCGGCGTCTTCAGCTGCCTTCGCGAGTGTCGCTATGTTGGAGGCGATCGCCGTGTTGCCACCGCTCCATGTGAGATCAGAGATGTGCAGCCCGAGCTCCACCTTGCATCAGTCCTTTCATGCGCCCGTTCATGGCCGGCCGGGCGGGAGCCGATGATTTTATCTTCCGTCAAGCTCGTCTTGAGCAAGCACGTAGCCGAAGGTGGTCCAATCTAGCCATGCCAAGTGGAATTGCAGGACGAGCCCTCCGCCCCGGCGTCGCCGTGGGCATCTGCGCCGCGATCGCCGGCGTCGCCATCGGCCACTACGCGTGGACACCCTCGAGCTCGAAGCCCACGCAGACCGCGAACCGCGAGCTAGCGCCGTTCAAGTCCGGTAGCGGCGGCGTCCAATACGGACGCAACGGGTCCTTCAACTACCGGTTCCCCGGCGGGTCGTTCAGCTACAACGGCGAGGGCGGCGGCTTCAGCTACAGCGGCCCTGGCGGCTCGTTCAACTCGGGCGGCTCCCCGGGCGGCTCGTCAAGTGGCTCGTCATCCAACGGCGTCTCGAGCTCGGTCACCGGCAAGGTCGACCCGGGCCTCGTCGACATCAACACGCAGCTCGTCGACAACGAGGGCGAAGCCGCAGGTACCGGCATGGTGATCACATCCAACGGCGAGGTCTTCACGAACAACCACGTGATCGCCGGTGCGACGTCGATCACCGCGACCGACCTCGGCAACGGCAAGACGTATACCGCCCGCGTCGTCGGCTACGACTATCACCACGACGTCGCGGTGCTCCAGCTCGAGAATGCATCGGGGCTCAAGACAGTGTCGCTTGGCGACTCGAGCACGCTCAAGAAGGGCCAGAACGTCTCGACGATCGGCAACGCAGGCGGAGTCGGCGGCACGCCGACCGCCGCTGGCGGACAGATCACGGCGCTCGGCCAGTCGATCACCGCGCAGGACGAGGTCGCCGGGACCGATGAGCACCTGACCGGACTGATCGGCATCAACGGCGACCTCCAGCCCGGCGACTCGGGCGGCCCGCTCGTCGACTCCAGCGGTGACGTCGTCGGGATGGACACCGCGGCCTCCTCGACCTTCGTCTTCTCAGGCCAGAACGACCAGGGCTTCGCGATTCCGATCGACGAGGTCGAGTCGATCGCCTCGCAGATCCTCGCCGGCCAGTCCTCCGACTCGATCCACATCGGCGCGACCGGGTTCCTCGGGGTGCTGGTCGAGTCAGCATCCAACGGCTCGGCGGGCGCCTACATCGAACGCACCGTGAGCGGTGACCCGGCGGCCGAAGCCGGGCTCACCGGCGGCGACACGATCACCGCGCTCGACGGGAGCAAGGTCTCCACACCCGAGGACCTCACCGAGCTGATCCTCCAGCACCACCCAGGCGATCAGGTCACGGTCACCTACACCACGAGCTCCGGCTCGACCGAGACCGCCACGATCACCCTCGGCACCGGCCCGGCGCAGTAGCAGCCGGGCCGGCTACGGCCCCAGCGGCACATCAGCCCGACGGTGAATGCTCCATAGACTTGGCGCCACTGTCGCGTTCACGCCGTGGAGAGTGTCGAACGCATCGACCACTAGCTGGGAGGCATCATGGAGCACGACGACTTCGCGAACGCCCAGAAAGCGGCTCAAGACCTAGTCAGGCAACTGCTCGGCGACGTCGAGTCACGAGCCGTCGAGGTGCAACACCTCATTCGCCTGGCCGGCGTCAACGACGAGAAGCTGCAGCAGATCGCTGACATCGCGAAACACACAAAGGCCGAGCTGGCGAGCATCGGCATGGCCGTTGATCGCGCAACGCTCGAGCGGGCTGCGCAGATCGCTGACGGCCTTCGGGCCGCAGCCGAGCAGGGCCAGCACCGGCTCGACCAAATATCGACTGCGATTCACGAGGCTCTAAAGCGAGCCGGCGGCGACTGATTCGCCACCGCTGCCGCCGTCGTTGTGGCGCGGCCGACCGGCATAGGAGGCACCCTGGAACGCAAACGAGCCCGATTCCTCGGGCTCGCAGGCGGCGATGGGCGATACTGGGCTCGAACCAGTGACCTCCGCCTTGTCGAGGCGGCGCTCTCCCAGCTGAGCTAATCGCCCTGGGGGCCGGAAGGGTAGCAACGGGCGAGCAGTCCCAGCCGCGTCACCGCTAGGCTTGGTCCCCTTCTGGCGACGTGGCGGAGTGGCTACGCAGCGGCCTGCAAAGCCGTCTACGCCGGTTCGATTCCGGCCGTCGCCTTTGGGGCTGTTGCACGGGCTGCGCCCGAGGGGATGGGTGGTCGCGCGTTACACCTTTGCGGCGGCCCGTTGGTCCCGTCGTGGCATAACCTGTCGGCCGCATCCTCGTATCGGTTCGATGTCGTGTCGGGTCGGACGGGCGGAACGTTTGGGGGCAAACGCGATGTTCAGGACAGCGCGGGCAGACCGCACGAGCACGGCTGCGCGGAGTGGTGTTCGCAGGTTGGTTGTGGCGGCGACGCCGGTCGTCGCAGCGCTTGTACTGGCAGCGCCGGCAATGGCGGCGACGCAACGCTACGCATCGCCCTCGGGCACGAGCTCGGATCCGTGTACGCAAGCGTCCCCGTGCAGTCTCGCGACGGCTATCGACAGTGCCGCTACCGGCGACGAGGTGATCGTCGAACCTGGGAGCTACGGCAGCACGGCGGCGCCGATCGCGACGACGCTCGACCCGAGCAGCGCCGAGAGTGTCGACATCCACGGTGTCGCCGGCGCGCCGCGACCGGTCGTCTACTCCTCCGCAGCGGAGGCGCTTGACCTCTACGACGATACGGCGACCTACCTCGATATCGAGGACTCCGACGCCGACGGGGATGGCTTTTACGCGTCTGACTCAACCCTCAACGAGATGGTGGTTCGGACCAGCGGATCGGGCTCGGTGGCCTGCGACCTCGGCGGCACCGAGACAGTCACCGACTCCGTCTGTGACGGAGCGGGTGCGAACGCAATCGGAATCGGCGACGACGCAACCGCTTGCGACGAGCAGATCGACCTTCAGGCTCTGATCAACACCGACGGCTATGGCACCGGCAGCGGGAGCGGGTTCGACGTGAACCCGCTCCTACCCGGGTGCGAGCTCGAGATCACGGTCACGAACTCAATCCTGCGTGGCGGTGCCTCGGGCGAGGACATCGACGTGCACGACAGCGCGGAAGGTCAGGCGATCGTCACCGCAAGCCACTCCGACTACGCAGTCACCTCGGTTGGTGGCGCCGGCAACAGCCTGACGCCTGCCGGAACCGCCACCAACATCGAGAGCAACCCGCAACTCGCCGATCCGGCCGCCGAGAACTTCGACGAGACCGCGAGCTCGCCGACGATCGACGCGGGCATCACAGCGGCCAGCGACGGGAGCTATGACCTCAACGGGAACCCGCGCAGCGAAGGCGGCCTCACGGATATTGGCGCCGTCGAATACACCGCTGAGCCCGCGGCGAGCGCGGGAAGCGCGGGAAGCGTGACGGAGACCGATGCAACGCTCGGCGGGACCGTCAACCCGGGCAACGAGACCACCCGCTACACGTTCAACTACGGGCCGACGACGGCGTTCGGCGCCAGCACGCCGACGCAGACACTGCAGCCCGGTGTCTCAACGCAGTCGGTCTCGGCGCCGATCAGTGGCCTGAGCGCCGGCACGACCTACTACTGGGAGCTGGTCGCAGCGAACGCGGCGGGAACGAGCACGACGACAACCGGCTCGTTTATGACCGTCGCGGCACCGCTCGTCGCGGCACCGGCACCGCTTCTAAACATGCTCACCGTAACGCCCGCGCGCTTCGCGGCCGCACCGACGGGTCCAAGCATCGCCAAGGTGCGCAAGCCGAGCGGGACCACGATCTCCTACGCAGACAGCGAGACGGCAACCACAACCTTCACGGTCACCCAGGCTCGGCGGGGCGTGAAGAGCGGCGGCCGGTGCGTCGCCCCACCGGCGCATCACAAGACCACGCGGCTCGCGCGCTGCACGCGAATCGTGACGATCGGCTCGTTCACCCACGCCGACCTACAGGGCGCCAACAGCTTCCACTTCACCGGGCGCGTTGGCGGTCGTGCTCTCACACCCGGCAGCTATACGCTCACCGCAGTGCCCGAGAACTCTCACTACTTGCTCGGCGCCGCGGCCAGCACGACGTTCGCGATCAAGCGCTGAGAGACGCTCGCCGCGCCGGCTCAGACGGGAAGGCGACGCTGCGGCGGCGGGGGTACGATCGGACGATGGATCGGTCCGTGCGTCGTGAGCAGCTGAGGCTGTGAGCGCGCCGCCCGGTTCGAGGCGGGTGTGGGGGTTCGTGATGGACGCTCGCGAGGCGTTCGTGTTGCGGACCGCGGGGCTCGTTTGTGGCGTGCTGCTACTGCAGATGGGGTTCATCTTCAGCTACGTCGCGGCGTTCCATGACCCGAAGCCGCATCGCGTGCCGGTTGCGATCGTCGCGCCGGCGAGCGTTGCGCCACGCCTGGTGGGTGCGATCAACGCGCTGCCCGGCGACGTGGCCCGGGCTCGTGTGGCGTCGAGCCGGCGCGCCGCGGCCGCGCAGATACGCGCCGGCTCCACGAGCGCGGCGATCATCGTCAACCCAGTCGGGACGACCGACCGGCTGCTCTATGCGGCCGGGGGCGGCGATGCGGTCGCCACGACCGTGCAGGAGGTCGCTGGACAGGTCGAGGCGCGCTACCACCGCCGGATCGTCGCGACCGACCTGGTGCCCCTGCAGCCGGGCGACGGGCGTGGCCTCAGCGGCTTCTACCTCGTGGTCGGTTGGATCGTTGGCGGCTACCTGATGGCTTCACTGCTCGGCGTCGTCAACGGGATGCGACACCAGACGGCGAGGAAAGCGTTGATCCGGCTGCTCGGGATAGTTCCGTACGCGATCGTCTCCGGGTTCGGCGGCGCGCTGATCGTCGATCAGTTGCTCGGCGCGCTCACCGGGCATTTCCTCGAGCTGGCTTTGCTTGGCGTGCTCGTCGTCGCGGCGACCGCTGCCGCGACGATGGCGTTCCAGGTGCTGCTCGGAACGGTAGGGATCGGCGCCGTGATCCTCGTGTTCGTTGTCCTTGGCAACCCGTCCGCCGGCGGTCCCTACCAGCCGTCGCTGCTGCCCGGGTTCTGGCGGGCGATCAGCGGCTGGCTCCCGAATGGCGCCGGGACCGACACGGTGCGGCGGATCGTCTATTTCGGCTCGAACGCGATCACCGGGCACCTGCTCGTGCTCAGCGGCTACCTGGTCATCGGTGCGGCAGTCGCGGTGATCGGCACGCAGCTGCACGCGCGCGCTCAGCGCGAAGCCGTCGCCTAGCGCCCGCCGGGGCGCTAAGGTGCGCCAATGGACGAAGGGTTTCCGATCGCCTACGAGGTTCTCGAGCGCGACGTTCCGGTCTACGCGTCGGGCGGCGAGCTGGTCGGCACCGTCGACCACGTGGTGGCCGCACCGGAAAAAGACATCTTTCACGGCATCGTGCTCAAGACGACCGGCGGCCAGCGCTTCGTCGGCGCCGAGCAGGTCGACTCGCTGCACGAGCACGGCGTCGATCTGCGGATCGACGAGACCCAGGCGCAGGAACTCCCGTCACCGCATGGCGGTACCAGGGTCTATCGCGACAACGAGCCGGGAATCGCGCCCAGCCACTGGCGGCACTTCGTCGACACGATGGAGGGCCACTCCGCGCGCGAACGATTCACCGAAGAGCCTTAGTCGCGCCCGCACGCAGCCAAGGGCCCACGACGAGCTTCTCGGCAACGGGGGGTAAGCCGGGGAGCCGCCGCGGGCCCAATGTCCAGTGCGGTCGGTTGCTCACGTGCGGTCCGAGGTCTCGTGCCTATGCCGACACCATCGTGGGAGGGAGATACCGACACCTGCGTGAAAACGGCGAACACGCCCAAGCGTCACGTGCTCACCTACCTCGGGAGCAGACCGCTCCGGACGCCTGCGATGCAATCACAGCGTTTTGACGCATGTCAACACACGCCCGCGTGTGATGCGCAACTCGCATATGAGCCTCGAGCGCGCGCTAGCCGCGGCGCGTCGGGGGCTTGGAGCGATGCGGATTGCGCATCGACGCTCGCAGCCTGTGAGCTTGCTGGGTAGCGTGCCGGTCATGCATGACAGGCCCGCATGACCGAGGAAACATCGCCCGGTCGAGGCCACGAGCAGCCGCACACCCTGTCTTGCCCGCGCTGCGGCCTCGAGTTCACCCCTCGCAGTCCGACACTCGCCATCGAGTACTGCCCGCGCTGCATCGTGCAGGCGCGCATCGCGGTCAGGCTGGTGGAGCGCTAGGCGAGGACGGCGTCGACAGTCTCCATGATCGAGACGGTCTCATCCAGCGGCATGTCGGGGCTCTCGCGCAGCCCTTCACGCAAGCAGCGTGCGACCTCGTCGGCCTGGTGGCGCAAGCCGTTGCCCTCGTGCGGCGGCGCGAAGCGGACCGGGTCGCCCTCGCGAGGATAGAGCGTGAAAGCGCTCGGCCGGTAGAACGGACGGTCGATCTCGATCCGCGCCTGCGTGCCGACGATCGCGGCCGTGACCGGGCCCAGGGCAAGCGCGCTCGTAGTCAGGATCGCCTGGGCGCCGTTTTCGTAGGAGAAGATCATCGACGTCTGACCATCGACACCGGTGAACGCCGGCGTGACGACGCTGACAACCCTCGCCGGTCGCCCGAGCACCATCGAGGCGAACGAGACCGGGTAGATGCCGAGATCGAGCAGCGCTCCGCCGCCGAGCTCGGGAGCGAAGATCCGGTGCTCCGCGTTGGGGGCCACCCACACGTCGTGATCGGCGATCACCGACACGACTTCGCCGAGCGCGCCCTCGGCCAGCAGGCGCCGGACCTCGCGGATGTGCGGTAGGAAGCGCGTCCACATCGCCTCCATCACGAACAGGTCGCGCTCGCGCGCGCCTGCAACGACCTCGCGCGCCTCCGCGGCGTTCATCGTGAACGGCTTCTCAACGAGCACTGGCTTGCCCGCCGCCAGCGCTGCAAGGGCGTTGTCTCGATGCCACGGATGCGGCGTCGCGACATAGACCACATCGACCTGCGGATCGCCGACGAGATCCTCGTAGCTCGCGTGACGGTTCGCGATGGCGTGGCGCTCGCCGAAGCGCTCCGCCCCATCGCGCGTGCGCGACCCGACAGCGACAACGGAACCAGAGTCGGTCAGCGCAAGATCCTCGGTGAACTGGTCGGCGATCGCGCCCGTCCCGATCACGCCCCAGCGCAGCGGCTCACGCGTACTCATCGTCCGCAATACTGACAGGCGTGCGGGGGCGACACTTGATCGCAGTTGGCGCAGGGCTGGCGGCGCTGGCGGCGAGCGCGGGGAGCGCCACAGCCGGCGGCCTAAACGTCTGGGCCTGCGGCCAGGCACACCACGGCGCCCGCGAGTGGACCGTCGATGCGGACCTCTCGACCTCGGAGGACGCGCACCCCGACGTGACCTGCAAGACCGCACTCGCGACCGTCGCGGCGATCGACGGCGGCAAGGGCGCCGGCGTCAAGCACGCATCAAGCCCCGCCTCCGGCGAAGCGGAGCTCGTCTACGGCAAATGGACCTGCACGATCACGAGCGGCTACAAAGGCGGAGCGAACTCGACATTCATGGCACGCAAGGTCCATGGCGAGGCGACCTGGGTCACGTGCGCGGACGGCGTCGACGTGGACGGCGTCGACGACTCGATCACCTACTCCTACGGAGTAGTCGCGCAGCTCTAGTCTGAGTCGTCGTCGTCGCCGACGCTGCGCAGCCAGTCGCTGAGCTGCTTGCCTAGATCCGCGACCGACTCGCCGGCGTCGCGCAGCGTGTTGCGGAAGCGCTCGGCGTAGTGCGAGACCGCGTCACTTGCCTCCGCGCGCGGCCGCGGCGGCTCGTCGCGCGTGACATACGAGCCGCCGATGATCCTGTCGTAGTCACCCGAGGCGACCCATGCCATCAGCTCGTGGATTCGCTTTACGGGCATCGGGTGCGTCAGGTTCAAGTTCATGAAGAGGCGCGTCAGCTTCTCGAAGCCCGAGCCGCCCTCGTTGTAATCGCCTGCCTGCGCCATGAAGACGTCCAGATCGAGACGCTCGGCCTCGGCACCCGCGGCGATCACCATCAGCAGGTGACAGACAGCGACCGGGTCGCGCGTGACGAGTGCCGCCGCGCGATCGCACGACAGCTCGGCGGCGCGGTACCACTCGAGCAGGGCATGGCGCAACGGGAGCAGCGGCAGCGGAATCCCCGGCAGGGAGCTCAGCCGCAGAAGGATCGCCGCCGCGGTCGTGTACAGCGTGTGGTCAGACAGGATGTGGCCCGCCTCGTGCGCGAACAGCGCCCGCTGATGCTCGGTGTCGAGTAGCTGTAGGAGACCCGCATGCACAACCACGATCGGCTTGCTCGCGCCGATCACGGCGGCGTTGTTCGATAGCACCGGCATGCCCGTCAAGTAGAGGTCCGGCACCGGCTCCAGGTCGAGCGTCGCGTACGCGCGCCGGTGCGCGCCGTAGACGTCGGCGAGCTGGTCGTCACCGAGCCGCACCGAGGACCCCAGGTAGAACTGGCGCAGCGCCCGCTCGTAGCCGAGCTCGATCAGCTTGCGCAGCACCGTGTCGAGGTGCGGGATCGACTGCAGCGTGGCGGTCGCAGCACGATCAGCGGGATGCTCGTAGGCCTTCGACGAGATCCGCTTCAGCTGGTAGCCCTCGACGGGCAGACTCATGATCCAAAGAGCTTAGCCCTGAAGTGCGCGCCTGCGCGTTACGCAGACGCCACCAAACGACCAGGCTTCTTACCGCGGTTGAGAATGCCCTGTGGATCGAAGGCGCGCTTCACCGCGTCGTGGAGCTCGAGCGCGGCCGGGGCCCACTGACGGGCGAGCTGCCCGCGCTTGACGGCACCGACGCCGTGCTCGCCGCTGATGGTGCCGCCGCGGGCGATCGCAAACGCGAAAAGCTCCTGCGCTGCAGCCTCGGCCCGCGCGACCTCGGCGGGGTCAGCCGGATCGACGAGGAACGTCGAGTGGAGGTTGCCGTCACCGGCGTGACCCCAGGACAGGCCGTGCAGGCCGTGTCGCTCGGCGATCGCAACGGTCTCGGTGATCGCGTCCGCGAGGTTGCCTGGCGGGACCGCGATGTCCTCGCTGACCTTGCCGCCGCGGACCCCCGCGACCTGGTTTGCGACACCGTCGCGCCAGCGCCAGAGGGCGTCGATGTCGTGACGAGCGGTCGGGGCGTGGAGTGCGAGCAGGTCGTCGGCCAGCGCCTCGCGGGCCTCCCCCGCCAGGCGCGCCGCTTCCGCCGCACTGCCGTCGGCCTCGGCGATCAGCATGAAACCGGCGTCCGGTGGGAGGCGCACGGGAAACGCAGCCCCGGTGACCGCGAGCGTCCCGCCGTCGATGTAGTCGAGCGTCGCGACCTGGAGCCCGCAGGCCATCAAGCGCTCGACCGCCGCGGCACCGGTCTGCGTGTCCGGGTAGATCGCGACGAGCGGAAGCTGCGTCTCGGGCGCCGGCAGGAGCTTCAGCCAGGCAGCGGTGATCACAGCGAGCGTGCCCTCGGAGCCGACGAGCAGGCCGAGCAGGTCGTAGCCGGCGACATCCTTGCGGGTTGGCCCGCCGAGCTCGATCCGCTCGCCTCCGGCGAGAACCGCCTCGAGGCCGGTCACCCAGGCGCGCGTCGTGCCGTACTTGAACGTGTGCGGGCCGCCCGCGTTGGTCGCGATGTTGCCACCGATCTGCGACTGCTCGGAGGAGCCGGGGTCGGGCGCGTACATGAGTCCGTTCTCGCGCGCGAGGCGATGGATCTCGCTCGTGCGAAGCCCGGCCTCGAGCTGGATCCGCCAGTGCTCGGGCTCGAAGGAGCGGACGGTCCGCAGGCGCTCGAGTGCGAGCACGACACCGCCCTCGAGCGGGATCGCGCCGCCCGCCAGACCCGTGCCGCCGCCGCGCGGCGTGACGGGCACGTCGTGGCGCTGGCAGAAGCGCAGCAGCAGCTCAACGTCGGCGGTCGACTCCGGGCAGACAACGGCGTCGGCGGACCCCGGGATCCCGCGCCACTGCGCCGTCGCATCGGCGATGTAGGCCTGGGACGGCTCGGCCACGCGGGATTCGCCAAGCAGCGCCCGCAGGGCGCTCAGCAGGCCGGTCGCAGTGGCTTGCGCTCGGGTGGTCGCGATGACCCAAGCGTAGCTCGATGCTTGCGCCGCTGTTAGGTGAGGCGGCCGCGCACCAACTCGCCGCGCGACCGGAGCGGGAAGCTAGACGGCGGCCTTCTCGGGGCCGTTCCAGGCGGCCGCCGCGTAACGGCGGTTGAGCACGCCGATCAGCTCGTCGTACTGCTCGATCGTGATCTCACCGGCGGCGAGGCGCCGGTCGAGGATCTCGATCGGCGTCAGGCTCAGACTCGAGGCGGCGGCGGCCGCAACACCGGCCGTGTCCGGCTGGGCGTCCTGCTCGCCTGCCAGCGCGGCGACCCGCTCGCGCCAGATGCTGGTGAGCACGTAGAGGGCGATCGCAACGAACACGAACAGAGCGAGGCTGCCAAGCAGCGGGTAAAGCCAGTTCCCCTCAGCTTCGTGACGCCGGAACACCGCAAGCAGGATACGCAAGATTGCACCCCTGTGCACTGCGCTCAGCGTCAGCGGGCGCTAGCTTACGTGGCGCGCGATGATCGTCCTCTGCTACGACGGGTCCGCTTCGGCCAAGCACGCGATCGCGACGGCGCACTCGCTCGTGGGCCAGGCGCCGGCGCTCGTGCTGCACGTCTGGGAGCCGCCGATGAGCTATCTCGGGCCGGATCCGTTCGGTGGGCTCGAGACCTGGAGCGGACCGCAGATCGTCGAGCTCGAGGCGCTCTCGACAGAGCGCGCGAACCGCACGGTCGAGTACGGCGTCCAGCTTGCCCGCGACGCCGGCTTTAGCGCCGAGGGAAGGCTGGAGCGCGCAACCCACGCCGTCTGGCGGACGATCCTCGATGTCGCCGACGAGACCGACGCCCAGCTGATCGTCGCCGGCGCGCGGGGACTCTCGACGATCCAGTCCCTGCTCCTCGGGAGCGTTTCCGCTGCGCTCGTGCACCACTCGACGCGCCCGATGCTTGTCGTGCCATCGACGCCGAGCGAGCCGCAGGCCGACAGCTAGCCGTTCGCAGCGATCGTCGATGCGCGTCCAGCGCAGTCGTAGAGCCCGACGCCGTAGAGACGCGCGAGACGGGTGTAGGCGGAGCGCGGACCGTCGCCCGTGTCGATCAGCTTGCAGCTCCGCGCGACGGCGTTGAGCGCTGCCGTGTCGCCGGCGCGCCCATCGGCTGCCGCGCCGAAATTCCCGACGCCGTCGTCATAGACCCAGCGCACGCGCCCGCTCGCCACCTGCTGCGAGAGCCAGCTGATCGTTGGATCGCTTTCGCGTCCGGTGAACCCGCCGAGGCCGGCGATCTTCGTGTTCTGCGCGATGATCGCGTTGGCCGCGACCTGCTGCTGGGAGATCGCGAGCGGGCCGCCGCCGTGCGCCTTCACGTAGGCGATGATCTTCACCAGCGCCTTGTCTGAGACCTTGTAGACAGGTGAGCCGAACGTGGGGCCGTTGCGCTTCGCGGGCAGCGCAACAGGGAGCGATGGCACGCTGCCCCGCGCATCCAGCGGGCGGGGACCGAAGAAGCCCGCGGGGATCCGCGGCACTGCCTGATTGACGATGAACGCCTCGGCGGTGTTGTCCTTCGCGGGACCGCCGGCGGGAAACGTGCTGCTGGTCGCGTAGGCAAGCGTGTCGACCGACCAGATCGCCGGTGCCACCATCAGCGCGCCGGCAACCGCGAGCAGCGGGAGCGCGCGGATACGGGCGTCGCTGAAGGCGAGCAGCAGCACGCATGCGGTGGCGCCAACCGCGACCACAAGCGTCTGCACCCATACGAGCTGGTGGTGGTAGTCGGCGATCACCACCAGCTCAACTACGACCGCCGCCGCGACGACGGCGACACCGATCAAGCCAGCGACGATGCGTGGCCCGAGCGACCAGCTCATCACGACGCCGACGGCGGCCCCAACGAGAGCAGCGGTGAACGGGGCGAGCAGCGACACGTAGTAGGGATGGAAGATGCCGTGCGCGAGGCTGAAGACGATCCCGGTCGCGAGAAACGAGCCGCCGACGGCAATGATCCAGCCCGTCCGGGGGTCATCGCGCCGCAGCCGGGTCGCAACGACGATCGCAATCAGCCCGGCGAGCGCGAGCCCGAGCAGCCAACCGGCCTGGCCGCCGAGCGCGGAGTTGAGCAGCCGCACGGGGCCAGTGTTGCCACCGAACACGCTGAGCGAGTGGCTCGGTCCCCCCTTTTGGCCGCCCACGCGGCCGAAGCCGTTGTAATCGAAGATCAGCGACAGGATGTTGTTGTCGCTCGTACCGGCGATCCACGGCCGCTGGCTGGAGGGCGTGAACGCGACGAGCAGCGGCCACGCCGCGGCGACGACCAGCATCGCGAGGCCGCCGAAGAACAGCTGGTCGAGCGTGCGATGCCAGCCGCCCGGGCGCAGCCACAGCCAGGCGGCGAACATGCCTGGCAGGACGACGAGCGCGACACCCATCTTCGTTTCGAAGCCGAGCCCGACCATCACGCCGGCGAGAACGATCCAGCGCGTGCGCCCGTCGTGCACCGCCCGCACGAAGAACCACAACGCAGCGACACAGCAGAGCGCGACGAGGGCGTCCGGGTTGTTGTGGCGCGACATCGCGACCGTGATTGGCGTTGTCGCAACGGCGGCGCCGGCAACGAAGCCCGCGACCCGCCCGAAACATCGCCGGACAAGGTCGTAGAGCAAGAGAACGGTGAGCACCCCGATCACGGCGTCCGGGATCAGGACGCTGAGCGAGTGGAAGCCGAAGATCCGCACCGACAGCGCCTGGATCCAGATCGCGAGCGGCGGCTTGTCGATCGTCATTACGCCGGTCGGGTCAAACGAGGCGTAGAGGAAGTTGTGCCAGCTGAGCGCCATCGAGCGCACCGCCGCCGAGTAGTAGACGTTCGCGAAGCCGTTGCGCTTGAGCATCCAGAAGTCGAGCAGCCCCGCGCCAGTACCGAGTACCGCGAGCTCGGGTACGAGTCTCAGCGCGTGGACAACCTGTTGCAGCACGGCGAGCGGGCGCCGACGCCAGGCAAGTGCCTCGTGCTCCTCTGTCGCAGCCGGCACATCAGCGTCGTCCGGCCCGGCCGGGCGAGGCTGGAGAAGCTGCTTGAAGATTGACATCTGCACGGCGGGCTCCGACGCTAACGGTTCTGGATTTCGCGCTTCACAGTGTCTCTCCTAGCCCACACGTATAAGTGGCGAAGCTGAGAGCTGCCCGCCAAGGCTTAGGGATGCTCTCAGCGCCGCGTAAAGGCACGCTTAGCTCGGTCGAGTTGACTCGTTCTGCAGCTCGTCGATGCCCCTCCCCGAAAGGAGATGAAGCGCACATGCGACATGGCATCTTGCGGACACCGATCGTGTTCGCGAGCGCCGGAGCACTGGCAAGCGGCAGCGCAGCATATGCCGCCGGCACCCATCACGGGCACAGGGTCGCTGCTCCCCACAGCGGCATGGTCGGCGGGATCACCGGGATGACCGGGACAACCGGCAGCCATCACTGCCCAGGCATGACCTCCTGATCCCCCACGCTGGGCACGGTCGCGGCTCCCGGGCAGTCTGCCGGGAGCCGCGCGGTGTCCTGCGGCAGCAGGCGATCCTGCAGCTCGGCCGCACCGGACGGCGCGATCTATAATCGCCGCTCCCGCGGATGTAGCTCAGTTGGCTAGAGCGTCTGCTTGCCATGCAGAAGGTCGAGGGTTCGAGTCCCTTCATCCGCTTGGAACAAAAGGCCTGCAAACGCGGGCCTTTTGTTTTCCCAGGTTCGTGCGAAAATGCAACTTTGTCACAGGTTTTTGTCACAGAACGCCCCTGGCGTGTGGACCTGTCAGGACAAGGCGGTAGCGTGGTGTGATGGTTCCGGCTCTGCCCACGATGCGATGGCCGCGAGTACGCGACCACACGACGATCGGTGCCTCGACGGGCTACATGAGCGACGCGCGCAGCGAATGGCCTGTGCTCGCTCGCCGAGCCGCGTCGGAGTCGATCGCTGCTGTGGAGTTCTCGGCGCTCTCAGAGCCCGAGCTCCCCGGCCTTATCGAGTGGCTTGAGCAGCGTCCGTCATTGCCGTTCCAGTGGACCGGTGCGCATGGCCCGACGAAGGGGCGGCAGATGGAGGAGCGTGACTTGGTCGATGCTCTACTCGCCTTGGCGGCGCATGTCGATGTCGTCGTTCTGCATCCGGACACGATGCAGGACCCCTCGCTCTATCGAGAGCTCGGCTCGGCCCTCGCGATCGAGAACATGGACGCTCGCAAACCGGTCGGTCAGACCGCTGAGCAACTCGAAGCCTTCTTTGATGCCCTACCCGACGCGCGGCTTTGCTTCGACGTCGCCCACGCCAGCGCGATCGATCCGAGCATGATCGAAGGCGAGCGCATCCTCGACGCGTTCGCCTCCCGGCTGAGCCATGTGCACGTGTCGTCACTCGACGAGGCGAGCCATCACGTCTCGCTCTCCTCTTTAGACGAGCAGCGGTTCACTCCCCTCCTCGACCGCTGTCGCGACGTGCCATGGATCCTCGAAGCACCGCTGGCTCGCTGAGCCCAGCGGGCTCCCTCGAGCGGCTCGCCGAGCGCGGCGGAACCGCTTTCCCTCATCTGCTCGCGGCACGGGAGCTTGCTGACCGCAGGATCGCTGAAGCGCGTGCGTCGTTTGCCTTGATCGCTCCGCCCGACGTATCGGTGACGCTCTTCGGGTCGTTCGCGCGTCGCGAGCTGACCGAAGGCAGCGACAACGACTGGGCAATCCTCACTCCGACCGGCCGCGTGAAGGCTCCCGACGTCCTCGAGCTCGCGGCCGTTTGTCGCGAGCAGTTCGACGAAGACGACAAGGCGCCGGGATCGCAAGACCTGTTCGGCCTTCCGTTTGCATGGCCACGGCTGGCGCAGTACGTCGGTCTCGACGCCGACAGCAACACGAATCTGACGCGTCGGATGCTCACGCTGCTGGAGTCCGTCCCTATCACCGGGCATGCACGGGACGATTGCTGGAGAGCAATCTTTGATCGGTACATGAAGCGCGGTGTGCGCGATCATCGGCCACCTCGCTTTCTGCTCAACGACACGATCCGCTACTGGCGGACGATCTGCGTCGACTTCGAGGGAAAGCACGCGGAGACCGGTGGCAGCGATTCCAAATGGGTTATGCGCAACGCGAAGCTCCGCACCTCGAGAACGATGCTGTTCGCCGGCGGCCTTCTGCCGGTGCTTTTCTGTCGTCTACGTGAGCAAGGTGAGATCCCGGTATTCCTCGAGCAGCAGTTCGCTGCCCCGCCAGTCGACCGAGTGGCGTGGGCGTTCCTTGAGCTGGGGATGGAGGACGAGGGTAGCCGGTGCCTGCGCGCCTACGATGAGTGGGTGGCGATGCTCCAGGACGACGCTGTGCGGGACGCCATCGGTGAACTGCGTGCCGACACCCGCGATGCCTCGCCCGTCTTCCAGCAGGTTCGAGACATCGGGCGACGACTGCAGTCCGGGCTCGTAGCGTTGCTGTTCAACAGCGACCTCGCGCCCGCGTCGCGCACCTTCCTCGTCTTCTGAGCGCTCGCGCTGGCTAACGCCCTCCGTTGCCCGATCGCCTAGGACTTGGTACGGCGTTGCTCAGGCGGCGGCGAGCTCGGCGGGCAGGACCTTGGCGAGGGCCTGCTGCTCTGGTTTGCCGAGCTTGCCGGCGAGGCGGCGTATCTCGAGCGCGTCGTTGAACGCTTGGAGGAAGCCGCTGTCGGCGGTGTCTGCGAGCGGTTGGCCGAGCTCGTCAGCGAACCACTCGGCGACGTCTGACCAGCGCCAGACCTTGGTGCGAGCGTCGACGCGCCCGCAGGCCGGCGGGAAGCCGCCGGGTCCGCGCCTGCCCGCGACGAGCAGGCGAACGCTCTCAGCGGAGCGGCCGGCGCGCGCGGCGATGTCGGCCATCGTCGCGAGATCGTCGTCCTCGACGCGAAGGATCTGCGCCTCGGGAAGCACGCTTCGCAGCTCCTCAAACGCGCCACCGAGAGCAGCCGGAAGGCTGCTAGCGCCGCGGTCGAACTCGAGCAGGAACGAGCCGTCGTCGTCGGGGCCCATCAGCGATGCGTCATCGATGCGCGCGTAGATCTTCAGCGAGAGCGCGTCGAGGTCCCCGTCAGGACTGAGGAAGCGGAGCGTGAAGGTGTAATGGTTCATGGCGTCTTGTGGGGGCAGCGAGCGATGAAGCGGTCGATGCGCTTGGCCTCGTTATCGGGGCTCGACGGCGTTCCGTTGACCGAGAACGGCGGGCACTTGGCGACTTCGCGGCCCGGGCAGTAGATGACTCCCCAGTGTCCGCGGCCGCTCTCGACGCGAAAGCCCGCTTGCTCGGCGCGCTTGAGCGCCGCCTCCACCTGTTTCTTTGGATGCTTCGCTCGCACGCTAGCAGACCTGTTGCGAACTCACAACACCCAGCGATCGGCCGGACGAGCCGGCCCCCGGTTGGCCGGCGCTCGTGCGGGCACCTACGCCCTACGCCGCTCGATCTGTCGCAGCCACGCGTCGATCGATTCAGGCCGGTAGCGGTAGTAACGACCGAGAGCGACGTGAGGGATGCGGCCGGCACGCGTCTCGACATAGACCCACTTGCGCGTCATGCCGACCATCGCGGCGACATCTTCGGCGAACAGCAGCGAACCGTCCAGCGCGGCGTCTGCGAACTCGGGCTCAACCGTGATCGCCCGCTTACGTTCGCGTCGGGCGAGGCCCTGGGCCAGCGTCTGCGAACGCGCAATCGCCATGATTCCCCCAAACTAGCAAAAACTGTCGTAAACCGCACTATCGCGTATGCTTCCCGCCTGAAAACGTCTCGGGGAGCGATTGAGCGATGAGCTACGACGAAGAGGAGGCCCTGCAAGGCGAGTTTGCGGGCGCACAACAGATGTGGCGCGCCGCGATCAAAGCCCACCGCTACGCGCCACCGGACGCCGGCTTCAGCGGACGACTGCAAGCACTCTCTCGCGCTGCGTACGCCGAGTCGCACGTCTGCATGGCTGCCCACAAGGCGGGGTTTACCTGGCCGGCTGCCAAGGCCGAGGGTGAACAGCCGTGGGAACTGCGCTCCGACGTCGGCCGACGCGGCCCCGAAAACCTATGGCACGACTTCGATGCCGCGGTGGCAACGCTGAAAAGAGCTGCGGCAGACACCGACCTGGAGGAGGTCGCTAGCGCCTTCCGAGCGCTCGCCGCCACTGCAGACAAGCTCGGCGAGGCGATCGAGGCCGAGGACCGCGCCAGCGGACTACTGCCGCCAGCCGCCGCTGACGGCACCGCTTAAACGGGCGGTCGGTACGGAGGCCGCCGTATGAGGCGCGCCGCATCGTCGATGACATCCCAGATCGCGCGCTCCTCTGCAGCGCCACGCCTCCCGAGTCGCGCGTAGTCGGGCTGCCACAGATCGCGCCGAACGCCGCTCAGCGAGCCACCGGAAGTAGCGGCACGCTCAAACAACTCCTCGACGGCGCTCCGCCGGATGCGAAACGCGTGGCCCGCTCGGATCGCCGGGATCACACCACGATCGATCCAGTTGCGCACCGTCTGATCGGTGACGTGGAACTCCTGGGCCACCTCGGTTACGGACAGCAAACGATCTTCGAACGCCATGCCTGGAACGATAGCCACCCGCGCACCTCCTTCCCGCTACAAAGCGAGCGTCTCGATTGGCGCGGCCCAGAGTGATGCTTCTCGTCCGATGCGACAGCGGCGCGAGGTGGACGGTCGCGTCCCAGGACTGCTGTAAATAGCTGTCGGGTGCTGTCGAGTTGACGGCGTAGGTTCCCTCAAGTCCTGGAAGACAATTGAAGGAGGCCTACGCCGTGAAACGCACCGTACCGCCATCGGCGGAGATACAAGCGAACATCGACACGCTGCTGTCGAAGGGGCTTGTTGAGAGCCCGGAGAAGACGCTCTCGGAGCTTGCTCGGCTCGGGGCGAGGTTGATCATTCAGCGAGCGGTCGAGGACGAGTTTGACTCGTGGCTTGGTCGCGCTCGCTATGAGCGCCGGCCCGAGTCGGGGAAGCGCAATGGGTTCCGCCCGCGCCGGTTGCAGACCGCTGAAGGCGAGTTGGTGGTTGAGATCCCGCAGGTGCGCGAGACGGCCGAGCCGTTCGTCTCGAAGCTGTTTCCGTACTGGCATCGCAAGCGGCTGCTCAGGACCGATCCGCTGAAGGCGATGATCATCAGCGCGTTCGTGCGTGGCCTGTCGATGCGCGATATCGAGTCGCTGTGCGAGGAGGCAGGGTTGGGGCGAACGTCGAAGTCGACGGTCGCGAGGATCTGTCTGGAGCTGCGGGAGCGCTTCGAGGCGTTCAAGCGCCGCGATCTCTACGAGATCAAGCTCGTGGTGCTGTTCCTGGACGCGATCTTCCTGCCGGTCCGCCCAAGCGGTCCGAAAGAGGGCGTGATCTGCGCCTGGGGCATCACCGAGAACGGCGAAAGGGCACTCGTTTCGGTGCGGTTGGGGATGCGCGAGTCAAAGGAGGACTGGCTCGAGCTCGGTCGCGATCTGATCGCTCGCGGCCTGCCCGCTCCGCGTCTTCTCGTCGCTGACGGCGCCCCCGGGTTGATCGCGGCGGCCGAGGAGATATGGCCGCGCGCTGATCGCCAGCACTGCGTTGTTCACCGTCTGCGCAACCTGCTGGCCAAGCTACCCAAGCCAGAACACGAACGCGTCCGTCACGCCTACTGGAAGGCACTGAACGAGGCGACCAGCGCCGGCGACGGCAAGCTCCGCCTCCAGGTCCTGATCTCAGACCTCAACGGTGGCGGCTACCAGGCGGCCGCTCGGTGCCTCACCGACGACCTCGACGCGCTGGTCGTGCACCTGCGCTACCCGCTCAGGCACCGCAACCGATGGCGCTCAACGAACCTCCTCGAGCGCTCACTCGGCGAGGTCCGCCGACGCACCAAAGTCATGGGCCGATTCCCCAGCGAGACCAGCTGCCTCTCGTTGGTCTGGGCAGTCCTCGACCTGTTCTTCAGCCACGCCAGCAACGGCGCGACATTCACCGACCTCGACCGCCAACACCTCTACCGAATCAAATACCAACCCGCCGCACCCGAAGCCGTCCCCGAGGAGATCACAGCCGCCTAAACTCACACCGGGAACCAGAACCCACAAGCGAAGTTACAGCGCTAAAGGGACGCGACCAGGTGGACTGCCGAGGCCTGCTCTCGTGGGCTTGCGACAGCGTGTACCCCTCGGCCCGTTGCTTCGGTGAACGGGCCTCGGCTCGGGTTTGAGCGCCTTGTTCCGGCCATACTGACTGTGTGCAGCTAGAGAAACTCTTTACGTGGTCTGAGTCCCGGCCACATCGGATCGCGCGGACGGCGCTCAGCGTGGGCAGCCCGTTGCTCGTGTTGGCGTTTCTCGCAGCCCTCGCTGGGATGGGAACCGTCTCCCACGTTGTCGGCGGGATCGCTAGCGGTGGCGTCGCTCTGGCGTTGTTTACGGCTCTCTTTGTCGAGCGCCGCGAAAAGCGTCGACAGCGCTCCGCGCGATCTGCCGGCGATTCGACAACGAGGATTCCGGAGTGATCCATCGCGCGACTTCAGGACCGCTAACGGCGTGCCCCACCCAGACGACTTCGTTGGCGCGTCCACGGGAACCGAGTCACGTACCCGGCGCCCGACCACGCGCCCGCTCCCGCGTGGTTACATAAGTCTGGCGCCAACGGCGATCACTTGCGCTTCGGACGAGCAGCAGGTCAGACGGCTGACGGCGTGAGCGCTTGTGCTTCGGCCGGCGCGAGCAGTAGTCGAGCTGCTGTCACACCGCGCGCCGAGTCGTCGTCGCGAGGAGTAATCCAGGGAACCCGGTCGTTCGCTCCTGGATCCGCACAGCAGGGGTGTTAGCGAGAGTGCCATGGTGGCGACGGCGCGGCGGTTACTTGCGCCGCGGTGGTCACATCTCGTGATTTCTCGGACATTCACTGGTCAACGGGCTGTTGGACCCACGAACCAGTTTGAGTGATGAAAGATGAGGGACCGATGGATGATCTTGAGGAGCTGCTGCGGGCGAGTGCGCCGATCGTCGATGTCGAGGCGTGTGGACCCCAGGCGAGGCAGGTCGCGATCGCCGTCGCTGGTCGCCGGCGATTCTCGCCGCGATGGCTGCGACGACGCGTTCTAGCGACCGCGGCCGGACTGGTGTTGGTGCCAGCGGTTGCGGCTGCGGCCGTGCTGCACTTCAGTGCTGAAACCGGTCGATACGGGCTACCCGGCTTTACCGAGAACGACACGTCGCAGTACATCAATATGTGCGCTGGCGACATCAGCCAGTACGTCGCGACGTTGTACCCGACCGATCAGGCACTTCCGCCTGGGACGAGCTGGAGTCAGATCGCGTCGCATTACATCTCGACCTTTGGCTGCACACCAGCAGGCCCCGGGGAACAAACGCAGGTCACCGGGATCAAGAGCAGCCTGCTCGAGGAGAGCACCTGCCCGTGGGAGCAGTGGGCGCTCGCGGCTCCGGCGTCGGCTCAGACCGCCGATCTCACACGCGCTGATCAGGCGCTCGCCGACATTCAGGTCGCTGTGCATCAGGTCAACCCGGATGGCGACTCGGGCTGGCAGCAGTCCGAGCAGCAGTACGCCGACGCCTCACTGGCCTTCCTGGACTACGACTATCAGGTCAACTGTCTGGGACGGGACACTGGGCAGAACCCGCCGACTGTTCCGGACCCGGACCAGTGAACCACGACAAACGGACTCTTGAGCGGATCGCCGAGATCCACGGCCCGCGTGTCCTGGCCTACCTCGCGCGCCGCACCACAAGCCCGGACGACGCGGCCGACGTATTCCAAGCGGTGTTGATCGTCGCGTGGCGGCGCCTGCCCGACATTTCCGATGATGAGCAGGCGGCAATCGCGTGGCTACTCGGTACTGCCCGTCGGTGCCTCGCCAACCACCGCCGTGGTCACACCCGCCGGTTGGAAGCAACCGAACGACTGCGCCACACGATTCACATCCGCGAGCCCGAGCTCCTCGCCGGCCAGTCAGCCGTCGTCGAGGAGGCGCTGGCTAGCCTCGGCGCCGCTGACAGAGAACTGCTGACCCTCATCTACTGGGAGGACCTCACGACCGAGCAAGCCGCGACCGTCCTCAACATCGCGCCCGCAGCGGCACGCAAACGCCTCGAACGCGCACGAACACGCCTGCGGCTCGCGCTTCAAACCAACAGCGCCCCGGAACACGTTTCGTGAGGAGCGTCCCGACAACTGTGTAGGCGCTTACCAGCGCCCGCTCCCAGAGCGATGCAGGAGCGCGCGCACACAGCGTTCACACGCTCCCAACGGACGAGGAGGAGCACTCTCGACCGGGTCGTGCGGCGCGCCCGCATTGCACAGGAAAGCAGGCGTAATGCCGGCGCGTTCGTGCCGCTCGACGTGCTCATCGTCAGAGGTCTATGTCGCGTCCTGGCATTTCGCGCTCGATGCTGCGTTCGCGCGACCGTTGGGCTTGCTGGTACTCGCGGCGCTGCTCGCCCGCGGGTGGTTCGGGGCCGAGCGGGTCTTGGGTGTCCGTGATGTCGTAGGTGATCCGGTACCGCGCGAGCTTCTCGGCTGCCTCATCCCACTGCCTGCCGTGCCAGGCACCATCAGGTCGCTCGCCGAGTGCTTCACGGGTCCATTCGGGTCGTGCGGCGAGTTCGCTTTCGACGAGCTGGTCGAGTGTTTCGTCATGTTCACGGCGCGCCTGCTGGAGTGCGCCTCGTAGTCCGTCGCGCTCGGCACGGATCGTGTCGGGATTGCCGAGCTGGCGGGCGAGCGTGTCGCGTTCGGTGAGTGTGCGCTCGATGGCGCTCTCGGTCCGCTTGAGCGCTGAGGACCATCCGAAGCGGTCGAGGAAG
>JBEKKS010000010.1:0-100072 GCA_050010595.1 Solirubrobacteraceae bacterium
GTCACCGGTCTGGTCTGCCATCGCGTCGATCGACAGTGGTCCCGTGAGCGGCGAGGACAGAGCGGCCGTCGCCCCGATCCCGGCGTTGTCGAAGGTAACGACGCGGTGGCGCGTGGCGAGCGCATCGACGAACAGCGGATCCCAGGTCTGCATCGTGCCCGCGTAGCCCATGATCAGCACGAGCGGCGGTCCCGAGCCGACGCTCCGGTAGGCAACGGGCCCGAGCTTGGTCTGAACCGTCTGCACCGGCGCAAGGACGATCGACCCTGCGGTCTTGGCACGCGAGCTCGAGGGAGCGGAGCCGCACGCCCCGAGCGTGAGCACCGCGAGTGCTGCGACGAGGACCACACGAAGCGAGTTCGCGGACTGGTCGCGCGCACTGCGGACGAGCGCTGTCAGGCGCCGGCGCAAGGCTTGAGGCTAGCGCGCCCGCGGGCGCGACGTCAGACTTCTGCGAGCTCGGTGGTGATGTCGCCGACGGCGCCCTTGGCGTCCCCGAACAGCATCGAGGTATTCGGCAGGAAGTAGAGCTCGTTCTCGATTCCGGCAAAGCCAGGGTTCATCGAGCGCTTGATGACGACCACCTGGTGAGCGTTCTCGACATCGAGGATCGGCATGCCGTAGATCGGCGACGCCGGGTTCGTCTTAGCCGCCGGATTGGTCACGTCGTTGGCGCCGATCACGAGCGCGACGTCGGCGCGCGAGAACTCCGGGTTGATGTCGTCCATGTCCTTCAGCTGGTCGTAGGGCACATCTGCCTCGGCGAGCAGGACGTTCATGTGGCCGGGCATGCGGCCGGCGACCGGGTGGATCGCGTAGCGGACCTCGACGCCGCGCTTTGCGAGGCCCTTGGCGAGCTCGGCGACCGCGTGCTGGGCCTGCGCAACCGCCATGCCGTAGCCGGGCACGATGATCACGAGGCGCGCGTAGGCGAGCTGGATCGCGACGTCGGCGGCGTTGACGGAGTGCACCGTGCCGGCGAACGCGCCGGCGCCACTCGCGCCCTCGACGGCACCGGTGCCGCCGAAGCCGCCGGCGATGATCGCCGGGATCGAGCGGTTCATCGCAACCGCCATCAAGTTCGTCAGGATCGTGCCGGAGGCACCGACGATCATGCCCGCCACGATCAGCGCCGGGTTGTTGAGCGCCACGCCTGTCGCCGCGGCCGAGAGGCCGGTGAAAGCGTTGAGCATCGAGATCACGACCGGCATGTCGGCGCCGCCGATCGGTAGCACCAGAGCGTTGCCGAGCACCGCCGCGATCACCAGCATCCCGATGAACTCGCCCTGGGAGTGCGAGCCGTCGGCAACGAGACCAGCCAGCACGAGAGCGCCGGCGAGCAGCAGCGCGTTGACGGCCTGCTGCGGGCGGCCGAGCGTGATCGGACGCCCCGGCAGGATCTCCTGCAGCTTGCCGAAGGCGATGTTCGAGCCCCAGAAGCTGATCGAGCCGACAATCGCCGCGAACAGGCTGAAGAGGACGACGTAGGTCGCGGTGCCGCTGTAGCCGCCGGTGCGGCGGAACTCAGCCCACGCGATCAGGAAGACCGCGCCACCGCCGACGCCGTTGAACAGCGCGACCATCTGCGGCATCGCGGTCATCTTCACCTTGCGCGCCGCGGGTACGCCGACGATCACGCCGATTGCGACACCAAGGACGATCAGCAGCCACTCGCGCTCACCCGGCAGGAGCAGCGTCGCGACAATCGCGATCGCCATGCCGACAGCGGCGATCCGGTTGCCGCGTACGGCTGTACGCGGACCCGTCAGTCCCGTCATCCCGTAGATGAAGAGCGCGAACGCGACGATGTAGAGGATGTGGAGGAAGTTGAGGTTGTGAATGAAGCTCGTTGCGACGTAGGTCACTCGCCCTCACCGTCCTTCGGCGGTGCCTGCGGCTTGCGCTTGAACATCTCGAGCATCCGGTCGGTGACGAGGAAGCCGCCGACGATGTTGATCGTGCCGAAGGCGATCGCGATCACGAGGATCACCTTGTTGAAGAGGCCGTTGCCTGAGAGGGCGATGACGATCAGACCGCCGAGCAGGACGATCCCGTGGATCGCGTTGGTGCCCGACATGAGCGGCGTGTGCAGCGTGTTCGGGATCTTCGATATGACTGCGTAGCCGACAAACCCGGCGAGCACGAGGATCGTCAGGTTCGTGATCAGCATCTAATTGCCGCCTCCGGCGAGAGCTTTCGCGGACGCGTTGACGATCTCGCCATCGCGCGTGATGCAACTGCCGGCGATGATCTCGTCGTCGAAGTCGAGCTTCAGCTCGCCTCCGTCGTCGAGCATCAGCTCGAGCAGCGCCTGGATGTTGCGCGCGTAGAGCTGCGAAGCGTGTTCGGGCATCGAAGCCGGGAGGTTCAGTGGCGAGGCGATCGTGATGTCGTGGGTGACCGTGGTCTCCCCCGGCTTGGTCAGCTCGCAGTTGCCGCCCGCCTCGCCGGCCATGTCGATGATCACCGATCCGGGCTTCATGCCCTTCACTGCCTCGGTCGTGACCATCTTGGGCGCCGGGCGACCCGGCACGAGAGCTGTCGTGATTACGACATCGAAAGTCTTGATCGCGTCAGTCAGCGCCTGCTGCTGCTCGGCCTTCTCCGCGTCGGTCAGCTCGCGCGCATAGCCGCCCTCGCCGGATGCCTCGATTCCAAGATCGAGCCAGCTCGCGCCGAGTGAGCGCACCTGCTCTTCGACCTCGGGCCGCACGTCGTAACCGGTCGTCTGCGCCCCGAGGCGCCGGGCGGTCGCGAGTGCCTGCAGGCCGGCGACACCAACGCCGAGCACGAGCACCTTCGCCGGCGGGATCGTGCCCGCGGCGGTGGTGAGCATCGGGAAGAAGCGACCCATGTCCTCGGCGCCGAGCAGCGCGGCGCGGTAGCCGGCGACGTTGCTCTGGGAGGACAGAGCGTCCATTGCCTGGGCGCGCGAGATGCGCGGGATCGACTCCATCGCGAACGCGGTCACCTTGGCGGCCGCAAGGCCCTTGGTGGATTCGGCGTTCGTGAGCGGCGCGAGGAAGCCAATCAACACGCTGCCGGCCTTGAGCTTCTTGATCTCGGCCTTGGTCGGGGGCGCCACCTTGACGACGAGCGGCGACGTCCAGACCTTCGCGGCGCTGCCGACCTGTGCGCCCGCGGCCTCGTAGAGCGAGTCGGGGATCAGTGCGCCCGCACCGGCGCCGCTCTCGATCAGAACCTCGATCCCGTGTCCGCCGAGCCGCTTAACGACCTCCGGGACGAGGGCCACGCGACGCTCGCCGGCAACGGTTTCTTTCGGAACTGCGACCAGCATCGCGTTGAACCATATTTAGCTCGCCCGAACAAGGAGTCGTGGAAAAGCCGCAGGCGGCCTGCGGCAACGGCGCTCAGGCGATCGGGGTTGCCGTGCGAGCGCCCGATCAGCCGGCGCAGGCGACCGCGAAGACTGCGAACCAGACGATCGCGAGGACGTAGAAGCAGCGCTCGATCGCGCCGAAGCGCGCGGCGACCGCGGGGCTGCTGCGCGCCAGCGCCATCGCGACGAGCGCCACGATCATCGCCCAGCCAAGCACGGTCGAGACGGGCGCGAGCGAATGCCAGTGCGTGGCGTGCGAGAGGTCCGTGCCGAGGCGCAGCGCAGCGAAAGCAGCGGCGCCAAAGGCGGCGATCGCGAGCAGGCCGTGAGTGCGGCCGGTTTGCGTGCGCGGCGTGCCCGGAGCGTCCATCGGGAACCAGCTGATCGCGGCCCGCGCGCAGGTGAAGATGACGAGCATCGCGATCACGAACGTGCCGTGCTCGTGCGGTCGCAGTGCACGATCGAGGCCGAGCGCGAGCGCGGCGCCTGCCAGGGCGAAGGCCAGGGTCGCGACGCGGTAGCCGAGCTTGTAGCTCGTTATCCCGTACTGGCTGACCGCGTTTCGCAGCGGTGAGAGCCCGGTCGGGGCGACGTGCAGATAGCCGAGGCTCGCGACGACGACGACCAGGGCGGCCAAGGCGACGATCCCCGCAGCATGCACGTCCACGCGCTAGCTCCCGGGCGGGGTGTAGGAGACATCGCGCTCGCTCGCCGCGTCGAGCTCCTCGGGCGTGAGCAGGACGACCGTACGGACCGTCGCGGCGCCTGACGCCGCCACTGCGAGGGCCTGCGCGGCGGCGGTGACGTTGCCCTCGTGCTCGGCGATCACGTAGGCATCCGTGCCGCCGAACGCGAAGTAGAAGGCCTCGAGCTTGCCGCCGGCCTGCTCGATCCCCGCCGCGATCGCAGCGCGGCGCGCGCTGCCGCCCTGGGCGAGCAGACCGCGGGCGCCCTGCGCGGTGTAGCTGATCTCGAAGAGGTACTTGGGCATCGCTCGTTACTCCATATACAGCAGGACCTTGCCGCCCTCCACCTTGACGGGATGGGTGCGAATGTCAACACAGACCGGGGCGCGCTTGGCCTCGCCGGTCTTGTAGTTGAAGCGACCGTTGTGCTTGGGGCACTCGATCAGCTCCCCCATCACGAGACCGTTTGCGAGATGCGCGCCCTCGTGCGTGCAGAGCCCGTCTGTCGCGTGGAAGCTGTCGGCGGGGCTGCGGTAGATAGCGAACGTGCGACCGGCGTGATCGAAGCGGATCACGTCCTCGAGCTCGATGCCGTCAACCTCGCAGACCTCCACCCAGTCCCCGCTCACGACTGGAACACGACCTCGTGCAGCTCGGGCCGGAACGGCTTGGCGCAGGCCGGCAGCTCGCGCTCGACGTGATACTGCGGCTCGCGCAGCTGGCGCCAGAGGGTCGGGACGATCTCGCGGTAGGCGCCAAGGAGGCTCCCGTAGGGCGCCGGCATGTCGTGCGCGACCTCGGCGTGAAGCTCCGGCAGCGCGTGGTAGGGGACCATCGGGAACATGTGATGCTCGACGTGGAAGTTCATGTTCCAGAAGATGAAGCGCGCGACGCGGTTCATCCGGATCGTGCGCGAGTTGAGGCGATGGTCGAGCACGTTCTCCGCGAGCCCCGCGTGCTGGCTCAGCCCGAACAGGTAGCCGAGCCAGAAGCCGTAGAGCGTCGGCAGGCCGATGAACAGCGCCGGCAGGATCGAGTCGAAGTAGATGCAGGCCGCGACGACGATCGCGTAGACGCCGATCCAGGCGCGCGCCTCGCGCACCACCTTGTGCTGCTCGCTGCGCGGTATGAAGGTCTGTTCGACCTCGGTCAGGTGCCCGGCCGCGTGTCGCACGACGCTCGCCGAGGTGTGCACAAGCTCGGTCAGGCAGAGCAGGTTCGGGACGATCCGCAGGAGGTCCGGCGGGCGCATCGCCGCGATCTCGCGGTCGCGCCCGACGATGATCGTGTCGGTGTGATGGCGAGCGTGGCTCCAGCGCCAGAGCGTCGGCTCCTTCATGTTCATGAACGAGGCGACCTGGTAGATGGCGTCGTTGACCCAGGAGGTGCGAAACGCGGTCCCGTGCCCCGTCTCGTGCCAGCGCGAGTCCGACGCGCTGCCGTAGAGCACGCCGTAACAGAGGAAGAACGGCGCGCACCACCAGCTGTCCCAGAACCAGTACGCGCCGAAGGCAAAGCCGGCGAGCAGGCCGAACCAGATCAGCGTGTCGCGCGCGGCCGGCCAGTCGCGGCGGCGCATCAGCTCCTTCATCCGCTTGCGCGGGACGTCCGTGTGGTACCACTCCGCGGCGACGAGCCCTTCCTGCGCGGCCGCCTGCGCACACGGGCCGATGAGGCTGTAGTCGTGCCTGTCGCTTGCGATCATCGACGTCCTCTCTCCCCCCGGCCGCTCATCCTAGCGTCGCCCTCAAGGCTCGCCGTTCTCCGCGTTTGACTTGTCGCGGCGCCAGTAGGCCTTGGTGGCGATCGCCTCCGGGGACAGGCCTGCTTGCTCGAGCAGCTCGCGGGCCGAGCGCACGAGACCGAGCTCGCCGAGGACGTAGGCCGCGGTGGCGGGCGCGAGCTCGAGCTGTTCGAGCGACGCGGCGAGGTGCGCGGGCTCGAGCCAGGTGAGCGTGGCCGGCGCGAGCGCTGCGGGGCCGGGACGCGAGTCGGCGCCGTGCGCGGTGACGAGCAGAGCGGTCGCGGAAGTGGTGGCGGGGAGCGCTTCGAGCATCGCGAATGCAGCCGGCATCGAGGAGTCGTCGGCGATGAAGAGGTGCGCGGGGGCGTCCGGCCGGGTCGCGATCTTGCCGCGCGGCCCGATCGCATCGACGCGGTCCCCCGGCGCGACGGCCCGCGCCCACGCGGTCGCCGGGCCACCGGCTGGGTGAAGCTCGACCTGGATCTCGGCCGTCCCCGAAAGCGGGTCGGCGCGGCGGATCGTGTAGCGGCGGCGCACGCCGGCAAACTGAAACTGGAGGTCCTGGCCGGGCTTTTGCTCGAATCCGACGAGGTCGGGGGAGGCGAACGTGATCGAGCGGACGTGCTGCGCGACGTGCTCGGCGCCCGTCACCTCGAGTGCAAGCAGGAACGCGTCGGTGAGGCGTCCGCCGAAGAGCTCGGCTGGGACCGGACGGGGCGGCATCGCTGGTCAGGGTAGTGGGAGCGGTGCGCGGGCGAGCGCGGCGAGGGCTTGTGAGGTCACCCAGACGGGGGTCTGCGCGTTGCCGGCGCTGTAGCTCGTGGCGCCGGAGGCGCTCGTCAGCCGTTCGAGGTAGGCGAGGCCGGCCGGGCTTGCATGGGCGGCGATCTCGGCCTGGACCGCCCAGGCAGTCGACTGCGCGTCGGAGGGGCCGCCGGGCTGCTCGGGGAAGCCGCCGTCGCGGTTCTGTGCGCCGCGGATGTAGGCGATCGCGCGGGCGATCGCCTGGCGCGATCCGTGTGCGGCGACGAGCGCCTCGACGGCGGCCGCGGTGTCGTCGACGTCGCTGGGGTCACCGCGCGCCGCGTAGCCGAAGCCACCGCCGGCGTTCTGCTGGGCCGCGAGCCAGGCCGGCGATGGAAGCGGCGCGTGGGCGGCCGCCAGGGCGAGGATCGCGAACGAGGTCAGGTTCACTTGCCTGGGCACGTCGCGCAGCTCGGACACGAGGTCGTGCAGCGGCGCGTGGGCGGGTGCGAGCGCGAGGATCGTGCGCTCGACGTCGCCCGGGCCTTGTAACTGGTCGAGGTGTGACTCGATGTAGCTGACCGGAGTGTGGCCGTCGCGAGTGAACGTGCCGGGGCTTGTGCCGGTCGCTTCGATCCCGATCAGCGCCCACGCCGTGTAGAGCTGCGATGACGGCTGACCCGGAGCGCTCCCAAACCCCCCATCGCTGTTCTCGGCGGAGTGAAGGTAGGCAAGCTGTCGCGCGACCGTCGGGGTCGTACGCGCGAGCGCGACGCTCAGCCAGAGGATGAGGAGCGAAGCGACGAAGACGACTACGAAGACGACGTCGAGACGCAGGCGGAAGCGGCGCAGCGAGCGGATCAGGGCCGGGCCGAAGGCCACATAAAAGAAGAAGTTGCCGAGCGCGTGGGCGAGGTCGAACGGGAACGCCTGGCCCTCGATCAGCAGGAAGCCGGCGAGCGTGTGCTGGCCGGTGAAGGTGACCCAGGTCGAGAAGTTGAGGATCAGGCCGTAGCCGAAGCCGGCGGCGGCGCAGATCAAGGCCATCGGCAGGCGCGGGATGCGCCAGCGGGCGAGCGCCGCGCCGGCGAGGCCGACGACGCCCCAGGCGAGCATCTGCCAAGGCGTCCAGGGACCCTCGCCGAAGAACAGGTTCGAGGCGATCGCGGAGGTCGCGCCGACCGCGAAGCCGGGCGCGCCGCCGAGCGTGTAGCCGGCGATCAGGACGATGTCGGTCGTCGGCTTGACGTTCGGGAGCGCGGCGAAGGCGATCCGGCCGAGCGTCGCGAGGGCCGCGAGCGTCGCGACGAGCGCGATCGTGCGCGAGCTCGGGCGCGAGCGCTCCCACCAGGCGAAGCCGCCGAGCAGCGCGAGCGCGAGCAGGCCGTATGAGGCGAGCTCCCAGCTCATCGCAGCGCAGGGGTGCGCAGCGCCGCGACGCCCTGCTCGGGCGTGAGCGCGCCGGCGTGGCCGCCGAGGACGCGCGCGGTCTCGGTAGCGAAGTACCAGCCGCCGGAGAGGATCGCCGCGGGCGGCGCGTCGGCGAGGATCCGCCCGTCGGCCATCAGGATTGCGCGCGTCGCGAACGCTGCAGCGAACTCGGGGTCGTGGGTCGCGACGATCACTGCGGCGCCGGCGGCGGCGCGCTCGCGCAGGTGCGCGGCGAGGTCGGCCTTGGCCTGGCGGTCCATGCCGCGCGTCGGCTCGTCGAGGCAGAGCACGCTCGCCTCGTCGGCGCCGACGAGCGCGAGCGCGAGGCGCTGGCGCTCGCCGCCTGAGAGATCGCGCGGGTTGCGCTGCGCGAGGTGGCCGAGGCCGGCGGCCTGCAGGGCCGCGCCCGGCAGCTCGCCGGCGACGCGGTCGTGGGTGAAGTAGGCGGACGGGTCCTGCAGCAGGAGGGCGACGTGGCCGGCGCTCGTGAGCTTGCCGCGCGTCGGTGCCATCAGGCCGGCGGCGTGGCGCAGGAGCGTTGACTTGCCGGCGCCGTTGCGACCGAGCAGCGCGACGAGCTCGCCGGGCTCGATCGTCAGCGTGACCGCGGCGAGGATCGCGCGGCCGCGGGGCACCTCGTGCCAGACCTTCTCGAAGCGCAGCGGTGCGTCCCGGTCTGAGCGGTGGCGCCGGCGTGGCTTGGCGGGCGGCTCGGTCGCGACCGGCTGGGCGGCTTGCGCCGGCAGCAGGCCGTGTCGGGCAAGCGTCGCGCGCGCCTGCTTGACGCCGGTCGGCGGCGGGTCGAGGCCGAGCGAGGCGATCAGGCGCGCGGCAGGGGTTTCGAGCGTGCGGCTGTTGTCGTGCGCCCAGTCGAGGAACTGCGCCGGCGGCGCGTTGCAGACCAACCTGCCCTGTTCGAGTGCGATCACGCGATCGGCGGCGGCGAGGCAGCGCTCGAGGCGGTGCTCGGCGAGCAGGATCGTCGTCCCCCACTCCTCGTTTAGGCGACGCAGCAGGCCGAGCAGCTCGTCGCCTGCGACCGGGTCCAGTTGCGCTGTCGGCTCGTCGAGTGCGAGCAGGCGCGGGCGCCCGGCGAGCGCGGCGCCGAGCGCGACGCGCTGAAGCTCACCGCCCGAGAGCGTCGGCGTGCGCTGCTCGAGCAGCGACTCGATCCCGAGCGCGAGCGCGACCTCCTCGACCGAACGCGCGACCGCGACCTGGTCGAAGCCGCGGTTCTCGAGTGGGAAGGCGAGCTCGGCGCGCGGCGTGCCCATCAGGACCTGGGTCTCCGGGTCCTGGAAGAGCGTGCCGACATGGACTGCGAGCTGCGCCGGGCCGTGCTCGCGCAGGTCGAGGCCGCAGACCTCGGCGCGGCCCGCGAGCGTGCCGCCGTGGAAGTGCGGGACGATCCCGGAGGCGAGCCCGAGCAGCGTGCTCTTGCCCGAGGCCGAGAGACCGGCGACGATTACGAGCTCGCCCTCGGGGATCGTCAGGTTCAGGTCGACGAGCGCCGGCGCGGGCGCGCCCGGGTAGGTGTAGGAGAGCTCGCGCAGCTCGAGCGCGTTCACCGCCGGGTCCCCCGCTGCTGGGCAAACGGCGCCGCCGCGACCAGGACGAAGCCTGCGGCGAGCGCGAGCTGGGTCGCGCCGGCGGACCCGTGCAGCGTCGGATAGAACGCGAACGAGGCGAGGCCGAGCGCGGCCGTGGTGGCTGCGAGCACGGTGAGTGCAAGGGCCGCGGCGGCGAAGGCGATGTCGTGGCGCGACCACGACATGCCGCACCCGCGCGGGCCGCGACCGGCCGCGAAGCCGCGCACCTCGAGCGTCGCAGCGATGTCGAGCGAGCGGTCGAGCGCGTTCGTCGTGATCGCGCGCATGATCGCCGTGCGTGATGCGCCGTCGCGGCGGCTGCGCTGCGCCTCGCCGATCCGCTGCGCGTCATAGGCGAGTAGCGGCACCATGCGCGTCGCGAGCGTCGCTGTCAGCGCGGAGCGAAACGAGACGCGGCGCATCTTGCGCAACAGCTCGTCGGGGTCGACGGCGGCGCTCCAGAGCGCGCAGACCGCGACCGTCAGCGCCAGCTGAACGCCGAAGATCGCGCCGTAGCAGAGCGCCTCGAGCGTCGGGTCGACCTGGCCGAGCGGTCCCCAGTCACCGAAGCGTGCGAGGACCGTCAGTCCGTTGCGCGAGACGAGCGCGTTGATCAGCGCGACGACGATCGCCATCGGCGCGGAGAAGTAGAGCGAGCGTGCGACGCGGCCGGGCACGCGCGCGCCGAGCGCGGCAAGCGCTACTGCGAGCGCAAGCGCGGCGAGGATCAGCGGGTCGTGGGTGGTGAGGATCGCGACGACGAGGGCGGCGCAGTAGGCGGCGGCGAGCGTGGCGCGCGTCGCGTGCAGTGGGCTCGCTCGCGGCAGGTAGCTCACGGACCACCGAGCGGCAGTGGCTCGGCGATGTCGTTGACGACGGCGACGGCGAAGTGGCCGTCGAGCGTGCCGGCGTTGAACGCCTGCTCGGCCGATGCGACGCCTGCCGCGTCGGTGCCGGTGACGAACCAGACGGGTGGTGCGCCGGTGACGCGGGTCGCGGCGACGAGCCCCGTGCCCGCGCCGAGCGTCTGGACGACCTGGCCGCGCTGCCCGAGCAGCTCGAGCTTGTGCCCGCCGTCGATGAAGCGCGCGTACACCCCGCTCGCTGAGGGCGCGTCTCGCAGCAGGTCGGCGGTCGAGTCGACGGTCAACGTCGGGTAGGGGCCGACGACTACGCGCAGCGACTGGTTGTACTCCGAGCAGTCAAGGCAGCCGAGCGCGGCCGGAAGCTTGTAGCCGACGAGGACCGACTCAACGCCCTGGCAGGCCTGCGTTCCGGTCTGCGTGCACTCGACGCGCGTCGGGTAGCGGGTGCCGCCGTAGCCGTCGAGGAACGGCTCGGGGAACTCGCCGACGACCGCTGGGATGTTCTCGGTGCCGGCCCAGATGTGGCGGTCCCACCAGATGTGATCGGCGTTGTGAACCTTCGTCGCGGCGGCGCCCTTGGCGGCCTGAACGCCGTTCACGTAATAGAACCAGTCGTCGGGCTGGCCGCTCTCGCTGCCGCCGGCGTAGCCGTTGATCGACTCGACGAAGCCGCCGCCGTAGCGCGTCGTGACCTTCGCGTTGCGCTCGAGCAGGCGCATCACCGTGTCCGAGCCCGATATCTGCGGCGTGCTCGTCGAGAGCAGCGTCTGCGCGCCGAAGTTCTCGGTCACGAGCAGCGCGGCGCCGCTCGGGGTCGGGCCCGGGCCGAGCCCGCAGGCTGCCGTCACAGTCGCGAGTGCGACCACGACGACAGCGAGGGCTGCGCTACGCCTGCTTGGGCGGCGCGTCATCGAGCTAGCTCCGGCAGGTCTCCCCCGGCTTGTGCACGCAGATCGTCGTCTCGTCACGCACCGTGTGCGGGGCGCTGGCGTCGATCACCACGTTGCCGGGCCGGCTGATCGTCAGGGTTGCCTGACCGGCGTGCGTCACGGTCGCGCGCGCGGACCCGGCGGTCAAAGTCGCGCCCGCTGCGGGCGTGGGCTTGCCGGTCTGGTTGGCGTAGCTCGTGACGAGGACCGTGAAGGGCTTGCCGACGAGCGCGCTTGCGGGTGCGCTGACGCCGAGCACGCTCGGCAGGACGACTGTCTTGCTCTTCCCATCGTATTCGGGGAAGAACAGGATGCTCGACCCCTTCGCGGGATCGACGCCGCAGGCGCCGGTTGCCGCGGGCTTGTCATCGAGCCAGAACGCCCAGTAGTAGTCGGCGCTCTCCGGGTAGCTAGTGCCCTTGATCGAGGTGATGAAATAGCTGGCGTAGGACTTCGACCAGCTGCCGTCCCAGTCGCCCTTGGTCGCGTCCTGTAGCGCGCCGAGCGCGCTGAGGCCGCTACAGCTGTCGGTCGCGGTGCCGTCCTTCGTAACGGAGGACGCCGTGAGCGTGACGGTCGTCGGCGCCAGCAGCGTCGAGCCGAGGCCTTCGACGCGCACGGTGATGTCGGGCGTCGGGCCCTTGGGTGCGAGCGATTTGGCGGTGCTGCCAGTTGCGACCAGGCTGCCGAGTGCGCCGATAGCCGCGAGAACCGCGAGCGCGCGGCCTGATGATGCGATCTTCATGTGCCAACCCCTTTCCACGAGGGTCTATGTGGGCTTGCGGTCGGCGCAGGTCTCCTGGCTTCCGGGCCGATCCCTCCGCGCCTTCCCGGCTCGCTGGGGCGAGCCAGTGGCTGCGCTAACGCGCTTGCGGGGGACTTCCCCGGTCACAGTGGCGGGTCCGCTCCGGAGTCTCACCGGCTTCCCGTGCCACCGACCTATGACCGCGGCATCGTAGCGCTCTGGCACACTGGAATCGTTCGATGACCGTCAACCTGACGCGGATCTACACGAAGCTCGGCGACGGCGGCGAGACGCACCTCGGCGACATGACGCGCGTGCCGAAGACCGATCCGCGGATCGAGTCCTACGGCGACGTGGACGAGCTCGGCGCGCACATCGGCGTCGCGGCCACGCTGCCGGGCATGCCCGAGCGGACCGTCGCGTGGTTGCGCCAGATCCAAAACGACCTGTTCGACGTCGGCGCCGACCTGTCCGTCCCGTCGGCGCAGGACGGGCGCGAGCGGCTGCGCGTCCAGGCCTCACAGGTCGAGTGGCTCGAGCAGCGCTGCGACGAGGTCAACGCGACGCTCGAACCGCTGCGCTCATTCCTGCTCGCAGGCGGTACCGAGATGGCCGCCTGGCTTCACGTCTGCCGCACCGTGTGCCGGCGAGCCGAGCGGCGCGTCGTCGCGCTTGGCGGCGGAGCGAACCCGGAGGTGTTGCGCTACCTCAACCGGCTCAGTGACCTGCTGTTCATCCTCGCGCGCGATGCGGCGCGAGGTCAGGAGGTGCTGTGGGAGCCAGGGCGCGGCGGCGAGACGCAGCCGCCGGTATCAGACGATCGCTAGCGGGTTAACGTCATTAGCCGGCCCTAGCCAAGTCGTGCTCGAGGGCGGCAGCCGCCAAGAAGCGGCCTGCCGGATCGTTCGGTTCGCTTCTCCTCGGGCGAGATGCGTACCACCTGGGTCACCGGGCGACCGCGCCTAGTGGCGAGCGTGGGCTCTCCTGACTCCCTACCTAATCGACCAACGCAAGACAGGTTCGCTTGCAGGCCCCACGGACGATGACCCGCATCGGGGCCATATCGCCATGGACATCATTCATGGACAGATAGTCCCGTGCCCTCGAGTGCACGATCCCTCCGTCACGCCGCTGCGCGGCACCGCGTAATGCGCGCGGTACCGTGCGGCCCAGGTCAGCACTTCATCCACGTACCACCAGGCGTGGTTATAGGCATAGATGGCTCGCCTGTAGTCGCCCGGCGCGCCGCTCGCGTGCAGATAGTTGGCCATGCTGTAGATCGCATCGGCGGGGTTCCACATGTCCGGTGTGCCCTCGCCGTCCGGAGTAACGCCGTAACGACTCCAGGTTGAGACGAGGAACTGTGCGGGGCCGCCTGCACCCGCGGCGTTGAGGGCGCCCGGCACACTGCACGCCCGCGCAGGATCCTGGCCGTTGTCGCATTCGACCGTGCCGATGCCTGCGAGGATCGTCCAGTCGAGTCCGTAGCGCGCTGCAGCGGCTTCGTAGAGGTGAAGGTAGAGCGGCGGGATCGCGTCTACCGCATACGTCGACGGCGTGTAGACGAGCGCCGATGACGGCGCCGGGAGGTCGAGCACGAGACCAACGGTGTAATGAGCGAGCCCGACAGTCGTGAGGACGACCACCGCCGCGAGCGTGCACAGCAGACCGAGCAGCCCGCCGACCAACGCAACTGGGTAGCGCAACCGCAACAAGTCAGCGGAGGCGCGAGGAGAATTGGCGCTCGCGGCGACCAAGCATGGTCGGACGCTGGCGCGCCTGCCCGGCTGGCGCCGCGCCGCTCTCCGCCAGCCAGCGGCGACGCTGAGCCAGCTGGCGCTCGATCTCGGCGCGGGCCGCGAAGCGTTCGCTCGCTGTGGAGCGCTCGTAGCTGCGCTGGCTTAGTCCGGCGAGACCCGCCAGGCGCGGGTAGTCACGCCTGTACTTATCGGCGAGCGCTTCGCGGTCGAGCAGACGTCGACGAGCCCGCGTCGCTCTAGTGTTCGCTATGTGACCCGGTCGCGTCCGGCCTGACGCGGCCAGCTCGAGACGTTGCGAAGCGATGTCGGAATCGACAGCTCGCCCTCGCAGCGCAAGCGAGATCGCTCGCCTGGTGTCCCCCGCCCGGCGCGCCGTGGTCTCCTCGCGGGCAAGCCGTTGGCGCCGGGTCGTAAGGCGCGCGATCTCGGCACGCGCCACCGGTGCCGGGACCGGTGTCGCTCGCTCGCCCTCCAGAGAGCGCTCTACTTGCGCGCGCAAGCCGCTGTTCGGAATGCGCCGTGTCGGAGCCGACGGCAGCGAGACGCGCTCACGCGGGAACTTGCGGATCCGCTCAAGCGCCTCATATGTGCTGCGCGCGCCGGTCGTCACGCCCTGCGCCGTGGCGCCGGCGGTGCGCCGTGCCGCGCGCAGCGCCTGCGCTTCGTAGCGCAGGCGCTGCAGCAAGGCGAGACGGCTCGTGGGCTCGGAGCGCTCGTGAACGACGAACGTAAGCATCCGGTGGCGGTGCTCGAAGGCAAGCCACCAGAAGACGCTGACGAGCAACCACTGGGTCCACCAACCGAGCGCCTCAAGGCTCGACAACAAATTCGCGATAAGCAGCGCGATACCTAGCATCACGGAGTAGACGAGCTTCGCCAGAGCCGCTCCGATAAGGCGCACGAACCAGTGGCGGAAGGTGTCGCGACCGCTGTCGCCGAAAGCCGGCGCGAGTACGGCGAGCGGGGCCAGCATCAGATAAATCAGCAGCGCGAGCGCGGCACCGAGCAGTCGCAAGGCGATGAAGGCGAGCAACGCGAGCATTCCGACGAGCCCGATCGCGATCAACAGCAACCCGCCGGCGCGCGGCCACGTCCCCTGTGCGGTACGGAACTGGGCCTGCGGCGCGGTTCCGGCGGTGCATGCGGTTGGGTTGCTCGCTCCGCACAGCGTGCCATAGAGCGTCGGCTGCGCTGTCTGGCTGGCGAGCGCATTGCGCGCAAGGCCCCCGGCCGGGAGTGCAAGGAACAGGGCACCGTTAGTGCGTGCGGCCGAGAGAGCTGCGCCGATCGCGGCGTAGTCACGCTGCTCGGCGCTGCCGCTCGGAAGGCACTGCACTAGCCCGGGCGCAGGCCCATGGCACGTAGCGCCAGCGGTGTAGATCTGCTGCAGCTCGTGCGCCGTTGCGAGCAGACGCGCATCAAGCCGCGACGGGTCAAGACACCAGTCGACGTCGCCAAACTCAAGGAAGCACCACGGCCCGGTGACGGCAGTGTCGAAGACCTCGCCGAGCGCGTCGTCGAGGCCGCCGGCCGGCTGAGTGACGTTGCCCGTGGCGGCAGCGGACGCGGTTGCGAGCGCGGCTTGGTCGGCGAGGTTGCTGACCGCGCCAACGGTGCCGACGGGGTCGGCGATAATCCAAAGGCCGACGCTCATCATTGCGAGCGTTAGGACCGCCTGGCCGAGGGTCTCGGCAACGCGACGCCGCACCAGGCCGTGCCATGCGAAGACGACGCCCGCGCACGCGAGCGCGAGACCGAGCCAGGGCTCGGTGAAGATGCGCTCGGCGTTTCCGAGCGCACCTGCGAGTGCCGTGAGCATCGACGGCGCGAGCAGGTTGATCGAGTAGCACCACTCCAGCGCGACGATCACCACGTGAACGAGCCAGACGAGGGCCGTCCAGACCGGCGTGACGAGCAGCCCTTGGACGATGTCATCGAGGTCGTCGTCAAAACTCGCGTCGAGGCCGGACGCGATGTTCGTGTCGAAGCCGTAGTTAGAGAGCGGGACCGGTGCTACGGCGACGCCCGAGATTGCGCAGTTGCGCTGCTGCGCCGGCGTGAGCTGCACGAGCAGTGTCGCGGTCGTGCATGACGGGCTCGTAAAGCCGTTAGCGGTCAGCGGATCCGCGACCGAACCAAGCGTTCCGGTCGCAAGCGAGGCATGAGGGGCGCCCTGGCCGCCCGGTCCTCGCGCTCGCATGCCGGTGCGTGCAGCACTGCTGGCCGGAAGCGTTGCCAGAGCGATCAGTGCGCCCAGCAACGCGAGGCGCTTCAAAGCGGCGGCGTGGTCGAGAACGCCCGGAGCAGCCGAGGCGCAAGGACATCGATCTGGACCGCCTCGACGCGTCCACGGTGGTCGCGCATGAGGCAGCGGCCGTGGTCGAACTCGAGCAGCTGGTCGCGGAGCCCGCGGTCTTCGGGATCGAGATCCAGCAGCTCAAGTGCGCGCTGCGCCTCGCTTTCGGAGCGAAGCCCGAAGACGAACGTCGCACCGACGAGGTTCTCGATCGAGGCACGCCCATCGAGCAGCGTGTCGCTGACCAGCTGGGTGCTGATGATCGGGACCGCGAGCTCACTGCGCCCCATCCGCTGCAGCGAGGCGAGCAGTAGCCGGCCGACGGGATCACCGAGCAGCCGCCACCCCTCGTCGAACGAGAACACCTTCAGGCGCGATCGCTCCACTGCCATCAGCTGCATCGCGAACATCGCGATCAGGCGCACGATCTGCTCGCCGACACGCTCTAGCTGCGAGTACTCCGCTCGCGCACGACCGGGCTGCGGCGCCGGTAGGTCGCGGATTGGCAGGTACGTGACCTGCTTGGCACCAACCGTCGGGAGTCGCACATCCGGGTCCGCGAAGCCAAGCTGCGTCAGCCCGGCACCCGCGTAGACCGAGAGCGTCTTTGCAACCTGACGGTCGACCTCGTCACCTTCGCTCAGTGCTCGCACGACTTCGAAGCTCGTTGGCTCCGTAGCCCGCCGCAGTACGGCGTCGACCGCCTTCACAACGGAGGTTTCCCACGCCGCTTCCGCCCGAGCAGGCAGCAGATCGCAGAGAAACGAGACGGCCGCGTCCTGACGCATGTGGGCAGGCGCGACGCGCAGTGGATCGAGCATCCCGCGCAGCGCACGTTCCCCGCGCAGCGCGATCGTCTCAACGTGCGGTGCGACCTCCTCGAGGAGCTGCATGCTGTGGTCGCCCTTCGGGTCGCAGTCGATCACGCGCGCACCGAGCAGGAACGCCTCGTAGGCGAGCTTCTGATCGAGCGTCGTCTTGCCCGAGCCGAGCGCGCCGAGGCTGAGGACCGCGGCGTTGCGGTCGTCGTCGGAGCCCTCGCGCAAGTTGAAACGGACCGGGTGGCGTGACCCGCTCAGTGTGCTTCCAAGGAAGAAGCCGCGATTCGAACCGACCGCGTGAGTAGCGAGCGGCATCATCGCCGCCACCTGCTCAGGCGTTAGAACGTCGTCGTATCCGACGACCGCGCAACGCTGAGCCGGCATATGCTGGCGGAACAGACGTAGCTGATCGCCGAGTGGGCGATGCAGACGAACCTCCCCATAGGCGCGCCGGCAAGCTTCTACGCGCCGCTCGAGCTCGCCCTCGTGCTCGGCTCCGATCGCGATTGCAAGCGTCGCCCGCAGCAACGGCGGATGGCTCGCCGACTGTAGGTAGCCGAGCAGGTCGCGCGCCTCCTGGGTGCGCTCGAACCCGCGATCGGAGACACCCTGGTCCCCAGCTGCCTCAGCACGCGCGATCTCATCGGCATCCTGCACACGACGGCGAACCAGCCGAAGGGCGAGATCGTTTGGCAGGAAGCGGGCAGTGAGCGCGAGATCAACCGGGAACGGCAGTGACTCCGGTGGAGCGAACATCAGCTCGAGGCGAGGGCTCGGAAAGACGGCCCGCTCGGGCAGAGCACCCGTCACGAGATGCGCTTGCCAGCTCGTCCCGAGCTCCGACTCGACGCGCAGCAGCCGCCCTCGTTGCTCGATAAAGCTGTCGCACCAGCGCATCACGTCGGCCTCGAGCGGTGCGAGAGCGGCCTGCCCGTTGCGCTCGAAGACGAGCGCCTGCGGCTCGTGCAGGTCGTCGACGGCGGGCTCGCCGATGCCGCGACAGAAGCCCCGACGCACAAGCCACTGGACCTCCGGCGTACGCGCCGGTCGCGCGTCGATGAATGCGCCGACCCGCGCATGCGCCTCGTCCGCCCGCACGCGAAGCCGCTCGAGCTCCGCGACGGACAGCAGCCGCCGGTGATCCCATCCGATCGCCGTGCGCAACGCGGCAAACGCGTCGCCAAGGCTGCGGCCGGCGAGAGACGAGACGAAGCTCGCAACATCGCGCTGCGGCGGCTCGAGACAGATCGCTAGATAGGTACCCGGATTGGACGCGAAGTCCGTCGCCGCGAGCGCTGTACGCTGCTCGTCGACGTAGCGCCGGTGCGCACCGCTGTGCGGGCCTGCGTAGCCCGTCTCAAGCGAGTCAACATAGGCAGCCGCATCCCAACCACGGCCGACACGCAGGACCTGGAGGTCGGCTTCGGCCGCCTCGATCGCCGCCAGCAGTTGGCCGAAGCGGTCAGCCTTGCGCTCGCGCGACAGGCTCGAATAGCTGTAAGGCTCCAGCGCAAAGAGCGCCCAGGCCCCAGCCGCGCCAAGGAGGCAGTTTCCGTAGACAAACGAGAGCGGCCGCGACAGCGCTAGTTCCCGCGACGGTGGCCGATCTCGAGCATCGCTCCGGCGGAGAGCTCAAGTGCGACCGGGGCCACCGGCGGAGTTCCGCGGACCGGGTGCAGGGTTACATCCGCTCGCCGCCACGGGGTCAAGCCGCGGGACCATTCGACGCGCTCGTGTGCGAACCCCACGAGGACCACGCCCGGCCCGTAATAGCGGGCGGAGCGCGGCCGAGCCTCGGAGCCGTCATGGATGAACGCAACCGCAGGCGGGTGCCAGAGGTGGATCTGGTAAACGAGCCGCCGCAGTCCAACAAAGCGGCTCGGGGCGCCACGGTGGCGTACGAGGGAGAGCGCGGCGAGATGAAACGGCCGGCCCTCGATCCTCAACATGGCCAGCAACGCCCCGAGCGCGAGGGGAGCTGCGATGTCGGCCAGGTACCACGGGATCGCCGACGCAAGCAACGAAACGCCTGGGAGCACGTGTGCGAGCAGAGCAGCCAGCACGAGCGACGCGGCGTAGGCCAGTCCACGCAACGGTATCCCCGCCGGATTCAGCCGCAGTGTGTCGATCTGGTAAATGCGCCGCTCGAGCGCAAAGACCGCCCGGTATGAGCGGACCTCTAGCTCAGTCATGCCGCTAGCTCGATCCAAACAGCGTCGAGACGGTGTCCTGCAGGACTGAGAGACCGACCGGGCTCGCGAGCAGGACTGCGATCACACCGATCGCGAGGGCGCCGACGGCCTCCTTGAAGTCACGGCGAAAGACGAGGATTACCGACGTGACCGCCAGCGCGAGCCCGATTAGGCTGAAGGCGATCGTTCGGCCCGTCTCGCTTGCCCGACTCGCGGCGGTCTCGAGCGAGTCAGAGCTGCCGGACTCGAGGGTCGTCGTCGCGCTTCCCAGAGTGGCCGCCACCGAACTCGGGCTTTTTGTCGCTGCGAGGGTGGGCGGCGCGGCCACGAGCGCGCTCGCAAGGGTCATCGCCGCCGCCACGCGGTAGGCGCGGCGGCACGTCGATGTCGGACTCATATGGAGGTCCCCTTTCGTTTGTCGGACACGGTCAGGCGCCCAGCTCGGGATTTATCGATCTCAGCTCCCATCGCCCTGCTTCGAGCGTCACGGCGACGGTGTAGGAAAGCGTGTAGTTGTCGCCCTCGCCGTCGCTAGCGACAACGGTCGCGAGAACCGCGCCTGATGGCTCGACGGCGAGTCGCTCGACCGCCTGGAGGGCTAAGCGGATCCCGGGCGTCTCAATACGCGAACCCGGAGCTAGGTCCGCAGCAAGCTCTGCGCTCGCACCGGACAGATAGTTCGCGAGCGCTCTACGAACCACGATCTCAAGCGCTCGGTTAGCGACGCTCGGAAGGCGGGCGCCATCCAAGGCACCGCCCGCCGATGAGCCCGACGGCGCAGCCACGATCGCGGGAAAGTGAGCCAACGAGTACTGGCCACCCGGAAGCCGACGAAGTGCGATGTCGAGATAGATCAACCCGTGCAGGCTCGTGTCAGCGGCCACGAGGAAGTTGGCTGCGGTGCCCGCGAGCGAGCTACCAGCAACTTCAGCCCAGGCGACTGCGTCGTGCGTCCCCAGCGCCGGACTCACCTCGGAGCTCCCCGGCAGCGCAGCTCCCGAGCGCCACGTCAGGTACCTGCGCGCGAACTGCGTCGCGACCCACGCCCCCGCGGAGTAATTGTCGGCTTGCGGTCGCACGACCATGACTCGAGGCGAGGGGGGCGCAAGCGCAAAGCGCGCCGTGCTCGCTACCCCGACAGCAGCGACAGCGAAGACTGTCCACCGCAGGAGAGCCGTGTACCTCCGCAGCGAGCGCACCGAACGCGACTCGAGCAGGACGCGCGGTTGGTGGGTTCGCGCACTCACCGCTCGAACCCGAACTCGTTAGCCGGCGACGCAGATTGCGTGGTCGGTGCAGGTGCCGGCGGCGCAGTGGGCGCGAGCTCGACCGGTATGCGCGGCGGACGCGGCTTGCGTACCGGCCGATGCTCGACGCCACGACGCGGTCCGCGACCCCGCTCAAGCCCCTCCAGTGGGTGCTCGACCTGGTCCGTCAACCGCTTCTGCGCTGCCACGGCGAGCCGTGCCAGCTTCGTCGGAGCGCCGGCCTGGAGTTGATGGGCCGGAACCGTCGAGGTCCCGACACTCACCAGAACCGCCACGAGCAGCACGACGACACCGCCGATGAGCAGGGCCGTCGCGACGAGCCGGCTTCGCACGGAGACGACAAGGTCAGCGTCCGGGTCGTCGGCTAGCTGCAGGGTCGGACGGTCGGGTGCCTCGCCGGGCGGCTCGCCGAGCAGCTCCGCCTCGTCGATCACGCGGTAGACGGCAACCGGTCGCCGGCGCACCGCCTAGCTCGCTTGCGTCGTCGGTGGCTCCATGACCTGCCGTTCCGACAAACCGTGTTGGTCTGGGACACCGCGCCGGTGTCACACCCCTCAATTCAGCTGACGCAGCAGTATCGTCCCGTGTCGGTGAGCCGGGAAGCCTGGTCAGCGCCGAGTCGCACTGCCTTATAGCGATGCCACCACCACTCCCAGGCTCACCAGCACGTAGGCGGACCGCGATGAGATCGCGGATTCCACTGCCCTCAGCGTGGCGACCCGAGGCGCTGCGAACGAACCTCTGGCTCGTTCCGACCGTAGAGATCCTCATCGCAGTTCTGCTGTTCGCCGGCACCTATGCCGTCGATCGAGCCGCATACGACGGGACGATCTCACTGCCGTCGTTCGTCAACAGCGGGAGCGCAGACGCCGCAGGGAGATCCTGACCGGAATCGCAGCAGCGGCGGTCATCACCGTGGTCACGCTCGTCTTCTCGATCACGATCGTGACGCTCACGCTCGCATCGACACAGTTTGGCCCGCGAATGCTCCGGAACTTCATCCGCGACTGGGTCACGCAGCTCACACTGGGCAGCTCGTCGCGACGTTCGTCTACTCAATCCTCGCGCTTGTCGTGATCTCGCCCGGCTCCCGTGGGGAGTTCGTGCCACACCTGTCGATCACCGTCAACATGGCGCTGGTGGTGGTGGACGTCGGCGTGCTCGTGCTGTTCATCGACCACATCGCCAAATCGATCCAGCTACCGCAGGTCATCGCGAGCATCGCCCGTGACCTCTCGCGCGCGATCGAAGCCGATGCAGGGTTGGCGCAGTCGGCCGTTTCGAAAGCCGGCCTGTCATTGTCGGAGGTGACCAAGCGGCTTGACGAGGAGGGGGCCGTCGTCACGGCGATGGACACCGGCTACCTGCAATTCGTGCGCATCGACCCGCTGATCGCGATCTCGGCGGAGACCCACTCCGTGATCCGGCTGCTTCACCGCCCAGGACACTTCGTTGCCACCGGCAAACCGCTCGCGCACGTCTGGCCCGCCGACGCCGCGCCTCGCATAGCGCGGGCGCTCGGCGGAGCTCACGCGACAGGCCTGCATCGCACGCTCACCCAGGACCTCTCCTTCGCCGTTGAGCAACTTGTCGAAATTGCGATCCGCGCGCTGTCGCCGGCGGTCAATGACACGTTCACGGCGATCGCCTGCATCGACTGGCTCGGTGATGGTCTATGCAAGATCGCAGACCACTGGCGGCCGAGCGCGGTACACCGCGACCTAACCGGACACGTCCGCGTCATCACTGTGACCGTCGGCTTCCACCGGCTGGTCGAGCGCGCGCACGACAAGATCCGCCAGGCCAGGCGCGCGATGCCGGCCGTGATGATCCGCCAGCTCGACGGCCTCACCAAGTTGATGGGTCACGTGACTTCGCAGGACTAGCGCGACGCTCTGCTCGAGCAGGCTGAGATGATCCTGCGTGCGAGCGAGGAATCGGTGCCGGAGCCCGCGGATCGCGCCGCGGTTCATGCGCGCTACGAGAACGTGCGAGCCGCCGCCGCCTCCAGCTAGGTCATCAACGCTCGAACCCGAACTCCGTCTGCTCTTGGCGGGTGGTCGCCGGACTCTGCGCCGGCAGCGGTGACACCGGCGGCGATGGCACGCTTGCCGCGGCGGCGTGATGGACCCCGAACTCGCGCCTAACCTGGGCGACCTCGCTGCGCTCGCGCGAGGCGGGTGAAGGCTGGACCACGACCAGCCGCATCGCGCTACTAACGGTTGAGGGCACCTCCGCGCGCGCCGGATTGTAATGGCGGTGACTGGCTACCTGATGCACGCGCCCGCCGAGGCCGAACGGCACCGCGACGTGCTCGCAGAACGCGTAGCCACCGGCAGCGGTCGCCACGGACAGGGCTGCAACCGACGCCTTTACGGCCGCGAGGCCGGCGGTCGATGCGCCCGTGACGCCGGCCGCGCCGGTCCCGCCAACCTCCGCGCCCGGATGACGGAGGGCCAGGAGTACACGCTTGAGCTGCGCCAGCAGCACACCAGCTACGCCGGGCCCCAAGAGCGGCGGGAGGGCGGCAGCGACACGCCGCTGGGCCCGCTCAAGCGCCACGACGTAGTGGGCACAGGACGCGCAGTTGGCAACGTGAGCGCGGGCCCGTAAGGTCTGCTCGACATCGGCCGTGCGCGCGACCAGCGCGACTAGGTCCGCCTCCAGCCGACGGCAGCGCTCCCCGCTCTGGTATTCGTCGACGAGCGCCCGCAGGCGCCAGCGCGCGCGCTGCGAAACCTTGCGGAACTTCTCGATCGACCAACCGTAGCGGGCGCAGAACTCGTCCGCTGCCAGCTCCAGGTTGACCTGTCCATGCAGCACGAGTCGCTGGTCGAGCGTCAGCTCCGTGATCACCTCGCGCAGACGGCGAACCTCCGCGTGGACCGCGACTTGGCGCTCGACCACCGCGCCACGGTCCTCGATCTCGAACAGGCCGTCGTCCGAGCCCTCTACCGGAAGTGCGTTGGCGATCGCGGCCTCGATGCCGCTGCGACCGCCGAGAGCGCGGCGACGGTCGTTGATTCTGCTGAGGAACTTCTGCTCGAGCGCGTTGCGGACATGGTCCGCGTCCGCAAACGGCGAGCGTCGTGCGCGCAGCACAAGCTCGAGGGTGGCCTGGCTATAGCAGTCCTCGAGGTCCTCAAAGCGCAGGCGCCGCCGGTGGACACGCAAGAGGCGCTCCCTGCGCGCAGCCGCTACCCGGGCGACCACCTCCGCGGGGTCAGCATGCGCATCACGCAGAGCAGATCCCATCGCGCACCTTTCCGACAAAGCGTTAAGGAATGGGACAAAGCACGCGGCATCCGACTATCGACGGCCGCCCACGGCGAGTGTAGGCGCCGCGCTGAGGGGCGCAACACAGAACCGCGGATTTTCCGCGCGGTTTCGCCCGCGAGACGAAGAGGCCGTCGTGACCTCAGCTAATGATCGTCAACCCGAGCGCCACGCTCATAACGACCCCGACGACGAGGGCGACCATGACCGACGCGGCCCAGCGCTCTTTCGCTTCGGCGATCGATTGGGCGTCGTCGGCGCGACAGCGGACGAGCACGAGTGCGAGCCGGCGTGCCTCGACCGGATCTTGGCGCGGGCCCTTCTCGTAGCCGCGCATGTCTGCCAGCGCGTCGCTGTAGGCGAGGCTGCGGCTTGTGAGCCGCAAGCTGCGGCGCGTGAGCTGCACGTGCAGGCCGGCGTAGAAGCGGGCGGCGAGCGCGAGAACGAAGACGAACGCGAGGACGATCGTCACAGCCCAGGCGTAGGTGGTGTCGATGTGCTTGATCGTCTGGGCGGCGGTCGCCGTGAGGCCGGCGAGCGCGAGCGCGCCCGTTACCGCCGCGGCGGAGGTCCCGTCCGCGTTCGTGCGGCGCAGCTGGAACGCGTCAAAGAGCGACTGCTCCTGGGCGATCAGGATGTCGAGCGCGTCCGCTTCGGGACTGCTTGCGCTCGGGCTCACTACGCACGAAGCCAGCGCGAGGTCTCATCCTCGCTCGAGATCCCGCGCAGGCGGGTCGCGACGAGCGCGCCCGAGCCGCTCGGATCCCACGGGCGGGGCAGGCAGAGGCGGTCGCGCCAGCGGTGCGGGCAGACGTATGGGCTCCAGGTCGAGCCGCGGACCTCGACGCGCGCGAAGCGGAACTCGAACGGGACGCGGCCGAGGCGGGCGCTGAAGCTGCCCGGGTCTGTGAGCGCGAATGCGCGCGGCAGGTGCGTCGGGCGCGATGGCACCTCGTTGCACCACAGGCGCCACCAGTCCTCGTAGTCCTCGACGAGATCCTCGGCGAGGTAGTCGCGCTCACGGAAGAGCTCGACGCCGGGGCGGCGCGTCTGCCAGTGCCAGGACGGTGCGGCAGCGAGGATCCAGCCGTAGGTCAGCTTGTGCTCGGCGATCGCGCTCGCGAGCTTCGCGATATCCCAGGCGCAGCCCGACAGTCCGTCGCCGGAGATGCACCACTGGAGCTCGATGCCTGCGAACTCGTCGAGGACGAGGTCAAACGGCCCGATCTCCGGCCAGTGCTTGAGCGTCATCGCGACCGATGGCTCGCCAGCGACAGAGGCCAGCGCAGCTTGGAAGTCGGCCTCCGTCAGCTCCGTGGCGCGCTTCGCCGCCGCTGCCTGCTCGAGCGCAGGCAGCGCCCCTTCGAGCAGCACTCGTGGCGAGCCGTCCACGCGACTGAGGGTACTACGCTAGGCGCGCACTCCGGTGAAGGGGGCGGCAGGAAAAAACCCGGCCTTTGCGTGACCGGACATCTCGTCACCGTTGACGGTGCCGGTCAGGGTCGCGGTCAAGGAGATCGGCTTCGTGACCTTGATCTTCCAGCTGAAGCTCTCGCCGTCGACGCTGCCGTCGAAGATCTCGACCTGCTCGTCGCCCATCGCGGCGGTGCCGCTCAGGACGTCGCCCTCCTGCGAGAGCTCGAGCGTTGACTCCTGCTTACCCATCGGGGTATCGATCGTGAGCTTCCACGTGCCGCTGACGGTCATCTGGCTGCCCTCTCTGTAGTGGTCGGGAGGCGAAGCATAGGCCCAGCGCTAGAACGGACCGCCGCCCCAATCGCCGCGCGCAAGGCGCTCGCGGAGGTCGTGCTTGTCGAGCTTGCCGACACTCGTCTTTGGAATCGAATCGAGGAAGATGACCTCGTCGGGAAGCGAGAAGGACGCGAGGTGCGGGCGCAGGTGGTCGAGCAGCTCCACCGCGGTCACGCTCGCGCCGTCGGCGAGGACGACGCAAGCGAGCGGGCGCTCCCCCCAGCGCTCATCGGGGCGTGCGATCACCGCGGCCTCCGCGACCGCCGCGTGCGAGAGCAGGAGGCTCTCGAGCTCGAGCGAGGAGATCCACTCGCCGCCCGACTTGATCATGTCCTTCGTGCGGTCGGTGATCTGCACGTAGCCGCGTGGGTCGATGGTCGCGAGGTCGCCGGTCCGCAGCCAGCCGTCGTGGAAGCTCTCAGAGCGCGGATCGTTGAAGTAGGCGCGCGCAACCCAGGGGCCGCGCGCCTCGAGCTCGCCGCTCGCCTTGCCGTCCCATGGAAGCTCGTTGCCGTCGGTGTCCATGATGCGCAGCTCGACGAACGGAACCGCGGCGCCCTGTTTTGCTGCGAGCGCGTCCGCCTCGTCCTCGTCAAGGCCCGGGATCGGCGTCGAGACGGTTCCCATCGGAGAGGTCTCCGTCATCCCCCAGGCGTGGCGCAGCTTGACGCCGTGGCGTTCCTCGAGCGCCTTCGCCAGCGCGAGCGGCATCGGCGCGCCACCGACGACCGCCATCCGCAGCGAGCGCAGGTTCGGGTGGTACTCGTCGGCGTGACGCAACAGGTCCGCGTAGATCGTCGGTACGCAGGCCATCATCGTCGCGCGCTCCTGCTCGATCAGCTTCGTCAGCGAGCCGGCCTGGACGTAGGGGCCGGGCAGCAGGAGCGTCATGGCGTTGAGGGCCGTCGCGTGCGGCCAGCCCCAGGCATTGACGTGGAACATCGGCACCACGAGCAGGCTGCGGTCGGAGGAGCGCAGGCCGATCGCGTCGGTCATCAGCAGCGCGGCGGAATGCAGGAGGATCGAGCGGTGCGAGTAGAGGACGCCCTTCGGCTCGCCGGTCGTCCCGGTCGTAAAGCAGAGCGCCGCCGCCTGGCGCTCGGAGACGTCCGGGTAGTCGAAGGCGCTGCCGGGCGAGTCGGCGAGCAGCTCCTCGTAGCGGATCGTGTTCGGCAGATCGCCGGTTGGTCCGTCGCCCATCACGACGAAGTGCTCGACGCTGCGCAGTCTCGGGGCGAGCTTGGCGAGCGCCGGGGCGATGCTGTCATCGACGAAGATCACGCGGTCCGCGGCCTGGTTGATCACCTCGACGATGTGCTCGGGGTGCAGGCGCAAGTTGATCGTGTGCAGGACCGCGCCGGAGGCGGGGATCGCGAAGTAGCACTCGAAATGACGCTGGGTGTTCCAGGCGAACGTGCCGACGCGGTCGCCCTGCTCGATGCCGAGGCGCGCGAGCGCGTGCGCCAAGCGGTCGATGCGAGCGGTGATCTCGGGGTAGGCGGTGCGCTCGAGGCCCGAGGAGGTCAGCGTGACGATCTCACCGCTACCCGGGTAGGCACGCAGGCGCCGCAGCGCGTAGGGCAGCGCGAGCTGGAAGTCCTCCTGCATCAGTCCTTCGAGCACCGTGCCGGGAACGCTAGCGGGCAAGCGGGCGGCGCGCCCGGCTCAGTGGCTCTGCTGCCAGGCAGTCCAGGCGTGAAACAGCGGGATCGTGAGGATCGCGAGCACGCCGCCGGCGACGAGCGAGCCGAGCAGCAGGAGGGCGCGCGCGCCACGGCCGGCGCCGTGGTCATCCCAGGGTCGCTCGCGCTCGCGACGGCGCGTCGTGACCAGCGTGATCAGGTCAGGGCCGTGGAGGATCACGTGGCCCCACCAGACCGCGAGCCAGACGATGAAGCTGATCTTGTGGATCGGGTACCAGGTCGAGCGGCTCGACGGACCGGCGGCGAGCAGGACGACGCCGCTGACGAAGACCGCGAGCGTCGTGAGCACGACGAACGGCCCGACCGCTCGCATCACGAGCTCCGGCGCGCCCTTCTCGCGGTAGGCGCGATCACCGCTGTAGTAGCGCGCGAAGCGGTAGCTGACGCTGGCGAGCTTCAACAGCAGCGGACCGATCAGCAGCATCCCGATGAAGAGGTGCTCCCACAGCAGCGGGCCGATCGCGACGATCGTGACGCCGAGCGCCGCCAGCACGATCAGCAGCGCGACTCCTGTTGCTGCGGTCAGCTCCGTGTTGCCGGGGGTGCCGCCCGCGAGCAGGCGGCGCACGCCGGTGCCGCCATCCGAGTCTCGACCGAGCGCCACAGGCTGCAGTATGAGCGCTCCGGCAGGGTGGACGGGCGTATGCGGGGGGTTGACCGTTTTCGCCGGGTGCCGATAAAGGCATCGGAATGCAGGAAGAACGCCCACCCGAGACGTTGCGCCTCGTCGCCGACCGCGCCGCCGAGATGGAGGACGTCGGCGCGCTCGCGGCCGAGCTGACGGCGCAGCTCTACGCGGTTGCCGCCGGCGGGCCGCCGCGCGCGGTGCGCCACTACCACGAGGACGACGCGCTGCTGCTGCTACTGCGCTTCGATCCCGCGCACCTCGCAGACAGCGACGGGACCGGATCGCCGCTCAGCGAGGCTGCGCTGATGGCACTGCCCGACATGATCGCCTCCGCGGTGCGCACGCGCAGCGAGCACACCCACCGGCTCGTTCCCGGCAGCCTGACGATCTCGAGCGATCGCAGGTTCGTCTCGCTCGGCTTCAGCGTCGTGATCGAAGACGAGCAGGAGCAACATGGCGAGAGCGACGAGGCCTGGACGATGCCGCGGCTCTCACTCGCCGGCTAGAACACGTCGATCGGAACCTTGACCGTCGCACTGGTCAGGCCGTTGGCGGTCGCGCTCAGGCGCAGCTGGTAGACGCCGCCCGCGAGCGCGTGGCCGTTCATACGGCCCGAGAAGTGGATCTTGTTGGGCCCGGCGGTGTCCTGATGGCTGAAGCTGCCGACGAGAAAGAACGAGGTGCAGTGGCGGCCGGCGGCTGCATGCGTGAGGCAAGCGGTGCCGTGCTTGAAGCCGGGCGTCGCGCGAACGACGCTCACCGTGACGCTCGCCGCCACGCTGTCGCTGTAGCTGATGTCGGTGCCGCTACCGTGCCCAGCGGAGGTCGGGCCGCCGCTCGTGGCGGCGAAGAAGGAGATCAGCGAGACCTTCAGCGCGCTGAGGACGGGCGGCGCGCTGCCTGCCGGCGGTGCCAGCGTCGTGACCGGCGCGGTGCGCGCTGACGGGGCACCGGTGCCGGCGCGACTGGAGGCCGTGACCGTGAACGTGTAGCCGACGTTCGCTTGCAGGCCACCGACGGTGATCGGCGAGCCGGCGCCGTAGGTCAGCTTGCCGCCGGGTTGCGTGGTCACGAAATAGCTGCCGGCGGGGGCTGGGCTCGACCCGGTCGCTCCGGTCGCGCCGCTCGCGCCACCGAAGCTCACGGTCGCAGCGTCGGCTCCCGCGGTCGCGGTGACGCCAACGGGCGGCGCCGGTGCGCCGCCCGAGCCGGTGGCGCCGGTCGCGCTCGCCGCCACCAGGGCGAGCGTTGGGAGCGCGAGCGCGGCGGCGAGCGCGCGAATCGTGCGTGGCTGCATCTTCCCCATCAACGAGCGATCGCGCGCAATGTAGTGGCGGTCCCGGTCAGCTCTCGCCGTGAAGCGTGCGCGTTCACCAACCGACCACACCTCAAAAACCGGAAATGGGGTACCAAGAGGGTGTGCGACTCGGGTGGATCGTGCTGGCGGGAGTGGTTGGCCTTCTTGGACTTGCGCCGGCGGTCAGCGACGGCGCGGGCGGGCTGCCGCCGATCCGCCACGTCTGGATCATCGTGCTCGAGAACGAGAACGCGAGCACGACGTTCGGGGCGGGCAGTCAGGCGCCCTACCTCGCGCAGACGCTGCCCGCGATGGGGCAGTACCTGCCCAACTACTACGGGATCGGGCACGACAGCAACGACAACTACATCGCGATGATCTCCGGGCAGGGGCCGAACCCGCAGACCCAGGCCGACTGCCAGGACTACGACGACTTCGAGCCCGGGACCGAGGGACCCAACGGCCAGGCGATCGGCAGCGGCTGCATCTATCCGAGCTGGGTGGCGACGATCGCCGGGCAGCTCAGCAGCGCCGGCTACACGTGGAAGGCCTACGAGCAGGACATGGGCAACACGCCGAGCCGCGAATCGGCTACCTGCGGGCATCCGACGGTCGGATCGATCGACGGGACGCAGGAGGCGACGGCCGCGGACCAGTACGCGACGCGCCACGACCCGTTCGTGTAGTTCGACTCGATCCTCGACACGCCGGCCTGCAACGCGGACGTCGTCAACTTCGACCAGCTGGCGGGCGACCTCCAGTCGGTCGCGACGACACCGAACTACAGCTTCATCACGCCGAACCTCTGCGACGACGGGCACGACTCGCCGTGCGCGAACGGCCAGCCGGGCGGGCTCGTCAGCGCGAACGAGTTCCTCGCGCAGACGGTGCCCGAGATCCTCGCCTCCCCCGCCTTCCAGCAGGACGGGCTGCTGATCGTCACCTTCGACGAGTCGGCCAGCGGGACGGGGTCCTGCTGCGGCGAGTCCGCTGACGCCGAGACGATCAACGGCTCGAACACGCCGAACCCGAGCGGCGACGACGGGGTCGGTGACGGCGGCGGCCAGGTCGGGGCGGTGCTCGTCTCCCCCTACATCCAGGCCGGGACCGTCAACCAGACCTCCTACAACCACTATTCGATGCTCGGCTCGATCGAGGATCTGTTCGGCCTCGGGCGGCTCGGCTTCGCGGGCGTCGCGGGACTGCCGACGTTCGGCAGCGACGTCTTCGATCGCACGACGCCAGTGCCACCGCCGGGGAGCCTGCTCGGCGCCGCCGGGGGCGGTGGCGGCGCCACGACCGGGCCGAGCGGGACGAGTGGCTCGAGCGGCACGACCGGGGTGCGCTGCGCGCCCGCGAGGATCGCGGCCGGGGCGCGCGGCAAGCTGCGGGCCGGCACCCTGATAGCGCGCGCCGTGCTGGTTCGCCGTGGCGCTCACGCGACGCTGCTGCTCGGCCTGCGCCACGCGGCGCTCGTGCGCGTGCGCGTGCGCGTCGGTGGCAGGGAGCGACGTCTGCGCCGCTTCGCCGGCAAGGCGTGCAAGGACTACACGGTGCCGCTGCCGCGCGGGGCGGCGCGCGTCAGCATCGCCGCCAGCATCGATCGCGGCGCCGCCCACGAGCAGCGCACGCTGCGGGTGGCGCTTTGACGCCGCGTCCGGGACTGAGTCGCAGGCGCTTCCTGCAGGCGACGGGCGCCGTCGCGCTGGGCGCCGCTGCGGGCGAGCTCGGATGGCTGACGCGAGTCGGCGCGGCGGCAGCCAGTAGCGGCGTGCGGGCGCCCAACTCGCTGCCCTACCCGAGCCTGCCGGCGGGGCAGCCGACCGGCGCGATGCCGTTTGACCACATCGTCGTCGTGATGATGGAGAACCACTCGTTCGACAACTACCTCGGAATGCTGCCTGCCCGCGGGCAGAGCGCGGCCGACGGATTCACGCTCGCGGGCGGCGTTCCGACCAACAGCAACCCCTACGGCGATGGCTACGCGTGGGTCACGCACGCGACGAGCATGTGCCAGCCGGTCGATGTCACGCAGGCCTGGGATGCGACGCACGAGGAGATCGACAACGGCCAGATGGACGGCTTTGCGAAGGTCGACGCCGGGCAGATGCTCTACTGGGACCAGAGCGACATCCCGTTCTACTACTCGCTGGCGAGCACGTTCACGCTGGCCAACCGCTGGTTCTGCTCGGCGCCTTGCCAGACCTACCCGAACAGGCGCTTCCTGCTCGCCGGAACCGCCTCCGGGGTGATCGCGACCACCACATCGACGATCACCACATATCCAGCGAACGGGACGATCTTCGACCTGCTGAACACCTACGGGATCAGCTGGAAGGACTACTACAGCGACCTTCCACAGGCCGCGATCATCTTCGACAGCGTCGTGAAGTACCCCGGCAACCTCGCGCCGATCGCCGACTTCTTCGCGGACTGCGCGGCGGGCAGCCTGCCGTCGGTGAGCTTCGTCGATCCGGAGTTCGGGGCGGCCGGCGACGTCGCCGCGCCACTACAGGACGTCCCGATCCCCGGGGTGCCGGCGCTCGGCAACCAGATCGCGACGCAGAGCGGCGACGAGGAGAATCCGGCTGACATCACAATCGGCGAGACGTTCGTCGCGAAGGTCGTGAGCGCGGTGATGAGCTCGCCTGCATGGCCCCGGACGCTGCTCGTCTGGACCTATGACGAGCACGGCGGCTACTACGACCACGTGCCCCCCGCCCCCGCGATCGAGCCGGACTCGATCCAGCCCGACCTCAGCGCGGGCGACTACCCGGGCGCCTACAACATCTACGGCGTACGAGTGCCGGCAGTCGTCGTCTCGCCTTACTCGCGCGCGGGGGCTGTGACGAACGTGATCCACGACCACACCTCGGTGCTCGCGACGATCGAGGCGCAGTGGAATCTCCCCGCCCTGACCTACCGCGACGCGAACGCCGCCACGCTCGCCGACTTCCTCGATCCCGCAGCGGCAGCCTTCATGACGCCGCCGACGCTCGCGGCACCCGGCAACCTCGCCGCAAGCGAGGCCGGCTGCTCGGAGGCGGACCCGGCGCTGACTGTGCGCTCGAGTCCCGGCAGCGGACCGCTCGGGAGCGGTAGCGGCGCCGGCGGCGGGGCCAGCGGCAGCAGTGGCAGCACCGGCGCGAGCGGCAGCGCGGGCGCGAGCGCCCACCTCCCCCGGCTGCGCCTGCGCTACCGCGGACTGCGGACGAAGCTGCATGGTCTCGTGATCGAGCTTGCAACGCTCGAGGGAGAGCTGCGCGACGTGCAGGTGGAGCTGCGTCGCGGCAGCGTGCCGATCGCGCGCACGCGCGTCGCGGCCGTCGGCAAGGCGTGGAAGCGCGTCGTGTTGCACCCGCTGGCCGGGCGGCACCTGCACGCCGGTCACTACGAGCTGACGATCAGCGAGGCCGGCGTCGTCCTCGCGAGCCGCCGGATCGACGTTCGCTGAGGCGCCGCCAGGCGGTCACCGATCGGTAACGCGATCGTCACCGCACTGCCACAAGCTCGTTGCGGCGCGTACCTAGGTTCACTCCGGCAGGGCTTCTTCTCACGACAGGAGGACCACATGCCGTTGAAGCACCAACTGAAGCGCGCTCGGCGCGGGCGGCTCCTCGCCGCCGGCGTCTCGGCGACGCTTGCGATCACGGCCATTGTCGCGACAGCCGAGGGAGACGTGCCGTTCGGGGGCCCCGGCCAGCCCCAGCTCTATCCCAACAACCTGTTGATCGCACGCAGCGTCTACGCGGAGCCGAGCATCACCGCGGGCGCGACGGGAGTCACCGGGACGCTGCTGCCACCGAACTGCACCAGCGCCTGCGGGCACGCCAACACGGACGGGACCTACCCGCAGGTCTTCAACAACGACGAGGCGGACGGCTCCTTTGGCATCACCTCGCCGATCTTCCTCGACCAGGTCGACCCCAACAGCGGTCGCCTGCTCAACACGATCACGGTGCCGACGAGCGATGTCGTCACGAGCTTCTCCTCGAAGTCGGAGCTCGCGCTCAACCTCTCGACGAACGGCAAGTACGTCTCGTTCATGGGCTACGACGCGCCTGCGGCGACGCTCGACGTTTCGAATGCCGACACCCCGGGCGAGCAGGACACGGTCGCGAACAACAACGACGTCGGCCCGTGGTACCGGGAGGTCGTGACGCTCGACAGCCAGGGCAACTTCAAGGAGACCCTGACGAACGCCTACAGCGGTGACAACGGCCGCGCCGCGATCATCGCCGACGGCAGCCCGACCGACCCGTTCGGCAATGACGACGACACGACCCAGCCGATCGCCTTCACGGCCGGCAACGCCGACGACGGCGGCAAGAAGACGCCGTTTGCGGGCGGCATCGAGGGCGCGGGCGCGCAGGCGCTGGCGCCGTCGATCGGGCCGAAGGCGTTCCAGAACCCGGGCGCCCCGACACCGGTTGGCAGCTTCAACATCACCCAGCTCGGCGACGCGGCGGACAAGGTCGGCAAGGACACGAACTTCCGCGGCGAGACGATCTACAACAACGTCGTCTACTACACGAAGGGCAGCGGCAGCAACGGCGTGAACACCGTGTACTTCATCGACACGACCGGCAAGGCCTGCCCGAACGGGGTCGGCGTGCCGCAGCCCGGTGCAGCGTTGCCGAGCGCGCCGATCGACTACAACCCGGCGACCGTCACGACGCAGGGTGTCGCGCCGTACAACATGTGCATTCTCGCGGGCTTCCCGACGACGCTGGCGAGCGCGTCGAGCGGCGTCCGCTATCCGTTCGGGATCTGGTTCGCCAACGCGGACACGCTCTACGTCGCGGATGAGGGCAGCAACACCGACACCTACAACTCGACGACCAACACCTGGACCGATCCGCTCGACTCGACCGCGGGCCTGCAGAAGTGGGTCTTCAACTCGAGCACGCAGCAGTGGCAGCTCGCCTACACGCTGCAGAACGGCCTCAAGCTGGGCGTTCCCTACAGCGTGCCCGGCTACCCGACCGGCGTCAATGGCGGGCAGTACGGGACCGGGCTCCCGTGGGCGCCGGCGACGAGCGGCCTGCGCAACATCACCGGCCGCGTCAACTCGAATGGGACGGCAACGATCTGGGCCGAGACGGCAACCCAGAGCGGCAGCGGCGACGAGGGCGCCGACCCGAACGAGGTCGTAGCGATCACCGACTCGCTGAACGCGACGAGCCTGCCGAGCAGCGAGACGTTCCAAACGATCGCGGGCCCGACCAACGACACGGTCTACCGCGGCGTGTCGCTGACGCCCGGCTCGACCCAGTACGCGCAGCAGTTCCCGCAGTTCCCGTTCCACGGGCGCAAGCACCAGTAGGAAGGCACTTCGGTCGCCCTCCGCGGGCCGCGAGGCTTTGCGGGGGGCGACTGTCGCTTGGCGCTAGCTACCGAGCGCCGCACGAGCGCGGTCGAGCAGGAGCTCGGTGAGAGCTCGCTCGAGCGGCGTAGACGGCACCTGACCGGTCTCGACGAGGTTCATGCTCACCTCGGCCTGGCCGTAGGCGAAGCCCTCCTCGTCGGCGTAGACGTTGACCGAGGTCTTCCGCTTGCCGCTGTGGACGGTGATCGTGAACCTCACGCGGATCCGGAACGCGGCCTTGAAGCCTGGGAGGACCGAGGCGACGCGGGTTACCGTCGGCGCCGTCACCGTCTCGTCCTTGGTCAGGCCCTTGCGGGCATCAGCCGCGAGGCCAGAGGCGATGCACGCCAGCGCCTTCTGCTGCTCGATTGCGCTCAGGTCATGCGTGACGTCGGCGGCGCTGGGCAGGATCTCGGTCTGGGACTCGATCTGGACCGAAACCAGCGACTGCCCGGCGGTGGTGAACGCAGGCGATTGGGCCGTCGCGTAAGCATCGCTGTCGGGCGTCCCGCCATAGCACTTAGTCGTCTTGGCGTTCGATTGGCGCTCCGAGGGAGTTATCGGATTCGCCTGCTCGCTCAGCTTTGCCACGTCGCTGTGGCGCAGATTGATCGCCTGGGCAGCCGCGGCAGCCTGTGTCCGGCTGACCGTCTTGATCGCGGCGAGCGCGGTGGCGGCTGCAACGAGCGTCACGGTGACGGCGAGGATCGCGGCAGGTCGGATGTGGCGGCGCGATCGCACGGAGCGCGAGAGGCTACTCGATGCGAGCGGGCGAGAAACCCACGCCACGCCTCTACTTCGCGATCGTTGCGAGCGTTGCTTGCTGTGTCGCGAGCAGCGCAGGGCCCGGCATCTCGACCGAGGCCGTCTGGCGCCCGGCGTTGAACCTGACGAGCGGCGTGGCCGCGATCTGCGGGTCGACGATCGTCAAGACGCCGAACAGGCTCCCGAACGGAGGCACCGCGCCCTTCTCGAGGCCCGTGATGTCGTGTAGCTCCTCGGCGGTCGCGAAGCGGATCTCGCGCACGCCCAGCAGGCGCTTCACGGCCTTCCAGTCAAGCTGGCGATCGCCGGGCAGGACCGCGAGCACGAAGCTTCCTGCGGCCTTCAAGAGCAGGGCCTTGGCGCCACTCTCGGGGCTCACGCCGCGAACGCGCGCAGCCTCCTCGCTGGTTGTGACGGCCTCATGCTCCCAGGCACGGAAGGAGACGCCGGATTGCTCGAGCAGCTCGATCAGCGCTGCATAGACGTCGCGATTGTCCATCGCCGAGAGTCTCCCACCGCGCCGCTCGTCGCCGCAGCGCGCTGTCCTCACCCGCTGCGCTTTGGGGGCCGGCCGCGCTTGGGCATCGGGCCTGCTTTCTGGGGCATTCGCCCGGAGTCCGTGAGGGCCTGGCGCAGGAGCATCTCGACGTGGGCGTTCAGGCTGCGAAACTCGTCGGCAGCCCAACGGGCGAGCGCGTCGTGCACCGTCGGATCGATGCGCAGCAGTACCGGTTTGCGCTCACGGCTCACGTATAGAGCGTCCCGGTGTTGACGACCGGGGATGCCGGCTGGTCACCGCAGAGGACGACCATCAGGTTGCTCACCATCGCCGCTTTGCGCTCCTCGTCAAGCTCGACGATGCCACCCTCAGCCAACCTTTCGAGGGCCATCTCAACCATCCCGACGGCACCCTCGACGATGCGCGAGCGTGCTGCGACGACGGCGTTGGCCTGCTGGCGGCGGAGCATTGCCTGGGCGATCTCCGAGGCGTAGGCAAGATGGCTGATGCGCACTTCGACGATCTCGACGCCGGCGATGATCACCCGCTGTGCGACCTCCTCGGCGAGCTCTCCGGCGACGACATCGGTCGAGCCACGCAGCGACGTGCCCGTTTCCATCGGGTTGTCGTAAGGGTGGGTCGTCGCGACATGGCGCAACGCCGACTCGGCCTGGACCTCGACGAAGTTGACGTAGTCATCGACGGCGAACACCGCGCGGGAGGTGTCGGCCACCTGCCAGACGACGATCGCGGCGATCTCCACCGGGTTGCCGTCAGCGTCGTTGACTTTCAGGTGGTTGGTCTCGAAGTTCCTGACGCGGATGCTCAGGCTGCGGCGGTCCGACAGCGGCAGGATCCACCAGAATCCGGCCCGACGGACCGTTCCGACGTAGCTCCCGAAGAACCGCACGACCTTCGTTTGGCCGGGCTGCACGATGACCAGCGAGGTCAGGATGATCACGCCGGCGGCGACTGGCACGACGGCAAGGCCCGCGTCGGAGCCTGCGGCAATCAGCACGGCCGCGGCGATACAGGCGCCGAGCGCAAGTACTCCGAACCAGCCGCTGATCGCCCAGGCGGGCCGCTCGTGGATTTCGACCCTGGTTCCCGAATGCCCGACAGGAGTCGCCTCGGGCTGGCGGTAGGGCTGGTCGGCGTTCATGGGTCCCTCCCATTCGAGCGATGCAGATAAAAGCGATACCAAATAGATATCACTTTTACCGCTTCGCCGCAATCCGTGTCGACATTCCGCTGATAGCCTCCCGTCAGGACGCGATCGCGAGGGGTGCGCGGTGGGGGCAGCCGGGCGGCGTTGGACGAAGATCGGTTGCGGGTGTGCGGCGCTGGTCGTCGCGGCCGTCGCGCTCGGTGCCGGCGGCGCGCCGGCGGTTGAAGCCGCCTCGACGTACGGCGACACGGTTCTCGCCTCAGTCGCATGCACGAGCCCGGGCAACTGTGTCGCGGTCGGCCACGACGAAGACAGCCACCAAGGCCAGGCGATGGTGGCGTCAGAGACAAACGGCGCTTGGGGCGCGGCGGGCCAGATCAGACTCCCACCCGGCGCGGCAACAGGCCTCTCGCTGGGCGGTCAACTGAACGGGGTCGCGTGCACGGGCGCTGGGAGCTGCGTCGCCGTGGGCGCCTATCAAACCGAGGCCGGCCCGCCGGAGCTGATGGTCGCGACCGAGACTGGTGGTGTGTGGGCACGGGCAAGGGAGCTGCTGCCTGCACTGCCGCGTGTCGTCGACGAGCAGGCCACGCTCAACGCGGTGACCTGCACCGGCCCGGGAGACTGCATCGCCGTCGGAGGCGAAACGACGAGCGCGGGTAGCCAGGCGATCGTCGTCAGCGAGACCACTGGCGTCTGGGGCTCGCCGAGCGCAGTCGCGCTACCCGCACCGACCAGCGGCCTCGCGGACCTCAACTCGGTGACGTGCACGAGCGCAGGTGACTGCGTCGCGGTCGGTGCGTTCGACGATGAGCACGCCAACTATGAGCCGATCGTGGTTTCGCAGACGGGCGGTGTCTGGGGCACGGCCAGCGAGGTCGAGCTACCCGACGGCGCCAACACGGCCACGGCCACCCAGAACGCCGGCTTTGACTCGGTGGCGTGCCCCAGCGTCGGTGACTGCGTCGCTGTCGGGTACTACAGCGACACGTACAGCGTCGCCACCTTCGGCCCGAGCGCAGGTCCCGCCAACGCAATGGTTGCCGGCGAGAATGCTGGAGTCTGGTCGCAGGCCACCCAGCTCAGCACGGCGTCACCGGCGACGCTCAAAGGCGTCACATGTGCCAGCACCGGCAACTGCGTCGCGGTCGGCTCGCTCGGGGAGCCGTGGGACCTCACGGCGTTGTCGATCGGCGAGACAGACGGGGTCTGGGAGCAGGCGAACCCGCTCGGCACAAGCCAGGCAGGCCTCGATTCAGTGACCTGCACCAGTCCCGGTAACTGTGCCGCGGTTGGCGCGGACGCCGCGGCGATGTTCATCACCCAGACGAACGGAACGTGGGGCCAGCCGGGAACGATCGCGGCGCCCTCGGGCGGGATCGCGGTGAAGGCGACGATCAATGCGCAGCGGCGCAGCGCGACGTTCAGCTTCAAGGCCGGGAGCCTCGCCAGCGGCTTCGAGTGCGCGCTCGTGCGCGCCGGCAGGAAGGCCGCGGCGCCCGGCTACAGCAACTGCCAGTCGCCGCAGACCTACGCGCGACTTGCCGCCGGCAGCTACGTGTTCGATGTGCGCACGCTTGCGCCGTCCGGCACAGTCGCCGCCCGGGCTAGGCGCCGCTTCACGCTCGGCTGACCCGAACGCTTCGGATCACATCCGCGCTCGCAAATCGGCGGCGCGGTCGCCCCAAGTCCCGGTGGACCAGGGGTACCGCGAGCAGCACTCACGGCGGTGCTCCTCACCGCCCGCCTGCCGGCGGCGCGCTGGGCAGGGTGCTGCACGCCTTCTCCGCGCGCTGGAGGATCGGCGAGTTGGGGTCGAGGTCGCTGCCCGGGCGCGTGGAGCAATGGCGATCGGGCGCTCGCGACTCGTCCGTTGCGGGGACGCGACAGAGCGTCGAGGCGGTTCTGCCTTCCTGGGTGGTGCGGAACGGCGCTCCCGGGTTTGCGCGTGGGTTGGAGACGTCTGGATCGGTGCCGTGGTGCGTCGAGGGGTAGGGGGCCGATTACGCGCTGGATCGGGCTGGCGGCGCCGTCGGCGCTGCGGTCGCAGCGCGGTCGCGCGGCCCGCCCTGGGGGAGTGGCGCTGTGAGGTAGTGCTGGATCGTCGGACCGATTGTTGTTGCCAGCCACGCGGGATCGGCCTCGGCGAGCGGCGCGATGCCGACGATCTTGCGTCCCATCGCGAGCCCGATGATTTGCGTGCCGGCGAGCGCGGCGCGGGCCTGTGGGTTGTCGGGGGCGGCGGCCGTGGCCAGGCGCCCGAGGATCTCGCGGGTCACGAACTCGCGCAGCATTCGTGCGGCGTCGGCGTGCGAGACGGCGCCGCGGACGAGTCCGAGGAACCCGTGAAAGCCGTCCGGTCGGTCCCACAGCTCGACCAGGGCCAGGACGAGGCGCTCCCCGATGGTGTTGGGCGCGCCGGCGAGCAGTGCGGCCACGAACGGCTCGGGGTCGACCGGCAGTGACATGGCCGCGGCAAACAGCGCTGATTTGCTTTCGAAGAAGTGGTGCACGAGCGCTGGGTCGACACCGGCGGCGCGGGCGATCGAGCGCAGGCTGACGGCGTCGTAGCCGTGCTCGGCGAACGCGGCGCGCGCGGAGTCGATGATCGCCTGGCGCGTGCGCGGCGGGCCGGCGCGGCGTCCGCGGGGCATCACTCGGTGCGCCGTCGCAAGGTCAGAGCGCCGAGCAGGATCGCTCCGACCGCGAACGCGAGCACGATAGTGATGTCGACGAGGGCGGCGCCGCTAACGCCCGGCTCGCCGGCCAGGTGGTGCACACCGTCGACCGCGTATGACATCGGGAGCACGTCGGAGACGGCGTGCAGGACGGTTCCCATCCGCGCGCGTGGTACGAGCAGCCCGCAAAGCAACAGCTGCGGCATGATCATGGCCGGCATGAACTGCACGACCTGGAATTCGGTGCGCGCGAACGCGCTGGCGAGCAGTCCCAGGCCGAGCCCGAGGAGCGCCACCGCGGCGGCCAGAATCACGACGAGCGCCGTGCTGCCGGCCAGGCTGAGGCCGAGGGCGCCGAGGCTGAGCGCGGTCACGACGCCAGCTTGGAGCACCGCGAGGAGCGTGAACGTCAGGCCGTAGCCACCGAGCAGCGCGAAGCGGCTGAGTGGGGTGGTCATGAGGCGCTCGAGCGTCCCGGTCGTGCGTTCGCGCAGCAGCGCGACGGAGGACACGAGGAACATCGTGATCAGCGGGAACAGGACCATCAGGGCCGGGCCGGCTTGCTCAAACGCGGCGTGCTGGTGGTCATAGACGAAGCGCAGGATGGTCATCAGCAGCGCCGGTACGCCGATTAGCAGGCCGATTGTGCGCGGGTCGTGGCGTAGCTGGCGCGCGACCCGCAGCGCGGTGGCGATGGTGCTGGTCACGGCTTCTCCTCGATGAGCCGTAGGAAGGCCTGCTCGAGATCCTCGGTGGCGGTGCGATCGGTGAGCTCGGCTGGAGTCCCGTGGGCCAGCACTTCCCCCTCACGAACGAGCAGCACCATGTCGCAGCGAGCCGCCTCCTCCATGACATGGCTTGACACAAGCAAGGTCGTCCCTCCATCGGCCAGCGCCCGGAACAGGTCCCAGAGGCGCTCGCGCAGCACCGGATCCAGGCCGATCGTGGGCTCGTCGAGGACAAGCAGCTCGGGCCGGCCGAGTAGGGCCGCGGCGAGCGAGAGCCGCGACCGCTGACCGCCCGACAGCGACCGCGCGAGCTGCCCGGCCGCGTCGCCAAGGTCGACCTGCTCGACGACCTCGGCCACCTGCCCCTGGCACGCGCTCACAATCGCGGCGAAGTACTCGAGGTTCTCGCGCACGGTGAGGTCCTCATAGGCCGACTGGCCCTGCGTGCCGTACCCGATGCGGCGCCGCAGCGGCGTCGAGCCCGCCACGTCGCCGAGCACCGTGAGCTCTCCGCTGACGCCTCGCTGGACGCCGACGATGGCACGCATCAGCGTCGTCTTTCCCCCGCCGCTCGGGCCAATCAGGCCGGCGATGCGACCACCGGGCAGCTCGAACGTGAGGCCATGCAGGACCTCGCGCCCGCCCCGGCGCACCCGAAGGTCGCGCGCGGCTATCGCCGCCTCAGAATTCATCATGTGATGATATCGCTGATCCCGCCTTCGACGCTGAGCGAGTGAGCGGTGTTGCGGCAGCAGGTGCCTTTCGGTCGTGACGGGTCCAGATGGGGGTTGGTCTGCTACGGTCGTCTGCCTAGGAGGGCTCCGTCGTGGGGTCGGCCAGTGTGGCGGGCAGCGCGATCGCACTTCCGGCATCCAACGAGACCTCCGTTTCGAGCTGGACGGCCGCTTTCTTCGTGTTGTCCCGACTGGGAACGCTGTCTCCTCAGCTAGAGGAGCGCCATGACAGTCACGCCAGTTTCGCCTGTGACGACAGGTCGCGAAGCCCCGACTCAGGACCGCAGCAGAGGCGTCGCGAGCATGAACGGCACCCGGCTGCCTGGAGAGCACTCGTGATCTCAAGCTCCCCAGTTCTCACCGTCTGCCGCGACTTCGCGCGCCCCGATCCCAGCTTGATCGCACGGTTTGCGAGCATCGCGGCCGTCCATATCGTCGACGCGATGGACGGTCACGGCGCGCTCGACTACCGCATCAAGCCGCTTGACCCGAACGCCGCCTCATTCGCCGGTCCCGCCCTGACCTGCCACGCAGGAGCCGACGACAACCTTGCGATTTTGGGGGCGTTCGCGATGGCCCAACCAGGCGATGTGGTTATAGCGGCATGCGATGCCTTCACCGGAACAGCCGTCGTCGGCGACCTGTTCGCCGGAATGGCCCGCAACTGCCGGGTCGCAGCGATCGTCACTGACGGCCTCGCACGAGACACGACGGGAATCATCGCCACCGGCCTTCCAGTGTTCGTCAGCGGCGTCACGTCCAACTCCTCCGCCAAATCAGGCCCCGGCACCGTCGGCCTACCGATCGTCATCGGCAACGTAGCGATTTCGCCGGGCGACTTGCTCGTCGGCGACCGCGACGGCGTCGTCGTCGTGCCCCAAGGCGACATCGAGACCGTCCTGACTCGCCTAGAGAACGTGAATGACGCCGAGGCATCGTTCGAGACTGACGTCGCGGCCGGCCTACGCGTCCCGGACTTCGTTCAAACGCTGCTCGACTCCGACCAGGTTCACTACCTCGACTCGCCACGCCAGCTCGCATGACCCCAGCCCAGCCGCTCACCACACAACTACTGTTCACGCTGACCGGCACTGTCAGCGCACCCTTCGAGATCGGAGCGCTCTCACAGGGGCGACGACGGATCATCCCGATCGCGGGCGGAACCTTCGAAGGCCCCAGAATCCGTGGACGGGTCCTCCCGTTCGGCGCCGACTGGATGCGCATCCGCCCCGACGGAGTCGCAGTGATCGACGTCCGCGCAACACTGCAGACCGACGACGACGCGCTCATCTACATGCGCTACACCGGCTACCGACACGGACCCGCCAACGTCATGCAAGCCCTCGCCGACGGCGAAGACGTCGACCCCACCACCTACTACTTTCGCATCGCCGTCATCCTCGAAACCGGCGCCGAGCAATACGCCTGGCTAAACCAGATCGTCGCCGTCGGCACCGGCCGCAGAATCCCCGCAGGCCCCATCTACGACATCTACGAAGTCCTCTAAGCGAACCCCGCTCGCAACGCGAGTGAGCCGCCGCACGATCCCGCCGCGTAGGCGACACCCGGGCCGTAGTACTAGCGCCGAACCGGCGCGTCGGACCCGATAGGCAACGACTGCTCCAGGCGCGCCAGAGCGGCCGTACCGCGGGCCGCCTGCAGCACTACGGAGCGTGTCGCGCGCGTGCGTGTCACGCGCTCGTTACCGGAATCGCCCAACAGCCCGACTGGGCGCCGCGGAGCCGGCCGAGACGCTGGTTAGGCGGCTGAGCGGTCGGCGTTGCGCAGAAGGTCGGCGACGACCTCGCCGGGCTTCCTGCCGCTCGCGCCGGCGAGGCGCTCGAGCCGCTTGGCGTCATCACCTTCGACGCTCACCATGATCCGCAGCGCCGCGGTAGGACTGCCCTCGTGCAATTTAACGAAGCGCGGATCGATCGTCGATAGATCCCGGTCAAAATCGCCGGGACTCGGGAAGAACAGTGCTCCAGGGTGACTCGTTGATCAGCTCGCTAGGAGTCTAAGCTCGACATCTGTTGCGTTCCAGCCGGTCACGATCAGCCACGTCGACGGCTCAACGGTCTGCTCAATCACGAGCGCCAACGCCCGGCCGCCATCGGTCACGCCGATCAGCAGCCGGCGGGTGCCGGGCTCCCCGCCAGCATGAGAGTTTCGCACCGCGACATGCAGGCTGCGGGGAATCTGCTCGGCATCTTCAGCCGAGATGCCGCGGGCGCCGGGCTTCTCAAGTCCAGACTCGGTAACGAGCAGCTCGTGAACCACGTCCGCCATCCAAGCGGTCTACCGCACAGCCACGACAGAACACCAGACCGCTGCTCGCGCGCCGCTGCAGTGCGCTACAAACAGGCCACGTGGCTCTGGGCGTGAGCGGTAGGGGGCGTGCTGTCGGTATGCGCGCATTTGGGCAGCGTGATGTTGGTTCGTGCTTTGGCTGCTTCGGTGGTTTGGATAACTGAGCGGGCGGTGCGGCGGCGAGGAGCCGGTCTTTGAGTGCCGCCTCGCGGGGAGCATAATCCTCGGCATAGGCGATTCGCTGACGCTGGCAGCTGTGTGCACGCTCGACTCGAGGGGGAACTCGGCGGGCTCGGGCCGGACGACGCTGTGAGACGCCGACGGCGTGACGGGCGTCCGCGCCTGCTGGCCTGCTCGGGGATCGCCGCCGGGCTGCTGGCCGGTACGCTGCTCGTGGGCTGCGGCGGTGGCGGCGCGGCACAAGGGGGCTCTGCGCTAAGCGCTCAGCTGCGACGTGCCCTGGCCTACTCGCACTGCATGCGATCGCACGGCGTCCCCGACTTCCCCGACCCCAACGGTCAGGGCGAGTTCAGGATCCAACCGACGGGGGCGGGGAGCGACCTGGACCCCAGCGCACCGGCATACCAGGCCGCGCTGGCGAAGTGCGGCCCGATCCCCTCGACCGTCACGGCGGCACAAGAGAACCAGGCGTTCGAAAAGGTTCTGAAAGCCGCGGTCTGCATGCGGGCAAACGGCGTCCCCAACTATCCCGAACCCACGCTCACCAAAGGAGCTGACGGGGGCATCGACCTCAACTACAACGGCATCAACCCCGACGCGCCCGTTGTCCAAGCGGCCGCGAAGAAATGCGGATACGGCAACGCACAACAGCTCCTCGAGTTCGGAGGGGCCCCATGACGAGCGCCGCCAGCCTGCCCAGCGCAATTGGAGACGACCAGCACCGGAGCCGGTTTGCGGCATGAGGAAAAGCCATGAAAAGTTCAAGCGCTCTTGGTAAGCTGGGCCCATGGCATCCACCGCGTCGCGTAGCAGTACTCCTCGTCTTAGTCACGGAGCCGCACGGCCGCGCCCGTCGCTCACGAAAGACTGGGACGCGCTGCAGAGAACCCTCGGGATGTTCAACCAGCTCCTCGACGCATCCGCGCGCGAGCGCGAGCGTCAGCCCGATTCGCACGCTGCCGCCGAGATGGAGCGACTGGCCTGGCAGCACGTGAGCGACGCCGATCCGATCCGCGTCAGCCACGCACAAGACATCCTCGGTGTCTCGCATCAGACGGTGCGGTCATGGCTCGCGCAGGGGGTCCTCGACGATTGCGGCGGATCGCCGCAGCGTCTGGGTCTCGAAAGCGTCGTGCGAGCAAAGCTGATCGCACAAGAGTTACGCGAGCAGGGACGCGACCGCGACTTCGTGAGCGCGGTGCTGAGCCGCCTCGAAGCGCTCGCTCTGGCCACGGATGCGGACTTCCGCAAGTCGGTCGGCCAGATGCGCCGCGGCCAGCGTAGACCTCGCCCCTACTAACCGTGGCCAACTACGAGGTCTGGTCGACACCGGTCGGCGAGCGCCAGCTGCGCGAACTCACCGGTCCGATCCGTGAAAACGCTCGACGCGCGATGGACAACCTCGAACGCTCGGGTTGCCGAGCGGCCCACTACCGGCTCGAGGGTGACGAGGTCGAGCGCTTCTGCGTCCTCGATCTCGGCCGCGACTGGCGCATGATTGTCGCGTTCCCGGAAGCCAAGGAAGTTGCGGTCATCCTGGTCGGTCGCCACATCGACAAACGACCGGCGATCGACGTCTACCGACAGCTGTATCGCAGTATCGGAATCGACTTCCCGACGATTGAAGAACGGCTCGGGCATCCACCGTGCTGCCCAGACGGCAAACCGCCTGTCGACCGCGAGCTGGTTGACGACTTCATCGCGCGCGCGGAGCAGCTACGGCGTGAGCGAGCACGCCGACGCCGCTAAGGACGCTGGGTCGGGGCTACAAGTAGTCGACGCACGCAACCGAGCAGCACGCCCGTCCGCGTCTCCGTCCGACGCCGGCGTCGTCTTGACCGAACCTCGCGCGTCGCAACATGAGCGCGTTTGCTGGGAAATAGCCTGCTCTGACGAAGCGGGGGACCGAGGAGTCGAACCTCGCGTTGCGGTTTTGGAGACCACCGTGTTACCGATACACCAGTCCCCCAGGGGCACTTGCGGGCGCCGCGGGATTCGCCAGTCTAGACGGCGACGCCGTAGCGATCATGCCACGCGAGGACGCTGCGCGACGCGCCGTCGCCGCGGCTGTCGCTGCCGGTGACGAGCGCCGGTGTGAGCGCCACGCCGTCGAGCGCGCGGGGCGCGCCGCGATTGTGTTGCTGCGCATCAATCTTCTCCAATGGTGGGCCGATAGAAGGTGGATGGCGGTACGCGGCTCTCGTTCGGTACGACCTCCTCGCAGGTCTGATCCGAACCTGGCCGCCTCCTCGCCGGACGAGATCCTGCGAGTCTGCGCCGACAATCTGATCGCGAGTCTCGAGGAGCGAGTCTTCTTCAAGGACCTGGAGAGCCGTTTCCTGCTGGTAAGTGCCGGCTGGCTTGTCGGCGAAGGGCAAGACCAGTCGCTCGCGGGAGTTATCGGGAAGACGGATCTCGACATTTTCAGCCGCCCCCATGCGCTCGCTGCGCTGGAGGATGAGCGGCGCGTGATCGAGACAGGCAAGCCGATGCCCGCTAAGCTCGAGCGCGAGACGTTCGAGGATCACGCCGATGTCTGGGTGTCCACGACAAAGATGCCGCTGCGCGATCAGCGCCAGCAGATCGTCGGCACGTGGGGGATCTCGCGCGATGTAACCGCGCAAGTGGAGGCCGAGCGGGCGCTGGCACACCATGCGCTGCATGACTCGGTCACGGGATTGGCGAACCGCGTAGCCCTGATGGATCGGCTCACTCAGGCGCTTGTAGCGTTGGAGCGCAGGGCCGGGCGTGTCGGCGTGCTGTTCATCGATCTGGACGAGTTCAAGGGAATCAACGACACGCTGGGCCACGACGCCGGCGACCAGGTGCTGATCGGGGTCGCCCAACGGATCACCGACGTAGCGCGGCGTACGGACACGATCGCTCGTCTCGGCGGCGACGAGTTCGTGCTGCTGTGCGCGCAGCTCACCGACGACGACGACCTGCGGCTCGTTGGCGACCGGGTGGTGCGTGCGATCCGCGAGCCGCTGAGGATCGCCGGCACGGACATCTCACTCACGGGCAGCATTGGCCTCGCCGATACCGCCGATCCGCAGCTCGAGCCCGGCGAGCTGCTGCGACAAGCCGACGTCGCCCTCTATGAGGCCAAGCGCGCGGGCCGCAACCGCTTCGAGCCGTTCGACGCCAAGCTGCACCTCGGCGGGCCGGCGCCGGCAGGCCTCGCCGCCGAGCTCGCCCTGGCCATCGAGCGCGCGGAGCTCTTCGTGCTCTACCAGCCACTGTTCTCACTCGAGCCCGGCACGCCACTTCGAGGCGCGGAGGCGCTCGTCCGCTGGCGCCACCCCGTGCGCGGCGTGATCCTGCCAGGCGACTTCATCCCGCTTGCCGAGCGGCATGGACTGATCGAGCAGATCGACAGCTTCGTGCTCGACGAAGCTTGCGGGCAGCTGGCCGCGTGGGAGGCTGCCGGCGAGGGCTGGGAGGACTTCGTGATCTCTGTCAACGTATCTGGCCGCCAGCTGCGCGAGCACCGCCTCCTCGACCGTGTCTCCAGCACGCTCGAGCGCCACAAGATCGCGCCCACACGGCTATGTCTCGAGATCACGGAGACCGCGATGATCGGCGAGCTCTTCAACGCCAATCAGGTGCTCGAGTCACTCTCGCGCCTCGGCGTGAAAATCGCACTGGACGACTTCGGCACCGGCTACTCCACGCTCGCGCACCTGCAGCAGCTGCACGCCGACATCCTCAAGATCGACCGCAGCTTCATTGCACAGCTCGGCGCGGGATCGCGTGACCGCCAGATCATCGCCGCCGTCACGGCGATGGCGCACGAGCTCGGCATGACGGTTGTCGGCGAAGGCATCGAAACCGACAGGCAGCTCGACAACCTGATCACGATGGACTGCGACCTGGGGCAGGGCTACATGCTCGCCCGGCCCCTCAGCGCTGCTGAGGTCGCCTCACTTCAAGTCGCCGCCCGGACCCCGCAAGCTCCGCCGCCGAAGGCCGCACCGTCGCGGCCCGGTCGGCGCCAGCCTCGCGCGCGCCCGCGCGCACACAGGTAACCGCGACGGCTCGTCGCGGAACGGGTCTAGCTGGTCACGAGTGCCGGCGCGAGCGTCAGGCCGTCGAGGGCGCGGCGCGCGGTGCGGCGTGCGGTTGTGATCACGCGCTCGGCGCGGTCGCGCGCCATCGGGTTCGCGCCCATCGCCTGGAGATCCTCGAGGTCGGGCTGGAGGATCACGAGCCGCGTCCCGCGACACTCGAGCAGGCTTGCCTCCGCGGCGAGCGCGACCGAAGCACGCCGGCGGCGCGCTGCGTGGATGCGCTCGAGCATCGTCGTGCTGCGGGTCGTCGCACGCGACGACATCGGGCTGAGGCAGATCACGAGGTCGAGGTCTTCGCGCGCGATCATGTCGAGATTGGAATGGGAGTGGATCCCTCCGTCGATGTAGTCGCGCTGGGCAATCTGAACCGGGCGGAAGAAAGCGGGGATCGCGCACGACGCGGCGACCGCGGCACCGACGCTTGACTGCGGGGCCCAGTCCGAGCCGAAGGTGACGCGTTGACCGCTCGCGTAGTCGCAGGCGACGACACGCAGCGACGGGCTCTGCGGCCAGCCAACGCCGACGATGCGCTCGACGAGCTTGTGAATCGGCTCTGTGTTGACCACGCCTCGCGGCAGCAGGCCCATGACGAGCGCTGCGACACTGCGGTCACGCTGCTCGCGGAGCATCGCCGCCGCCAGACGCGGGGAGCCGAAGGCGAGCGAGCGGCTCGCACCGCGGAACGAACCACGGAACGAACCGATCAGGCTGTCCGCGGTGCCAGTGGCGTATTCGTGCATCTCGCTCGGTGGGACACCGACGGCGGCGAGCGCCCCGACGAGGGCGCCGGCGGAGGTGCCGAGCACTCGTGTCGCCTGCTCGGCGTGAAACCCGGTGTCCTCCTCGAGGGCTTGGAGTGCGCCGATCATCCAGGCTGCACCAACCACTCCGCCCCCGCCTAAGACGAGTCCGATACGCATTCCTACGCTCACTTTCCTGTGGTGCGCCGGGATCCCGATGCACCAGACCGATAGCTAAGCCTAACGAGGTGGCGTAACCAGCTCAACGTCTGCATCGTCGAAAACGACGAGTCCGCCGTGCGGTAGCCACTCGGAAGCTCGCTGCGGGCCGCTCAGCAGCGCTGCTTTCGTGCGCCACTCGGCCTCCACCCCAGTCGGGGCGATCGCCGTCACCTGCACGATCCCGGTATAGGCGGGCAGCCCCGTTGCAGGGTCGAGCAAGTGGTGGGCGGGCCGTCCCGCCGAGTCCAACCAGCTGCGCTTGCCGATCCCGCTCGTGGCGACGGCACCGCCGTGCAGCGCGAAGGTGTGCAGGATCTCCGCCGAGAACGGGCTCGCGACCTGGACGGGCCGTTCAATGCGGCCGCTACCGCCAAGGCGGACGTCACCGCCGCAGTCGATCGCGAAGCTCGTGTGGCCGTCGAGCATTTCCGCGAGGATGTCCCCGAACATGCCCTTTGCGATGCCACCGCTGTCGAAGCGGAGGCCAGCCGGCCGCGTGACGGTCAGAGCGCGTCGATCGAGCGTGACCTGCCGCCAGCCCGTCCGCTGTGATGGTCCGCCGGGGTGACGCGGGGGGGCGAGCGCCAGCGCGACGCGCAGCGGCAAGGATGGCGCGTCGAAGTGCCCGTCGTAGCCGGCCGCCTCGATCTCCCCAACGAGCGTCGCGTCGACGAGGCCGCCGCTCTGCTGCGCGGCGCCAATTGTGGCTTCCAGCAGGCGCGCCATCAGCGGGCTCACCGGCACCGTCTCGCGCGGATCGGCATTCAGCTTGGAGAGCTCGCTTTCAGGCTCAAAGCGCGAGAACTGGAGGTGCCAGTCGAGCATTCGCCGCTTGACCATCGCTGCGGCTGCCCGCGGCGTGCCTGCGGGCCCTGCGCCCATGACGATCACGTTCACGTGCCCGCCGAAGCACTCGAAGCTCTCGATCGACTCGGTTTCGTCCACGGCGTTCTTCCTGGCAAGGATCGTAGTCGCCGCTCTGGCGCGCCTCCTGTGATTTCATGGCCGCCTTGAGCGAGGCACCACAAGCGGCGCCGAGGTCGAATCGCGGGCTGCCGCCCTGGTGGCCGCTCGCCGCGCTGGTATTGCTGGCCGCGGTTCTGCGTTTCGCGACGATCGACCTGCAGAGCTTCTGGTACGACGAGGCCTTCACGCCCGTACACGTGCTGCATCCAAGTCTCGGGGCGACGCTGCACGGGATCGTCAAGACCGAGAACACGCCGCCGCTGTGGTACGTCGTGATCTGGGTCTGGTCGCGAGTCTTCGGCACCGGGGTGCTCGCACTACGCTTCCCCTCTGCCGTTGCAGGCGTCGCGACCGTGCCCGTTGCATGGGGCATCGGTAGCGAGCTCGCTGGGCGTGGGATCCATGCCCGGCGTGCGGCGATCGTCTGCGCCGCGCTCGTCGCGGTCAACCCGCTCTTTGTCTGGTACTCGCAGGAGGCGCGCGCCTACGGCCTCTATGTGTTCCTCTCGGCGCTCGCGCTGCTCTGCCTGCTGCGCGCCGATCGCGAGCCGACGCGAGCGCGGCTGGCAGCTTTCGCAGTGAGCGCGGCGCTCGCCCTCGCAACCTTCTATTTCGAGGCGTTCATGCTGATCCCGATGGTGCTCTGGCTGGTGCGCGATCGCAGCAGATGGCGCTCCACGCTGCCCGCGGCTGCGCTGCCCACGGCGATTGGCATCGCGCTCGTACCGCTCGCGATCGCGCAGGGCGGGCACGGCACTCAGTGGATCTCCAGCTGGGCCCTGTCGAGCCGGATCCAGGACATTCCCCAGTACTTCCTGACCGGTTACTCCGGTGCGCCGCTCGGGCACGGAATCGAGCTCTTGATCGCCCTCCTGATCGCGGTCGGTCTGCTCTACGGGATCGCTCGCGGCATGTCACGCGCCGCGCTCCGCGGAGCCGGCCTCGCACTCGTGATCGTCGCCTGCGGCGTCCTGATCCCGCTTGTGATGGCGCTCGCCGGTGCGGACTACCTCGCGCCGCGCAACCTGGTCGCGGCAATGATCCCGCTGACCGGCATGATCGCCGTGATCGTTGCCGCACCCCGCAGCGGCCGCACGGGCCTTGCGCTGGCCGCGCTGACCGGCGCTGCGTTCCTTGCGGTGACCCTCGACGTCAACGTCAACGTCCGCCTGCAACGAAATGACTGGAGCGGCGTCGCCGCCGCGCTTCGCAAGCCGCTGGCACCGGGCGGACGGGCAATCACGATCGAAGAGCTCGCCTCCGCCCCGCTCGAGTACTACCTACCCCCGCTCCACAACATGACGCCGAGCACGAGCGCGCGGATCAGCGAGATCGACGAGATCGGCTGGTTCCCGCTGCGCGCAGGCGCGACAGCACCGCCCGCCGACGGGTTCCATCTCGCGCAGCGCCTGGACATCCATGACCTCGTCGTCTACCGCTTCACCTCTCCCGCCCCCCGTTCGGTCTCCGAGCAGACATTGATCGCGAGCGTCCTGACACTCGATCAGCACTCCGAGGTGCTGCTCCCCGGCAGCGGCAGGGTCAGCGTCAGCGCTCCCTAGATCAGCCTGGGGCCACCACGCTGATCGCCTCGCTGCCGGTGCTCGCGGCGAACTCGGCGCCGTCACCGGCATAGCTCGAGGTGATCGATGCCGGGCTCGTGAGGCCGCTGGTAAAGAAGACCATGCAGCTCTGGCTCTCGGGGTTCAGCGAGCACTCCTCGGTGTCCGCGCCTGCCGTCGCCTGGACCGTTCCGCCGGGCGTGAAGGCGTCCGGGTCATATAGATCGCTCACCGTCAGCGTGCAGATGATCTCCTCGCCGGAGACCGCGACGCCCTCGTTCTGACCGTCGGTAGCGCACTGCATCGCGATCGCGGTCGGGCGTAGCGTGAGCGTGACAGCCGTGCTACCGGTGCTCGAGCCGAGACCGCTCTGGCCCGGGAAGGAAGCACTGACGGTCTCCTGGGCGCCGACGGTTGAGCTCGTCGGAACGGTGACATCGCACGGATCCGTGCTTATGTCACACGTCTCGTTACCCGGTGTCACCGTCACGGTGCCGCTCGGCGCCGGCGCGCCGCTCGGCGCCGTCACAGTTACCGAGCAGGACATCGTGCCGTCGATCCCGGCCGCACTACCAGCGAGCGGGCACTACACGGAGGTGGTTGACGCAGGTACCGGTGATGGTGGCGGCGGTGCCGGGGCGGGGATCTTGCCGAAGAACGTGTGGGTGATCGTGCACGTGAGCGGGTCGTTTGGCGTGACGAGCTGCGCTATGCCGACCAGCAGCTGCGAGCACCCATCGCTGTAGGTGGTTACGAAACCCGGCTGATCGAAGTTGTCGCTGACTCCGAACCGTAGGGCGCTGCGCGCACCGTAGGTGAGCTCGATCGACGAGACCGACCGTTAGCGGTGCGCGGTCGCCGCTATGGGCCGGCCACGTAGGCAACGCGCTCAGGATTCACGTAGATCGTTCCAGCCTCGGTCGGCACGTCAACCCATCCTGGCGGCAGGATGCCGTCAGGCGTCTCGATCCCGTGTTGCTGCACCTTCGCGCGGTTGAGGCTGTGCAGCAGAGCCATCGCGTCCATCTCCGGGACGCTCACCCTCTCCCCTCCGCTGAACACGATCTCCGCCATGGCCCGCGACCTCACCTTCGAGGATACGACCCCACGCCGACAGACAGCCGTGCGAACATGTGTTCGTGCTGACCGATCCTGCCCCATGACGTCGGACGGCAGGCCCTATGCTCGCTTTCGCCGCGCGCTCGACAGCGGCTCGATCGCGGTGATCCGTTCGACTGCCGCAGAGCTCGAGCACGTCGAGTTGGAGGACGGGCTCGCGATCTGCCTCGCGTTCCTCGAGCTCGAGCAGCAAACGTTCCCTCGCGCAGCGACGCGCTGGGTCGCCCGGCTCACGCTGGAGCGCGGGCTCGCGCTCGAGGAGTCCCAGCTTGCGCTCGCAGCGATGTCGGCGCTCAGCGGCCCGGCGGCGCGGGCTGGCGCCGAAGCCCTGATCGAGCTGTGCGCACGTCATCGACTCGAACGCGTGGAGCCGACGATCGCCACGTGGCTGCAGCGCAACGGCCTCGACGACTGAGGATCGACTCCGTCGACGACCAGCAAACGCCGGCCCGGCACCGCTACCCAGATCTGCTGGGAAAAGCCGCGGTACCGGGCCTGACGCGTCGCGACGCTGTCTACTGCGCCGAACTGATTACTAGCCTAGAGCAGCGGTGATCGCCGATTGCGCGGTGGACAACGCACTCGAGACTTCACTGCTGGTCGGATTCGCCGAAACAGCTGAGATCGCGTCCCAGACTGCGGTCGAGATGGTGTTGTACTTCGTGCCGAGACCGTAGGTGCGCGGATGCGCATACAGGGTCTGCGTCGCGAGCACGCCCCATGCGGGACCCGCTGCCTTCACGAACTCCTTGGCGACGGAGATCCGCGCCGGGAGGTAGCCGAACTGCTCAGCAAGGTTCAGCTCTTCCGACGGCGACTGCATGCCCTCGATGTAGTCGAACGCCAGCTGCTGCGCCTGCTTGCTACCGCTCTTGCTGATCTCCCAGTCCTCGCCACCGAGCGGCACGACAGCCTTCTGGCTTGCCGACTCGGTCGGGATCGGTGCGACCCCGTAGTACTGGCCGTAGTTCTCCGGCGGAGTGTTGCCAGCAAACGACGGGAAGTTCCACGGGCCGTTGAGCATCATCGCGAGCTTGCCGGCGATGAAATCGTCGGTCTCGCCCGGGGTCTGCGCGTAGCCGCTGCAACCGTCGTCGTACCCTCCGCCGCCCGGAGCGAGCAGCGTCTGGTACAGGCTCAACGCTTGCTGTCCCGACGTACCACTGATGTTCGAGAACGTGTACTTGCCACCGTCGCCCCAGAAGAAGGGCTCCCACTGCCACGTTGCGTCCTCTGCGTTGTCGCAAGTGATTCCGAATCCGGAAACGCCTCCGTTACCGGCTCCACCATGGGTCGTCAGTAGCTTTGCATCAGTTTCCAGCTGCGCCCACGTCTTTGGCGGACTCGTGATGCCGGCCGCCTTGAAGTCGGCGATGTTGTAGATCAGCGCGATCGAGTTCTCGCCCGCGACCGGAAGGCTGTAGTTCTTGCCACCGATCAGGCCCTCGTCGATCACGGCCGGGTAATAGCCCTTGGTGCTGAAGCCCTTGAACTTGTTCAGAGGCAGGATTTGACCCGTGGCAACCATTGCCGCGACAAACGGGTTGTCGCTCGCCAGTATGTTCGGCAGGTCATGCGACCCTGCTTGCGTCAGCAGCGTCGAGTCCAGATCGGCGAACGGCACTGCGATGCGCTTGATGGTCACGCCCGGATGTGCGTGCTCAAACGCCGCGTTGTAGGCCGTAAGGGCCCCAACCTGGTTGGATGTGGAGAAGTAGTCCTCCTCCGTAAGCGTGATGTGAGTCGCAGCGCGAGCCTGCGTGCCAGTCAACCCCATCACGGCACACACGGCTGCCACGAGGAGAACGACGAGCCCGGCTCGACGTCGCCTTTCGATCAATAGTCCCACTTGTTCTCTCCCTTTATCGCTATATCGCTACAGTGCACTACACTTCGGTAAGTCCTGTGGGCCCGTCGGAGACCGACCGTGGTGCCCTTGCAAGCGCGGCGTTGCGCGCACATCGTCAGCCCTTCACCGCGCCCGCGGTGAGACCGGTCGCTATGTAACGCTGCGCGATCACCAGCAACACTGCGGCCGGTACCAGCGCGACGACGCCGGCGGCCATCACGGCGCCCCAATTGGCCTGATAGTTGCCCAGGAAGCTGTAAATCCCGAGCGTTATCGGCTCGAAGCTGGCGCCATTCAGAGTTGTGAGCGCGAAGATGAAATCGCCCCAGCCGGCGAGGAATGCGAATACCGCCACGGTGACGATGGCCGATCGCGCGAGCGGGAGCACGATCATGCGGAATGTCTGCCACTCCGAGGCGCCGTCAACCCTAGCCGAGTGCATCACCTCGTTGGGCAGGGCAAACAAGAAAGCCCGCAAGACGAGAATGCCGAACGGCACGGCGTAAGTGCAGTCGGCGAGAATCACTCCCGGGAGCGTGTTCACCATGCCGACCTTGAGCAAGACAGCGAAAAGCGACGTTGCCAAGACGATCGACGGAACGATCTGAGCGAGAAGCAGCGCTCCGATGAACACGACGGTAACCCGCATGCGGTACTTCGCAAGCGCGTACGCGGCGGGCACGCTTATCACCAAAGTCAAAAGCGCGGTCGCGAGCGCGATCTCGAGGCTTGTGAGCACATGTCCCAGCTGGTTCCCGTTAGTCGTTACGGATGCGGCCGGGCCCGACTGTGTACCCAGAACGACAGTCTTGTAGTTCGCGAGTGTCGGGTGGTACGGGAAGAAGTGGAAATGCGTGCTGAAAATCGTCACCGTCGACTCGAACGACGCAACGACGATCGCGTAGATCGGAAACAGCATCAGCGCCACGGCGACGAACGCCACGAGCGTGCTGAGCCATCGCACGGCGGTCTTTCGGTGGTGCCTGCTCATCGTCCGACTCCCGAGCTGCGGCGCAGCTGGTCTCGACTGAGCAGCAGATACAGTGGGGCACAGACGAGCGCGGCCACGAGCAGCACGTTGTTGAGCGCCGCTGCTTCACCGAAGTTAAACTCCTGGAATCCGAGCGTGTAAGACCATGTCGATATAAGCTGGGTGGCGTTTGCCGGACCGCCACCGGTCATGCCTATCACCAGATCGAACACCTTCACGGTGAAGACAAAACCGAGGATGAAGGTTATTTCGATGACGGGCAGGATCATCGGAATCGTCACCAGGCGCAGTCGCTGCCAGGAGTTCGCTCCGTCGATCATTGCTGCTTCCTTGACCTCCTCCGGGACCTCTTGGAGCGCGCTGTAGAGCAGCAGCGTGAAGAACGGCACGCCCAGCCAGATGTTTGCGAGCGTGACCGTCAGCAAGGCGTAGCTCGTGGTGCCAAGCCAGTCGATCGGACTGTGAATGAGTCCGATGTCCATGAGCACCTGGTTGGCGGCCCCACCCTCCTGCTGAAACATGAACCGGAAGATCACACCCGTCACGATCAGGGGTACCAGCCAAGGGACGATCACGAGGGATCGCGCGACGGTGCGCCCAGGGAACCGGTTACTGAAGAGCAGGGCGAGCGACAGGCCGATTATGAATTGCCCGGCGAGCGACCCGACGGTGAACAGAAGCGTGTGAACGATTGCGCTCGTCGCAATCTGGTCATGGAACATAGTGGTGTAGTTGGACAATCCAGCCCAAGGAGCACCGATACTTCCAATCGTCGAGAGCGAATCCCGCTCGAAGCTCAATGCGATGTTGTAGACAATGGGTGTGGCGAACGCGAAAAGCACGTACGCGATCGCGGGTGTCAGGAATAGCCAGCCTGCGAGTTGCTGCTTGTGTGCGCCGGACAGTCGTGAGAATGGTCCGCGCCGGCGCGCGAGCCGACCGGCCGCCGGCGCCTTCGGCAAGCTGCTCCCCGCTTCGCCGCCCTGAGTCGTTCGGCTAGACATCGCTTGCTTCGTCGGCAGACAGGGACTTCAAGCTGCCGCCCGCTCGCAGGTAGACCGGAATGCGCTCCAATGGCGCCGCCGCTTTGAACCAGCCCGTCTGAGCGACCGGCTCCCCCGTCCACGCATCCAGCCAGGACGCCCCAACCGGGAGGTACACGTCGCGTTCGCGCATCCCTTGCACCGTGACCGGCGCGACGAGCACGTCCGGCCCGAACATGAACTGGTCGGTCACCTCCCATGCCGGAGCCTCGTCCGGGAACTCCAGGAAGAGGGCGCGCATCGGCGGCACGCCGGTGGCGCTCGCGGTCGCCATCAGGTCCATTACGTAGGGGCGGATCCGCTCGCGCAGTGCAAGCTGCTCGCGGATCAGCTCGTAGGCTTGCTCTCCGAAGGACCACACCTCGTTGGGAGCGCCGGTCTGCTCCGAGCCGACGAGCGGACCCGGGTCGCGGACGCCGTGCAGCCGGAAGAGCGGGCAGAACGCGCCGAATTGGAACCAGCGAACGATCAGCTCCCGGAAGTACTCGGTGGTCGGGTCGCCGTTGCGGAAGCCGCCGATGTCGGTCGTCCACCACGGGATTCCCGAGATGCCGATGTTCAGGCCGGCCGGAATCTGCGCGGCCAGCGCCTCGAAAGTCGATTCGACGTCACCCGACCAGACGGCCGCCCCGTAGCGCTGGCTTCCTGCCCAGGCAGACCGGCAGAGCGTCAGTACCTCGTCTTCGCCGCTCGCTCGCAGGCCCTCGTAGAAACCCCGTGCGTGCTCGCGCGGGTAGATGCCCTGAGTTTCCGCTCCCTGGCCGCTGAAGTACCGTGCGTCCTCAGGATTGTCGGCCAGACCCTCTGGCTCGCACGCGTCAAGCCAGAAGGCGCGGATGCCGTAGCGGCCGTAGCCTTCGGTGGCCTTCTCCCAGATGTAGCGCCGTGCCTCGGGGTTGGTCGCGTCGTAGAAGCGCATGAAGGCGTGTCCGTCGGTTCCCTTGTCCCAGAGTGCGAGCTGCAGTGGCAGACCTGCCAGGTTGCGCACCAGCAGGCCACGCTTGTCCATCTCCGCGTAGTTCTCGCTGTTGGGATTGACGGTCGGCCAGACCGAAACCATCAGCTCGATGCCGAGCTCTCGAAGCTCGTCCACCATGGCCTGCGGATCCGGCCATTCGGCTGGATCGAACCGCCACTCGCCTTGACGCGTCCAGTGGAAGTAGTCGCAGACGATGACCGAGATGGGCAGTCCGCGTCGCTTGTGCTCGCGCGCCACCTCGAGAAGCTCGTCCTGGTTCTTGTAGCGGAGCTTGCACTGCCAGAAGCCGGAGGCCCAGTCGGGCAGCATCGGCGGCAAGCCCGTCGCGGTGGCGTAGTGGCTCACGATGTCGGTCGGGGTGGAGCCGGTCGTCACCCAGTAGTCGATCTGCCTGGCTGCGTCCGCCGCCCACCGCGTGCGATTGGCGCCCAGCTCGACACGACCCGCGCCCGGCATGTTCCAGAGGAACCCATAGCCGCGGCTCGAGAGAGCGAACGGGATGCTGACTTCGGTGTTGCGCTGGATGAGGTCGATGACGGCCCCCTTCTGGTCCAGCAAGCCGTGCTGATGCTGACCGAACCCGTAGAAGCGCTCCTGCGCGCAGGCCTCGAAGGTGACTTCGCAGGCGTAGAGGTCGCCTCCGCCACGGCCGTAGAGCCGCTGAGCGGGCGCGGTGAAATGGGGAACGCTCTCCCGGAACAGCTCGCTGCCGTCCGGCCGGAGAAAACGCACGAGAGGGGGCGAGCGGACGAACCGTTGCTCAGGGTTCTCGTAGACCTCGACGATGAGGTCGCCGTTGCGCATGCGTGCTCGGCCGTCGGTGATTTCGACGTCGGCAGCGGTCGCTCCAGCCTCGCCCAAGGCGCTGCCCGGTGTCTCTGTTACGGACCCGCCAAGCGTTGACCTGACGCGGGCGCCGCTCTCCCCCCAGGCGTCGACCTGGAGGACTTCGCCGGTATCGAGAACTGTGAAGCCGGTCTTGCTGGTTATGAAAGTCGCCAATTCAGGTTCCTTGGGTCTGAGCACGCCTCTGGTGTTCAGGCGCATCCGCTGGTGCGATCCGTTCACGATCGGCTGCTGCGATCGCCTCTCCGGTCTCGGCGTCGAAGAAGCTCAGCCTGCTCACGTCAACGACGAGCCTGACGAGGTCTCCAGCCGCGGCCGGCACGCGCGGATCGATCCGTGCGACGCCTTCCGCAGCGGCCGCGGCAGCGATCTCCCCTCGCCCCGTGGCGTCTGCCGTCCAGACGCCCGCCTTGTTACGGACTATCCTCGCGTCCGTCGAGTAATGGACGAGCGATTCGTTGCCGAGGACCTCGACGAGCTCGACGCGCGCCCCGATGGTCGGCTCCCGGGTGGCGTCGAGCTCGTCGAGACCCTCGGCAATGGTCAGGTGCTCGGGGCGGATCCCGACCAAAAGCTTGCGAGCGCCGCTCCCGGCCAAGCCGGGAATCCGGCGTCCGATGTCGGCCGGAAGGGCTAGCTGCTGCGAACCGAGCGAGAGCACCAGCTTATTTGCGGGCCCCGAGACCTCAGCCTCGTAGAGGTTCATCGGCGGCGAGCCGATGAATGAGGCTACGAACAGGTTCGCGGGGCGCTCGTAGAGCTCGAGCGGCGTGGCCAGCTGCTGGAGCGTTCCATCGCGGAGCACCGCGACGCGATCACCCATCGTCATCGCCTCGGTCTGGTCATGCGTGACATAGAGAGCTGCGACTCCGAGACGCCGCTGGACACGGAGCACCTCGCTGCGCATCTGCACGCGCAAGTTGGCGTCGAGGTTCGACAGTGGCTCGTCCATCAAGAACACAGCGGGCTCGCGGACGAGCGCTCTGCCCATCGCGACGCGCTGACGCTGGCCGCCCGAGAGCTGGGGCGGCTTGCGCAGACCGACTTCCGTGAGCCCGAGCACTTCAGCCGCCTCGCGTGCCTTCTGGAGGCGCTCGTGCTTGGAAATTCCTCGCACCCTCAGGGAGAAGGCAATGTTCTCGAGCACGTTCAGGTGCGGGTACAGGGCGTAGTTCTGGAAGACCATCGCCACGTCCCGCTCGCGAGCCGAGATGTCGTTGACGACCTCGCCGTCGAGCCTGATCGTCCCCGAGGTCACTTCCTCGAGGCCGGCGACCATTCGCAGCGCGGTCGTCTTGCCACAGCCCGAGGGCCCGACGAGCACGACGAACTCCCCCTCGTCAACGAACAGGTCGAACCCGTGTACAGCTTGGACGCCGTTCGGGAAGACCTTCGTCACTTGCTCAAGGGCCAGGGTCGCCACGCAGCCTCCTCCTCACTCAGATTTGGGAAGCCAGACGCGCATCCCGCCGTCTTCCCGGTTTGCCCATGCGAAATAAGGGATGGCGAGCAGCTCCGCCGGTGCGGGCGTGCCCTCTGCCGGGAGCTCGCGAAGATCGACGTACTCGAGCTCGCTCCAGCAATCGAGGTCGCGGACGACTCCTGAAACCGACACTCCGGGGAAGCCGTCCAGCGGCGACGCCAGCGGACCGCTGTCGACCGGCACAGTGTCCGCCTGGAGCGCGACGTCGGCAAGGCTCGCGCCGGCCGGTAGGTCGCCGTCCTCAAAGCAGTAGACGATCGGTCCGCGCTCGAGCGCGACACAGCCGCGAACCGCGTCGATCCGCGGATTCGGTGCCGTCAGCCTGGCGGAGACATCAAGCTCCAATTCGACGCGGTCGCCGGGGCGCCAGCGCCGAGTGAGCTCCGCGTATCCGGGCGCAACCGGCTTGCCGTCGACAGAGGCGTCACGCGCCCATCCCGGCACGCGCAGCGAAAGGGTCCACTCAGCGTCGCCGCAGGCGATTACCTCGACCGTGACCGAACCCGACCACGGATAGCCCGTCTCGACCGCCAGCTCGACGGTTCCCGCGTCCGGCACGACAGCTCGGATCGTCGAGGGCGCGTACTGATGCAGTTGGACGCCGCCGTCGCTGGTCGTAGCCACGTAGTGGTGCAGCGACGCGAGCAGGCGCATGATGTTAGGCGGGCAGCAGGCAACGGGGTGCCAGTTGTGGCGGTGCTTGCCGCTGCGCGAGTGCAGTGGGTTCGTGTAGAAGAACGACCCGCCGTCGAGGGAGAGACCCGAAAGGAAGCCGTTGTAGAGCGTCCGCTCGAGCAGGTCCGCGAACCGGCTCTCGCCAGTGACGAGGAGCATCCGCCAGTTCCACATGATGCTGGCGATCGCCGCGCAGGTCTCGCAGTACGCGCGATCGGGTGGCAGCTCGTAGCGGGCGCCGATCGCTTCGCCCTCGTGCCGCGAGCCGATGCCGCCAGTCAGGTATGTCTTCGACGAGGCCAGATCGTCCCACTGCAGCAGCATCGATTCGAGCAGCGCGTCGTCACCGGTCTCGGCGTAGAGGTCGGTGACCCCGGCAGTCAGGTAGAGCGCGCGCACCGCGTGCCCGACGATCGAGCGCGCGCCGCGGACCGGCTCGGCGTCCTGGTAGTAGCTGAGGCCGTAGCGATCACCCGCGAACATTCCCGAGCCCCGACGGGTGGTGAGCGTGTCCGCGAGCTTGAGGTAGCGAGTGACGCCCGTTTGCCGGTAGAGCTCGACGAGCGCAACCTCGATACCGGGATGTCCGTCGATGGCCACCCGGCCGTCGCTGCCAAACGACTCGTCGATCAGATCAGCGAAGCGACAACCGACGTCGAGCAGGGATGTCTCGCCGGTCGCTCTCGCGAATGCAACTCCAGCCTGAATCAGATGGCCCGCGCAGTAGAGCTCATGGCCCATCTTCATGTCGGTCCAGCGCCACGCCGGATCGACAACCTGGCACCAGCTGTTCAGGTAACCATCCGGCTCCTGTGCTGCAGCGACAAGGTCGATCGTCTCTCGCGCCAGGCTCTCGAACTCGGGGGACGGGTCACGTCCCATCTCCCAGGCGAGCGCCTCGAGCCACTTGTAGACGTCTGAGTCGCTGAAGACCATGCCGCGCCGCTCGCCCGACATGAGTCCCGCCGCGATCCGCAGATTGTCGAGCGTTCCGGCGCGCTCGAGTTCCTCGGCACCGCGCAGAAGCGTGACCTCCCGGTTGACGCGTTGACGGTCAGCGAGGAGGCCGTCGCGAATGACGACGCCGCCGCCGTCGATCGGGCGGAGCCGCACACGCGCAGAAGCTGTTGGCACGGCGACCGCGCCGAGTGTCTGAACCGAAGTCACACCCTCTCCTCAGAGGTCCTCGCCCCGACGTGGTGTCGAAGCGCTTCGACAGTACCAGCTCGAGTCCCGGCTGTCTAGTTCGAAGCGCTTCGACGCGTTAGGTCAAGCCCGCTGGGTTCGTCCCGCGCTCAGCCCGGACTGGCGAACGCAACCCTGAACGGGCGACCGCCGGTCGCTTTGGCGCTGCGCCAGAAAGCCAGCGAAGCGCTTCGACCGAGGATCCGAATACGGGCAGGCCGGGAGGGATGCGAGAATCCCAGGCATGGCCGACCAACGACCAGCCACCATGGCCCAGATCGCCGAACGTGCGGGCGTTGCGCTGAGCACGGTGTCATACGTTCTGAGTGGCAAGCGCTCGGTTTCGCAGCAGATGCGCGAGCGCGTCCTCGAGGCGATCGAGGAGCTCGACTATCGGCCACACGGGCCCGCGCGGGCGCTAGCCAGCGGCGCCTCGCACACGATTGCGCTCTACCTGCCCTCCCCGCAATGGCAGCTCGTGCCGATCCAGCAGACATTCGTCGCCGGAGCAACGCAGGCGACGAGCGCAAGCGATTACGGCCTGCTCCTCTCCACCTCGGTGACCGATCCTGAGGCTGTCACGCAGCTCGTGACGCAGGGCCGCGCGGACGGCGTCATCTTGATGGAGACGCTGCGAGAGGACCCCCGCATTGAACGCCTGAAGTCTGCGGGCTACCCGTTCTCGCTGATCGGCAGAACAGATGACCTCGACGGCATCAGCTTTGTCGACCTGGACTTCAGTAGCGCGATCGAGACGAGTCTCGCACACCTTGCGCGGCTCGGGCACACGTGCGTTGCGCTCTTCAATTTCGCGCCTGATCTGCTCGCGGCCGGCTACATGGCAGCGGTGATCGCCCGAGACGTCTTCGAGAGCCGTACGCCCGAGCTCGGTATCCGAGGCATCCATGTCCCGTCCTCACACACACCGCGCGAGGCATTCGCGATCGCGTCCCGGCTGCTGTCCTCAGAGCCCGAATGCACGGCGGCGATCACGACCGGCTGGCAGTTCACCGGGCTGCTCAGCGCGCTCCGTGCGGCCGACCTCCGGGTTCCCGAAGAGTTCTCTGTCGTCTCTGTGATTGCGGCCCAGTTCGCCGAAGTCTTGACCCCCGCGCTCACGGGCGTTGATTGGCCGGCTTTCGAAGCGGGGCGCCTAGCGGCCGAAATGCTGATCGATCAGCTCACCGGCAAGGACACATCACCGCGTCAGGTTCTCGTGTCAGCAGAGCTCATCGTTCGCGAGTCGACCGGCCCCGCGCCGCGCGCGAAACGCTTCACGACGAAGCGGCAGCGCCGCCGCAACGTCTTCCTCAGCCAGCACTGAGCCGGCGCGACCGCGCAACGGGATACGTCTTGGAGCCCTGCGGGCCGGCGGCGCGAGACTTGCAACGGCGCTCGCCGGGAGCTGACCCGACGCCCTCAGGTGCTGCAGGCGAGCAGGGTTCCGTTTCCTGCGAGTGTGACCGTCTGCTCGAGCGGCAGGCCGAGCTGGCTGTAGTCGATGCGTACACGCTCGACGCCGACCGGCATGGTGGGGTTGGGACAGTGGACGAGCTTGATCTTGTAGCCGATCCAGAGCTGGCCACGAGCACCCACGTGAACGGGCGCCCGCGGCACTCCAGTTTCCGGGTCGAAGAACTGACTGATCGTGACGTCGCTGATCTCGACGTCGGCGCCGTGGAACAGCCGTACCGAGGTGACGCTCAGCGGAAGATCACCGGATTGCAGGCCGACCCCAAGCCAGATCGCCCGGCCCGGGGCGACGGTGTCGATCGATCCATTGCCGGCGGTGCTGTCGCCCGAACTACCGGTGCCGTGAACGGAGAACGGGTGCAGCAACGAGTACGGCAACACGAGCGCGAACATGCTGAGAGCGAGTCCAACCGCGAGCTGGCGACGGGAGAGCTCGAGCCCATGAGGAAGTTGGCGAGGGCCACGCGAGGAGTCAAACGCGACTACACGCAATACGCCAGGTACCAGGAACAGGCTCAGAAACGCGCGTCCTCCCGAGCTTGCCGTGAACAACCAGGGCGCGTAGCCACCGATCGCAACCGAGGCGAGCGTCAGGGTGCGCGACGGCACGACACCGCACCGCCGTATCACGCGCTCCCGCAGCAGGGACCCGATCAACACCGAGACCAAAATGCCCCAGCCGACTGATGCAAACAGCGCCCAGGGTCCGTCCACCACCCACGGCGCGTAGATGGCGAGAGCGCTGTTTGACGACAGACCAACCAGGCCCGTCAGCCAGAGCGTGAGCGAGCCAACGAAGTAAAGGACGAAGCCGCCGGCGACCTGGGCGAGCGTCGCGCTGCGGAAAAGCCGCCAATACGCCGGAGACCGTTCGGGCGAGAACGCTGAACCACCAGCCCGAACGACCGCGGTGCTCACACGCCCATTCTTACACCGAACCGCGACGGCTAGAGGCGTTGAAGAACGAACCTCTACCGACTCGAATATCGCGCGCCGGCGAGTCGTTCAGCTGTGGCTTGATGGGACCTCGTGCAGCTCGAGCGGTAGTTGGCGGGCTTGCCCCGGCCGGCGGGCGAGTCTGCACGGGGCAGCTCAGTGGATCTGGAAGCCGTCGCCGCCTAGGTGAGCGAGGTCGACGGGTGCGCTCGAGGTCTTGCCGTAGACGACGTAGAAGTCGGTCGTTGTCCCGTTGGTGCTCGTCGGCTCGACGAGGATGTCCGAGCGTCCGTCTGCGGTGAGGTCGCCGACGTCTGCGACCGGAGGGCCCACACCTGGCCCGAGAGCGATCCCGGAGGGCAGCGGAAAGGTGATCACGAAGCCGCAAGAGCTCTGCCTCAGCTTGTCGAGGTCGATCGGCCCGCCGGCGGCACGACCGAAGATGACGTAGGCGTGTGCGTTGTCGCCGATCAGAAGTCCTGGCCGTCCGTCGCCGTTGACGTCGCCGGCCGCCGCGACAGTGGAGCCCAAACCGTCGGTTGCGCCTGAGCTGGAGGCGATTCGGTAGCCGTGTGAGCCGAGCCGTTGCACGTTGATGTTCTCGTCAGCGCGCTCGCCATAAATCACGTACGCCTGACCGGGACAGATCTCGGTCAGGATCGGGGCGTTCGGCCCACACTCGCCACCGCTCCACGGGTTGCCGACGAGCATGTCGGCAAGTCCATCGCCGGTGAGATCACCGACGCCGGCGATCGTGCCACCGACAACCGAGTCCAGTCCACTGATCCGAAAGCCCCGCGCACCGAGCGACCCGAGCCTCACTGTCGCGCTCGAGCCGCTGCCATAAACAACGCTGATCTGCCCATTGCCGCTCCCGCTGATCGCGACAGCGGCGTGCCCATTGCCGGTGACGTCCCCGATGATCGTCGGACTGGCCCCGTTGGTGCCTTCGATCTCAAAGCCGTCGCTGCCGAGATGCGCGAGGTCAACCGGCGCATCACCGCGCTTTCCGAAGACCACCCATGCCATATCGCTGTCGGTCGACGGCGAGTTTCGGGAGCTCAGGACGATGCTGTCAAACCCGTCTCCGCTGACATCGCCGACACCGGGACCCTGGCTCTCGTCTTCCACGCCGGTCTGAGCGCCGGCGCGCGGACCACCGATCTCGAATCCGCCTTTGCCGAGGTGGGCGAGATTGATCACCGTCGGGTGCGCCGTTCCGAAGACAACCCACGTGACGCCGCTGTGCGCGCGCCCGTCGAAGCTCGCCGCCGAATCGCTCACCGCGATATCGCCGAAGCGCCCACCGTTGACGTCGCCGACGTCTGCGACCGTCACCTCGCCTGCACCCGTTCCGCGCGGCAGCCCCGTGATCTCTACGGCGTTGTGGCCCGCCGCGCACGACGGACCACTCAGCGCGCGAGCGCCCAAGATCAAGCACAGCCGCGCCGGCGAACCGGGCTGCGCATCATCAAACGGCAGCGCTGCAAAACGACCGCCGACAAAGTCGCCCAGCCCGGGAGGCGTGTACGCCGCTGCAGCCAAGCCAGTCACAACGCCCAGCGCCACGAACAGACCAACCATCAGAGCCCCCCAGCGCATCGGCAAACTACATCACAGACACTCCCGAAAATCGCGCCGCCGAGACATCCCGGGAGCGCGGCGCGTGGCATCCTTGGCTTGTGTTCGAGCGGTTTACCGAGCGCTCCCGTCAGGTCGTCGTTCTGGCCCAGGAGGAAGCGCGCGCGCTCAATCACAACTACATCGGGACCGAGCACGTCCTGCTCGGGCTGCTGCGCCAGCAGGAGGGGCTCGCAGCCCGAGTTCTCGAGCACCTCGGCCTCACGGTCGAGCGCGTGCGCGAACAGGTAGTGCGGATCGTCGGCTCCGGCAAGGAGGAGTTCACCTCCGGCCAGATTCCATTCACGCCGCGCGCCAAGCGGGTCCTCGAGCTCTCGCTGCGCGAGGCGCGGAGCCTCGGCCAGAACTTCATCAACACGGAGCACATCCTGCTCGGGCTGGTGCGCGAGAACGAGGGCGTCGCATCACGCATCCTGCTCGACCTCGACGCCGACTCGGAGAGGATCCGCAACGAGGTGATCCGGATGGTCGGGGCTCGTCCAGGTCAGCCACTCGAGAGGGACCGACCCGTGCGCAGCGCAACGGGCAGCGCGCTGTCAAGTGCTGCTGTCTCCCCGTTGTTGGCACTCGCGGCCAGCCAAGCTCGCACACACGGGAGCAGCGATATCAAGCCAATCCACGTGCTGGATGCCCTCACGCGCGACACGCAATCCGCAGCCCTACTTACCGAGCTCGGCGTTGACGTGGCCAGTCTTCGCACCGCGATCGAGCGCCGGCTCGCCGAGGATCCACACCCGCCAGACCGAGCAAGCTAGGCTGCGCGACCCCTGTCCGCCCAGAGGCCTCGTGTTGCGACGGTGACGAGACGGCTCCGTTCCCCGCAGTGGGAGGCAAGGTCGCCTTCAAGGTGAAGTCGGGGGGTCTGTCTTTGCCGATCACTGAGACGGTTCTCAACTACCAGCCGGGCAACCTGCAGTCGGCGCCGTCGTTGTCGGGGCGCAGGACGGCCTTGACGAGCAACTGGCTGCGCGGTCGGATCATGCGGAGTGGGCTGTACTTCATGCCCAACTCGCGGTGTGGGGCGGTGGTCGCGGCGTCGATCTCGAGCTCTCCGTCCACCTCGCGGACTCGCGCGTCGAGCTCGAGTGGGATCGAGCGTCCAGCGGCCGCGAGGCTACCGCGAACTTTGAGCGTCTCTCCGAGCAGCACCACCTGCTCGGAGAGGAAGCGCACCTGCGGGTGGTTCTCGACGTCGAAGAAATCGCCCGAGCGCAGATGCCGATCGCGCTTGCGGTTGCGGCTGTCAACGCTTGCGGCGTCGATCGTCAGCTCGATCGCGGGGTCAGCCCTCAGGTCGAGCCGGCCCTGGAACTCATCGAAATGACCCTTGACGGTCACCAGGCCCCAGAGGTGCCCGGCCCGAAACTCCACACTCGAGCGGCGCGGATCAAGCTGCCACCTGGCACCGATCGCGTCGGCGCTGTCGCGGTTCTGGTCCGAGGGGGTGGTCTTCATCATTGGCTCTTCCCGTTGGCGGCTCACGCGCGGACTTGTCACATCCGCGCCTTCCGTTGGGTCTACCTGTTAGACACGCTCCGAGCGAGAGATGTGACATGAACGAGCAGGATCGGCTGGCAGAGCACTTCGAGCAGCAGCGAAACCACCTACGCGCCGTCGCCTACCGCATGCTCGGCTCGCTCAGCGACGCCGACGACGCGGTCCAGGAGGCATGGCTGCGCCTGAGCGGCGCCAACGCGAGCGGAGTCGATGATCTGCGCGCGTGGCTGACGACCGTCGTCGCCCGGATCTGTCTCAACCTGCTGCGCTCTCGCGCCGCGCGACGCGAGGAGCCGATCGGCCCGCACCTGCCCGACCTGATCATCTCGCCACCCGACGGCGCCGATCCGCAGGACGAGGCGCTTATTGCGGACTCGGTCGGCCTCGCTCTGCTGATCGCGCTCGACACGCTCACGCCCGCCGAACGGTTGGCGTTCGTGCTTCACGACGTGTTCGACGTCCCCTTCGACCAGATCGCCGCGATTCTCGATCGCTCCCAGGCCGCCACGCGCCAGCTCGCCAGCCGCGCTCGCCGCCGCCTGCGCACCACTGCCACGCCAGACACAAACCTCACCGCCCAATGGCAGCTCGTCGACGCGTTCCTCGCCGCCGCGCGTGACGGCGACTTCGACGCGCTCCTGACGATTCTCAACCCGGACGTGGTGCTTCGCGCCGACGGCGGTGCGACCGGCCCTGGCGGCTCGCTACAGCGGCTCGGCGCGCAGGCCGTCGCCTCCGGAGCGATCACCTTCCAACGGCTCGGATACGGCCCGACCCAACGCGCGCTGATCAACGGAGCCCCCGGCCTGGTCGCGTTCACCGGATCGGCCCTCTTCTCGGTGCTCAGCTTCACGATCGCACAAGGACGCATCGCCGAGCTCAACATCCTCACCGATCCGCTACGACTACAACGGCTGGACCTGCGCCTCCTCGAACCCGGATGGCGAGCAGGGCGCGCCAGTCCAAACTAAGCGCGCCGGCATCCATGCCAGCACCGAACCACCGAGCTCCCGAGCTCCCGCGTCTCGGATGTTTCCCACCATGTTGTTGACGCTGGCCACGGTGGCGATGACATGACCGCAAACTCGTGGCCGCGCTCCTCGGAGTTCTGCGGATGCACCTGACGCCGGCGAGAACAGCGTCTCCGGGCTGTCGTCGAGGTTATAGAAGCGGGTAGTCCGGTTCTCGCGTTCAAACATGACCTTCGCTGATGAACGACGACGAGCTCCACGGTCACCAGCGCGTGGTTGGGACGTCCCGCACCGAGGCAGACCGGCGTTTGGCGCGGCCATGTAGGCGATGCCCGGCAAGCGACAGCACCACGTGCCGCAACGGGCGGCGACCTGCGGCAATAGCTCCTGCTGTTGTCGCAGTACCCAAGCGCTCGCGGGGCCGTGAGTGACGCGAGCGATGCCGAGCCAGTCGATCCGCCCGCGTCGAAAGCGGACACACGTGCACAGTCCCGCCGCGGACGCTTCGGAACTAGGCGGGGTCGAAGGTAGCGGCCCGTTAGCATGGTCCTGCTGACGGCCAGGAAGGGCCGTGACGTCGCCACCGTCAGCTTAATATGCGCGATTCGCATTCATGCTTGATTCTGTGGATTTGCACGCGGTACGGTGCCCCTAAACCGGGTGTGGAAACGGGAGCCAGACCTCTGAACCGAGAAAGCATTGTTAGGTGATGCAGTGAGCCGACAGTCACGCTTTCAACTGTTCCACAAACTACGACGCGCGAGCCGGGCGAGCGCCAAGTGGCCCGTCTCGGTCCTGATCGCGGCCATTGTCCTGGGACCTGCCGCTGGCAAGGCTATCGCCTCGTCAACATCGAGTGGCGTCTTCGACTACGGCCCTGTACTCGGGTACAATTACTGGAACCAGGACTTCCTTTACAACGAGGGTAATTCGGGCTCCTGGGGCGCCACCGAGGTGGGCACGCAGAACAACACGAATGCGCCTCCTGGCTACATGGGCGCGGATTCGCTTATCTACAACTCCTCGGGCGCTTACTGCCTTAGCGGCGGATGGTTTTACAACCCAGGCTACGACTCGTCCATCTCGCAGTTGTCCGGAAGTGGCATCCAGAGTTCCTGCGGTGCGGGTTATTACTACACCCAGGGTCAGACCGAAGCCTATAACGGTGATGGCTACTCGGCATGGTACGCCTATGACACTCCGGACCTCTACATTTGACAGGGCTGCTGCTCCGGCAGCCTCAGAAAGGTCGATCCTCATGGGACGCAACCGTTGGATGTCTCGCAAGACACTGGTGCTGATCAGCACGTCTGCAGTCAGCGTGGCGCTGTTCTTCGGAGTGTCTGGTCTCGCAGCTTCCGCGAGCTCAGTGCCGACGCCACTGAGCGAGGCCGTAAATGCTCCGTTGTACCAAACTAATGCCAATGGCCAGACCTACGGGTCGGCTGCCGGGGTCGCGTTTGACCAGCGCCCTGACCTCATTCTCGCCGTCGGCCAATCTGCAACTGGTAGCGGCTACGTCACAGGATACGTTCTGAAGGCGCAGCTGGACGCCGATACCGGCGCTGACGTCACTACCCCAGCGGAAGCCCTCGCATGGGACGCGACACACACGGGACCAAACGCCGCTCCCATATCGATACCTGTATATGCGAACGACGGGACCACGGTACTCGGTACGGCCACTATTCAGCCGGCCCAGACCCCGACGTTCACGACCGGCGCGACTGCACCGTAAGAGCAACCGTCGACTACGCACGCCGCAGTGTGGCGCGCGGGCCGTTCGGACAAACGGCCCGCGCGCGTCGGTGTGCTCAAGTTCTGTGACCGTCACCGCCTGATCCGCGGTTTCAGTGAGACATAAGTGCCCGGTGATCGCGTATCCGCACGGCTCGCGTCGATCGCGGCACGCCAGCTACCGCACACGCGTAGGACGACAGTCGCGCTCGGGAGACCTGTTGCTGGGCCGGGACTGCGCATCCAGCGCTCGTACTCGGTGCGTGTCGGTGTGCTTTCACGGATGCGGGCTTGCGCTGGACAACGACGAGTTCATCCACGTCGTACCCGTCTGCTATTGCACGGGTGAGGCACGCCCGATGAAGTTCAAGCAGCGCAAGGGCAAATGGTGTGGCCCGAAGCAACGACTAGAGGGCAACCTCCCGCGCGGCGAGTGGGACCCAGACGGAACGAGTCTGCGCTACGAGTTCGTCTGCCCGGACGGAATGTGCCCGAACAGGACGACGCGGCCCTGGACGGACCCGAGAATCCACACCGTCCTTCCGCACACAGGCGAGGGCTACCAGGCATCGCTACGCCGAGTGTTGCTGCGCCAGCGCAACATCGTCGAAAGCCACTATGCCGCGCTCCAGCGACTCGGTCTGCAAGGACGCGGCGTCGAGCGACCGGCATGGGCGAACGATGTCGAGGTCCACTGGATGCTGGCGCTCGGCGCCACCTTCCTCACGGCCCGCCGACTCGTCTTCGAGAGTGGCCTCTACGACGAAGTACTAAGCGAATGCCAGGGCCTTCGGCTCCTGGACGACGCAGGGCGCCGCTGCCCCGCGCCTGGACCGACCGTACGCGAACTCGCCGCAGCGACTACTACGCGCAACCGCCGCCTCGGTCCACCAGCCCCGCCAGAGCTGGGTGCGCACCCACAGCGGCAGGATCGAGCGATTCACCGGCTCCGCTGTCGCCTGGGCGACGGATTGGGGCTGCCCGGCCACAACCTAAGCCGACTCGGTCCTCATTAGCGAATCGAAAGCCCGCTTAGGCGGGCTTTCGTCGTTCCGGAGGAGAATCCAGAGCGCGCATATCCTCGCGACCGGCACGTAGTGGGGCCGAGAATTGCATACTGCAAAGCCCCTGAACCGGGGCTTGGCAGGCTCCCGAGGCCGACAAATTGCCTACTCCCGAAGCCGTCCAGAAAGCGCCTGCAAAATGGCACTTTCTGGGAGGCCGAAATTGCAGACTGAACTGCCTATCGGCCGGCCAGTGCGGGCGGAGGGACTTGAACCCCCAAGGGCTTTCGCCCACCGGCTCCTAAGGCCGGCGTGTCTACCAATTCCACCACGCCCGCGTGGTTCGATGGATCGGCTGATACTACGATCTTCGGAGCATCTGCCCGGGTGCCCAAATTGGTAAAGGGAGCGGTCTCAAAAGCCGCCGCTCGCAAGAGCTTGTGGGTTCGAGTCCCACCCCGGGCATCGGGCGGCGCGGGATAGAGTGGCATCGATGAGCAAGGAATGGCTCGGCGAGCTCTCGGAGTTCTTGCGGATACCGTCGATCAGTGCTGACCCGGCGCGTGCGCAGGATGTGCGGGCGGCAGGGACTTGGGTCTGCGATCTAATCGATGGCGCCGGCGGGAGCGCGGAGCTCGTGGACTGGCACGGCCAGCCGCTGGCGATCGGGGAGATCGCGGGTTCCGGCTCGGGCAAGCGGCCGACGGTGCTCTGCTACGGCCACTTCGACGTCCAGCCGCCTGACCCTCTGGAGCTGTGGGACAGCGACCCGTTCGAGGCGACGATCCGTGACGGCTACCTCTACGGGCGCGGCACGGTCGATGACAAGGGCCAGCTCTACATGCTGCTAGCCGCGGCGCGTGAGCTCGCCGCTGCCGGCGCGCTACCCGTGGACGTGAGGTTCCTCTGCGACGGCGAGGAGGAAACCGGCGGGCACTCGATCGTCGACTACCTCGCAGCCGACGATCGCGGCGGCGACGCGGCGATCATCTTCGACAGTGAGATGATCCGCCGCGACCTGCCGGCGTTCAATGTCGCCACGCGCGGTCTCATCTACTGGCACCTCGTGCTTCGCACGGGTGAGAGCGACTTGCACTCCGGCATCTACGGCGGTGCCGCGCTCAACGCAGCAAACGCATTGGCGCTGACGCTCGCGCGGCTGGTTGCCGTCGATGGCCGCCTCGCCGAGTCGCTCCGGGCCGGGATCGCGCCACCAACCTCGGAAGAGCTCGCAGGCTGGGCACAGCTGCCTGCCGGCACCGACGAGCTCGCGGACCGCGGCGCCGCACCCGCTGACGCACACGCGGCCGAGGAGTTCTACGTGCGCACGTTCGCGGAGCCGGCGCTCGATATCAACGGCCTGACTAGCGGATCGCCGCACCTGCAGAAGACGGTGCTGCCGGTGGAGGCCGTCGCAAACCTCTCGCTGCGCTTGGCGCCAGGTCAGAGCGCCGCGGAGATCGCGCCGGCACTCGAGCGGCTGCTACGCGAAGCCGCTCCTGCGGGCACCGAGCTCGAGATCGAGCTGACCTCCAGCGCCGAGCCGGGACTTGTCGACCCCCACTCGCCGGTCATCAGACACAGCCTCGATGCGTTCGAGCGTGCGCTCGGGGTACGCCCGGCGCTGATCCGCACCGGCGGTACGTTGCCGATCGTCCCCGCCCTCTCGGCAAAGGGCATACCCAGCGTGATCACCGGGTTCGGGCTGCCCGATTCGAACATCCACGCGCCAAACGAGCGGCTCGTCGCCGACTACGTGCCGCTCGGGATCGCAGCTGCACGCGAGCTCTTCAGTGAGCTCGGCGCGCTTCAGCCGACGAGCTCGAGCAGCTGAGCCGCGAACTGCGGGGGCGCGGCGAGCACCCCTGCCGGGAGGCCCGGGCGATCGACCAGCTCGTGGACCTCGAGGCCCGCACACTCGCAGAGGAGCGTGCCGGCGGCGGTGTCCCAGAGCTTGACCGTGCGTTCGAAGAACGCGTCAAAGCGCCCGGCCGCCGTCCACGCAAGATCCAGTGCAGCCGCGCCGCAGCGGCGGATGTCGCGGACCGCGGAGATCAGGCCTTTGATGACCTCCGCCTGGGCGCCGCGGACCTTCGCATCGTAGGCAAAGCCGGTAGCCACGAGCGCCTCGTCGAGGCTCGCAGCTCGTGCCCGCGCGGGCGACGGCGGCTCGCCGTTGATCGTGAGCTCCGCGCCACGCACAGCGGCGAAGGCCTCGCGACGTAGCGGGTCGTAGATCACACCGGCGAGGGTCCCGGCGGCGTCCTGCACCGCGATCGAAACGCACCACAGCGGGATCCCGAAAAGGAAGTTGACGGTACCGTCGAGCGGATCGACGACCCAGCGCAGGCCGCTCGATCCGGCGATGTTCGCGCCCTCCTCCTCGGCGAGGAAGCCGTCGCCGGGACGTGCCGCGCTGATCAGCTCGCGGATCGCACGCTGAGCGGTGACGTCGGCATCGGAGACGAGGTCGGTCGGCGATGACTTCGAGTGGACGTCGCGGACGCCGCCGAAGCGCTCCTGGAGCAGGTCGCCGGCGGCGAGCGCCGCCTCGCTTGCCAGGGCGAGCAACTCCTGCGGTGCGAACGTGTCGGCCACGACCCGCAGGTTATCCGGCCTGCCTATACTGCCCCGCCTTGGCAGCGAGTGACACATCCGTCACGATCATCGGCGCGAGCGGCGCCCTCGGGTTCGGTCTGGCGCTGCGTCTCGGGCATGCCGGCGTCGCGGTGACAATCGGCTCACGGGATGCCGAGCGGGCCGAGGAGACCGCGGCCCAGGCGCTCGAGATCGTTCCCGACGGACGCTTTGAGGGGCTCGAGAACGCACCGGCCGCCGCAGCGAACGAGCTCGTCATCCTCAGCGTCCCGTTTCGCAACCATTCCGAGACGCTGACCAACATCCGCGGAGCGATGCAGGAAGGACAGGTCCTGCTCGACGCGACCGTGCCGCTCGCGGCCGCCGTGAGCGGCAAGGCGACGCGGATGCTCGGCGTCTGGCAGGGCTCTGCCGCGCAGCAGGCCCAGGAGATGGCCGCCGACGGCGTGCGCGTCGTCGCCGGCCTGCACACAGTCAGCGCCGCGTTGCTCAGCGACCTGGATCACGCGCTCGGCGAGGACGTCTTCATTTGCGGCGATCGCCGTGCCGACAAGGAACGCGTGGCGGTCCTGCTAGAGCGCATTCCGGGCCTGCGCGCCGTCGACTGTGGCCGGCTAGAGATGGCGCGGATCACCGAGTCGCTCACAGCGCTGCTGATCGCGATCAACGTGCACTACAAGACGCACGCCGGACTGCGAGTGACCGGCCTGAGCGAGTGAGCGTCGTCCTGCTCTCAGGCGGCTCGGGCGGAGCGAAGCTCGGTCGCGGGCTCTATGAGCTGCTCGGCGACGATCTTACGATCGTCGCCAATACGGGCGATGACAGCGAGTTCTACGGCGCCGCGGTCTCCCCCGATCCCGATCTCGTCACCTACTGGCTGGCCGACCGCATCGACGATCGCGGTTGGGGAATCGCCGGGGACACGTTCGCCGCTGTCGAGATGCTGCGCGAGCTCGGCGCCGACGCCTGGTTTCACCTCGGCGACCGCGATCTCGCGGTCTGTCTCGAGCGCCGCCGACTGCGCGAGCAAGAGGGTCTGAGCGCGACCGCGGCGCATGCGCGTCTCGCCGCGGCACTCGGTGTGACGGCACGCGTGCTGCCGATGAGCGATCAGCCTGTGCATACGCGGATCCGCAGCACTGGAGGCTGGCTCAGCCTGCAGGAGTACATGGTGCGAGAGCGCGCGAGCGTTCCGATCGAGGACATCGAGCTCGCCGGTATCGCGGCCGCGGCTCCGAGCGCAGAGGCACTGGCAGCGCTCGAGGCTGCGAGCGCGATCATCATCGGACCGTCCAACCCTGTGATCTCGATCGGTCCGATCATCTCGCTGCCGGGAATGCGGGAGGCGCTGGCGGCGGCACCAGCGCCGGTTGTAGGGGTCAGCCCGATCGTCGCCGGTGAGGTGGTCAAAGGTCCAACCGCTGCGTGCCTCGCCTGGGCCGGACTACCGACCAACGCGAGCGGCGTGATCGCCTATTACGGCGAGTTGCTCGACGGGATCGTCAGCGACGAGCAGGTCGACGCGATCGCCTCGCTCCGCTGCGAGACGCTGATGGCCAGCGCGGCGCAGCGCCGAGAGCTCGCGGAGCGCGTACTCGAGTTCGCCGCCTCGCTCAGCTAGTGGAAACGCTCGCGATCCTGCCAGTCAAGCGCTTCGCGCTCGCCAAGCAGCGGCTGAGCGAGCGGCTGCGCCCCGAGGACCGGCGGGCGCTCGCCGAGGCGATGGTCACCGATGTCCTCGCAGTGCTCGTGGTCGCAAAGCGCCTGAACGGAGTCCTCGTGGTCACCAACGAGCCTGCCGTGGCGGCGGTGGCACAGCGGCTGGGCGCCGAGGTGACGCCCGACCGCGCGGAGGCCGGGCAGAGCGCGGCTGCAAGCATCGGCGTCGCCGAGGCGCTGCGGCGCGGGGTTGCGCGAGTCCTGCTCGTGCCGGGCGATTGCCCCGCGCTCGACGGCGACGAGCTCGACGAGCTGCTCGCGCATGATGCATCGGGCGCGCGGGTGGTGATCGTGCCGGACCGCCACGGTCAGGGCACCAACGCGCTGCTGCTCAGCCCGCCCGATGTGATCGAGCCGGCGTTCGGCCCGGGCAGCTTCGAGCGTCACAGCAGCCTCGCCGCGAGCGCGGGCGCCGAGTGCGTCGTGGCGCGCCCGCCAACGCTCCTGCTCGACATCGACACGCCGGCCGACCTCGCAGCGCTGCTAGCCGGACCGCAGCACCGGGCCACGCGGACGCGCGCGGCCTATGCGGCCGCGCTCAGCGGACCTTGATGGGATCGCTCAGGGCGAGAGCGCTCGCGGGCCTGCCGGAGATCGTCCCCGGCTGCGATCTCGCGGCGCTGATCCTCGCCTCCGGCCTGCAGCCGGCCGACGACGACATCCTCGTCATCGCACACAAAGCGGTGTCGAAGGCCGAAGGGCAACTGCGCGAGCTGACATCGATCGAGCCGCTGCCGCGCGCCTACGAGCTTGCGGCGGCGCTCGCCAAGGATCCGCGTCACGTGCAGGCGATCCTCGACGAATCGAGCGAAGTGCTGCGCGCCGAGCGTGGCGTGCTGATCGTTCGCACACACCACGGCTTCGTCTGCGCCAACGCGGGCGTCGACGAGTCGAACGCACCGGGAGACGGCGTCCTGATCCTGCTGCCGCGAGATCCGGACGGCTCGGCGCGTCGGCTGCGGGCGCGCCTGCACGAACTGTCGGGCGCAAAGCCGGCGGTTCTGATCAGCGACAGCTTCGGGCGCGCCTGGCGTCTCGGCCAGCTCGACACGGCGATCGGGGCTGCGGGCCTGACTACGCTCGATGACTGGCGCGGGCGCCGCGACCGCCGCGGACGCGAGCTGCGCGCGAGCGTGATCGCTGTCGCCGATGCAATCGCGGCGATGGCCGACCTGGCGCGCGCGAAGGACTCCGGCGAGCCGATCGTCCTGGTCAGCGGACTCGGCCGGCACGTGAGCGCCGATGACGGGCCCGGTGCCGGCGCGCTCATCCGTCCGCCCGCTGAGGACCTGTTCGCCTAACGACGCGCCACGCCCCGGGCACATGGGTGCGGGCCATGCGAGTGGCTCCGGCCGTCGGTACACGCAGCCACCTCAGGGGCTGCGTGCGCACGATCACCGGCGGGATGTCATTTGGCGGTGGCCTGCGCGCCGGCTCGCATAGCAGCCTCAGAATCGCGTTTGGTTGGGGATGGATCATCTACTGGCCTCCTGGTATGGAACCGGTTACAAAGCGGACAAAAGAGAATGCGGCGGTCATGCCGAGCCCCGTACCACGAGCTCGGCCGGGATCGATACGTTGGCGACCGCGCCGGTCCGCAGGTGCTGGATCAGCGTCTCGGCCAGCAGCCGCCCGATGACCGGGCCCGATTGCCGGATCGTCGTCAGCGGCGGATCGCTGTGCGCGGCGAGCGCGACGTCGTCGTAGCCGACGACCGCCACGTCGTCCGGCACGCGCAGCCCGTGCGCGCGCAGCGCGTCGATCGCCCCGAGCGCCATCAGGTCGCTGCACGCGAAGACACCGTCGATGTCCGGCGCCCGGGCCAGCAGCTCCTCCATCACTTGCTGCCCGGACTCCGCTCGCCAATCGCCGTAGGCGACGAGCGCGTCGTCGGGCGCCAGGCCCGCGGCCGCGAGCGCCGCCAGGTAGCCGCCGTGGCGGTCCTTGACCTCGGCCTCGTCGGGCAGACCGCCGAGGAACGCAATGCGCCGCCGCCCAACCTCCAGCAGGCGCTCGGTCGCGATGCGCCCGCCGGCAAGGCTGTCGCCGGTGACGCTGCAGTACTCGTGGGCGTCCGGCTGCTCCCCCCAGAGGACGAACGGAATGTGCCTCCCGCTCAGTGTCGCGAGGTGCTCGCGCGTGCACTGCGCGGCAAGCAGCACGAAGCCCTCGACGCGACCGGAGTCGCGGTAGCGAGACACCCAGTCGGTGTCGCCCGGGGCAATCTGGATTACGAGCAGGTCATAGCCGGCGACGTGGAGGCTCGCGGTGAGCCCGCTCATGACCTCGAGGACGAAGGCATCGGGAAGCTTGACGCTCGGCGCGTAGCGGTAGGTGACGAGCGCCACCACGTTGCTCTGGCGCAGGCTCAGGCGGCGGGCCGGATCGTTCATCTCGAAGCCGTGCTCCTGCGCGATCGCAAGGATCCGCCCTCGCGTGGCGGCACTGACGAGCGGGCTGTCGTTGAGCGCTCGCGACACGGTCGCCTTCGAGACACCGGCAAGGCGCGCGATGTCGACGATCGTCTTGACTCTGTCCTCAGCCATTGGAACCGGTTGCAAGGATACATGGCACGCTGTTATCCTGCAACCGGTTCCAATGGGCGTCCGCGGCTCGTATCATCGTCTCCCCCTCGCCTGCCGACCCCAGGCGCCCTGATGCCTGACGCTCCCGCCAACCCGAGCGCCGGCTCACGCCGGCGAACTATCGCTGCGCTCGCTGCGCTCGCTGCCTCCGCCGCGTGCTTCCTGACCGTCGAGAGCCTGCCGATCGGTCTGCTGCCACAGATCTCCGGGAGCATGCACCGGTCGCTTGCGGCGACCGGCCTGCTCGTGACGATCTACGCCGTCGTCGTAGTGGCCGCGACGGTTCCACTGACCTACCTGACGCGCCCGCTCTCGCGGCGCGTGCTGCTCGGCGGCGTCGCAGCGGCGCTCGTACTCGGAAGCCTTGCCTCGGCCGCCGCACCAAACTACGGGCTCCTCGTCGGCGCGCGCGTCTTCACCGCACTCGCACAGGCGATCTTCTGGGCGGTGGGCCCGGTGGCGGCGGCCGGGCTGGTGAGTCCGGCCGCGCGGGGACACGCCGTGACGGCGGTCTTCGCCGGTAGCGCCGCCGGCATCGTGCTGGGGCTACCGGCCGGCACATGGCTCGGCCGCGTGGCCGGGTGGCGGTTCGCCTTCGTGGTCCTGGCCGCCGTCGCGCTCCTGGTCCTCGTCGCGATCGTGCTGACGCTTCCGCGCGGGAAAGAGTCGGCCGGCGTGATCGCGGGCGAGCGCATCCCGAACCCGCGCCACTACCGCAAGCTCGTCCTCGCGATCGTCCTCGTCGTCACCGCGTTCTATACGACCTACACCTACATCAGCCCCTTCCTGACGCGCGTCAGCGGCGTGGCCCACGACGACGTTGCCCTGGTTCTGCTGGGCGCCGGCCTGACCTCGACGGTCGGCCTCGCAAGCGGGGGCTTCCTCTATGCACGCCATCCGCGCGCCGCGCTGACGATCCCGGTGGCCGTGATGGCCGCCGCCCTGCTCTGCCTGTTCGCTTTCGCGCACCAGACGGTGCTCGCCCCGGCGTTCATAGCACTCGACAATCTCGGCCTCGGCCTCCTCGACGTCGCCGCACAGACGGCCGTGATCGAGATCGGTCCGCAGGACGCGGAGATCGGCACCGCATGGTTCTCGTCGGCGTTCAACGCGGGTATCGCGAGCGGCCCGCTGGTCGGCGCGCTAGCTCTCAGTGCCTCAGGACTGCGAGCGACAGCGCTCGCGGGCGCTGCGATCGCGGCCGTTGCGCTGGCAGTGCTGGTCTTCCCGGAGCGCCTCGTCGCGCGACTCGCGCCTCGTCGGGGTGTTCGGCCTTCGCGAGCTCGCAGCGAGTGAGCGTGCGTGCGCCCGGCCACTGACCGGGCGCACGCACGAGGCTGATCAGAGGCGGGCTGCCGCCGTGGTCGCTGAGGCGCCGTTTGTGCCGACGCCCTGCAACCCGAGACCGGCGGCGATGTTCGAGCCGAGCTCAGCGTCGACCTTGTACCAGTGCTCGACGGCGCGAACCTGGACATCGTGCTCGACACCGTCAGACATGTGATCGACGATGTTGCCGGTCAGGTTGCGCTTGTCGGTGTCGCTGAGTACCTCGCGATAGAGCGTGCCCGCCTGGCCGTAGTCGTCGTCCTGCGCGTGGAGCTCCTGGGCCGTGCGGACGATCTCTCCGCTTGCCTCCCAGCTCGGATCCGGGTAGCGCTCCGGGTCGGCATGCGGCCCCCCGTAGCTGTTGGGCGCGTAGACCGGGGCGCCGCCGTTGTGGTCGTAGCGCATCGCGCCGTCCTTGTTGTAGGTGTGGACGGGGCTCTGCGGGCGGTTGATCGGCAGCTGCAGGTAGTTCGGGCCGATCCGGTAGCGGTGCGTGTCCGGGTAGCTGAAGAGGCGCCCGAGCAGCATCCGGTCGGGACTTGGACCGATGCCGGGGACCATGTTCGCCGGCTCAAACGCAGACTGCTCAACCTCGGCGAAGAAGTTCTCCGGGTTGCGGTCGAGCACGAGGCGCCCAATCGTGATCGGCTCGTAGTCCGAGTGCGGCCAGACCTTTGTCAGATCGAACGGATTGAAGCGATAGGCGGCCGCGTCCTCGAAAGGCATGATCTGCATCTCGAGGCGCCAGACCGGCGCTTCGCCCTTGGCGATCGACTCGTAGAGGTCACGTCGATGGAAGTCGGCGTCCTGGGCCACCATCGCGGCAGCCTCCTCGCGGGTGAAGTTCTCGACGCCCTGCTCGGTCTTGAAGTGGTACTTGACCCAGAAGCGCTCGCCGCCCTTGTTGATCCACATGAACGTGTGGCTGCCGTAGCCGTTCATGTGGCGCAGCGTGCGGGGCGTGCCGCGATCCGACATCAGGAACGTCACCTGCTGGTAGGACTCGGGCGAGAGCGACCAGAAGTCCCACTGGGCGTTGTTGGAGCGCAGGCCCGTGTCCCCCATCCGCTTCTGCGAATGGATGAAGTCGGAGAACTTCGAGGGGTCACGGATGAAGAAGACCGGGGTGTTGTTGCCGACCAGGTCGTAGTTGCCCTCCTCCGTGTAGAACTTCAGCGCGAAGCCGCGCGGGTCGCGCACCGTGTCGGCCGAGCCGAGCTCGCCGGCGACCGTCGAGAAGCGTGCGAAGACGGGCGTCTTCTTGCCGACCTGCCCGAGGAAGCTCGCGCTCGTCCACTGCGTGACGTCCTCGGTCACCTCGAAGAAGCCGTGGGCGCCGTAGCCGCGCGCGTGAACGACACGCTCAGGCACGCGTTCGCGATTGAACTGCGCCATCTTCTGGATCAGGTAGTGGTCCTGCAGCAGGATCGGGCCATCTGGCCCGGCGGTCAGGGAGTGCTCGTCACTCGGCGCGGGGATGCCGGCGTCGGTCGTCGTATGCGGGGGCTTCTCGCTCACTTCATTGCTCCTTGCGGGGTGGTTTGGCAGTTCGGGCAGAGGCCCCAGTAGGTCACCTCGGCCTCATCGACTTGGAAGCCGTGGGTCGCCGTCGGCTCGAGGCAGGGCGCGGCACCATGGGCGCAGTCGACATCCGCGACGGCGCCGCAGGAACGGCAGACGATGTGGTGATGGTTGTCGCCGACGCGCGTCTCGAAGCGGGCAGGACTCCCCGCGGGCTCGATGCGCCGCAGCAGACGGGCTTGCGTCAGCGCGGCGAGCACGTCATAGACGGCCTGCGTCGAGATCGAGCCAAGCCGCTCGCGCGCGGCGCGCGCGATCTCCTCAACCGTCGCGTGGCTGGCGCCGCGGGCCGCGTCGAGCACCGCCAGCCGCGGCGCAGTCACGCGCAGGCCTGCCGCACGTAGCTCGCTGGCCTGGGTGTCGCTGGGCACCAAGGCAACCTAGCACCAAACTGGAATCATTCAAGTGAACATGGTGTGGCCGTAGACTGAGCGACGATGGCGCGCGTGCATGTGCTGAGCGACGACCTCCTGTTCGGCTCGCGCCTGCAGGCCGAGCTGTCCGGCGCGGGCCACGACGTGACGCTCGGCGCCACCGTGCCCGGGCCGATCGATGCGCTCGTGCTAGATCTGACACACGATGCGCCAGCGAGGCTGGTTGGACTCGAAGCGATCCCGACGGTCGCCTTCTACTCGCACGTCGAGGCGGATGTGCGCGAGCACGCGCTGGCGGCGGGGATCGAGCTCGTTGTGCCGCGCTCGCGGATGGCCCGCGAGCCGGCGGCGCTGCTCGCGCGCGCCCTCGGTTCTACTGCGCGTTGAGGCGTCGGTGCTGCTCGCGCACGGTGTAGGGGCGACCCCACATCGGCTCGACCGGAGCGCGGCCTTCGCGCACGTCGCGGACGATCAGCTCGCCCGTGATCGCGTTGTCGTCAAGCAGCGAGAGAGCGGTACGCACCGCCGGCACCGCGGCCGCGTGGCCGAAGCGATGAGCGACGAGAATGTGCCAGTGCCAATCGCTCTCCGAATAGGGCTGGGCGTTACAGACGACGAGCGCGACCGCTGCATCGACATAGCGCTCGACATCGTCGATCCGCAGATCGAACTCGAGGTCGGTCCAGTCCTCGGGCAGCGAGTCGACGATCTCCTGGAAAGCGTCCGTGAGCCCCATCGGCCCTAAGCCTACCGGGCGGACCTATCGCGAGTTCGCGCGCGTCTACGACGACGTGATGGACGATCCACGACCGAAGGTGGCGCGCGTGCTCGAGCTTGTCGAGCGCCACAACCCGGCTGCGCGCACGCTGCTCGAGCTCGGCTGTGGCACCGGCACGATCCTCGCCGGCCTGCACCGCTTCTCCCGCACCGGGATCGACCGCTCGCCCGAGATGCTCGCGATCGCGCGCGAGAAGGTTCCGGAGGCCCGCCTGATCGAGGGCGACATCGCCGACTTCCACCTCGCTGAGCGCTTTGACGTGGTGATCTGCGTCTTCGACACGCTCAACCACCTGCCGACATTCGAGCTGTGGCAGGCGCTCTTTGCCTGCGTGAAGGAGCATCTCGCCGAGGGTGGCGTCCTCATCTTCGACGTGAACACGGCGACCAAGATCCGTGGGCTCGCCGGTCACGGACCATGGTTCTGGCAGGCAGGCGAGACGACCGTGGCAATGAACGTAGATCCGCCGGATCCGACCGGCCTATCGCAGTGGAACGTGTGGCTGGTCGAGCACCACGCCGACGGGAGCTACAGCGGTGTGCACGAGCCGATCGGCGAGCTAGGCGTCGAGCTCGACCGAATCGACGCCGCGCTCACCGAGGCCGGCTTCAGCGTTCTCGAGACGCTCGACGAGGAAGGCGCTCCACCGGACGCCGACGCCGAACGCGTCCACTTCGCAGCCCGCCCGCTAGAGAACGCACGCGCCTAGCCACCAAGCCCGCGATCCCGCCGGGCGAGGATCACCGCCCAGCACGCGCTCGCCCCAGCATCCCGGCCGCGCAGCGGTGACCGCAGCCGCTAAAGCTGTGACGCGAAGGTGTAGATCACCATCGCGCTGACGACGACGACGAAGATGCGAAGCGCCCAGAGGCCAAGGGTCGCGTTGTGGCTGAGCGGAGCCCGGGGCACCGGGCGCTCCTTGTCGGCAGCGAGCTGGTCCGGCTCGAGGTAGGCGATCAGCTCTTCGTCGCTCATAGGACGTGGACCGTCTGGAGGAAGGAGTCGACGCCGTAGGCGGCGCCGCAGGCGGAGATGAAGATGACGATCGCGATCGCCACGCGGTTGAGCAGCCGCCCGTTCGTGAGGCGTCCCATCAGCGCGCGGTCGTTCGCGAGCATGATCATGAAGACGAGCGTGACCGGCAGCAGGACCGTCGCAAGCACGTTCGCGTTGAGCGCGATCGATAGCAACGGTGCACCGGGCACGAGGATCACGGCAGCGGCGATCAGCGCGACCGCCGTGGTCGCGCTGTAGAAGAGGACCGCGCGGCGCGGCGAGCTGTTGAACGAGCTCGTGACGCCAATCGCCTCGCCGGCGGCGTAGCCCGTGCTGGCGGAGATCGTGAGGACCGCGACAGCCCCCGCCTCGATCAGGCCGAGCGCGAAGACCGTTCCGACGCCTGGGCCGGCGACGGCGCGCAGCGCCGCGGGGAAGCCCGCGCCCGCGAGACCGTTGATGCCCGCGCCCCCGTGCGTGACCAGCGCCGCGCCCGCGATCAGCGCGCCACAGCCGAAGATCGCTGCAAGTGCGCCGCCGGCGATCGTGTCGATCCGGCCCTGGGTCAGATCGCGCGGCGTGAGGCCCTTGTCGGCGGAGGCGCTCTGCTGGAAGAAGATCATCCACGGCGTCACCGTCGCGCCGATCGTCGATGCGATCAGCAGCAGAAGCGTGTTGAAGCTGCCACCGGGGAACGGCGAGAAGGTGGCGAGCGAGCTGCCGACCGTAGCCAAGTGGGGGTGGACCATGATCGCCGCGACAAGGAACAGGCCGTTGAAGATCGCGAGGCCGAGGACGATCCGCTCCCAGCGCCAGTAGCGACGGCCGCTCATCGTGAACAGCACGAGGAACACGCCGAGCGCCGCGGCGACGGCGGCACCGAGGTGGAAGTACGCAAGCCCGACTCGGATCGCGACGAACTCGGCGATCAGCGTCACGAGGTTGGTGAACAGCAGGTCGGTTGCGGCGAACCAGCCCCAGACCGGGCCGTAGCGCTGCACCACGAGCTCGCCGTAGCCGCGGTGCGTAACTGCGCCGACGCGCATGCTCATCTCCTGGCAGACCATCGCCATCGCGAAGGTGATGACGATGAACGGAAGGAAGAAGCCAAGCCCGTAAGCCGCCCCCGTCGCGGCGTAGGAGATCATGCTCGGCCCGTCGTTCTCGCCGAGCATCGCGAGGATGCCGGGGCCGACCAGCAGGTAGAGCAGGTACCAGCGACGGTTGTGCTCGCGCGCGCGATGGACGCGCGAGCGATCCTGCGAGCGCGCAGTGTCCTCGGGGGTCAGCAGCGGCGGCAGCGCTACGACGCCCGTGTCGGGCGGTGGCTTCACGCGCCCTCCCCGTCGAGCTCGACGCGCATCGCGCGCGCCAGGTCGCCGCCGATCGTCTGCTCGCGCTCACCGAAGCGGAGGAAGAGCGGGCCGCCGAACGGCTGGCGCGAGGTGACCTCGAAGCCGTCGCCCGGGCGCACGCCACACTGCGCGAGGTAGCGCAGCATCCCGGGATCGGAGTCAGAGACGCGCACGAACGTGCCGCGGTCGCCCGGCTCGAGCGACTCGAGGCTGCGCGTCACGCGCTCGTCGAGCTCGAGCTCGGCGGTCGGGATCGGGTCGCCATGCGGGTCGAGCGTCGGGTTGCCGAGCTTTGTCGCGATCAGCTGCTCGAGATCCTCGGAGAGGACGTGCTCGAGGACCTCCGCCTCGTCGTGGACGCGGTCCCAGGACATCTCGAGCGTCTCGGCAAGGAACAGCTCGAGCAGGCGGTGGTGGCGGATCACCTCGAGCGCGAGCCGCCGACCGTCGTCGGTCAGGCGCACGCCGCGGTATGGCACGTGGGTGATCAGCCCCAGCTCGTCGAGCTTTCGCAGCATCGCCGAGACCGACCCGGGCGTGATCGCGAGACGCGCCGCGAGCGCGTTCGTCGAGACCGGCTCGGAGCTGCGGCCCTCGAGCGCAAAGATCGCCTTCGCGTAGTCCTCGACTGCTGGGGAGCGTGCAAAATCTCTTGTGGCCAAAGCACACATAAGTTATGGCATGCCAAACTTATTGTCAAGGCGGTATCGTCAAAGCGTGGACGCTGCGCAATACACGGCCGCGACCGACGCTGTCGGCGTCATCGACCGCTCCGAACGCGGCAAGCTCGCGCTGAGCGGCGAGGAGGCCGTCGCGTTTCTCGACTCGCTGCTCTCGCAGGACATCGCGGCGATCCCACTCGGCGGCGGCGCCGACGCGACGCTGCTCGAGCCCAAAGGCCACATGCTCGCCGAGGTCCGCGTTCTGCGGACCGAGGATGAGCTGCTGCTCGACTGCGAGCGCGTCGCGCTGCAGGCGCTGTTCGACGCGCTGCACAACGGCTCGGTCGGCTGGAAGGTCGAGCTGCACAAGCGGACGTTGGAGAGCGGTCTGCTCTCGGTCGTGGGCGCACTGTGGGATGAGGTGGTTGGGCAGCCTGCGCTGGCTTGGGAGCACTCGCATGTGGTGAGCGAGGTTGGCGGTGTCTCGGTGCGGTTGGTTCGCTCGCGGCTGGGGGTGGATGTGCTCTGCGCGGCGGCCGAGCTCGAACGCGTGCGCGCCGGCCTCGGCGGTGTGACGATTGGCGAGGACGTGTACGAGTGCGTGCGGATCGAGGCGGGAATCCCGCGCTACGGGATCGACATGGACGAGGCGACGATGCCCCAGGAAGCGGGCCTGCACGAGACGGCGGTGTCGTTTACGAAGGGCTGCTACATCGGTCAGGAGACCGTCGCGCGCCTGTATTGGAAGGGCAAGCCGAATCGCCACCTGCGGCGGCTGCGCCTGCAGGAGCCGCTCGCGCCGGGGACGGCGCTGTTCCTCGGCGAGCGGCAGGTCGGGAGCGTCACGAGCAGCACCACCTCCCCCAGGCTCGGCGCGATCGCGATCGGGATGGTGCGCCGCGAAGCGGAACCGGGTGCCGAGCTCGCGCCGGGGGCGCTCGTAGAGTCCCTCGCATGAAGGCCTGGGTGGTGCGGCCCGAGCGCGAAGGCGAGCCGATCGATGCGCTCAAGCTGGAGGAGGTCGAGGCCCCGGAGCCAGGCCCGCTGGAGGTGATCGTCAAGGTCATGGCGGCCGGCGTCAACTACGACAACGTCTGGGCCGCCCTCGGCGAGCCGGTCTCGGTCTTCGGCTTCGGCGATCACCCGCAGTACGGCCATCACATCGGCGGCTCTGACGGTGCCGGCATCGTCGAGCAGGTCGGCGTCGGCGTCAGCGAATGGGCGCCCGGTGACGAGGTCGTGATCCAGCCGAATCAGGACGGCCTGATCTGGGGCTATGAGACGACATGGGGCTCGTTTGCGCAGTACGCGAAGGTGCGCACCGATCAGCTGCTGCGCAAGCCGGCGGCGCTCACCTGGGAGGAGGCCGCGTCCTACGCGCTGACGTACTTCACCGCCTACCGGATGCTGCTCACGCGCGCCGGGCTCAAAGCCGGCGATCGCGTGCTGATCTGGGGCGCAGGCGGCGGGCTTGGGGTGTTCGCCTGCCAGCTGTGCGCGCTGGCCGGCGCGCAGTCGGTGGGCGTGGTCTCGAGCGCTGAAAAGGGCGCTCTCGCCGTGAAGTGCGGGGCCACTGCCTACATCGACCGCACCAAAAAAGAAGACATGAAGAGCTTCGCGCGCCAGGTCCGGGAGCTGATCGGCGGCGCGCCGGACGTCGTCTTCGAGCACGTCGGCCAGGCGACGTTCCCGACGTCGGTCTACGTCGCCGCGCCCGGCGGAAAGATCGTGATCTGCGGCGCCAGCAGCGGCTTTCAGCTCGACTTCGACGTGCGCCACCTGTGGATGCGCCAGAAGGAGATCATCGGCTCGCACATGGCGAGCGTGGAGGAATGCGCGCGGGCCAACGAGCTCGTCGAGCAGGGGCTGATCCGGCCCGTTCTATGGCGGACGTTCGGGTTCGACGGCGTCGGCGAGGCGCACCAGCTGATGCGAGACAACCGTCACCTCGGAAAGATCGCGATACTTGTAGGCGCCGGGCGGGAAGGCGAAGGCAAGACTGCGGACGGGCCCGGGGCGATCCGCGCGGAAGGTGGGTAGGAGATGTCAGGAGTCGTGCAAATCCCCTGGTACGCGACCGGCTTCCGCGGCGACCAGCTGGCGGACGAGTTGATTCGTGTCTCAGCGCTCGCGACGCAGTACGGGGCGACGAGCTATCAGGTGTTTCGGAGCCGGGACGATCGCTACAAGTTCCTGCAGCTGCTCGAGTTCGACGAGCACGCTGACTTCGATCTCTACTGGAACGGTCCGGAGATGATCGACATGCGGACCTATTGCAGTGGCTGGTACCAGATCCCGCTGCTTTACACGTGGTCTGACCGCATCGTCGCCGGCGAGCGACCCCACCGCAACGGGGCGCACGCAGACGTCGAGGCGGTAGAGGGTTAGGTCAAGCGATCGAGTGGGTAAGGTGATCGGCATGCGGCGGAGCGGACTGCTTGGTATGGCGCTCGTCGGGTGCGTGCTCGCCCTCGCGAGCACGAGCGCGTTCGCGACGGGGTCGTCGGGGACGACAGGATCGTCGGGGACTACCGGATCGACATCGACCACGGTCACGCCACACGTCGTCGGCTGCCCGGCCGGCGTTGCGTCACTGCCCGCGAGTGCGCAGTGGGTCTGGAGCGCCTACGGCGCGCCGAGCTCGAGCGCGACGAAGGTCAGCTACTCGCAGACTGGCGGCAACGGGACATGGGCGGGCGGCAGCGCGAAGGGCACGATCTGCAGCCAGGACCAGGGCGGCGGCCAGCCGAAGCGCAGCATCGTGCTGAAGGTGTCGGGACCGTCGAAGCTCTCACCGGGGATAACCCGCGGCGGCCTGCTCGGGATCGGGATCACGCTCGGCGTGACGGTCAGCAAGAGCGGCGACCCGAATGTCTGCCCGGTCGGCGCGACCGGCAGCGTGACGCTCTTCGCCAGCTACTACTCGACGCACAGCGACAAGGCGAGCATGAGCTTCACGGGAACGTGCGCGGCATGGAACGAGACCTTCAGCGGACAGATCCTGCACGTCCTGATCTCGAACGACGGGGCGATGATCCGCCCGAGCTAGTCCTGCTCGAGCGGTGCCATGGTCAGGCCCGCGCCGCGCAGCTGCGCCCAGTAGTGCTCGGCCGGCTCGAGCTGCCCCGTCCAGACGATCGCGAGGCCGCTGTTGTGGATCTGGTTGGCCAGCGCGTAGCCACGCTCGAGGCTGACGCCCGGAATGAAGCGCGCGAGCGTCGTCGCGACGTGGTCGAACGTGTTGTGGTTGTCGTTGCGGACGATCACCTTCCAGGCCCCACCGAGGCCGCTTCCCGGGCCGGCGCTGCGCGAACGCTCGACCGTCTGCGAGCTCACGCGCGCTCGTCGGCGGCGCGCCTCGACCAGTAGCGCGCGAGGCCGTCGTAGTTGTTCTCGAAGGGCGCGCCCTCACGGTAGGCGGCGGCGTCATCGGGGGCGCAATGAGCCTCGAGGTCCGCGGTGAGGTCGCGCACGAAGCGCTCGCGGTCGACCTCGCGCGCATGCGCGGCCCAACGGTCGAGCGCAGCCTCGAGGCGGTCGAGATGGCCCGGCGGATCGCCGGCGAGGCCAAAGTGGGTCAACGCGAGTCGCTGCGGCTTCCAGGCGCGCAGCGTCGCGACCGACGCGTGCCAGAGCTCGATGTCGATGTCGGTCGGGGGGGTCGGCGCCAGGACATAGTCGAGCGGCTCGATGCGCACGCCGGCGACGTCGCCGACGAACGCCGTGGCGGACGGCGCATGCCAGTAGCTGACGTGGTGGCTGGCGTGGCCAGGCGTGTAGGCGACGTCGAGCTCGCCGAGGCGCTCACCGCCGTGGAGCACGGTGATCCGCTCATGCGGCACCGGCAAGATCTCCCCCCAGAGGCGGTCCATCTGATCGCCGTAGAGGCGTGACGCGCTTTCGATCAGGCGCGACGGGTCGGCCATGTGGGGAGCGCCGCGCGCATGAACCCAAACCTCGACGTCGGGCCAGAGGCGGCAGAGCGAGCCCGTCGCGCCGGCGTGGTCGAGGTGAATGTGGGTCAGCGCGATTGCCCGAGGGCGTCGCTCGCCAAGACCTTCGAGGAGGGTCTCGATGCGCGCGGCAGGACCGGGGTCGATCAGCACGTCACCGGCAACCCAGGCGCAGATCACGCGCGGGCGGCCGAGCTGAAGGACATCGACCGGGTAGATCTCGGCGGAGCGCATCGAACGTTGAAAACTACAATCGGCCTGGATGAGCAGCAAGCCGGACACAGACGTTGTCGCGAGCGACAGCAAGCGCCGCTGAGCTCGCGGCGCGGTTGCGCGCCCGCGACGTGAGCGCGGCCCCAGCGGTGCTGACACTGCTCGAGGCGGGCGGGGACGCCGGGCGCGAGCTGCTCGCGGAGCTCTCGCCGCGCGCGCTCGGCGGCGAGGCTCCCGGACAGATCGTTGGCTTCACCGGTCCCCCCGGCGTCGGCAAGTCGACGCTCCTCGGTGCGCTCGTCGGCCTCTGGCGCGACGGCGGGCGCAGCGTCGCGGTGCTAGCGGTGGACCCGTCTTCCAAGCGCAGCGGCGGGGCGTTACTCGGTGATCGGATCCGCATCGCCGGCAGCGCTCCCGGCGGCCCCGCGCGCTTCATCCGCTCGATGGCCGCCGGCGAGCGGGCCGGCGGCCTCGCGCCGGCGACGCGCGCCGCCGCGCAGGCGCTCGCCGTCGCCTTCGACATCGTGCTCGTCGAAACCGTGGGGGTCGGCCAGTCGGAGACCGAAGTCGCAGACCTCGCCGACACCGTGGTCGTCGTCGTCCAGCCGGGCGCCGGCGACTCGCTCCAGTTTCTGAAGTCCGGGCTGATGGAAGTGCCCGATGTGCTCGTCGTCGCCAAGGCAGATCTCGGGGCGCCTGCATTCGCGGCGCTCGGGGAGGCGAAGGCGGCCCTACGGCTGCTCGGCGCGAACGCGACGCAGACGCTCGCGGTGAGTGCGCTTGCGCCAACGAGCGGGATCGCGGAGCTGGTCGCCGCTCTCGACGCCCAGTGGGGCGCCCTCGACCTGCCTGCGCGGCGAGTCGCGACGCGCCAGGCCGGAGCACTCGCCGACTTCGTCAGCGAGTACGGCCAACGCGGCCTGCGTGCGGTCGGCGGCCGGCGCGCCGCGGAGCGGTTGCTCAGCGCCCAACCAGCAGACCTCGACGGCGCGGCGCTCGTCGAGTCGCTGGCGAGCGCGGCGCGGGCGAGCGACTTCTAAACCTTGACAAGTGCGCGGACGCGATATATCGTGATGCTCATAAGTTATTACAAGACATGCAGGAGTGTGAAAGATGAGTGGACAAAGCTGCGCCGCCGATGAAGGCGGCTTCGAAGGCTTTCCAAACCCGCGTGCAGCTCGCCAGGCGATGCGCGCGGCATTCATGATGCGCGGCGGCGAGCCGCGGGCGCATCGCGGCGGTGGACCGTGGGGCGAACCGTTCGGCTACGGCGGGCCGCGTGGCGGTTTCCGTGGCCGGCACGGCAAGGCCCGGCGCGGCGACATCCGCACGGCGGTACTGCTGCTGCTGGCCGAGGAGCCGCGCAACGGCTACTCGATCATGCAGGAGCTCGAGCAGCGCTCGGGCGGAATCTGGCGACCGAGCCCGGGATCGGTATACCCGGCGCTCTCCCAGCTCGAGGACGAGGGTCTGATCCGCTCCGAGGAGCAGGACGGGCGCAAGGCCTTCGGGCTGACCGACGCCGGACGTGACCAACTTGCAGCGCGCCCCGCGGACGCACCCGCGCCGTGGGATACCCTGGCCGGCGGCGTATCGACCGACGTGCGCGACGTGATGGGCCAGCTGCGCCAGGTGGCGGCAGCTGCCGCTCAGCTCGCGCGCACAGCAAGCGAACCACAGCTCGCGGAGGCGAAGAAGGTGCTCAGCGAAGCGCGCCGCGCGCTCTACAGGATCCTCGCGGATGGCGAGGGCGACGAGTGAGCTCGGAGCTGCACGCGAACGGGGCGGCCGCAGCGGCCGCCCCGACGAGCGCGGCAGTCGTCGTGCGCGGCCTCGAGAAACGCTACGGCGAGATCGAGGCCGTGCGCGGCATCGACTTCGAGGTAGCGCAAGGCGAGGTGTTCGGCTTCCTCGGTCCCAATGGCGCGGGCAAGTCGACGACGATCTCGATGCTCTGCACGCTGATCATGCCGACCGGCGGGCACGCAACCGTCGCGGGGTACGACGTCGCCCGCGAGCGGGACGCAGTACGACGGCAGATCGGCCTCGTCTTCCAGGACACGACGCTCGACGGGTACCTCAGCGCGGAGCAGAACATGCGCTTGCACGCCGAGCTGTACGGCGTCCCGCGCGAGGCGATCAAGCCGCGGATGGAGCAGGTGATGAGCATGGTCGGCCTGTGGGACCGGCGAGACGGTGCCGTCAACACGTTCTCCGGCGGGATGAAACGTCGCCTCGAGATTGCCCGCGGGCTGATGCACTCGCCGCGCGTGCTGTTCCTCGACGAGCCGACCGTCGGGCTCGACCCGCAGACCCGCGCCTCGATCTGGACCTACATCCGCCAGCTCAAGGAGGCGGAGGACATCACGATCTTCCTCACGACCCACTACATGGACGAAGCCGAGAATTGCGACCGGATCGCGATCATCGACAAGGGCAAGATCGTCGTGCTCGACACCCCAACCGCGCTCAAGGCAGCGGTCGGGAAGGACCGGGTACAGATCAGTACGGACGACGACCCAGCGGCGATCCTGGCATTGCGCGAGCATTTCGATATCGAGGCACGGATGGCCGAAGGCGCCGTCACCTTCGGTGTCGCCCACGGCGAAGCGTTCGTCCCCCGGCTGTTCGCGCAGCTCGGCGTTCCGATCCGCTCGGTCAGCGTGTCGCGACCGTCGCTCGATGACGTCTTCCTGCTGCACACCGGGTCCACGATCCGCGACGCCGAAGAGGATCCCGCGGTCAACCGCGGGCGGATGATGGCGCGCGTCATGGGCGGGCGATAGCGATGGCGACGACCACCGCCGCGCCCGCGCACCCGGTCGCAGCCGTGCGCGTGCCGGCCCCGAGCCTGCGCGGCGAGCTGCGCGCGATCAAGATCGTCTGGGAGCGCGAGCTGATCCGCTTCAGCAAGGACCGCCTGCGGATCGTCACCTCGCTGCTACAGCCCTTCCTCTTCCTCTTCGTGCTCGGCACCGGCCTCTCACGGCTCGCGAGCGGAGGCACGCACGGCGTCAACCTGCGGACCTTCGTCTACCCGGGCGTGCTCTGCATGGCGGTCATGTTCATCGCGATCTTCTCGGCCGCGTCGATCGTCTGGGACCGCGAGTTCGGCTTCCTGCGCGAGATGATGGTCGCCCCGGTCAGGCGCAGCTCACTCGTGCTCGGCAAGTGCCTCGGCGGGGCAACCGTCGCCACGCTCGAAGGCGTGATCCTGATCTGCCTCGCAGGGCTCGTCGGCGTCCCCTATGCGCCGATCCTGCTGCTGGAGATCTTCGGCCTGCAGCTGCTCGTGGCCTTCGCGATCACCGCCTTTGGCGTAATGGCAGCAGCGCGCGTGCGCCAGATGCAGTCCTTCATGGCGCTGACGCAGATGTTCATCATGCCGATGTTCTTCCTGTCCGGTGCGATGTTCCCGGTGTCGGGCCTGCCGACCTGGCTCGCGATCCTCAACCGCATCGACCCGCTCACCTACGCGGTCGACCCAATGCGCCGCGCGGTCTTCGCGCACCTGCACATCAGCGCAGTCGCACGCCACGTGCTCGATCCCGGCGTGACGTGGTTCGGGTGGCAGGTGCCAGGCCTGCTCGAGGCCGGGGTCGTTGCGATCCTCGGCCTGTTGATGCTCGCGATCGCGATCTGGGAGTTCAGCAAGGTCGAGTAGCGTCGGAGCTTCGATCGAACGAAGTTCGATCGAACTCCTCCTTTGACTGGACGCGGTGGTGGGTTGGTAGGGGCGCTGCGCTTGGTTTGACTGGATTTGCGCCGAATACCGGGGCGTAGGGCGTGCCGGATGGCGGGACGGTGTTGGCGCCGAGCAGCTGCAGGCTGTGCCCCGTTGTCCGAAGTAGTAGGTGTACTCGCCGACGGCGCCGTCGGCGAGCTTCTCCGTCGGGAAGCCCGTGAGCTTTGGCACGGTGAGCGTGGTTGGGCCCGAGCCGCCGGTGCACAGGATCTGGGCGGGGCCGAGCGTCAAGGACTCGATCTTGCGGCCCGCGAGCGTGAACGAAGCGGGTTTGTAACGCCGGCCGTCCTCGTGAGACAAAGGCATGTGCGCCGCACGATGCCGCCCTGCGCGAACATATCCCCCGCGTGCTGCTCCTGATCCTCTTTGCCGTCGTGGTCGGCGCCGGTACCGCCATCTCGCCGTGCGTCCTGCCGGTGCTGCCGGCGATGCTCTCGGCGAGCGGCGCCGGTGGCCATCGCCGGCCGCTCGGGATCGTGCTCGGGCTGACGACGACGTTCGCGATCACGATCGTCGGCATAGCCAAGGTCGTTGACGGCGTCGGCCTCGGTGCCGATCCGCTGCGCGATATCGCCGTCGCGGTGCTCGCGATCGGTGGCGTCGCGCTGATCGTGCCGAGGGTCGGGCAGACGCTCGAGCGGCCCCTAGCGGGCCTCTCGCGCCTCGGGCCGCGCACGCGCGGCGACGGATTCCGCTCGGGCCTGCTAGTCGGTGGCGCGCTCGGCTTCGTCTACACGCCCTGCGCGGGCCCGATCCTCGCTGCCGTGATCACGACGAGTGCGCACAGCGGCCGCGCCGTCGTCGTCGGCCTCGCGTACGCGCTCGGCACCGGCCTGATGCTGCTCGCGCTCGCACTCGGTGGACGTCGAGTCCTCGACCATCTCCGCGGGCGCGGTCGTGCGCTCGCGGTCCAGCGTGCGCTCGGCGTGATCCTCGTCCTGACAGCTGTCGCGATCGCGACGATGCTCGACGTCAAGCTCGACGAGCTGATCGCCGAGCACATCCCGAGCTACACGTTGACCGCGGGCCTCGATGACTCGAGCAGCGTGGCGAAGCGGCTCGACGTCCTACGCAAGGTGAAGTTCGCGCCGAAGACGACCAGCGGCGTGATCACGGCCGCGAGCCTTCACAACTACGGTCCCGCGCCGAATTTCGTCGGCACCGAGGACTGGTTCAACACGCCAGGGGACCGCCCGCTGACGCTGGCGGGCCTGCGCGGGCACGTCGTGCTGATCGACTTCTGGACCTATACGTGCATCAACTGCATCCGCACGCTTCCCTACCTCGAGGCATGGGAGCGCCAGTACCGCGACAAGGGCCTCGTGATCGTCGGCGTCGAGTCACCCGAGTTCCCGTTCGAGCGGATCGCGGGCAACGTGCGCAGCGCGATCTCCCAGTTCGGGATCAACTATCCCGTCGTCCAGGACAACAACCTCGACACCTGGAATGCGTGGGGCAACGAGTACTGGCCCGCGGACTACCTCATAGATGCGACCGGCCACGTCCGCTACGCGACATTCGGCGAGGGCGACTACGGCAAGACCCAGAACGTGATCCGTGCGCTGCTGGCCGCTGCCGGCGCGAAGCGGCTCGGTGCCGTGGCGCGCCCGCAGCACGTGATCCAGCCCTCCGCTCTGACGACACCCGAGACCTACATCGGCACCGCGCGTGCGCAGGGCTGGACCAACGGGCCAGTCGGCGGCGCGCACAACTACGGCGCGCCACCCGGACTGCTCGCGCTGAACTACTTCGCATATGGCGGCACCTGGACGATCGGGCAGCAGCAGGCGCTCGCGGGCACAGGCGCCACGATCACGGCGGACGTGCAGGGCAAGCACGTCTACATCGTGCTGAGCCCACCAGCGGTCGGGGCAGGCCACGTCAGCGTCGAGATCAATGGACGGGCGCCCACCGCAACCGACGCGGGGAGTGACGTGCACAACGGGGTGATCACCGTCAACGAGCAGCGCCTCTACAACATCGTCGCCGAGCCGAAAGACGAGGACGAGACGATCACGCTCCGCTTCTCCCCCGGGATGAGCGCCTACTCGTTCACGTTTGGCTGATCTGTTTAGCCAGCCGTTGCGGCGGCGCGTAGTGCGTAGGCGATCTGCTCGAGATCGGGACGGCTCGTGACGTACGGAGGCATTGCGTAGATCAGGTTGCGAAACGGTCGAAGCCAGACGCCGGCCGCAACGGCCGCGGCTTGCGCAGCGACGACGTTCACCGGGTGATCGAGCTCGATCACCGCGATCGCACCAAGCACGCGCACGTCGGCAACCCCCGGCAGGTCGAGCGCCGGCTCGAGAGCCGCCGTCAGGGTCCGTTCGATTCGCGTCACGTTCGCGTGCCAGTCGCTCACCTCGAGCAGTTCGAGGCTCGCGAGCGCGACCGAGCAGGCGAGCGGGTTCGCCATGTACGTCGGGCCGTGCATCAGCGCATTTCCGGCTCCGGCGCTGACCGTCTGCGCAACCGTGGGCGTGCAGAGCGTCGCCGCGAGCGTCATGTATCCGCCGGTCAGCGCCTTGCCGACGCACATCACGTCGGGAGCGACGCCGGCGCGCTCGCACGCGAAATAGGTACCGGAGCGCCCAAAGCCGGTCGCGATCTCGTCGAGGACGAGCAGCACGCCATGTTCGTCACACAGGTCGCGCAGCAGCCGCACGTATCCGGGCGCGTAGAACCACATTCCCCCCGCCCCCTGGACGACCGGCTCGCAGATTGCCGCGGCGAGCTCGCCCGCATGCTCCTCGAAGACCCGCGTGAGCGCCTGCGTGTACGCCGGGTCAAGCTCGGCCTCGACGCCGCCCGGCGGTCGCGGCGCGAACACGTTCTCCGCGAGTACGCCAGCGAACAGGGAGTGCATCCCATCAACCGGATCACAGACGCCCATCGCGCCGAACGTGTCACCGTGATAGCCACCGCGCAGGCTGAGCATGCGCCGTCTTGTGGGTTCGCCGCGGGCCTGCCAGTACTGCAGGCACAGCTTGAGCGCCACTTCGACGGACACTGAGCCGGAGTCGGCGAAGAAGACGTGCGCGAGCTGCACAGGCGCGCGCTCGAGCAATGCCTGCGCGAGCCTGATCGCCGGCTCATGCGTCAGCCCGCCAAACATCACGTGCGCCATCCGCCCGAGCTGCTCGCTGACCGCGCCGTCGAGTGCGGGGTGCCGGTAGCCGTGCACCGCACACCACCACGACGACATACCGTCGATCAGCTCGCGCCCGTCCGCGAGGGTGATCCGCACGCCGCGCGCCGACTCGACGAGCAGAGGAGCGTGCGCGGCAGGCATCGGGGCGTAGGGATGCCAGACGCTGGTGCGATCAAGCTCGAGCAGGCTCCCTTGGCCGGACACCCCGGCAGCATAGAATCCACACGTGAGCACCAGTCCGCGCAGCTGGCTTCGCTGTTACCGCTGCTGGTCCCAGGACCTGGAGGTCCAGGTCCACTACGAGGGCATCCACAAGATCGACCCTGTCACCGGCGAGCGCGCCGAGGTCGTCGACGAGATTCAGGAAGCGGTCGTCCAGTGCCTCGAGTGCATGCACGACCAGCCGCATCTCGGCTTCGTCGACGGTCGCGTGGAACCTGTCGAAGATCGCTGGGAGCGCATGGTCACGGGCACGCCGTGGGTGGCCTCGTGCACGGTGACGGTGAACGCCGGGGACGTCGAGACCTGCTCCGGCCCGGAGGCCGGCGACGCCCTCTCCTATGCCGCATTCGGGGATTACGGCGTGCGCGAGTTCTTCACCCATGTCCGCTTCCACAAGCACGACGACGACACGACGATCACCGTTCATCTGCTTGTCGAGCTCTATGCGCGCTCGCTCGAAGAGGCGACAGACGTCCTCGAGAGTGCAGCCCAGGGCTCGCTGACGATCACGTCGCTGGCCGAGGAGTCCCGCCCGCCGGCGGCGACCGGCGGCGACCGCCACTAGGCGCGGCGCGGCGCTAGCGCACCTGGCCGCTCCGAGGCGGCGCGGCCATCGTGACGGTCAGCTCCCCCCGCTGCTCAAGCAAAGCGAACCCGGTGACACCGCCGCGCTGCGAGAAGGCCAGATCGACGCTTGCAGCGCCGACGCGCAGGTCGTGCAGCTCGACGCTGCCAAGCCACTTCGGCATCTGCGGCTCGATCATCTGAAGCGTCCGCTGTGGCGCGCGCGCGGTGATCGCGAGCAGTGCCTGCAGCAACATGAACGGCGTCGCCGCCGCCCAGGCCTGCGGCATGCACGCCACCGGGTAGCTGACGATCTCCGCGGTGTCGCCGCGGTCAAAGCCGCAGTACAGCTCGGCAAGGCGAAAGTCACGGGACTGAGACGCAACGTCAAACAGCGCGGTCGCGATTCGCTCGGTCGCAGCGGCGTGCCCGTAGCGTTTGAGGCCGGCCGCCACGATCGCGTTGTCGTGCGGCCAGACCGACCCGTTGTGGTAGCTCATCGGGTTATAGGCAGGCGACAGTGAAGAGAGCGTTCGAACTCCCCAGCCGCTGAACATGTCAGGTGCGAGTAGTCGCTCAGCGACCTGGGCGGCCTTGTCGGGCTCGACGATCTCGCAGTACAGACAGTGGCCGGGGTTGGACGTCACGCTCGCAACCTGACGCTTGCGCCCGTCGAGCGCGAGCGCGAACGTGCCTTCGTCGGGGAGCCAGAACACCTCGTTGAACGCCTTGCGCAAGGCAGCAGCCTGCGCGAGGAGCTCGCGCGCGCGATCAGCTTCGCCGAAGGCCTCGTAGACCTCTGAGATGCGCAGCTTTGCGAGGTAGACATAGCCCTGAACCTCGGCGAGCGCGATCGGCCCTTGCGCGAGCGTCCCGTCGGCGTGGGGAACCGCATCTTCAGAGTCCTTCCAGCCCTGGTTGGCGAGCCCGACAGGCGAGCGGCGTTCGTATTCGACGAAGCCATCGCCGTCCTGATCGCCGTAGCGATCGATCCAATCCAGCGCGGCGTCAAGTGCCGGGCGCAGCGCAGTGAGGGTCTCGAGGTCCGCGGTCCAGCGGAAGTAGGTCGCAGCGAGCATCACGAACAGCGGCGTCGCGTCGACCGTCCCGTAGTAGGGGGTATGCGGGATCAGGCCGGCCCCGGCGAGCTCGCCGCTGCGCAGCTCATGCAGGATCTTCCCCGGCTCGGCGTCGCGCCACGGTTCGTCGGCGTGCGCTTGGAGCGCGGCGAGGACCTGCAACGTGTCGCGAGCGATGCCGGGGTTGAGCACCATGCATTCGTAGGCTGTGATCAACGAGTCGCGTCCGAACGGCGCGACGTACCAGGGGATACCTGCCGCCGGTAGCCTGCCGCCGGCGGCGGGGGTCATCAGGGCGTGGATGTCGCGCATCGAGGCCGAGATGACGCTCTGGAAGAGCTCGTTGTCGCTTTCGATCCGCGTGCACTCGCGATCCCAGCTCTCACGGTCGCGCTCGAGACTTGCCACGATCGTCGTGAGCTTGCGACGCCGCGGGGGACGCCTGCCGGCGGACGCGGTGACGGCCATGAGCAGGTCTATCTCCGCGCCGGCTTCGAGCTCGAGCTCCCAGCGGACATGGACGCGCTCGCCGATGTTGACGTGCGAGGCGGGCGCCGGCTCCAGCTCGATCAGAGTCTCGCGGAAGACGCCGTCCTGGCCCTCATAGCCGAATGCCACGCGCCCGTTCTCGGCCTTCGGCACCATCGCGCGGCCGCGTGCGGACCTCCGCTTGACGCCGCGCAGCTCGAACACGTCGGCGAAGTCGGCCGCAAGCATGAGCACGAGCGGCACGCTGACGCGATGAGGGCGGTAGTTGTGCAGGAGCAGCGAGCAGTAGAAGCGGTCGTCGAGCACGAATGTGCGCCGCAGGTTGAGCGTCTCCTGGGGCACCGCGACGCCGTGGATGTCGGTCAGAGCCGGGTTGGTGGCGTTGACCACGGCTCGGTAGCCGCTGTCGACAGAATGCGAGAGAAGCACCGGCGACGCGGCGCCGAACGCGACGCGCAGCTCGGACAGGTAGCGCGTGTCATGCGCGTAGAGACCCTCGCCGCTCGGGGACACGCCGCTGATGTCGCCATCCGGACGGGCGCAGAGGAAGGCACCGCCGGACTTGATCACGAGCAGCTCGGCGCGTGCTTCGGCCGGGATCGGTGGCGCGCCCATCAGGTCAACCGGGCCGGCCCGGCCGGCAACCTCGAACTCCTCCCCGAGCGGGCTCACGTGTCGCGCCGGCATACGGCGTTGGCTACTGGCCTGAGGGTGGCTCATTAACGTCTCTAGGGATCATCGCGCCTGCGGCGCTCGCCCTATAGCGGCTGCAGGCGCGATCTCACCCGGCCGCGGCAAAGGCAGCAGGGCGCGGGCCCCACGCGCCGATCGCTGTGCGGTAGACGTCCTCGTAGCCGCGCGCGACCGCTCCGGCGTCGCAGCGCTCCACGACCGCGGCACGGCAGCCTGCCGGATCGATCAGCGAGACGCGGGCGCAAGCGCGTGCCATCTCGTCCTCGTCTGCGACGAGGAACCCGGTCTTGCCCTGAAGCACGATCTCCACCGCCGCGCCTTCGGCGAAGGAGAGCACGGGCGTGCCGCAGACCATCGCCTCGAGCATGACCATGCCGAACGGCTCGGGCCAGCGAATCGGCATCAGCAGGGCATGCGCGTTGGCGAAGAGCTCGGTCTTTTGGCGCCCGGCGACCTCGCCCACGTAGGTGATCTGCTCGCCGTCGATATGCGGCGCGACCTCGCGCTCGAAGAAGCTCTGCTGGCCGCGCTGCACGGGGCCCGCAAGGACCAGTCGCATTCCCGCCAGACGCGCGACCGCGATCGCTCGGTGCGGCCCCTTCTCGGCGGTCATCCGACCGATCCACAACAGGTACGGCTGCTTCTCCGTGACCAGCGGCCACTGTGCGGCGTCGATCGGGTTCGGCACGACGGCCACCACATCGAGGTCTGTTGGAGCGAGCGCACGCTGCGCCTGGCTGATCGCAACGACGTGCGCCTTGGCGGCGTGGTGGGAGTAGAACGCGGCCGTCTCGGGCGTGAAGGGGCCGTGAAGCGTGTGAACGAGCGGGACAGAGAGCCGATCGGCCATGGCGAAGGCGGTGAAGCCACAATGGTCGTGGACGATGTCGAACGGCCGATCGTGGCGCGCGGCCTGATCAATCGCCGCGAACGCGCGCGAGACATGGTCGGCTTCAAACAGGGCACGCTCGATCGCTTCGGGATGCGCGGCGTCGAGCAGCGTGTGCACGCGCGCCTCGGACGTCGAGCCCGGGGCGGCGTAGAGCGTCACGTCGTGCCCGCGCCGGACGAGCTCGCGCGTCAGGATCGCGACGACCGCCTCGATCCCACCGTAGCCGGGCGGTGGCACGGAGATCCAAGGCGGTGCGAGCATCGCAATGCGAAGAGCACGCCCGCCTCTGCGCGCGCGCCGGACGGCGATCAATTCGCTATGTGCCGCTGCGACCGTCACACCGCCTCCACGGGCTGTGCCCCGCGCGCCGATGTGGGCGACGCGGCTCGGGTCAATCGTTGTGCGGTTAGTTGTTATGTAGCACGACCAGCGCTGCTGTCAAGCGTCGTGAAGCCACGGTGAATTGCATGTCAGGCCGAGGCATTGTGGAGTCGTTGGGTGAGTGCTTCGAGTTGGTTTGCGAGTTCTTGTGGGAGGTGTTCGCCGAAGCTTGCGAAGTTGTCGTGGAGCATTGGGACTTCTTCGAGCCAGGCGTGTGGGTCGACTTGGAG
>JBEKKS010000011.1:0-82161 GCA_050010595.1 Solirubrobacteraceae bacterium
GGTGGACCTTAGAATCTGCGACCGATGGCAGGAGGCGTGCCGCTGAGGCGTTTCGTCCGTGACCGCGCGCGCCCGCGTGGGGTTGGCGTCGTGCTTGGTGTTGCGACGATTCTGGCGCTGGCCGCTCCGGCTGCGGCCAGCGCGCCGACGCTGAGCTGGACGACGCCGCAGGCGATCGACACCAACGCCGGTTCGGGTCAGACGCTGCATTCCATCTCATGCCCGGCGACCAACGAGTGCGTGGCAGTCGACTACAACTACGTGGGCCGGGAGATCACCTTCAACCCGAGCAGCCCCGCTGGCGCGACGACCGCGACTCTTGATCCCGGCAACGAGTTGACCGGCATCGCTTGCTCGTCTACCAGCCAATGCACCGCCGTCGACTACGCCGGCAACGAGGTGACGTTCAATCCCAGCTCGCCGGGCGGCGCGACGCCGATCAATGTGGCGTTCCTTCTGAACGCCGTAGCTTGCACTGCCAGCCAGTGCACTGCGGTCGGTCAGGCTGGGAAGGCCGTCACGTTCAACCCGTCCAACGGCCACGTCCTTGCGGGACCGACGTCAGTTGACGGCAGCAGTCAGATGCAAGCGGTCGCGTGCCTTTCGGCGAGCGAATGCACGGCGATCGACGTCTCAGGCCATGCGGTGACGATCGATCCAGACAGCGGCGGAAGCATCACCGTGCTCGCCGGTCCGACGCTCGTCGACTCGCAGAGCTCGCCGTTCTTGAGCGGCCTCGCCTGTCCGTCGGCGACCCTCTGCACCGCGGTTGACGGCAACAACGACGCGGCGCTCAGCTACAACCCCGACAACTCGAGTGCGGTCACGGTCGTCGCTGCGGCCGCCGCAATCGACAACCAGAGCCCGAACGCCGTCGCGTGCGTCTCGACGAGCCTTTGCACGGCGGTTGACGGGACGGGCCAGGAGGTTGGCTTCAACCCGGATAACTCTGGCAGCATCTCCACCACCCAGACGCACACGGCGGTCGACTCAGGTAGCTCGCTTAACGGGGTTGCGTGTCCGACGAGCGGGACCACATGTTCGGCGGTTGACGCCGCCGGGCGGGAGGTGACCTTCACGCCGGATTCACCGAGTCCGACGAGGGCCACGGTCGACTACGGCAATCGCCTTACCTCGGTCGCTTGTCCTGCCGCGAACCAATGCAGCGCGGTTGACGCGAACGGTCAGGAGCTGACGTTCAACCCGACTGTGCCGAGTAACCCGACCATGCTGAGCCTCAACAGCGGCGCATCCGCCACGGGCGTTGCGTGCGCGTCGGTGAGCCAGTGCACGGCCGTCGACAATGGTGGGGAGGAGACGACGTTCGATCCGCTGAGCGCCACGACGGTCTCCGGGCCGACCGCCACCGGCGCGGGGCAGCTGACTGCTGTCGCATGCGCCTCCACGACGCAGTGCACGGCGCTCGACACGACCGGGCACGAAGTGAGCTTCAATCCGCAGACCGGCGTGCGGATTGGCAGCGTGGTCGATGTGGACGGAAGCTTCGACCTCGAGTCGCTCGCATGTCCTCTGGCGACGCAGTGCACGGCTGGGGACAACAACGGCGCGGGCGGCCGGTACGTGACGTTCAACCCGCAGACCGGGACGGTAACGAGCGGCCCGACCGAGATCGGCACCGGAGATGGCGCAATCGTCGGGCTTGCCTGCCCATCGGTGGGTCAGTGCACCGCGGTGACGTATGACGACGGGGCGCAGGTGACTTTCAACCCGACGACCGGGCAGATACTCAGCGCGCTCGGGCAGATCGACAACAACTCCGGCTACAACAACTACATGGCAGGGGTCGCGTGCGCTTCGACGACGCAGTGCACGGCGATCGACGAGTCCGGCGGCGAGTCGACGTTCGACCCGACGAATCCGGCCGCGCCGACATCCACCGCGATCGATGGCGCGATCGCCGTTGACGCCGTCACGTGCCTCACCGTCATCGAGTGCGTGGCAGTTGACCACGTCGGCAACGAGCTGGTCAGCGCGCACGCCCTTGCCGTGCAGACCTCCGGGAGCGGCTCGGTTACCGGCATCTCAATCAGCTGCCCCGGGACCTGCACGGCGTACTACGGCGTCGGCTCGAGCGTCACGCTCACCGCCACGCCCGCGTCCGGCTCGTCTTTCACTGGCTGGGCCGGCGGTGGTTGCTCGGGCACCGGCCCGTGCACCGTCACGCTGAGCTCCGACCGGAACGTCACCGCGACGTTCGCGGCCAATCCGCAGACCCCGGCCCCGACACCCACGCCGACCCCGTCCGCGGGCGTCGCGAGCGCGGGCAGCGTAGCCGTCAGCGGCACGACGGCGACTGTCCCGATCACCTGCACGGGTGGCAGCGCCTGCGACGTCACGCTGACATTGAGCGAGCGCGAGACGTTGCAGGGCGGCAAGGTCCTCTCGGTGGCCAAGGTCAAGACCACGCACAGGACGATCCTCGTGGGCAGCGCTAGCGCGCAGGTCGCGGCGGGTCAGACCCAGCGTGTTGTGATCGCGCTGAACGGAGTCGGCGCGAGCTTGCTCGCGAAGTACAAGACGCTGCGTCCGACGCTCACGGTCGTGCAGGGCTCCGTCAGCTTGGCCCGCGACACGGTCACGTTCGTCAAGCACGCGCACGGCAAGCACAAGAAGCACTGACAGTCCCGTAAACTCGCGCCTCGTCGCGATGAAGAGCGCTACAGCCAGCGGGGTCGGTACCCCCTTGCTCTCGAGGCTGCGCGCTCTGCCCGCCGCGACCTGGGCGAAGATCGCCTTCGCGGTCATGTGCGTGGGCGCGTTGGTCGGGTTCTTCCTCTTCCCGACCTACCCGATCTATGACTCCGAGTACTACCTGCTGTGGGGTCGCGAGATCCTGCATCTGCACACGCCGTCGTTTGCGGCCTACGACGCGCCGACGGAGCATCCGCTCGCGGTCGTCTTCGGGACGGTGCTCGCGATCTTCGGCGGTGCGGCGCTGCGCCTCGACGTGCTCTGCGCGATCGCCTCGTTTCTCGTCCTTGCCGCCGGTCTCTACCGCCTCGCACGGGTCGCGTTCGCCCCGGCGGTCGGCGCGGTCGCGGTCTTCCTGCTGTGCACTCGCTTCAACCTGGTCTTCCTCGCGATCCGCGGCTACGTGGACATCACCTTCCTCGCGGCGGTCGTCTGGGCTGCCGCGCTCGAGATCGAGCGGCCGCGCCGTGGCACGCCCGTCTTCGCGCTGCTGCTGGTCGCCGAGCTGATCCGCCCGGACGCCTGGCTGCTCGCGGGTCTCTACTGGCTCTGGTGCGCGCCGCGCGCGGACTGGCCTACACGGGTGCGCTGGGCTGCGATCTGTGCGGTCGGACCGATCGCCTGGGCGGGACTCGACCTGCTGGTGACGGGCAACCCGCTGTGGTCGCTGCAGGCCACCAACAACCTTGCGGTCGCGCTGAACCGCACCGTGCCAGTGAGCGGCGTTCCCGCGGCGACCGGCAAGTACCTCGTGGGCCTGATCAAGGGGCCGCTCCTCGCCGGCGGCGTCGCCGGCATCCTGCTCGCCGCCTGGTTCGTGCCAAAGCGCATGTGGATGGCGCTCGTGATCCTCGCGACCGGCATCGTGACGTTCGCGTTGATCGCCGCCGCCGGCTTATCGGTGATCGACCGCTACCTGCTGCTGCCCGCGGTCATGCTGCTCGCCTTCTGCGCGTTCGCGCTGTCCGGTTGGACGATGCTCGAGCCGAGCCTCGTGCGGCGGGCCTGGGCGATCGGTGCGGCGCTGCTCGCGCTCTACGGGGTGGCCAGCTACGCGAAGGTGCTGAGCATCAGCTACGTCCAGAGCGAGCTTGGCTTCCGCGACAGCGGCCACACCTCACTGGTCGCGATTCTCAGCAAGCCGGCGGTGAAGGCGGTCCTGCACTGCGGCCCCGTCTCCGTGCCGAATCACAAGTTGATCCCCGATACACGCTGGATTCTCGACGCCCCCGCGAGCGGCGTGATCGCGCGCAGTCAGGCCGACACGCGACCGAAGCTGGCGGCGCGGATCCAGTACGGCGTCGCGATCTACGCGCTCAATCTCGCTCTGACCCGCTACGCGCTAGTCGAGCCAACCGACAATCCGCTCGACAACGTGCCGCTCCACGGCTTCAAACGGGTCGCCTGGACCGACTACTACGCGGCCTACGCGCGGTGCCCCTCCTAAAGCGTCACGCCTGGCCGCTGGCGATCGGCGCCGTCCTCGTGGTCGCGCTGCTGCTGCGCCTGTGGGGGATCAAGTCGGGGCTTCCCTACGTCTACGACACCGACGAGGACCAGCACTTCGTCCCGCACGCGATCTCGCTGCTCGCACACAGCGGCAATCCGAACTACTTCGACAACCCGCCCGCCTACACGTACCTGCTCGCGATCGCCTTCGAGATCTGGTTCGGCGGGCGAGGCGCCGTGTCGCACGCGCTCGCAGTAAACCCGACGGAGGTCTGGCTGCTCGCGCGCGTCGTGACCGCGCTGCTCGGCGTGCTCGCGGTGTGGCTGCTCTACGTGTTCGCGGCGCGCCTCTTCGATCGCCGCGTGGCTCTGCTCGCGGCGGCGCTGATGGCTGTCGCGTTCCTGCCCGTCTTCTATTCGAAGCTGGCGCTCAACGACGTGCCGACGCTGGTCGGCATCGAGGTCGCGCTGTGGGCCGCGGCGGCGATCCTGGCGGGTGCAGGCCGGCGCTACTACGTGATCGCCGGGCTCGCGCTCGGGGTGGCGGCGGCGACGAAGTACACGGGCGGGATCGTGATCCTGCCGCTCGCTGCGGCGATCGTGCTGCGCGAACGCGCGGATCGCCTGGCGCTCGCGCGCGCAGCGGCAATCACAGCCGTTTGCGCCGCAGTCGCGTTCGTCGTCTGCGACCCCTACTCGCTGCTCGCGTTCAGCTCGTTCAAGGGCGGGATCGCCCACCAGGGTACGGAGAGCGCCGCGGCTTCCGGGAAGCTCGGCCTGACGCACGGCAGCGGCGTCCTCTACTACCTGTGGACGGCGACCTGGGGAGTCGGCTGGGTTCCGGCGATCGCCGCGCTAGCGGGCCTCGCGTGCCTGTGGCTGCGCGCTCGGCGCCTGCTCCTGGTGTTCGCACCGATGCTCGTGGCCTACCTGTTCTTCATGGGCATCCAGGGGCGCTACTTCGGACGCTGGCTGATGCCGATCGTGCCGCTGATCTGCGTGCTCGCTGCGTACGCAGCCCTGCAGCTCGCGGACCTCGCCCCGCGCCGCTGGCGCGGTGGCGCGGCGCTGCTCGTGGGCGCCGCGCTGTGTGCGCAGGGCCTCGCCTACTCGATCCACTCCGGGATCGTGGGCTCCCGCGCCGACACGCGCGCGATCACGCGCGCCTGGCTCGTGGCTCACGTTCCAATCGGGACGAAGGTCGTGATCGAGCCCGTAGTCCCCGAGGAGTGGGGGCTCGACGTCGGTCACCCGCTGGCGACCGAGAACGGCTACCGCTGGAACGGCTTCCCGATCCTGCGTGAGAACGAAAGCGACGGCCGGTACGCGCTCGCTACCGGGCCGAGCGTCACGATCGAGGACTACGAGAAGCTGCTCTCGCCCGCACTGATCGCGTTCTACGAGCGCGAGGGCTTCTGCTGGGTCGTGACCGGCTCGCAGCAGTCGGGCCGCGCCTCCGTCGATCCTGCGGCCGTGCCGGCAGCTATCGCCTACTACCGGGAGCTTGCCGATAGCGCGCGCCTCGAGTTCGAGTCCTCGCCCTACGCTCGCGGCTCGCGCGGCGTCGGCTTCAACTTCGACTGGTCGTTCGACTACTACCCGCTCGCCTATCAGCGGCCGGGGCCGCTGATGCGCGTCTACCGCCTTCGAGGCGGCCGCTGCGCAGCCCGGTAGAAACCCGCCATGAAGGCCCGATGCTCGGGCCTTATGCTGCCACTGTGGACACGCTCTCCTGCACGGCGGCCGACCGCGCCCATCTTGCCCGTGCGGTCGAGCTAGCCAGGAACGGGGTCGGCTGGACCAACCCGAACCCGGTCGTAGGCGCTGTCATCGCGACAGAGGAGGAGGTGCTCGGCGAAGGCTGGCACGAGCGGTTCGGCGGACCGCACGCCGAGGTCAACGCGATCCGAGCCTGCGGCGAGGCCGACCTCTCGCGTGCAACGCTCTACGTCTCACTAGAGCCGTGCTGCCATCACGGCCACACACCGCCCTGCACAGACGCGATCGTCGCAGCCGGCATCCGCCGCGTGGTGGTCGCAAGCGACGATCCGAGCGAGAAGGCAAACGGACGCGGACTCGGGGTCCTGCGTGACGAGGGAGTCGAGGTGGTCACCGCCGACGAGGAGACCGCGCGCAGCGCTCGGCTGCTCAATCAGGCGTTTCGCAAGCACGCGCGAACCGGCCGACCGTGGGTGCTCTTCAAGTCCGCGATGACCCTCGACGGAAAGGTCGCGACGCGCGACGGTGACTCGCAATGGATCTCGGGCGAGCAAAGCCGCGAGCTCGCCCACCGCTGGCGCGCCTCGGTGGACGCCGTCGCGATCGGCATCGGCACCGCGCTCGCCGACGACCCGCGGCTGACCGCCCGTGTCGATGGCGTTCACCGCCAGCCGCGCCGCGTCGTCTTCGACTCGCTCGCACGTCTGCCCGTCAGTTCCCAGCTTGTTCACGCGGCCGTCGAGGTGCCGCTGATCGTGATCGTCTCGCGCGCTGCGCCGCGCAGCGACATCGAGTCGCTGACCGCCGCCGGCGCCGACGTGATCGTTGCGAGCGGCGAGAACGAGCCGGCGCGTGTGCGCTCCGCCCTCGAACAGCTTGGCGCCGTCGGGATCGCCGCGATCCTGCTCGAAGGCGGCCCGCGCCTGGCCGGCGCGTTCCTCGATGCCGGCGAGATCGACGAAGTCCGCCTGTTCCTCGCGCCGACATTGCTCGGTGGGGCCAGCGCTCGCGACCCGCTCGAAGGAGTCGGAGTCGCGCGCATTGCCGACGCGCACCACGCACTCACGCTTGACTGCGACCGCGTCGGCGAGGACCTGCTGATCAGTGCACGGCTGCGGGAGTGGTAGCTGGGCCGAGCCGGCGTCATGTTCACAGGGCTGGTTGCAGAGGTCGGGACCGTGGTGGGGGTCGAGTCCGTGGAGGGGGCCTCACGGCTGCTCTTTGCGGGTGACGCTCTTGTGCGGGAGGTCCGCGTGGGGGACTCGGTTGCGGTGTCAGGGGCGTGTTTGACCGCGATTGAGGTCGATGGGGGTCGCTTTGCGGCGGATGTTGTGGCGGAGACGTTGCGGCGCACGACGCTTGGCGCGCTTGGGGTTGGCGATCACGTGAATTTGGAGCTTCCGTTGCGGGCGGCGGACCGGATCGGCGGGCATTTCGTGCTTGGGCACGTCGACGATGTTGCGGTCGTTCGTGAGCTGAGTGACGCTGGCGAGCTCGTTGTTGAAATGGACCCGAGCCTCGTTCGCTACGTTGTGGAGAAGGGCTCGATCGCCCTCGATGGGGTGAGCCTCACCGTAGCCGCAGTGGAAGGGCCACTTGTGACAGTCGCATTGATCCCGCAGACCCGCCGTGCCACGACGCTCGGACTGCTTGCGCAGGGCAGTCGCGTAAACGTCGAGGTCGACATCCTCGCCAAGCACCTCGAGAAGCTGGTGGTTCGATGAGCGCCAAAGCAGCCGCGTCGCCGCCGGCGACCGTTATCGACTCACCGTTCTCGACGATCGAGGATGCAATCGAGGACATCCGCGCCGGGCGGATGGTCATCGTCTGCGATGACGAGGACCGCGAGAACGAAGGCGACCTCGTGCTGGCCGCCGAGTTCGTGACGGCGGAGGCGATCAACTTCATGGCAAAGGAGGCGCGCGGCTACATCTGCCTCGCCCTCACCGGTGAGCGTTGCGAGGAGCTCGGGCTGGATCTGATGACCGGCAAGAACGAGTCGCCGATGGGCACGCCGTTCACCGTCACGATCGAGGCGCGCGAGGGGGTCACGACCGGCGTGTCAGCGCACGACCGCGCGCAGACGATGCTCGTCGCGATCGACCCGTCGAGCGGACCCGAGGATCTCGTCCAACCGGGTCACGTCAACCCGTTGAAGGCGAAGCCCGGCGGCGTGCTCGAGCGCACCGGGCACACGGAGGCGAGCATCGATCTCGCACGCCTCGCGGGCCTCAATCCCTCGGGAGTGATCTGCGAGGTGATGAGGGACGACGGCGAGATGGCACGCGTGCCCGACCTCATCGAGTACTGCGCCCGCCACGATCTGAAGATGATCACGATCAAGGATCTGATCGCCTTCCGCCGGCGCGGGGAGCGACTCATCGAACGCGTCGTCTCGACGCGCCTGCCGATGGCGGCCGGCGAGTTCGAGGTTGTTGGTTACCGCTCGCTGGTCGACGATAAGCACCATCTCGCGCTCGTCAAGGGTGAGGTCGCGGGCAAGCAGGACGTGCTCGTGCGCGTCCATTCCGAATGCGTGACCGGCGATGTCTTCCACTCGCTGCGCTGCGACTGCGGTGAGCAACTCGAGGCGGCGCTCGCGATGATCGAGGCCGAAGGCGAGGGGGTACTGCTCTACCTCTCCCAGGAAGGACGCGGCATCGGCTTGCTCAACAAGCTGCGGGCCTACAAGCTGCAGGAGGAGGGCCTCGATACGGTGGAGGCGAACGAGCGCCTCGGCCTGCCGGCGGACCTGCGCGACTACGGCATCGGCGCACAGATCCTCGTCGACCTCGGACTGTCCTCGATCCGGATCCTGACAAACAACCCGAAGAAGATCCGCGGCCTGGAGGGCTACGGGCTGTCGGTCAGCGCGCAGATCCCGATCGAGCAGGCGCCGAACGCCGTCAACCAGGCGTACCTGCGCGCCAAGCGCGACAAGCTCGGACACACCCTCCACCACCAGGGCCTCGATCTAGACGCCGAGCTGCTGCACAGCCAGCGCGCCGAGAAACGCAGGCAAAGCTGATGGACGAGCGCTACGCGATAGTCGTCGCGCGCTTCTATGCCGACATCGCCGACAGGCTGGTCGCGAGCGCGCGCCGTACGTTCGACTCCGACGGGGCACACGACGTCGACGTCTTCGAGGTTCCCGGCGCTTTTGAGCTGCCGCTCGCTGCCCTATATGTCGCCCAGAGTGGGCGCTACCGCGGGATCGCCTGCCTGGGCGCTGTGATCCGTGGCGAGACCGACCATTACGACCACGTCTGCGCGGAGGCAGCGCGCGGCCTCCAGGACGTCCAGCTGCGCACGGGCGTTCCCTGCGCGTTCGGCGTTCTGACCGTCGAGTCGATGGACCAGGCACTCGAGCGCTCCGGTGGGCGCAAGCGAGATCACGGCGCGCAGGCCGCTCACGCCGTGCTGACGCTCGCGCGGCTGCGCGAGACGCTGGAGAGCTAAGCCGGCTCGGTCTCCGGCTCGAGCGGACGGTGCGCCGGTGCTCGGGCGGCCGCCGCACCGCGCGCCGCGTTGCCCTCGATGTTGATGTGCGGTAGGCGCGCGTCGAGCCAGCTCGGCAGCCGCCAGGTGACCGGCCCGAGCAACTCGAGCACCGCGGGCAGCAGCACGCAGCGCACGACGACCGCATCGAGGAAGACGGCCGCGGCTAGACCGAAGCCGAACTCCTTGATCGAGCGTTCGTCACCGAGCATGAATGACAGGAAGACGCAGATCATGATCGCGGCGGCCGCCGTGATCACGCGACCAGTGAAGGCGAGCCCGTTCGTCACCGCCTCGGTTGCGTCCTGCCGGCGGATCCATTCTTCGCGCACGCGCGAGACCAGGAAGACCTCGTAGTCCATCGACAGTCCGAAGACGACCGCGAAGATGATCACGGGAATCCATGGTTCGATCGGGCCCTTCTGGACGCCGAAGATGCTCGACAGCCAGCCCCACTGGAAGATCGCCACTGTCGCGCCGAGCGATCCGCCGATGCTGAGAATGTTCATTGCTGCAGCCTGCAGCGCGATCACCGGCGAGCGGAACATGACCAGCAGGAGTAGGGCGGACAGCACGACGACGATCGCGATGAACAACGGCAGCTTGGCCGAGAGCACGTTCGAGAAGTCGATCGAGCCCGCCGTGAAGCCGCCGACGAGGACGGTCGCATGCGCCGTCTGCGTGAACCGTGGCAGCACGGTGTTGCGCAGTGTGTTGACGAGGTTCGTGGTGGCGGGCGCCTGCGGCGCCGACTCGGGGTAGGCCTCGAAGACGGCGATGCGCTTGCTTGGCGAGTACGAGGCCGGGCTCAAGCCCCCATGCACGATGTCGGGCGTCGCCTGGACCGCGGCGCGGATCGTCGTGAGCGCGGCCGCGTCGCCGGCGGAGGGGAGCTCTGCGACGATCAGCAGCGGTCCATTGAAGCCGGCGCCGAAGCCGTGCGCGAGCATGTCGAAGGCATGGCGCGAGGTGAGGTTCGAAGCGTCGTTGCCGGCGTCGCTCGTGTCGAGGCGCAGCGCGAAGACAGGCGAGAGCGCGGCGATCATCACCGCCAGGGAGACGAGCGCCATTCGGATCGGATGGCGTTGGATGAACTGGCTCCAGCTGCGCCAGCGCGAGTGCGAGGCGGCGAGCGCCCGCTCCTCGGGGCTCAGGTCGGCGGCCGCCCGGGCCTTCTTCCCGGCGACCCGCGTGCCGAAGCGCGAGATCAGCGCCGGCAGCAGCGTCAGTGAGGCGAGCAGCACCAGCAGCACGCCGAGCACGGAAGCGATCGAGAGCCCGTACATGAACGTCACGCCGGTCGCAAACATGCCGAGCAGCGCGATCACGACCGTGCAACCGGCGAGCAGGATCGCGCGACCCGAGGTGTCCATCGCCTCGTCGAGCGACTCCTGCACGTCGTGCGTTCGACGGTAGTTCTCGCGGAAGCGCGTGACGAGGAAGAGCGCGTAGTCGATTCCAACGCCAAGGCCGATCATCAGGGCGAGCTCCGGGCCGACGTTCGAGATCGCTGTCACGTGCGTCGCGAGCCCGATCAGCCCGGTACCGGTGATCAGGCCGAGGCCTGCGGTGACGAGCGGCATACCTGCGGCGACGAGCGAGCCGAAGGTGATCAGCAGGATCACGAGCGCCGCGAGCACGCCCACCTCGGTCGCGGGTCCGACGTTGAAGCCCTCCGCGTCTTCGACGACCGCGCCGCCCGCGGCGAGCGAAACGCCGGGGACGTGCGTCGTCGTGAGCGCGATCAGCGGCTTGCCGGTATTGACGTTGAGCAGGTTCGCCGGCTTGTCGTAGAAGATCGTCTCGAAAGCAGTCTTGCGATCGCGCGAGACCTCGACCGCGCCGCCCGGCGAGTACGGACTCAGCACGCCGACGACGTGCGGGAGGCTCTTCACCTTCGCGAGCAGCGGCAGCATCGCGGCGCGCACGGAAGGGCTATCGATCGTCCCGTGAGTCACGTGGAAGACGAGCGTGTCCTTGTCGCCGCTCTGCGTGCCGAAGTCGTGCTCGAGCAGGTCGAGGACGGTCTGCGACTGCGTGCCGGGGAGCCCGTAGTTGGTCGAGTAGCTGCGCCCGATCGCCTGCGCGGCGGCACTCGCGGCGATCGCGATGATGATCCAGCCAACGATCACGATCCGGCGGTGGTTGCTGCACCAGTGCGCGAGGCCTATCAAGAGATCACCGGTCCAATCCGAAGTTCATGGCCCGCCGATGCGGGCATCCCCTTGTCGTTCGCCGCATGCAGGGCCAACCGGACGGCACCCCCGACGACGCTGTACAGCCGCCACATTCTAGGCAAGTCGGCCGGCGCCGCCTTTCGCATGAGCCGAGCGTGCCGCGGCTGACCCATTACACTTCCCGAGCCATGGCAAAGGTCTGTCACTCCTGCGGCAAGGGTCCGGCGTTCGGCAACAGCCGCAGCCACTCGATGGTTGCGACGCGTCGGCGCTTTGACCCGAACCTGCAGAAGGTCCGCATCGTCGAGGACGCCACGCCGCGTCGTGTTTACGTCTGCACACGCTGCCTCAAGGCCGGCAAGGTAACCAAGGCGCTCTAGGACCTCGGTGCAAGGGTCGTGACTGACCCCAACATCGTCCGCTTCCGTACGATCGTCGCCGGCGCCCTGGCGCAGCTCGAATCACGCCGGCAGGAGGTCAACGACCTCAACGTCTTTCCCGTCGCCGACGGCGACACCGGCGACAACATGGTGCTCACGCTGCGCGCCGTCGTCGAGGAGCTCGACCGGCTCGGCGCCGACGGCGATCGCACGATCGACGAGATCGGCCGCGACGAGATCGTCGACGCCGTCGCGCGCGCCGCGCTGCTCGGCGCCCGCGGTAACAGCGGTGTGATCCTCTCGCAACTGATCCGCGGGGCCGCGGAGGAGCTTGTCAGCCGGCCCGGTGAGCTGGTCGACGCAACGCTGATCGGCGCGGCGCTCGCGCGTGCCGCAGACCGCGCCTACGCCTCGGTCCGCGATCCGGCCGAGGGCACGATCCTCACCGTCGTGCGCGAGATGGCAAGCCGGGTCGCCGTCGAGCTCGCGCACATGCCGGACCCGCGACTCTCCGCCGATGCACCGAGCGAAGAGCAGGACGACATGATCGCCAGCGTGCTCGAGCGCGCGGTGGTGGCCGGGGAGGCATCGGTGATGCGCACGCCGGACATGCTCGCGGTCCTACGCGATGCCGGCGTCGTCGATGCCGGGGGATACGCGCTGACGATCATCTTCGCCGGGATCGTCGCGGCGCTGCGCGGCGACGAGGCCCCACCGCTATCGCACCACGCTGCTGCGCGCATCAGCCACCCACAGCACGCATCCTCGACCTATCGCTACTGCACCAACTTCGCGGTCACCGGGGAGGGTCTCGAGCCGGGCCGGTTCGCCCACGCGCTCGAGCAGCTCGGCGACTCGGTGCTCGTCGTTGGCGACGCGACGACGCTCAAAGTGCACGTGCACACCGACGAGCCCGCAAGCGCGACGGCGGTGTTCGCCACTGCCGGCGTGGTCTCCCATCTCGACGTCGCGGACATGCACGATCAGATGCGAGTCCGGCTCGCCCGCAGCGCTGCCGCGGCGGGCACTCGCTGCGGCGTCCTCGCGGTGGTCGGGAGCCGCGGCATCGGTGAGCTCTTCGAGAGCCTTGGCGCGCACGTCCTCGACGGCGGCCCGACGCTCAACCCGTCCACGTACGAGCTGCTCGCTGGGATTCATGCGGTCCCGACAGAGGAGGTCGTCGTTCTGACCAACGAGGCCAGCGTCGTCCTCGCCGCTGAGAATGCTGCGGCGCTGTCGGAGAAGCAGGTCGTCGTCGTGCCGTCGCGCAACCAGCAGACTGCGCTGGCGGCGCTTGTCGCATATTCGCCCGAGCGCTCCGCGAGCGAGAACGCTGCGGCGATCGCGGCAGGGCTCGCGCGTGTGCGCAGCGGCTCGGTTGCGCCTGCGACCCGTGACGACGCCGAGGGCCGCTTCCACGCCGGCGACGCAGTCGGGTTCGTCGACGAGGCGATCGTCGCCTGGGGTCAGCCGGAGGAGACCCTGGCGCAGGTCCTGGCGACGCTCGGCGATGGCACCGAGCTGATCACGTGCATCGCCGGACCCGAGGCCCCACTCGCCAGCGACCGCGTGGCAACGCTCGTACCGGGCGGCCTCGAGCTCGAGCATCGAGGCGGTGGTCAGCCCGGCCACTGGTGGCTGCTCAGCGCCGAGTGAGCCGCCGGGGCTCGTGCGGGCTCCAGCGAGTTTCGTGGAACGCGCCGTCGCGCCGTTCATCATGAGGCGATGGGGACCTCGACAGCCCAGCTGACGGGCCTGCGGTTCGCGGGCGGCGAGACGCCCGACCGCGAGCGGCTCCTCGGCGCCGTCCACTGGCCGCGGCCGTCCGCGCTCACCAGGCCCCTGCCGCTGAAGGGAAAGATGGCGGAAGCCGCTGAGGCGCTCGGCCTCCTGACCGTCGCCGACCTGCTCGATTACGTTCCGCGTGCGCGTCGCGAAGGGCGGACGGTCGCTGCGCTCAGCCAGGGGGAGACCGCGACCGTGGTCGTCGAGGTCCGCTCGATAACGCAGCGGCCCGTGCACCGCCGCGGGATGCGAGCGATCGTTGAGGCGACCGTGGCCGATCAGACGGGGCCGATGATCGCGACGTTCTTCAACCAGCCATGGCTGGCGCGACGCTACCGCCCGGGCACGCAGCTCGTCCTGCACGGCAAGTACGAGGGGCGCAACCGCTTCCGTGTCGCGGCTCACGCGCAGACCGACGAGGCGACCGCCGGCGGTGAGGACGTCTCGCATTACGCCGTGACGGAAGGCATCTCGAGCACTCAGATTCTCGCGCTGGTGCGCGAGGCACGGCCGGCACTCGCCGACGTTCACGATCCGCTGCCGGCGCGAATGCGCGCCGCGGAGCATCTCGCGCTGCGCAGCGCCGCGCTCGAGGCAGTTCACTTCGGTGCTTCGCCAGGCGAGGTCGAGGCCGGCCGGCGCAGACTGGCTTTCGAGGAGCTATTCCTGCTGCAGCTTGGGCTGCTCGTGCGCCGCGCGCGGCGCAGCGGCGAAGCTCGCGCGGTCGCGCTCGACGCGCCACCGACGCTCAGCGCGCGCTGGCTCGCCTCGGGTCTTCCGTTCGCGCTGACTGGCGACCAGCAGGCTGCGATCGCCGAGGTCGGGGCGGATCTTGCTGGCGCGACGCCGGCGCAACGACTGCTGATGGGGGAGGTCGGCAGCGGCAAGACGGTCGTGGCTCTGCACGCGATGCTCCGCGCCGTCGAATGTGGCGCCCAGGCCGCGCTGATGGCGCCAACGGAAACCCTTGCCGAGCAGCACTTCGCGACGATCCAGCGGCTGCTCGGTGGCGAACCCGTAACGCTGGCTTTGCTGACCGGGTCGACGCCGGCCGTGCGCCGCGCGCAGATCCTCGCGCGACTGGAGAGCGGCGAGCTGTCACTGATCGTCGGCACGCATGCGCTGATCGAGGATCCGGTGGTGTTCCGTTCGCTTGCGCTTGCGGTGATCGACGAGCAGCACCGCTTCGGTGTGCGCCAGCGCGCAGCCCTCGACGCGAAGGCGCCGCCAGGTCTGGCACCGCATGTGCTGCACATGACGGCGACCCCGATCCCGCGGACGCTCGCGCTGTGCAACTACGGCGATCTCGATCAGACGCGCCTGCGTGACCTGCCTGTCCGGCGCCAGCCGATCGCCACGCACATCGTCTCGGGCGCTCGCGCGCGAGCGCGGGCGTACGAGCGCATCGCCGAGGAGGTGCGCGCCGGACGCCAGGCATTCGTCGTCTGCCCGCTCGTCGAACAGTCCGAGGAGCCCGACGGCGGTGATGTGCGCGCAGCCACGGCGGAGTTCGAGCGGCTGCGCGGCGGCGAGCTGAGCGAGTTTCGCGTGGTCCTGATTCACGGACAGCTCCCGCACCGCGCGAAGCAGGCTGCGATGGCCGCGTTCGCGGCGGGCGAGGCGGACGTCCTCGTTGCGACCACCGTCATCGAGGTCGGGATCGACGTACCGCGCGCGACCGTAATGCTGATCGAGAACGCCGAGCGCTTCGGCATCTCCCAGCTCCACCAGCTGCGTGGGCGCGTCGGACGCGGGGGAGACCCTGCGCTCTGCCTGCTCTGCGGTCCCAAGGACTCCGCCCGCCTCAGCGCGCTCGCCGAGCACGACGACGGCTTCGAGCTCGCCGAGATCGATCTACGCTTGCGCAAGGAAGGCGAGCTGATCGGTACGCGCCAGTCGGGCGTAGGCCAGTTCGCCATCGCGCGGCTGCCCGAGGACGAGGCGCTGCTCGTGAGCGCGCGGCACTGGGCCGAGCGGCTCGCGTCGCAGGACCCCGAGCTCGAGCAGCCCGAGCACGGATTGCTGCGCGCGGCGGTTGCGGCGCGCCACCCGGAGATCACCGCGCGAGCGATCGTCGCCTGATGCGAGTCGTCGCTGGTGAGCTCGGCGGGCGGCGCATCGAAGCGCCGGCCGGGCGCGGCACGCGCCCGACATCGGAGCGCGCTCGCGAGGCGCTGTTCTCGATCCTCGGCAACATCTCCGGGAGCGAGGTTCTCGACCTCTTTGCCGGATCGGGCGCGCTCGGTATCGAAGCGCTGTCGCGCGGCGCGGCTCACGCGACGTTCGTCGAGAGCGCCCCCGCAGCGGCTGCGACGATCGAGCGCAATATCGCGAAGCTCGCGCTCGGCGACCGGGCACGACTGTTTCGCGTGGACGTCGAAAGCGCCCTTCGCGCAGCGGCCGTAGGCGCCGACAAATACGATCTGGTCTTCATCGACCCGCCATACGCTGGTGCCAGTGCTCTTGGCGCGCTCCTCGACGAGACCTTGCCGCCCCTGCTGCGGCCCACGGCTCGCGTGGTGAGCGAGAGCGACCGCCGGGAGCCGCTGGCCTTGAGCCTGCCGCTCACCCGCGAACGACGCTACGGCGACACGATCATCCGCATCCATCGATCCAGCGACACTTGAGCGCCAAGAAACGCATCGCCGTCTGTCCCGGGTCCTATGACCCGATCACGAACGGGCACGTCGACGTGATCACTCGCACCGCGGAGCTCTTCGACGAGGTGATCGTCGCGGTCGTCAACCACTCGCTGCGCAAGCACCCGACGCTCTTTTCGCTGGAGGAGCGCGTGGAGTTCATCGAGGCAGCAACCGTGCGGCTGGACCGCATCCGCGTCCTCCCTTTCGACACGCTGATCGTCGAGTTCGCTCGCACAATGGGTGCCACGGCGATCGTCAAGGGACTGCGCGCGATCTCGGACTTCGAGTACGAGTTCGAGATGAACCAGCTCAACCGCAAGCAGGCGCCCCAGATCGAGTCGCTCTACATCATGGCGAGCCCCGAGTACAGCTTCTTGTCATCGAGCGGCGTGAAAGAGCTCGCGACCTTTGGCGGCGACCTCACGTCCTACGTTCACGAGCTCGTCGCGCGACGCTTGCAGGAAGAGCTGGCCCGCTAGCGAATCCCGGCAACAAGACGCGCAGTGTTTTGCGTCTGAGCAGCGACCGTCTACCCTTAGACCTATGGATGTCCTGGTACTCATTGACAAGCTCGACGACTTGGTCCACAGCGCCAAGCAGGTTCCGCTGACCGATCAGGTGCGCGTAGACAAAGAGGAGATCTACGAGATCCTCGACCAGATGCGTGCCACGATCCCCGAGGAGATCAAGCAGGCACGCTGGATCGTCAAGGAGCGTCAGGAGATGCTCGCCGAGGCCAAGCGTGAGGCGGAGCGCATCGTCAAGGAGGGCCGTGAGCGGGCCGAGCGCCTGATCGCCGATGAGGAGATCGTCAAGGCTGCTGAGCGCGCCGCGGAGGACATCATCGAGGACGCCCGGGCACAGGAGCGTGAGATCCGTCTCGGCGCAGAGGACTACGCGGACGAGATCCTCGACACGCTCGAGACCAATTTGACGAAGTTCATCACCGCAGTCCAGCGCGGTCGCGAGCGGCTCGCCGGTCGCGACGAGCAGGTCGGCGTCTCCTAGCCCGACAGCGATTCTTCTCCCGCACGTGGGCCGAGCTGCTTGGATACCTGCGTGCGGCCGCTGCGGCGCTTCCTGAACACGCTGTTCACCGGCTGGACGCTGGTCCGCGCGCGCGTCTTACGCGCCGACCGGCCGGACAAGATCGTCCGGACCCTAATCCTGCTGGGCCGCTGGGGTCCCACGCCGGCCTCCGGCTACGCCATCTCGGCGATGCGCGATCCGCACCGCGTCGCGGTCTACGACGACCGCGAGAGCGTGACGTTCAGCGAGTTGCACACGCAGACGAACGCGCTCGCCCACAGCCTGCGAGAGCTCGGCGTCGGCGAAGGAGACGGCGTCGCGATCCTCTGCCGCGACCACGCCGGCTTCATTCGCTCGACGGTGGCGGCCTCGAAGCTCGGCGCGACAGTTCTGCTGCTCAACACGTCGTTCGCCGGGCCCCAGATCGCCGAGGTCTGCGAGCGCGAGCAGCCGCGTGTCCTGATCTACGACGAGGAGTTCATCGAGCTTTGCTCGGCGGCGGCTGCAGGGCGCAAGAGCGTGATCGCCTGGCACGACGATCCAACCGGCTTCATGACGCTCGACGAGCTCGTCGCGGCCGGATCGCCGGCAAGTCTCGATCCGCCACGCGATCGCGGTCGCGTGGTAATCCTGACCTCTGGGACAACCGGCTCGCCGAAGGGCGCCTCGCGGCACCAGCCGCGCTCGCTTGATCCTGCGGCGGCTCTCTTCTCACGGATCCCGCTGCGTGCCTGCGAGACGACGGTGATCGGCTCGCCGCTCTTTCACTCGTGGGGCTATGGCAACTTCACGCTCGGCCTCGCCCTCTCCTCGACGCTCGTCTTGCATCGTCGCTTCGACCCGGAGACCGCGCTCGCGTCGATCGAGCAGCGGCGCGCGAGTGCGCTGATCGTGGTGCCGCTGATGCTGCAGCGGATCCTGGAGCTTGGTCCCGACACGATCCACCGCTACGACACGAGCTCGCTGCGCGTGATCGCTACCAGCGGCTCCTCGCTACCAGGCGAGCTCGCGCTGCGTGTGATGGATTCGTTTGGCGATGTCCTCTACAACCTCTATGGCTCGACCGAGGTGGCGTGGGCGTCGATCGCGTCGCCGCGCCAGCTGCGCGCCGCGCCGGGTACGGCGGGGACGCCGCCGCACGGGACGCGCCTGCGTCTCTTCGACGAGGAGGGTCGCGAGGTGCGCGAGCGCGGTGCGACTGGACGCATCTTCGTCACCAACGAGATGGTCATGGACGGCTACACGACGGGCGACGGTAAGACCGTGCTCGACGGCCTGTTCGCTACCGGTGACGTGGGCTACGTCGACAGCGAGGGCCGGCTGTTCGTGTCGGGCCGCGACGACGAGATGATCATCTCCGGCGGCGAGAACGTCTTCCCCCGCGAGATCGAGGATCTGCTCGCCGACCATCCGGCGGTAGCAGACGTCGCGGTGATCGGCGTCGAGGATCGCGAGTACGGTGAGCGCCTGCGCGCCTTCATCGTGCTCGAGAGCGGGGCGCAGCTCGATGCCGACGGCGTGAGGGCGTACGTCCGCGACAATCTCGCCCGCTTCAAGGTTCCGCGCGACGTGCTCTTCGTTGACGAGCTCCCTCGTACGGCAACCGGCAAGGTCATCAAGCGCGTTCTCGACCGGGGCGAGGGGTCGGGCGGCGCCGGGGTGCACAATTGACCCGTGGTTCGCGCTGACACATTCGACCTCGGCGGGCTGCGACTCCGAGCCGGTGACGGCCGCAGCCTCGAGTTGGAGGTTCTGCTCGACCCGCTCGAGCTCGGCGGCCAGACCTACGGCGCCCTGCCTGAGCGCGTCCCCGTGACGCTTGACGTCTCGCGCACGAACGGCGGCGGCTTTTCACTGCGCCTGCGCTTCGAGGCGGCGGTCAACGGTCCGTGCATGCGCTGTCTCGCCGACGCAGCGCCGGCGATCGGCGTCGATGTACGCGAGGTTGATCTCCCGGGCGGCGGCGAAGAGCTCGACAGTCCTTATGTCGAGCATGAGCTGCTCGATCTCCGCGGCTGGGCGCACGACGCGTTCGCGCTCGCAGTTCCCGATCAGATCCTCTGCGCCCCAGACTGTCTGGGCCTGTGCCCGGTGTGTGCGGTTCCGCTCCGCGACGCCGGTCCCGAGCACCACCACGAGCGCTCCGGCGACCCGCGGTGGGCCAAGCTGGCCGAGCTGCGCCTCGACTAGCGCGACGCCGCCCGCTGTGCCATCATCAGTAGACGCGCGCAAGTTAGTGCGCAGGCAGACGGGCCCGAGTCCCGAAGCGCGCTGCCCGATACCGGTAGCACGTGGCCAGCACTCAGATCGAGCTTCGCGCCAGCAGGCGCCCAGATAACGCTGCTCCAGCCCAGCCGGCGGCCGAGCTGGAGCCGCCGGGACGTTTCAGCGCGCTCGAGAAGACCGCCACGGGCTTGGCCACCGGTCTTCCCGTGGCAGCGCTTGGCGTCGGCATCTGGCTCGCCTGGGCCCACGCGCTCTACTGGCAGGACGCGGTGATCTTCTTCGCCTGTTACGTGCCGTCGGGTCTTGGCATCACGGTCGGTTACCACCGGCTGTTGACGCACCGCAGCTTCCGCGCCCCGCGCACGGTGCGAGCGATCCTCGCGATCTGCGGCTGCACGGCAATCGAGGGGCCCCCCGTCGAGTGGGTCGCCACTCACCGCAAGCACCATCGCTTCTCCGATGCCACCGGCGACCCGCACACTCCGCACGCGGACCACGGCCAGGGCTGGCTCGCGCCGCTGCGCGGACTCTGGCATGCGCACCTCGGATGGGTTTTCCGCGACGGGTTCGCGAGCCAGCTCCGCTACGCGCCGGACCTCGTCGATGACCGAGTCATCAGCTTCATCGACCGAACGTTCGCGTTCTGGGCGGTGGCCGGCCTGGCGATCCCCTTCGGGCTCGGTTACGCGCTCACCGGAACACTGGACGGAGCGCTGCTCGGGCTGCTGTGGGGCGGTGCCGTGCGCGTCCTCGTGCTCCATCACGTCACCTTCTCGATCAACTCGCTCTGCCACTACTTCGGCCGCCAGGACTACGAGACAGGCGACGAGTCGCGCAACCTCGCGTGGCTTGCTCCGCTGTCCTTCGGCGAGGCCTGGCACAACAACCACCACGCCTTCCCGACATCCGCCGCGCACGGGCTACGCCGCCACCAACTCGACCTCTCGTGGCTTCTGATCGCCGGTCTTGCGCGCCTCGGTCTCGCGACAGACGTTGTCGTGATCACGCCTGATCGGCAGGCGACAAAGCGCTGCAAGCTGGGCGCAGGCCCAGGGAGTTGCTAGGCTCAGCGACCAATGCAAGCACCGAAGCGCAAGCAATCACACAGCCGCACCGCTAAGCGGCGAGCCCAGCACAAGATGGTTGCGCCGACGCTCAACGAGTGCCCGCGCTGTCACAGCCCGCGGCGCCCGCATCGCGTGTGCCCGGTTTGCGGTACTTATGCGGGCCGCGAGGTCGTTGCTCCCGAGCAGCACGACCACGACCACGACCACGATCATTAGAAGGCCCGCCGGGTTGCTGTGACGGTCATCGCGGTCGACGCGAACGGCGCCGATCTCGGACCGGCCGAGGTCGCGGCCGCTGCGCGTCTCGCGGCGAGCCAGGGGATCGAGGTCTTGCTGTTCGGTCCGGCCGAGCAGCTCGGGCGCAGCGGCGATGGGGTGGAGGTCGTCGATGCTCCGCGCTCGATCGCCAAGGACGAGAACCCCGCGCGGGCGGTGCGCACAGTGCGCGATGCTTCGATCGTTCTCGCGGCCAGGGCGGTCGCCGAGGGGCGCGCGGCAGCGCTCGTCTGCAACGGCTCGACCGGAACGGCGCTCGTTGCGGCGCAGCTTCACATCCACCGCGCGCAGGGCATCTACCGGCCCGCGCTGGCGATCACGGTCCCGGTTCCCGGAAGGCCGGTCACGCTGCTCGACGTCGGTGCGAACGCCGACGTGCGCACCGAGTATCTCGTCCAGTTCGCCTTCATGGGCGCCGCCTACGCGAGTGCGGTGCTCGGGATCGAGCGCCCGCGCGTCGGCCTGCTCTCGAACGGCATCGAGCCCGATCGCGGCAGCCAGCTCGTGATCGAGGCCCACGAAGCGTTGCTCGCGCGCACAGCCGGCAGCGACGCGCTCACCTTCGTTGGCAACGTCGAGGGCAACAGCCTGATGGACGGCGTTGTCGACGTGGCCGTCACGGACGGGTTCACCGGCAACGTCGCATTGAAGCTGATCGAGGCCGTCTCACAGACGATGCTGCTGACGATCCGCGATATCGCCAAGTCCTCTGCCCGCGGCAAGCTCGGCGGTCTGCTGCTCTCGGGCGGCCTGCGCCCGTTCGTCGAGGAGATCGACCCGGAGGGTCAGGGCGGCGCCTATCTGCTGGGTCTGCGCCAGCTAGGTGTCGTTGCGCACGGGAGCTTCACACGGCATGGAATCGCCGGCGCGATCATGCGTGCGCGGCTCGGCGTCGAGGAGGACGTCGTCGGGCGCACGCACCAGGCGCTCGAGGCCGCCGGGGCGCTGCGACGCGTCGGCGTGCCGGCGGCATCCTGAGGACGCGCTTCGGTGGGGCAGCTCACTCGCCGGATGCGACTTCGCGGTTCCACCGAGGCGCGTCCTATGCCGGCGCTATCGTGAGCCGTTACCGATGACCCGCGACGAGGTTCTCGATCTCATACGGTCGCATCTCGCCGACGAGCTCGGGGTGGACCCTGCGCGAATCGAGCCGGCGACCCGCTTCCGCGAGGATCTCGCAATCGACTCGCTCGACCTTTACACGGTGATACAGGAGCTCGAGGACACCTATGGCATCGCGATCACGGACGAGCAGGCAGTGGGGCTCCAGACGGTCGAGGCGACCGTCGACTTCGTTCTCTCCCACGCTGGCGAGCGCTGAAGCAGCTACGAGAACTGCTCGGCGAGCTACCGGAGGATCTCTACCGGCAGGTCTTCACGCACGCGTCGTGGACGACGCGCCGCAGCGACTCGTATACGCGGCTCGCGTTTCTCGGCGACAGCGTGCTCGCGCTGGCCGTCACTACACATCTCTATCCGCGACTGGAAGCAGAGGCCTTCGGCGCCGGGCGGTTGACGAAGATCCGCGCCCAGGCCGTATCGGGTCCCTCGTGCCGGATCGTCGCCGAGGAGCTCGGGCTCGTCGAGATCCTGATTGCTACGGCGCCCGCGAACGCCTCGGCGGGGGCTGCCGCCATTGTCGAGACCGAGCGTGTCCTTGCCTCCGTGATCGAGGCCGTGATCGGAGCCTGCTACCTGAGCTTCGGCTACGAGCGGACGGCGTCGGCGGTGGTCGAGGCGTTTGCGGCCCGGATCGACGAGGCGCTCGAGCATCCCGTCGACTTCAAGTCGGCGCTGCAGGAGGAGCTCGCGCGCCGCAACGATGTCGTGCACTACGAGGTGATCGACGAACAGGGTCCGCCTCACGCGCGAAAGTTCGTCGTCGAAGCGCGCTCCGGTGCGGGCGAGCCGCTCGGGCGCGGCGACGGGCGCAGCAAGAAGCATGCGGAGCAGGAGGCGGCTCGACTTGCCCTCGACGGTCTCGGTGTGAGCATGCCGCAGTGAGCTACTGATGCACCTCAAGTCGCTGACAATCAAGGGCTTCAAGTCCTTCCCGGACCGCACGCGCCTCACCTTTGGCGAGGGGGTGAGCGTGATCGTCGGTCCGAACGGCTCCGGCAAGTCGAACATCACCGACGCGGTGCTCTGGGCGCTCGGCGAGCAGTCACCCGTGGCCGTGCGCGGCCAATCGATGCAAGACGTGATCTTCTCCGGCGGACGCGGCGTGCAGGCTCGCAGCGAAGCTGAGGTCGAGCTCGTGCTCGACAACTCCGACGAGCTGCTCGACCTGCCTGCGAGCGAGATCTCGATCTCGCGCAGCCTCAACCGGGCCGGCGAGGGCGTCTACCGCGTGAACGGCGCGCGCTGCCGGCTTGTCGACGTGCTCGAGCTGCTCTCGGACACGGGCCTTGGCAAGGAGGCGCACTCGGTGATTTCCCAGGGGCGCGTCGAGGCGATCGTCACATCCAAGCCGCGCGACCGCCGGCTGCTGATCGAAGAGGCCGCCGGCCTGGGCAAGCACCGCAAGCGCCGGCGCCGTGCGCAGCTCAAGCTCGATCGGACCGCCGAGAACCTCGACCGTGCGCTCGACGTCGAGCGCGAGGCGCGGTTGCGACTGCGTCCGCTCAAGCGTCAGGCCGAGGCAGCCGAGCTGCACGAGCGCCTCGAACGGCAGTCGCTCGAGGCGCGCTGGACGCTCGCGCGCGACGAGCTGCGCTTGCGCCGCGAGCGGCTGACCGTCGCAGAGGCCGCCGCCGCGCAGGCGCGCTCCGCCCGCGATGCCTTGCAGGCGGAGCTTGAACAGGTCGCCGAGCGCCGAGCCGCCGCCGAGCTGGCACTTGCCGAGCGCAGCACTCGCCACGAGGAGATCAGCGGTCGCGCCTTCGCTGCACGCAGCGCCCACGACAGGATCCAATTGCGCCTCGAGAGCGCCCGTGAGCTCGCCGGTAGCCTCGCGCGTCGCGCGCAGCGCGGCGTCGCAGAGCTGGCCGCGCTCGCCGGCGAGGCGGCGGAGGGCGATCAGACCGGTGCCGGGCGGATCGAACAGCTCGAGGCGGACCTCGCCACGATCGAGCGCGAGCGTGAAGAGCGGCTCGCGGCCGAGCTGCGCGAGCTCGAGGAAGCGCGCGTCACGGCCGGAGCGCAGCTCGAGGCGCTCGCCGGCGTGCGCAACCAGGCGGCACGGACACGTGAGGCCGCGGAGACCCGTGCCAGCGCCGCGCGCGAGGCGCTGCACGCGGCCGAGCAGGCCGTCGAGCGCGCCCGCCGCGAGGCAGCCCGCGTCGGAGCGGAGCTCGCCGGCGTCAACCAGTTCCTGCGCAGCCATGGCGCCGCTCGCGGCGGTGCCGATGCGCTCGAAGGTCGCATCCAGGTTGCTCCCGGCTACGAGTTGGCGCTCGCCGCGGCAATTGGGGGCGGGCGCCTGGGAGCGCTGATCGCTGCCGATCGCGCGGCGGCCGAGACCCTGCTTGATGGAGCCGGCGACGATGGCGCGCGTGCACTCGTAGCCGGCCCGCGGGCTGCGTCCCGCGCTGGGACGCAGCCACCTGCGCCCGGCGCCGAGCGTCTGGTCGGGCTCGTCACCGGGGACGACGACGCGTTGGCTGTGCTCGAGCGGCTGCTGGCAGACACATGGGTTGTTGAATCGATCGCGGATCTGCCCGACGGCTTCGGCGGCACTGCCGTTACGCGGGCGGGCCGTGTCTGGAACGCGACGCTCGGCGAGCTTACCCAGGTCTCGGGTGGCGGCCCCGAGCGGGCGCTCGAGCAACGCAACCGGCGTGACGCGCTGATTGCCGAGTCTGAGCGCGCGGCCGGGGCCGAGCACGAGGCGCGCGCCGGCGTCGCAACTGCTCAAGCGGGCGTGAGCGCGGCGCTCGACGAGCGCGAGGCCGCAGACGCCAAGCTGCGATCTGCCGAGCGCGAATACGCCGAGGCGCAGGAACGTGAGCGACTCGCGGGCTGGGTGATCGAGCAGCGGCGGATCGCGCCCGCCGCAGGTGAGCTCGCGGTGCAGCGCGCGGAGCTCGAGGGCGAGCTCGCGGCCGAGCGACGCGCGCTCGAGAGGGCCGAGCGCGAACGCACCGCGCGCGAGCAGCGCCGCGCTGCGCTGGAGCGCCAGACGCAGCTCGATGAGCAGCTCGCACCGCGCGTTGCACGCTTCATCGCGGTGCTCGAGCAGCTCGTCGGCGCGCTCGAGGGGCAGCTGAGCCAGCTCGAAGAGGAGCTCGCCGCAGATCGCTCGGCGGGCGCGGCGCTGGCCGGTCAGCTGCGTGAGTGCACGACCGCGGAAGCGGGACTGCAAGCCGGCCTGCGCGAGCGCGGCGACGCACTGACCGGCGCCGAGGTCCAGGCGCAGCAGGCTCGCGATCGTGCGCAGGAGGCGGATGTCGAGCTCCAGGGGCTCGCCGGCCGGCTGGGACTCGAGTCATCCCCGCTAGAGGAGCCGCTCGCACAGGAGGAGCGCGCCAGCCTGAGCGAACGCGTCGAGCGACTGGCGCGCCGGCGCGAGCAGCTTGGACCGGTCAACCCGCTTGCCGCTGAGGAATACGGCCTCGCGCTCGAGCACGTCAACGAGCTGGAGGCACAGCGAACCGACCTCGAGACTGCGATCCGGGAGCTGACAGCGGTGATCCGCGATGCCGACCGCCAGATCAGTGAGAGCTTTACGGCGACGTTCGAGGCCGCCGCGCAGAACTTCGAGGACCTGGTGGAGGACGTCTTCCCGGGCGGCAGCGGTCGCTTGCGCCTTGTCCGCGACGACAGCGCGCCGCGCCCCGTGCTGGGCGGCCAGGAGCTCGCCGACGGCGTGGCCGAGGAAGGTGCCGAGCTCGAGGCCGACGTCGAGGAGGCGCGTGCCGAGGGCGAGGATGTCGAGGACGCGCTCGGCGTAGAGATCGAGGTCACGCCGGCAGGTAAATCGATGAAGCGGCTCTCGCTACTGTCCGGCGGCGAGAAATCGATGACCGCGATCGCGTTCCTGTTTGCCGTGTTCCTCGCGCGCCCGTGCCCGTTCTACATTCTCGACGAGGTCGAGGCGGCGCTCGACGACCTCAACATCGACAGGTTCCTCGCCCTGCTTCGCCGTCACAGCTCGCGCGCGCAGTTCATCGTCGTGACCCACCAGAAGCGCACGATGGAAGCCGCCGACTGGCTCTACGGAGTGTCGATGGGCGGCGACGGCGTCTCGAAGGTCGTCTCGCGCAAGCTCGGCGAGGCCGGGCTCCACGAGCTCGATGCGGCAGCCGAGCTCGAAGACGCCGAGTCCGCCGGCGGCAGCGTCACGCGGCTCAAGGCCGCCGACGCCGCATAGATGCGCAAGCCCACCACGCCGGCGATGGAATCAACAAGCTAGTGGCACGGGACTGGGACGACCTGGTCCTCACTCGTGCGGGGCGGCCGTCCGCGGTGGCACCAGACGAGCCGCAGGACGCCGCATCGGGCGAGCGCCGCGGCGCTTTTACGCGCCTGCGCGAGAGCCTGCGGGCGACGCGGCAGGCGATCGGCAGCGAGGTCACTGCAACTTTCTCGCGAACGCTCGCCGAGCACGACTGGGAGGCGCTCGAGGAGGCGCTGATCGTCGCCGACGTCGGCGCGAGCGCCGCCGCACAGATCACCGCGGGTCTCGAAGCGACAGTGCGCAAGGAGCGCGTCGACGAGAGCGCGCTGCGTGAGCGTCTCGTCGAGCTGATCGCCGAGCAGGCCGCCGGAGCCGGTCCCGACGTGGAGCCGCTGCGCGCGACGATCGATCTGCGAGCGCACCCGTCCGTGCTGCTGATGGTTGGCGTCAACGGAACCGGCAAGACGACGACGCTCGGGAAGCTCGCCTGGCGCCTGCGCCACGACTTCGGTCTGCGCGTGCTGCTCGCCGCCGCCGACACGTTCCGGGCCGCAGCCGCCGAGCAGCTCGAGGGCTGGGCGCAGCGGGCCGGCTGTGACATCGTCACGGGCGCGCCGGGATCGGACCCAGGTGCCGTCGCCTTCGATGCGATTGCCCGTGCCCGCAGCGAGGGCTATGACGTCGTCCTCGTCGATACCGCCGGACGCCTGCACAATCAGGAGCCTTTGATGGCGGAGCTCGCGAAGGTCCGCCGCGTGATCGCCACCCAGCTCGACGGTGCGCCACACGAGACGCTGCTATCGCTCGACGCGACGACGGGCCAGAACGGACTGCGCCAGGCGGAAGCGTTCGCGGCCGCCGTCGCGATCGACGGCATCGCCCTGACCAAGCTCGACGGCAGCGCGAAAGGCGGGATCGCGCTTGCGATCGTGCGCGACCTCGCGATCCCCGTAAAGCTGATCGGCGTCGGCGAAGCGCTCGAGGATCTGCGCCCGTTCGACGCGCAGGAATACGCGCGCGCGCTGATCATGTAGCAGCGCGGAGCCGGGCGCGCCATACTGGTTGCATGGGCCTATGGGTCTTGTGGGTTGTGGTGGCTGGCGGCTTCACGGTCGGCGAGATGCACACGAACGGCTTCTACCTGGCGCCGTTCGCCCTTGGAGCCGTCCTCGCTGCGGTGCTGAGCTTGCTCGGCGTCGGTGGTGTCGTCTCGGCGGTCGGCTTTGTCGCCGCCTCGGCGGCGGTCATTCTCCTGCTGCGTCCGATCGCGATGCGCCATCGCCGCCTGCCGCCGCCAACGCGCACCGGCACTGCCGCACTCGTCGGTCAGCCGGCGCTCGTGATCGAGCGGATCGCCAACCACGAGGGGCTCGGCACTGTGAAGATTGGCGGCGAGGTGTGGACGGCCAGGTCGTTTGACGAAGATCGCGAGATCGAGCCGGGCGAGCAGGTCGAGGTGGTCGAGATCAGGGGCGCGACCGCGCTCGTCCTCCCGTAGGTAAAAGGAGCTTTTGATGGTCGCAGTGATCGTTGTCGTTGTACTCGTAATCGTCGCGCTGTTCGTCGCCTCACGCTCGATCCGCGTGATCCCGCAGGCTCGCGCCGGCGTGCTCGAACGCCTCGGCCGCTATGCGCGGACGCTCGAGCCTGGCCTGAACATCGTCGTCCCCTTCGTCGAGCGCGTCAGGCCGCTGATCGACCTGCGTGAGCAGGTCGTCAACTTCAAGCCGCAGCCCGTCATCACGCAGGACAACGTCGTCGTGTCGATCGAGACGGTGCTCTACTTCACGATCACCGACCCGCGCAGCGCGACCTATGAGATCGCAAGCCCGCTGCAGGCGATCGAACAGCTGACGGTCACGACGCTGCGCAACGTGATCGGCGGGATCACGCTCGAGGAGTCGCTGACGAGCCGCGAGAACGTCAACACGGAGCTGCGCGGCGTACTCGACGAGGCGACCGGTAAGTGGGGAATCCGGATCAACCGCGTCGAGATCAAGTCGGTCGATCCGCCGCCCGACATCAAGGCGGCAATGGAGAAGCAGATGCGCGCAGAGCGCGACCGCCGCGCCGCGATCCTGACTGCCGAGGGCACGAAGCAGGCAGCGATCCTGACCGCCGAAGGCGACAAGCAGTCCGCGGTCCTGAAGGCCGAGGGAGCCCGCCAGGCGGCGATCCTACGCGCCGAGGGCGAGGCCAAGGCGATCGCGACGGTGTTCGATGCGATCCACAAGGGCGACGCGGACCAGAAGCTGCTGAGCTACCAGTACCTCCAGATGCTGCCGCAGCTGGCCCAGGGTGAAGCGAACAAGGTGTTCGTCATCCCGTCCGAGTTCACGCAGGCATTCGCCGGCATCGGGGATGCGCTGAGCAAGAACTCGAACGACAAGCAGATCGAGAAGTGAGGAACCGCAAGAACGCGCGCCGCGTTCCTCGCGGAGCGCGCTAACAGCGGTGTTCGAGGCCCTTTCGGAGAAGCTCCAGGCGACGCTCGCTGGTCTGCGCAGCCGCGGTACGCTGAGCGAGCAGGACGTAACGCAGGCACTGCGCGAGATTCGCCTTGCGTTGCTCGAGGCAGACGTCAACCTGGGCGTCGTCAAGCAGTTCGTCGGCGCGGTCCGTGAGCGGGCGGTTGGCGCTGAGATCGTCGGCAAGCTCAATCCCGGCCAGCAGGTGATCGCGATCGTGGGCGACGAGCTCACCCAGCTGCTCGGTGGTCCCGCCGCGGCGATCACTTTCGCATCGACACCGCCCACGGTGATCATGATGGTCGGCCTCCAGGGGTCGGGCAAGACGACCGCGACCGCAAAGCTCGCCCGCTACCTGCAGTCCGAGCATCACAGCGCGGTCGCCGTTGCGGCCTGTGATACCCAGCGGCCCGCTGCGGTTGAGCAGCTCGTCACGGTCGCGACCAATGCTGGCGCGACCGTCTACGAGCAGGGCACCGAGCGCAGCCCCGTCGAGATCGCGAAGTGGGCGCTCGGGCGCGCGAAGAAGGAGGGCAAGGACGTCCTGATCGTCGACACCAGCGGACGCCTGCACGTCGATGAGGCGCTGATGACCGAGCTCTCGGAGATGCACGCCGCCACCCATGCCGACGACGTGCTGCTAGTGCTCGACGCGATGACTGGACAGGACGCCGTGAACGTCGCCGAGCAGTTCGCTGCCACACTGCCGCTCGACGGCACGATCCTGACAAAGCTCGACGGCGACGCACGCGGCGGCGCGGCGCTCTCGGTGCGGTCGGTGACAGGGAAGCCGATCCTGTTCGCATCGGTCGGCGAGAAGCTCGACCAGTTCGAGCGCTTCCACCCGGAGCGGATGGCGCAGCGGATCCTCGGGATGGGCGATGTCCTGACGCTGATCGAGAAGGCAGGCAAGGAGGCGGACGAGCAGGAGACCGCAAAGCTCGAGCAGCGGCTGCGCGCAGGCGAGTTCGACCTCGAGGACTTCCTCGATCAGCTGCGTATGATGCGGCGGATGGGCCCGCTACAGGGGCTCCTGCAGATGATCCCGGGCGTCGGAGCGCAGATGCGCGGGATGAAGGTGGATGAGCGCGAAATCGATCGTATCCAGGCGATCATCCTTGCGATGACGCCCGAGGAGCGGCGTCGCCCCGAGCTGATCAAGGGGAGCCGGAGGCTGCGCATAGCCCGAGGCTCAGGCACGAGCGTGCAGGCTGTCAACCAGCTCGTCAAGCAATTCGGGCAGGTACGCAAGCTGATGAAGCAGGTTGGTCGCGGCAAGATGCCTGACTTGGGCGCGCTTGCGCGACAGCGTAACTAGGGCGTCGGGCCCGGCTTCGCTAGGCTGAGTGATCACAAAACGGCAAGCGAAGGGACAAAGTGGCGGTAAGACTGAGGCTGACGCGAATCGGCGCGCGGAAGGATCCGATCTGGCGAGTGGTCGTCGCTGACCAGCGCTCGCAGCGCGACGGTCGCGTGATCGAGACGGTCGGGCATTACAACCCGCAGACCGATCCCTCCACGATCAAGCTCGACGAGGAGCGCGTTCGCCACTGGCTCGCGCAAGGCGCACAGCCGACGCAGACAGTGCGCAAGCTACTGCGCACGCAGGGCATCACGGGCTAGGGCGATGGAGCTCACCGAGCTGCTCGCCTACCTCGCCGAAGGGCTCGTTGACGACCCGGAAGCGGTAACCGTGGACAGCTTCGAGGACAACCCCGGGACTGTCGTCCTCGAGCTCGCCGTCGGCACCGACGACTACGGCAAGGTAATCGGGCGCTCCGGAAGCACGGCGCAAGCCCTGCGACGTGTCATCAAGGCCGCTGGTGCGCAAACCGGCCAGCGCGTCCTCGTCGATATCGTGGACTAGATGCGTGCCGGCGTCGTCGGCCGTCCGCACGGGCTTGACGGAAGTTTCTACGTAGCCAGCCCGCAGCCCGCGTTGCTCGAGCTGGGAGCCGTGCTCAGCTTGAGCGGTGTCAGCACGACGGTCGTGCGCCGCGCGGGAACCGACGCGAAGCCGATCGTCCGGCTCGAGCTCTGCGGCGATCGCGCCGCCGCACAGGCGCTGCGCGGCGAAGAGCTCATCGGTCCCGACCCCGAACGCTCGGCGCTCGCTCCCGACGAGTATCTGGCAAGCGATCTCGAGGGCTCACGGGTCGTCGACGGGGAGCGTGAGCTCGGCGTCGTTGCTCGACTGATCGCGCTTCCCTCCTGCGAGTGCCTCGCCGTCACGCGACCCGGTAGCGCTGAGCTGCTGGTGCCGCTCGTGCGCGATGCGATCCGCTCGATCGACATCGAGCGCAAGCTGATCGATGTGGACGGCGCCTTCCTTGGGGACATGGCGAGGTGAGGCTCGACATCGTCACACTGTTTCCCGAGGCCTTCGAGTGGTTCGCCGGTCAGCGTCACGTCGCGAACGCGCTCGCGGCCGGTAGCAGTCTCACGCTGATCAACCCTCGCGACCACACCCCGCTCAGCGGCGGTCAGGTCGACGACGCGCCGTTTGGCGGCGGTGCCGGAATGGTCCTGCGCGTCGATGTGATGGACGCCGCGCTGCGCGCACACTACGGCGAGGACCCGGTCGAGCTGCGCCAACGCCGGCGCGTGGTCCTGCTCAGTCCCGTCGGCCGCCTGCTCGACGAAGCGCTCGTCAGCGAGCTCGCGGAGGAGCCGGCTCTGACGCTGCTGTCCGGCCGCTACGAGGGCTTTGACGAGCGGATCGCCGAGCACTTCGCGAGCGACGTGGTCTCGATCGGGCGCTACGTGCTGGCCGGCGGCGAGCTGCCCGCGATGGTGCTTGCGGACGCCGTTCTGCGCAAGTTGCCAGGCTCGCTGGGCCACGCCGCCTCAGCGGTCGAGGAATCGTTCAGCGAGGCGCTCGAGGGCATGCCCGAATACCCGCACTACACGCGCCCCGCCGCCTACCGTGGTTGGGCGGTCCCCGAGGTCCTGCTGGGCGGCCACCACGAGGAGATCCGGCGCTGGCGGCTCGAGCAGGCGCGCAACCGCGCGCGCTGAGCCGGCCCCCGGCGACGCCGGCGCGCTAGGATTCGTCGGCTCGCGCGGTGGATACTTGCCGCGCATCTTTTTTGCCATGAGCACGATCATCGACAGGATCGAGCGCGATCAACTGCGCCGCGTCCCCCGCTTCGCCCCCGGCGACCGCCTGAAGGTGCATTTCCAGGTGATCGAAGGCAGCCGCCGCCGGACGCAGGTGTTCGAGGGCATCGCGATCAAGCGCCAGGGGCACGGCGTGCGCGAGACCTTCACTGTGCGCAAGCAGTCGTTCGGCGTCGGGGTCGAGCGGACGTTCCCCTTGCATTCGCCGAAGATCGAGCGGATCGAGGTTGCGGCCCGCGGCGACGTGCGGCGCGCCAAGCTCTACTACCTGCGCGACCGTGTCGGCAAGGCAGCCCGTGTGCGAGAGCGCGGCTACGTCGGACCGGAGGTCACGATCGAGCCAGGTCTGCTTCACGCGCCGGCGGCGCCCGAGAGCGAGCCGATCCCCGAACCTGCCGCTGTCGAGGAGGAGGGCGCGAGCACCGCGCCGGACGAGCTCACCGAGCCTGTGGCGCCGTCGGACAGCGCCGAGGCGGAGGGCGCGAGCACCGAGCCGGCGGAGCCGACCGAGCCCGCGGCGGAGCCGGACGGCGCCGAGGAGCCCGCAGCCGCCGTCGCAGCCGAGGCGGAGGCCGCGAGCTCGGAGTGAACCGGCGACGCACGAGCCACGCGGCGCTGAAGGGTGTCGTGTGCGTTGCGTCGCGCGGTCACAATCCACGGGTGCTCGAACGACAAGCTGTTTGATGTCTCGCGCAGACAATCGCAGCGATGCCGAGCTCTTGCGTGCCACGAGCCAGGAAGGCGATGCCTTCGGCGAGTTCTATGCGCGGCACGAGCGGCGCCTGCTCTCATACCTCGTGCGGCGCACCGGTAGCGGCGAGATCGCGGCCGATCTCTGCGCGGAGGTCTTCGCCGCAGCCCTCGCTGCCCGCCGCGCCGGCGCTCCCGTGCCGCAGGTGCCGGTCGCCTGGCTGTTTGCGGTCGCCAACCACAAGCTCGCCGACAGCGCGCGCCGCGCGCGCGTCGAGGATCGAGCGAGACAGGCAATGCAGATGCGGGCGATCGAGCTGACTCGCGGCCAGATCACGGACATCGAGCGGCTCTGCGCCGAGTCCGAGGTCGAGACGCTGCTTGCCGGGCTCAACACCGACCAGCGCGCGGCGCTGCTCGATCACGTGGTCGACGAGCGCGCCTACGACGAGATTGCGGCCGGCCTGCGCTGCTCGGAGTCGGTTGTGCGCAAGCGCGTCAGCCGCGGTCTTGCCGAGCTGAGGCTCCGACTGGAGAGCGCTCGCTGATGCTGCTGCCGCAGCTGCACGAGGAGCTGACGCGCGCCGCGGCCGCGCGACACCCGGTGCGTCGCGCCGGTGGCATCACCGTCGGCGCGCTCGGCGCTGCGTTTGCGGCGCTACTGCTCGCGGCTCCGACCGCGCACGCGCGGCTCGCGGATCTCGCCGTGAGCATCGCGACGACGCACCTGCGGGGCGTGCTGTGAACCTCATCCGGCGGGCCCGCGGTAACCAGGTCGTCGAATTCGTCCTGATCGTGGCGCTCGCGCTCGGCCTGGCGTGGCTGATCCAGGCGTTCGTCGTCAAGCCATACCGGATCCCCACCGGCTCGATGGAGCCGACACTCGGGATCGGCCAGCGCGTCCTCGTCGATCGCCTTGGGAACGACTTCTTCGATCCGTCGGTCGGCGACATCGTTGTCTTCCATCCGCCGGAGGGCGCGCTTCAGGGCGGCGACGGGGTCTGCGGCGTTGCGTTCCCGACCGACGAGATGTGTCCGCGCCCGACCGCCAAGGAGTCGAACACGACCTACATCAAGCGCGTCGTCGCGGTCGGCGGTGACACGATCGCCCTGATCAACGGCCACGTGATCCTCAACGGCAAGCGCCAGAAGGAGACGTTCGCCAACTTCTCCGATTGCGACATCGCCTCGAACTGCACCTACACGAAGCCGATCAAAGTTCCCGCCGGTTACTACTTCATGATGGGCGACAACCGTGGCAACTCCGATGACAGCCGGTTCTGGGGACCAATCCCCGACGCCTGGGTCATCGGCGAAGCATTCGCCACCTACTGGCCGCCCGACAGGATCGGCTTCTTCTAGCGCGCGGGCGCGTCGCTCGGCCCGCCGGCGCAGCAGCGGTCCACGCCTCTTCGGTTTCGACCGGGCGCTCGGCATGCGCTTCGTCGCCGGCGCCGACGAGGCGGGGCGAGGGTGCCTTGCCGGCCCGCTCGTCGCCGCCGCCGTGCTGTTCGATTACGGAGCGCTCAGCACGCGTGAGCTCCGCTCCCTGAGCGCACTGAACGATTCCAAGCAGCACGATCATGCCGCGCGGGAGGCGCTCTACCCGCTGGTGTTGCAAAGCGCGCGCGCAGTGGCGGTCGTGTCGCGCTCGGTTCGCAGCATCGACTCCTGCGGCCTCCACGTCACGAATCTAGGTGCGCTCTCGGATGCGCTGCGGACCGTCGCCTGCGACGGGTGTCTGTGCCTTGTCGACGGGTTCGCCGTGCCCGACGTGGGCCACGAGCAGCGCGCGATCGTCGACGGGGACGCGACGAGCGCGGCGATCGCGGCGGCTTCGATCATCGCCAAGGTCACGCGCGATCGCTACATGCAACGCGCGGACGAGCGCCATCCGGGCTGGAAGTTCGCGGTGCATGTCGGCTATTCGACGCCTGAGCATCGCGCGGCGATCGCGCGCCAGGGGGTCTCGCCACTGCATCGCATGTCTTTCCAGTCCTCGGCCTACGAGCAGCTGGCGCTTTAGGGCCTATCCGGTCGGGCAGGGCGCTCCCCGGCTGCGCCCGGCTGATCCCCCTTCGGTCAGTGAGACTGTGGGATCGTCGTCGCGCCGCTCGGTCTCCGGCCCCCCGGCTTCGTGACCCCTACCGAGATAGGCCGTTAGACCACGTCTGCGAACTGCTCGAGCGCGACGAGCCGATCGTCCGCGTCGAGAACGATTGCGACCACGTCGAAGCGCACCTCCGCACGCCGCCAACTAGCCGGTCGGGTGGTGAGCCACTCGCGTGCGAGGCGGCGGACCCGCTCGAGCTTGCGGGCTGTGATCGAGACGAGCGGATCGAGCGCCCCGGCGCGGCCCGTCTTCACCTCGACGAAGACGATCGTCTGCTGGTCCGCGACGATCAGGTCCAGCTCGCCGGTCCTGGTCCTGTGGTTCCGTTCCAGGACCTCGAAGCCGAGCCGTTTGTAATGCTCGAGCGCGAGCTGCTCGCCCGCCCGGCCCAAAGCCTGTCGCGCGTTGGCGGTCATGCGGTCACGGTAGCCGCGCGGGGACCGCGCACAGTTAGGGAATGCGACGAAACGCGCGACCGACGAGTTGCGACGCCGCTGCGTGATCACATGATCAGATGCTCGTGCGTGCTCACAGCTTCGCCGTCGACCGGGGCGCAGCCGTGCACGCTGACGTCGAGCTGGATCTTCGTGCCGGGCTGCCAGGGCTCGCCGTCATCGGTCTCGGCGCCGGTCCGGCGCGCGATCTACGCGAACGTGTCCAGGCAGCCGTGCTCAACAGCGGCTTCGCTGTTCCGCGCCGCCGGCTGACGGTGAACATCGCGCCGCCGCTGGCGCGCGGCGGGGCGGAGCACGACCTCGCCGTCGCCTGTTGCGCGCTCGCCGCAAGCGGCGAAATCGACCCCGAGCGGCTGCTGCGGATCGGACTGTGCGGGGAGCTCGCACTCGGCGGCGAGTTGCGCGCAAGCGGTGCGGGTACCGCGATCGCCGACGCTGCCGCGAGCGAGGGGCTAGCCGGGCTGCTCACTGCGCTCGCGGACCGCGAGCAGGCGCTCGCCGCGAATGTCTTGCCCGTCGCGACGGCTGGCACCCTCGCGGAGGTAGTGCGACTGCTCTGTAGGCACGGTCCACGGACGCCTGAGCACTCGGCGCGCCCGCGAACACGCCAGCTCTCCCGCACTCGCCGCCCTCGGTGATACTGGAGGTGTGCCAGCAGTCCCGCGAGCTCTGACGATCGCCGGCTCGGACTCCGGCGGCGGCGCTGGGATTCAGGCCGACCTCAAGGCGTTCGCGCGCTGCGGCGTCTACGGCACGACGGCGATCACCGCCGTCACAGCGCAGAACACGCGCGGGATCCGCGCAGTCGCACCATTGCCACCCGAGATCGTGCGGGCCCAGATCGAAGCAGTGGTCGCTGACATCGGCGTCGACGCCGTCAAGACGGGCATGCTCGTTAGCGCGGCGACGATCGAAGCGGTCGCTCGCAGCGTCCGCGAGCTACTCGTCGGAGTACCACTCGTGGTGGACCCGGTGCTGACCGCGACCTCGGGTGGAGAGCTGCTGCAACCGGCGGCGATGAGCACGCTGATCGACGAGCTGTTGCCGCTGACGAGCGTGTTGACGCCGAACCTGCCCGAAGCCCGGGCTCTGCTCAGCTACGCGAGGCATGCGGCTGCCGGCAGCGACGATGACGAGGAGCTTGCGCGCGCGCTGCTCGACCTCGGTCCGGTAGCGGTTGTCCTGACCGGCGGTCACCGCTCCAAGCCCGGCGATATCTACTGCGACGCGCAAACGCTGATCGAGCTAGAGGGCCGCCACTACAATTCGTTGGCCACGCATGGGTCCGGCTGCACGCATTCGGCGGTTCTCACGGCGGAGCTCGCGCGCGGGAAGCCGCCGCTCGATGCCGCGCGCACGGCTGCACGTGTCGCTGCCGAGGCTGTTCGAGACGGTCTCGCGGGGATCGGTGGCGGCGCCGGTCCGGTCGATGTGCTCGGGCTCGCGAGATCCGCGGGCCCCCGGTAAGGGTCGCGGATGATGCCATGAGACTGCTCGCGATGAGGCCGGGCCACGGCGAAGTGCTGGTCGCCGAGGGGGACGTGGACGATCCGCAGCAGGAGCGCGAGCTGATCGCCGCATTTCGGGCGCAACTCGAGCAGGGAATGTGGGCTGCCGTGCCGGTCAGCTCGCCCGGTGGTCGGCACGAGGCGGAGCTCGTGCGCAGCTTCGAGGAAGTGCCGCGCGACGCCGAGCGCGTGATCTTCTTTCCGCGCGCCGCCGGCGGCTGAGATGACAGGGTTCGATCCGGCCGCGGAGGAGCGCGCGGAGCAGCGAGCGCGCGCGCTGCTGCGCTCGTGCGTCGCGCCGGACGACTGGGCCGTCTACGAGCGCTTCGGCTTCCTGCGCGTGCGACCGGGGGAGCTCCGATACGCCTACCTGATCTACCCCTACAAGCCGCTCGTGGCGTACCGCACCGACACCCACGAGGCGCTCGGCGAGTACTGCGTGACGTTTGCCCATCCGCAGGCGCGGCTGCCTCCCTCAGACGATGTGCTCGCAAAGTGGCTGGCCCTCACCGCCGATGAGCGGGGACTGATCGAGAGTGCCAACGTCGCGGCGCTTGGGCACCAGCTCGACCCGGGTCGCGTCCGCGCGGATCTCGCAGGGCTCGCCGCGTGGGAGCCTCGCTCGGTCGCAAGCTAGGCTTCGCTCGAGATGAACGAGCACGAGTTCGACCTCAAGCACCGCAGCCGGCAGCTGACCGACGGGCCGACGCGCGCGGCCGCGCGGGCGTACCTGAAGGGAATCGGCTACGACGACGAAGCGCTTGCGAAGCCGCTCGTGCTGGTCGCCAACACCTGGATCGAGACGATGCCCTGCAACTTCCATCTGCGGGCGCTCGGGGCGCAGGTCAAGGACGGCATCCGCGAGGCAGGCGGCACGCCGATGGAGCTCAACACGATCGCGATCTCCGACGGGATCACGATGGGCACGTCCGGGATGAAGACGTCGCTCGTCTCGCGCGAGGTGATCGCCGACTCGATCGAGCTCGTTGCGCGCGGCCACTTCTTCGATGCCGTCGTCGCGCTCTCCGGCTGCGACAAGACGATTCCCGGCACCGTGATGGCGATCGCGCGCGTCGACGTGCCATCGTTGATGCTCTACGGCGGATCGATCCCACCCGGCCAGTTTCACGGCCGCGACGTGACGATCCAGGATGTGTTCGAGGCCGTTGGCGCACACGCTGCCGGCAAGATGAGCGATGAGGAGTTGGCTGAGCTGGAGGCCAAGGCGTCGCCGGGCGCCGGCGCATGCGGTGGCCAGTACACCGCCAACACGATGGCGATGGCCTTCGAGATGATGGGCATCTGCCCGATCCACGACTCCCTGATGCCTGCGCAAGAGTCGAGCAAGCCGCAGGCGGCGCGGGCTGCCGGCCGGCTCGTGGTCGAGGTGCTGCGGCGCGGGCAGCGTCCGAGCGCGATCATCACGCGGGCGGGCATCGAGAACGCGATCGCCGCCGTCACGGCCAGCGGCGGGTCGACCAACGGCGTCCTGCATCTGCTTGCGCTCTCACGCGAAGCCGGCGTGCCGCTCGAGATCGACGACTTCCAGCGCATCAGCGAACAGACGCCCCTGCTCTGTGACCTCAAGCCCGGCGGCCGCTTCGTGGCGACCGATCTTTACGCGGCTGGTGGCGTTGCGGTGCTCGCGCAGCGCCTGCTCGAGGCGGGGATCCTCCACGGCGACGCCCCGACGGTGACCGGCCAGACGATCGGCGAGATCGCGCAGGCGGCGCGTGAGACCCCGGGCCAGCAGGTGATCCGTCCGCTCGCGAACCCGCTGAAGCCGAGCGGTGGTCTGGCGATCCTACGGGGCAACCTCGCTCCGGATGGCTGCGTCGTCAAGCTCGCCGGCCACGAGCGACGCTACGAGAAGGGCCCGGCGCGCGTCTTCGAGAGCGAGGAGGCCGCCATGGCGGCCGTAACGCACGATGTGATCAAAGCCGGCGACATCATCGTGATCCGTAACGAGGGGCCGGCCGGGGGCCCCGGCATGCGCGAGATGCTGGCGGTGACGGCGGCACTCAACGGGGCCGGGCTCGGCGAGCATGTCGCGCTGCTCACCGACGGACGCTTCTCCGGTGCCACCCACGGGCTGATGGCGGGCCATGTCGCGCCTGAGGCAGCACGCGGCGGGCCGATCGCCGCTGTGCGCGACGGCGACGAGATCACCTTCGACGTCGAGGGTCGCCGCCTCGATGTCGCGTTGAGCGACGACGAGATTGCTGCACGGGTAGCCGCCTACGTGGCGCCTGAGAGCCCGGACAACACCGGTGCGCTGCGCAAATACGCCCGTATCGTCTCCAGCGCAGCCGAAGGGGCGATAACGATCTGAGCGTCGCGGCAGGCACAGCGCAGTGCGCGCCGAACCTACCAGCGATGTCTATGACCGCTGCCGCACCTGCGGAGCTGACGCCACACTGGGTGAGCGCGCTCCGCCAGCTCGATGACGACCTGCGCCGGCGCGCTGCAGCCGAGAAGACACGCCGCGCCTATGGCGCCGACGTCGAGCGGTTCGCGGCGTGGTGCAGCGCGCGCGGCCTCGAGCCACAGGCGGTCGAGGTGCGTGACCTGCGCCGCTACGCCGCGGCGCTCTCCCAAGGCGGCATGGCAGCCAGCTCGCTGGCGCGCAAGATCGCGTCGCTGCGCGCGCTCTATCGCGTGCTGCGCGAACACGGCGTGATCGCGCAAAGCCCCGCCGAGCTGATGACGCTGCCGAAGCGGCCGCGAACGCTCCCGCATGTTCTGCGTCCCGATCAGCTTGCGAGCCTGCTCGACTCGATCGGCGCGACGACGCCGCTCGAGCTACGCGACCGCGCGATGCTGGAGCTGGCCTACGCGTCGGGCCTGCGCGCCGAGGAGCTCGTCAGTGTCATGACCGATGGGATCGACTTTGATGGCGAGCGGGTGCGCGTCGAGGGCAAGGGTGGCAAGACACGCTTTGTGCCGGTCGGCGAGCCGGCACTGGCGGCGCTCTCGCGCTATCTCGACCGCGGTCGTCACGCGCTTTGTTTCGAGCCCGACGAGCGGGCTCTGTTCCTCTCGAAGTCGGGTCGTCCGCTCAGCACCTCGGACGTGCGGCGGCGACTGCGCGTCTGGTCGCTGCGCGCGGGTCTCGGCGGAACGATCCATCCGCATGCGCTGCGCCACTCGTTTGCGACGCACTTGCTCGACGGCGGCAGTGACCTGCGAGCGATCCAGGAGCTGCTCGGACATTCGAGTATCTCGACCACTCAGGTTTACACTCGGGTAGAGTCGGCGCGCCTGAAGCGCGCCTATGCGAGCAGCCATCCAAGGGCCTAGGCCGCTACCGGAACGGGGCTTCGATCAGCAGTGGTGCAATCGAATGTGAAAGCTGTCGAGCTTCGGGACCTCTGGCGGCGCTACAAGGCGTCGGGGGACCAGCGTGCTCGGGAGCGCCTTGTGGTTGCCTATTCGCCGCTCGTCAAGTACGTGGCGGGGCGGATGGGCGCGGGCCTGCCCGCGCATATCGACGAGGCCGACCTGATCTCCTACGGCCTTGGCGGCTTGATCGCGGCGATCGAGCGCTTTGACACGAGTCGCGACATCCGCTTCGAGACCTACGCGATCACGAGGATCAAGGGCGCGATCCTCGACGAGCTGCGCGCGCTTGATTGGGTGCCGCGATCGGTTCGAGCGCGCGCCCGGCAGATCGAGCGAGCCCACGTCAAGCTCGAGGCGAAGCTGCAGCGTGCGCCGACCGAGGAGGAGCTCGCGGTCGAGCTCGAGATGCCGATCGAGGAGTTTCGGGAGTCGCTGCTGGCGATAGCGAACTCTTCGATCAGCGCGCTCGACGAGCTGTGGAGCTCGTCAGATTCGAGCGGTGACTCGATCTCGCTGCTCGACACGCTGCGCGACCCCGGTGCGGTCGACCCCGAGCACATCGTCGACCAGAACGAGGTGCGCGACCGCATCGCCGAGGCAGTCGATCGCCTGCCCGAGCGCGAGAAGCTCGTCATCGCGCTCTATTACTACGAGAATCTGACGTTGCGCGAGATCGGCGAGGTCCTGCGCGTGACCGAGTCACGCGTGTCTCAGCTGCACACCAAGGCCGTGCTCGGCCTGCGCGCAACGCTCTCACAAATCCGCTGAGCGCGAGTGCTCAGCCCCGGCGGGCAGGCGCTGTTTCGCGCTAAGGTGCGCGGACCCGAGAGAGGAGAGCTTGCATGCGTCACCACGCCGATGGGATTCGCAACGTCGCCTTGGTTGGTCACCGCGGGGCGGGCAAGACATCGCTGAACGAAGCCCTGCTGTTCGAGGCGGGCGTCCTCACGCGACTCGGCACGGTGGCTGACGGCACGACGGCGTCCGACGTCGACACCGACGAGCAAGCGCGCAAGATGTCGATCTCGGCAGCACTCGCCTCGTTCGAATGGGAGGGACGCAAGATCAACCTGATCGATGCGCCGGGGGAGCCGAGCTTCATCGCCGACGCGATGAGTGCGCTGCGGGTTTGCGAGTCGGCGATCTTCGTCATCAACGCCGTGATGGGCACCGAGGTGACTACGACACGTCTGTGGCGGGCCGCAGCCGAGCACGACATCGCCCGGCTTCTGTTCGTGAATATGCTCGACCGCGAGCGCGCCGACTTCTTTCGTACGCTCGAGTCGCTCAAGGCTGCTTTCGGTCCTCACGTCGTGGCGACCGAGATCCCGATCGGCAGCGAGCACGAGGTCAGTGGCGTCGTCGACCTGGTCGACATGCGCGCGTTCGCCTATCCCCAGCCTGGGCGGGGCAGCGCAACCGAGATCGAGATTCCCGACGAGGTGCGGCCCCGTGCCGAGGAGTACCGCGAGAAGCTGATGGACGAGGTCGCCGAGGTCTCCGATGAGTTGATGGAGCGCTATCTCGAAGGCAGCGAGATCTCGCACGATGAGATCATCGATGCCCTACGTCGCGGCACCAACCATGGTTCGATCTTCCCCGTCGTCTGCGGCGTAGCGACGCGCAACCTCGGCACCAACCGCTTGCTCGACGCGATCGTCGAGGATCTTCCGTCCCCTGTCGCCCACGGCGCGTTCGAGACCGCCGAAGTGACGCTCGAGCCCGACGATGACCGTCCGCTGTTCGCCTACGTGTTCAAGACCCGCGCCGATCCCTACGCCGGGCGGATCAACATGTTCCGCGTCTACCAGGGTGTCATGCGTCACGACTCCCATCTGCTGAACACGCACACCCACCAGAAGGAACGGATCGGCCAGATCGTCGTCTTCAACGGCAAAGGCACCACTGCCGTCGATGAGCTGGGTGCCGGAGACATCGGCGCGGTCCCGAAGCTCAAGGAGACGCACGCCGGGGATTGGCTCGCCGAACGCGACGAGCCGATCCGGATGCCGGTGGAGAAGCTTCCGGCGCCAGTGATGGCGTTCGCCGTGGAGCCGAAGACCAAAGGCGACGAGGACAAGGTCTTCACCGCGCTGCGTCGCCTGCAGGAGGAGGACCCCACGATCGACCTGCACCGCGACGCGCAAACCGGTGAGCAGATCGTCGCCGGGTTGTCTGAGATCCACGTCGAGGTGATCACCGACAGGCTTCGCTCGCGCTTCGGCGCCGAGGTGACCTTGAAGCCGCCGCGCGTCCCATACCAGGAGACGATCAGGCGGTCGGCCAAAGCCCACGGCCGGCACAAGAAGCAATCGGGCGGGCGCGGCCAGTTCGGCGACTGCCACATCGAGATCGAGCCGCTCGAGCCGGGCGCGGGCTTCGAGTTCGTCGACGTGATCAAGGGCGGCGCGATCCCGCGCTCATTCATTCCGGCCGTCGAGAAGGGCGCGCGCGAAGCACTCGAGCACGGCGTGCTCGCCGGCTATCCCGTCAAGGACGTCCGCGTGACGGTCTTCGACGGCTCCTATCACTCGGTCGACTCATCCGAGCTCGCCTTCAAGCTTGCCGGCTCGCTCGCGGTCAAGCAGGCGCTCGAACAGGCCGGCCCGGTGCTGCTCGAGCCGGTGATGCTGGTTACGCTCTCGATTCCCGACGACACCGTCGGCGACGTGATCGGCGACCTCAACGGCCGCCGCGGGCGCCCGCAGGGGATGGAGCCCGTCGGCACGATGACCGAGGTCAAGGCCGAGGTGCCAATGTCCGAGCTGCTCGGCTATGCGCCGGAGCTGCGCTCGCTCACGGGCGGTCAAGGCGACTACACGATGGAGTTCCTGCGCTACGAAGAGGTTCCTGCGCACCTCGTGGCGAAGGTGCTCGAAGGAACTGCGGTGACGGCAGCTGCGGTGACGGCCGCGGGAGCTAGCCGCTAGGCGAAGCGTTCTGGGCCGTCATCCTCGCCGCTGAACGCGCGCAGGATGTCGACGGCGCGTGCGCTGGATAGCTGGGGGCGCTCGCTCGCACCACTAGGTGGCTTGCGCCGGCCCTGAGCGCCCGCGGTTAGATGCGCTACGCGCGTCCAGCCGGCGAGGAGGCCCGACCAGCACGGTCGCTGGCCACCAGCTCGACTTTCGGCGGGCCCCCACAGCCGATACGCTTGGCCGGGTGGCGACGCGTGAGCTGAAGATGCGCTGGGAGCCGGTCGTGTGCGAGATCTGCCAGCGCAGCCTGTTGCGCGGAGAGAGCCCGGTGACGTTCTATGACGGCCAGGCGGCACACTCGGTCTGCGACCTGTGTACGACGCGCGCGCATCGGCAGGGGTGGGTGCGAGAGGGGACGCAGCTCGCGCAGAGTGCGCCGGCAGCCCATGCGGAGCGGGCACGGTCGCTCGTCGCCCGGATTCGCGGTCGGCGCGAGGCGCTCGAGCCGGTGCGTCCGAACGCGGCGCAGCCGACCGAGGTGGTCGATGACGTGCCGCATCACGTACAGGCACTCCCGAGCGCCGCTGAGGCGCAGGTGACGCGCGGGCTTGGACTCTTCAACCTGAGCGAGCACTCTCGCACCGTGTCTGGCGTCGCGCATTCGCTCGGTGCACCGTACGTGTACGCGAGTGCCTCCGGGCCCGACCTGCTCGTGGAGATCATGGTCGTGTGGGAGCTGTGCTGGTACCGCTTCGAGGTCGACCTCGAGAACGAGGCGGTCCGCCAGCGCGGGCAGGGGTATGAGCCGAGCGAGCTCGCGAGCGAGCTGCCGCCCGCCAACGCCACGGCCGACGAGCAGGGCAAGCTTGCGCTCGCGGCCCCGGGCAGGGACCGCTAAGGTTGACGAGTGCTCTACTGCGTTGTTCCACGTGAGTTCGATGGCGCGTTGCTCGAGCGACTGCGGGCCCACTACGCCGATGAGCCCGAGATGTCGGTGATCGTCGATCGCCGTGTGAGCGAGCGGCGCCGGCGCGCCCGGCATCCGATCGCTGCCGAGCAGCGCAAGCAGCGCGACCGCCGCAGGCGGCGCGTGTGTGGCGAGATGCCCGCGCTCTACGGTGAGCGCGCCAGCGCTGCGTGAGGGTCGTGGTCCATGTCGACGGCGGCGCGCGGGGCAACCCGGGGCCTGCCGCGGCGGCGGCGACGCTCGCGACCGATGCCGGCGAGTTGCTCGATGAGGCAAGCGAGCTGCTCGGAGTGGCGACGAACAACGTCGCCGAGTACCGCGCGGTGCTGCTCGGCCTAGCTCGAGCGCAGGAGCTCGGCGCGACGGAGGTCGAGCTGATCAACGATTCGGAGCTTGTGGCCAAGCAGCTCAACGGGGCGTACAAGGTCAAGCATCCGTCGATGGTGCCGCTGTTCAGCCAGGCGCGCGCGAAGCTCGCGGGATTCGAGCGTTGGTCGATCCGATCGGTTCCGCGGGAGCAGAACGCCCGCGCCGATGCGCTCGTCAACGCCGCGCTCGACGGCGGCGGCAGCTGAGGCGCGGCCGCCGCGCGCACTAGGCTGAGAGCGGTGCTCGGCCCCCGCAACAGAGAGCTCCTCGGGCTGATTCCCTCGGCGCTGCTCGTCACCGCCGGCTTTGCCGCGATCTTCATCCAAACGCAGAACAAGGTGTCGAGCACGTCGCTCAGCTACGGCGGCGCATTCCTCGCCCTCTGTCTTGCTGCGCATGTCGTCATCCGTCGCGCAACGCCCTACGCGGATCCGTACCTCTTCCCGCTGGCAGCGGTCCTCGCGAGCGTCGGCATCGTCGAGCTGTATGCGATCAGCATCAACGGTGGGCCGGCCGTCGCCGGCGTCGCGCGCCAGCAGGGCGAATGGCTGGCGGTCGGGCTCGCGCTGTTCACAGCGACGATCGTCGCTCTGCGCGACGGGCGCTACATGCAGCTGGAGGATTACCGCTACCTGATCGCGATCGCCGGCGTCGTCGCGCTCTTCCTGCCGCGCCTGCCGGTGATTGGCCAGCAGGTCAACGGCGCCTACCTGAGCGTCCATGTCGGGTCGCTGTCGTTCGAGCCGTCGGAGTTCGCGAAGATCGCGATCGTCATCTTCCTCGCGTCATACCTGCGCGACAACCGTCAGCTGCTCGTGACGGCGGGCCGGCGGATCCTCGGAATCACGCTGCCGCCGATGAAGCAGTTCGGACCGCTGCTGCTTGTCTGGGGGGCGGCGATGGCGATGCTCCTCGTCACCCGCGAGATCGGCACCTCGCTGATGTTCTTCGCGGTCTTTCTCGCGCTGCTCTACGTCGCGACGGGGCGGCTGTCGTTCCCGCTGGTCGGGCTGATCCTCTTCGCGGCAGGCTCCTACTACCTCGGAACTCACGTCGGGCACATCTACGCCCGTGTCGTGGACTGGGAGCATCCGTTCAGGCCGTCGCTCTACAACGCCCAGGGCGGCAGCGAGCAGCTCGCGCAGGCGCTCTTCTCCCAGGCCGACGGGGGGATCGTCGGCACCGGCTTCGCGCAGTCGCTTGCACCCTCGCTCGTGCCGATCCCGCAGAGCGACATGATCTATTCGGTCATCACCAACGAGACGGGACTGATCGGCGCGACGGGCCTGCTCGTCGTCTACGCGCTGTTCGTCGCGCGTGGCCTGAAGATCGCGACGCTCGCACGCGACTCCTTCTCCAAGCTGCTCGCCACCGGGCTTGCCTTCATCGTCGCGATGCAGGTCTTCGTGATCGTCGGCGGCGTCACGGACCTGATCCCGCTGACCGGCGTCACGCTGCCGTTCGTTGCGTACGGCGGCTCCTCGGTGGTCATGAACTTCGTCCTGCTCGCGCTGCTGCTGCTCGTCTCCGACCGCGCGCGCCGGCCGGTTGAGTACGGCTGACCTCAGCGCCGTCGCCCGGAGGCGAAACTCTGGATCGGCGGGGCGACGGCGCGCAGGTCGGCGCCGGCGTCGGGCGTATGGACCGCCTCTCCGGTTGCGGGGGACGGTAGCTGAGAGAGCGGGGCGACGGGTTGCGTGGAGAGCTCGTCGTCGAGCGTGCGCAGCTCACGGACGAGGACGTTGATCGTGCCGCCACCGGCCGGAGGGCGCTCGAGACGGCCATGGGCGAGGACGAGCGGCTCGGCGCGAACTACGTGGCGGCGGCGCTCATAGAGGGCGGGAGGGACGATCAGGTTGATCGTGCCGTGCTCATCCTCGAGCAGCATGAACACCACGCCGCTCGCCGTCTCCGGGCGCTGGCGCGCGACGACGATGCCCGCGACTGTGACGTCGGCGCCGTGGCGGCCGCGCGCGAGCTCGGTGCTCGTGGCGACGCCTGGCAGGCGCGGACGCAGGATCGCGAGCGCGTGATCGTCGAGCGTCATGCCACTCGTGGCGTAGTTGGCGAGCAGTCGCTCCCAGCGTCCGAGTGGCGGCAGTGCGGGCGCTGCGCCGGCATCGAGCGCCAGCGCAAGCTGGGTGGCACCTGGGACGCCGCGGCTGGCGAGCCCGACGCCGAGTGCCCAGAGCGCGGCACGCCGCCCACCGGCCAGCGCGTCGCAGGCGCCAGACCAGGCGAGCTGCTCGAGCGATGATCGCGCCAGCGGCACCCGCGCGAGTAGGTCGCTTGGATGCTCGAACGGGCCTTGCGCCGCGCGTGCGGCGACGAGCGCCGCGACCTCGTCCGAGCGCACGCCGCGGATGTAGCCGAGGCCGATGCGCACGGCGCCGTCACGCTCGACTGTGCACTCGGCGTCGGAGGCGTTGATGTCGACCGCGCGCAGCTCGATGCCGCGACGCTGCGCCTCGTGGGCGAGGCTGTCGGACGGATAGAAGCCCATCGGCTGCTCGTTCAGGAGGCCGCAGAGGAATTCGGGGCCGTAGTGGACGCGCAACCAGCTCGACTGGTAGGCGAGCAGGCCGAACGCTGCGCTGTGCGCCTTGGGGAAGCCGAAGCCGGCGAAGCCCGCAACCATCTCCCATACGCGCTCGGCCACCGCTGGGCCGGCGCCGACATGCGCGCCGGCGCCGGTGATGAAACGCTGGTGGTAGCGCTCGATTGCGACGCTCGCACGCTTGCGGCTCATCGCGCGGCGCAGGCCGTCGGCCTCGCCCGGCCCGAAGCCGGCGAACGCCTGCGCGACCTCGATCACCTGGTCCTGGAAGATGATCGTGCCGAGCGTCTCGCGCAGCACGTCCGCAAGCGACGGATGCAGGCAGGGCGGCTCGTAGTCGGGATCCTCACGCAGGCGCTGGCGGCGCTCGATGTATGGGTTCACCGCCCCACCCTGGATCGGGCCGGGGCGGATGATCGCGACCTGGATCGCGAGCTCCTCGAGGTTTGCCGGGCGCGTGCGCCGCAGCGACTGCATCTGCGCCCGGCTCTCGATCTGGAATACGCCGGTCGTCTCAGCTGCCTGGATCGCCGCGTAGGTCGCCTTGTCGTCGAACGGGATCCGCGAGAGGTCGATCAGCTCGCCGCGCGTGCGTGCGATCAGCTCGACGCAGCGCTCGACCGCCGAGAGCATTCCGAGGCCGAGCAGGTCGATCTTCAGAAAGCCGGCGTCGGCGCAGGAATCCTTGTCCCACTGCACGAGCTGGCGGCCCTCCATCGCCGCCGGCACGACGGGACAGCAGTCGATCAATGGGCGCGTCGCGACGATCATCCCGCCCGGATGCTGGGAGACGTGACGCGGCAGCCCGAGCGCCTCCGTTGCAAGCCGCTCCAGCCAGGCCCAACGCCCGCTCTGGGCGCGCTCGCCGAGCGCGCTCTGGAGATCGCGCCCGACCCTACGACCAAAGCTGTCCGAACCGCGCGCGGCGCGCTCGATCTCGCCCGGCGGCAGCCCGAGCGCCTTGCCGAGCTCGCGAATCGCCCCGCGTGCACGGTAGCTCGGAAACGTTGCGACGAGCGCTGCCCGGTCGCGGCCGTAACGCTCGTGGACGCGGCGGATCAGGATCTCGCGAATGTCGCGCGGGAAGTCGAGATCGATGTCAGGCAGCGAGGTCAGCTCGGGGTTGAGGAAGCGGCCCATCGAAAGGCCGCTCGCGAGCGGGTCGATGTGCGAGAGGCCGGTCAGGTAGCAGACGATCGAGGAGACCGAGGAGCCGCGGCCGCGCCCGGGCGGCAGCAGTGCGCGCGCCGAGTCGGGCCCGCGAACCTCGGCAGCGACCGCGCGCGAGAGCTCGAGGATCTCGTGGTGCAAAAGAAAGAAGCCGGGAAGCCCAAGCTGCCCGATCACCGCAAGCTCCTGCTCGAGCCGGGCATGCGCCTCGCGCAGCGCCATGCCCGAATAGCGCTCATGCAGGCGCTCACCACAGAGCTCGGCCAGAGCTCGCCCCGCGCCGGGGTCCTCGACGCCCGGGTAGCGGTAGCCGAGATCGCCGGCGAGGTCGAAGCGCAGCCGCTGCGCCAGCGCAGCGCTCTCCGCAACCGCCTCGGGATGGTCGGGAAAACGCGCCGCCATAGCCGCCGGGGAGGCCAGGACGTGACTCGAGTTCGGGCGGCGCAGCGGCTCGCTCGATTCGAGCGTGCGGTGGTTGCTCAGTGCGACGAACGCGTCCTGCAGCGGCGCGCGCGAGCGGGCGTGGGCGTGGACGTTGCCGGTCGCGACGCAGCGCAGTCCCAGCTGGCGCGCCCGAGAGGCAAGCAGCGCGTTGCGAGCCCTGTCGTCGGCAAGAAACGGGCGCTGTAGCTCGACGTAAAGGCGATCCGCGCCAAAAGCCTCGTGGAGGAGGCGCAAGCTTGGGAGGTCATGCACGCCGCGCTGCGCGCAGCCGCTGAGGCAGACGAGACCCTGGGCGTGCTCGCAGACCGTGGTGAGCGAGACCTGCGGGGGAGTCGGGTCGCGCGGGCGCTCACGCGTTTGTGCGTGAGCGCCCGTCAAGAGGCGGCAGAGGTTGCGCCAGCCGCGCTCGTCCGCAACCAGCAGCGTCAGGTGGCGGTGATCGTCGAGGCTCAGCTCGGCGCCGTGGATCGCATGCAGGCCGAGGCCGCGCGCGGCCTGAGCGAACTCCATCGAGCCCCAGACGCCGTCGTGGTCGGTCAGCGCGAGTGCGCCATAGCCGAGCTCGAGCGCGGCGGCGACGAGCTCCTCGGGCAGCGACGCGCCATCGAGAAACGAATAGGCGGAGTGGCAGTGAAGCTCGACGTACAAGCTCACCGCTGGCGTAGCCAGCCACCGTTGACGAGGTCGTGGTAGACGACGAGATTGCGACCCGATTCGCTGACGAGCTCCCAGTAGCGGCGCGCCAGCGGCTGATCTGTCCACCAGCGATCCTCGACGAGCCAGGATTCGCGCACGTGGGCGATCCGCTGGCCGTCGACGGCGAGCGGCGTGCCCGCGGTCGTGGCACGCACGCGAGTGGCGCGCGCGGTGGCAAGACGGTGTGCGCTCATCCGCGTGGGGAATCGGAGTCGGCCGTCAAGAATGGCGTGAGGATTGCCCGCCGCTCCGGTACGCGGGATGTGCGCTGCGCCCAGCAGACGCGCAGAGCCGCGTCGGCGCCGGCGGCGACTCGCAGCTGGCCGATCGCTTCACGCAGGCGCGCCCGGCGCCGTTCGGTGGCCCTGTCGAAGAGCGATGGCTGGTCGGCGAACGGCGGGCCGAAGCGCTCGACGCTCAGCTCGAGCTCATCCGCCGGCGCCGGCAGCTGCGCGAGCCGCGGTGCCAGCACGAGGCGCATCCGTGCCGGGTCGGCTAGCGCCTCGCGGAACGTTGCGCTCGAGCGCCAGCTGCCGCCGCCGGTCAGCCGTGCGCTGAGCGTCGCCGCGCGCAGCGCGCGTCCGCGCCGGTCGGGTCGCGCGAGCAACCTGTCGATCAGTACGCCGAGCGCGTGCTCGAGCGCCTGCCCGTCCGCGCTCTCGGGCAGCTCGAAGCGTTCGCACAACGGCTCGATCGTGTGGCGTGGCCGGGGCGGATCATCCTCGCCGCCGGCGAGTCGATGAGCCTCGATGCCTGGCGCTCCGAAGCGGTCCGCGACGGCGGCGCGTGTCAGCAGCGCGAGCTCGCCGAGCGTCAGGAGTCCGAGCCGCTCGAGTGTCTCGACCAGCGGAGCGGTCGACTCACGCGTGCGCAGAAGCGCGACCGGCAACGGCGCCAGATACTCGCGTGCACTTGAACGCACCATGAGCGCACGGCGCGGGCGTGCGCGCTGCGCTGCGGCGAGCGCGCAGAAGCGGGTTGGCGCGGCGGCGAACCGGGCGGGACGGTCGATCGCTCGCCGCGCAGCTGCAAGCACCAGCTCGTCGCTGCCACCATGGATACCGCGCAGCCCGTCGATGGTGAAGAACGCCTGGCCCGGGCGCTCGGACTCGACCGCGGCGCCGATCGCTTCGAGCGCGCGCACGATCCCCTCCCAAGCTGTGGCGACGGTGAGCGGGTCGGCGCTGACGAGCTCGAGCTCGGGGCAGCGGGCGAGCGCTTCGCCGAGCGGCATTCCGGGGCGAATGCCGAACGCCTCGGCGGCGCCCGATGTCTGGCCGAGCGGGCCAGAGCCGGTTTCGGGGGCGATCGCGAGCGGGCGACCGGCCAAGCCTGCCGGGCCGCCGGCCGCCACATTCAGCTCAAAGCGGGCAATTAGGACACATGCGACCATACGAACGTATGTTCGCAGGGTCGTGAACGCTACGCAAGCGAGCATTCAGTGCCCTGCGCAATGCTTCCGCTCCGCCGGGCAATAGTGGACACTGAGCGGTCACATGTGGAACCAAGCCGCTGTCTACCGGCGCCGTCGGCGTACGTTTGCAGCGTCCGCCCTGGTCGTCCTCGTGTTGATAATCATCATCGCAACATCATCCGGCGGCGGGACCAAGCTCCCGCCGAGATCGTCCGTGACTACACACCCCGTGTCGCTACCGCAGAGTCCGGCCCCGCTCACCTACAACACCGTCTCGTCGCTGACCGAGCCGGTGCGTGCGAGCTCCGCTACCCGGCTGCCCGGCAGCGCGGCGTTCTCACTGCTCGGCGGCCTTGACAGTCAAGCCAACGGGACCTCCGGGATCGGGGAGATCACCTCCACCAGCACCAAGGTCGTCGGCTACCTGCCGGTGTCGCTGTTTGCGGCGGCCGCGGTCACGATCGGATCCGACGAGTACATCTTCGGTGGGGCAACAGGAAGCTCGGCCAGCCCCACGCCCGAGCAGGGGATCCTCCAGTACGACGTGCTCTCGAGCAACGCAACGGTTACGGAGATCGCTCACCTGCCAAGCGCCAACTATGGCCTCGGCGCTGCGGTGATCGGCTCCACCGCGTATATCGTCGGCGGTGACAACGGCACCACGACGCTCGACACGATCGTGTCCTGGCATCCCGGAGGGCAAGCGGCAGTCGCAGGGACGCTGCCGGTGGCGTTGCGCTACGCCGCCGTCGCCGCCGTGTCCGGGCGGATCGTGATCGCCGGTGGCCTGCTCGCAAACAACGCCGCGAGCAGGCAGGTCTTCATCTTCGATCCGACGACGCACAAGGTGAGCACGCTGCGCGTACAGCTACCAAAAGGCATCTACGCCGCCTCTGGCGCGAGCCTCGGCAAGCTGGCCTACGTGATCGGTGGCGCGTACCCGACCGGAGCCGCAACGAACCCGACCGCAACAGCGGTCGACACGATCTACTCGGTCGACCCGATCTCCGGGAAACTCGCAACAGCCGGCTCGTTGACCGCCGGGACGCGCGCCGAAGCGGTCGCCGTGAAGGTTGGGGACGAGATTTACCTCGCCGGTGGGCTGACCGGCACCTCGACGACCGCCGCCGTCGGCACCCTGACAGCGACGACGAAGGCTGGGTGAGAAGTGGCTGACGACGACGATGACAAGACCGGCGAGGGTCGCCAGCCGCCAGAGGACGATCTGCCGCCGACCGGCGCGCACGACATCCTGCCTGGAGCGGACGACGAGGACGACGGCGGCGTCATCCCTTCCTTCGAGGAGTACCGCCGCGCGCGCGAAGAGGGACGCCGCGGCGGCTGGTCGCCGTTCGGCGGAAGCGGCGCCGAGCCCGGAGCGGATCCGGATGCGGGCGACACGCTGCCCGTCCGCAGCAGCGAGGACGCGGAGGAGGAGGGCGGGGACACGCTCGACGGCGAGCAGGCGCTCGAGGGCGTGGAGCTACCTGATGACGAGGAGGGTGCCCGGCCGGGCACCGAGGAGAGCTTCGCCGAGCAGCTGGCCGAGCAGGCCGCCGACGTCTATCCGACGGGGTATGAGCACACGGCCGAGGAGATCCAGGAGCGCCGCGCCGCCGCACACCGCCGTCACCGCCGCAACGGGCGGATCCGCCTGCTGATCCTCGTCGCCGTACTGGCGCTGATCGTGCTCTTCATCGTCGACGAGGTCGGCGGCGGCGGCAGTCCAGGCAAGTCGCCGCCCGCGCATACAACCGCCAATACGCCGACGTCGGCCGGCACCGGCAAGGGGCACCTTCTTGCGCGCAGCCAGCCGTCGGTGCTACCGGCAAACGTGCTGATCGCCGACTGGGGATCGCGCCAACTGCTCGTCGTATCGCCGGTTGGCCAGGTCGTCTGGAGCTACAGCGTGAACACCCTCTTCCAGAACGCGTTCAACCCGGATTACGCGTTCTTCAACGCGGCCGGCAACTCGATCGCGGTCACAGAGGAGAGCCATTCGCTGATCGAGCGGCTGGACGTCGCAAGCAAGAGCGTGACCTACACCTACGGCCATTTCGGCAGGCCCGGCAGAGGCGTCAACTACGTGCACGACCCGTCAGCCGCGATCGCGCTGAGCAACGGTCAGATCATGGCCGCCGACATCCGCAACTGCCGCGTCCTGATCCTGACTCCGCCCAGCCACAAGCACGTGAAGCACCTCGGTCATACCGGGCGCTGCGCGCACGTTCCGCCGAGCGAGCTCGACGATCCGGTGAGCGCGTTCCCGTTGAGCAACGGCGGCTTTGTCGTGACAGAGCTCAACGACGGCGGCTGGGCCGACCTGTTGAGCGCGCGCGGGGTGCTGACGAAGGCACTGCCTGTGCCCGGGTTCACGCGGCCGTCCGGGGTCAACGAGGATGGCAGCGGCGACCTGGTCGCTGTCAACCACGCCCACCCAGGGGCCGTCGAGATCTTCAGCAAGAGCGGCAAGGTGCTCTGGCGCTACAAGGTCAAGCGCGGCAAGGGCGAGCTCTTCGACCCGTCGATGGCGCTCGTGCTGCCCGACCGGAACGTCCTCGTCAGTGACGATTACGACGACCGCGTGATCGTGATCGACCGTGCCAGCAAGAAGATCGTTTGGCAGTACGGGCACCTGCATCGACCCAGCGGTGCTCCCGGCTACCTCGATCTACCCGTCGGGATCGACCTCGTGCACCCCGATTCGCTGCTCGATCGCTTCCCCGACGCGACGCCGCCCAGCTGACGCCGGCGCGACGCGGCCGATCCCGAACGCTCCGACGAGGCCCCCGAGGACGAGCAACCCGGCGGCAACAGCGACGGCCACGTGAAACCCGGTGACCGAGGCCGCGTTCGCGGCGCGGTCGATTGCCTGTGCCTGCCTCGCCGGCACGCCACCGAGCGCTGGTCGCCCGAGCGAGAGATGCCTTGCCGCAAGGACCGCGGCTCGTGCGGCGCGGCCGAGTCGCACGCCGTGCAGGTCGGCTGCAAGCGAGGCGGCAAAGCGCGCCGCCAGGACGCTGCCGACGGCGGCTGTGCCGAGCAGACCGGCGACGCGCGCCACCGCGTTGTTGACGGCCGAGGCGATCCCCGCTTCGGCGCTCGCCACGCCGTTCAGGACGGTCGCCGTCAGCGGGGCTACGGTCATCGCGAGGCCAACTCCGAACAGCGCGACAGCCGGGAGGATGTCGCTCAGGTAGCTCGGATGTGACCCGACGCGCAGCAGCAGGAACAGGCCGGCGGCGCCGATCAACGGGCCCGCCGCCATGAAGCGGCGCGGACCGAGGCGCCCGGCGAGCGCGCCGAACGGTCGCGAGGCGCCAAACACGATCACGGTCGCTGGCAGCGTCGCGAGGCCGCTCGACAGCGGTGAGTAGCCGGCCACCTGCTGCAAGAAGATGACGAGGAAGAAGATCAGCACCCCGAGGCCGGCGTAGACGGAGAACGTCTCCAGATTCGCGGCGCCGAAGTTCGGTCGCGCGAACAGCGCGAACGGCAGCATCGGATCGCGCGAGCGGCGCTCGATCACGACGAACACCCAAAGTGAGAGCACGCCAACGGCGAGCGGGATTAGAACGGCGGGGCTCGTCCAGCCGAAGCGCGGCTGCTCGATCAGCGCGAACACAGTGCCGCCGAGGCCGGTGACGGCGGTGCCGGCACCAGCCAGGTCGACGCGGCGCGACGCGCGAGCCTGCGCCTTCGGCACGGCCGTCCAGATCAAGGCCAGACAGGCGAGCACGAACGGGACGTTGATGAAGAAGAGCCAGCGCCACGAACCGATCGCGAGCAGCGCGCCACCGGCGAGCGGCCCGATGACCGTTGCGACGGTTGTGAACGCGGTCCAGGTGCCGATTGCGCGGCCGCGCTCCGCCTCCGGGAAGGTAGCGACGATGAGCGCGAGCGAGGAGGGGACGAGCAGCGCCCCGGCGACGCCCTGGAGCGCGCGCAGCCCGACGAGCACGCCGATCGTCGGTGCGAGGCCGCACAGTACGGAGACGAAGCCGAAGCCGCCGACCCCGAGCGCGAAGACGCGACGCGTGCCGAAGACGTCCTCGAGCGAGCCGCCGACGAGGATCAGCGCGCCAAGTGTCAGGACGTAGGCGTTGACGACCCACTGCTCCGCGGCGAGGCCGCCCCCGAGGCTCCGCTGGATCGTCGGCAGCGCGATGTTGACGATCGTCGAGTCGAGCATGCCAACGCCCGAGCCGATGATCGCGGCCGCGAGTGCGAGCCGCTTGCGCTGCAGCGCCCCTCTCGTGCACGCCACGACAAGCGATGTTAGCCTGCGCTGCGCAAGGTTAGCTTGAGCTAACAATTCACCGGGGGGCGCCGTCGTTCAGGGCGCGTGATTCCACGCAATAAGGAGGGACTATGGATGTGATCGGTGCTGGCCTGGCGCGGACCGCCACGACGACGACGCTGTTTGCGTTTGAGAAGCTCGGGTTCGGCCCGGTCCAACACATGCGCGACGTGCTCGGCGACCTCGAAGGGCAGCTTCCCAGGTGGGAGCGTGTTGTCGCCGGCAACCCGGACTGGGACGAGATCTTCGGTCACGCACGCGCGTGCTGCGACGTTCCCGCGTCGCGCTTCTACAAGGAGCTTGCCGACTATTACCCGCAGGCGAAGGTCGTCCTCAGCGTGCGCGAGCCCGAAGGCTGGGTCAGGAGCATGCGCGAGACCGTCTGGGCGGTCTACTTCGGCGGCTCGTTGATGAACCACATCTGCCGCGCACGCCAGTACCTCGACCCGCTGTGGGACCGCTACATCAAGGTGATGGAGGAGATCCTCTGGAACGAAAACGGTGCCCTCCACGGTGACCACGAAAGCGACGAGGGACTTGCGGCGCTGTTTGAGGCTTGGACTGCGCAGGTCAAGCGGGACATCCCGGCGGAGCGCCTGCTGATCTGGAAGCCGCAGGACGGCTGGGAGCCGCTCTGCGCGTTCCTCGACGTCCCCGTGCCCGATGAGCCGCTGCCGAACGTCAACGATACGGCCGCGTTCGTCGACGGGATAACAAGCGGCGGCATCGCCGCGATCAACGAGGGCTGGGCGAAGCTGCCACGCGCCGCAGGCGGACTGCACGGCGCGCCGGCCGGTCAGAACTGATCGCGGGAGCACGCCTACCGGCCCGGGAAAGGCACTCCCGGGCCGGCTACTGGCTGCCGGGAACGCGTGTCAGCGCATCGGCGAGGATCGTCGCGCAGCGCGCACGCTCGTCTGCCGGCAGCGTGCAGGTCGCGAGGAACGCGTAGCCATCAAGGTCCTTGCTTGCAGGAACGAACGCAGCGACGCCGTGCGCCGCGTCGCTGCCGCCCGAGGGCGTGCCGTTGCCACGCACACGAGGAGGATCAGTGAAATAGACCGCGCCGGCACCGGCGGCGCTGCGCGTCTCGCGCCGCGGACTGCGGCGCGGGCATGACACGCCCGCCGGAAGCTGGCGCTGCGCGCCGGCAAACAGCGAGCAGGCAAGGCTCGCCGAGGTTCCGGTCGTGTCGGCGAAGAACGCCGTCAGGGCCGGCTGGGTCGGACTGCTCGTCGCGCCCGCGGCGACCGTGATGCTCGCGGAGCCATCGGCGCCGGTGATCGCATGGCAGTGCCAGCCGTGTGGCGCAAGCACCAGCAGCGCGCCGCTCGAATAGGCGTCAAGACCTCTGAGGGCCCGCGCGCTCGCGCTGGCTGAGACCGTCCTCGGCAACGGCACTGGTGGCGCCTTGATGCCTGACAGCGTCGGGCAGCGCACGACGGGCACGTTCGTCGCCGTCGCTGAGCCCGTGGTGCCCGCGAGCGCCAACAGCAGGGCCGTCGCGAAGCGCGCAAATCCGGGCATCGATGCGAGCGTACCGCGACCCGCAACAATTCCCTGGTGAGCGCGCAAGAGCCAGCACCGACGCCGCCCGGCAGCGAGACGCGCAGCGTCGCGGTACTGATGGTCAGCACATTCATCGCAGCTGTCGCGTTCGTAGCTGCGGCCTTTGCGATCGGCGGCGTCGTGGCGCCCCAGAATGCGGGGACGATCGCCGCCGTCAAAGGCGCGCTTGTGGCGCGCGTGGACCCCGAGATCGTGGACATCGACACGGTCCTCGCCGGCGGCAGCGGGCTCGCGGCAGGCACGGGAATGGTCCTGACCCCGGGCGGCGAGATCCTCACGAACAACCACGTGATCCAGGAGGCCTCGAGTATTCGCGCCACCGACATCGGCAATGGGCAGACCTACACCGCCCACGTGATCGGCTACGACGAAGCGCGCGATGTCGCTGTGCTGGCCCTCGACGGGGCGAGCGGCCTCGCGCACGTCACGCTCGGCGACTCGAGCACCGTCGGCAACGGCACGCGCGTCGTGACGATCGGCAACGCCGGCGGGCTCGGCGGTACACCCGCGGCGCGCAGCGCGACCGTTGTCGCACGCGACCAGGCGATCCAGGTCTCGAACGACCTCGACACCACCACCGAGCACCTCACGCAGTTGCTCGCGATCCACGGCGACCTGCAGCCCGGCGATTCCGGCGGCCCACTCGTTGATCGCTCGGGCCAGGTCGTCGGGATGGACACCGCGGCTTCGCAGAGCTACCGGTTCTCGGCGGCAGCCGGCGGCCTCGGGTTCGCGATCGAGATCAACCCTGTCAAGCAGATCGCCGCGCAGATCCTCGCCGGCCACGGGTCGAGCACGATCCACATCGGAGCGACTGCGTTCATCGGCGTGACCATCCAGAGCCCGTACAGCGGGCCACCCGGAGCGCCGATCCATGGGACCCTTCAGGGCACGCCGGCAGCGAACGCGGGACTCGCGGGAGGCGACCTGATCACCGCGCTCGGCGGGAAGGCGATCAACTCCGCGCAGGCGCTCACCTTCGCCCTCGTGGCCTATCACCCGGGAGACCGCGTGAGGCTCGACTGGCTCACCGCGCAAGGCGCACACGCAAGCGCGACGATCAAGCTCGCCAGCGGGCCATCGGCCTAGGCAGTCACCGCTCACGCCGTGAAGTGCGCGCTCAGTCCGACCGACCACACCACCGAAAATGGGTTGCGGGCAAACACGGATGTCCGGCCGGGCGCGGGGGCCCATCATCGGAAGCGATGCGACAAGTGAGCGGAGTGCCGGTACTGGGGGCGCGCTTCACAGCGGCGATCGAGCTCGCCGGGGAGATCCACGGGGAGCAGCGGCGGCGCGGGACGGAGATCCCGTTCATGGCGCACCTGCTCGTCGTTACCGGGCTCGTGCTCGAGGATGGGGGCGACGAGGATGAGGCGATCGCGGCACTGCTGCACGACGCCGTCGAGGACGGCGGTGGGCGGGCGATGCTCGAGCTGATCGAAGAGCACTACGGCGAGCGCGTAGCGGCGATCGTCGAAGGCTGCTCGGACACGATCGATGTCGAGAAGTCACAGGAGAGCTGGCTCTCGCGTAAACGGCGCTACCTCGAGCATCTGCCGCGCGTCGAGGACGACGGGATCCTGCGCGTGTCGCTTGCCGACAAGGTCCACAACGCGCGCTCGCTCGCGCGGGACTGGCGCGCCCAGGGCGCGACACTGTGGGAGCGGTTGAGTGAGAAGACGGCGGGCGAGCAGCTCTGGTACTACCGCCACCTGCTGACGTTCTTCGAGCAGCACCGTCCGGGCCCGATGACGATCGACCTGCGTGAAGCCGTCGAGGAGCTCCAGGGGCTCGTCGCGCTGGACGTAGCGGCGCGCGGGCTGTTCGCAGCACACGAGCTCGAGATACTCGACCCGCCCGTCGACTGACGCAGCTAGCCGGTAGCTGCCATCGAGGCGGCGGCGGTGGCTACATCGACCGGGTAGGTGTGGCGCGCGCGGGCGAGGAACACGCCCGCGGCGACGAGCGTGCCGAGCAGGATCAGGAAGCTGACCTCGAGGCCGGTGCCGACGTGGTAGGCGTTTCGGAGGCCCTTCGGGAGGTGGGTGCCGACGCCCGGCGTCGGCGTGACGTCTTCGACGAGCTCTGCGATGCCGATGAAGATGAGCGGCGCGAGGGCTTGGAAGACCGAGCGCAGGAAGGTACGCACGCCCTCGGCGCGGCCCCACAGGCGGGGCGGCATGATGTCGAGACGGGCCGCATCGAGTGGCGGGTTGGCGGCCGAGAGGAGCGCGGCGCCAGCGACGTCGAACCAGATCGCCGAGTGGAGGTTGGTCAACAGGACGCCCGGGATCAGCAGCGCGGCCGCGCCGATGTAGGAGACGGCCGGGATCAGGACGCGCGCCTCGACGAAGCCGCGGCGGACCAGCGCGTCACTCACCCTCCCGGCGACGAGCGTGCCTGCCAGGGCCCCCAGAACGAGCTCGACGAGGACGCTCTCGGCCGTGATCTGGCCGACGTGGTAGTGGCCGATGACGAACGTGACGGCGAAGACAGACAGCCCGGCGAAGAAGAAGTAGCCGAGCGAGGAGCCGATGATCATCATCACGTTGCTCGGGATCTGCAGCACGTAGCGCACCGCGCCGGGCAGCGACATCTTCTCCGGGTCCTCGCGCAGCACCAGTCGCGGGTCGGGGCTGACGCCGCGGCGGCGGACCGCCTGGGCCGCGATCTCCTCGACGCGCGTCGGGGCGTCCTCCGGGCCGAACGGCTGCTCGGCGCGCATGCGCATCCCGGCGATCGCCTCGTGCAGATCCATCACGCCCGGCTCGAGGTATGACTGGCCGCCGCGCAGCGGCTCCGGGACTGTCCGCCAAAGGGCGCGGGCGAGGAACAGGCCGGGGATCGCGATCAGCACGAACGCGGCTTGCCAGTCGATCAGCTTCGAGACTGTGCCGCTGACGATGAAGCCGGCGGCGGTCCCGGCGACCTCCCCGGCGAGGATGTAGGAGTAGACGCGCCCACGCTCCTTGGCGGGGAAATAGTCGCCGGTCAGCGAGGCGATCGCCGGACCGGCCGTGGCGGTGACGGCGCCGAGTGCGACGCGCGTCAGCAGGAGCGTGCCGAAGTCGGGGGACACGGCGCTGGCAAACGAAGCCGCGCTCCACAGGACGACGCTCGCTGACAGCAGCTGCATCCGCTTCATGCGGTCGACGAGCAAGCCGACGGGAAGGACGAACAGTGCGCCGACGAGCAGCGTGACGGTCTGCAGCAGCGCGACGCCGCCGTAGCCGATGTTGTGCCAGACCTCGAGCTGTGGTGCGGCCGCGCCGATCGTCGAGGCGTCGGCGGAGCTGAGCGCGAGCACGCAACCGAACAGCGTGATCACGCGGGCACGCGCGGGCCCGCCGACGTGATCGACCAGCTGGTCCTGCGCGAAGCGTCCTGCGCGGCCGACCGCTTTGACGGTTGCCCGCGTCGCGCGACGGGCGGTTGCTTTGTTCCTGGCCTCGCTCAACGTGTGTCGATGACCATCATGCCTGGCCGGCGCGACGGGCCGCGTGCTGGGGCGCTCTCACACGATGCGTCCGCGAATCCACTGCACTCCGCGGCGGTCGGGGCGGCAGCCCGGCGCCGCTTCAGCGAGGCTCTAAGCGCAGAGCGCTGCGACGGGCGGCTCGCTCCTCGTGGCCGAGGCGAGTCGCAGATGAAGGTCGTGGGACTGGCTGGCGAAGCGCTGTGCGTCGGAGCGTGCGACATCGCCCGACTGGACCGCCGCGTAGAGCGACTGGTCGAACGTATGCATGCCGTAGTAGGCGCCCTGCGCCATCACGTCGGTGAGACGACCGTCGCGTTCCGGGTTGCGGATCAGGTCGTTGACGCGACCGGTCATCGTCATGATCTCCGTGATCGCGAGGCGCCCGGAGCCGTCCGCGCGCGGCACGAGGCGCTGCGAGACGATCCCGCGCAGCGTCGCCGCCAGCATCATCCGCGCCTGCGCGTGCTGGGCGGGCGGGAAGAACTCGAGGATCCGGTTGATCGACTCGGGAGCGTCGAGCGTGTGCAGCGTCGAGAGGACGAGATGACCGGTCTCGGCCGCAGCGAGCGCCGTGCGGACGGTCGCCTCGTCGCGCATCTCGCCGATCAGGATCACGTCCGGGTCCTGGCGCAGCACGCGACGCAGTGCGCCTTCGAACGAGTTCGTGTCGCTGCCGACCTCGCGCTGCTCGATGATCGAGCGCTTGTCGCGGTAGACGAACTCGATCGGATCCTCGATCGTCACGACCCGCCTGAACTTCGTCGTGTTGATGTGCTCGATCATCGCGGCGAGCGTCGTCGACTTGCCCGCGCCGCTGGAGCCCGTGACGAGCACGATCCCGCGCTCCTCGTCGGCGAGCTCACGCACGACGTCCGGCAGCCCGAGCTCGTCCAGTGACCGGATCGTGTCCGGCACGACGCGGAAGACCAACGAGACTGCGCCGCGCTGGCGGAAAGCGTTGACGCGAAAGCGCATCGGCCTGGGCGCATTGACAGTGCAAGCGAAATCGACCTCGTGCTCGCCGGCGAACTCCGCCTTGCGATCAGCTGGTAGTACCGCTTCGAGAACGCCGAGCGTGTCAGCGGCCGTGAGCTCGCCCCACCCTTCGTCCAGCCAGCGGAGTTGTCCGTCGACGCGCACGGCTGGCCGGCTGTCTGCCTTCAGCGAGAGATCAGAGCCGCCGAGCTCGGTCAACTCGGCCAGCAGTTGGGCGATGTCCATCGATGGTTGCGAGCTATTTGGGTTCATGGCATGGACGGTAGCCGGAGATTTCTGCGCCGATGGGCGCAGTTTTTGCCCCACGGGTGCGCAATTTCGACGCCCCTCGGGTACGCATCACGGTCGAGAACGCGGACGATTCCGCTTGACCTGGAGGCCGTGATCTGCATCGGGCGGGAGCGCGCGAAGCGCCGTTGCGGACCCGGCGATAGCCGGCCCGCAAGCTCGCGCCGAGCGTTGTACTGTCGGGGTATCCGAGATGAAAGTGAGGCGGCGATGAGCCAAATAGAGCGGGTACATGCCCGGCAGATCCTGGACAGTCGTGGCAACCCGACGGTTGAGGTAGACGTGCGGCTGGCATCAGGGGCGTTCGGGCGCGCTGCCGTGCCCTCGGGAGCGTCAACTGGGACGCGTGAAGCACTCGAGCTGCGTGACGGCGAAGGCCCGTTCGGTGGCAAGGGCGTGACGCACGCGGTCGCGCACGTCAACGGCGAGATCGCCAAGCACGTGCACGGAAGCGATGCCACGGATCAGCGCGGCGTCGACGAGGCAATGATCGCCCTGGACGGCACTCCAGGCAAGTCGCGGCTCGGCGCGAACGCGATCCTCGGCGTTTCAATGGCGGTAGCGCGCGCTGCCGCAGCCGACAGCGGTGAGCCGCTGTGGCGCTATCTCGGTGGACCCGACGCCGACCTGCTGCCGGTGCCGTGCATGAACGTCCTCAACGGGGGCGCACACGCCGACAACCCGATCGACTTCCAGGAGTACATGGTCGCCCCGGTTGGCGCGAAGTCGTTTGCCCACGCGGTTCAGATCGGTGCCGAGGTCTACCAGGAGCTGAAGCGCACGCTCAAGAGCCGCGGCCTTGCGACAGCGGTCGGCGACGAGGGTGGGTTCGCGCCCGCGCTCGAATCGAACGAGGCGCCGATCGAAGCCCTGATCTCCGCGATTCGAACCGCCGGCTACGAGCCCGGCAAGGAAGTCGCGCTGTGCCTCGATCCTGCGGCAAGCGAGTTCTTCAAGGACGGCGGGTACGTGCTCGCCGACGAGGGGCGGACGCTCTCCTCGGATGAGATGGTCGAGTACTGGGCTTCGATCGCAAACCGCTTCCCGGTGCTGTTCCTCGAGGACGGCATGGCCGAGGGCGACTGGGATGGCTGGCACAAGCTGACCGACCGGATCGGCAGCGAGGTTCAGCTCGTCGGCGACGACATCTTCGTGACGAACCCGGCGATCTTGCGCGAAGGCATCGAGCGCGGCATCGGAAACTCGATCCTGATCAAGCTCAACCAGATCGGAACCGTCACGGAGACGCTCGACACGATCGCGATTGCGCGCGACGCCGGGTACCGGGCGGTCGTCTCCCACCGCTCCGGCGAGACCGAGGACACGTTTATCGCTGATCTCGTCGTCGCGACCGGTGTGGGGCAGATCAAGACCGGCGCCCCGGCGCGCTCGGAGCGCGTCGCGAAGTACAACCAGTTGATGCGCATCGAAGAGGAGCTCGGCGAGCGCGCACGCTACGCCGGGACGACGATCGCGGCGCTCGTCTGACCGACGACGCCGGCAGCGCCAATCGATGAAGAGGAGAAGCCCCGCTAGTCGGGGCTTTTCCGCTTGACGAGGCTTTCGGGCGCGATTTTTGGACATCGCGCCCGGCGGGCGCGCTCGCCGCATCAGGAAGATCGTTCGCCGCGTCGATAGATCAAGAGCAGGCGTTCGCTCGCGGCGTTGCACCATGGGTGATTTGCGACTTGATCCGGCCTTCAGTGACCTCTCGCAGGAGGCGGTGGACTTGCTGTGCCTGCACAACGAGCTCGCGAGCGTCGACCTGCGGATCTTCTTCAAGGACCGCCAGAGCCGCTTTGTGTGTGTCAGCCTCGGCTGGGTAGCGGCCTATGCGCAACGGCAATCGGCCGAGCACGCGCTCGGGAAGACGGACGCCGACTTCTTCAGTGCGCAGCACGCGAGCGATGCGCTCGCGGACGAGCGCACCGTGATGGCGACCGGTGAGCCGATGCGCGCCAAGCTGGAGCGCGAGACGTTCGTCGATCGCCCCGATGCCTGGGGGCAGACAACCAAGCTGCCGCTGCGCGACGCGGATGGAAAGATCGTGGGCACCTGGGGCTTCACGCGAGACGTCACGGAGCAGATCGCGGCCGAGCAGGCGCTGGCGCTGAGCCGCGAGCGCTCGGCGGCGAGCGAGCGGATGCACCGCGCGATGTTCGAGAACAACCCCCAGCCGATGTGGCTCTACGATCGTGCGAGCTTCCAGATAGTTGCCGTGAACGACGCGGCCATCGTGGCCTACGGCTATTCGCGCAGCGAGTTCCTCGTAATGAGGATCCCGGACCTGCTGCCTGCCGAGGACGTAGCGGAATGGGAAAGGTCGATGATCGTCCGCGACGGCGAGCAGACCGGCTCCCGGGTGTCCATGCCATGCCGCCACAGGTACAGGGACGGCACCGTCAGGGATGTCGAGATCACGGCCAACGATGTGCTGCTCGACGGTCAGGCTTGCCGCATCGTGCTGAGTCAGGACGTAACCGCACGCAACCGTGCGGCGACCGAGCTCGCATTCGCGCGCGACGAGGCGGTTGAGGCGTCGAACACGAAATCGGCGTTCCTCGCAAACATCAGTCACGAGATCCGCACTCCGATGAACGGCGTGCTCGGTCTGACCGAGCTGCTCCTGGATAGCAAGCTCGACGCCGACCAACGCTCCCTCGCCCAGCAGCTCGCCGCTTCCGGAGAGCTGATGGTCGCCCTGATCAACGACATCCTCGACATCTCGAAGATCGAGGCAGGTCAGCTACAGCTGGAGATCGGCGACTTCTCGATGCGTGAGTCGATCGAACGGGCCTGCGCGATGGTTGCACCACAAGCTGCCGCGCAAGACGTCGAGCTGATCGCGGAGATTGATGCCGCCCTGCCCCACCATCAGGAGGGCGACGGCCGGCGCTTCCACCAGATCCTGCTGAACCTGATCGGCAATGCGGTCAAGTTCACGAGCGAGGGCAAGATCGTCGTGCGCGCCCGCGTCGTTCGCGCAGGCAGCCGCAAGCGTGCGGCTCGCGTCGAGGTAATCGACACGGGAATCGGCGTCGAGCAACGAGTCCTGCAAGACATGTTCGAGCCCTTCACGCAGGCGGACAGCTCTACCACGCGCAACTATGGCGGCAGCGGTCTCGGGCTCGCGATCTCTCGCGAGCTGATCGAGCTGATGGGCGGCGCGATCGGCGCGACAAGTGCCGCCGGCGTCGGCAGCACGTTCTGGGTCGAGCTTCCGCTCCGCGAGTCAACTCGAGCTCGCGAGAGATCGCCACGCCAGGTCACGTTCGAGGACGGCGTGAAGCTCCCGCTCTGGTCAACCGCTCCACTCGTGCTGGTCGTCGAAGACAGCCCGGTCAATCGGATCGTCGCGGTCCGAATGCTCGAGCGCTGCGGTTGCCGCACCGATGTTGCGGAAAACGGGCGCAGCGCGCTCGAGATGCTCCGCGAGAGGGACTACGACGCGATCCTGATGGACTGTCAAATGCCCGGCATGGATGGGTACGAGGCGACCGCGTTGCTGAGGGCCTCTGAGAACGGGGGCCCCCGGATGCCTGTAATCGCGATGACAGCGCATGCAATGCATGGAGATCGCGAGCGCTGCCTGGCCGCCGGGATGGACGACTACGTCAGCAAGCCGATCAGGCGCGGGTCTCTGGTCGAGGCTCTCAGGCGCTGGCTGCCGGGGCTGATCGACGGCGAGCCGGCCGCGCCGCCGAACGGGCGCCCCCGTCACTCGGCGCAGGCCGCCGGTCCCGCCCGCTGACGCACCGCTCCGGGCGGGCCGCAGCGGAAATCTTTGCGTCATCCGGTCCCTCGGCGCCGAGGCGGACCGTCGCGCCGTGTATGTTTTGGACGTCAGATGGAGTCCTGACGTTGGCGTCGCCGGCCGGACGCCTCGAACCGCCCAATCGGAACAAGGGCTGATGGCTCCTCTCGCAATACGTCTTCGACGCGAGAGGAGTGATTCGCAGCGGTGCCGATTCTCCCCGAGTGGGCCGTGCAGGTGCTTCAGGTCGTCACGATCCTTTCGCTGGCGCCGCTTCTCAGCGGGCTGATCGCGCGCGCCGAGGCGGTCGTGCAGCAGCGTCGCGGGCCGCGGGTCCTGCAGCCCTATTTCGACATCGTCAAGCTGCTGCGCAAAGAGACGGTGCTGCCCGAGCCGGCAGGCCTCGTGTTTCGTGCGGTGCCCTACGTGAGCTTTGCCGCGCTTGCGACGATCCCACTGCTGATCCCGGCGCTGACGACGTTCCCGCTACCGCTCGGCTACATGGCGGACTTCTTCGGCGTCGGCCTGATCCTCGCCCTGGCGAGCTGGGCGGTGTCGCTTGCGGCAATCGACAGCGGCAGCCCGTACGCGCAGCTCGGCTCGAGCCGGCTGCGCTCGTTTGGCGCATTCAACGAGCCGACCGTGATCTTCGTCACGTTCGTCCTCGCGTTGACCACCCACACGGACCTGCCCTACGCGTTCGGCGCGGCGATCCGCTCCGGGGCCGTTGAGGTGGTCCGTCCGAGCCACCTCTTGATGATCGCCGCGTTCTTCATGCTCGTGTTGGGCGAGACGGGCCGAATCCCCGTCGAGAACCACGGCTCGACGCTCGAGTTCGGCCAGATCGAGGAGGCACGCGTGGTCGAGCACTCGGGGCCCGGCCTCGCTTTCCTGCGCTGGGGCTCGAGCGTGAAGCAGCTTGTCCTGTTCACGGTGCTGATGAACGTGCTCGTCGCGCCATGGGGGCTCGCGAGCAGCGGCCGTCTCGACGTCGTGGCCCTGGCGATCGGCCTGTTGTTCGTGAAGGCGCTCGGCGCCGGCGCCGCCGTCGTCGCGATCGAGTCGAGCTTCGCGAAGCTGCGCCTCTACAAGATCCCCGAGTTCACCGCAGCGAGCTTCCTGCTCGCGTTACTTGCGGTCGTGATCTTCCTGTTCGAGCCGGCGTTCGGGAACGTGCACCTGAGCGTCTTCGGCGCCGCCGCGACGTGCAGCGCCGTCGTCGTGCTCCTGTTCGAGCTCTACATGCTCCGCTCGCAGGAGGTCTGGGAGCAGCTGCATCTCTATGCGCTCGCCTCGACGGTCGTCGCGGCGCTTGCGTTCATCACTGCCGCGACGGGGCACGGGTCGTCCTCGCTGTATGCGCTCGGGGCGGCGACGATCGGCCTGAAGGCGCTGCTCTTCCCGCGTGGCATCCGCTTCGTCCTGCGCCGGCTCGACATCCACCCGCGCGTGCCCTCGCTGATCGGTGTGCCGAGCGCGATCCTGATTGCCGTCGCACTCTGCTCGCTGGCGTTCATCGTGCTGCGCCCGATCCACTTCGGCACTGAATCTGCGCTTCCGCTATCCGCGTTGCCGCTCGCGGTCGGCGGCGTCCTCGTGGCGTTTTTGTTGATGGTGCTGCGCCCGCACGCCCCTTCCCAGCTGCTGGGCTTCCTCGCACTGGAGAACGCGGTCTCGGTCGCGGCACTCGTGATCGCGCCGGGCCTCCCGATCATCCTCGCGCTGCTGCTGCTCTTCGACGTGCTGATCGGTGTGCTCGTGTTCGTCGTCCTCGTTCAGTACCTGGCGGTCGAGCGCACGCACGTCGGCACGGACACGCTCGACAGGCTGCGCGGATGAGCTGGGCGCTCTACGCACTGCCGGCGCTGCCGCTGCTCGCGGCGCTCTTGACGCTGCTTGACGGCTGGATCCTCGGGCGCGCCGTCACGCTCGCCGGCGGCCTCGCCGCGCTGGCGCTGACGATCGCGATCGCGGTCGCGGTCGACCGCGGCCGAGTGCTGAGCGCGGCGGGCGGCTGGCTGCGCGTCGACTCGCTCGGCGCCGTCTTCCTGCTGGCGACTGGGCTCGTGTATGCCAGTGCCGCCGTGTTCTCGATCGGGTATCTCGGCGTCGAGCGTGAGCGCGCGGGGTTTGCCAGCTTCGTCAAGCGCTACTACGCGCTGCTCAACCTGTTCGGCCTCAGCATGCTGCTCGTCCCGCTCGCGAGCGACTTCGGCTCGCTGTGGGTCGCGGTCGAGCTGACGACGATCGTCTCGGCGCTGCTCGTGGCGATCGACCGGACTGACGCTGCGCTCGAGGCCGCGTGGAAGTACGTGTTGATCGCATCGAGCGGGCTTGGCATCGCCCTGCTGGCGGTGATCGTTCTGTACGCGACCGGGACGCACGCGCTCGGCGGCGCCTACATACCGCGGTTCGAGCGGTTGATCGCCCACGCCCACGGGCTGTCGGGCGACGCGGTGCGGCTGTCGTTCGTGCTCGCACTGGTCGGGTTCGGCACGAAGGTCGGGTTCGTTCCCGTCCACACGTGGCTGCCTGACGCTCACAGCGAGGCGCCGGCGCCGGTCTCCGCGATGCTGTCGGGGTCGCTGCTGGCCGCGGCGCTCTACTCGATCCTGCGCTTCTTCCAGGTCACGGCTGCGAGCGGGAATCGCGCCTTCGCCGCGCACGCGCTGATCGTCTTCGGCGTGCTGTCACTGGTCGGCGCCAGCTTCTTCGTGTTGCGCCAGTCGAACTTCAAGCGGCTGCTCGCCTACTCGTCGATCGAGCACATGGGGATCGTCGCGCTTGGGATCGGCTTCGGCGCGCCGCTCGCGGTCGCGGGCGCGCTGCTGCACGTGATCACCCACGCCTCGGCCAAGGGCCTGGCGTTCCTCGGTGCCGGGTCGCTGCTACGCGGCTATGACACGAAGGAGATCGACTCCGTCACCGACGCCGGCCGGCGGATGCCCTGGACCGGCCCGATGCTGCTCGCGGCTGCGCTCGCGCTGTCGGGCCTGCCGCTGTCGGGCGTCTTTCGCAGCGAGTTCGAGATCGTCGTCGGTGGCTTTGCGGGCGCCCAGTACGTCGGCGTGGTGATCCTGCTCGTGTTCGCGAACCTCGCCTTCTGCGGCATCGTTTGGAACACGGGCCGCATGGTCCTGAGCGCCGGCTCGCCGGGCGCCGTCGCGACGGGAGCGCCCGCTGCACGCGAGCGCAGTGGCTGGATGATCGCCGGGATGATCGGCTGCCTGTTTGTTGTCGTCGCCCTCGGCGTGCATGTGCCGGGAGACCTCTCGGCGCTCCTGACGAGCGCCGGTCACTCGCTGACCGGGCCTGGGCGATGAACGGCGCCGCTTTCGATCTGCCCGGTGCGAAGCGCGAGCCGGCTCCGCCTGACGAGGTCCGCCTGCGTCTCGGCGCCGGGGAGTTCGATCGAGGTGTGCGGGCGTTGCGCGCTGCGGGCGCGCGCTTCGTGACCGCGTTCAAGACGGGCGCGCGCGAGCCGACGGTCGCTGGTGCGTTCGCCTTGCACGGCGAGCTGATCATCTTGAGCGCCCCGCTCGAGCCGGAATCCCTGGCGGCGCTCGCCGGCTTCTGGCCGGCGATGAGCTGGCCGGTTCGCGAGCTGCTGGAGCGCGTCGCTCCGGATTCGGTCGTGGGCGGGCCGCGTCTGACCGAGCCTGACGCTAGCCGGATCGACCGCGGCGTCACGGGGCTCGACGTATTCACGATTCCCTACGGGCCGGTTCGCTCGGGCATCTTCGAGGCGATCCAGTTCCAGATCGAAACCGGGGGGGAGGACGTACCGCGGATCCAGACGCGGCCGTTCTTCAAGCATCGCGGCATGGAGGCGCGCTTCGAGGGCCTGGCGCCCGAGCGAGCCGTGTATGTCGCAGAGCGCGTGGCGGGGATCGCGAGCGCCGCCTACGCGTGCGCGTTCTCCCAGGCGGTCGAGCGGGCGCTCGGCGTCGCGGTACCGGCGCGCGCCGAACGCTGGCGCGCCGTCTACCTGGAGCTCGAGCGGATCGCCTGTCATCTCGACGTGATCGCGAAGGAGGCCGAGACGACTGCGCTCTACGTCGGACAGGCGCGCTTCCAGATCCTCAAGGAACAGGTCACGCGGCTACGCGCTCGCCTGACCGGCAGCCGCTTCGCACGCGGCGTGATCTGTCCCGGCGGGGTCCGCTTCGAGGGCACGATGGAGCTCGACGAGCTGCTCGGCGCGGTCGACTCGCTCGAGCGTGATCTGCATCGCGATCGCCACCTGTTCAACGCCACGGCCTCGATGACCGACCGCTTGATCGGCTCGGGTCAGCTGTCGCGCGCGCTAATCGAGAACTATTCGGCCGTCGGTCCGCTGGCGCGAGGCTCGGGCGTCGCGACCGACGCGCGCCACGAGCGCCCCTACGGTGATTACAAGCGGCTTGGCCTGCGCGTCGTGACGCGCCCCGAGGGCGACGCGATGGCGCGCGTCAACGTCCGCTTCGGCGAGCTGTCGGAGTCCCTGCGGATGCTGCGCCAGTCGATCGATCAGCTGCGTCGCAGCGACGGAGCGCTGCTCGCGCCGTTGCCGCGCTCGCGCAGCGGCGCCGCGAGCGGCTGGGTCGAGGCGCCGCAGGGTGAGCTCCTGATCTGGGTCGAGCTCGGTCGCGGCGTGCTCCGTCGCGTCCATATCGCCTCGCCCTCGCTGCGCAACTGGGCGCTCTTTGACCACGCCTTCCCGAAGGACGTGCTGACCGACTTCGCCTTCATCGAGCACAGCTTCGGGCTGACGCCGGCAGGAGCCGATCGCTGATGCTTGCGTGGATCGCTCGCGGCCTGCGTCAGGGTCGGATCACGACCGGGTACCCGCGAGCGGCGGAGTCGCCGCCGCCGGGCTATCGCGGCGCGATCGAGGTGCGCGAGCAGCCGGGTCCCGCTCCAGCCGAGCTGCGCGCGCTGTGTCCAACCGGCGCGATCGAGGTTGACGGTGGCGGACGCGTCAGCGTCGACCGTGGCCGCTGCATCCTCTGCGGCGCCTGTGTCGAGGCCGCGCCGGAGCGTTTCGCGTTCGTGGCTGCCTACGAAACCGCCGCGCGCTCGCGCGGCGCGCTGACAGTTCCCCGGACCGACGAGAGCACCCTCGGGCCGCTCTCACAGACGCTTGCCGAGCAGGCCCGTGCACTCGGCCGGTCGATCCACGTCCGCCACATCGACTGCGGCTCGGACGGCTCGGAGGAGTGGGAGATCCAGGCGCTGTGGAACCCCTACTACGACGTGCAGCGCCTTGGCTTCTTCCTGACCGCCGCACCACGCCACGCTGACATCCTGCTCGTCAGCGGTCCCGTGACGCGCGCGATGCGCGAGCCACTCGAGCGAACGTGGCAGGTGATGCCGGCGCCGAAGGCACTGATCGCCGTCGGCACCGATGCCTGCTCCGGCGGACTTGCCGCCGGCGGGTCACTCACGGCGGGCGGCGTTGACGGCGTGCTGCCCGTAGATGTCTACGTTCCAGGATCGCCGCCGGCGCCGATCGCGATACTCCACGCGCTGCTGCTCGCAACCGGACGGCTGGCGACATGACCATCGTCTTCGCTCTCGGCCTGTCCGCGCTCGCCCTGGCGGCCCTGCTCGCGCTCCGCTCGAGCAGGGCCGGGTCGCTCGTCGCGGCAGCCGGCTGCGTGCTGCTCGCGATCGTCGCCGTCGCCACCGCTCTCGGCGATGCGCAGCCGGTGCTCGAGTTGGGTGGCTGGCTCGGGTTCGGTGCCGATGCGCTGCGCGTCGATCGCCTCGCGGGGATCTTCCTGGCGCTGGCCGGAGTGCTTGGGGCGGCCGTGTCGCTTGCCGGCGCCCAATTTCCGACTGGGAGACGGCAAGCGGCTCTCGCGACGACGCTGTTGCTGCTGGTCGTGGTGACGATCGTCGCCCATAACGCATTCATGTTCCTGCTCGCCTGGGAGGCGATGAGCGTCTGCATCTACCTGCTCGCGAGCGCCGGCCAAAGCCGCGAAGATCTGCTTGGCGGCTACCTCAGCGGCGTCCTCGCGAAGATCGGCGGCGCGGCGCTGCTTGCCGCGTTCGCGCTGCTTTACGCGCACACCCACAGCTTCCAGTTGGGCGTCTGGGAGCACGCATCGCTCGGCGCGGGCGTGCGCTGCGTGCTGTTCGCGCTCTTCCTCGTCTGCTTCGCGACGAAGCTTGGCGTGGTCCCGCTGCAGGGCGGGATCCCGGCAAGCTACGCCGCCGCCCCGCGCCTCGGGGCCGCGGCGCTCTCAGTTGCCCTCTGTGCGGGGTTCTACGGGCTCTGGCGCTTCGAATTCCAGCTCCTCGGGCCGCTACCTGCCGGCTGTGGCGATGCGCTTTTGATCGTTGGCGGTATCACCGCGCTGCTCGGGGTTGTGTACGCCTTGGCGCAGGACAACCTGAGGCGCTTCCTCGGCTACTCGACGGTCGAGCACGCCGGCGTCGTGCTCGTCGGTCTCGGTGTCGCCCTGCTCGGCCAGGCCGCGCACAACCCGGTGCTGGCGGCCGCCGGCCTGCTGGCGGCCACCCTCCACGTCTGCGCGCACAACCTCTCGAAGACGCTCGCGCTGATTGGCATCGACCGGGTCGAGCAGGCGACGGGGGAACGGACGATCGACCCGCTTGGGGGCCTCGCGCGCAGACTGCCGTTCAGTGCAGCCGCGGTCGGCGTCGCCTCGCTGACGTTGGCCGCGATCCCGCCGTTGGGCGGCTTCGTCAGCGAGTGGTTCACCTTCGAGGCGCTGCTCCAGGGCTTTCGCATGCCGACGCTCTTGGCGCGGCTGCTCTGCGCGCTCGCGGCGGCCGCGCTCGCGCTGAGCGCGGGACTTGGCCTGCTCGCGTTCGCCAAGTACTTCGGCTTCGTCTTCCTTGGCGCCGCGCGCTCGGCGCGCGAGCGGCTCCTGGCGCCTTCACGTGTCCCCGTGGGCCTCGTCGGCCTCAGCATCGTGGTGCTTTTCCTCGGCACTGCCGCGCCATGGGAGATCCACCTGATCGGCGCCGGTCTGCGCCCGCTGCTCGGACTGAACGCCGCGACGACGACGATCAGCCATCCGCTCGTGCTCGGCCCCGTCTTCAAGAACTTCTCGGTCCTCGCGCCAACCTGGCTCAGCATCGCGCTCCCGGCCTACGCGCTGCTGGCAGTCGGTCTCATGCGCGCGATGCGCGGCCGGAGCGTGCGCCACGCACCGGTGCGCCGCGCGCCGGTGTGGGTCACAGGCAGCGGCGCCGATCTCGCCGCCGTCCAGTACCGCCCGTCTGCCTACTCCAACCCGATGCGCGTCATCTTGCGTGGACCGCTCGGGTTGCGCACCCGCCTGAGCGCCGGTCGCGCTGGCACGCTGCGGCTCGACAACGCCGTGACGAACACGATCGAGCGCCAGCTGTACGCGCGCGCGACGGCGTTCGCGCTCGCGATCACAGCCCGCGTGCGGGCCTCCCAGTCCGGGCGCTTGTCGTCCTACCTGCTCTACATGCTTGTGGCCGTGATCGTCGCCCTGTCGCTCGTCCCGATCCTTCGGTGATCTTCCAGCGCATCCTGATCGCCTGGGACGGCTCGCCGGTGGCCCTGCGCGCGTTTGATGCGGCGATCGACCTCGCGCGCCGCTACGACGGCGAGCTCGTCGCTCTCTCGATCGCCAACGCTCCCCAGGACGCCGAGACCGCCGCGGACCGCGAGGAATCGGCCGCGGGTGCACGCAGCTACCTGCAGGCGACTTTCGCCGAGGTACGCGACCGTGCCGAGCGCGCGGGCGTGGCGGTCGAGCACCAGGTCATCGAAGCGAGCGCTCCCGCCGAGGCGCTCGCGGCCTACGCGCATGCGCACGGATTTGACCTGATCATCTGCGGCCACCACCATTCCCAACCTGGCGGCAGGCTGCTGCTGCGCGGCGTCATCCAGCACCTGCTCGCGTCGACCGACACGCCTGTGCTCGTAATCAGCGACGAGCGCTGAGCTGCGGTGGAGGCGCACCTCGAGCGGTAGCCGCTGGATCGCCGAACGCGCCGCCTACGCTCCCCGGTGGGCGCCCGCCAGCTGCTCGGTCGTCTCGTCCGTGGCTACGAGGGTGCGATGGTCGAGTGCTTCGAACGCCTCGACGACGTCCGCGTCGAAGTGCCGTTTGCTCTGGTTGTGGATCTCGGCGACGGCTTCCTCGATCGACCACGGCTGCTTGTAGGGCCGGCGATGGGCGAGTGCGTCGAATACGTCAGCCACAGCGACAATGCGGCCGGCAAGCGGGATCGCGTCACCGGCAAGTCCATGGGGATAACCGCAGCCGTCCCAGCGCTCGTGGTGTGAGAGGGCGATCTCCGCGGCTGTGCGCAGCAGGAGAGACTGGCTGCCGCCAAGGATCCGCGCGCCAATCAGCGTGTGAGACTTGATGATCTCGAACTCCTCAGCAGTGAGCTTGCCCGGCTTGAGAAGTATCGAGTCGGGGATCGCGATCTTGCCGATGTCGTGCAGGGGAGCCGCGAGACGGAGCCGTTCGACCGTGGCGGTCCCCAGGCCCAGTTCCGCGGCCAGCAGCGCTGCGGTGTGACCGATCCGCTGCGCGTGCTGATGCGTGTCGTCGTCGCGGTACTCGGCGGCCAGGGCGAGACGATGCATGAGCTCCAGGCGCGACAGCTCGAGCTGATGCGTGCGCCTATGCACCCGCGCTTCGAGATCATCGCCATGCGCCTTCAGTTTGAGCTGAAGCTGCCTCATCTCCAGCGCGTTCGAAACCCGCAGCCTGACCTCCTCCGGATCAAACGGTTTCGTGAGGAAGTCACGGGCCCCGAGCCTCAGGGCCTCGTGCTTGGTCTCGTCGGTGACATCGGCGGTGAGCACCAGAATCGGGACCGGCGCGCTGCCGCGGGTCCAGCGGTCGAGCAGGCGCATCACGTCAAAACCGGTGAGCACGGGCATGTTGATGTCGAGCATCAGGAGGTCGGGAGCGAGGTCTTCGAAGGCGGCGACCACTTTGGTGGGATCTGTGATCGCGACGACGCTGGTGAATTGCCAGCGCTTGAGTAATGCCGCCAGAAGGACCGTGTTGGCTTGCTCGTCATCGACGACGATGATGCGCATGCCACCGACCGCGTTCTGCGCGCTGTCTGGAGTCGCGGGCTCGGCGTTCATTTGGGCACCGGCGCCGCTGCCGGGAGGACCGCGTCGAGCGCAGCGAGGAAGCTGATGACGTCGAGTGGATGTGTATGGAACGAGGCGGCGCCCAGCTCGAGCAGCCGCGCCCCTTCCTCGACGCTGTTCTCACCCGTGAGGATGATCACCGGGATCCGTCTGGTCCGGGCGTCGTGCTTGAGCGTGTGCAGAACCTCGACGCCGCTCATGTCGGGGAGGTTCAGGTCGAGCACGATGACGTCGGGCAGATGGCTGCGGGCGAGCTCAATGCCAAGCCGCCCCTGCAGGGTCGCTTCGACCTTGATCTCCGGTCTGCGCGCGAGCACCCCCTCGAGCAGTTTGATGCTGACCAGGTTGTCCTCCACGTAAAGCAGGCGAAATGTGGGAGAGCCGTCAGCCGGGTCGCCCTCGGGACTCTCCAGATCGCGCTCCGCGGCGTCGAACGGCTCGGTCTCGGCGGCGAGGTCGAGCTCCGCTGTGAAGGTGGACCCGACGCCAGGCTCGCTCTCGACCGTGAGTGTTCCTCCCATTAGCTCCATCAGGTGCCTGGAGAGCGCCAGGCCCAGGCCCGATCCTTGGATCTCGTGATCGGCGTTGATCCGCTCGAACGGCGCAAAGACTTCCGCGAGGCGCTCGGGTGGGATACCGAGGCCCGTATCGCGCACGCCGATCCGCAGGTGCGGGCCGGCCTGCTCGCAGAAGATTCCCACCTCGCCCCCTTCGCGGTTGTACTTGATCGCATTTGAAAGAAGGTTCAGCAGCACCTGCTTGACGCGCTGGCGGTCCGCGCGGATGTGATAGCCACATTTACCGCTCGCAAGTTGCACGTTGATGTCGCGCTCGGCGGCCATTGGCGATACGACGACAACCACGTCCTCCAGCAGCGCCTCGACGTCAACGCGCTCGGAGAGGATCGTCACCTTGCCCGCCTCGATTCGTGCGGTGTCGAGAACCTCGTTGATCAATCCCAGCAGGTGCCGTCCCGATTCGAGGATGTAATGGACCGGCTCCGCCTGGCTCTCGGACAAGCCATCCATCTCCAGCAAATGACCGAAGCCGAGGATCGAGTTCAGCGGGGTACGCAGCTCGTGGCTCATCCGCGAGAGGAATTCGCTCTTGGCGCGGTTTGCCAGCTCGGCTTGCTCCTTCGCCTCGCGCAACATCTCATCGCCCTGTTTTCGCTCAGTGATGTCTTCGGAGATCCCGAGCAGGTACTGCGCCTTGCCGTGCTCGTCGAGCACAGGGATCTTTCTGGTGTGCAGGTAGCGCAGCCCGTGGTTGCGCGTTTGAACGGCCTCCTCGGGAACGTCGAGCGGCACACCGCTCGCCAGCGTCGCTCGATCCTCGGCCGTCGACGCATCTGCCTCGCACGCAGGGAAGACTTCGTGGGCGGTCTTGCCGAGCAGCTCGTCTCTGGGATAGCCCAGGAGTTGCTCACCCGCCCGGTTGAAGCGAACGAACCTCAGATCGCGCGCGTCCCTGACGAGCAGCATGTTGGGCACGTGCTCCAGCACGGAGTCGAGGAACACCTCCGAGCGTCGGAGCTCGACAGCTTGATCCTCGAGCCGGCGCTGACCGTCCTGCAACGCATCCGCCATCGCATTGAACGAGTTCGCCAACCGCGAGAGCTCAGCAGCTGATGCTGGTTTGACGCGGGCGGAGAGATCCCCTGCCGACATTTCGTCGGCGACATTCCCGACTGCCAGGATCGGACGCAGGACCGCGCGCCGCAGGTAGAGCGTCGAAGCCGCGAGCAGGACGAGCGCGCCGAGTAGCCCTGCGAGCTCGGATGCTGACGCCCGGCCGGCGGCCGCCTGTGCACGCGCTTCGGCAGGGGCAGCCGGCCGCTGGTCGCGCTCGATCAGCGTGGCAAATACGAGCCGCAGCGCATCCACGCGCCGCTTGCCCTCGAGCGCTGCAGTGAGGCTCGCGACACCTCTCGGGTTCGCCTCGACGGCGAGGATCTGGGGGATCGCGAAATCCTTGATGTAGGAATCGCCTTCACTTTCGATCCGCTTCGCCAGCGCCAGATCGGCGCTCCCATTCTGAGCTTCGAGTCCGACCAACGCCGCGCTGCGCAAGGGAAACTCGGTCCGTGCCAACTGCCAAGGCTCGAGGAAGGTCCGATCGTGAGTCAGCAGGTACCCGCGAACGCCGGTCTCGAGGTCCAAGATCAGCGTCTCCGACTGGTAGGCGAGCGAAACCTCCTGCTCAGCCCTCGCCTGCACTCGGACGTTCCAGCTCAGCGTGGAGGTGGCGCTGCTCTGAACGAGAAACACCACGAACAGCAGGACGGCGAGGGCCGCACCTGGCAGCATCAACCGGACGGCAACGGAGTTCGCTGACCGCGGTCGTGGTCTGCCGACCTTCGCGCTGGCATGCGTAACCCCGTGCGACCACAGATTCCACCGTGGGACACGCACACAACCAATATCGACGCCACCCACGGTTTTCATAACTTCGCCGACACGACGCCTCGATCCGGCAGTGGCGAGACGTGTAACCGCCTCGAGGGCGCCGCTGAGCGTGCGCTTCCCCAGCGCCGGTCACGGCGGGCGAGGTCACCTGCTGCGCTGGCGACTGGTGCTCAGTCGTGGATGTGGAACGGCAGCGTGGCGATTACAACGTCGAGCGTTCTCGCCTTGAGCGCAGACTCGAGCAGCCTGGCGCGCTGGTTGTGGAGGATCTCGTGGCGTCGCTTGTCGGGAATGATCTGGGGGATCAGCACGGTGAGAGTCTTTCCCTCGGCATCGAGCGACTCGACGTAGCGGACCACCGTATGCACGAGTGAGCGGTGGGGGTCGAGCAAGACCTCGAGCGGGACGTTGCACGCCCACTGAGTCCAGGTTTCGTGGAGCTGCTCCGCCTCCTCCTCATCGCCGGCGACCGCCACCGCGACGACGGTGTCCCCGAGTGACAGCGCCGCGCTCAAGGCGAGCTCTGTGAGCACGCTTACGGTTGTCGTCGGAACGATCACGATGCTCTCGCGCGCGTGCGGCGCAGGCGGCGTTTGCCCGAGCCGAAGCTCGCGCGCGACCTCTTCGTAATAGACCTCAGTGCGCCAGAAGAGGATCATCAGCAGCGGGATCACCAGCACGACGACCCAGGCGCCCTCGAGGAACTTGCTACCGAGGAAGACGACGACGGCGATCGCGGTCATCGTCGCCCCGGTGCCGTTGATCGTCGCTCGCAGCCGCCAGCGCGGCGTCCGCACGCTGCGCCAGTGGCGCACCAGCCCGATCTGGCTGATCGTGAAGCCCATGAAGACGCCGATCGTGAACAGCGGTATCAGCTTGTCCGTCTCGCCCGAGACCGCGACAAGCAGGAGCGCCGCCGCGATCGCGAGCGCGCCGATGCCGTAGCGGTAGACCGGGCGCTCGGCGCGCAGGTAGAAGAGGTGCGGCAGCCGGTTGTCCCTGGCCAGCAGGCTCATCAGCACGGGCAGGCCACCGAAGCTCGTGTTCGCAGCGAACGCGAGGACGAGCGTGACCGCGAGGTTCGAGACATAGAACGCCCAACCGGTGCCAAACGCGCCGGCGGTCAGCTGGGCGAGAACCGTGACGCCACCGCGCGGGACCACGTGGTGATCGCGAATCAGGATCGCGAGACCGACCAGCATCACGCCGAGCAGCACCCCAAGCGCGATCTCGGTGCGTTGGGCGGTGCGCACGCGCGGCTGGCGGAACGCCGGGACGCCGTTGGCGATCGCCTCGACGCCCGTCACGGCTGAGCAGCCGGACGCGAACGCCTTGAGGATCAGCACGATGCCGAGCGCGGTCGTTGGCCGAAACGCGCCGAGGCTCGTACCGATCTTCGCGACCGGGTGCGCGTGGAAGGGCGACACGACGATCACCGCGAGGATGCTCACGACGAACACGACTGTCGGGACCATCAGCAGCTTGGCTGACTCGCTGATCCCGAACATGTTGACCGCCGTCAGCAGGACGAGTCCGGCCAGGCTAACCAGCAGCAGATGGTGCGCGAACACCGGGAAGACGCTGCCGAGGCTCGCCGCGCCGGCGGCCAGGCTGACCGCAACCGTCAGCACGTAGTCAACGAACAGCGACGCCGCTGCAAGCTGCGCAGGCAGGCGCCCAAGGTTGGCTTTCGCGACCGCGTAGGCGCCCCCGCCCTCGGGGTGGGCCGCGATCACCTGCGTGTAGGAGACCACGAGCAATCCGAGCATCGCCGTGATCACGAGCGTCAGCGGCAGCGTGAAGCGCAACGCGCCGGTGCCCGCGGCGACGAGTACGAGGACCATCGCCTCCGGCCCGTATGCGACGCTCGACAGCGCGTCGAGGCTGAGCGCAGCGAGCCCCCCAAACGTGCTCAGCTCATGGCCTTCGTCGGCGTGCTTGCCGGCGCGGCGGCGTCTGGGGTGTGAGCTGTCGCCCTTAGCGGCGTGCCGCAGCTTGCCGGCCACGGCTCCGGCTCGGTCGTGCTTCTTGGTTCCGGCCGGCTTGCGGGTCAAGTCGTTCGAGCAGGGGAGAGGCTGCTGCGTCGAAGGTTACTTGCCACGCACGCGGCAGTTGCTCACCGGGCTCCTTGCGCTTTGCTCAGGCGCCCCAGTGCTCGGTGAGTTGCAGATCCTCGTCGAGCGCCCGGCGCGGCTTGATGCCGAGCCCGCGCAGGTCGTCGTGGTAGGCCCGGCATGCCTCGCGCGCATCCGTTTGGCCGTCGGCGATGGCGCGCAGATGGCCAACGAACGTGAGTGGATGCTCGCTGTCTTTGATCTTGCGCCCGAACAGGGCCGCCCGCGCCCCGTGTCGCCGCGCGTCCTCGAGCAGGAAGAAGGCGTCGTAGGTCGTGCCGGAGGAGCCGCCGAGGACACCCGGGACGAGGTGCGGGTCGTAGGTGACGAGCTCCGCCATCGCGCGCGGGCCGGGGTATGGCATCTTCAGGAACAGGGGGCGAGCGGCCCGCGGGATCCCGGCGAGCGTGCGCGCCACGAAGTCGTTGAGAAAGCCCCCCGGATCCGCCGGCTCGTTGCCCGGGATGTTCGGAGCGAACAGCTCGAGGAAATGGCGCAGGCCCTCGCGCTCAGCCTCGCGGCGGAAGTCCTTGTAGGCCTCGAGCGCGGCGGCATCGAGCTCGGCGTCGTTGGCTGGGGTGATCGAGTAGAGCCCGAGGTCGACGCGCGCTGCCCCGCGGATCTGCTCGATCGTCGCCGTGCGGAAAGGTCGCGAGGGCTGCTGCGGATAGGCGGCGCCCGCGAGCGCGTGAATATCGGTCGTGTCGTTCGCGCGCACGGCCGGCGTGACCGACGAGGCGTCGAATAGGCGCTCGTCCGAGGTCAGCTGCTCGCTCGTGCTGACGCTCATGAGCATGATGTCGACGAGTCCCTGGTGGACGATCTCCCGGATCTGGTCGCGGAAGTCGGCCAGCGAGCGACGCCTGCCGCTTACGGCGTCAACGCCCGGGGCGGCGAGGCCGAAGGCCATATCGGCGTCCTTCGCGTCGGCCAGGATGAAGTCACTGGCGCCTGCGGGATCGCGGTGGATATTGGCAAGCTTCGTGTCCAGTGACTTCATGAGAGCAGCGTCAGCGTACCTGCGGGATTGCGCTCGGCTTTGACGTCGGGACCCAGTGCGATGTCGAGCGCAAGCCGCGACCAGCCGGCTGCGAGCCGTGCGGAGATCTCCGGCCACGGCGGGATTGCGCTCGTCGGGTCCACGCCCTCGACGCTACATGCTCCGACGGCCGCGGCGCTCGTGGCCGCATCCACCGGGTCCTCGCCGCGCAGCAGCGCCGCGAGCAAGCCGGCGATCGTGCTGTCTCCTGACCCGGTCGTTCCGGCAAGCGAGCGCGCGGCAAAGCACGGTGCGAGCACCTCGCGATCCCGCCAGACCTCTGCCGCGAGGCCGAGCCGATCGCAGAATGCGCCGATGCGAGTGGCGTCTCGGGAAGTTCGCATGTACAGACCCTGGTCGCCGAGCTTGATCACTGCGACAGCGACACCCATCGCCAGCAGGCGATCGCCGAGCTCGGCAAGCCGTCGGCGATCAACCACGGCCGACAGGTCGGCGCCCGCCTCGAGCTCCGCGTGTACCGGGCGATCGAGGATGAACAGCAGCTCGCCGATGCTCGGCGCGAAGATGTCTACGAACGGCAGCGCCGCAGACAGCACCCGGTCCCACGGCACCCGCCCCGCGTCGCTCTCTGGATCGAGGGCGCAGAGGTCAAGCGATGTCGCCGGACCGGCGCCGTGCACCTGTTCGAACATGCGGCACAGCTGCGCACCGTCGGCGGCGTACATCTCACGCATCAGTGGCGGGTATCCGAAATGGAACAGCCGCACGCCGGCAAGCTCGTCGTAGCGAACGTCTGCGGCTGAGAAGGTCTGATTGGCTCCCGGGCAATGCAGGAACGTGCGATCCACGCCGGGCGGGTTGATCACGATGGTGTAGCTCGTGACGTCCCCGGGGGACACGATCATGTTTGCCGCCAGCTCGGGGTCGCGCGACGCGAGCGCCTCCAGCACGGCGTTCCCGAACAGGTCCGCTCCGACCTTGGCGACCAGGCGCACGCGCACGCCCAACCGGTGTAGGGCAAGCCCAGTGTTGGCCACCGCACCGCCGGTCGACATGGTCGCCGGACCGACGACTACCAACCGGCCCGGATCGAGCGTCACGGGGCCATGCAACCCGGGAAACAGATCCAGGGAAATGTGGCCCGCGACCACAACGTCGGTGGAAGTCAATGCGGCTCGCCTCCCAGCCTAGCCGATCGTCTCGGAGCGCCGCGACCGTCTTCCAGCGGCGCTGGGACTAGGCGACGGCGGGCGGCAGGTGAGGCTTGGTCACGCGAAGCAGGTTGGCGGCCTCCGCCGCAGACCCGTGGTCGCTTCGCGGTGCGATCTTCGAGCCGGCAGTGCTCGTGCGTCGCTGACGCAGTCCAACCAGCAGACGGTCGCCGCAGGCCCATGCTGCGAACGACAGCGCGCCGACGATGCCCGTGACTGTGAGGAGCAGGCCACCGGCCGTGGTTGCCGCGACGCCGTGGGTGCCGAGAATCAGCACCGATGCGGCGGCCCCGACGCTCGGACCGATCGGAAGCGGACTCAAGCTCACTGTGACGATCAGCACGGCTATTGCATCGAACACCGAGGCGTCGACGCCGACGGCCCGCAGGATCAGCCAATTGCGCGCGATCTGCGCGATGACCTCGAGAACGACGAGCAGCACGAGACGGCGCCGACCCTTGAAGTCCCGCAGCGCCGCGAGACCCAACCACAGACCGGACTGGTGGCTGCGCGCAAAGGCGCGGAGACCAAGCATTGCACCGAGCATCAGCGCAATCGCCACGAGCGGGAGCCACAGCGGCAGATCGAGCGGCCCTACGAGCGTGAACATGAAGAGCGCGGCAAGTGTTATCTCGACGGCAACGATCGGGACCTCCGCTGCCATCATCGCCGGAATCCGAGGCGACGTTTCCGGCGCCGAGCGGCGCAGCGCGGCAATCCGCGTGGCCACCCCGAGTTGCGCGCTGATCACGCTCGCGAGCGAACCGACGCCTGCCGAGCGCAGGACAACGCGGCGCGGTACGGTGCCGCCGGCGGCGACGATGCAACCGTTCCACGCCTCCGCGCGGGTAAACAGCGACGCCAGGTGCAGCAGAGCCGCGAGCGTCAGCAGCCAGATTGGCGCCGCAATCAGAGCGGCGCTGAATTGCGAGCCGCGCCCCGCAAGCACAAACGCCAGCAGACCAAGCGTGACGAGCGTTCCGAGGGCGGTTAGGAGAACGCGATGGCGGGCCCGCAAGCGTGGCAGCGAGACGCTGGCAGCGCGCACCGGCAGTACTTCAGGAGCGGCAAGGGCGGCAGTGGGGATCGGGTCGATCCCTTTCCTGGCCGCGCGCACAGCCGATCCGACCAACGCGCTTCCAATCGCGTCAACCGAGGGTACTCCTAGCTAGGCGCTAATTGCGCCGGCCGGCCCGGAATAGTTTTCGCACCACAGCACGACGGCCATGGACAAGAAGGCCTCGGCCAGAACGCGCCAAGCCTGCAACGCAGGCTTCCCGAAGCGGATGAAGGGACTCGAACCCTCGACCTTCTGCATGGCAACTGGAATTCCGGCGGTTTTCTGAGGCCCGATCCGAGGATTCTCCTGTGTTTTAGGGGTGCTGAGAGGACCCCAGTACCG
>JBEKKS010000012.1:0-78874 GCA_050010595.1 Solirubrobacteraceae bacterium
GCGCCGCGCAGACCCCGATCCCCCGCCGTAGAATCGAACGACCACGGGGAGTGGCGCAGTCTGGTAGCGCACCCGGCTGGGGGCCGGGCGGTCGCAGGTTCAAATCCTGTCTCCCCGATACGCGTGCCCGAGACGGCGGTTGAGGTCCCAGGAGGCGGCGGTGATAGTGCCGATCGCGACGTACCGGTAGCGCGGCCAATCCGCCATCCACTAGCGCCGAACGCCCGCGCGCCCGGTCCCTATGCTGAACGGACCCCGGGTCGACCTAACCTAGATTATTGGGCGTTCACGAACGCCTGTTCGTGTGCTCCCGTCGGTGCCCCCGCGCTCCGGTTCACGCTAGTAGAGGCCGGTGGGGCAGCCGGCGCCGTCACCGATCTGACGTTCGGTGGGGAGCCCGCGGTGCTTGAAGGTGCGCTCGCCGGTCTTTACGAGGCGGGTGCCCTTCCAGGCGTAGCTCCTGTCGGTTTCTTTCCAGTAGCCGTGGATGGTTGGGCCGATCAACGTGAATGTGCGTTGAATGAGTCCTGGGTGGGCGCCGGCGATGCAGTCGAATCCGGCTTTGTCGGCTGAGTCGCCGCCGTAGCTGAGAAGCACGTCGGCGGGAACCAGCCGGCCGTTCTGGTAGCCGTAGGCGACCGCGGTCGCGCCGCTCGAGATCCATGAGTCAACGAGGAAGATCTCCTTGCCGGGGTCGTTGCTCACACTGGCGATCGTCAGGATTGCTGCTGCTCTCGCGCCATCGATCGGCGCTGTGACGCGCGCGCCGTCAGCTGCGACGACGCTGAGTTCTGCTTGGGTTGCCTCATACATCTTTCGCAGGCTTGCGGGCGCTCCGGGCCAGCTCGGGTGCGCTCGGCTGAGACGGGAATACACGAGGAGCAGGTCAGGGGTCCCGTCGCCGGTCAGATCGATCGTGCGCACCTTCACGCATCCCGACCAGCGGGGCAGGTAAGGGTTGGGAGCCGCCAATGGACACGCGTCGCTCTCGACGCCGTAACCGTTCGGCTGGGTGCGTGGTGCACCCGGGAACACACCGCCGAACGCGCGCAAGGGTGCCGTGCCCGCGGCAGCGCTCGGCGAGCTGCCCGTCGGGCGGGTCGCCAGCTGGGCGCCCACAGCTGCCGCAGCGCACGCGAGCAGCAGGATGAACAGGTAGCGGCGCCGGCGACGGTGCTGCAACGCCCACGCCTCGCCGAATAGCGCCCGCAAGGCCTCCCTCGGTGAGCGGCGCGGCCTGGGTTTGATCGACACAGCCATTGATGCGAAGGGCGTCCTTATCCGTTGCCGGCGCGTGGCCAGGGCGCGTGCTCGATCATGCCGATGAGCTCGTCGCGGCGGTAGCCCTGGTTGCGGGCGTACTGGACGAGCTCGTTCACGGCGCGTAGGACGGCGCCGTGTTGGGGTGTGCCGGCGACGGTGATGCCGCGGCCGCGACGGAACTCGAGCAGACCTTCATCGCGCAGTGCGCGTAGGGCGCGCAAGACGGTGTTGGTGTTGACGCCAAGGATCGTTGCCATGTCTTTGGCGAGAGGCAGGCGTTCACCGGGTTTGGCTTCGCCGTCGGCGATCGCGCGGCGGATCTCCGCGGCCACCTGGAGGTAGAGCGGTGTTGGCTCTGAAGGATCGATCTTGCCCCGGAGAATGGTGTGTACTAATCTAGCACTAATGGCGGTAGCCGGCTCCGATTCTGGGCTGCTCGTGCCTCTCTCGCTGGCGGATGAGGAGGCGCTATTTCGTGAGGCGCGCCGGTTGCGCCGCCGCCGCTGGATCAGACGCACCGGCGTCATGGTTGCTGTTGCTTGCGTCGGCTCAGCGACGATCGTCCTGGCGTTGTCCGGGGGCGCCAGGACGCCACGCAGCGGTGGCGAGACGGCGGGGGTGCTCCCGAACGGGCCGTTCGAGAGCTTGAAACTGGCTGGTGCGGTGGCGGTAGCGCCGGATGGCGCGGTGTATGTCGCTGCCGGCGGGATGCCGGGCTTTACAACGACGAAGGCTGACCGGGTGCTGGTCAGGCTGCCCGATGGGCGCTTCCGCGTCGTCGCAGGCAACGGGCATCACGGCTTCTCCGGTGACGGCGGACAAGCCGTGGATGCCGAGCTCTCCGACGTGTCCGACATCACCTTCGCGCCCAACGGCACGATGTACATCGCTGACGGGCACCGCGTGCGCATCGTCAGCCTGGACGGGGTGATCCGCACGATCGCGGGTAACGGTCGCGCGATCCGCGACATCATCGCCGGCACACCAGCCGGGGAGCGGCTGATCGCAAACGGAACCCCGGCGCTAGCCGCTCCGCTCGGCTTCGTCAACCCGCTGTACATCGCTCTTGACCCCCGCAGCGGTCAGCTGTTCATCTCGACCGGCGCCGGCCAGATCCTGCGCCTCACACGCAACGGCAGGCTCGACACCGTGCGCGCAATCGTCCCGTCCGGTATCGGCAAAGGACCTTTCATGGGCGACGGGCCACTCGCGATCGACAAGCAAGGCAACATCGACATCACCGGCGGCCCGCGCGGCTGGTCAGCCTGGCAGATAGCCCCGGACGGCATCGCCACCTACCTCGGCTTCGCGCGCATGCCCGGCGGTGACAACCCGATCGTCCAACCCGGCCCGAACGGCGCCATCTACGTCGGAATCGACAGAGTCCACAACGACAGGCTCGTCTTGGACCACACGCTCGAATCCAGCACCAACGAGACGATCAACGGCCAGTACTTCCCCAACGCGTACTTCGCGTTCGCCCCGAACGGAACGCTCTACGTCGACGACCTGCCCGGAGGCACCGGCTGGGAGCCCCACCAGCAACTCAGAGCAATCAGCCACGGTCGCGCCACACTGCTCTGGCAAGAGCCCAACCACGTGCCGAAGTAAGCAACTGGACGAAGGGAGCGAGCCCTTTAGCGGTAGCTTTCGTGCCATGGCGCAGGTGCCTGAGGAGCATCTTCCGCTTTACGGACTCGCCGCGGATTGGCGCGGAGATCGGCGGCTGAGGGAGCATGGCGGCCGCAAAAGCAGCGACGTTCTGAATGTCTGGGCGGGCGTGCACTACACGCCGGTCACCGGCGAGGAGATCGTTGTGCGCACCCAGCGCCGTGCAATCGATGGCGGACTCGATCCTGAGGCGCCACCCGTGACCGGCTCCGAGCAGCTCGTCAAGCTCGACGCCGCCTGGGCGATGGTGGCGGCAAGCCGAGCCGCCGACGGCGCAGCGCTGCGTGAAGCTACGGACCCCAGCGACTGGAAGCGCGTCCACGCCGCCTACTCCCAAGAGATGGACGATGTCGCGCAGGAAATCTCCCGCCAGGACGAGCATTGGAAGGCCGCGGATCTCACGATTGACGGCGTGGCGGTCAACGCAATCGAAGCGACTTGCGACGGCTGGTGGGTCGTCCTGCACCTCGGCGTCGGCGAGGTCGCCGACGTGTTCGTCTACGGACCGCCCGGAGCGCGACCCACACCGCTCAAGCTAGAGACCGTGAGCGCTGACGCATACCCCAGCCACCACGACTCTCCCGACTCTCCGGCGCGCGACTGACCAACCCACTCACCATGCCAGCTGGTGCCCTTCGTCAGGACGATCGCTCGGCCGTGCGGCAGGGGACATAGTCGGTGTTTTAGAGCGCTGTTACGGTCAACCGGCCGAGCGGTGAGGCTCCCCGCGGCCGAGCTACTCCCCTCTGGGTCTGCCGGAGCGCTAGTCGTCGGTCGGGATGCGTGAGAACACGAGTGCGTCTGAGCGTTGCTGGTCGAGCTGGAGGAAGGAGCGCAGGTGTCCTTCGAGCTGGAAGCCGGTTGCTGTGGGTACGCGCTGTGATAGCTCGTTCTCGGGGGTGACCCAGGCCTCGAGGCGTGCCATTGCGAGCGGGCCGAGTGCCCAGTCGCTTGCGAGGCGGACCGCGCGCGTGGCGAGCCCGCTTTGGCGCGCGTCGGGAACGATCCAGTAGCCGAGGCCGGCGACACCGGGCTGCGGTCGGATCGCGATCCACAGTTGGCCAAGCGGTTCGTCTGTCTTCGCGTCGGCGACGACTAGTGAGACGCCTTCGGCGTTCTCGATGCGACTCCACTGGCGTTGGATGTAGCTGTGGCCTTTTTCAATTGTGTAGACGGTCGGGACTGTCGTTCCGGCAGAGATGCTGGGGTCGGTGGCTGCTTGGCGTACGCAGTCCGTGTCGTCCAATCGCCGGGGGCGAAGCCGGATCACGCTGTCTGTTAGCGGAGGGTCGGGGTAGGCGAGCACCACGCGGCGACCGTAGCGCACTGAGCGGTGTTGTCGGATGGCTGCGATGATGACCAGGGCCGGGACGGGTCGACGGGAGGTGCGCGGTTGGCGGGCGTCAGTGGTGTTCGGTATGACGCGATTGGGCGTGATTACGCGCGGACGCGGCGGGCTGATCCGCGGCTTGCGGAGCGGATCGAGTGCGCGCTCGGGGATGCTCGCTCGGTGCTCAACGTCGGTGCCGGTGCCGGTTCCTATGAGCCGCGCGATCGGTATGTAGTCGCGGTGGAGCCGAGTGATGTGATGGCGGCGCAGCGCCCGCGCGAGCTCGCGCCGGCCATTCGCTGTAGCGCGGGCGCGATTCCGCTGAGAGACGACAGCGTTGACGGCGCAATGGCCGTGTTGAGCATCCACCACTGGGACGATGAGCAGCAGGCGGGCGTGCTTGAGATGCGCCGAATCGCCAGGGACGCCGTCGTGATCGTGACCTACGACCCTTTGGCCAGCGGCGAGATGTGGCTGATGCGCGACTACCTCCCGGAGGTGGCAGACCTTGACCGGCGGATCTTCCCGGCACCACAGCTGATCGTCGCGTGGCTCGGAGGGAACGCGACCGTTGATGTGCTGCCGATCCCATCGGACACGCCGGACTGGATGCTCGGCTCGTTTTGGGCGCACCCCGAGCGCGTCCTCGATCCGGCTGCCCGAGCCGCCACATCCGGGTTGGCGCGCATGGCACCAGCGACCGTCGACCGCGTCGTCGCGGCGGTCGCCGATGACCTTGAAAGTGGCGCGTGGGATGAACGGTACGGTGACCTGCGCGAGCTCGAGGAGTACGACGTTGGACTGCGACTGATCGTTGCGACCTGACAGTGATGCTCGGCGCCGATCCGCGGGTCTCGGTCGCCGAGAACTACAGGCGTTTCGCTCGCGGCGAGGTGCATGGCAAATCGCCGCTGTACGAGGAGCTGTGCGACGGGATCGCCGATGACAGCGAGCTGCTCGAGTTCCTCGTTGCCCAGCCGCCCGAGAAACGCCAGCCAAACCTGCTGCTGGGCGTGGTGCGCGTCCTGTTCGGCCGACAGTCCGATTACGCATCGTTCCGCACCGCCGTCCTCGAACACCGCGACCTCGTAACCGCGGAGCTGAGCGCACGGCGCACGCAGACCAACGAGCCCGGCCGTTGTGCCGTGTTGCTCCCGCTGCTCGCCACATTGCCACAACCGTTGGCGCTGCTTGAGGTCGGAGCCGCGGCAGGCTTGTGCCTGCTCGTGGACCGCTACGGCTACGACTATGACGGTCACCGCGTCGGCAGCACCGAGCTCGTCTTCCCGTGCTCGATCAGGGGGAACGTGCCGCTGCCACGCGATCTCCCGCAGGTCGCGTGGCGAGCCGGCATCGACATCTCACCGATCGACCTCCACGACCAGCAGGCGGTCCGGTGGCTCGAAACGCTCGTCTGGCCCGAGGAAACCGATCGACTCGAGCGCCTGCGTGCGGCGATCGCGATCGCTCGCACCGACCCGCCACGAATAATTCAAGCGGACCTCCTCGACGCGCTTGCCTCCCTGGCATCCCAAGCGCCTCGCGACGCGACGCTCGTCATCTTCCACACCGCCGTTCTCCCGTATCTCACGCGCGCTCAGCGAGACCAGTTCCAGACCGTAGTCGCCACGCTCGGCGCCGAATGGATCGCCAACGAAGGCGCGGGAGTACTCGCGCACACCAGGCCCACCGCCGCCAGCCCGTGGAGCGACCAGGACTGCGTCGTGACGCACAACCAGCAGCCGGTCGCGTTCTGTGACCCGCATGGCCGCTGGATCCAATGGATCGACCACTGAAGGCGCCATCGAACACGGCCTCTCGGCCTGGACGACCGGGAGGCCGTGTTCGATGGCGCGGTAGATCGGGGACGCCGAATTTCCCGCGTGAGCGTTGGCCTCGCCGTGTGGTCGATACGATGGTCGCTATGTACCGCCTCGGTGTTGCCCCGGCCCTGCTGTTCGGCTTGGGCTCGCGAGTACCTCGGATCTGACGCTTCCTAGCGTCAGATAGCCCTCCCCTGCGACGGCTCTCAGCGGCCGTCGAGCTGTGTTCATCTGCTGCGGCGTTGCCGCGGCTTCCCGAGGAGACCGCCCACTGTGAGTTCATCTGCCCCGCTTGACCCTATCCACGATCCGACTGCGATCACGGTCGGGCACGAGACATCTCCGAAACAGACCGGTATGCGGTTCGGTCTGTTCGGCGGCGCCCAGGCGCGTCGCGGCGACGGCGATCCAGCGCGAGGCTTTCGTGACCACGTCGACACCTGCGTCGAGGCCGAGGCGCTCGGGTTTCACTCAAGCTTCCTTGTCGAGCACCACTTCACCGGTCTCGGGCAGGTGTCGGCCTCGCTCGACTTGCTTGCATGGGTCGCCGCGCGCACGAGCACGCTGCGGCTTGGTACAGGAGTCATCGTCCTGCCCTGGCACGATCCGGTGCTGCTCGCCGAGCGGGCCGCGACACTCGATCTGATGTCCGGAGGCCGGTTGGAGTTCGGCGTCGGCAAGGGCTATCGCCACTCCGAGTTCGCCGGGTTCTGCATGACCTACGAGGAAGCGCAGGCGCGCTTCGAGGAGGCGCTCCAGGTCATCATCAAGGCCTGGACATCCAACGCGCGGTTCTCACACAACGGCAACTTCTGGCAGTACCAGGACATCATCGTCGAGCCTCCCACCGCGCAACAGCCGCATCCGCCGATTTGGATCGCCGCCGGCAAACCGGACTCGATACGCAGCGTCGCCGCGCGCGGCCACAAACTGCTGCTCGACCAGTTCGCATCAACCGAAGCCGTTGGCGAGCGGCTCGCGCAGTTCAAAGCCGAGCGCGAGGCGCGAGGCCGCACGTTCGACCCTACGGACGTCGCGGTCGCGCGCAACCTCTACGTCGCCCGCGACGCTACCGATACGCAGACAGCGCTGGCACGGCTAGCGCAGGCGCACGCGGGCATGGTCGCTCAATCGCAGCATCCCGACGGCCGCAATCAATCGCACATCACGGCCTATGCAGGCACACCTGGCGCGACTGAGGCGAGCGCGCTCTACGGCACGCCCGACCAAATCGCCGCGGGACTCGAAGCCTTGCAGGCAGTCGGCGTCCAGTGCGTCCTGCTTCACGGCGGAGAGTCCGCCAGGCAGAGCATCCGGCGGTTCTCCACCGACATCATGCCAGCGTTCACTCGACCGCCGAGGCCATGATCGTCATGATGCTGTCTTGGCTAGGGGCTCGCTCATCATCCGACCGGCCGAGCTCGCAGACATTGCGCCGGTCCTGGAGCTCTGGTCACATGCGCGTAGCGCGCACGCGACCACGCCCGACCACGAGAGCGATCTACGGCGACTGATCGTGGGTGGGCCTGGCACGACGCTGCTGGTCGCTTTTAACGAGCGGGGCCTTGTTGGAACGCTCATCGCGGCGTGGGACGGGTGGCGCGGAAACATGTACCGGCTCGCCGTCAGTCCCAAGCACCGGCGCGAAGGAGTAGCCCGCCAACTGGTTGAGCGTGGCGAGCAACGACTGCGCGACCTCGGAGCCCGCCGAGTGACCGCACTCGTCGCTCACGGCGATCTGACCGCCGCTGCCTTCTGGGACGCCGCAGGCTACCCCGCGGACCCAGAGATCGGTCGCCACGTCCGCAATATCTGAACGCGAACAAGGAGCAACAGATGGAGATCGCGATCCCAATATTCGACGGACTGACCGCTCTAGACGCGGTCGGACCGTACGAAGTTCTGTCACGCCTTCCCTCTGCTCGGGTCAGGTTCGTCGCCGCGGAACCCGGACCCAAGCGAACCGGCAATGGGATGCTCGCCATCACAGCCGACGCGAGCCTAGGCGAAGTCCCGGAGCCGGATGTGGTTCTCGTGCCAGGTGGCGCCGGCGTGATGGTGCTGATGGCTGACGAGGAGACGCTCTCATGGATCCGTCACGCCCACGCGCACTCGACATGGACAACGTCCGTCTGTACCGGCTCGCTGCTGCTCGCAGCTGCCGGTCTGCTCGATGGTCAGGAGGCGACCACGCACTGGCTGTGGCTCGAAACGCTCGCTCGCTACGGCGCCAAGCCTGTGCAGCGGCGTGTTGTCCAACAGGGCAAGCTGATCACCGCCGCCGGCGTATCTGCCGGCATCGACATGGCCCTCACACTCGCAGCCCACATCGCCGGCGACGACGTGGCGCAAGCGATCCAACTCGCAATCGAGTACGACCCCGAGCCGCCATTCAACTCCGGCTCGACCAGCTCGGCGCCCGAACGGATCATCAACCTCGTGCGCAACTCAGCATCACCCACCACCGATCAACAGTGAGGGTTCATTCCGCGACGGCTCCGAGTGAGCGACCCGATCGCCTACGCCAGGCGACATAGCAGGCATTACCGAGCGTTCAGCCGGTAGCTGCGCAGCTACAGCCGCTGCAGCAGCTCGGCCTTCTTGGCGGTGAACTCCTCTTCGGTGAGAACGCCCTGGTCGCGGAGTTCGCCCAGCTTGCGGATCTGCTCGAGCGGTCCCGATGACTCCTCAAGCGGCGCGACAGGATTGACCGGCGTCGCGGGGCGCGCGGCTAGATAGGCGTTCATGACGCCGAGCAGTTCGCCGCGAATGTCAACAGGTCGAGCGTCCTCGATCGCGACGAGAGCGACCCCCGGGCTCGTGGCCTCAATCGTGATGAATGTCTCTGCTTGACGCTTCGACTTCTTGAAGGCGAGACCCAGCGGGCCGAGCGCGAGGAGCCGGGTTGCCGTAAACCGCGCTGCTATCTCGTCCGGACCGTCGACGTGGATCGCCTCAACCTGGTCCCAACTCGCCCACGGCTCGCTTCCGAACCGAACGCCGTCAGCGTCGAGGAGCAACGTGAAGTGCCAGCCGTTGGTGACGCCTGGGATGCCGCCGACCGCACGGACACGCCTCTCCCAAGTCGGGTGAGCAGCACTCCAAGCCTCCTCGAGGCTGGTGTTCACGTTGCGCTCCGCCAACTCGATCAGGCGTTCGGCGTCTCGTAGTTGCCCGCCGGTCACGTTGTCGCGGATCTGTGAGGCGAGCTCCAACACCGCGCGAGCCTCGTCGCCGTCGTGACGTGACGCGGCCTCAGCCGTCCACATTCGCGCGATTGCCTGCTTGTACTTGCCAGCGTCCGCCAGCTTCCGCGCCTTCTCAAGATCCGCCGACATCACCACCACCTCTGCTGCTTGCGACCCAGGCGCCACCATACGCCTGCTTCAAAGTGTGCGCCACGTCGCCACGCTCGCTCGCCCGTTTCGACGGCCTGGCTCTTGGTGTGTGCTTGGGCGGTGAGCACTACGCGTCGATGCACCAATTGTGACTCCGCTTCGCCGACTCCGCGCTCGACCACCCGACACCTACGCCGCTCGCCGATATCGAGCCGGACTTCGAAGCTGGCGCCGCGCGGTCCGGGGCAGGATCCTGCTGTTCCTTGTCCCGCCATTTCTTGTGGCTTTGGCATGGGGCATTTCCTTTCACCAGCCGTACAGCTTCATAGCCGGCTTGTTTGCTGGCGGGATCGCGGCCATCGCAATCTGGCTGCGCGAGGTCGCCCCTCCCTACGTCGAGAACTGGCGACAGGGCGCCGAGGGCGAAGCCAAGACACACCGGGCGCTAGCCGGCGGCGACTGGCTGATACTCGACGATATCGACAGCGCCCACGGCAACTACGACCACATCGTCGTCGGGTCGATTGGCGTGTTCCTGCTCGAAACCAAGAACCTCACTGGCATCGCAGAGATTCGAGACGACACAGCGTGGCTGCGCCGGCGCCACGACCCCTCCGAGTACGCCCTCAAGAAGTTGCGGCCACACCTTCTCGCCGACGCAGCCGAAGTGTCGAGCGAGATCCAGCGGCGTACTGGCCAGCGCATCTGGGTCGACGCCGTCGTCGTGTTCTGGTCCGAGTTCCCGCAGGGCATCGTCGAGGCGGACCGGTTGACCTACGTCCACGGCTCGCGCCTTCCCGACTGGCTCAGCACACGACCAACGCGTCTCCGGCCCGCAACGCTCGGCCGGGTGACAGCCGCAGTCACCGCGTTGAAACACGACGACGAGGAAACAACTAGTCCCGCCAGGGCTCACCCGGAGCGCTAGTAGTCGGTCGTGATGCGTGAGAACACGAGCACGTCGGAGCGTCGCTGCTCGAACGGGAGGAAGGAGCGCAGCCGCCCCTCGAGCTGGAAGCCGCTCGCTGTGAGTACGCGTTGGGACGATTCGTTCTCAGGGGTGACTCATGCCTCTACGCGCGCCATTGCGAGCGGGCCAAGCGCCCAGTCGCTCGCTAGGCGGACCGCGCGTGTGGCGATCCCGCGTCGGCGCGCGTCGGGAACGATCCAGTAGCCGAGCCCGGCGACACCAGGCTGCGGTCGAATCGCGATCCACGCCTGGCCGAGCGCCTCGTCCGACTCGGCATCCGCCACGACGAGCGAGATGCCCTCGCCGTCCTCGATCCGGCTCCACTGCCGCTGGATGTAGCTGGCGCCTTCTTCGACCGTGTAGACGGTCGGGACTGTCGTCCCGACAGAGATATCGGGGTCAGTAGCTGCTTGGCGCACGCAGTTCGTATCGTCCAATCGCCACGGGCGCAGCCGGATCACGCCGTCTGTCAGGGAAGGGTCGGGATAGGCGAGCGCCACGGCGCGACCGTAGCGCACTGGGACGCCGAGACGGCCGGAGGATTTGCCACGATCGCATCATGGCGGGCCGCAAACTAGACCGCTGGGAACTCGCCGGAGGCGAGCTGATCGCTCGTCTCCTGGGCGGGCGCGCCGACCCACAAGACACCGAGCACGCTCCCGACGGGACGCATGACTTCAACATCGTCGGGCTAGCCAACAACCGCGTCGTGGCGCTTGAGATCACAAGCGCGGCTGATCCATCGGTCATCAGCCAACTCAACACCGCGTTCGGTCGGGAGTGGAGCTCTCCGACGCTCGCCAACAACTGGATGATCGGCATCCAACAGACCAGCAGAGCGCCGCGAGCGTCGGTACGCAAGGTGATGTCGGGAATGATCCCGATCCTCGAGCTGTTCGAACGCCGCGGGGATACGAGCGTCGAGGTTCGCTCGTCTCCTCGCCACCAGCCGCGAGCCCCGGGGACGACGCCGGAGATGCACGCAGCGAGGATCGAAATGTTCGACCTCGGAGTCGAGACAGCCCGCCGCTGGGGCACACCCGAGCCACGACATCCCGGGGCGATCTATCCAACCATCAGCGCTGGGACTAGCTCGAACCCAGACAATCTCAACCAACTCGTTGCCGACTGCGCAGAACGCAAGGCCGACAAGCTCCGCGCCGCGTCTGCGGACGAGCGGCATCTACTCGTTTGGATCGATAGCTCGCACGAAGACGCAGAACTGGCCTTCGCAAAGCTCCGACCACCACCGCCGCCAACCATTCCGCCAGGCCTCGACGTGGTCTGGCTCGTAGGTCCGACCGGCGGGCCCGACCAGGTGCGCATCTGGCGCGCGAAACCGCCGGGAGCATGGGAGGTGTGCAGTCCTCCAAGTGACTATGCCCTCCGACTCGACTAACCACCGTCGACGCCGGACGTCACGTGGGTTCCAGAATCTGGTTAGCGCGCCTTCGAGCCGCGTGCGAACGGCATGAGCGATGCCGGTCGGCGCGTCGGACCACGTCTCCTCCTCGTCGCGGACGCGCAGCAAAAGTCCCGCGGGTTCAGTCACTGCGGTTAGACTCGCCGCGTCGCGCATGCCCGCTCTACCGTCAGCCACAACCGTTCCGGAGTTCGATGACCAGGATCGTCTGCTGGGTTTTGAGACGCTCCTTCGGACCGCCGATTGGCGCTTTTGGGTGCATCGTCGAGTCGAGGCGATTACGTGGGAGAGCGCGCACGCGACGCGGCGCCAGATCAGCATCGACCTTCGCTTGGTTCCGCTCTACTTCGCCCAGCCAGCGTTCCTCCATGGAGACGCTCCGGTGCACTACGTCCCGCTGACCTACCTGCGAAAGCAGCGACTGCTTGCTTTTGATGCTCGCGACGAGGCGGGCGCTGCCCTACCGATAATGACGCGCCACAAGAGCGCGCAGATCGCAGTATGCATGCTGAGTGCGCTGGCCCAAGCCAACTGCGCCCGCATCTTGCGCGCCTCCGGGCGCCGCCGCACGCAGAATGTCGTTGCCCAGGACATTGCTGTGCCAGTCGAGCTCGAGCAGAAGTTTTGGAATCTTGCGTACCCGCTCCGTTCGCGGGACGGTTACGACCGCGCGTTCGACGCGCTGATCCCTACGTCTGCGAGTGCCTCATCCGACGTCGAGAGCTGGGGTTGGCACAAGCGCGGGGCAACTTGGTTCGGGGAACCCGACGAGTCGCGATGGCGAGCCTTTCTCGCGACCGATCGCCGCTTTGTCAGCTTGGCGAGCGACCTTGCCGAGAGCTTCCTCGTGTGTGTCCCACTCGTCTATGAGAGCAACCGTCGGCGAATCGTCAAACTCGCCTACACCTCCTACAACGAGGTTGATGACGGTGGCGGTTTCACCGCCGTTATCAAGGGCGCCGCTGGCGGACTGCGCGTCACGCGCTACTGGAATGGATTTGAGAACTGGCTTGAGGGATTGCCAAAGCCAGGTGATGAGGGGGTCGAATGGGAGCCTGACGGGCAATGGCAACGAACGCCTCGCCAGCATAAGATTCGCGGCGCCCTCAGGCCGCTATCTGTCGCTATTGGTCTCGGCGCTCGCACGTTTACGCTACCCGCACCGGCCGTCGCCCACGCGGCTTCTTGCCACGTCGCCGTAACAGCGCCTTTCGGGATTCAGATCCGCCAGGCTCAGCTCACGCTCCGCAGCACCACCGAGGAGCAGCCGCTGCAAGCGGTCCGAGGCGCTCGTTCGCTTGGCCGCGTTGACCTCTACGTCAGTGGCGCTCAACCCGGCCAGACCGGCGTTGTCGAACTCCACATGAGACCCTGGGCTGGTCTCATCGTCCGGGGCGGCGCTCTTGGCGCGCTGCTCGTCGTCGGGATGCTTGTCGCAGCGATGCAGTACTCGCCGAAGCTGCACGAGGGTACCGCCGCGGCTGGGGCCGCGGCGCTCCTTGTTGTTATCCCTTCTCTCCTCGCCGCATACGCCGCACGCGACGTCGGTCACCCGCTGTGTGTCGACATGCTCTTCGGTCTTCGTCTCGCGGCCGCCGCGCCCGTCGTAGGTAGCCTCGCCATGGCAGGCATGCTGCTCCTCGGAGACGCCCGTAGCCCAGCTGCGTATGGCGATACCATCTTTGTGGGGCTTGTTGCAGCCTTCCTGTGTCTCGCTTGGCGCCTGGCCGACCGTGGTATCCCGCATCCATCGGCTACATCTCAGGCCGCTGGCGCCGATGAGTGAGACAGAGGTCATCCCCGTGCTCTACAGTTCCCCGATCGCTAGGAGGCGGACACATGGGACGCATGTTTAGGGGGAGGCGGGTTCGCGCCGCGTCTTCGCCCGCACCAACGTCCCACGCGACGCCCGTCGGACGCGAGGTTGAAGCCGAGCGGCGCCAGCTTGAGATGGTCTCTGCGCGGGGCGAACTCGGCCCGTCCGCAGAAGCTGTTGTCCTCTTCCCGGGGCTCGACACGGCGGCGCACAAGATCGTGACCGATAGCATCGACACGATGCGTGGCAGACTCGCCGACTCCCGTCCAGCCTGAGCACTCACGCAGCCGTCCCAGTCCGCTCCTAACCGCTCACCAGGCCCGAGCCGCTGCCCAGCACAACGCGCCGCAGCTCCACGCCCGCGTTCTCAGGTATGTGGTCACCCGCGGACGCGCGCTGCTGTTCGGTGTGGATCCATCCCCGGACAACTGGCTCGCTCCCGATCGACACCAACCGCCCTTAGGTGGTCACCTTCAGCGTAACCCGCACGCGCCGGCTCTGCTCACTTCGCTTTAGTCCGGGAACCAGCGTGGCTTGGCGTGCTCGAATGCGTGGTCGTCGACGGGATCAGGGCTGCCCCGGCGGCGACGACGCCCGCGGCAAGAGTGATTACAACCACGGCCTCCTTAGCGAGGTCAGCCGAGACCGCACGCAGCGCCACATAGGCAACAACTACCGTCACGGCGACAACGACAACGATGCCGGCACCCGTTACCGTCGCGGTTCCAATAAGGCTGGCGCCGCCACCGGCCACCAGCAACGCGATGCCGATGGCTACGAGATTTCGCACGCGCTTCGTGTGACTTTCAGCGCGGAGCCGTTTGCGTCGTTCTTCAGCCCCTCTAGCTTGAGCGGCCTGTAGCTCTTCACGTAGGGCGGCCTCGGTCAATCCGCTCGCCTGCCGGGCCTGCTCCGCGGTGGCGGCTTGCTGCTCGGCGACTCGAGCTCGCTCCTCCGCCTCGGCGCGCTCGCGCTCGGCCCTCGTCGCTCGGCTGGCCGTTTGAGCGATCTGCTCTTCGATCTCCCGTGCCTTCTGCGATGTGGCCTCCTCGACGAGACGGTCGACCTCGTGGCTACTCGCCTCGGCACTTATCTTGGTGGCCATCGTGCGATCGTTCAACACGGCGATGGCTACAGACGGCGGAACATCTTTGAGTGCATCAATTCGAGCCACAACGCGCTCAACTGCGACTCGATCGGGTGATGCCGCCGTATAGCCGACGTATGGCGACGCGAGCAGTCCAACAATCATGGCGTCCAGATCGTCGGTGCGAGGCACCATGGCTCGCACTATCTGAGCCCACGTTGATGACAGTACGCAGAATGGAAACGCGGGCCGGGTGGCTCCGAGGCCAACCGGCATGCGCGCGTACAAAGGCAGTCGCGTGCTTTCTGTGATGAACCAGTACCGCACGTCGGTGTAGGTTGCGCCGGCCGATTCTGCCCGCAATCGCTCGATAAGTAGCCGCATTTTCGCGTCGTGTTCGATCACCTCGCGACGCTTAGTCCCCGGTCCGTACATCCCTTCGAGGGGCGAGGCGTAATCGCGGATGGCCATGAAATCTGCCTCTACCTCGGCACATCCTTCAGGGTGCTCCACTACGCCGTATTCCTTCAGGAACCGCAAAAAATGGTCGAACTTGCTGAAGAAGGCTGATGGATCCTTGTCGTCACGCAGGGCTCGCCAGAAGGCAGGCACAAAGCCCTTCTCACCGGTCACCTCGGCCATGATCTCGGCTGAGCGACGCGACTGGTGGTATCTATCCACGCTCTGGCGGCTGTTAGCGATGCTTGTGCGCAGCTCGTCGACAGTCCAGGACGAGATACGCAGAGACATCTCGAGCTCTCCGCAGAGTTCGAGCAGCCGCTTGGCGGCAAACGCCTCAGCCGGGCTTCCCACGCCCAACAACGAGTACAAGAAGTTAGTGTCCAGGTAGAGCGTCATCCGCTTGCCTTCTCCGGCCGCAAGGTTGCGCGCGCGCGGGTCGAGGCTGAGCACGGTCGAGTAGAATCCGGTGTTGAGCAGGCGTCCCAAGAACGTACGCTGCGCTGGCGTAGGTTCACGAACAAACGCTCGGAACGCCGGCGCCCGAAGCTCAATGAGCTCTGGCCCGCACTCCGGGAGAAAATCGAGCGAGATGTCTCCGATCGCCCTGGAAAGCTCGATCGCACGCGGGTGCGCCGGATATAGCAACAGACTCGCTTCTGCTCCGTGATGCGCAATCACCCGGTCGAGCCAGGGTCGAAGCTGTTGCTTAAGAACTGCAACGTCCTCGCTCTGAAGAAACGGATAGGTCGCGCGCAGTTCGACCTCCCACTCCTCCAGAGCCAGGGCCTCCGAATCCTCCCAGGTCTTGCGCTGGCTCTCGAGCTCTCGGCGGGCGATAGACGTCAGGGCGAACCCGCCGCCAGCTTTCGATGCCGTTCCTGCTGCCACGAGTCGCTCTCGTCCGTTGCGGACTTCGTCTAGCTCTAGCTCAGTGCGCCACATCTCCTTGATAAAGACGCGGCAGGCCTCGAGGCTGTCAAAACTTCCGCCCGCGAGATGGCACGAGACGGTGAGTAGGTCATCGTGCACTGCCTCCATGCCGCGCGAGTTGTCTTCGAAAGGTCCGTACTGTGCGAGCGAGCGCAGTGTGCTCGGACTGAGTGCGTCTGTCGTCACAGCGGGTCCAGTTTGTCGATCGTGACTGTTCAACCGCCAACCGCGGCGGAACCCAGAACCGTAACTGGCCGTCCGGATGCCCGTGTCTCAGCTCCTTCCAACAATGGCGGCGTGAAACAGTTGCGAAGACCGCGGCCGCGTCCTACGCACCCTCCGCCGCAGCCGCCTCAACCCGGTGGCATCGACGACGGCCAGGCTGGTGCGTGGCGTGTTCGCTCAATCGCGCGATAAACGGTGGAGCGCGCGACGCCGAACAGTTCCGCCACCTCACTGGGGGTCTTCTCCCCCGCCGCGTACAGCGAGGCGAGGTGCGCTTCCTGCGCCGGTTTGAGCTTCGGCTGGCGGCCGCGGAGCTTGCCGGCGGCGCGCGCGATCGCCATGCCTTCACGGGTGCGCATCCTGATCAGGTCGCTCTCGAACTCGGCGATCATCGCGAGCATCTTGAACAACAGCCGCCCCGCTGGATCGGTCGGGTCGTGGACTGACCCGCCGAGGTTGAGTTTTACCTGCCGGGCCGTTAGCTCGTCTGCGATATCCGTGCGTCGGGGAGCGAACGTGCGAGCCGGTCGAGCTTGGTGACGACGAGCGTGTCGCCGGCGCGGCAAGCGGCGAGCGCTTCACGCAACCCCGGCCGCTCACGGTTAGTGCCGGTGAGACCGTGATCGACGTAGATCCGCTCCGGAGCAATGCCGAGCGCCTCGAGCGCGTTGCCTTGCGCCGTCAGATCCTGCTCATCGGTCGAGACCCGGGCGTAGCCGATCTTGATGCCCTGCATCCCGACAGTATGGGTGTCCCAGATGACGCACCATGACGGGATTCCAATTCGAACGGGTCTATTGGGACACTCGAGGTCCCGCAAACATTGGCTCGCTTGGAGCAGGCGCCCGCGTCAAGTGCCGTCCCAGCAGCCGTTCCGCTTCCGGGTCTACTAGCGTCGTCTGGCAGCCGTCACTACCACGCCAGGGCAGCCCGAAGAGCAGACCCCGCTGCCGGGCTCCACGGTTCACTCCACCGCGACCGTCACCCGTCACCCCACTGCGCTTAGCTTCCAGCCATGCTGATCTATTCCATGAGCGTCTCGCTGGACGGTTTTATCGCCGATCGCGACGGCGCGTTCGCGGGGTGGACGGCCCCGACCGACGAGCAGTTTCGTTTCCACCTCGAGCAGACCCGTGAGCTTGGGGGCTGTCTGCTGGGACGCAGGCTCTACGAGACGATGCTCGTGTGGGAGACGGATCCGTCGCTGCGCGAGAGCGAGCTCTACGCCGCGTTCGCCGAGGTCTGGTGCGCTATCCCGAAGGTCGTGTTCAGCCGCACGCTCGACAGCGTTCAGGGCAACGCCCGGCTCGCCAACGCGTCGCTGGCCGATGAGGCCGCGGCGGCGCTCGGCGCGACGGACAAGGACGTCTCGATCGGCGGTGCCGGCCTGGCCGGCGCGGCGATCGGGCTCGGCCTCGTTGACGAGGTGCGCGCGTTCCGTACTCCGGTCATCGTCGGTGGCGGCACGCCGTTCCTGCCGGCGGTCACCGAGGACGTTTCGCTGGAGCTGGTCGAGACTCGGACGTTCGGCACGCGCGTGATCTACGAGCGCTACCGGCGCTCCCGCAACGAATCCGACTGACACGACCGTCGGCGATCTGGTGGGCGCCCCGGCCGACGAGATCCGAGCTGCTGTCCGGCAAGCCGCTCGGCTTATGGGCCCTTCGGGCCGGTGGTTTGGAGCCTGCAGCGAGCCTCGAGTGGTCACAAGATGGGGCGTCTTCTGCAAGTGCCAGGCGTGGACCAGTTTCGTGCGAGCGACCGGGCAGCGAGGCGGCGGCCAATGGCGTCGGCCGACTATCTCGTTGGGCCTGTCGATCTTCAGACACCGTCAGCGAGGCCGGTGGCCCACGATGTTCGCGACGATCTCGATCTTCGTGCGGTTCGCTGCCTGCTCGTGCTCGGCGAGGAGCGCCACTATGGTCGCGCGGCGGAACGGCTGCATCTGAGCCAGCCCGGCTTGAGCCGGGCAATCGCTGCCCTCGAGCGGAGTGTCGGGGCACCGCTGGTTCTGCGCAGCTCGCGCCCCGTCGGGCTGACGCGAGAGGGCGAGGTTCTCGCTTGGCATGGGCGCCGTCTGCTCGCCCAGCAGCGGGCCGCCTTCGAACAGCTGGCCGCAGTGAAGAATGCGGTCCGGAGCATCGAGGCAAGCTCCGAGCCGCGCGCAGGCTGAATAATCGCGTGCCGGCAAACGCAGCGTTTATGCGACTTTCGCATAACGACGCGACTCACCTTGACATCACTCAGAGCACGGGCTTGGATGGCTTCACCGTCACACGGCGGTAACGGCGAGCGATTGTTCGGTGGTGCGGTATTCCTCCTCGGGTGGGTAGGCGCAGGCTCGCGATTCTTGCGGTAGCTGCCGCCGTCGGCGTTGTGTGCGCGGCTGCTGCCGTCACGACGTTCCCGCTGACCCCGACGAGATCGGTCGCAGCCGACCTGGCAACACCCACAGCCGATTACGCCGTCTTCAGCGCGCCAGCCGGCAGCTCCGAGACCATGCCGGCCAACCTGTTGGCACAACAGACTGCGGGCGCGGAGATTCGCCAACAGCCGACAACCGTGCCCGGAATGCTTGCTTGGGCGGTTGCCGGCGATGGCCAGCTGTGCATCGCCGAGTCAACATCTGGGGGCGCGGGCTCGCAGGCGTGCGCACCAGCCGCGACGCTGACGGCAACCGGCGACCTTCTGTACACGGCGACCGCGCAGGGCACGGCGAGTACCGATTCGGATCAGGTTGACCTGCTAGCCGGGCTGGCACCGGACGGGGTGAGCTCTGTGACTGTGAGCTTCGCTGATGCACCGACTGTGCAGGTGCCAGTCAGCGACAACGGCTTCCAGCTCCAAACCGCGCAGCTGGTCACGATCACGAGCCTCTCATGGGAGGACGCACATGGCGTCAGCGAGACGCAGGCGGTCGGCGCGCCATGAGGATCCGGACGGTGTTGGCTTGCCTCGGCGCCAGCGCCGTGTTGGCGCTTGTCGGCTCGGCAGTCAGTGTCAGCTCAGCGCAGGCTAGCTCGGGCAACTGGTGCTACAGCGTCTCGCTCTCACAGGGCCAGGACTGTTACAGCGGCCACGAGAGCAACCTATATGCGATCCACGCATGGTCTGACGATTCGCTCGTGTGGGCGTGGCTCTACAACACGTCTGCATCGCCGTCGTCGAACTCGGGTTACTGCGAGCCTGCCGGCTGCACTGAATATCTGAACCTCTCGACCGGTGGCTACGGATACCAGGAGCTCGAGGCGTACAGCGAGCCATACGCTAACCCGGACTGGTTCTTCGGGACCTGGAACAGCTAGAACGCGCCGCCTCGCCGCGGACGCTCTGGTTGGAGGCGACCGGCTCCGGTGCTTGCGGAGTTCGTCACAAGCTCGCCCGAAAGGTACAAGTACTTCACGATGGTGGCCTCGGGCCCTCGGCGTGATGACGCGGCGCTGCTCTCGGGCGGCCCCGAGGACTTCGGGCTCTTCTACGCCAGGCACGAGGCGCCGATCCTGCGCTTCTTCATGCGCAGGGTGCGTGGGGTAGACGCAGCCGCGGACCTCTGCGCGGAGACGTTCGCCCGGGCACTCGAGAGCCGCCGTACGTTCGATCCAGGGCTCGGCGAGGCGCGAGCCTGGCTGTTCGGCATAGCGCGTCACGTACTGGCGCAGAGCCTCACGAGCGGGCGCGTTCGCGACGAGACGCGCGTGCGACTCCAGCTCGAACCGCTCGTCATCGACGACGAGAGCATCACGCGGCTCTCTGAGCTGGCCGACGACGTCGCCGTGCAGGCGCTCCAGGAGCTACCCGGAGAGCAGCGCGAGGCGATCACGAGGCGCGTTCTCGAGGAGCGCGAGTACAGCGAGCTCGCCGTCGAGCTCGAGTGCTCGGAGAGCGTCATCCGCAAGCGCGTCAGCCGCGGCCTGCGAGCGCTGCGCGAACGATTGGAGGGGACGACATGACCTACCTACCTGACCTGCAGCGAATCCTCGTCGAGGGTGCTGCGCGCCTCGAGCAGACCCAGTTCGAGACCAGCGCTGCTCCGGTAATCCGTATACGCCGCCGCGGCCGTCTCGCCGGCGTGCTCCATCGCCTCACGCGGGGCAGGCTCTTCGTCTTCGCTGGTGTCGGGCTCTTGGCCGCCGGCACGGCAGCGGCCGCGATCGTGGAGCTCACCGGGCGCCAATCAGCGCCGCCGGCCGGCCACCTCTCGAGTCAGGCCGGTCGCGGGAGCAGCCTCCAAGTTGGTGGCGGCAACTACGCCGTGAGCGTGACGCCGGATCGGCAGGCGGGCGGCGTTGGCTTGTGTGTTAGCGCCCGAGCTGATGTGGTCGGACCGATCGGCAACACGCGTGCCCTGCGGGCAGCGCTCTCTGCTCGCCGCGCGCAGCTCGAGACACGGTTGAGCGAGCGCTCGCTTTCGCCCCAAGCGCGATCGACGCTCGAACACGAGGCGGACGTCGTGATTCCCGGCCTCCTCGAGGGTCTGACGACACCCAACGGTTTGCGCAACTCCTCGACGCTGCGCTCCGCCTACCGCAAGGTCCTCGGCGCTAGCAGTAGCGAAGCGTCGCGCTGCGGCATCGTGGCCAAGCCCGGGAGCCCGATCGTCGCTGAGTTCGGCCAGTCCTCGACGGGCGGCAGCGGCGCGGCAACTGTCCACACCGCGATCCTCGTGTTCATCACAGAGCCCCAGGTCATGGGCGTCCGTGCGTCCCCGTCGCTGACGCTCCTAACGCGCAGGAGCCCGCAACTCCCGCGCCGCGAGCGAATCGCGATAGCCGTCCAGCAGACCGTCGGCAGGCCGACGCAGCTGCCGCTCGGACCGCGCGCTCCCGCGCCCGTCGCGCTCGACAGCCAAGGCCGCGTCATCAAGTAAGCCCGGCAGCTCGCGTCGTCGAACCGCTCGTGCGCCGCCGGCCAGGCGTGACCGCCAAACTGCCAGCGGATGTTCGTCCTCGCAACAGTCGCATACCCGTGGCTGCTCGAGCTTCTCTGCGTCGGCGCCGGGTTGCTTGTCGACCGGCTCAGCGGGCGCTTCGTCCCAGCCGTCCTGCTCCCGGCGCTCGGCGCAGCGACCCTGATCGCGCTCTCGCAGCTGACGACCTACACGCCGACCACGGCTCCGCTGACGCCGCTCTTGCTCGCGCTGGTTGGCGCGAGCGGCATCGCGCTCGAGTGGCGACGGATCTGGCGGGCTGTGCGCCGACCGGCCTCGCGTCGCTGGCAGTTGTGGCTGCCGGCGATCGTCTACTGCGTCGCGCTCGCACCGGTGCTCGCGTCCGGCGAGGTGTCGTTCTCGGCCTACAACGTCCTGACCGACTCGGCGTTTCACATGATGGGGGCCGATTACCTGATCCGCCACGGGCAGGACTACGCGCACATCGATTTGCGCAATTCCTACGGTCAGTATCTGCACGCGTACTACGGCACCGGCTACCCGTCGGGAGTGGACACCCTTTTCGGCGGCTCCGCCTTCATCCTCGGCGTGCCGCTGATCTGGGCATTCCAGCCCTTCACGGCTTTCATCCTCGCGCTTGCTGCGGGTCCGGCGTGGTTGCTTGCGCGTCGAGCCGGTCTCAGCGGGATCTGGGCTGCGCTGGCCGGCCTGACCGCGACCGTTCCGGCACTCGTCTACGCCTACGGCCTGATCGGCTCGATCAAGGAGATCACGGGCCTGGCGCTGCTGCTGAGCCTCGGCGCGCTCGTCGTCATGCACGAGCGCTGGCTGACCGGTCCACCGCGTCGCGCGTTGCCGTTCGCGCTGATCGCTGCGGCCGGCGTCTCGGTGCTCGGGATCGGGTTCGGCGCCTGGATCCTCGCGTGCGCGGTCCCGCTCGCCGCCGTTGTCGTCTACGAGGTCGCGCAGCGTCGCCGGCGAGTCCGCGACGTTCTGCTGCTCGTGCTCGCCGGAGTCGGCGTCGCCGCGGTCGCCGCGTGGCCTACCTGGAGCCACGCGTCTGCGGCCGTTCAGAGCGCCAGCTCGATCGCGACGACTCACAGCCCCGGCAACCTGACGACTCCGCTGCAGCTCGTTCAGGTGTTCGGAACCTGGCTCAGCGGCCTCTACACCTCCTCGCCTCGAGGTACCAACGCAGTTCTCAGCTATGCGGCGATCGCAGTTACCGCGGTGCTTGCGCTGGCAGGTGCAAATCACCTGCGCCAGAACCGCGAGCACGTGCTCGGCGGTTGGATCGCAGCGCTGGTCGTACTGCTTGCGGTCGTGCTCGCCTACGCGACGACCTGGGTCGATGCGAAGACGCTGATGCTGAGCTCGCCGCTCGTGCTGCTGCTCGCCTGGAGCGGTATCGCCGTGATACTCCAAGCGGGCAACAAGCCGGTCGCCTGCGTGTTCGCCTTGTTGCTGACGGCCGGCGTCATCGCTTCAGACGTGATGCAGTACCGCGCCACGGATCTCGCTCCGCCGGCGCGCTATGCCGAGCTCGCCTCGCTTGACACGCGCTTCGCGGGGCGCGGGCCGACGCTCTTCACCGATTGGGACGAGTACGCGCTCTACGTGCTGCGCGACCTCGACGTCGGCGGCCCGAACTTCCTCTTCCCGCCGCCGGCTCTCGCGCACCTTGCGTCCACCCACAGCGCCCCGATCAACCTCGACGGCATCGCGCCGCGCAAGCTCCTCGCCTACCCGCTGATCATCACGCGCGTCGATCCGGTTGCCAGCCGGCCCGCTGCCGCTTACCGCCTGCTCTGGCGGGGAACCTACTACGAGGTGTGGGGCCGCCAGCGGGGCGCACCGGCGGCGCTCGTGCACCTTGGGCTTTACGCTAGCCGGGGCGTGCGCTGCCGCCGTGTCGAGCCCGTCGCTGCGGTTGCGGCGCGTTACGGCGGCCACCTGGTCGTGGCGCTCGCACCGCAGATCGTCAACGTCCGGCTGAACAGTCCCTCGCCTGCGGGCTCATACGTCAACGGTCAGCTCGAGCTGACCTCCGATTCCGCCGGCGCGAGCGTGACGTTCCGGGTGCCTCGCAGCGGCGCATGGGACCTTTGGCTGCGGGGCGAGATCATGCCGACGGTCGCGGTGCGCGTTGACGGGCGCCTGGTGGGGAGGCTCGCCGACCAGCTTGCCGGCAACGACTTCAACCCCGACACGATCGGACCGCTGCGTCTGGACCTGCGGGCCGGCGGCCATCGGCTCTCCTTCGCGGCGGCGGGCTCGAGTCTCGCTCCCGGAGCGACCGGCGATGCGAGCCTCGCGCGCGTCTTCCTCACAACTGCGGCGGGCGCTCGTCAGGAGGTGCTTCGCGCGGTCCGCGCAAGCGCCTGGCGATCCCTGTGCGGCGGTCACTTCGACTGGATCGAGGCAGTTCGCTGAGCGAAGGCTCGCTGCGCCGGGGGGCTCGCTCTCGCACCGCGGCCGACGGCATACAGTTCGCCGATGCAGGAGATCAACGTCCTCGTGGCGCCGCGCGGGCTCGACTCGCCCGCGCGCACGAGACCGCCGGTGCGGGAGCCGTTGCGGATCGCCGCGCTCCAGCAGCGCTGGCACGCTGATCCCGACGAGCACCGTGAGAGCCTCGCCGCCGGGATCCGGCTCGCCGCGCGCGAAGGAGCGCAGCTCGTCTGCCTGCAGGAGCTGACGCTGAGCCGCTACTTCGCGGTGCAGTCGGCCGGCGCGGCCGCGGTCGGAGTGGAGCCCGAAGAGGTCCCCGGCGGACCGACGTGGCGCTTCGCAAGCGAGCTAGCCCGCGAGACCGGCGTCCACGTTCACGCGTCGCTTTACGAGCGGGCCGACGCGGATGACGGCCTTGGCTTCAACACGGCGATCGTCGTGGCGCCCGACGGAGCGCTGCTGGTACGCACGCGCAAGCTCCACATCCCGGTCACCGCCGGCTACCACGAGGACCGCTACTTCCGTCCCGGACCGGCGGGCGATGACGCATTCCCGGTTGTGGCGCTCGCCGACGCGCGCCTCGGCTTCCCGACCTGCTGGGACCAGTGGTTCCCCGAGCTCGCGCGGGCCTACAGCATCGCCGGGGCTGAGGTGCTCGTCTACCCGACGGCGATCGGCTCGGAGCCCGACCACCCCGAGTTCGACACGCAACCGCTCTGGGAGCGGGTGATCGTGGGGAACGGGATCGCGAACGGCACGTTCATGGTCGCGGTCAACCGGATCGGGGAGGAGCCGCCGCTGAGCTTCTACGGCTCCTCGTTCATCTCGGACCCTTACGGGCGCAAGCTCGTCCAGGCGCCGCGCGACGAGCCGGCGCTGCTCCTCGCCGACCTCGACCTCGACCAGCGCCGCGACTGGCTCGAGCTGTTTCCGTTCCTGACGACGCGCCGCCCCGACGTCTACCGCACGCTGACGAGTTGAGCACAACGCTCGCGAGCACGCCGCGCAGCGACGGCTTTCACATGCCGGCCGAATGGCAGCCGCACGCAGGCTGCTGGATGGCCTGGCCGCAGCGGCCCGACAACTGGCGCCTGCGGGCGCAGCCGGCGCAGGCGGCCTTCGCGGCTGTTGCGAGCGCGATCGCCGAAACCGAGCCGGTCAGCGTCGCCGTCTCAGAGGACCAGTACGAGCACGCGCGGGAGCTGCTGCCGGCGGCTGTGCGGGTAGTCGAGATCGCGACCGACGACGCCTGGATGCGCGACATCGGGCCGACCTTTGTCGTCGACGAGCACGGCGAGCGACGCGGCGTCGACTGGCAGTTCAACGCCTGGGGCGGTCTCGAGGGCGGGCTCTACCACCCGTGGGATCGCGACGACCGCGCCGCGCAGAAGATCCTCGAGGTCGAGCGCGCCGAGCGCTACCGCGCCCCGCTCGTGCTCGAGGGCGGCTCGATTCACGTTGACGGCCAGGGCACCGTCCTGACGACCGAGGAGTGCCTACTGAACCCGAATCGCAACCCGACGCTCTCGCGCGAGCAGATCGAAGATGCGCTCCGCGAGTATCTCGGCGCCGAGCGCATCATCTGGCTGGGCCGCGGCGTCTGGGGCGATGAGACCGACGGGCACATCGACAACCTCGCCTGCTTCGTGGCGCCCGGAGTCGTTCTGCTCAGCTGGACCGATGACCGCTCAGATCCGCAGCACGAGATCTCGGCCGACGCGCTGCGCCGCCTCGAGGCTGCGACGGACGCGCGTGGCCGCTCGCTCGAGGTGGTGCGGATCGCTGCACCGCCGCCCGTGCTGATCAGCAAGGAGGACGCGGACGGCGTCGAGGCTGTCGCCGGGACGCTGCCACGGCGCGCCGGCGACAGGCTTGCGGCCTCCTACGTCAACTTCTACCTGGCGAACCGCCGCGTCATCTACCCGCTGCTCGACGAGCGCACCGACGCCGGCGCGGCCGAGGTCCTGCGCTCCTGCTTCCCGGACCGTGAGCTCGTCGGCGTGGCGGCACGCGAGATCCTGCTCGGTGGCGGGAACGTCCACTGCATCACCCAGCAGGTGCCGGGCGGCGCGCGGTGATGCTCTAAACCTGCTCCTTGGCGTGGCTGTGGATCACGCCGACGCCCTCTGCGGGATAGACGATCGACTCGTGGTCGGTCTCCCAGCGCACGCGGTAGTGCTCGTGACCGGGATCTCCCAGGACCTCCACGATCTCGCCGCGGCGTGTCGGCTTCCCGTGGGTCCCGTGCGCCTCCAGCACATCACCCGTGTGGGCGCCACTGCTGGTCGCGTTCATGAGCTGCCTCCTTCCGGCACAACTCGTTGTAAGGCGAACGGTAGCGCGACGCGAGCGTCGCCGCGACGCCCTGCGCGACGACATGTGACGATACGCGGCGTGACTGCTGTGGCGCCCGAGACGGCTGTGGCTACGCGCGACTTCGTGCGCGATGAAGCACTGCTCACCGGCGTGCTCCACGACGTCGTGCGCGCCAGCTACGGCGAGGCTGCTGTAGCGCTGCTCGACGAGGCGGTCACGCTCGGGCGCGGCGTGCGCAGCGGCGATGAGGTCGCCGCCGACAAGCTCGCAGCGCTCGTCGCCGAGCTCGACATGGAGCAGGCGGAGATCCTCGTGCGTGCGCTCACGCGCTGGTTCCAGCTCGTCAACCTCGCCGAGGACAGCGAGCGCGTGCGCCGTGTGCGGAACCGCGAGCTGCGCGACGCGCCGGCGCCGCGCGAGGGCTCGATCCGCGAGGCGATCGCGGGCATTGCGCAGCGCGGCACGACCGCGGGCGAGCTGCAGGCGATGCTCGAGCATGCCGAGCTGCGGCTCGTGATGACAGCCCACCCGACCGAGGCGCGGCGGCGCACGACGATCGACAAGCTCGCGCGCGTCTTCAGCGTGCTGCGCGAGCTCGACAGCGCCGGCGCACCCGACGAGGCCGACGCGCGCCGGCGGCTGCTCGCGACGGTCCAGGAGCTCTGGGGCTCGGATGAGATCCGGGCGATCTCGCTCACCGTGCTCGACGAGGTGCGTGGTGGTCTGATCCATCTTGGGAACACGATCGCCGAGACGGTGCCGCGCATCTACCGCGACCTCGAGGAGGCACTCGAGGAGTACTACCCCGGCGAGCGCTTCGAGGTGCCGCCGCTACTGAGCTTCGGCTCGTGGATCGGCGGCGATCGCGACGGCAATCCGAACGTCACGCCCGAGACGACGGTCCAGGCGCTGGCGCTGATGCGCGAACAGTGCCTGCGCTTCCTCGAGGGTCGCGTCGAGCTGCTCGCCGGACGCCTTTCGCTGTCGGATCGCGTCGGCGGCGCGGCGCCGGCGATCGAGCCGATCCTTGCCGCCGGCACCGAGCAGTTCCCGCTGCTCGCCGAGCAACTCGCCGCCGTCAACCCAGAGGAGCCCTACCGGCGCGCGCTGACGTTCATGCGCGAGCGACTGCGGGCCACGCTCGCCGATGCGGACGGGGCCTACGGCGAGCCGGCCGACCTGCTCGCCGACCTGCGACTCGTCGAGCGTTCGCTGCTTGACGGGGCGGGCGCATTCACGGCTGCCGGCGACCTGCGCGACGTGATCCGCCAGGTCGAGGTGTTCGGTTTCCACTTCGCGCGCCTTGACGTCCGCGAGCACGCGAGCGCGCACCGCAAGGCGCTCGCGGAGATCTACGCGGCGCTCGGGATCAGCCCGGAGTACGAGACGCTCGACGAGGAGGACCGGGTCGCGATGCTGACGCGCGACATCGCCGATCACCGTCCGCTGATACCGGCCGACATCGCCGGCTTCTCACCCGATACGCGCAAGACCGTCGAGACCTTCCGGATGCTGCGCAAGGTGCTCTCGGGCGCCCATCGCGGCGCGGTCGAGACCTACGTCGTCTCAGGCACCGAAAGTGGCGCCGACATGCTCGAGGTCCTGCTGCTGATGAAGGAGGCGAGCCTCGCAAAGCCCGGCGGTCGTGCAGCCTGGTTGCGGATCGCGCCGCTGTTCGAGGCGGGGGCGACGCTCGCGGGTGCCGCGGCGACGATGGACAAGCTCCTGCGCGAGCCGATCTACCGCGCCGCGCTGCGGGCGGTCGGCGATGAGCAGGAGGTGATGATCGGCTACTCCGACTCCAACAAGGACGTCGGCTACGTCGCCTCCGGCTGGGCCGCTTACAAGGCGCAGGTTCAGCTCGCCGAGACGATCGGCGAGCACGGCGCGAGCTGGGTCTTCTTCCACGGCCGTGGTGGTGCGATCGGTCGTGGCGGTGGCCCGACGAACGGTGCGATCCTCGCGCTGCCGCCGGGGACGGTCAACGCGCGACTGAAGATGACCGAGCAGGGCGAGGTGCTGAGTGCGAAGTACTCGGTGCGCGAGATCGCCCACCGCGAGCTCGAGCTCGCCGCGAGCGCGACGCTGACGACCGGAATCTCCGACGCCAGCAACCGCAACCCTCTCTTCGAGCAGGTGCTCGAGGAGATGGCGGAGGTCTCGGAACGCCACTACCGCTCGATCGTCCACGACGATCCGGAGTTCGTGCGCTTCTTCTCGGCGGTCACGCCGATCGAGGAGATCTCGCGCCTGCGGCTCGGCTCGCGGCCGGCGCGCCGTGGCGGCGGCCGTGGCATCAACGATCTCCGCGCGATCCCGTGGGTCTTCTCCTGGACGCAGGCGCGGATCGTGCTGCCCGCATGGCTCGGGCTCGGCGTCGCGCTCGAGGACGCGCATGAGCGTCACGGGCTCGAGCTGCTGCGCGAGATGACGGCGAGCTGGCCGTTCTTCGCGGCGCTGCTCGCAAATGCCGAGATGGCGCTTGCGAAGGCCGACTTCGTGATCGGTAGCCACTACGTGAAGCTGTGGCAGAACGACGCGGAGCGCGAGCGCATCTGGGGCCTCTTGACAGCGGAGTTCGAGCGCGCGACGAGCGAGCTGCGCGCGATCCGCGGCACTCAGCGCCTGCTCGACGGCGAGCGCGTGCTCCAGGCGTCGATCGACCGCCGCAACCCGTTCGTCGACCCGCTGTCGTTCGTTCAGATCGAGCTGCTCTCGCGCCTGCGCCGCGACGGCGAGAGCGACACGGAGCGACTCGGCCGCGTCAGCCTGCTCACGATCAACGGGATCGCAAGCGGGCTACGCAACACCGGGTAGCGGCACCTCCGGCGTGCGCGCGAGGCAGAGCGCGCCGATCACGAACTGGATCGAGGGCGGGAAGCGACGGTTCGGTGGCGGCGGCCCCTTGTGGCGCTCGGCCAGCGCCAGCAGGCGGACGAGCTCGGCGGCGACAGCTGGGTGCGCGCCATCCTGGTCACAGGCGAGGGCCGCGAGCGCGAGCTGCTCGCTCGGGTCACCGCCGGCCCTGGCAAAGCCGATCGCCGTCAACAGGTGCGAGGAGACGCGCTCGAGCGACGGGTCAAGCGGCAGGGTCTGCGGCCCCGGTGGCGGGCCGACGTCGGCGGCGGCCTCGCCCGCAAGCACGCGCTCGATCTGCCCGCCCGCGATCGAGACGAGGGCATCGCGCTCGAGGCCTGCCGCCAGAGCGCAGCGCATCTGGATCGCAGCCGAGCTGACAGGGTGACCGTAGGGCGAGTCGCTCGCCCAAACGATCTGGCCGGGCGCGACGAGGCAGAAGAGCGCGTTGAGGTCCGCCGGATTCCACCACGACGTGTCGATCAGCACGTTCGGATGCTCCGGCAGGACGTGCCATAGCCATGCGAGGTCGCTGACCGCCGCATGCGCGAGGATCAGATGCGCGTCGGGGTGAGCGGTCGCGAGCGCGAGTGCGTCGTGGCCGAGCGCCGGGATGCCGCGACCCGCATGGATCAGCACCGGTACGTGGTGGCGGCCGGCGAGCGCGACGAGCTGCTCGACTGCAGGATGGTCCATCGCAAAGGCCTCGGCGCGCGGATGGAGCTTGATCCCACGCGCGCCGGCCGCCAGGCAGCGGCGGGCCTCGGCGAGCGCTCCGTCGTGCGGGTTGACGCGGCAGAACGCGACGAGGCGCCCCCCGGATGCGGCTGCCGCCGCGATCGCCTCGTCGTTTGCCGCGCCGTAGCCGTCCGGCTCGTGCATCGGAAAGCAGACTGCCCGCGCGCCGGCGCCCTCGATCGTGGCGAGCAGCTCCGCCGGCTCCTGCTTGAAGCCATCGGGATCGTTGCGCCCGATGTGGGTGTGCGCATCGAAGAACACGAGTGGCCCGACCTGCTGTGCGATCGCATCGAGCCAGCCGCGCGCGATCGGCTCGAACGGCTCGATGCCGCCCGGCTCAGGCACGCCCGACCGTTCGCGCGATCCGCGCCACCGCTTCCTCGACGAGCGCCGGCGAGGTCGCGAAGTTCAGGCGCGCAAAGCCCGCTCCCTGACTGCCGAACACGGGCCCCGGGCTCAGCGCGAGCCGTCCGCGCTCGAGGATCGCCACGCTCGGATCGTCGCCGAGCCCGAGCTCGCGCATGTCAAGCCACGCCAAATACCCGGCCTGTGGCGGCACGTAGCCGACCTCGGGCAGGCTCGCTTCGAGCAGCTCGGCGAGCAGCCGGCGGTTGTGATCGAGCACCGCGAGCACGCTCTCGAGCCACCCGTCGCAGTCGCGAAACGCCGCCAGCGAGCCGATCGCGCCGAGGTGCCCGCAATGCTTCGCGCCCGCCGAGAGCCGCTCCACGATCTCCGCGGCGCTCTCGGATGCGGTGACGATCTGCGCGCAGCGCAGGCCCGGGATGTTGAACGTCTTCGAGGCCGAGCAGAGCGCGATCCCCCGGTCCCGTGCCGCGTCTGAAACCGTCAGGAACGGGACGTGCTCGGCGCCCGCCAGGGTGAGCGGCGAATGGATCTCATCCGCGAGCACCCAGGCGCCGTGTGCCTGCGCGGCCTGCGCCAGCGCCGCGAGCTGCGCGTGGCTCGGCAGGCTGCCTGCAGGATTGTGCGGGCTACAGAGGATCAGCGCGACAGCGCCGCCTGCGAGCTCACGCTCGATGGCCTCGACGTCGAGCTCGCGGCCCAGCATCGGCGCCTGCGCGACCTCGCAGCCGAGGCGCTCGATCACCGCGAAGAACGGGTGATAGACGGGCGGCGTGATCACGACGCGATCGCCGGGCGCAGCGATCACGCGCAGCAGCTCGGTGATCGCGCCGACCACGTCGGAGGTCGCGCAGACCTGTCGCGGATCGACCGGCCAGTGCAGCCGCCGCTCGGCGAACTCGGCGAAGGCGCTCGCGAGCCCGAGCGCTTCGGGCGCTGCGTAGCCGCAGTCGTCGAGCTCGATCGCCCGCGTCAGCGCGCGCTTGATCGCCGGGGCGAGCGGGAAATCCATCTCCGCCACCCAGGCCGGCAGCACGTCCTCGCCGTAGCGGGTCCACTTCGCGCTGCGGCGCTCGCGCAGCAGCTCGAGCGGGATCTCCGTCAGCGCGGGATCGAGCTCGGCGCTCAGTCGCCGTGGTAGCGCTGCTCGAGCCATGGATCGCCGCGATCGTGGTAGCCGTAGTTCTCCCAGAAGCCGCGCCTGTCGTGATCCATCAGGGTCAGGCCGCGAACCCACTTCGCGCTCTTCCAGAAGTAGAGGTGGGGCACGAGCAGGCGTGCCGGACCACCGTGCTCGGGATCGAGCGGCGCGCCGTCGTACTCATAGGCGACCCATGCCCGCCCGCCGGTCACGTCCGCCAGCGGCAGGTTCGTCGTGTAACCGCCATCGCAGAAGGCCATCACGTAGCGCGCCTGCGTCTCGATGCCTGCGAGCAGCGTGTCGACCGAGACGCCGCGCCAGCGCGTGTCGAGCTTCGACCACTTCGTCACGCAGTGGATGTCAACCGTGATCGTCTCGGCGGGGAGTGCCAGCAGCTCATCCCACGACCAGGATGCGGTCGCGGCGACGGCGCCGTCGATGCGAAAATCCCACTCCGCGAGCGCCGTGTGCGGCGTCGGCCCGGCCGCGAGGACGGGAAAGTCGTGCGTCTCGTACTGGCCCGGCGGGATGCGCCCGCCCTCTGCGCCGCTGCGCCGGCGCCCAGTGAAGCCACGGCTGATCGGGGACACGAGCCTTCCTCCTCGTTAGGAGCTAGCAACCGCGTCGATAATGACAGCCGACCGCAATGGGGAGGCAGTGCAGATGAGCGAGACGCCCGCCCAGAGGCTGCGATGGCAAACCGCGCCTGTCATCGAGCTGCGCGCGGAGACCGCGCGCGTCAAGAGCATCGTGCTCGACGCCGGCGGCTGGGCCGGGCACGAGGCCGGCCAGCACGTCGACGTGCGCCTGACCGCGCAGGACGGCTACCAGGCGCAGCGCAGCTACTCGATCGCCTCCGCGCCCGAGGACGAGCAGCTCGTCCTGACGGTCGAGCGGCTCGCCGACGGGGAGGTCTCGCCGTACCTGTGCGACGTGCTCGAGCCCGGTGACGAGCTCGAGCTGCGCGGACCGATCGGGGGCTACTTCGTCTGGCAGACCCCGCCGTCAGGGCAGGTGCTGCTGATCGCCGGGGGCTCGGGTGTCGTGCCGTTTCGCTCGATGCTGCGCCACCACCACGCAGCCGGCACGCAAGTCCGCCTGATCTACTCGGCTCGCTCGCTCGCCGAGGTCATCTACCGCTCCGAGCTCGAAGCACTCGCGACTACGGGCGTCGTGGACCTGCGCCTCGTCCTGACGCGCGAGTGGCCCGACGATTGGGCCGGTCCGCGCGGGCGCATCGACCGGATGGCGCTCGAGCGACTCGCCTACCCCGGCGCGCAGCGGCCGCTGATCTACATCTGCGGGTCGAGCGGCTTCGTCGAGGCCGCAGCGAACGCGCTCGTCGAGAGCGGCCACGACCCGGCGCTCATCCGAACCGAGCGTTTCGGACCAACCGGCAGCTAGCCGTATGATGCGCGCGGGCAAAAGGAGGTAGGGATGAGCGATCAGGTCAAGTACGTGCTGGGCGAGTCGGAGATCCCGACGCACTGGGTCAACCTGCTGCCGGACCTACCGGGCACCTCCCACCCGCCGCTCCATCCCGGCACCGGCCAGCCCGTCGGGCCCGACGATCTCGCGCCGCTCTTCCCGCTCGAGCTGATCCTCCAGGAGGTCTCGAGCGAGCCGGAGATCGAGATCCCCGAGGAGGTCCGCGACATCTACCGCCTCTGGCGGCCCTCGCCGCTCTACCGTGCGCGGCGCCTCGAGCGCGCGCTCGATACGCCGGCGCACATCTACTACAAGTACGAGGGCGTCTCGCCGGCCGGCTCGCACAAGCCAAACAGCGCCGTCGCGCAGGCCTACTACAACAAGCAGGCGGGGATCCGCAAGCTCGTCACCGAGACCGGCGCCGGCCAGTGGGGCTCGGCGCTCGCGCTTGCCTGCCAGCTCTTCGACCTCGAGTGCGAGGTCTTCATGGTCGGCATCAGCTACGACCAGAAGCCCTACCGCCGCGCGATGATCGAGACCTGGGGCGCGACAGTGCATCGCAGCCCGACCGACATGACGCAGGCCGGCCGCTCGCAGGCCGCGCATCAGTCCGGCAGCCTCGGCATCGCGATCTCCGAGGCGGTCGAGGTCGCTGCCGGCGCGCCCGACACCAACTACGCGCTCGGCTCGGTCCTCAACCACGTCTGCCTGCACCAGACCGTGATCGGGCAGGAGGCGATCCGCCAGCTCGAGCAGGCGGGGGAGATGCCCGACGTGATCGTCGGCTGCGTCGGCGGCGGCTCGAACTTCGCCGGCCTGACGTACCCGTTCATCCGCCAGGTGCTCCATGGCGGGACGAAGATGCGCTTCCTCGCCGCCGAGCCGACCGCCTGCCCGACCCTGACCCGCGGCGAGTACCGCTACGACTTCGGCGACACGGTCGGTATGACGCCGCTGATGCCGATGTACACGCTCGGCCACGACTTCGTGCCACCGGACGTGCACGCCGGCGGGCTGCGCTACCACGGCGACGCGCCGAGCCTCTGCCAGCTCGTGCACGAGGGCGTCGTCGAGGCGACCGCGATCCGCCAGACAGACGCGTTCGCCGCCGCCGTCGCATTCGCGCGTGCCGAGGGAATCATCCCCGCGCCCGAGTCAGCTCACGCCCTGCACGCTGCGTTCGTCGAGGCGGCGGCGGCCAAGGAGGCGGGCGAGCAGCGCGTGATCCTGATCGGACTCTCCGGCCACGGCCACTTCGACATGTCCGCCTACGACGCCTACCACGCCGGCAAGCTCACCGACCTCGAGTTCTCCGAGCGCGAGGTCAGCGAAGCGCTCTCGCACATGCCGCCGGCCCCGGCGATCGCCTAGAGCCCTTGCTCTGAACGCCCCGGCGCATGCGCCGGGGCGCCGGGCGGCGCATGCGCCGCCCGGCCGGAGGGTGCATGCACCCTCCGGAACCGCGGTCAGCTGCTCTCGTAGATCGGGACCGTCGCGCCCTCGTAGATCGCCGGTGCCGGGATCTCCGCCAGGAACGGCGCGCCGCTCTCGTCGGTGAACGCGATCAGCAGCGCGATGTTGTCGCCGGCGACGAACAGCTCGAGCGAGATCGGGCTGCCGACCGCCGCTGTGGCGCCGACGTACTGCGTGTTGGCCTGCCAGCCGGGGACGCTGTTGTTGTCGAGCTGGCAGGCGACGTTGACCGTCCCGAGCGCGTCGATCCAAGCCATGAAGAAGTTGGCACCAAACGGTGCGATCGCGGGCGCCGACTGGGCGGGCCACGGGGGCGCGAGGATCAGCTGCTCCGCGGTGTTGTCGCCGAAATCCACGTCGAGGATGTTGAGCGAGCTCGCCGTGTCGGTCCCGGCCCAGGTGAGGATCGCGTAGGGGTCCTGGCCGGGGACTTCGTTCCACTGGAGCCGCGGCGGGTGCGCGCTCGTCTGGCCCCAGAGAATCGCCTGGTTCGCGGTCAGGTCCGCCTGGCCGGGGCTGACGGGAGCGATGTTGAGCGTGCCCGCCGAGTCCGTGCCGACCCAGGCGATGATCGGGTCGCCGAGGATCCAGCCCTCCGTGTCGGGGTCGAAGCTGTAGCGCGCGGTGACGGCGGTCGCACCCGCAGCCGACTGGCCGGAGAACGTCGTCTTCTGCGGGCCGAGCATCTCGGTGTCCATCACGATCAGGTTCGGCGTGGCGTCCGCGTCGGTCCCGGTCCAGGTGATGTAGAGCGTGCCGCTCAACGTGTCACCGTAGATGTCGACGCCGGTCGTCGAGGTCTCGTCGAGCACGATCGGGGGGTCCCAGCTCTGCAGGAACGGGTCGCTCGAGGTGGCGAGCGTCACCGCGTTCGTGTTCGCGTCCGCCCAGGCGAGGACGACGAGCGAGCTCGCGCCGTCGCTCATCGCGGCGACGCCGACGAGCCCCTGCGAGGACTGCCCGCTCGGCCCTGTCGGCAGCAGCGACGGCGCTTGCAGGCTCGTGTCGCTACCCGCCTCGGCGAGCGGCACGCGGGTCGCCGCCCAGACGTCCCAGTCCGAGCCGAACGGCTGGCCCGGAGGGACCGTCACGGTGCCGCTGAAATCGACGCCGTCGATTGTGTAGGTGATCGAGACCGGGCCGCTCGCGCCGGTCGGCGGACCGTCGAACGGCAGCCCGGAGGGCAGCGGCTGCGGTGGCGGCGTCGGCACCGTGTCGGGGGTGAGCAGCGCCGTGTACTCGGGTCCGCCCATCGAGTAGGTGAGCTCGTAGGCGAACAGGTTTTGGAAGCCGAGCGGGAGCGTCGCGTCCTGGACGCTGTCGATGTCGATATTGACTGTCACGCCAGCCAACCCTCGAAGGGCAGCGCGAGCAGCCAGTCGATGTCGCGCCGCAGCGCCGGCGAGGCGGCAGCACGCAGATCGCGCGCGAGCGCGGTTGCGCTGTGGCGCAACCGCCCGCCGCGTGGGAGCGCGGACGCGAGCGCGATCGTCCTGGCGCGCAGGGCGGGGTCCGCATCGAGGATGCGGCGCAGCTCGCGACCGTGGCGATAGTACGCGGCTACCGCGCGGCGTCCGCTCGGCCCGGACCTCGCGACGGCGTCGCGGATCGCACGCAGTGCGACGAGGTCGATTGCCGCGGTCGTCTCGAGCGCTAGCACGCTCAGCATGCAGAGGCTGCCGCCCGAGCTGGGCGGGGGCGGCGTCGGGAACTTGGAGATCACGCCGCCGATCGCTCCGAGGGCGGGCGAGACGACGATGCCGGTTGCCGTGATCTCGACCGCTGACAGCGACAGCACGATGCCGGCGGGGAGCGCGCTCGGCGAGCTCACGTTGAGTGCGTTCGCGGTAGCCGTGAGCGCGGCGGCGTTGACCTTCGTCTGGATCACGTCGCGGAGCGTCGGTCCGAACGTGTTCTCGAGCCAGCCGGAGAGGAAGTTGCCAAGCGCGGTCACGATGTCGCTGCCGACCGAGCCGCTCGAGGTGAATGTAGGTCCCGGGCTCGTGAACGCGCCGACTTCGAGCACGTCGCCGGTGTTCACGACGTCACCGCTCGGGAGCAGGTCGAACGTCGCGCTGTAGCCGACGCCGACGGTCGGGCCGTGGCCGCTGAGCGAGACGGTCGCGCCGCTCAGCGCGACCGCGATGCTGCCGCTCGAGAGCGTCACCGTCGGGGGCGGGGCCGTGACGGTCACCGTGTCCGTGATCCCGATCACATCGATCACCTGGTCGCTGATCGAGATCCCCGTCAGCTGCGTGTTGATGTCGGCGGCGTCGATCACCTGGTTGTCGATCAGGACCACCTCGATGCCGGCCGATGGCAGCGTGTCGAGCAAGCCGGAGCGGAACCAGTCGACCGGCGTCGTGTCGTCGTTCGGATGCAGCGTCAGCGCGAGCTGACCCTCTCCCGTCACGACCGACGGCTGCGCCCCGACGGAGATCTGAACAGTCTGCGACGGCAGTCCGTCGCTGTCGAGCGAAGGTGCCGGGACGAGGCTCGCGCTACCGACCCCTTGCGGGTCGGGCGTGACGCTCTGCGTCGAGTTCGGCCCGTTCGGGTTGTAGTAGTCGACGACCGACCAAACTCGCATCGTCACGGAAGGCGGTATCTCGCCGCCCAGCACGGTGACGGTGATGCTCTCCTCGTACATGCCCGGCCCCCTTGCTCGCCGTCTGACGGGTACCTGCTGGGCGCAGCCTACGACCGGTTCGCGGGCCCGTCAACGACGAATCGCCTCAGCTCATAGCGGCGGCATCCAGCGGCCGGCGACATGCAGCGAGCCGTCGCCGCTGCCGTGCTCGGAGAGCTTGCGCTCGTGCGCTCCATAGATGCGCACGTCGGTGGTCGCGCCGTCCCGCTCGTGCAGGATGAAGACGCGGGGCACGTCGTGCAGCTCGAGGCGATCGACGAGCACGTAGTTCGCTTCGACCTCTGCGATCCAGACGTCGCCGACGTGCCATTGGTCGGTCAGGCGGTGCGAGGTGCTGTGCAGCTGAGCGATCACCGCGGCGAACAGGTCGCGCACGCCGTCGCGGCCGTCTGCGCGTCGCCCGTCGACCGCAAGCAAGCTGCAGTCCTCGGCCATCCCGGCGACCGCGCGCTCGGCGTCGAGCTTGTCGAACGCTGCGAGCAGCCTCTCGATCGGCGACGCGCTCACGCTGCGCGATGCTACACGCGCAGTCGCCCGTTGCCTATCCCAGCAGCGGGCGACGTCGCTCCGGCGCGCGCCCGCGCGGCTGGGTCGGCGGCTCGCGCTTGGGCGCCGGCGGGATCGCGAGCGCGACGCGGTGGTGGGGAGTGACGGTCGTCGGCGTGCCGTGGTGAACGATCTCGATCGCATCGCCTGAGGCGAGCGAGTAATAGGCCTTGCTGGGCGTCACCTCGACGCGCAGGCGCCGGTCGCAGAACATCAGGCGGAAGACGAGGCGCGTCAGCTGCGGCGGTAGGCGCGGCGCGAACTGGATCGGCAGCGTGTTGTCGCGCAAGCCGCCGAGGCCCGCGACGATCGCGATCCAGCAGCCCGCCAGCGAAGCGATGTGCAGGCCGTCGCGCGTGTTCTGCATCAGGTCGCCGAGGTCGATCAGCGCAGCCTCCGAGAGATAGTCGTAGGCGAGATCGAGGTGGCCGACCTCGGCCGCAACGACGGCCTGGGTGCAGGCCGACAGCGACGAGTCGCGTACGGTGATCCGCTCGTAGTAGTCGAAGTTGCGCGCCTTCTCCTCGTCGCTGAACGCGTCGCCGCAGCGGTAGAGCGCGAGCACCAGGTCCGCCTGCTTGACGACCTGGCGGCGGTAGAGATCGAAGTAGGGAAAGTTCAGCAGCAGTGGGTACTGCGCATCGCTCGTCGCCTCGAAATCCCACATCGCGTGATCGGTGAAGCACTCCGCTTGCGGATGCACGCCGCGGGCCTCGTCGTAACAGATCGTCATCGTGTCGGCGGCGTCGCGCCAGCTCGCGGCCTCCTCATCGTTGACGCCGAGCTCGCTGGCGCGCAGCGGGTGGCGCCCCGCGGCTGCCGCCGCCGCGCGCAGGTTCCGCTGGGCCATCAGGTTCGTATAGACGTTGTTGTCCGCGACCGCGCTGTATTCGTCGGGGCCGGTCACGCCGTCGATTCGAAAGCGTCCCTCAGCGTCGTGATGGCCCAGTGAGCGCCACAGGCGCGCAGTCTCGACGAGCAGCTCGATCCCGGCCTCGCGGTCGAACTCGTCGTCGTCGTGGGTGGCGAGATAGGTCGTGACCGCCGCGGCGATGTCGGCGTTGACGTGAAACGCCGCGGTGCCCGCCGGCCAGTAGCTCGAGCACTCCTCGCCATGGATCGTCCGCCACGGGAACGCGGCGCCGGCGAGGCCGAGCTGGGTCGCGCGCTCGCGCGCGAGACCGAGTGTCTCGTGGCGCCAGTAGAGGGCGTCGCGCACCGCGTCCGGCATCGTGTAGTTGAGGACCGGGAGGACGAACGTCTCGCAGTCCCAGAAGGAGTGACCGTCGTAGCCGGGCCCGGTCAGGCCCTTCGCGGGCACAGCACGGCGCTCCGTCCGAGCGCCCGCCTGGAGCACGTGGAAGAGCGCGAAGCGCGCAGCCTGTTGGAGCTCGACGTCGCCATCGATCTCGACGTCGGCGCGCTCCCAGAAATCGTGCAGGTAGGCGGTCTGCTCCGTCGCGAGGCCGTCCCAGCCGCCGCGGCGCGCTGCCGCCAGCGCGGCTCCGACCTGGTCGCGTAGCGCCGGTACAGAGCGGTTCGCCGACCAGCCGTAGGCGAGGAACTTCACGATCCGAAGCGGCGTGCCAGGGCGTAGCGTCGCCGTCACGGTCACGCGCCCGAGATCCTCGAAGCTCTCGGCGACGCACTCGGCGTCGTCGTAGCCACTGATCTCGTGGTCCATCGCTGCCGCAACTGTCAGCTTGCTCGAGCGCGTCGTGTGCACGAGCACGGAGCGCGTGTTGCGATCCTCGAACAGGTCCGACTCGAGCGGATTGAGCAACGCGGCAGCGACCCGCGGGTCGCTGCCCACGGAAGCCGGCAGCGACTCGTTTGCGACGAGCTCAGACTGCACGACGACGGTCAAAGGCCCGTCCACCGGCTGAACCTCGTAGAGGATTGCAGCGATAGCGCGCTGCGCGAAGGAGACGAGCCGCGTCGAGGCGACGTGCACGAGCCGTCCCGAAGGAGACTCCCATTCGAGGCTGCGGCGCAGGACGCCGTGGCGCAGGTCGAGGACGCGCTCGTGGTGGCGCAGCGCGCCGTAGCGCACGTCCAACGCCTCATCCTCGACGAGCAGGCGCATGATCTTGCCGTTCGTCACGTTGACGACGGTCTGACCGCTCTCGGGGAAGCCGAACCCGGCCTCTGCGTAAGGCAGTGGTCGCAGCTCGTAGAAGCCGGCGAGATAGGTGCCGGGCAGGCCGTACGGCTCTCCTTCGTCGAGGTTCCCGCGCATGCCGATGTGGCCGTTCGAAAGCGCGAACAGTGACTCGCTGCGCGCGAGCTCCTCCGGATGTAGCGAGGTCTCCCGCACCGCCCACGGCTCGATCGCGAATGCGGGATGGCGACTCAAGGGGTCTCCAGAAGCTCGTCGAGATCGCGCACGACGACGTCGGCGCCGTGCTCGGCGAGCGCCTTCGCCTGGCCGACCCGGTCGATCCCGACGACGATCGCGAAATGCCCCGCGCGGCCTGCCTCGACGCCGGCGAGCGCGTCCTCGAAGACTGCCGCCGCGCCTGGCTCTACCGAGAGCGCCCGGGCGCCCGCCAGATAGGTGTCGGGCGCCGGCTTTCCGGCGAGCTGCTCGTCCTGCGCTACGTGGCCGTCGATAACCGCCTCGAAGAGGTCATCGATCCCGGCCGAACGCAGCACGTCGCGGCAGTTCGCGCTCGAGGAGACGACCGCGCGACGCAGGCCAGCGTCGCGCGCGGCCTTCACGTAGCGGACCGAGCCCGGATAGGGATCGACACCGCGCGTGCGGATCAGTTCGACGACGATCTCGTTCTTGCGCTTGCCGAGGCCGATCACGGTGTCGGCCTGCGGCGGATCGTCGGGACTCCCATCCGGCAGGTCGATGCCGCGCGCGGCCAGGAACGCGCGCACGCCGTCGCTGCGCGCCTTCCCATCGACGTACTCGTCGTAGTCGCGGTGCGGGTCGAATGGCTCGTAGGGCTCGCCCGACTGCTGCGCACGCTGTTTGAGGAAGGCGTCGAACATCTCCTCCCAAGCTGCCGCGTGGAGCTTCGCGGTTGGCGTCAGGACACCGTCGAGGTCAAACAGGCAGGCGGACACATGGGCCGGTAATCCGAGCACGCATGGAAGCTAGCGAACTTGCGCAAGCAAGTTGTCGTGACACGGGGAAATACCGATTTTGCGGGTAAACAAGCGACGGGGCCGGGGGGTGCCCTGTTGCCCAGCGGCGGCGCCGCAAACACGCTCGATCGATCCGTTGGCTTGCACCGAAGCCACGTTGGCGGATGTTCACGCGCCGTTTTCCTCTTCGCCGCGCAGCCGTCTAAGCTGAATGTGTGCCCAAGACGCCGTCGCTGATCCCCAAGGACCGAGAGATTTGCTCGTGGCTGATGGACATGGACGGCGTGCTGATCAAAGAGGAGCACGTGATTCCCGGCGCGCCTGAGTTCATCACGCGCCTGCGCGAGCTCGAGCTGCCGTTCCTCGTGCTCACGAACAACTCGATGTACACCCAGCGCGATCTCGTGGCGCGGCTGCGCTCGATCGGGCTCGACGTCCCCGAGAACGCGATCTGGACCTCGGCACTCGCGACAGCCCGCTTTCTCGCGAGCCAGCGGCCGCGCGGCTCCGCGCACGTGATCGGTGAGGCCGGGCTCACCACGGCGCTGCATGACGTCGGCTACACGATCAGCGACCGCAATCCCGACTACGTGGTGCTGGGGGAGACGCGGACCTACAGCTTCGAGCGCCTCACGCGCGCAATCCAGCTGATCGCGAAGGGTGCGCGCTTCATCGCGACGAACCCCGACACCGTCGGCCCCTCGCCGGACGGGCCGCTCCCGGCGACGGGCTCGGTCGCTGCGCTGATCTCGCGTGCCACCGGCGTCGAGCCCTACTACGTCGGCAAGCCGAATCCGTTGATGATGCGCTCTGCGCTCAACGCGATCGAGGCGCACAGCGAGACGACCGCCATGATCGGCGACCGGATGGACACGGACGTCGTGTCCGGTCTCGAGGCAGGCCTGCACACGATCCTCGTGCTGACGGGCGTCTCGACCGTCGAGTCGGCCGAGCGCTTCCCCTACCGACCGGCAGCGATCGCGGAGTCGGTCGCGGATCTTGTTGCGCAGCTTGGTCGGGACGAGCCTGTCACCGCTCAGGTGGACACGCTCAAGGCTGCGTCCTAGCGCGCGACCGTAACCAGCGTCCCGATCGGCGTGTAAGGCCAGACCCGCGCCGCCTCGGAGTATGGGAGCTCGACGCAGCCGAGGCTCTGGGGGAAGCCGTACTGGGCGCGCAAGAAGCCGTGAATCGCGTCGCTGCCGTTGAAGTAGCTGATCCAGGGGATCCCGGGGTCGTGGTAGTGGCTACCGTCTGGGTTCGTGCCACTCATCGTGCCGACACGGATGTGCTCGAACACCGCGAAGGTGCCAAGCTGGGTCGAGCGGCCAGGGATGCCGGTGTTGGCGAGCGTCCGCAGCACGACGCGGTTGCCGCTGTAGAGCGTCAGCGTCTCGGGTGGGCTCGCCCGGACCAGGACATAGTCGTAGGCGCCGCTGCGGTGCTGGCCGGAGACGGCGGCGGCGAGCAGCGCGCGCCAGACCTCGGGGCCGGCGATCCCGTCGACCGCGAGGCCGTGCTGCTGCTCGAAGACCATCACGGCGCCCTTCACGATCTCGCTTGGCTGGCCCGCGGTCCAGAGCGCGCGCAGGGTCGCCGGAGCGTTCGCGTAACGCCAGGAAAACTCGCCGGCCGGCGGATCGACCGCGGCGTCGAGCTGCGCGCTTGCGGTCTGGGCCACGGGAGCGCCGGATGGCGACCAGCTGACCGGTAGATAGCCTTGCTGCGCGAGTAGCTGCTGGAGGCGTAGCACGGTCCCGCCGGCGACCGACCAGCTCAGCGTGCTGGTCCGCTGCAGCTGTGCGTTTGCGACGGCGGTCGGGAGGATGACCTGGACCGAGCCGGCGAGCGGGAAGCCGGTGCTCGATGGGGTGAAGATCAGCGTATGGCTGTTCGGCTTGCTCCAGCTGCCGGCAACCTGAGGGCTCAGCCGCGGGAGCGCGGATCCCAGGACGGCGGCGAGCGGGCGTGAGAACGTGAGGCGAAGCGGCGCCGTCGGAGAGATCGTGGTGGTCGTCGCGGGAGTGGCGATGAGCAGCGGCACGCTCGTGTGCGGGAACCATGTGACGAGAGTGGGGGACCCGAGTCGCTCCCAAGGGCGCGCGGCGGCCGCGATCTCGATCGCTCCCGAGGCGGCACGAGGGTGCAGCGTAAGCGTCCTCGAGTGCAGCGAGCGGCGGGGACGGTGGCCGAGCGCGATCGCGGCAGGGGTGCTCGAGAAGGTGACATGCAGTCGATCGGCTGAGGTGAGCGTGAGCCACGGGTTGGCGATTCGCACGACTGGCGTGCGCAGCGTGAGCTGTTCGTGGACCGTGCCTCCGAGCGCCCAGGCGATCGCTCCTGGCCGGCGCACCGTCGCGTCGACAAGCAGCAGCTCGCCGGGGGCGACGGGGATGCGGGGCACGAGCGCGCCGTGGTGATCGGCGAGTGGGATTCGCCGTCCGTCGGCGGTCAAGGCGACGGCGTGCTCGAGGTGGCCGCCGAGCGGTCCGAGATCGAGTGCGGCGAGCGCCGTGCGGCTGGCGCGCAACGAGCTGTGCGATAGCGCGACGGCGGCGATCGCGATGCCGACGAGGAGCGCCAACGCCGCAACGGCTGTGATGGTTGCCAGCGCGAGCGCCGACCGGCGGGGTCGGGAAGGGACGGGCGCGCCGCGCCGGTCGAGCGGACCGAGCGCCATGAGCCCAGGATAGGGGGTGAGTTGGTCGCGAAGCGCAGGGGACGGGACCAGGCAACGGTCGTTGCAGTCGATCGTGGTCTGACGCGCCCGGAGCTAAAGCAAATGCTCGATTTGGCCGAAGGCGATGATTGTGGAGACACTTGATAGGACAGTGTTGGACGAGCTGCGCGGACTCGGCGGGGAAGACCTGCGCGACATCGTGGAGCTGTACTTCGCAGACGTCGAAGTCCAGATCGAGCGTCTGCGCTCCTCGCTCGACGACGGCGACGCACAATCGGTAGCGGCCGCCGCCCACCGGATCAAGGGCGCGAGCCTGAGCATCGGTGCTGCGCGCGTCGCGGCGCTCGCCTCGGATACTGAGGTCGCCGGCAAGGAAGGCGATCTCACTCCTTGCCCGGAGCTTGTGCAGACGCTCGAAGGCGCGCTCGCGCCGACCCGTCAGGCGCTCGGCGTCGAGCTCGCAGTCGACCTGGACGACTAAGCGCATCTCGCTAGGGCAGGTCGCTGCCCGGAGCCGGCAGCGCGCCACAGCTGACACATCGCGGGCGCACCGTCGCCGCGCGCCAACTCGCAGCCGATCGCCCCGACTTCACGATCCCTGTCCAGAAACGCCCTGCTCCGGGTCAACTACGGTACCGGCGGGCCTCTGCGGCGGGGCTAGCGACGCGCGCGTCCGCTGTCTGACATATTGCGGGCCGCAACCATGCGAGTCGGACTTCTGACAGGCGGCGGAGACTGCCCCGGACTGAACGCGGTGATCCGTGCCGTTGTGCGGCGCGGTCTCCAGGAAGACGGCACGAGCTTTTGTGGCTTTCGCTCCGGCTGGGCCGGGGTATTGGCCGGCGACACGGTCGAGCTGACCTTCGAGAGCACGATGGGTTTGCTGATCCGCGGCGGGACGATCCTCGGGACGTCGCGGACGAACCCATTCAAAGGCGGCGCTGACGGCGTCACGCCGGTCCGCGCTGCGCTCGAGGCGGCCGGCGTCGAAGTCCTGATCCCGATCGGCGGCGACGACACCCTCGGTGTTGCGCTGAAGCTCTCGCAGGGCGGCATCCCTGTCGTCGCCGTCCCAAAGACGATCGACAACGATCTCGGCGCGACCGATTTCACGTTCGGCTTCCAGACCGCTGTGCAGATCGTCGCTGACGCCCTCGACCGCCTGCACACGACGGCCGAGTCGCACAACCGCGTGATGGTGGCTGAGGTGATGGGACGCGACGCCGGCTGGATCGCGACCTATGGGGGGATGGCTGGCGGCGCGGACGCGATCCTCGTGCCGGAGCGACCGTTCGATATCGACGAGCTGTGCGCGCGCCTGCGCCACCGCCACGAGAGCGGCATCACCTTCTCGATCGTCGTCGTCGCCGAGGGGGCGACGCCCAAAGACGGCGACCTCTCGACCTTTGCCCAGGGCACCGATGCGTTCGGCCACGCGCGACTCGGCGGCATCGGCGCTTCGCTCGCCCACCAGATCGAGGAGAAGACCGGCTACGAGACGCGGGTCACCGTGCTCGGCCACGTCCAGCGCGGCGGCACACCAACGGCCTATGACCGTGTGCTCGCGACGCGCTTTGGCGTTGGCGCGATGGAGGCCGCGCTTGCTGGCCGCTTCGGCGTAATGGTCGCGCTCCAGGGGACCGACATCGTCGAGGTCCCGCTCAGCGACGCGCTCGGTGAGCCCAAGCTGATCGATCCAAAGCTGTACGAGACCGCCGCCGTCTTCTTCGCCTGAGGTCGGGCGCGCGGGGCGCGCTCAGCTAGAGTCCGCGAATGGACGAATCAGCCACCTCGGGCTCCGATCTCGAGCGTGAGGTACGCCGGCGCGAGGAGCGCCGAGCGGTTGAGGAGGCGGGTGGCGGCGAGGCCGAGGGCTTCGAGCTTGCCGAGCAGGAGCTGATCGATCACGCTACGCACAGCGACGAGCACAGCGCCGGGCGGATCATGCGCGACGCCGGCCCGGACGAGGAGCCGCTCGCAACCGACTACGGCGAAGCGGACGAGGAGAACAAGCCCGACTGATCAGGGCTGTTGGATTCGCGCGGCGGCGGGGATGCCTGCGGCCGGCGGATCAAAGCGCAAGCGTGCTTTGAGGTCGGCGACCGCGCCATCCCCGGTCCGGAAGTCGAGCAGGCGCTGCTGCGCATAGTCCAGTTCTGGCCAGATCTCCCGGGTCCGACGCAGCAGGGTCCCCGCGTTCGTCGCGAAGCTCATGACCTGCTCCCGACCTTCGGCCCGCGGCGCAGCTGCTTGGCGCGCAGCTCGAGCAGTGCGACAACCTCATCGGCACGCTCTCCGGCCGAGGTCACGATCTCGCCGTCGCTGAGCGACAGCGCCGCGACGGCTCTGCCTTCGAGCTCGCCGACGAGGACGGGTGCGCGCGGCACATCGCTCGCGCTCATGCCGGCTATCCTCGCCTCGTTGCGGCGGTGCGCGACACGCATTCTCACCTCGTGCGATGGCTCAGGCTGAGCATCCTCGAGTGCGGCGCGGCGCCACGTCCCGGTGCGCGGGGCAGTGCGGCGAAGGTCCTCGATGTGAACCTCGGCCATGATCGAGTGTAATCCAAAGCCGTTCATTGCCATACAGCAATCACTTCTCGCTTTCGCCGGATATTCCTTCTGGGGCTGACCGTAGCAACGGCGGACGGTTATTGCAATATCATTCAATTGATGATTGAATGACAGGTGTGAGCGTTTCCGGGTTGGAGCAGCGACTCGCCGCGGTGCAGCGTGGCGGGAATCAGTCGGTGACTGCCCAGATCGTTGAGACATTCGTTGCGGCGATCGCCTCCGGCGAGCTCGTGGCGGGCGACAAGCTGCCTCCCACGCGCCGGCTCGCAGAGCTCGCCGCCGTCAACCAGCTGACGGCGGGGCGCTGTTACCGGCGCCTCGCCGAGCGTGGCCTGGTCGTCTCCGAGGTCGGCCGCGGAACGTTCGTGCGCGCGGCGGTGGCGCCCGCCGGACGACCCGTCGGCGCGCGCGATGCGTCCTGGCAAACCTATGTCCTGCCACCCGAGCGTGGCGGCTCGGCTGGTTGGATTCTCACCGAGCTCGCCCAGCAGATGGGCGACGAAGCGGCTGGGCTGATCCCGCTCTCGGCCGGCTATCCGCCGTCCGAGCTGATTCCGGTGGAGCTCCTGGCGCAGGCCAGCGCAGCGGAGATCGCGAGCCACGGCGCCGCCAGCTTCGAGTACGGACCGGTGGCCGGCCAGGGCTCACTGCGCAGCGAACTGGCCCGTCTGGGTCGCACGCGCGGGCTTGACGATGACGCCGGGTCGATCCTCGTCACGACGGGCGCTCGCCAGGCGATCACGCTCGCGGTACGTGCGCTGTTGCGCGCCGGCGACAAGGTCGCGTGCGAGTCGCCCACCTACATGGGCATCATCGACGCCCTCCAAGCGGTCGAGGCGGAGATACTTCCGGTGCCGGTCGACGCGGACGGGCTCGACACCGACGCGCTCGAGGCGCTTCTGCGCCGGCACGAGATCCGCATGGTTGCGCTACAGCCGCGCCTGCAGAACCCGACCGGCGCCGACCTGTCGACCGAGCGACGAGCTCACCTCGTCGAGCTTGCCCGGCGCCACGGCTTCTTCATCCTCGAGGATGCGGTGTACGCGGACCTGCGCTTCGCGGGTGCCGATCCTGGGCCGCTGCGGGCGCTGGCACCGGCTCACGTCATCTATCTGGACTCGTTCTCGAAGAGCCTCGGACCTGGCCTGCGCGCCGGCTGGATCGCCGCGAGTGGCCCCGTCCGCGATCGACTGGTCGCTGAGAAGCGCGGCGATGACGCGCACGGTGCGACGCTCCCCCAGCAGATCGTCGCCAAGTTCCTCGCCGACGGCTGCTACGCAGAGCAGCTGGAGCGCGCGCGGGCGCTCCATCGCGAGCGCCGTGACGTGCTGCTCGCCGCGGTCGATCAGGAGCTGGGCGAGCTGGTCAGCTACCGGCTGCCGCAAGGCGGCGGTCATGTCTGGGTAACGTTGAACGAGCCGTGCGACGACGCGCGCCTCTACCGCGATGCGCTTGCGGCAGGCGTCAGCTTCGTTCCCGGCTCGACGATGCTCGTCGAGCGCCCGCACGCCACGCACCTGCGGCTCTCGTTCGGGCGCCTCGACAACGACACGGCCCGCGAAGGGGTGCGCCGGCTGGCCGGAGTGATCCGCGCGCAGCGCGAGGACCGGCGCGAGCGCGCGTCGTTGCCCGTCAATTAGCGGGCGCCCCTGGCGTCGCCGGGTCGCGGTAACCGGTTAATCACCTGCAGGTCACGCAATCGCTACGTCGCCACGGCGGAGTCGGTCGAGACTCGCGCTCGTAGTGCTTGGGTGATCAACCGGAGGTGAAGGACGCGATGAAACCTGATGTGCCAGTGAAGTCTGGACGCGTGGCATCCGCCTACGCGTCGCTGCGGGGCGCCGCCCGGCGCCGCACGCGTCGTCGCCCGGCGGCGACGACAGGATTTGTCGCTCTGGTGGCCTGCGCTTTGAGCGTGATGGCTGCCGGGGCCGTTGAGTCGAGCACGGCGACGGGCAACCCGAGCCAGTGCCCGGCGGGTAGCACCCTCGAAGCCCAAACGGGCACCTGGGGTCAGGCCCAGTGCGTGATAACGGCGACCGGTACCCCGGTAGGGGCGGTCAAGCACGTCTGGCTGATCATCCTCGAGAACAAGTCCTACGACGAGAGCTTCAGCGGGCTCAACCAGAACAGCTATCTGTGGAAGACGCTGCCCGCACAAGGCGCCCTGCTCACCAACTACTACGGCACAGGGCACTTCAGCATGGACAACTACATCTCTCTGGTCTCCGGTCAAGCGCCGTCCTACGCAGTTCAGGACGACTGCTCGACGACGGCGAACATGACCAACAACAACTCCGGGATCATCACAACGGGAGCGGTTGGCAACACGACGGACACCGACGGCACGGCCGACAAGAGTGGGACGTTCACGACCACGGCGACCACGAGCGGCTCGTCGAACGGCAACTATGGGCAGCTGCTCACGCACGGCGGCGTTGACGCGTCCCTCGCCAACAACGGCTGCGTTTACCCGACGGACGTCCCAACCCTGTTCAACCAGCTCAACGCGGCTAACGTGTCGTGGAAGGGCTACGCACAGGATCTCGGAGGCGCTCAGCCCGTCGGTTCAAAGACCTATGTCACCGGCACCACTCCCGGCGTGACGGACACAGTTCCCGGTCGCGAGGACGGGCTGTGCGGCTACCCGGGGACGTCATCCAACAACGCGGTAACCAACCCGACGAATCTGGTTGCGCCAAGTGGCGACGTCACCAGCTTCACCGGCGCTCAGCCGGCGGGTGCGAACAACAACGGGGACCCAGCGGATCAGTACGTCGCCAAGCACTTCCCGGTGCCGTGGTTCGCGGCGCTGACCGGCGAGGCCTCGGGCACCCAGTCGGGTGTCACCTATACCGCATCCTCGGCGCTGAACGAGCCGACGACACCGGAGTACGACGGGTCTGGCTCGACCAGCGGAACCGCTGACAACAACTGCGATGCGAACCATGTCAGCAACCTCGATGACCCGACCTACGGGCTCGTGCACGACCTGAGCCTCCCGGCCAACAAGGTCCCGGCGTTCAACTGGATCACGCCGAACAACTGCAGCGACGCACACGACGCGACCTGCCAGGGCAACAACCTGTCGGGTGCGTTCAACGCGAACGGCACACCCGACTACACCCCGGCCGGTCTTCCGGCCTATGACCCGGAGGCGACGACCCCGACCAACTACACCGGCGGGCTGTACGCATCCGACCTGTTCCTCCGTTACTACATACCGCTGATCGAGCAGTCCGCCGCGTTCAAGGACGGCGGCCTGATCGACGTCACGTTCGACGAGGCCAACCCGCCCTTCACGGTCGGCAACAGCTTCAACAACGTGCCGGCCAGCGGTGACTCGACGACCTACTCGGCACCGGCAGACCAGCCGACCTACGGCTCGAAGGGGACCGACTATCCAGGCGCCAACTCGCTGTACGGCGCCTACGGAGCCCTCGCCGATGCCGCGGGTGAGAACATCGATGGCGTCAACGTGCCGACGGAACCGACCGGGCCAAACGACCCCGAGGTGACGACCAGCACGGGTGACCAGCTACAACCGGGTCCGGGAGCCTCCGGCTTCATCGATCGCCCGACCGGGCTGACCGGTGAGAGCCCCTACCTGTCCGGTTCGCCGGGCACGACGACCGAGCCCGCGATGGTGGCTCCCGGCTCGAGTCTCGCCATCGATCCCAAGATCAACGCCGACGACACCGGACGCCTCGTCTCGGGGACCGGGATCCCGGCCGACACATTCGTCGGGGCAGTGAGCGACACGGGGCCGTATGCCCTGAGTGCGAACGCCAGCACGACCACGGCGTCCAACAACTACGCCAAGCCGTGGATCGGAACGTTCCAACTGCTCAACGACAGCGGGCAACCGGTGACGCTGCCGAGCGGATTCAACGGAACGATCACGCTCGGTGCGGAGGGTGGCACCTCCACGCTCGGCACCACCACCTGCCCGACCGGCAGCGAGGCGGCGACGAGCAGTGGCTGCGTCACCCTCGACCCGCTGTATGACGCCACCGACTTCACTCCCGGCGGCGGCGACACCGGCACCGTGCTGATCAGCTCGCTGATCAAGCCCGGCACCGTGTCGAGCACCTACTACAACCACTACAGCACGCTGCGTACGCTCGAAGACCTGTTGCTGACAGGTCAGCGCTGCTCCGATACGACGCTCGTCGCCGGCTCGGTCTGCGGTGGCCTTGATGGCGAAGGACACATCGGCTACGCCGCCCAGCGGGGTCTCGCGGACTTCGGCCCGGACGTGTTCACGGCCGAGTCCTTCAGGCCCTTGGAGCCGATCCAGCCGTCGTGGCCGTACCGGCGCCAGCGGCATCACGGGTAGGCAGTGAGGCAGTCTGATGCACGCCCCTAACAGGGCGACCGCGAGCGAATTGGGCCGGGCTTTCGAGCCCGGCCCGCTTCGTGCCGCGGCCGCTGTCCTGCTTGTTGGCATCGCCCTCGCGGGATGTGGCGGCGCGGGCTCGAAATACCCGTCGTTCCTACCGAAGAGCACCGTCGACCCGACGGTTGATCGGGTGCTGACGGGCACGATTGCAAAGCCGGCTCTGACCGTCGAGGGCCTGGCCGTCCACGTCAAGACCCGCGCGTTCGATGTCGTGATCACCGTCAGCGGTCCGATCGTGCCGGGCGAGGGACTGCCCTACCAACCGCCGGCAACGACCTGCACGTGGACCGTAACGATGAAAGATGCCACCGCCGACGTCCCGGTTTCGCTTGCCGATTTCCACGCCGTGGACCACCTCGGCGCCTACCAAGTCCCGCATCTGGTGCCCGGTGAGGCCAGCCCACCCTCGGTGCTGCGCCCGGGTCAGGCGCTCAAGTTCCAGATTCGCGCATACTCGCTGGTCGGTGAAGGGCTGATGCAATGGGCACCGGACCGACGCCACGTCGTTGCCGACTGGGACTACGAAGTCGAGAACGACTGACCGCAGTCGCGCGGACTTGACACGTAACCATATGGTTACGTATGCTGCGGCTGTGGACGATGTGTTCAGGGCGCTGGCAGACAGGACACGGCGAGGGTTGCTCGACGAGCTCTTTCGCAGCGATGGCCAAACGCTCACCGCGCTCGAGCAGCGCTTGCCGATGACGAGGATCGGCGTGATGAAGCATCTGCGCGTGCTCGAGCAGGCGGGTCTCGTCACCACGCGTCGTCACGGCCGCGAGAAGCTCCACTTCCTCAATCCGGTTCCGATTCGGCTCGTCTATGAGCGCTGGGTGAGCAAGTACGCGGAGCCGTTGGCGGCGACCTTGACAGGCCTCAAACGCGAACTGGAGGGAGACATGACCAACAAAGCGGAGCCCTACACCGTGATCGGCGACCGCGGCGCGATGACCGTGTTCGAGATCTACATCAAGGCGAGCCCCGAGCGCGTCTGGGAGGCGATCACCGACGGCGAGCTACGCAAGCGCTACAGCTTCGGTGTCGGCACCGAGTCCGACTGGCGGTCGGGCTCGCCGTACAAGAGCGGAGTTCCCGGACGCGTCGAGATCGCCGAGGGGGAGAACCTCGAGGTCGATCCGCCGCGACGGCTGGTGCAGAGCTTCAAGGCGCTCTGGAGCGAGGAGGTCAAGGCGGAGGGCGATTCGCGCGTCACCTGGGAGATCGAGCCGGTTGGTGAGGACTCGGTGAAGTTGACCGTGATCCACGACCGCCTCGCACCCAACGCAAACTCCCAGCTCTACGGCGGCTGGCCGATGATCCTCTCCGGCCTGAAGACGCTGCTCGAGACGGGCGAGGACCTCACGACGCCCGGCTCGCTGATGTACGCGCGATGAGCGGCTAGCTATGCGGGAGCGGCTCGCGCGTGATCGCGGTGACCGCCACGCGGAGCGGTGCGGTTCCGGACCGGTTCGCGTTGTGGATGCGAACCTTGTAGGCCGATCCGCCTAGCACCGATCCGGCGCTCAATACCTTGACGGCCCCACGGCTCGGCGTCGCGCCACGGGCACCGGCCGGCGGACCGAGCACCACGGTCCTGCCGGCGTAGGTCGCGTTGCCGTACTCGAGGGCGTCCGGATAGCCGACCGTGACCGTTTCAGTCCGGCCGGCGGCGATGTTGACCGTGGTCGAAGCTTGCAGCTCGATCGTCGACGCCGCCAGTGCCGCGCTGCTCGCGAGCAGCGCGAGCAGCAGGCCCGTGCCGAGCGCGGTTGTGCGGGTGCGCGTCAGGCGCGACCCTGGATTTGGGCACGCAGCATCCACTGCTGCTGCTCGAGCGCGCGCAGCACGTCGACAAGGACGTCCTGGGAGGCGAGGTCGAGCTCGGCGATCCGCTCGGCGCGCGTGCGCGTCCTCTCACTCGCCTCGGCGACGCGACGGATCAGCTCGCTGACCACCTCGTGGTCGAGGATCGCGCCGGGCGTGATGGCGGACCGCTCCGCCGCCTCGACGATCGCACTTGCCTGCCCGTCGGGCGAGATGCCGATCGCGACGGCACGCTCGGCGACGGTATCCGAGAGGTCGCGCCAGGAATCGACCAGCTCGTCGAGCTGGAGGTGAAGCGAGCGAAAGTTCGGACCGACGACCGACCAGTGCAGTTGCTTGCCGACAAGCGATAGATCGATCAGCTCAACGAGGGTCGCCTGAAGCTGGCGGCCGACCTCGTCGCGCTCATGCCCGCCCAGCGGCGGAAGGTGCGTCGACGCAACGATCTGGGCCATGCTGCCTCCTAAGGTTCCGGTGGTCGGGTTCGAGAAGCGTAGCCGCCGACCGCGGGCGGCGACCGTTGAGGCCGTCGGCGCCCCCGAGCTGGCCGAGAAAGCCTTTCGCCGCTGGGCGTCCAGCGCAAGGCGATCGGCGATGATCCGCGCGTGCGCCTTGCCCGAATCGCCGTTATCTGCGTCGCGGCGCTTGCCGCGGTGGTACTCGCGCCGCCACTCTCGCGAGCTGCGGCGACAGGGTGCGGCTCGGCGACGCAGGCGACGATCGATGCCGGCTACAGCGCGGCGAGCTGGAAGATCTACGAGGGCGAGCTCTACAACCCCGAGGTCGGCGAAGACGCCAGGCACGTCGAGCGCTCGCAGGCATTGACGAGCGCGCTCGCAACCGGCAACGCGAGCGCCGTGCTCGCGAGCACTCGCGCGCTCGTGTACCACCTGCGCTGGCACATCGTTCGGCTGCGCGTGCTCTCCGCGAGCGGTCAGTTGCTGGCCGACGTCGGCGGCCCCTACATCCTCGCGCCGGTCCGCGGTGTCTTGAGCTATCGGGGCGCAGTAGTCGGACGGTTCGTGATGAGCGTGCAGGACGACCTCGGCTACACCAAGCTCGTCTCGCGCTTCACCGGGTTGCCAGTCGAGGTCTACGGCCAGGGGCGACCGCTCGTCGGGGAGGGGTTTCCCGTCGGCGAGGTACCGGCGCAGCAGCCTGTCGACGGTTCGACGATCTATGTCGCTGGCGTTAAGTCGCGTGCGCTGACGTTCAACGTCAAGGCGTTCCCAACCGGACAGTCAGCGGTCGTGCTGGCGGTTCCGCTTGCCGGCGTGACGCAGACACGGAGCAGCTGCCTGGCGGTCAAGGCCTCCGTCTACACGTCGATCGCCGCCGGGCTGGCACGCCAGCTCGAGCTCCCGAGCGACGTAAGCGCGCTCGTCACGGTTGACCACGAGTTCGACCCGGACAAGCTGATGTTCGTCTATGAGGGAGCGATCCCCTTGTTGGGCTCGCCGGGGTTCGCATTGCCGCGCCACCTGCCGACGAGCGGGCAGGTCACCTACGGCGGGGGGCGTTGGCTTGTCACATCCTTCGCTCCGGTGGTCGGCCTGCGCGTGTACCTCCTGTTCCCGATGGCCGCACCGGTGCGTGGCTCGAGCGGTCCAACGGGTGCCGCTTAGCGGCAGGGCGAAATGCGTTCACGTACTAGTCTTCCGCGCGTGCTCGGGGAGCCCGACAGCGCGATCGCGTGGTGTCGGCTCGCGGTGGCTTGCGCTGTCGCGGCCTTCTTCGCGATCGCTACAACCACCAGCGCCGGCGCGGCGGTGGCGAGCACTGGGCCGCCGTGCGGAGCTGCCGGCGCGACGCGCATCGTTGATCAGATCGATGACGGAATCGCACGCGAGATCTACTCGCAGGAGCTCGGCAGCACCGAAGTCTCGGCGGACCTGACGCGGATCAGCGACTCGAATGCGCTCGCCAGCGCCGTTGCAAGCGGCAATCTCGCGGCAATCCAGAGCGCCACGCACGCGATCGTCTACACGCCTGTCTGGCACATCGTTCGGCTGCGGGTTCTCTCGCCTACCGGGACCGTGCTCGCCGATGTCGGCGGGCCCTACATCCTCGCTCCGGTAACGGAGCACATCACCTACGACGGCAAGACGGTCGGTAGCTTCGTGATGAGCGTGCAGGACGACAGGGGCTACAAGAAGCTCGTCACCCACATTGCCGGCGTACCGGTCGAGATCTATCGCGCCGGCAAGCCACTGATGGGAACGCTGCCAAAGCCCCCGGCGAGCCCGCCGAGCAGCGGGTCGCTGAAACTGGCGGGGATCAGCTACGCAGTCGACGCATACAGCGTCGAGGCCTTTCCGAGCGGCACGCTGGAGGTCGCGGTGTTCGTTCCCAAGCCGACGGCGGCGCTCGCCAAGGCCAGCTGCGCCTCGGTCGCGCTGGCGACGGACGCCAGCGTGGTGCGCAACGTCGCCAGCGGCTTGGAGCTCTCGGGCCACAACATCTACGCCAACCAGCAGCTCTTCATCAGCCAGGCCACCGGCTACGTCCACGTGCCTGTCTTCATGTTCAGCGACGGCGTTGAGGATTACGGGACGAACTACCTTCCTGGCAGCTCAGCGCCTTCGCCGCCATCGTTGACGGCGAAAGCCACCGAGGTCAGCTACGAGGGCAGCGAGTGGCTCGTCTCGGCACAACGGCCGTTCCCGCCGGCCTGGATCTACGTGTTCGCGCCGGCGAACGCGGCCGCAACCGCCGGGGGCACGGGATCGACCGGGTCCGTGCCGGGGGACGGCGCAGGCAACCCGGGCGGTCAATAGGCTCCGCTGGCCGGTGAGCTGGGGGCGCGTGAGGGACGTGCCCGACCCGCCCCCGGCGACCCAGGATGGCGACGACAGACCCAGAACCAGAGCCGCCGCAGGCGGCTCCGTCGGATGGCGCAGCGCCCGCTCGACTCCGGCGTCTGCGGCTCCCGCGTTGGCGTCCGCGGCTGCCTCGCCCGGGCGTTTCCCGGCTTCGCTCGGCCACCAGGCACCTCGGACTGCTGCCGGTCCTCGCGCTGTCGGGGACACTCGAATTCAACAAGCTGAGCCAGAACGGCTACGCCAACCTCTTCTACGCAGCGGCGGTCAAGTCGGACCTCCTCTCGCTGCGCAACTTCTTCTTCGTCTCGTTCGATCCCGGCGGCCTCGACAGCATCGACAAGCCGCCGCTCGCGATCTGGCTGCAAACACTGAGCGCGAAGCTGTTCGGCTTCGCGCCGCTCTCGCTGATCGTTCCCGAGGGGATCTGCGCGCTGCTCGCAGTCGCGCTCCTGTACTTCATCGTCGCGCCGCGTCTCGGCGTCATCGCCGGACTCTTGAGCGCGCTCGCGCTGGCGCTCTTCCCAGCATTCGTAGCCGTCTCGCGCGAGAACGCTGTCGACCCGCTGCTGATCCTCTTCATGGTCGCCGCGTGCGGGTCCGGCGTCAAGGCGATCGAGTCGGGGCGCACGCGCTGGCTGCTCGCGAGCGCCGTGTTCGTGGGGCTCGCCTTCAACACCAAGTCGCTTGCCGGGTTGCTGTGCGCTCCGGGCATCGGACTGGGCTACCTGGTTTGCACGCCCGCGTCCTGGCGCAAGCGGATCGCGCAGCTGGTGCTCTGCGCCGCCGTCGGGATCGCCGTTGCGGCGTCGTGGTCACTCGCAGTTGACAGTACGTCCGCATCGCAGCGGCCCTACGTCGGCGGCTCGACGAACAACAGCGAGCTGCAGCTCGAGTTCGGCTACAACGGCCTCGGGCGCGCCGGCGGGCAGGTCGGCGGGCCACCCTGCCCGGTCGTCGCCGCACCGCCTACCTCTGATGTGCCGGTGATCCGTCCGGTCGGCCCGGCCGTCGCTGCGGCCTCGAGCGGCGCTGCGACGAGCGCCACTCCCGCCGCGGGCGCGACCGGTGCGACAGGCGTACCCGGAGTCACGGTACGAAACCCGAGCCCGGTGCCGTTCGCGAGCTGCAAGCGCGGACCGCTGCGGATCTTCGACCTCGGTCTCGGTGACCAGGCGGGATGGATGGTGCCGCTCGGCGTTGTCGGGCTGCTCGCCCTCGCGCTGACGCTCACCGGCTTGCGCAGCCGGCGTACCGCGCTGCTGGTGGTCTTCGGCGGCTGGTTCGTGATCGAGCTCGGGTTCCTCGATTACTCGAAGGGGATCGTGCACCCCTACTACGCCTCCGCGCTTGGGCCCGGTCTGGCTGTGATGGTCGGCGCTGCCGCCTACGCGTTCACCCGCCTCGTTGCCAGCAAGACGCTGTGGCGGATCGCCGCCGGGCTACTGCTTGCAGCGGCCGGTGCGGGCGCGACCGTCGTCGCGCAGCTCTACCTGATCCACAACCACGGCTACCCGCACTTCTGGCGCGACCCGCTGATCATCGCCTGCGCGGCCGCCTTCCTCGCCGTGGTCGTGCTGCGCCGCTGGGCACGCTGGCCGGTGGCCGTGCTGGTCGCTGTGCTGCTCGTCGCGCCCGGGATATACGCGAGCAGCGTGTGGGATGCGCCGGTCGACGGGACCTTCCCGACCGCCGGCCCGTACAACGAAGCCGGCTGGGGCGGCATCAGCATGCCGGCGGACGAGCTCGCCGCAAACGAGGCACTCGCGCATTACATCCGCACGCACCACCCAACCCACGACTTCCAGGTGTTGACCGAGTCCTCAGACGGTTCCTCGCCATTGATCCTGCTCGGCATACGTGCTGCAGCGATGGGCGGCTACAACACGACCGACCCCGCGCTCAGCGGCGACGGGCTCGCGCGGCTCGTCGCCGAGCACAAGGCGCGCTACGTCGTCGTCGGTGGTCCCTACTTCCAGCGCGGCGGTAACGGCGCCTCGGCGGCGGCGCGCCTGGTCTGTCCGCAGGTCCCGCAGGCGCTCTGGTACCCCGCCTCGCCGGTACAGGGCACGATCCACCTGGTCGACTGCGCCGGGCGCGCCGCAGCGCTGCGTCATCCCTACGCCGTCGCGCTCGCCTACCTGATCAAGCATCCGCGCACCGTCTATCCCTACGACGGCTACTTCGAGGACAACAGCGGGTTTGCGAGCACCGTGCACCTCGTCTTCGGTGGCAAGAAGGGCACGGTTACGGTGCGGATCGGCACTGACACGACACCGAAGGAGATCGCGGTCGACGTGCGACGGGCCGGACCGAAGCGGCCGGTCATGTTCGCGCTCCCGTCCGACTGGTATTTCACGATCAAGACCAGCCGCGGACTCTTTGTCGCGAATGTCTACGAGACGTTCAGCCGAGCTCGCGCAGGCGCGTCCTGACTCGCTCGCGGCGGCATTCGAGGTCGGACTGCAGCGTGGCGAGCTCGCCGGCTCGACGCCCAACGAGCTGGAGCTGGCGCTCGAGATGTCCGAGCGCCTCCTCGAGCAGGCCGCGCAAGCGCTCCGGATCATCCTCCGCGGCGACGGCCTCGGCGCGCAGAGCCTTGCGTGCGGTCTCCGCCTCGACGAGCGTCTTCAGCTCCTCGAGCGAGACGCCGAGCACCGAGCGCAGGCGTATGACCTCACGTAGGTGCTCGACCTCAGCCTCGCTGTAGAGGCGGTGGCGGCCACTCGCGCGCGAGCCCTGCTCGCCGAGCAGCCCGATCTCCTCGTAGTAGCGGATCGTGCGCGGCGTCGTGCCGACAAGGCGTGCGACGTCGCCGATTCGCAATGGCGCTGCAATCCCCGCGAGCGCCATCAGTCCTCGCTTGCCTCGTGCGCGGGGCGCAGCAGTGAGACGAACGCTCCGAGCAGCGCGGAGCCGGTCAGTGCCCACAGCGCCACGTGCATGTTGGCGATGAACGGCGCGAGCTTCTGCTCGCTGAGACCATGGGCGAGCCCGGAGAAGATCGCGAACAGCGTGGCGCGCGGGATCGCGGCCGTCACGATCGCCATCACGAAGGCGATTGAAAGCACCGCGCCCGTGTTCTGAAGGACGGTGCGTGCCCCGGCGGCGACGCCGCGGCGCTCTGGTCGCACGGCACCCATCATCGCCGCGCCGTTGGGGCTCATGAAGGTGCCCGATCCGACACCGACGATCGCCAGCAGCACGGCCGCCCAAAGGTATGAGCTGTGGACCGCGAGCGTCGTCATCAGGCCGAGCCCGAGTGCGGTGATCAGCATGCCGATCGCGGCCAGTGCGCGCGAGCCGTGACGGTCGGCGTAGCTGCCGGCGATCGGCGAAGCGATCAGCATGCCGAGTGCCAGCGGAATCAGCTTGATGCCGGCTGTGATCGGCGAGTCGCCCTCGGCGCCCTGGAAGTAGAAGACGAAGATGAACATCAACGCGAACCGCGCGAGGCCGTTGATGAAGGTCGCGGCCGCGGCGGCCGCGAAGAGGCGGCTGCGGAACAGGCCGAGGTCGAGCATCGGAGCCGCGCTGCGCTGCTCGATCACGACCCACAGTGGCAGCAGCACGGCGGCGACCGCGAGCCCGGCCAGCGCGATCGGATCGCTCCAGCCGGAGAGTCCGCCACGTGAGACGCCGAGCACGAGCCCGGTCAGGCCGACGACGAAGGTCGCGGTGCCACTGAGGTCGAGGCCCCGCACCGCGTCGGGCTTCGCCAGCTCGCGCAAGATCAGCGAGCCCCAGAGCGCGCCGGCTAGCGCGAAGGGCACGTTGAACCAGAAGACCCAAGGCCAGGAGATCTCGACGAGCGCGCCGCCTAGGACCGGTCCGATGACGAGCCCGATCGCCGCGATCATCATGTTGGCGCCCATCGCGAAGCCGAGTTGACGCGGCGGGAAGGCATCGGTGACGAGCGCGGCGGCGTTCGCGAACAGGAAGGCGGCGCCGATGCCCTGCAGGACGCGCCAGAGGATCAACTCGGTCCCATTGGCCGCAAATCCGGCTCCCAGCGATGCCAGGCCAAAGACGAGGAAGCCGCCGACGTAGGCCCGTTTGCGTCCGAACAGGTCCGACATGCGCCCGGCGCTCAGCACGAGCACGGTCGAGGCGATCATGTAGGCGAGGATCACCCAGATCAGCGCGAGCAGGCTCGTGTGCAGGCTGCGTTCGAGGTCCGGCAGCGCGATGATCAGCGTGCCCGAGTTGGTCGCCGCCATCAGCATGCCGAGACTCGTGCACGACAACGCCCACCAGCGGTAGTTGGGCGAGTCCGCCGCCACGCCGATGCGGCGCGAGCGCGCGACGGGGACGGGTTGTGTCTGGCTTGACAAGGACATCTTTACGTAAACGTGCATTTCAGGCTAGCAACCCGGTTGCGCCGGCCTGTCAGGCTGTGGCGGTGCGAGACGCCGTCCTGCGCCAGATCTACCGGCTCGGCTATTGGGTTCTCTACCTGACAGCGTTCCTGACGCGTCCGCACGCGCGTGGCGTAAAGGGCGTCATCAGCAACGGCGGCGAGGTTCTGTTCGTGCGCCATACCTACGGACCGCACGAGTGGGAGCTCCCCGGCGGTGGGCAGCGGCGTCATGAAACCCCGCTTGAGGCGCTCGCCCGCGAGCTGCATGAAGAGCTCGGGGTGACCGTCGCCGGGGCAACCTCGCTGGGTACGTTCAGCGGCCCCCGCCAGTACCGCAACGTCGTCGTCAACTACTTCAGCGTCGAGCTCCCGAGCCGCGAAGTGAGCGCGGATCCGATCGAGATAGCCGAGGTTCGCTGGTTTGATCCCAGCGCTCCGCCAAGCCCGATCGGCTGGTACGCGAAGGAAGCGCTCGCGCGCAGCGCCACGCGATAGCCTTGCCGTGACAGTTCGTCTGCCGGGGAGTCCCGCAGGGGCTGAGAGGGCGCGAATGCGCGCCGACCCGTCTGACCTGATCTGGATCATGCCAGCGAAGGGAGCCACGATGACCGCAGTCCGCAGCGCTTTCGAGCCCGATGCAGGGTGCCGGACGCAGATGCATCTCGCCCGTAAGGGCGTCATCTCACCGGAGATGGCGCGCGTAGCGGAGCGCGAGGAGCTGGCGCCCGAGCTCGTTCGCGACGAAGTCGCGCGGGGGCGGATGATCATCCCTGCGAACGTCAACCACGCGTCGCTCGACCCGATGGCGATCGGGCTGAAGGCGCGCGTGAAGATCAACTCCAATATCGGCAACTCGCCGACGAGCTCCTCGCTCGCCGAGGAGGTCGAGAAGCTCACCGTCTCCGAGAAGTGGGGTGCCGATACGGTCATGGACCTTTCGACCGGCAAGCGGATCGACGAGACGCGCGCGGCGATCATCGAGGCCGCCACCGTCCCGATTGGAACCGTGCCGATCTACCAGGCGCTCGAGAAGGTCAAGAACATCGAGGACCTGACCGGCGAGCTGCTGGTCGAGAACATCGAGCATCAGGCCAAGCAGGGCGTCGACTACATGACGATCCATGCCGGTGTCCGCCTCGAGCATCTACCGCTCTGCCAGCATCGCGTTACCGGGATCGTCTCCCGCGGCGGCGGCATTCTCGCCCGCTGGATGATCGCCCACATGGCAGAGAACCCGCTGTATGACTACTTCGATGACATCCTCGAGATCTGCGCGCGCTACGACGTCTCGATCTCGCTTGGTGACGGCCTGCGTCCCGGGTCGATCGCCGATGCCTCCGACGCCGCGCAGTTCGCCGAGCTCGAGACGCTCGGTGAGCTGACGCTGCGCGCCTGGGAGCGCGACGTGCAGGTGATGATCGAAGGCCCCGGCCACATCCCGATCGACCAGCTCGAGATGAACGTGCGCAAGCAGCAGGAGATCTGCCACGAGGCGCCGTTCTACACGCTTGGGCCGCTCGTCACCGACATCGCCCCCGGCTACGACCACATCACGAGCGCGATCGGTGCCGCGATCGTCGGCTGGCACGGCACCTCGATGCTCTGCTACGTGACCCCCAAGGAGCACCTCGGGCTGCCCGACGCGCAGGACGTCAAGCAGGGCCTGATCGCCTACCGCATCGCCGCGCACGCGGCCGACCTTGCGCGCGGCAACCGGCAGGCGGCGCAGTGGGACCGTGAGCTGTCCAAGGCGCGCTTCAGCTTCGACTGGGAGCGTCAGTTCGAGCTCGCGCTGGACCCCGGGACGGCGCGCGCGATGCACGACGAGACCCTTGCGGACGACTATTTCAAGACAGCCGAGTTCTGCTCGATGTGCGGGCCCAAGTACTGCCCGATGCACAACTTCAAGGACGTTGACTGGGACGCGGTCCGCGGGATCGTCGCTGAGCGTAAGCGCGAGCGCGTGGCGGTTTAGCCCGGTTGGAGGTAACGCCCGCTGTCCGCGAGCGTCTGCTTGACGCGTGGCGCGACGAGGTTCGCGCGACGATCGTCTACAACCTGATCGCCGACCGCGAGGTCGACTCGCGGCGTGCTGCCGTGCTGCGTCGGCTCGCCGAGGTCGAGACGAGTCATCGTGATCGGCTCGAGGCGCGGATGCGCGAGGTCGGCCTTGCGATTCCCGACGCGCGCTCGGTCGCGCTTGGGCCCTGGCAGCGCCTGCAGGCGCGGATCGCGCCCGTGCCGCGGCTGATCGCGCGCCAGGAAGCGATGGAGTTGGAGATCGCGGCGCAGATCGAGGACGCGCCCACGGGTGATGCAGCGACCGACGCGCTGCTCGAGCAGATCAAAGTGGAGGAGGAGGAGCACACGGTCGCGCTCGGGCAGCTGCGCGAAGGCCAGCCGTTGGCGCCGGCGAGCGACGGCGAGGTTGCCGACGCGCGCCTGCATCGGATCCTCGGGCGCGAGCGCTGGCATCGCTCCGCGAGCGGCTGGATCCCGGGGGCGATCTACGGGGCGAATGACGGCCTCGCCGCCGTCTTCGGGATCGTCGCCGGCGTCTCTGGCGCGACCGGCGGCTCGCACGTGGTCCTCACCGCCGGTCTCTTCGGTGCCATCGCGTCGGCGCTCTCGATGGCGACCGGGGCGTTCCTCGCTGAGCGCTCGACCAACGAGGTCGCTGCAGCGAACCTCGCGCGCGAGCGCGAGGAGATCGAGCGCCACCCCGAGGAGGAGAAGGAGGAGCTCGCGCTGTTCTACCAGCTCAAGGGCCTGACCGCGGCTGAGGCGCACCAGGTGGTCGAGCGGATCGCGGAGAATCCCGACCAGCTCTTCCGCGCGATCGCGACGGAGGAGTTCGGCAGCGCCGACGCGCAGCAGGGCAACCCGGTCCAGGCGGCGCTCGCCGGCGGGATCTCGACGGCGCTCGGAGCGATCATCCCGGTGATCCCCTTCTTCTGGCTGCGCGGCTACACCGGGATCGCTGTTGCCGCCGGTGTCTCGCTCATCGCGCACTTTGGCGTCGGCGCGGCAAAGTCGATCTTCACGCTGCGCAGCGTCTGGTCGGCTGGCTTTGAGATGACCCTCGCCGGCATCATCGTCGGCGGTGCCACCTACCTCGCGGGTCTTGCGATCGGCTAAGGGATCAGCACGGCCGAGCCACTGAACTCGCCTTCGCGCAGATCGCGCAGCGCTTCGTTGGCGGACTCGAGCGGGTAGGTCGTGACGTGGGTGCGAACGCCGGCCTTGGTCGCAAGCGCGAGGAACTCGTGGCCATCGGCGCGCGTGAGGTTTGCGACCGAGCGCACGATCCGCTCACCCCAGAGGATCTCGTACGGGAAGGCCGGGATGTCGGTCATGAAGATGCCGCCGCAGACGACGCTGCCGCCGGCGCGTACGGCACGCAGGGCGAGCGGCACGAGCGGCCCGACCGGGGCGAAGATCACAGCTGCGTCGAGCGGAACCGGGGGCGGCTCCTCCGAGCTACCCGCCCAGACGGCGCCGAGCTCGCGCGCGAAGGCCTGCGTGCGCCCATCGCCCTGACGCGTGAACGCGTAGACCTCGCGGCCCTGCCAGACGGCAACCTGCGTGAGGATGTGGGCGGCGCTGCCGAAGCCGTAGAAGCCGACACGCAGTGCATCCTCGCCCGCGAGGCGTAGCGCGCGGTAGCCGATCAGCCCGGCGCACAGCAGCGGCGCCACCTGCTCGTCTGGATCGTCGCCCGGGATCGGCAGGCAGAAGCGCTCGTCCGCGACCATGTACTCGGCGTAGCCGCCGTCGATGTCGGCGCCCGTGAAGCGAGCGTGCTCGCAGAGGTTCTCGCGGCCGGCGGTGCACTGCGGGCAGGTCCCGTCGGTCCAGCCGAGCCAGGGAACGCCGACGCGGCGGCCGTCCTTGACGGACGTCGCGACAGCTTGATGGCCGAGGACGCGTGGGGGATTGTGGACCGGAACCTCGCCGTCTACGAGGTGAAGATCCGTGCGGCAGACCCCGCAGGCGTGCACGCGCAACAGCAACTGGCCCGGGCCGGGATCGGGCGTTGGCAGCTCCACCGCCCGCAGCGGTGCGCCGACCGACTCGAAGACCATCGCGCGCAGGGTCGTCTCAGTGGGGTCGGGGGTGGAGTGGGGTCACTGCTCTATCGTTGCGCAAGTGCGGGTCCCCAGCGTTCCAGGAGACTCCCCGGCTTCAGACGCGGGTGGGCACAGGCACGAGGTTGTCGAGCAATTCTCGGCGCAGGCGGCAGGGTTTGCGGCTGCCGCGCCGATTCGGGATGAGCGCGCGCTCGAGCTGCTTGTCGAGGCCTGTGGGGTTGGCCCGGAGGACCGTGTGTTGGACGTGGCCTGCGGGCCCGGGATCGTGGTCTGCGCGATTGCCGGGCTGGCGCGCGAAGCCGTCGGGATCGATGTGACGCCGGCGATGATCGAGGCGGCCCGCAAGCTCGCAACGGACCGCGGGATCGTGAACGTGGACTGGCGCGTGGGGGAGATCCCGCCGCTGCCGTGGGATGAGGCGTCCTTCGAGGTGGTCGTCTCGCGCTATGCATTCCACCATTTCGAGCAGCCGGCGGCGGTGCTCGCGGAGATGGTGCGCGTCTGCGTGCCGGGCGGGCGCGTCGTCGTCTGCGATGTCGCGCCCGCGGCGGACAAGGCCGCGGCGTTCAACGCAGTGGAGCGTCTGCGTGACAGCTCCCACGCGAATGCGCTGAGCGTCGAGCAGCTGCTCGGCCTGTTCGCGGGCGCAGGCCTCGACCAGGTGCGTGTAAGCGGCTACGGGTTGGCCGGCGACCTCGACTCGCTGCTCGCCCGCTCGTTTCCCGGTCCGGACGGGGAACAGGAGGTTCGCCGTCGCTTCGAGGCATCACTCGCGGATGACAGCCTCGGCGTCGACGCGCGACGCGATGGTGAGCAGATCACCTACCGCTTTCCGATCGCGATCCTCGCCGCCGTCAAGGGCAACTAGACTGGCGACGCAATGGACTGGTTTCGCCTCTTGTCTCGCTTCATGCGCATATTTCGCCGGCGTCGCGCGACGCGCCGTCGCTGAGACCGCGCTGCGTCGAGCCCGCATGGTGCGTCGCGCTGGGCTTGGTGCTGCTTGGATGGTCGTTCTCGTGCTCACCGGCTGTGGCGCCTCGACGCGCCCGCCGACGGCCCACTTCGCCGCGGTGGCGACGACCATCTGTTCCGACGCAGCTGAACAGCTCGCTGCCCTTCCCGCCCCATCGGGGACGCTCGATGGGGCGGTCGCGCAAGCGAGTAGCGCGCTCGGGATCGTTCGATCCGAGCTTCGGCAGCTCGCTGCGCTGAACGCACCACCGTCACTCGCTGGACGCTTCGCAAAGGCGCTAGCCGCGGGCCGTGCCCAGACTGCGACCGTCGCTCAGCTGCTGCGCGCGATTCGGGCCGGCGACGCCCGGGAGGTTGCGACGCTCGCATTGCGGGCCAAGGCCGTGGACGCCCGGGCGCGCGCGGCGATCGCTGCACTCGGGCTGCCGGCCTGCACCCGCGCGGCGGCGGCGCAACGGGGCGGCACCTGAGTGCCTAGGCCGGTAGCGCAGGTCGCTCGTCGGCTGCGCCCTCTGACTGTCGCGGATGCGCCATCGTCGTCCGGCTGCGTGGCTGCAACGCGACGCCGGCCGTCGCCGTCGCCCGCTCGGTCAGCCCGCCCGACTTCGCGATCCCTACCGGCATCGGCGCTAAGCCTTGACCACCGCCGAGGTCTGCAGGACCTGGCCGCCGGCGCCGATCGCCTCGATCGCGACATATGGCCCGGAGGTCGGCGCGTCGATCGAGGTCTCGAAGCTCGCGGTCGGGTAATTCCCGACCGGGCTGAGCGCGTGCGCTGAGCTGCCTGCCAGCACGGTCCAGCTCGCGACATCGGTTGCTCCGTTCCAGCTGACGTAGAGCTGTGTCTTGCCGCCCGCCGGTGGGGAGGCGACGAGCGCGGGCGCGTACGAGGGTTGCGCGTTCCAGACGTAGCGGTAGCCGCGGAAGCTGGCGGTGGTGCCGGTCAGCGTCATGCTGAACGTGAGTGCACCGCCCAGCGTGAACTCGGACTCGATGCCGACCTGACCCCAGCTGACGAACCAGTCCCCGTTTGAAAGCTGCTGAACGGAGCCTTGGCTGTCAGCGAGCAGCGGATGGCCCGGATACCCGATCGCCTGGATCACGGTCACCTGCTTGGTCTGGGCGTTGACCAGTAGCCACAGGGCGCGAGACTGGTCTGCCTCCTGGGGCGCGTCTTCGTTGTCGAACATGCTCACCTCGTACTGGCCGGGCGAGGAATCGTTGACCACCTCGACATCGTGCTGCCAGGCGAACTTCGCGTTTGGGCCGAGCGTGAACGAGCCCTGATTCCCGCCGACCTGCCAGATGACCGCGCCGGTTGTCCCGTTCAAGAGGTAGAACGTCCAGGTGTTGCGGGAGGAGATGAGGATGTCGCCGTTGCTCAGCGGGTCGATCGAATTGACGTGGAAGTAATCGAGGACACTCGTCGTCTGGCTCGCGTTCGGCACGGCTGTCTTGGTGTCGGCGAGCGGCACGTGTGCGAGCGCGTTCCACTGCCACATCACCAGACCCGTCTTGATGTCGATCTCCTGCACGACGCCGTCGTCGATGAGGCCGTGGGTCGGCCCGTGGATGCTCGCCAGGTCCCAGTGGATCGGCGCGTACGCGGTGATGAACGCGGTGCCCTGCGGCGTGATCTGAAAGTCGTGTAGATCGGCGTAGAGCCCGTTGCCGGCCCGCACCGTGGCGATCGGCGTGTAGTTGTCGCTGTAGATCTCGTCGACGCCCTGGCCGTGGAGCTCGATCGTGCGACCTTGCCACCAGGTCAAGACCGGTGAGCCCTCGTAGGTCTGCACGTTGAAGTCGAATGCCCGCGTTGGGTATGTGAGCGGGTGAAACCAGACGAGATGACCCGTCGGGGTGACGATCATCGGTCCCGCGTCGCCGGGGCCGGAGTTCGGCGCGACGAAGATGTCGCCGAGCGAGGGGTCGGCGGCCTGAACGGTGACCGAGAGCGTCGGTGGGACGAGATCGGGTGCGGAGTGGAAGCGCAGGACATTCGTCGCGCTCGCCTTCACCGGAGGCGAAGGCGGGTAGACGGGAAGTGTGTACGGCTCGGCGACCGTGAACTCTGTTCCCGCCTGCTCGCTCGCCGCACCGCTGACGATCACCGCGCTGACGGTCACGTGCTCGCCGACCACGAACGGCTTGGTCGGCAGGAAGCTCGCGCCCGTGCCGGTCGAGTAGTCCTCGAGCTTGCCGGTGTGCTTACCGCTGCGCGAGCCGACGACGCTGATGTCGTGGATGTCGCCGGCGGGTGCGCCGAGGAAGCTGATCTGCGTGCCCGGGTTCGCGTCCGGGGTTCCGGGCAGCGGCGAAACGGCCTCGGCTGGCAGTGTGACGGCACCCGTTGTGCCGGTCAGGCCGCTCGCACCGGATGGGGTCGCCGTGGCGGGAGCGGCCGCCACGCCGAGGGCCGCGAGAGCGCCCGCGAGCACTACGCCGCGGCGGAGCCTCGACGCGGGCCGCGGGAACTTGCGCGTCGTTGACGGGGACGGGATCTGTACCAGCAAGCTCAGCATCGACGATCCCCCGGAAGGCTCCCCCGGCGGCATCTTAGCGGGGCTGGAGGGCGGCTCGTCTAGGTTGTGCGGCACACGACCGATGCATGTTGACCCCTACATAGTGCTTGGCAGTGCCGTCGTTGGCCTGCTCGTCGGCATGACCGGCGCCGGCGGTGGCGCGCTGATGACGCCGATGCTGATCCTTCTGTTCGGGGTCACGCCCTCCACGGCGATATCGAGCGACCTCGTCGCGGCTGTCGTGATGCGCCCGTTCGGAGCTGCGGTGCACCTCCGCAAGGGGACCGTCAATCTCCGGCTCGTCGGCTGGATGGTGCTCGGCTCGGTCCCGATGGCCTTCCTCGGCGCTTACCTGCTGCACCTGCTTGGGAATTCGAAGACAGCGCAAAGCCACATCGAGACGGCGCTTGGAGCGGCGCTCCTGCTCGGTGCCTTCGCGATGGTCCTGCGCTACCTGATCGACCGCCGCAGTGGCAATCAGCGCGACGCGTTGATCCACGAGATAGTGGCGCGCCCGCTCCCGACGATCGCGATCGGCATGCTCGGTGGCGTCATCGTCGGCCTCACCTCGGTCGGCTCGGGGTCGCTGATGATCGTGTTGCTGCTCTTCCTCTACCCCGGGCTCGGCGCCAGTCAGCTCGTCGGGACGGACCTGTCACAGGCCGTGCCGCTGACGCTTGCTGCGGCGCTCGGTGCCCTCACCTTCGGCCACGTGTCCTTCGGCGTGACAGCCTCGCTCGCCATCGGCAGCGTTCCCGCGGTGCTGATCGGCTCATTGATCTCCTCGAGCGCGCCCGATCGCTATGTCCGTCCGGCGATCGCCTTCGTGATCTTTGCCTCCGGCCTCAAGTACATCGGCCTCGGCACGACGACGCTCGGTTGGGTGCTGGTTGTGACGCTGCTGGTCGGCGTCGGGGCGTGGGTTTGGCTCGCACGCCCGACGCCGGCAGCGGCGCCAGATTCCTCGCCTCCGGGCGGCGACTAACTAGGTGCCGCCGCTGCCGTACCAGTCGCGCCAGATGAGCTTGTAGACGGGGATCCGGCGCGGGATATCGCGGACGCCGGGAATGAAGGGAAGCAGGATGAGGCCGACGCTCAGCACCGTCATGATCCCCATGACCAGAGCATCCGCGTTCGACGAGGTAGTGAATGGCGAGATCTGGTACCAGAACGTGTAGAGCCAGAGCCAGACCTGCCCGGGATAGCTGCCGGTCTCGTTCATCATGCCCCACTGCGTGCCCTGCAGGTGCTGGAAGGTCGCGCGGTCGGTGAGCGCGCCGCCGTCCTCCATGAACAGCAGCGGCTTGGTGTAATCGGTTTGGTAGAACTGCTTGCTGGTCAGCAGATCGCCGTCGAGCCCACCGCTCTGGGCATAGCCGAGCAGGGCGCTCATCATCGTGCCGACCGGCCCGTAGGCGCCCGAGGGAACGTGGAGTGCCGTGCCGCTCGTCGCGGCCTTCGAGAGGGCCTTCGCATACGCGTTGGCCCAGCCGGTCTGCGTCGCAGTGCTCGCCTTGACGTAGCTCGTGACGGTTGCCTGCAATGACGGATCGTTCGGTAGCGAACGCAGCGGCTCGATCACGAAGTCATAGGGCGCGTTGACTGGATGGCTCACGCCGAGCCACTGCTCGAGGTGGATGAACCAGATCTGCTGGCCGGTCGAGGCGTGGTTGTAAGGCGGACCATATGTGGCGGTCTCGCTCGTACCGTCGAGCTCGCTCAGCGCCGTGGTGACGAAGTCTGCCGGCATCGAGCGCGACCAGCTCTGGATCGTCGTCGGTGGAAGATCGGGCGAGGAGAAGAGGATCGTGAGGACGATTGCAATCAGCGCGACCACGCCGGTGGCGACGCAGACCTCTTTGACGATGTCGTAGCTGCGGTACGGGCCGTCGTAGCTCTTCGCAGCCTCGTTGAGCTGCGCGTTTGTCAGCCGCCCGCTCACGGCTTCGTCGCGGTTGGAGCGACGCTGTCAGCCAAGGGAATCGGCGGCACGATCCCGTGTCGCCGGACGAGGAGCAGGTGAGCGGTGACGATCCCGACCACTGCAAGCGGCAGCAGCAGTACGTGGTAGCCGTACATCTGGCCGAAGTTGAGCGGGTTGAAGAAGGCGCCGACGCCGAGCGAGTTGATGCCGTCCTTGCCCTGCGTCGCGATCCATTGCGAGTCGAAGTTCTGCTGCGAGAGGTAGCCCGTGAACGCGCACGGCACCGCGACGAGGAAGCAGACGGCGCCGCTCATCCACACGCGGGAGCGGCCACCGCGCCAGGCGGCCATCCAGAACTTGCCCCATAGATGGCAGACCATGAAGAAGAAGAAGAGCTCGACCGCCCACAGGTGGATGCTGTTGAAGAAGTGCCCGATCGACTGGACGTGCCACCAGGTCGGTCCCTTGAGCGCGAGAATCGTGCCGGAGAGGATGATCGTGATGAGCGCCCCGATCGTGGCCGCACCGAACAGGTAGACGGCGGACGTCATGTAGGCCGGTTGCGAGTCGGGCAGCAGGCGCTCAGGCGGCAGCTCGCGCACGCCGAACTCGCGCAGGCGTGCGGTCCAGGAGCTCACTTGTCTCTCCGTGGTCGCTTCGCGCCTGGCGCGCGCAGGAGCAGCGCGATCGCGAACACGACGAGCATCAGCACGATCACCACGAGGTTCGGCACCGACATCAGGAAGAAGTGCCAGTGGACGTAGTGCGGCGTCCCGTTGAGGTTGATGATCGAAGCAGCAGCGTCCACGTTCGCAGGATCCTAGGCGGAGCCTCGGACGCTGGTAGCGCGAAAAGACACAATCTTTATGGGTAGAAACTGCGGATACGGCGAGCGCTGCTAGCTGATGCGGAGTGTCACGAGGCCTACCGCGAGCAGCACGATGCCCCCCGACAATGCGCGCAGGGCACCCTCGAGCGGCACGAGCAATGCTCCCGCCGTCAGCTCGATCCTGCTGCCGTCCTCGAGCACTTGGCTGCCGCTGAGGGCGCGCGTGCGGCGTCGCAAATCGCGTGCCGGCAGGCTCAGGCGGCGCTGGGCGACCGTCAGTAGTGCGCATGCCGCGGCGACAAGCACGCCGGGCGCGCGGACCGTCAGCGACTCGAAGAAGTAGCCGGTGAACGCTGGGAACGCGCCCCAGGCGAGCGCGAAGGTCGTCGCGTTGTGAAAGCGGCCGCCGGCGAGCTCGAGGTTGTAGGCGGGAACGAGCACCGCGCCGATGACGATCAGCGGAACGATCAGCGGTGATACGCGGATTGCGGCTACCGCCCCGATGGCGATTGCGCCCGCGAGGGTGGTGGTGGCGAGCACGATCAGAGTTGTCTTGCTGAGCCTCGTTCCGAGAGGCCGTCCGTGCAGCTCGTCGAAGGCGTGGGCACTGATCCCGACCGCGAGCAAGAAGGCGGCGAGCACGGCTCCGAGGCGGTCGAGGTGAAATCGTGGTGCGACGGCGGCGCCGATTGCGACGTAGCTGAGCAACCAGGCCGTGTAGGGCGGGTGTAGCAGCGTGACGAGGTCGCGCCAACCTCCACCCGTCAACGCGTAGAACGCTGGCCGCGGCGACTCAGGTTGATGACTGCTCACCGCGCGTGCCCCACATGACGAGGCCGGCGCCGAAGCTTGGTCGGCGCACGCTCACCTCCGTGATCCCGCTGGCCCGCCAAAGTTCCACGAGATCCGGTGTGGTGGCGTAGAACTCCTCGATGTTAGGTCCGAGGAAGCGCCCGACCTCGAGCCAGGCGGGCGATACGAGCCGGCCGAGCAGCGGCAGCCCGTAGCGGGTGTGGATGCGCCACAGGAAGCGCGCCGGCCACGTGCCCGGCACCCCGAATTCGAGCATCGCGATCCGGCCGCCGGGCTTGACGACGCGCGCGAGCTCGAGCAGCGTGGCGTGCGGGTCATCGACGTAGCGCAGGAGATAGGTGAAGCTCAGCGCGTCGAACTCACCGTCCGCGAACGGCAGCCGCTCGGCTTGGCCGTGAACGAAACGCAGCCGTCTGGCGAGATCAGGGCGCTCGGCTAGTGCGCTGCGGGCCAGGCCAAGCATCGCCTCGCTCTGATCCAGCCCGACTACATCGCACCCGCGCTGTGCGAGGGCGAACGCCACGAGTCCCGTGCCGGTTGCGACGTCGAGCACGCGCAGGCCCGGTTGCGGCGCGATCGCGCGAACGAGCATCCGCCGCCAGCGAGGGTCCTGACCGAAGCTGAGCAGCGCTCCCATCGAGTGATAGCGGCTCGGCAGCCCGGCAAAGAGCTCGAGCGCATGACGCTTGCGCGAAGACTCCAGGCTGTCGGGTTCGGCCGCCACGCAGGCAGCCTATGCGCGCACGCATCGGCATGCCCGAATGTCACTAGGCTGCCGCGTATATGCGCGCGGCGTACCGCTACCTCGTGGCCGTCCTGTTCGTCGCGATTCTTGTCCAGATCGGCCTCGCCGGCTACGGCGCGTTCGACGCGATCCACGCCGCGGCTCACCACAAGGTGACGAAGAAGACGATCGAGAGCGGCTTCGACATCCATGGCGTGGTTGGTGTCGTGATCGTCGCGGCTCTGATCGTGCTGCTGCTCGTCGCGGTGCTGGGGCGCCTTGGCAAGCGCGAGCTGCGCGGCGCCGCGGCTCTTGCCGTGCTCGGCGTCATCCAGGCGCTGCTCGGCGTCGTCTCGACGAGCGTCCCGGCACTCGGATTCCTGCACGCGCTGAACGCACTCGCCCTGCTTGGCCTGGCAGGGTGGCTCTCCCACAAGACATGGCGCGAGCAGCGACGCCCGGACGCCGCACTGCCTGAATAGGGCGCCGACGCGCGTTGTCGCGTGGCTTCCTGCAACGATTCAGTAGATGCACGACACCGCCACCCAGTCGCTCGCGGAGTCGCTCGCAGCCACGATCGTGGTCGACGAGAACGGACTCGGGAATATTTGGCCCGTGTTCGGTAACTCGGCGCTGTTCACGCGCGTCATCGATGCTCTGGCCGAGCCGCTGCGAGGCAGCGTCGAGAAGGTTGCCGGCATCGAGTCGCGTGGCTTCGTGCTGGGAGCGGCGGTCGCTGGGCACCTCGGCATCGGCTTCGTCGCGATTCGCAAGAGCGACGGCCTCTACCCGGGCGCGACGCTAAGCGCTCGCGCCGACTCCGACTACCGGGGCCATCAGCATGTTTTTCGCCTGCAGCGTGCCGCTGTAAGCGAAGGCGAGCGGATCGCGCTTGTCGATGACTGGTTCGAGACGGGGAGCCAAGGGTTGATCGGCAAGCGGCTGCTCGAGGACGCGGGGGCGGTCTACGCGGGGGCGAGCATCATCGTTGACCAGCTCAGCGATGATCGGCGGGCGGCGCTCGCTCCGTGCCATTCGCTGATGGCCTCGACTGCGCTGATTCGATACTAGGCAGCGCGCCGCAGGTGCCCGCTGTGGACGTGCTGATCTTTGGTGACACCGAGACCTCGGCGACGCTGCGCCACGAGCTGCCGCTCGCAATCGCGGACCCGTTCCTCTACGTCGAGGCAAACGGTCGGCGAGCCGCACTGACGCATGTGATCGACGAGCAGCGGATCGCCGCTGTCGCCCCAGAGGTCGAGCTGCTGCTCGAGGACAGCTTCGGGCGCGACGAGCTGGTTGCCCAAGGACGGTCCTGGCGGGAGATCGAGCGTGAGCTATGCCTCCGCGCCGTGACTGCGCTCGGCGTTCGCGAAGCCCACGTTCCGTCCGAGTTCCCAATCGCGCTCGCCGATCACCTGCGAGCGGCGGGGATCCTCCTGACGCCAGACGAGCCGCTCTTCGAAGAACGTCGCCGCCGCAAGACGCCCGCGGAGCTTGCCGGGATCCGCCGCGCCGCAGACGCCGCACTTGCCGCGCTCGCCGAGGCGGCGAGCTTGCTGCGTGCGGCATCGATCGTCGACGAGAACCTCGTCTACGACGGTGCGCCGCTGACGTCCGAGCTCGTCCGCGAGCGCATGCGTGAGGTATGCGCTCGGGCCGGGGCGCTCGCCTCGCCTGAGGTCATGGTGCGTCCTGTGCGCCCGAGGCTCGGGAGCGTTCACGATCCAGGGAGCGGACAGCTACCGGCGCACACGCCGATCGAGATCGACTTGTGGCCGCGCGATGACGCCTCGAGCTGTTGGGCCGACATGACCCGCACGTTCGTCTGCGGAGCGGTCAGCGACGCGATCGCCGAGCTGCACGCGCTCGTGCTCGAGGCGCACCGCCGGGCTTGCGGCGCGACGCAGGCTGGCGTCACAGGCGCCGCGCTCTACGCCGTGGCGTGCGATGTGTTCGAGCGGGCCGGCCATCCGACGCCGCGAACGAAGAGGCCCGACGAGGCCTTGCGCGAGGGCTTCTTCTTCGCGCTTGGCCACGGCGTCGGTCTTGCCGTTCACGAGTCGCCGATCATCGGGCGGACCGGTACCGACACGTTGATCGCGGGCGATGTGATCGCGCTCGAGCCGGGCACCTACGTGGAGGGCCTCGGCGGCGCGCGCGTCGAGGACCTGCTCGTGGTGACCGAGGACGGCTACGAGAACCTCACGCGTGCGTTCCCGTACGGCCTCGCGCCCTAAGCGTCCTGTCCGACTGGCGGCGTTCCATACGTGTGGAAGCTCGGCGTCGTCGGGTTACCCCACGCCTGCCCCTTGGCGCGCTCGCCCTCGGTCCAGACGACCACCGGCTCATCGGGCGCGTAGACGAACCGTCCGCCGCTCGTCACCTCGACGCGATTGCCGCCCGGCTCGATGCCGTACAGGAAGAACCCCTGCGCGATCGCGTGCTTTGACGGGGCAACCTCGATTTCGATCCCGGCGTCGCGCCAGATGTCGGCTGCACGCAGACACTCCTCGCGTGTGTCCACCCACAGAGCGACGTGGTGCAGTCGTCCCTGCGCTCCGAGGGCGTCCCGCGTGTAGATGAGCTCGTGCGCCGCGATCGTCGCGCTCATCCAGGCGCCTGCCTCGCTGCCGTCGTCGAGCTCGATTCGCTCGTAGAGGCGGTAGTCGAGTCGTTGCACGCAGAACTCACGATTTGCCCGAACGTCGAGCGCAAGGAGGTTGATGTGGTCGAGCCGCTTGACGGCGCAGCCCCGACCCGTGTAGCGGCCGGGCACGTTCTTGTGGAACGGCGTCAGGTCAGCTGGTGGGACGTAGCGCTCGGACTCGTAGTAGAGCTCGAAGACGTGCCCGTCGGGATCGGTGAAGCGGTAGCTCGGTCCGCGGCCACGATCCCCGTCGTTCCAGCCGATGCCGAGGCCGCTGTCGGCCACCAGCGCGACGCGGCGTGCGAGTGCCTCCGGACTGGCGGCACGCAGTCCGAGCACGCCCATCCCCGAAGTGGTCGATTCGGTCAGCTTGAGCGACCACGGCTGGTAGTCGCCCCAACCGCGCAGGTATGCCGAGTTGCCTTCCTGGTGCTCGATCTCCATGCCCATGATCTCGACGAAGAAGCGAAGGCTCTCTTCGCCTTTGGGCGTGTACATCTCGACGGGCCCTAGATGCGCGAGGTCGCTCATGCTCCGCCGGCCTCCTCCACGACGGCCCGCAGGCCGTCGAGGTCGTATGAGATCGCGCCATCCCGCAGCTTGGCCCGCTTCTCCCGCTCGCGCTGCTCGCGCGCCAGCGAGGCCTCGAGTACGAGCTGGGAGCGCTCTTTGCCGACTACCGTCGCGCCGTCTGCGTCTAGCACGATCAGGTCGCCTGGCCGGATCAGTTGTCCACCGACGGTGACCGGTATGTCAAGCTCGCCGACGATCGTCTTGGTCGCCCCGCGCGAGCGCGTCCACCGGGTCCAGACCGGCAAGCCCATCGCGAGCAGCTCCTCGCTGTCGCGGATCGCGGCGTCGTTCAGGATCGCCGCCGCACCGTGTACCTGCGCCTGCGTCGCGAGCAGCTCGCCGATCAGCGCGACCGGCGCCGGTTCGGGCATCGTCAGGACGAGCACCTCCCCGGGTTGCAGGCGCGACATCGCGGCGTGCACCATGAGGTTGTCGCCTTGGCCGCAGCGCACGGTTCGCGCGGGACCGCAGCACCGCGAGCCGGGCACGAGCTGGACTAGGTCCGCGTCGATCAACCCCTCTCGGCCGGCGGCTTCGTAGACAGTCGCCGTGCCGAGCCGCGCAAGCCCGGCTGTGACATCCCCCGGGTCGCTCACAGCTCCTGCACCACCTCGGGCGTGATCCGCTGGAAGGATTCGGCATAGCGAATCGCCTGATCGCCGCCGACGCGTCGCGCGTGGTTGCCGCGTTGCTCCCCGCGCTGGGCGTAGTAGGTCTGCAGGTACTGCTGGGCGCGCATCTCGGCCATCGCTGCGAGCTTCTGGTCCCACACGGACGTGATGTCGACGTGGACCGTCGGGCGGAAGTTGCACAGCTCAGGCTGGTGGGGCTCGAAGAGGAAGAACTGGGGTGGCTTGATCGTCGCAAACGCGCTCGGGACGCCGGCACCGGCGGCGAGGCTTCGCGCACGGTTGACCGCGGCGTATGCGACAGGATGGTCCGGGTTGAAGGGATCGGTGTCCGTGTGGGTGATCAGGACGTCGGGGGCGAACTCGCGGATCGCCTCGGTGATGTCGAGCAGGTTGGCCCTGTCGATGTCCAGTGGGTAGTCACCGAGATCGAGGCAGCGGAACGACGCTCCGAGGTGCGCGGCCGCCCTTTCTGCCTCGCCATGCCGGATCAGCTTGACGTTGTCGAGCGTCTGGCCCTCGTCCTTCCACAGCTCGCCGGACTCGCCGCGCTCGCCGTAGGAGAGGGCGATCACCTCCGCGACGCCACCTGCCGCAACGGCTTTGGCGACCACGCCGCCGGCGCGCCAGACGAAGTCGGCTGAGTGGGCGCCGACCACCTGCACTCGGCGGCTCACGCGACCCCTGCCACTCGCCGGGTGTTGTGCACGGCCATCATCCGTATCTCCTCGTCACTGAAGCCGGCCGCAAAGAACTGATCGGCCATCAGCGCCAGACCATCTTCGACCGGGGGATTGAACACCTGGCCGAGATCGCTGGCCCAGACGGTGCTCTCGGCGCCGACGGCACGGGTCGCTGCGAATACCTGCTCCCAGGTGCACTTCCCGGTGTGGGCTGTCGTGAAGACACGCTCCATCAGGGCGCCGCGAGCTGCGAGCCGCTGCTGCTCCGCGGGCGCGATCGCCTGCGAGGGGAACTCCGGATGCGTCACGACGATCGTCCTCACGCCCGCATCGAGCGCCGCATCGACGACCGCGAAGATCTCGGTCTTCGAGAGGTGGCCGGTGGCGAGCACGAGATCGTGACGTGCGATCACCTCGAGGACCGCCAAGAGCGCCGCCGTCGGCGCCCCGCTGTCGTCGATCACCGCCACAGCCCGCGGCTTGACGCCGGCAGCGCGCAGCTCGAGCTCGAATCGAACCCAGACCGGCACCTTGCCATCCGGGTCTGTTGCCTCCACCTCGGCGTGCTCGCCGATGGCGCTGACCGTTGGCATCCAGACGATCCGTGCGCCCTGGCGGGCGGCTACCTCAACCGCCGTCGGATTGAGGCCGCCGACGCTGTCGTTGAGCACGATCGCGCCCAGCGCGACGACACCGGCTGATGCGGCCGTGACGACTGCTGCGCGCTCCGCGGTCGCGGTGTAGTGCGACTTCAGCGTGAAGCCGGCCAGCCCCAGCTCGCCGAAGCGTTGCGCGAGCTCGAGGTCCGTGATGCGGCGCGGCGCGAAGTCGGGACCGACGTGAACGTGCGGATCGAAGCCGCCCCGCACGGCATCGCGCGCTCGATCGGATGGCGCCAAGCTCCCTCCCTGCATCACGCGGATGCTAGGACATCGCGCGAGACTGCTCACGCCACCGGCGCGGACTCTCCCAGCAGGTAGCGGACAACGTCACCGGCGCTGTAAGGGCCTCCATCGGGGGAGAGCACGGCGGCAAGGGCGCAGGCGTCGTCGCCGAGCGTCACGACCGCCGGCTCGACGCCGTAGCCGTTGCGATGTTGGGGAACGCCCGCACCCGCCATCAGTGCGTTGCACAAGCAGACGCGTCCCACCGTGTCCTCTGCCTGACCTCCCTTTGCGAGGTAGTCATTGATTGGCTCGGCCGGGCAGCGGTAGCCGACCGTGCCATCGTCCTTGCGGTAGAGCGTCGTCAGGTAACTGAGGTCGCAGCGCCGCTCACGCGCCTCGTAAATCGCAAGATCACCGACGGTGCCCGCCACCTTGGCGACCTTGAACGGGTACCCGGTCGGTGACGCGACCGGATCGGTGCGTACCTCGAGTCGCCCAGCGGCCGCTTGCTCGCGCGCGATTCGCTTGAGTCTGGGGTCGAGCCCCGATTCCTCGCAGAGGGCAAACGCCGTACCGACCTGGATGCCCGCGGCTCCCTCGTCGAGCGCTTCACGCAGCTTCTCCGGATGGGCGTAGCCGCCGGCCAGCCAGAACGGGATGCCGAGCTCACGCAGGCGCTCGAAGTCGACATCGTCGCGCGGACCGTAGATCGGCTCGCCGGTCGCGCTGACCTGCAGGCGGCCGCGTGGCGGCGCGTTGTGGCCGCCGGCGATCGGACGTTCGATGACAAACCCGGACGGACGGCCGGTGTCGCTGCGCGCGAGATAGGCGGCGAGGACGTGTGAGCCGATGATCGCGATGAATCGCGGTCGCGTGATCGGGGTATGCGGCTCGGGTACGACGCTGCGCGGATCGAACGCGACCTTGAAGTCATCGCCGGGATTGGCGCCCGCGACCGCAAGCGGAAGCTCGACCGGACCCTGGGCGGCAAGCGCATCCAGGGCTCCGGGGATGTTGACCGGTATCCCCGCGCCCATCAGCACCCAGTCGACCCCGGCCAGCATCGCGCCGTAAAGCGCCGGGAGCGTGGGGATCTGAATCTTCTCGAGCATGTTGATGCCGACCTGCCCGTCGTGGCCCTCCTTCGCGAGATAGACCTCGACGAAGTTGGCGGCGACCGTCAGCTCGAGAAACTGGCGGCTCGAAACCTGCCGGGGGACCGGCGCGGAGCGGTAGCTACCGTCGGCGTGCCGGCCGTCCGCGCGGAAGTAGCGCTCCAGCACTCGGGCGGCGAGTCCCTCATCCGGGAAAGCCGCTAGCGCGCGCCGCCGGTGCCCGCCCGGGTCGCCGTCCTGCAAGCCGCGGGCGAGCACGAGCGCGAGTGCGGTCCCCGCGACGACGCCGAGCTGTCCCAGGCGCGATACGGCGGAGGCAAGCCGCCAGTCGGACACGGCCACGCCCATGCCCCCCTGGATAACCCGATAGTTCGTTCCGGAAATGGTGGCTCGAACGTAGCCGTGCAGGCCGTGGAGATCTTCCGTGCGCTCTGCGGAGCCCGGGTCGGGAAACTACGGAACCTGTGCCGTCCGCGCGACGCAGGGGCGCGGATCGACTGCGACCCGGATACAGTGCCCGAGCGGATCGGCGAGAACGGGCCGCGCGCGACGACGCTGATCACGGAGCTCGGCATCGCCCCTCCGCGGCGCTGGGATCCGACGGCCTTGTAGACCCGGCCTGAGGCGTCCAGAACGTCCAAATTACGGGGAGCGTGTGACCGCCGACGAAGCAATCGCATACGCCCACACTGTGATGAAGCAGATGGCTCGAAGCCCTTGCTCTGCTCGCCGACCTGTCGGACGGCTCTAGTCCACGACGCTAGGGTGTCGAGTCGACCAGCCCGTGGCAGTTCCACGTGCCCGTGAGCGCGGTGGACCCACTCAGCGCGCCCTTGGCGGAGGCGAACGTGCCGCTCGCCGGGATCGAGCCCTTCACCGACACCGAGTCGACCGAGGCGAGCACCTTGCCGCCGTAGTCTGCCGTAACCGTATCGATCTTCAGCGCGCCGTCGGTCACGAGCGAGAGCTGGAACTGTGGTAGCCCGTTGTTGGCGCTGACCTTCGCGACTATCCAACCGAGCGTGAGCGAAAGCGGCATGTTGGCTCCTGGATCCTTCTGGCAGGTTCCGCCGCTGAACTTGTAAGTCTTGCCCCCGATCGTCAGCGTCGCGGTGGCCGGACCGCAGTAGCCAACTTCGGTGTGCCCGTCAACCGATTTGATGGTTGGGATGCAGGCTGAGGCAGCATGGGCCGCTAACGCTGAAGACGACGCAACCGCGGCGCTCACGACGGTTGAAGTTGCAATGGCAAGCGCGAGAGCGCGGAGCTTCATCTGGGCCTCCTCGTGGGGTGGCAGGAAGCATATCCATCCGAATATCGCCGCCTGCGGGCGGCCGCGCTCCACGTCTCGCGCGCGAGCAGGCCGCTGAGCCAGCTTGGGAACTGCCCGCTCGCCGGCAAGCGTCGCGAGCGTGGGCGCGGCCCGCCCGGCGCCGCGGTCTCACAGGACTTTCCCCAGTGCGGATGAGAGGACTCGAACCTCCACAGAGTTACCTCCACACGGACCTGAACCG
>JBEKKS010000013.1:0-108275 GCA_050010595.1 Solirubrobacteraceae bacterium
CTCGCTGAGGATCCGCGCGTCGCCGGCTTCACGACAAACCCGACCCTGATGTGGCGCGCCGGCCTCACGGACTACGCGGAGTTTGCGGGGCGGCTGCTCGAGCGCGTGACCAGTAAGCCGATCTCGTTCGAGGTCTTCGCCGACGACGAGGAGGAGATTCGCCGCCAGGCTCATCTCATCGCCGGGTGGGGCGAGAACGTCTACGTCAAGGTCCCCGTCTCAACAACCGCTGGCGAATCGTTGGCGCCGTTGGTCCGTGAGCTCTCCGAGGGCGGTGTGAAGGTCAACGTCACGGCGCTCTTCACGACCGTGCAGGTCGAGCTGATCACCGCTGCGGTCAAAAACGGAGCGCCGTCGTGCCTGTCGGTGTTTGCTGGACGGATCGCCGACGCAGGTGTCGATCCAGTCCCTATGATGCGCCGAGCCGTCGAGATCATGGTCGAGGCCCCACGCGCCCAGCTCATTTGGGCATCTCCGCGCGAGATCCTCAACGTGGTCCAGGCCGACAGCGTCGGCTGTCACATCATCACGATGACCCATGACCTTTTCGCCAAGCTCGACCTGCTCGGGAAGAACCTCGAGCAGTTCTCGCTCGAGACCGTGCAGATGTTTCGCCGCGATGCGCTGGCGGCCGGGTTCACCCTGTAGATGCAACGCGCGTGCATCACCGGCGGCGCCGGATTCATCGGCAGCACGCTCGCGGACCGGCTCCGCGCGGACGGCGTTCAGGTGATCGTCGTCGACAACTTTCGCACCGGTCGCCGCGAGTTCGTCGAGGCGCTGCAGCGGGACGCGGGAGGCGAGGTCGTGACCGGAGATGTACTCGACCAGGCCCTTCTCGAGCGGTCCTTCGAGGGCTGCGATTGGGTCTTTCACTTGCAGGCAAATGCCGATGTCCGCCACGGACTCGAGCATCCCCGACGCGATCTCGAGCAGAACACGATCGCGACCGCAAACGTCCTCGAAGCGATGCGAGCGACGGGTGTGACGAACATCGCTTTCGCCTCGACCGGCTCAGTCTACGGCGAGCCCAATCTCTTCCCGACGCCGGAGGATGCGCCGTTCCCGGTGCAGACCTCCCTTTACGCGGCCTCAAAGCTCGCCGGTGAGGGGATGATCGCCGCCTACTGCCACGGCTTCGGCTTCACGGGACTTGCGTTCCGTTTTGTGTCGATTCTCGGCGAGCGCTACACGCACGGCCACGTGTTCGACTTCTACCGGGCGCTGAGGCGCGACCCCGAGCGCCTATTCGTGCTCGGCGACGGCCGCCAGGAGAAGTCCTACCTCTACGTGCAGGACTGTGTGTCGGCAATCCTCACGGCGGTCCGTGAGCATGAGGGCGCCGAGGGGTTTGAGGTGTACAACCTCGGCGTGGACGAGACGGTCATCTTGACCGACTCGATCGCCACGATCACCGCTCGGATGGGCGTCGAGCCGCAGCTGGAGTTCTCGGGCGGCGTGCGCGGCTGGGCTGGGGACAGCCCGCTGATCCACCTCGACTGCGCGAAGATCCGCCGGCTCGGATGGGCGCCACAGCTCGACATTCGCAGCGCGGTCGCGCGCACAGTCGACTGGTTGGACGAGAACCCGACAATTTGGCAGGAGCACGCGGAGGCCCGTACCGCATGAGCGTCATCCTCAGCCGTGCGCCGTTGCGAATCTCCCTCGGCGGCGGTGGCACCGACCTCCCGTCCTACTACAGCAAGTACGGTGGCTTCCTTGTTGCGGGAGCAATTGACAAGTACGTGTACATGCTCACGCACACGGTCTTCCAGCAGCGCTTCCGGATGAAGTACGCGCAAATGGAGGAAGTCGACACCGCCGGTGAGATCCGTCATCCGATAATGCGCGAGGCGATCAGCCGCCACTGGCATGGCAATCCGCTCGAGATAGCGATCGTCGCCGACGTCCCGGCAGGAACGGGCATGGGCTCCTCCGGCTCCTTCGGTGTTGCTCTGCTCAAAGGGCTCGCTCACGCTCGGTGCACCTCGATCACCCCAGCGGCACTTGCAGAACAGGCGTGTGAGATAGAGATCGACGTGCTCGGCGAGCCGGTCGGCAAGCAGGACCCATACGTCGCTGCACACGGCGGGATCTGCGCCTATACGTTCAACGACGACGGCACCGTCGAGGTCGAGCCGCTTGAAATCGAGCCGGCCACACTGCGTTTGCTGCGCGAGCGCCTCCTGCTCTTCTACACCGGCGGCGCTCGCTCGGCCTCCCAGGTCCTCTCCGACCAGGACGAGAGGACAAAGGTTGGGGACACCGCGATGCTCGAGAACCTTCATAAGACGAAGGAGATCGGACTGCTCAGCCGTGACCTCCTCCTCGCCGGCGACCTCGACGCGTACGCCGAGCTGATGCACGAGCACTGGCAGAACAAGCGCCGCCGGTCGGAGGGCATGGCGACCGCGCGCGTCGACGAGCTTTACACGCTTGCTCGCCGCAGCGGGGCGATCGGCGGCAAGCTCGTTGGGGCGGGCGGCGGCGGCTTCCTGCTCGTCTATGCGCGCAATCCGTCCGACACGCGCCAGGCGATGTTGGCGGCGGGCGCGCCGGAGCTCGCGTTCGACTTCGAGTTCCAGGGCGCCTACTCGAGCGAGACCGCGTGAGCGACGGGCTACGTGTCGGGATCGTCGGCTGTGGGCTGATCGGCCGCAAGCGGGCCGCGGTGCTGCGCGCGGAGGACTCGTTGATCGGCGTCTTCGATACCGACCCGCATGCTCGCCAGAGTCTCGGCGCCGGGGTTGGCGCAAGGGCTTGCGGCGATCTGGACGAGCTGCTCGCGCTCTCGCCCGATGCGGTGATTGTGGCTGTCTCGCACGACGCGCTGGCCGAATGCTCGGTGCGTGCGCTCGCGGCCGGCGCCCACGTGCTGGTCGAGAAGCCGGCGGGCATCGGTATTGCCGACGTCGAGCGGATCGCGACTGCTGCGGCCTACGCCGATCGACGCGTCAAGGTTGGGTTCAATCACCGGTTTCATCCGGGCTTGGCACGGGCGGCGGAGGAGGTCCGTTCGGGAGAGCACGGCGAGCTCATGCACCTGCGCGGGCGCTACGGGCATGGTGGGCGCCTCGGCTATGACCGGGAATGGCGCGCGGACCCACTGCGCTCGGGCGGAGGCGAGCTTGTCGACCAGGGCATGCATCTGCTCGACCTGAGTCACTGGATCGCGGGGCCGCTGCCATTGCATGCGGCGATCCTGCGAACCCAGTTCTGGGACATGCCCGTGGAGGACAACGCGGCGTTGTTGCTCGGCGACCCCGGGTTGCGTAGAGGTCCGTGGGCCATGCTGCATGTCACATGGACCGAGTGGAAGAACCTCTTCTCCATCGAGGTGTACTGTCGGACCGCCAAGCTTCAGGTGGACGGGCTCACCGGCTCGTACGGCCCCCAGCGGCTTCGTATCTACCGCATGGCTCCGTCGCTGGGTCCCCCGGAGCTCGAGGAGATCACCTATCCGGCGGCAGACCCGTCGTGGGCGGCCGAATGGTCGAACTTCACGCAGCGGATTGCCGATGGAGCGGCGATGCTCGGCGATCTGGCCGACGCGCGTTACGCGTGGGAATGCGTAGAGGCGGCTTACGAGCAGGCCGCGAGCGTCGCGGGGGCAGAGTGGGTTTCGCCGTGAGCCGCTCCCTGTCGATCGATCCGTTCCCTGCTCTCGCGCGGTTCGCGGGTTATGCCGATAGTTGGCTCGTCGGTGCCCGTACGAGGCGGTAAGCGTTGGCGGTGACGATCAGCGTGGTAATCCCGGCGTTCAACGAGGAGCTGAACGTCGAGGCAGCCTACGACCGGCTCAGCCGAGTGCTCGACGGGGCAGGTCTCACATGGGAGCTGATCTTCAGCGTCGATCCGTCAACCGATCGGACCGAAGAGATGATCCTGTCCCTGCGCGAGCGCGACTCGCGTGTGAAGATGGTTCGGTTCTCCCGCCGCGTCGGCCAGCCGATGGCGACGCTCGCCGGGATGGAGCTCGCGGCGGGGGGCGCCGTTGTTGTCATCGACTGTGACCTGCAGGACCCGCCTGAGCTGATCCCCCAGCTCGTCGATCGCTGGCGCGACGGCTTCGACGTTGTGTACGCGCAGCGACGGTCGCGTGCCGGCGAGACGCTTCCCAAGCGAATCGTTTCTAATGTCGGGTACCGCCTTATTCGACGAATCGCCGAAGTCGAGATCCCGCCGAACACTGGCGACTTCAGACTCATGTCGCGACGTGTCGTGGCCAACGTCGTCGCGCTAAAGGAGTCGCACGGCTTTCTCCGGGGCCTCGTTGGACTCGTCGGCTTTCGGCAGACGAGCGTGGTCTACGATCGTGAGCCTCGCGCGGCAGGTTCCAGCAAGTACAACCGCTTCTTGGGGTCGATGCTGATTGGATTGAACGGCATCATCGGCTTCTCGCGCTATCCGCTGCAGATGATCTCGCTGGGCGGTATCGGGCTTGCGGGTCTGGCATTTGCCCTTGGCGTGTCATACGGCGCTCTCAAGCTGGCGGGGCAGAACTTCCCGATCGGTAATCCGACGGTGGTCATTGCGATCTGCTTCTTCAGCGGCCTGCAACTGCTCTCGCTCGGCGTCATGGGTGAGTACGTTGGCCGTATTTACGACGAGGTCCGTGATCGTCCAAAGTTCATCGTTGAGTCGAGCTATGGCTGGGAGGACAGCGTCGACGATGAGTGATGTCCACGGGTCGTCGCAGAAGCATGCGATGCCGCCCGTGTGCGTACTCGCCGGTGGACGCGGCTCGCGGCTTGGCACGCTGACGCGCGCGACGCCAAAGCCGCTGATCGAGTTGGCTGGTGCTCCGTTTCTCGTGCATCAGCTTCGCCTGCTCGCGTCGCACGGCGTCACTCGTGTGGTGCTCTGCGTCGGTTACCTCGGTGAGATGATCGAAGCAGCAATCGGCAACCGCTTGGACGGTGTCGAGGTCCTGTACAGCTATGACACTCCTGGCCTCGACGGCACGCTCGGCGCGATTCGTCGTGCTCGTTCGCTGCTCGAAGATCGCTTCCTCGTCCTATACGGCGATACCTACCTCGATGTCGACTATCGGGCCGTCGCCGATGCGTGGGAGGACAGCTCGAAGCCGGCAATGATGACCGTGCTCCGCAATGAGGGGCGATGGGATGCCTCTAACGCCACCTATTGCGACGGGTTGGTGCTGCGCTACGACAAGCGCGAGCCGGCGCCGGACATGGAGTGGATCGATTACGGCCTCGGCGGCCTCAGGCAGGCAGCGCTCGATCTGGCTCCCGCGAGCGAACGTGACCTCGCAGACCTCTACCAGCGCCTCGCAGCGCGCGGCGAGCTGATGGGCTTTCCAGTGAATGTGCGTTTCCATGAGATCGGAACGCCGCAGGCGCTCGCCGAGACCGAGGTCTTTCTCCAGTCGCTGGGGCGAACGGGGTCGAGGTGAGATCGGTCGGAGCGCTCGTCGACTACCTGCGGTCGCCGCGATCCGGTCTGCGCGGCCAGATGCTGCGCTTCGCACTCACGGGCGGCGCGGTGGCGGTCGTCTACCTGACAGTCACGACGGTGCTTTCGCAAGTACTACACGCGCCGTTTCAGTTGGCGCTCGCGACCGGCTACGCGTGCGGGTTGCTGCTGCACTTCACCGGCCAACGCCTCTTCGTCTGGGTCCACGAGAACCGGTTCGCGCTCGCGGTACGCACCCAGCTCCGACGGTATCTCGCGATGGCCGCAATTCAGTACGGCCTCACGGCCGCCTCGACCCTCACGCTGCCACGCGCCTTGGGAGTTGCGACGGAGATCGTCTACCTATGCACAGTGGTAGTCGTGACCGCTTCCAGCTTTATGGTGATGCGCTTTCTGATCTTCCACGCGCACACTGATGCTGCGCAGTCACCGTGATGTGAGGCCTAGGAAGGTGAGGAGTGCCGACGCGGGACGCCCGTCGGGGGCTGCGAGGTGGATCATCTTCGAGAAGTGCAAGCTGATTGTTCGATCGTTGGTTGTTGCTGGCAATGGTACGTCGACGGCTAGCGCTCCCGAGCCCGCCGCGGCTGAGTAGACCGTGTGTCCGTTTACGCTGATGTTCAGAGTCCCGCCTGCTCCCGCAGGGACTTCGCCGGTGATCTTGAGGTGCGTGGCTTGTCCTCCTGCCAGCACCGCGTAAGCATCGGGCCCGATCCATCCGTCTTCGTATATCCCGGAGTACTGCAGCGAAGGGTTGGCTAGGCCGGCGGGGAAGGTGGCGATCGCGGTGGGCGGCCGCAGCGCGCGATACTGCTGGGCGCTGACTAGCGATACGTTTCGGAGCCAACCGTCGAGCTCTCGATAATCGATCGGGATCCGACCATCCCAAAGTCCCTGGACGCCGCTACGCGCGGCTGGAATGTGTGCTGGTGTGCGGACAAGGTCGAGCAATATGTAAGGCTGACCGTCGATGATCTGTGGCTGCAGCGGGGCCGAGAACACACGCGCGGAGCCGTGACCCACGAGAGGGAGTGTGAGGCGCGACCTGCCAATCACGAAGCCAGGGGCTAACTCGTTGGAGTTGTTGTGAAGGAGGGTCGTAGTAAGGTCGAGTTCGAGCCGCATCCCTCTCGTCGGTCCGAGCACGCGGAAGAGCATGTAGCGACCGACACCCGCGAACGTCTTTCCCGGGTAGTAGGGGTCGGCTTCTGTTTGCCACATCGCGACTTTGCTCGCGTTCGTAACGAGGTAGTACGACTGGCCAAGCTGCGAAGCGGTGAACACGAGCTGATTTTTGGCAGAGCTGCAGGTCTCGTGCACGAGGTACGGCGAACCTGCCGGCCAAACCGTACGGTTGACGACGGTCTCCGATCCAGACGGCATCACAAGCTCGCACCGATGGCTATTCAGGAGCGTGGAGGCCCGCGCATTGTCACCAAATGTGTCAACATCGCTTTGGTGCGGCTCGAGTAACGCGAACGACCGACTGGCCCACGGCAACGTGTGTGCGGGCGTAAACGGATCGAAACTGATGAAATAGAGTTGCCTCGCGCCCGCGCTTTCCGATTCAAGCTTGGTCAGCGTCGGATTGTCGGTCACCGACACGATTGGCCTGCGCGAGTTGGTGACGAGCCGCCGGAACGCGGGCATCAGCGACGTCTGCGAAGCCCCGGCCAAGTCGACCGGGTCACGGCTGCGATTCACGTAAAAGGTGAAGATTGGCCACTGCAGCACGACGAGCGCAGCCAGGCCCGCAAAACCGAGTCCGAGGAGCCATCGGCGCTTGCTGAGGGTGAGCCAGCCCGCGGCCGCTGCGCAGACGAAGGGCTGCACGTACATGTACAGCTTGTAGAGGCCAAATGCTGCCTGGTCGTGCCCCAAGAGCAGGCCAAACGCGGCGTCGGCCACAAGCACGGTGGCGGCTGCGGATCCGCGTAGTGCACCGATCACAGCGCCGATCATCAGACCGCCCAAAATCACCAGGGCGAGCACGATCGCGCTCGAGGCATTGAGGATCCCCATCTCGCCCGGAATCGCGCGCAGGCCGACGATCTCCGCCACCGCTTGTGGGATGAGCGTGAAGGCGAAGATCGGCGGTCCGCCGGACGCGAAGCCAACCTTGGACTGGTCATAGACATAGGTGACTTCGCGCACGAGATAGCCGTTTAGCACCACAACGACGATCAGCCCCACGACGAGAAGGAGTCGGAGCGTCGCAGCAGGCTCGAGCCGCCTGCGCGCCAGGCCGATCGCGAGGAACAGCGCGATTGCGATGGCGATCGTCGAGGCAAGCTCGACGTAGCCAAGCACCAGCCCGGCCGCTAGCAGCCCGATCGGCACGCTCTCACTCGCTCGCGGCCACCGTCTCGTCGCGAACAGGTCGCGGTGGAGCAGCAACGCCAGCAGCGCGGCTGCCGTGCTCAGTCCGGCGGCCTGTGACAGTAGCTGTTGGAGCCACCCGAAGGTCGCCTCCGGCGAGAGCCAGAGCAGGCCGGCGGCGATCGGAGCTGCCCACCAGCGTCGCGCTGCCTGCAGGCTCAACGCCCCTGCGCTGCACGCAAGGGTAAGTTGGAGGAACGCGATGAACGGCATGAAGACCTCGTAGGGGAGCCGGCCCGTCACGGAAGCGATGAGCGCGAGCATCAGGTCGACGCCGGGGCGCGAGCCCTTGTTATGCAGGCTCTGGAAGACCGTCGCATAGTCGCGGCCGGTCAGGTAGCCGTGTACGTCCAACGGTGCGAGTAGCGCGTGGTGCATCAGCAACAGCGCCAGCGAGGAATAATTGGCCATGTCGTCGTTGCCGGCGGAATCCCAGTTGAACCCGTAGTCGAGGAACAGCCGGGCCACGAGTGCGAGTCCGACGAGGCAGACAGCGATGACGGCTAGCGCACGGCGATCCACGGTCGGCTTGCGCACCACCAGACCTGTCAGCGCCAGGACCAGCAGGGCAACAGTCACCGGCGCGGCGAAGTGGTCCACGGCCATGCCCGCGTAGCTGAACGCGAAGGCTGTCAGCATGATTGTTGCCGTCCCGAGCGCGGGTGCAGTCAACGTGACGCGAAGATTCGTCGTGTCGGCTTTCACCACGGCGAGCACGGCCAACCCCACGAGCCAGGCGGCGGCAAACAGGGCTAGGACGAGAAGCAGCGCGGTCACGTGCGGTCTTTGCGTTACGAGCGCGCTGCGGAACCGTTAGACAGCGCCGCCCGGCCGCCCTCGGCGGCCGTCGCTGCGCGTATCCACGCCGACTGCGGGCTCATTGTGCGCGGAAGCCGCCGGAGCCTATACAACCCAGTGCGCCCGGAGCCGTCGCCCACCGCACCGGGCGTTGTCGCGGGCGCGCCGGTGGCTAGCATCCCCGGGGTGCCGAGAGGGCGACAAGACCCAAGGCTGCTTGAGCTCGCGGACGTCCTGCAGCGCTGCCGCCGAGACATCGAGCACCGCGCCGAGGTGTCCGAGGAGCTGGCGGCCCGTCTGGCCGACGTCGAGATCGCGCTGCGGACGTACCGACGTGGCGGCCGTCGGCGTTTGCGCCCCGACGGACGTGCGCCTCGTCCCCTGCGCATCGCCGTGCCTCTAAGGCAGTTCGGTCCGAGTATCGGCGGTGCAGGGGTTTACACGGTCAACGTGCTCAAGCGTCTCGCCACAGACCATCGTGCGGCCCTCACGATCTTCACCACGGAGAGTCAGCTCGACCCACTTTGCGCGATGGCCCCGTCTGCGGTGTTCCGCCTCGTGCCCGACCAGTCCGCGGGCCTCTCGATCGAGCACGATTTCGATGGTGAGCAGCACGATGTGCTGTTCTGCCCGCTCAACCTGCTCGATCCGCCCTCGCCACAGATCCCGTCGGTGGTCGTGATCTACGACATCGCGCATGAGCTGCACCCCGAGAACTTCAGCGAGCAGACGCTCGAGCTGCGCCGGCGTACCTATCGGCAGGGAGCGGAAGCTGCGGACATGGTCCTTACCGTGTCCGACCACGCGCGGCGGACGATCGCAGAGCGTTACTCCCTCGACCCCGGCAAGATCGTCGTCGCACCTGGCGGGATCAGCGAAGTCTTCACGCAGCCGGCCAGGATTGAGCCGTCGTCAGCATTTAGGGAATTGCAGCTGCCTGAGGAGTATCTCTACTACCCGGCCAACTACTGGCCGCACAAGAACCACGACCAGCTGCTCAGGGCACTTCAGGTCGTGCTGCGCTCGCACGAAGGGCTTTGTCTCGTCCTAAGCGGCGCACCTGGGCCGGATGCTGATCGTGTTTGGCGCCTCGTAAGAGAGCGCGGCCTGGAGCGCAACGTGAAGATGCTCGGGCTCGTCGAAGAAACCCTCGTCTGCGAGCTGATGCGCCATGCGCGTGTGGTTCCGTTCGTCAGTCAGTTCGAGGGTTTCGGCTTGCCGATCGTGGAGGCGTTCAGCGCCGGCGCCCCGGTCGTGACCTCGCTTGCCGAGGGCGCGCGCGAAACCGGCGGTGACGCGGTGCTAACCGCGCCGGCAGACGATCCGGCTGCTATCGCGCGTGAGATCGAACGCATTCTGACCGATCCGCAACTCGCCGCGGAGTTGCGGCTGCGCGGGAGACAGCGCGCGATGCAGTTCAGCTGGGAGCAAACGACCGCCACCGTCGCGGAGTGCCTCGAGCAAGTTGCTCGCTTGCGGTCGCGGTCGCCGGCCAAGCGCGTCCGGGGTTAGCGGCAGCGGCAACGCCCCGCCTTGGCAGAGTCCCGCGGCGGCCGGGAGTGCAGCGTGGCATTCTTTCCCGCGCATGCGCGACCGGCTAGCCTCGTTCGAGATCACCCCCCGCCAGTTCGAGATCGCAGCGCTGGCTGCGCTCATCGCGCTGTCTGCGATCGTCCTCACCGGCGCCGCGGTGCGCCTGAGCGGCTCCGGGCTTGGCTGCCCGGACTGGCCCCGCTGCTACGGACACCTCTACCCGCCGCTGCGCTCGCACGCCGTTATCGAGTTCTCGAACCGCGTCGTCTCGGGCTTCGTCGGCATCGCGACAGCCGTCGTCGTGATCTTCGCCTGGCGGCGCCGTCCCTTCCGCCGCGACCTCATGTGGCTGGCGCTGGCGCTGCCGCTCGGCGTCCTCGCCCAGGCAGTCCTGGGCGGTTATACGGTCGAGAACAAGCTGGCGCCGGGGTTTGTGATGGCGCACTACGGCCTGTCGATGGTGATCCTGATCGCTGCGGTTGCTCTGTACTGGCGAGCTCGCGAGGGCGCCGATCCGCAGCGGCGCAGCGCCGATCGCCTGGCGGTCTGGTCGGTACGCGCGCTGGCGCCGTTCGCTGCGATCGTCGTCTTCGCCGGGACTGCGGCGACCGCGGCGGGCCCGCACTCGGGCGGCGCCGTCGGTCAGTCGATCAAGCGCCTCACCTTCGAAGGCTCGAAGACCCTGAGCTGGACCGTTCACGTCCACGGTGCGATCGCGTTCGTGTTCGGCATCGTCTCCGTGCTCGTCTGGGTGATGCTCGAGCGGCGCCAGGCTGACCGTCAGGTGCGCCTTGCGATCACGCACGTCTGCGTGCTCGTTGCCGCCCAGGGGGTTATCGGCGTCGTCCAATACGAGACCCACTTGCCGAGCGAGCTCGTCTGGGTTCACGTCGCGCTGGCGACGCTCACCTGGCTTTCCGTCCTCTGGGCAGTTGCGGCTGCGGGCCGCCTGGAACCACGCACCGTCACGCGCATGGCGCAAATTAGGGCGTCTGTGGCGCCCCGTAATAGCTGAACATCCGTAGGGCGCGGTAGCGTTGGGCCAGTACCTGTCGAGGTTTGGGCACCGGTTGCCCATAAGAGAGGAGTCTCATGACGAAGAACGAGCTCGCTGGCAAGGTCGCCGAGAGCGCTGGCATCGGGGTCGGTCAGGCCAGGAGCGCGGTCGACGCTGTGTTCGACACGATCTCTTCGCAGCTGGCGTCGGGCGGTGAGGTGTCGATCGCTGGGTTTGGCAAGTTCGGCGTGAGCCATCGCGCTGCACGCACAGGGCGCAACCCCGCGACCGGGGCGACGATCCAGATTCACGCAAGCAAGGCCCCGAAGTTCTCTTCAGCGAGCGCGCTGAAGAAGGCCCTCAACCCCTAGGCTGCATCGGGCGCGAGGTCATGCGACCTCGCGCCCTCGCGCGGGCAAGGCTGCTCTGGGTCGTCCGGTGCACGGAATTGACGCCCGTCTGAGCACGCCGCCGCGGCTTGCGGCAAAATCGCCTGATGCGCGTCACCGCCAAGGCCGATTACGCGGTTCGCGCTGCGATCGAGCTCGTCGGGGCCAGTGAGCAGGCGCCGCGGAAGGCCGACTCGGTAGCGGAGGCGCAGGGGATCCCCCCGTCGTTCCTGGAGAACATTCTCAATCAGCTCAAGAGCGCTGGGATCGTCCGCTCGCAGCGGGGTCCAGACGGTGGCTGGTGGCTGCTCGTGCCCGCAGGCGAGTTGACCCTGGCGAACGTGATCCGCGCGGTCGAGGGGCCGCTTGCGAGCGTGCGCGGCGAACGTCCCGAGCATCTCAGCTACACGGGCTCGGCTGCGCCGTTGCAAGAAGTCTGGATCGCATTGCGCGCCAATATCCGTGACGTACTCGAGCACGTCACCGTGGGTGAGATCGCCGCCGGCAAGCTGCCCGCGGTCGTCGGCAAGCTCGCCCGACCGCCCGAGGCCTGGTCGAGCGGCTGAGCCGACTTTCAACACCGCGCGCCGAGGAGAAGTTGCGTTCGCGGCCGTTGTGCCCTCCTAACACTCGGCGGCGCATCCACTGACTCCCCAGGGGGTTCTAGGGCTGCCATGCAGCTCTGACCTTTCTGGAGGAGGAAAACGATGCATTCGAGGTATCTGCGGGCCACCGCCTTGGCGAGCGTGCTCGCGCTCGGCGGCCTGGTTCCTGCGGGGGCGAACGCACAAGGCGCACATCACTCGCGCTTGCCGTTCCGGGGCCCGCACAGCATCACGATTCACGCGCAGCCGAACCCGATCGTGGTCGGCGACTCTGTCGTTGTCTACGGGCGCCTGCTCGGCCGCGACAGCGAGAACAAGCTCGTAGTCCTCTACCACCACGCGACCGGCAGCCCGTTCGGCTTCGTGCCTGTCCAGGCGACGCGCACCGGCGTCGGCGGTGCCTACGAGTTCCAGCGTGCCGACGGATCGGTTGACAGCAACCGCCAGTGGTACGTGGCTGCGGATGGCGCCGTCAGCGCAGTCGTCAACGAGCGGGTTGCGGCGCAGGTCACTGTCAACGTCACAGGACCTAACGGGCAATCCGAGCCAGACGGCTCGGTGCTCTTCACCGGCAGGGGCTACGTCTACACCTTCGCCGGCAGCGACGATCCCGGTAAGCCAGGCGCGCCCGTCCTGCTGCAGCGCCAGGCTGCGTCGGCCGGTCCGGCCGACTGGGTCACGATCGGTCGCGGCACGCTCGACGCAAACGGCAGCTACTCGATCGCGCACGTCTTTGTGATCCCGTCCTCGAGTGGCGGCGACGCGAACGTGCGGATCCTGGTTCCCAACGACGTTCGCAACATCGCGAGTCCGTCCGAGTCACTCTCATATGAGATCGAGCAGACGCAGAACCAGGCGCTCACGATCGTGCCCGGCGCCTACTCGATTGACGAAGGCCAGAGCGACACGATCGCCGGTGTTGACGCACAGGGTTCCGGCAAGGAGCTAACGCTGTGGGCACACCTTGCCGGTCAAAGCTGGGCCAAGCTCGCAACGACCATGACCACGGTGGGTGGGGCCTACACGTTCTCGGTCTTTCCGACCTACAACACCTACTACCGCGTCGACGCTGACGCTGGCATCGTCACGCGTCCCCTTGCCAAGCGCACGACCGCCGGCACGCCAGCTACCGGCATGAGTGGCACCACGGGCTCGAGTGGGTCCACCGGCACGAGCGGCTCGAGCGGAGACACCGGCACGAGCGGCTCGACCGGTACCAGCGGCACGACGGGCAGGGGCGGCGTGCCCAACCTCGCGGTCTCCGCCGTTGCGTTCGTCGGCGTGCGAGTGGTGATGACGGTCCAGACGACTCCGACCACGATCAGCCAGGGACAGTCGGTGACCTTCAGCGGGACGTTCAATCCCGACGAGACCGGTCGTACCTTCTATCTCGAGCGTCTCAACGCGAGCGGTGAGCAGTGGCACATCCTCGCCAGCGGCACTGTCGGGCAGAGCTCGCAGTACACGCTGACCGAGAAGTTCTACGTGCCGGGCACTGAGACGGTTCGCGTAGCGATCCCCGGTAGCCCCGCAAACCAGGGCACCGCGACCGCGCCGATCGGTGTGACCGTCAACCCGATCCCGGCAACGACGCTCGTGCCGGCCGCCGGCTGAGAAGTCAAGCAGCGCAGCGCAAGAAGGGGCCGCCTGGCGGGCGGCCCCTTCGCTTGCTCAGTAGCCGACCGGGTGCCTGACGACGAAGCCGGCGAACTCGCCGCCGCCGCTGGCCCAACGCGAGCCGTCCTCCTGCAACGCGACCGTGTCAAAGCGCCGCCCGTCGATCGTCATCCAGGCGTGGGTGGGGGAGGCGTAGATCGTGATGTACTGGCCCGGCCCAGCCGCCCCGTAGCTCATCAGCGCGCTGGAGTCCTCGGGGACGCTCAGCAGGCCGGCGGCGTGAAGCACATAGGAAACGGAGCCGGAGCAGTCATAGCCCGGTGAGACCCATGATCCGTGGCCGCCGCCCCAGATGTAGGGGAGCGTCGCGATCTGATCCGCCGCGTCGACCATCTCGGAGATGCCCGTCGCGACGTTCGACGGTTCGCCGCTCGTCGCGGTTGTCGTGCTCGTCGTGTCACTCGAGCTCGTATCGCTCGACGTCGGGCTGCTCGTCGTGTCACTCGAGCTCGTCGTGTCGCCGGTGCTCGTAGTCGTGCTCGTGTCGGTGGTGGCGCTGCCGCCCGCGGACGTGCTGCCGGTGGTTGCGTCGTTGCTGGTCGTGGTCGTAGCCGGCGGGGGAGGCGGCGGCTGCGTGTCGACGAGCGTCGGTCCGTCGCCCAGGCCCAGTGCGGCGCGAGTCTGCGGGCCGACGACGCCGTCGGGGGTGAGACCGTGGGCGGACTGGAACGCTTCGACAGCTGCCTTGGTCTGTGCGCCGAACGTCCCATCGGCCGGGACGTGCAGGGCCGTCTGCAGGGCGCTGACGCCCTCCGGCACCGTAACCGCCGGCTGCGTGCCGACAGTCGTGGCGCTGGCGTCGCTGGTGGCGGCCGGAGCGGTCGTCGTGACGGGAGCGGTCGCTGTCGTCGTGGGGTCGGTCGTTGCGCCCGTCGTTGTTGCGTCTGCGGCGGTCGCGACCGGGGTGGTGGTCGCGTCTGTCGCGGTCGCGGCCGCGATCTGTGTCGTCGTCGTGGTGCTGCCGGCGGTCGGCGTCGCGGCCTCTGTTCCGCCAACCGAAGCGGGCGCCGGCGTCGAAGCGACGACTGGAGCGGTCGCGGCGGCGCTCGCGACATGTGCGAGACCGCCCGCGCTCGCCCCACCGCCCTGCGTGACGACTTCCGGCTGCGCCGGCTGTGCGTACGCCGCCTGCATCGCGTTGAAAGTGGTCTCGTCGACGACGCCGTTGACCGTGAGGCCGTGGCTCGCCTGGAAGTGGCGGATCGCTGCGGCCGTGACCGAGCCGATCTTGCCGTCGGCGCTCACGCCGAGCATCTTCTGGACGGCTTTGATGCTGCCGTAGGTCACGGAGGCTGAGCTCGTATTGGCGCTCGTGACATCGGCGATGGTCCGCACAGGACCGAGGCCGCTGACGGCGCTCGCGTCAAACGCCTTGTGCTCCGGCGCGTGCGCCACGAGGTGCGAGCGCGTCGACCCGGCGCCGACGCGGCTTGCGCCGCCGGTTGCCGTCTTGGCGGTGTCCGAGCGGCCGCCTGCCAGCGCTGGAATGGTTGTCGCGGCAAGCAGAGCGAGCGCCGTTGCGCTGCCGGCCGCGGGGATCGACGAGCTGTTTGTAGCGGCGCGGCGAGTGCGCCAGTAGAGCACCGACTCCGCGAGGTTGTCCGGATCGCTCAGGTCGCGTGGCGGCGTCAGCATGCCCAGCTCGAGCGAGGCCCGGCGGGGCCGACCGCGGCGGGCGAGCGAGCGCTCGAGCGACTGTACCCAAAGGCCATTGCTGGCGAGATCACGGCTTACCGCCACGTCGAACCTCCTTCTGCGTCTATCGGCCTGCGGGGTTAGCTGACGGGCTCGCGCTGTGCGCTACGCCACCAAACTGGCGGCGATTCGCCCCATGGCCAAGGGGACCTATTGGTTCCCCCGCTCGCCGGCCCCTGGAGGTCGGCGACTCGGCTTTCTATGTGCGGGCGCAGGCTACCAGGTTGCCAGGCGCACCTACACTGGCCGGCGCGAAACTCCTGCTCGTGCAACGCTCATTGCACGGATTCTGCCTGCACGCGGATGGTCAGGCCTGACGCAGCTGATTCTCGTAGGGCCCGTGACCACTCGCGCACCAGGCCCCGCAGCGGGCGGCGAGCGCGATCGCGTCCGCGACCGGCTTGCCGGCCCCGAGCCCGAACGTGAGACCAGCTGCAAAGCAGTCCCCGGCGCCGTACTGGTCGATCAGCGGCCCGGGCGGGAGCGCCGGCTCCCAGCGCCCGCCGCTGCCGTCGGCGGCGCGCCAGCTGCCGCCGTCACGGCCCTCGGTCGCCACGACGAGGCGCGGCTGTGGTGCCATCGCCGCCGCCCACTCGCGCTCGCGATCGTCGTGGGCGCTGTAGACGAGCGCGTCGGCGGTAACCGTTTCGAGCGGGCTGCCGGCGCGGGGCGTAACGACGAGAACGCGCGCCGTACGCGCCAAACGTACGGCCTCGGGGTCACCCGAGGTCAGGTACACGGCATCGGTCTCGCCAAGCGCGCCCCAGGGCAAGGCGTCGCTGCCACGCGGAAACAGTCGCTTCCCGATCGTCGTGATCGTGCGCTCGCCGCTCGCGTCGAGGAAGACGAACGCCCGCCGTGTCGGCTCAGAGCGAGTCGCGGCGTGCACGCCGACGCCGAGCTCGGCCAGGCGTGAGCGTGAGCTCGAGCCGAGCTCGTCGTCGCCGAGGGCGGTGAAGAAGCTCGCGCCACGCGCCAAGCGGGCGAGCTGCACGGCGGCGACGCCACCGCCGCCGGCCGGCTCGCCCCAGGTTTCGGACGCCTCCACGATCTGGCCGGTACGCGGCACCTGCTCGACGGTTGCGAACTCGACCCACTCGACATGTCCAACGACTGCGACGCGCACGAGCGCGGATCCTAGAGCCGGCGAGCTTTTCCGGTGTGCCGCGCACTGTTAGCCTCGCGGCACCGATGTCGGATCTCACGACAGTTGCCGACTTGAGCACCGCCGCCGGCACGCTCGTGCTCGCGGTCGCCACCTTCTCCGCAGTGCGCGCGTCGCAGCGCAGCGCGCGAATCGCCGAGCAGGCGCTGCTGGTCGGCCTGCGCCCTGTGCTCGCGCCGACGCAGGAGGACGACCCGGCGATGACCGTCAGCTTCGGCGATCAGCACGTCGTGACGGTCGCCGGCGGCGGGGCTGCGCTCGACCTCGAGGATGGTCGCTTCTACTTCGTCGTCCCGCTGCGCAACGTGGGGCCGGGGCTTGCGGTCCTGCACGCCTGGCGCGTCTCACCGCGGTCGAGCGCGTCGAGCGATCGCCCGCCGCTCGGGAGCTTGCGCCGCCAGCAGCGCGATCTCTACATCCCCGCGGGTGGGATCGGCTTCTGGCAGGCGGCGCTGCGCGACGCCGACGACGAGATGCGCGCCGGTATCGATGACGCCTACGCTGCCGAGCAGTCGCTTGCGGTCGACCTGCTCTATGGCGACTACGAGGGCGGCCAGCGCACGATCACCCGCTTCTCGCTGTTTCCTAACGATGGCCGCTGGCTGGCCGGCGTCGTACGCCACTGGCGACTCGACGGCGCCGACCCGCGCGATGCGCCAGGAGCCGGCTAACCGTTAGCGTCCCGGCCGCGGCAACCAACAAATGGAGGTGGCGGTGAGCGATTTCACGGGGAAGACGGTGCTCGTGACGGGAGCCTCGCGCGGTATCGGGCGTGCCTGCGCGCAGCAGTTTGCCGAGCTTGGGGCCAACGTCGGGCTTGTAGCCAGGGACGCCCGGCAGCTCGAGGAGCTCGCCGGCACGCTCCGCGGACGCAGCCATGCCGTGGCCGCGGATCTGAGCGACCGATCGGAGTGCCGGCGCGCCGCCGGCGAGATCGCGCAGGCGCTCGGCCCGATCGACGTGCTCGTCAGTTGCGCCGGCGTGCTTCATCGCGATTTCGTCGAGGACGTCAAGGCGGCGGATTTCGAAGCAAGCTGGCAGCTTCACGTCGGCGCGCCTCTGTGGCTGGCCCAGACCGTGCTGCCGGCGATGCGCGAGCGCGGCTACGGGCGGATCGTGCTCGTCTCCTCAGAGCTGGGCCTGATCGGCGGCCCGTCATACGCCTCTTATTGCACGAGCAAGTGGGGGCTCGTTGGCCTCGCCGAGGTGTTGCATCACGAGCTGTCAGGCAGCGGCGTGCGTGCCTGCGCGGTCTGCCCGGGCGACGTCCAGACCGAGCAACTGAGCGGCGAGATCGCCTGGGGGCCGACCGGCGGCGCCAGCTACGAGAAGGCGATGACCGTCGACTATGTCGCTGCGGCGATCGTCAAGGCCGCAAGTGGCAAAGCTGCGCTCGTGATCGTTGACAAGCCGCACTTGCGCGCCGTCTTCAAGCTCTTCGGCGGCCCGCGCGGCCTGAGCCGCGCGATCGTCCACGACGCGTACAAGCCACTGCTGCGCTCACGCGCGAGGAGCTAGGCCCGGCGCGCGTTCCCGGTGGCGCTCCCGGGCGTGGTCAGGATCCGCGCGGCGAGCAGCAGTGCCACCGGAATCACGACGATCAGCGTCATCGCCAGGAACCACAGCTGGCCGGCGTCTGTGCCCTCGCCGAGCGTGTGAATTACGCCGAGGATCCAGGCCACCGCGGTCAGGCGATGAAGCGCTTTCCAGCGGTTGACGCCGATCCGTTCGCGCGCATAGTAGGAGAGTCCCAAGATCAGCATTCCCCAGCCGCCGATGATCCCGATCGCCATATAGGGCTCCTTGTAGTTCATGTGAAACGGGATCAGTAGGTCGGCGACCGTGGGGTGAAAGAACGAGTCACCGAGCAGCGTGGCGGCGTGCAGCACGAGTGCGGCGAGCGCGGCGAGCGAAAGCGCCTCATGGGTGACGCGCAAGTCTGGGCCGCGCATCCGCCCGAAGCGACCGCTGATCGCGAGGCCGGCCGCTACCGACCCGCTCGAGAGCAGCAGCGCCACGATGCCGGCGGCCCGGCTCGTGATCCAGAAGAAGTGGGTCCCGAGGTCTACGGCGAGCATCTGCTGACTAGGACTGGCTGGTGGTGACCGGTGAGACGGTGCTGGCGGCCGACGAGGAGCTGCTCGTGCCCTCACTCGAGGATACGGCGTTGGCCTTCTTGCTCGCTGAGCGCTTGCCGGTCTTGTGCCCGCGGGTGTAGACGAGCGCGACCTTGGTCGCGCTCGCAGTCGACGCGTGACCCATCGGGCCGATCGCGAAAACCGCTCCCCACGCGGTGAGCAGCAGTGCGACGGTGAGCGCGCCGACCCGGCGCCGAAGGATCCTTACTCGCCGCGCGCGGGCGCGCAGGCGCCGGCGGAGCTCACGTGACGGGTGCGGCGGGGCGGGGTGCGCGGACTGCATGCAGGAAGTGTCGCGACGGCTGCTCTACTCGAGCTGTGTCGAACCTGAGAGTTGGCTGAGGCTGCGGTTCGTGCGATTGGCGCAGGCGGGTTCGCCGCGCCGAGCTCGAGCCTGCCGCCGCAAACTGCGAGCGCCAAGCAGACGCCCGCGAGACCTGCGATCAGCGCCGGTGTGCGGCGCAGCCCAGGGAGCGGCGCAGCTGGGCTACGAGTCGACCTCCACGCCTGCGGCGTGTACGGGGCCAGTGGCTGCGGTTGGGAATGGGCGGACACGCGCGCGAGCTGCCTCCACGGGCGGGTGCCGTCCAGCTGCCTGGGCCGCCCTTGCAGATGCGCGGATTTTCATCCCTCCAACAGGGGTCGCCCTGGTGGATGATCGGCGAGTCGCGTGGGGGTAAACCTACCCAGACCTACGCAGAGCCTGTCTCAGCCCGAGATTCGCAGTGTGAGGATTTCCTCGCCACGAGCGATGAGCACCTCGCTCGTCAGCGCCGGCGCGAACAAGCCATGATCGACAAGGCCCGGTGTTGCCGACAGGCGCGCCGCGAGCTCCGCCGGGTCGTCGATCGGACCGTGATAGTCGGCGATCAAGCCGCCGTCCGGGCTGCGGGGCACGTCACGCAACGTTGTCGGTGCAAGGGCCTCGAGGGTCGCGTCGAGGCCGAACTCGAGCAGCTCGAGCGGGACGGGCGGACGCAGTGCGTCGACGAGCTTCTCGTGCCCGGCGATGACGATGAAGCGATCGGTCGCGGCGGCGACGATCTTCTCGCGCGTGTGGGCCGCGCCGCCGCCCTTGATCAGCCAGCCCTCGGCCGTGATCTGGTCGGCGCCGTCGATCGCGATATCAAGGCGCCGGACGTGCTCGAACGGCTCGACCTCGAGACCGACGGCGCGTGCCGCGCGCTCGCTCGACGGAGAGGTGGCGACGCAACGGACGCGCACGCCTCGTTGCGCGAGCGCCGGAAACAGGTAGGCGACGGTCGAGCCGCTGCCGAGGCCGACGAGCTGCCCGTCACTGACGAGCGCCGCTGCCGCTCGTGCCGCAGCCTGCTTTTCCGCTTCGCTGCCCGTCATCGCGGCGCAGAGGCTACGCGCCTGGCGCACCGAGTGCATCGACCGCTGGCGCTCGCGGCGCAGGGACAATTCCTCACCATGTAGCTTGCGGCACTCGCCGTACACTCGCGCATGATCAATATGACGCATCAGTACGGGCCGATCGAGTCAGAAGATCGAGCATCGCGCGAGGGCGCATGGTCGCCTACCCGTCCGCCCGCGCTTCCTTCCTCCGATGCGCTTCGCGTCTACGCGAGCATGTTGCGGGCGGTATTTGACGACGTGCCGGTCGCGATCGCGCTGATCGAGCAGGACGGCCGGCTCTCGCTTTGGAACCGCGAGCTCGACGAGCTCGTGCCTGAAGCCGTCACCGGCGGCTTGCAGCGCGACCTCGACGGACTGCTGGCCGCGCTGCAGCGGGTCGCGGTCGAGCCGGGCGAGCTCGAGCGGCGCGTGGGCGCCGCGATCTCCGGAGGTGGCGGGCGCGAGAGCTTCGAGCTTGCGCTGGTCGACGGTGGCGCACTGGCTGTCTCGATCGGTGAGCTACGCGGCAGCGCCGGTGCGCACTTGCTCTGCCTGCGCGACGCAAGTGGCGAGCTTCGCGCGCGTCGCGAGCTCGAGCACCGGGCGCTGCACGACCCCCTGACGAGCCTCCCGAACCGCGAGCTCCTGCTCGACCGCCTGTCGGTCGCGCTTGCGCGCCGCGTCCGCGCAGGCACGTCGGTCGGCGTGATCTTCATCGACCTCGACGGCTTCAAGCGCATCAACGACGACCACGGCCACAAGGTCGGCGACGAGCTCCTGGTCAGCGTCGCGCATCGGCTGGAGCGTGAGGTGCGTGACGGCGACACCGTCTCGCGCTACGGCGGCGACGAGTTCGTCGTCCTCTGCGAGGACCTCGCTGACGAAGCGACCGCCGCCCCGCTAGCTCGTCGCCTCGTCGCCGCGATAGCTCAGCCAGTGACGGCGGGCGGTCGCCTGCTGGAGGTTACGGCGAGCATCGGTGTCGTCGTGGAGAGCGATCCAAACGCCGACCCTGAGGCTCTGCTTGGTCGCGCCGACGCTGAGATGTACCGCGACAAGCGCCGGTCTGACCGCTCGCTCCCGAGCTGACCTACTGCGGGGCCTGGAGCATCCCGATCGACTCGTCGAGCGCAAGCAGCTCTGCGTCGAGGGTGTCCGCTTGCGCTCGTATCGCCGCGACGCTCTGCTCGAGCTGTTCGGCCTCCCGGACGAGAGTCGCGACGGCTTCGCGCTGTTGCGCCACCATCGCTCGCAACTGCTCAATTTGCCTCGCCGCCTGGAGCTGTGCTCCCGAGCGAATCCGCTCGGCTTCGCGCTCCGCATCGGCGCGGATCTCGGCAGCGACTGCCTCGGCGGCGGCGAGAACGCGTTCGTTGAGCAGCCCCTTCGCGCTCGACGTGCCGTCCGGCGCAGGCGGGCTCGCCGGCACCTCGTTCGGGGTCAGCCGTTCGCCCAGCCTGCGCACCTGCGCGGCGAGCGCGGCGACCTGGGCCTCCAGGTCCGGCCGCGCGTAGTCGCCCAGCGCTGCGAGGCTGCGACCACCGTTATTGGCTTTCTTTTGATGCTTGCCCATCGGTCTGTCTCCTGTGCAACCTATCGGCAGCACGACCGCTGCTTTCATCTCGGGCAGATCCCGCCCAGCGCTAGAGCCCTGGATAGCACGTAGATCGACGCTCCGGGTGCGCGCCTCGATCAAGCTGTGCTTGAGTTAGCTTTGTGGCGCGTGCTTGAAGCCGCCGCGTGATTCGGCAACGGGACCTGCGATGACAGACAACACGATCGAGACCGGCGACCTGTCGCCGGACGAGGTGGGAGCAAGGGTCGCCGCGATCCTAAGTAGCGCGGAGCGCGACGCGCGGGCGGTGATCGAGGCTGCGCGGCGCGGACCAGGCTCGGCCGCGAGCGAAATCCGGTCACAGCCGCTTGCCTCCGATGACGGAGCCCACGGCCTGTCGGATCTCACGCAGACGCTCGAGTCGCTCGTCTCGCGCGTGAGCGCGATCGAGCGGACGATCGATGAGCGGCTCGATTCGCTGAGCCGCGCCTTGGCGCGCGCTGCCGATGCGGGCGTCGACGCGGCGAAGCCGCCGGCTGCCGATCACTGGGCCGCGCGCCACGAACGGCTGCGCGCCGTCGATCTTGCGTTGCGGGGCTTCTCCCGAGCTCAGATCGCGGCCGAGCTGCGCTCGATGTTGGGCGAAGCGGAGATCGAGCGGCTTCTCGACGACGTCCTGGAACAGGCTTAGCAGGCGCGCGGGCCGGCCCGCCGCGCTAGGCTTCGCCGCCGCAGCCCTACCAGTTCCAGCGAGAGGATGGGAGCCACGTGAGCACGCAGACGCCGACGTTCGACGCGGAGCAGACGCGCGAGATCCTTGATGAGCTCGACCGTACGGGCTATGTGCACATCGAGGGTGTGCTTTCGCCTGAGGAGGTGGCGCACTACCGTGCGATCGTCGACGAGCTCGCGGAGCAGCATTTCGAGCCCGAGCAGGGTTTCGTTCATGCGCTGGGCGCGACCTACCTGCATCCGGAGCTGATGGATCTCGGCGTCGACGTGCGCTTGCTGCCGGTCGTCGCCGGCTCGCTGACGCCGAACATCCACATCTACCACTCGCACATCGACGTCCACCCGCCGGAGGAGGACAAGCCAAACGCCTGGCGCTGGCATGAGGACGGTGGGCGCCAGACCGCGGACCTCGATTACCGCGCGCGACTCTCAGTCAAGCTCGCCTGGTGGCTGAGCGACTGCGACGCGCCCGGCTTCGGAAACATGGAGGTCATCCCCGGCTCCAACCACTGGACCGAGCCGCTGCCGCGCACGCCCGGCCAAACGCCGCACGGCGCGATTCCCGTGCTCGCGAAGGCCGGCGACGTGACGCTCTTCGAGCGGCGGGTCTGGCACGGCCGCGGCACGAACCTCTCCGACCGCACCCGCGCGGTGGTCTTCTACGGCTACTCGCCGCGCTGGGTCACCCAGCGCGAGTTTCCGTCGTCCGAGCAGCTCGCGGCCGCTGAGGGCGACCCGATCCGCCGCCAGCTGATCGGCGCACCAGACTGGGACACCTGCCACGTCGGCAAGGCCGAGCTCCCGGTCTTTCAGTACCTGCAGTCGCTCGGCGACTGATCAACCGGCCGGCCGTCGCGGCGCGCGCGCCGCGACATAGTGGTGTGCGGTGCGCTGCGTGCCCGTCGCAAGCGTTTTGTCGAGTGCGGCAAGCAGCGCCGCGTCATGGGTGGTGGCGCGCGCGTGCTGGCGCTCGTGCTCTTCCCATGAGCCGACGAGATATGTCTCGAGATAGCGCCCGGCGTGCGCAGCGTCGGCAAAGAGACGCCATTCGAACGCTCCCGTGCGCCCCCGCATGTGTTCGAGCTCGGTCGCGCGGGCCAAGAAGGCGTCGCGTGAACCGTCCGCCACGTCGTAGGTCACGAGTACGAGCACCGCGCCGCCGGCTTCCTCAGGCGCCGGCGGGATCGCCATCACGTCGGCAGGCGTGACGTCGATCTCGCCAGGCCGCGGCAGGGACAGGAAATAGGTCGCGATACCCCCGACGGCCAGACCCGCACCGAGCACGTACAGCGCGCTGCTCAGCGAGCTCAGCTGGGCGACCGCGCCCAGCGCAAGTGCGCCGACACCTGTAGCGCCCTGGAAGGCGACTGTGTAGTAGGCCATGCCGCGCGCCTTCACCCAGGCGGGCAGCGCCGACTGGAAGGATGAGTTCAGCAGACCGAGCGAGAGAATCCAGCCGCCGCCGGCGAGAACCATAACGGCGCCGTCGAGCATCGCAGAGTGTGATCGCGCGAGCACCACTGCCGCCGCCGCGACCGTCGCCGTGCAGGCTGCCATGAGCGCGCGCGGTGACAGCAGGCGCCGGATCATCGGCGAGAAGGTCGCGCCGACGACAGCGCCGATCCCGACGCAGCCGAGCAACAGCCCGTAGCCACCCGAGCCGAGCGCGAGCCTGTGACGGGCGACGAGCGGCAGCAGCGCCCAGATCCCGCTGGCGAAGAAGCCGAACGCAGCCGCGCGGCCCATCACCGCGAGGAGTGCTGGTGAGTTGCGAACGAATCTCCCGCCGGCTCGCGCTGCCGAGCGGAGATGCTCACGCGGCAGCGGGAGGATCCGCGCCGGCACCGCTACGAGCGCGACCGCGATCACCACCGCGATAAACGAGGCCGCGTTGACCGAGAAGACGACTGCCGCGCTCGTTGCCGCGAGCAGCAGCCCGCCGATCGCCGGGCCGATCGCTCGCGCCAGGTTCTGGTTGACGGCGCCGAGAGCGATCGCTTGGGGGCGCTCCGGAGCGGGAACGAGCTCAGGTTGCAGCGTCTGGGCGATCGGCCCGGTCAGACCCTGCCCGACGCCGATCCCACAGAGCAGGAAGAGCAGCAGCGCCGGGGTGACCGCACCGAGCGCGTCCAGCAGGCCGAGCGCTGCCGCCGCGACGAGCATCACCAATTGGCCGGCGATGATCAGCCGCTTGCGGTCGAGCAGGTCGCCGAGCACACCGGCGGGCACCGCGAGCAGGAGCACCGGCAGGTTGGTCGCGCCGATTGCGCCGACGAGCACCGCCGAGCTCGTCAGCGAGATCATCAGCCACTGTGCGGCGACGATCTGCATCCAACTGCCGACGTTCGAGACGAGCGTCGCCACCCACCAGCGGCGGAACTCGCCGTAGCGCAGCGGGCTCCAACCCGAGCGACCGCGCCCATCGGCCCCCTCGCGGGTGGGTCCCGTCACGACCTGTGATCGATCGCAAGCATCGCGCAAACCCTACGTCCACAACTGGCGAGAGCACAGCCAAGCATGCGGCCGCGCACAACCCTTATCGCAGCGGCCAGAGATTCAGCGGGCCAGCGACTAGCCGAGTCTCAGCTGGCTGAATCTCCGCGCTACCCGCAGCCGGTGTTGTTGCCGCAGCTTGGGCAGGTGTAGCAGGAGCCGGTGCGCTGCATCATGCCGCCGCACTGGCCGCAGGCGGGCCCGAGGTCGAGTCCCGTCAGCTTGGCCGGCACGACCGGCGGCGTATCGGTGAGGGCCGCGGTCGCCGGCTTCGCGGCGCCGTTCGTGGGCGGCTCCGCAGTCGCCGGTCCCGCGGTGTCAGAGGAGAGCGAGCTCGCGGCGTCCTGCATCGCCTTGCGGGAGCGCACCTCGGCGGTGAGGATGCCGAGCTCCTCCTGAGTGTCGGCGTCGAGGAAGCGCGATGCCAGCCAGCGCATGATGTAGTCGGGCATCGACTTCGCGAACGGGATCTCCGGGTTGTTCGTGATTCCTTCCGGCTCGAAGCGCATGTAGCTGAACTTCTGAACCAGAGTCTCGAGCGGTACGCCGTACTGCAGCGAGATCGAGATCGCCGTCGCGAACGCGTTCATCATGCCGCGCAGCGTCGAGCCTTCCTTGCCGATATCGGTCAGGAAGATCTCGCCGACCGATCCGTCCTCGTACTTGCCGGCGGTGATGTAGCCCTCATGGCCGCCGAGCGAGAACTTGTGCGTGAGCGACTGGCGCTCACGCGGCATCCGCTTGCGCTGCGGACCGACCTTGCTCAGCGCGGCCTCGACTGCAGCATCGATTTGGGCCTGCACGTCGACCGGCGCCTGTGCGTCCTCCTGCGCATCGGTGCGCAGCGCCTGGGCCGTCTTTGAGCCGTCGCGGTAGATCGCGAGCGCCTTCACGCCGAGCCGCCATGCCTCGGTGTACGCGTCGGCGATGTCCTCGACGCTCGCCGAGCTCGGCAGGTTCACGGTCTTCGAGATCGCACCCGAGATGAACGGTTGGACCGCGGCCATCATCTTGATGTGGCCCATGTGCGAGATCGCGCGCTCGCCGACCGCGACGTCGAAGACCGGCAGGTGCTCGTCGCGGAGACCGGGCGCGCCGACGATCGTGCCGTGCTCGTTGACATAGGCCACGATCTGCTCGACCTGAGCGCTTTCGTAGCCCAGCGTCCGCAGCGCCAGCGGCACCGTCCCGTTGACGATCGTCATCTGGCCGCCGCCGACGAGCTCCTTGAACTTGACGAGCGAGAAGTCGGGCTCGACGCCGGTCGTGTCGCAGTCCATCAGGAACGAGATCGTCCCGGTCGGCGCGAGCACGCTCGCCTGCGCGTTGCGGTAGCCGTGGACGTCGCCGAGCTCGACCGCCTCATCCCAGGCGCCGCGCGCCGCGGCGAGCAGCTCCGTGTCGGCGCACTGCTCGTCCGCCATCGCGTAGGCAGCGTCGCGATGCATCCGCATCACCGCGTTGTGCGGCTCGCGGTTCTCGGCGTAGCGCTCGTACGGACCCAGCGCCGCCGCGATCCGCGCCGACTGTGCGTACGCGCGCCCGGTCATCAGAGCGGTTATCGCTGCAGCTGCGCCACGGCCGGCGTCGGAGTCGTATGGCATCCCGTTGCTCATCAGCAGTGCGCCGAGGTTGGCGTAGCCGAGCCCGAGCTGGCGGAATGCGCGCGCGTTGGCACCGATCTGCTCGGTTGGATAGCTCGATGGTCCGACGACGATCTCCTGCGCGAGCAGCACCACGTCGACGACGTGCTCGAAGCGCCCGGCGTCGAAGCTGCCGTCCTCGCGGCGGAACTTGAGCAGGTTGATCGAGGCGAGGTTGCAGGCCGAGTCGTCGACGTGCATGTACTCGGAGCACGGGTTCGAAGCGTTGATCCGCCCGGACGCCGGGCAGGTGTGCCAGCGGTTGATCGTCGTGTCGTACTGGACACCCGGATCGGCGCAGCGCCAGGCCGCCTCTGCGATCTCGCGCATCAGCTCGCGCGCGCCGATCGGCTCGCCGACCGGCGCACCGGTCGAGCGCGCGATCAACCGCCACTCGCCGTCGGCCTCCACGGCGTGCATGAACTCGTCAGTCAAGCGAACCGAGTTGTTGGCGTTCTGGTACTGGATCGACTTGAACCCGTCGCCGTCGATCGACATGTCGAAGCCTGCATCGCGCAGTGCGGCCGCCTTGTCCTCCTCCTTGGCCTTGCACCAGATGAACTCGCGGATGTCGGGGTGATCGATGTCGAGCACGACCATCTTCGCCGCGCGGCGCGTCTTGCCGCCGGACTTGATCGTCCCGGCCCACGAGTCGGCGCCGCGCATGAACGAGACCGGACCCGAGGCGGTGCCGCCCTTGGCTAGCGGCTCCATCGAGCCGCGGATGTTCGAGAGGTTGATCCCCGAACCCGAGCCGCCGCGGAAGATCATGCCCTCCTTGGTGTTCCACTCGAGGATGGACTCCATCGTGTCCTGCACCGAGAGGATGAAGCAGGCGCTGCACTGCGGGCTCTCTTCGAAGCCGACGTTGAACCAGACCGGTGAGTTGAACGCCGCCAGCTGGTGCAGCAGGACGTAGGTCAGCTCGTCCTCGAAGGCGTCGGCGTCGGCATCGGAGGCGAAGTAGCCGCGCGCGCGTCCCCACCCGGCGATGGTGCCGGCAACGCGTCCGATCATCTGCCGCACCGAGCGCTCGCGCTCGGGCGACGAGAGCTGCCCACGGAAGTACTTCTGGGCGACGATGTTCGTCGCGTTCTGGCTCCAGCTGGCCGGGAACTCGACGTCGCGCTGCTCGAAGGCAACCTTCTCGCCATGGCCGATCCGCGCGTCGCGAAGCTCCCACTCGACTGTGTCGAAGGGGTCGACATCGGGGCTCGTGAAGAGCCGGCGGACGGCTAGGCCAAGGGTGTCCTTCGTGCTTGCTTCCATCGTCTCGCGCCTCCTGGCGCCCGTCGTCGGCGCCTGAAAATTTTGTGTGTGGGGGTCGAGGATGTTCCGCTTCGCATCGGACGGACCGACAGCAGAATTGCGACCTGGCGCTCTACGTAGATTCTACCGCCCGGCGAGCGCCGGCCGAGCCTCTGCAGGCCCGCACGGAAGCCCTGCTCAGCGGCCCATTCGCACGAAATCGCCGAGCTCTGCGAGCACGCCGTCGGCGCGGTAGCGAATCTCGCCGAGCGCGTGACGAAGGTCCTGCGCCCACTCGGGGTCGAGACCGAGCGTGCGTAAGCTCACGACCGTTAGCAGTGCGAGTCCGACCAGCGCAACCACGACGATCAGGAAGACTGCCATCGCGGCCACGATACCCACAGCTGTCCCCGGGCGCCAGCTACAGATCGGCCAGCTGGCCCAGCGCGGCTGCGAGCAGCACGTCTGGCGAGACGCTCGCGTCGAGCACGCGCACGCGCTGCGGCTCGGCCTGCGCGAGCGCGCGATAGCCGGCGTCGACACGCGCGAAGAACGCGTCGTCTGAGGCCTCGAGACGGTCGGGCGTGCGCTCGCCGCGCCGCGCGCGGCCGGTCGCCGGATCGATCACGAGCAGCAACGTCCGGTCCGCGCGCAGACCGCCGGTCGCGAACGCATTGAGCGCCGCGATCTCGGGAAGGCCCAGCTCGCGCCCCGCCCCTTGGTAGGCGAGCGAGGAATCGACGAAGCGGTCGAGCAGCACCCAGCGGCCCGCAGCCAGTGCCGGCTCGAGCTGCTCGGCAACGAGCTGGGCGCGCGCCGCCGCGTAGAGCAGCGCCTCCGCGCGCGGGTCGACGCGCTGCGCAGGATCCATGACGAGCGCGCGCACGCGCTCGGCGAGCGGCACGCCGCCCGGCTCGCGCAGCGCAAGCACGTCGGCGCCCTGCTCGCGCAGCGCCGCCGCGAGCGCCGCGGCGAGCGTCGACTTGCCGGCACCATCGATGCCCTCGATCGTGATCAGCCGCCCGCGCGCCATGCGCGCTGGAGGCTACGCTGCGAGCGTGGTCGGAGACACGCTGCCCGGGATCGAGCGCCACCCGCACGCGCAGGCCCTGCTCGTGCCGGCCCTGCCGCCGGCGCAAGCCTCGCACGCCTACCTCTTCGCGGGGCCTGCAGGAGCGGGCAAGCGCACAGTCGCGCGTGCCTTCGCGGCCGCGCTGCTGGCCGACGGCTCACCGCCCGACGCGGGCGCCGCCGGGCGCGTGATGCGCGGCACGCACCCCGACCTCACGTGGGTTACTCCGAGCGGCGCCGCCGAGATGCTCGTCGCCGACATCGACGAGCCGGTCGTCGCCGCAGCGGCGCGCACCCCGTTCGAGGCGCGCCGGCGCGTGTTCGTGATCGAGCACGCCGAGACGCTTGGCGACGCGACCGCCAACCGCCTGCTCAAGACGCTCGAAGAGCCACCCGCGTTCGTGCACCTGATCCTGCTGACGGCGCGGCCCGCCGACGTGCTCGAGACCGTCGCCTCGCGCTGCCTGCTCGTTCGCTTCGAGGCGCCGAGCGTCGCACAGCTCGCCGCGGCACTGCGTGAGCAAGGTGTCGCCGGCGAGCAGGCGCAGGCCTGCGCGCGCCTCGCGCTCGGCGACGGCGAGCGCGCCGCTGCGCTTGCGCTCGGCGACGGTCCGGCGCTGCGCACGGCAGCCGAGCGCTATGCGACTGCAGCGCTGCGCGACGAGCTCGCACAGCGACCCTGGAGCGCGCTGCTCGAGCTATCGCAGCAGGCCGGCCAAAGCGCGAGCGCGGCGCTCGCTGCACGCCACGCGCAGGAGCGCGAGCTGCTGCCGCGCGCCGAGCGCGCCCGCGCAGAGCGCGAGCACAACGATGCGGCGAAGCGCATGGCACGCCGAAGCTCCCAGGAGACGCTCGATCTCGGTCTCGCGACAGCGGGCCTCGTCTATCGCGACGCAGCGGCGATCGCGCACGGCGCGGGCGAGCTCATCCACGCGACCGACTCCCGTCCCGCGCTCGAGCAGCTCGCCGTCGAGCAGTCGCCGGTGCGCCTGCAGCGCGCGATCGCACTCGTCGACTCGGCACGCGAGGCACTCGCGCTCAACGCGACCGAGGAGTTGACGCTCGAGTCGCTCGCCTACCGGATCGCCGCGTTACCGTAGGTACCAGCGTGAGCGATTTCTTCGAGCCACGGCGGTTTCATGAGCAGGGCCGTCTCAACGCTCGCTCCGCTCGCCCGGTCCAAGCGTTCTTAGCTAACCCTTACCGCCGGCTCAGCCGCGGCACACAGTGGCCGGCGAGACTCCCGCTCGACAATTCGAAAGGAGCGCCATGCCCGTCGCACAGCCAAAGAGGGTCGCTGTCTTCGCCATGCACGGCACCGCCGCCCCCGAGGCTGAGCCGGCCGCGCTGCGCCCGGATGCGCAGGCGGCGCTCGAGCGCGCGCTCGAGCTGATTGCCGCACGCAGCCCGGAGATCGCCTGCCCGATCCTCGACCGCGCGCTCGCGGCCGGCACGATCACCGCCGCGGAACGCGCCGAGCTGCTGCACGAGATCGTCGGCGCGCCGGCGCCGCCGCGCAGCTCGCTCGGCGCTGCCGCACAGCGCTTGCGCAGCCAGATCCGCGCCACGATCGCACGCGCCGCGCCCGGCCTGGCGCGGCCGCTGCTTGACGAGGCGGTCGCCGCGCGGCGTCTAACGCCCTCGCAAGAGATGCGGATTCTGCATCGACTTGGTCGCGGCCAGCTGCGGTCCGTATCCTTTTCTACGTGAGCTTTCTCGGAGGATTGCTGAAGGACAAGACGCGGATGGTGGCCTCCGGGCGCGCGCTGCCAGGTCGCACCGAGCCGGTCCCGACCGCCGAGCGCCACTTCATCCTTCGCACCCCGCTGCATCCGCCATTTCCAGACGGGTTCCCGCAGGTGCTGTTCGGCATGGGCTGCTTCTGGGGCGCCGAGAAGGGCTTCTGGGAGATCCCGGGCGTCTATGTCACGGCTGCCGGCTACGCGGGCGGCTACACGCCCAACCCGACCTACGAGGAGGTCTGTTCCGGCTCGACCGGCCACGCCGAGGTGGTGCTCGTCGTCTGGAACCCGGCAGAGGTGACCTTCGAGGACATGCTGCGCACCTTCTGGGAGGGCCATGATCCGACCCAGATGATGCGCCAGGGCGCCGATGTCGGCACCCAGTACCGCTCCGCGATCTACTACAGCGACGACGCTCAGCGCGAGGCCGCCGAGCGCTCCCGCGACCTCTACCAGGCCGAGCTGACAGCCGCCGGCCACGGCAAGATCGTCACCGAGATCGCGCCCGCGGGCCCGTTCTACTACGCCGAGGACTACCACCAGCAGTACCTCGCGAAGAACCCTGCCGGCTACTGCGGGCATGGCGGGACCGGCGTGTCCTGCCCGGTCGGTCTGGCCACCAAGTAGACGCGCGACCCTCGCCGCATCTCACACCGGCGTGCTCGGTGAGGGTACGGTTGTCATTGACGTCCAAGCCTGGGCGTCAGCGCCCGAGAGCGACAGAGGGGACAGGCAATGGCCTACGCAGTTATGCATCACTTCGCCGGCGGCACGGAGGACCAGTACGACGCCTCGCTCGCCGCCGTTCATCCTCCGCAGGGGCTGCCAGAAGGGCAGATCTCCCACATCGCAGGCCCGACGTCCGAGGGCTGGCAGATCGTCGCGGTTCACGAATCCAAGGAGAGCTGGGAGCGCTTCCGTGACGGCATCCTGATGCCGAAGATGTCCGCTGGAATCGAGGGCGGTTTCACCGCCCCGCCGCAAGAGACCACGTTCGAGGTTTACCACCAAGAGACGGCCTAGCCGCCTGCAGCAAGCGAGCGTCGGGGGCGCGCCGCAAGGTGTTGTAGGTGATCATGCGTCGCGGTGCGTCTCCGATCGGCTCTCAGTGCCGCGTGTCTAGCTGCCGCTTGCCTGTCGGGCTGCGGCGCGTCGCTTTCGACCGCGGTCCCTACAGCGAAGCATCCGGTCAAGGCGACGCTGATGCTCGACTTCGTCCCGAACGCGGTGCACGCCGGGATCTACAGGGCGCTCGCGGCGGGCTACTACCGGCACGCCGGGATCGACCTGACCGTGATCCCGCCGGGCTCGACCTCGGATCCGCTGGCGCTGATCGACGCCGGCAAGATCGACTTCGCGCTCGCTGACGGGATCGACGTCGCCCAACAGATCGCTGCCGGGCACGATGCCGAGGCGATCATGGCTGTCGTGCAGCAGCCGCTCGGCGCGGTGATCGCGCTGCGCAGTGAGCACCTGCGCTCGCCGGCCGGGCTCGCCGGCAAGACGGTCGGGATCACCGGAGTGCCATCTGACAGCGCGGCGCTCGACACCGTCGTGCGGGCTGCGGGCGGCGACCCCTCGAAGGTGCATGTAGTGACGATCGGCTTCAACGGCGACACCGACCTGGCGACGGGCAAGGTCGCGGCGTTCACCGGCTACTGGCCGGATGACGGCGTGACGGTCGCGCTGACCGGGCACCCTGTCACCGACTTCAAGCTCAACCAGTGGGGCGGGCCCGACTACCCGGGGCTCGTCGCGTTCACGACGCGCAAGCTCGTCCGCAGCGACCCTGCGCTCGTCCGCGCGTTCGTCGCCGCGACCGTGCGCGGCTACGAGGACACGCTGCGCGATCCGGCGCGCAGCCTCGAGGACCTCTTGGCCGCGAACCCCGCGATCAGTCCGCGCCTGGCCCGCGCCTCGCTGGACGAGTACCTCTCGATCTACGACGCCGGCGGCGTCCCGTACGGCACGCTCGTGCCGGCGAAGCTCGCGGCGCTGTCGGCGTGGCTCTTGCGCAACCACCTGATTGCCCACGCGGTCAGCCCGCAGCGCTTCGGCACAGACGCTTTCCTGCCGTGATCGCGGCGCGCTCGCTCGCAAAGCGCTTCGGCGAGACGGTCGCGCTCGCCGATGTGTCGCTCGAGCTCGCGCCGGGGGAGCTCGTCGCGCTCGTCGGCCCGAGCGGCTGCGGCAAGACCACGCTGCTGCGGATCCTCGCGGGCCTGATCGCGCCCGACACAGGCGAGCTTGTGCGCGACGCCCGCGCCGTCTACATGCCGCAGGGCGACTCGCTCCTGCCGTGGCGCAGGACGCTCGACAACGTGACCCTCGGACTCGAGCTCGCCGGCGTGCGGCGGGGACAAGCACGCCAGCAGGCCGCCGGTGAGCTCGAGCGCTTCGGCCTGGCCGGGTTCGGGCGCCACTGGCCGCGCGAGCTGTCCGGCGGGATGCGCCAGCGTGCCGCCCTGCTGCGCACGTTCCTCGCCGGCAGCGAGCTGTTGCTGCTGGACGAGCCGTTCGCGGCGCTCGACGCGCTCACACGCGAAGAGCTGCGCGAGTGGCTGCTCGAGGTCTGGGAGGCGCAGCGGCGGACCGTGCTCGTCGTCACCCACGACGTCGAGGAGGCGGTCTTCCTCGCCGATCGCGTCCTCGTCATGTCGGTGCGCCCGGGACGCGTGCGCGAGGTCGTCGAGGTGTCGCTCGCGCGCCCGCGCCTAACGGCGCTACTCGGCTCGGCGGCCTTCGTCGCGCACTGCCAGCACATCAGGGGCCTACTTCGTGAAGAGCGGACGCCGCGACCCGTGCCGACCGCCCCATGACCTCCACGATCGTGCTCTCGGGACGTCTCGAGCCGCGCGCGCGGCGGTCGCTGCGCTGGCGCGCGCTCTTGCCGCCGCTCGCCTTCGCGCTCGTCGTGCTCGGGGCCTGGCAGCTGTACGTCGCGGTCTCGGGAATCAGCGAGGCAGTCCTGCCCTCGCCGCTCGAGGTCGCTCGGGCGCTCCTCGACAACCGCTCGACGCTCGCCGCGGGCGGCTGGACAACGCTGTCGGAGGTGCTGCTCGGCTACGGCGTCGCGATCGCCTTCGGCGCTGCGATCGCGCTCGCGGTGAGCTTGTCGCGCCTGGCGGAGCGCGCGGTCTACCCGTCCGCGCTCGTCGTCGTCTGGACCGGCTTCGGGATCGGCTCGAAGGTCGTCGTGATCGCGCTCGTCAGCTTCTTCCCGATCGCCGTCAACGCGATCGACGGCCTGCGCGCAAGCGACCCGGCGCTGCTCGAGGCGCTCGCGACGCTCGGCGCCGGACGGACGGCGCAGCTGCGCCTCGCGCGTGCTCCTGCGGCGCTGCCGTACCTCTTCTCGGGTCTGCGCGTCGCCGGCGTGCTGTCGGTGATCGGCGCGGTGTTCGCCGAGTGGGTGGGCTCCTCGTCGGGCCTCGGCTACCTGATCCTCGAGTACAACAGCCAGGGCGGAGTCGCGACGGCGCCAGAGTTCGCGGCGATCGTCGTGCTCGCGGCGATCGGGATCGTGCTTTTCGCCGCGGTCAGCATCGTCGAGCGGCTCGCGCTGCCGTGGTACCGGACCGACGGATGAGCGCCGACGCTGCCGGCCGATCCTCGCGGCTGGCCGTTACGATGACCGCGCCTAAGCGAGCGCCGACGTAGCTCAGCTGGTAGAGCACTTCACTCGTAATGAAGGGGTCCCCGGTTCGAATCCGGGCGTCGGCTTGGGGTCTACGACATGTTCTTGAGCGGCGGCATCCTCGCTCGCGACGGTGACCATGTAATCGGGCGCGACCCCGAGCCCGGCTGAACGGATGGCGATCGCCTACCTACGCCGCGTTGGACTGCCGGCGGCGCGGGTTTGCGGCTGGTCGCTTGGCCACCCCCGTTCCTTGGTCTAGCCGGCCGCTCGAACACCACCTGCGTGGCTAGCCGGCGAGTGCCTGGGCGGCCCGTCCCGGCGTGCGGGTCTCAAGGTCTGCGACGAGCGTCTCGGCGATGTGTGCAGCCTGCGCGCGGATCTCCGGGATCGCGTTACTCTCCAGTAGTTCGCCCCGACGTGGCGGCCCGAGTGTGAATAGGCGCCTGTGATCAGCGCTTCCAGCGCCGAGCAGAGCTCCGTTGCGCGCGCAGGCAAAGCCGATACCGAGCTCGTCTGGTCGCGCCAGTCCGCTAGCCAATAATTGACCGATGAACAGATCGGGCACATTCGCGATGTTGCCTGCAGGCCCGGTCGCGTTGATCAGCCAATCGGCCGTCAGCTCCCGTTGCTCCCCATCTTGCTCGATGCAGACCGCCACGTTCGATGGCGTGGATCGCGCGGCGACAATCCTTGCGCTCGCGACCTGCAAGCGGCCAAGCGATCGTAGGTTCTCGATCTGAGCGCCGACTGGGGGTGCGAGGCGATGACGATGGAGGTCCCACAGCCACTTGAACTCGCGCAGGAACGTCCGGCGATCATCGAGGCTGAGTGCCTGCCACAGGTTTGGAGTGAGCGGCCGCAAAGAGTCAACGACTCCGCGCCACTCTGACGGGTTGGCAAGCAACGCGCCGCCGACGGCCTGCAGGACACCAGCGAGGTCGACGACGTCGGTGCCTAGTACCAGCGGTGGCGTTGGCGTCGGGCGCCCCGCGGCTTTGTGGACACGCGGCAATTCACCGTGCCGCGAGATCGCGAAGACGGTCGTCCCGCCGATGGTAGCTGTCTGGGCGATGTCGACCGCTGTCAGGCCAGTGCCAACCACGACAACGTGCCCGGCACCGCGGATCCGGTCTAGCGACTCCGGATTCCACGGATCGTTGATGACTCGACGGCCGGCCCGTACGGCGGCCAGCCGTGCGGGTAGAGGGTTGCCGATGGCTACCACAACGGCGTCAGCAGGGATACATCGTCCGCTCCGCAGAGCGACCACCATGTGCCCGTGACTGACCGCGTCGTTTAGCCCAACGACTTCGTCTTGCACTAGCTCGACGTCGCCGCCGTCTGCGGGCTCGACCAGCAAGTTGCGCAGGTAAGCACCGTAAAGCTGTCTCGGTAGGTACTCGTGTTCGCCCGTGGCTCGACCCCGTTCGCGACACCAACGCACCAGGTGATTTGCGTCGTCATCGAACGCACTCATTAGACCTGCCGGTACGTTGAGCAGGTGCTGGTGATCGCGAGTCGCATACGCGATTCCAGGGCCGTGGCTAGACCGATCGATGAGCACAACTCGCCAGGTCCCGTGTGCGAGCCGCAGCAGGTGTGCCGCCGTCAGCGTGCCGCTCGCGCCGCCTCCAACGATCGCCAGCGTTTGCCGCGACATGCCGCGACGACGTTTGCCGGCACGATGCGCGATCTCCGTGTTAGCCGACATCACACTCGTCTCTCGTTGCCGAGGCTCGTCGTGACCATCGGCGCTCTCAGGGCGTGCGCAGGAGTTGCCCTTCGCGCGGATCAGCGGCCGGTGCATCCACGGCTGTGGGCTCGACCAAATCCTTCGGTGGCTCGCCGGGCAGTGGCGTGGCTCTGGGTGAGCGGAGGCCGTCCATTAGGACCGCCACGGTTCGTTGCCACTGCTGGTCATCGGCGACCAAACCGACGAATGGCACGGCGATGGCTGCCGAGTAACAGAACATCAAGATGTCGCGCCACGTAACATCGGCGCGGATTACGTCGTGCTGTTGTGCGCGGAGCGTGAGAGCTTCGCAGGCGTTGCGAAGCCGTGTCAGCGGCGTCAGTATCGGCTCGACAAGCTTGACCTCCGGTCTCACGATCTCGGACAGGCCGCGGTTGATGACGAGCGAGTGGGTGAGCGCGTTCATGCACGCCGCGAAGGCACGTCCTGGGTCCTCGTCGGTGAGCGCTGCATCTAGTTCCGCCTGCACTTCGTTGAACGAGTCGACTACGACGTCAACGATTAGCGCCTGCTTGGACCCAAAGCGGCGGTAGAGCGTGCCTACTCCGACCTCGGCCCTCGCGGCTATGTCGGCTGCCGATACGTCAAGGCCGTGTTCGGCGACGGCGATCCGGGCCGCCTCTATGAGCCGGAGGCGCTTGCGTCGCGAGTCGGCACGTTCTCGAATGGGCTGAGCGACCTCGACGGCAGCGGATTGCGCGACGGTCGCCGCGGTTGTTCGTGCTGACATCCGGACGGGACTATAGCCGTCAATACGGACGATTGTCGTCCGTACGGACGGATGCATTCCGCTCTTTGCTATCGTGCGGCCCATGGCAGATTCTAAACAAAGGCGATGAACAAACTCGTGTTTATCTGGATGGGCGATACCGCGCTGCGTGCCTGGGGCCGCGAGCTCCCTCCGCAGGTGCGCCGTGACAGAGCCGAGCAGCTGCGCAACTCGGTGATGGGCACGCCCACCTCCGCTACCAAAGGCAAGAAAGGAATCCTCTTGATAACCATCCGTGCTCGCGCCATGGCGAGCAGGCTCCCGTCGAGACCTGCCGCATTCCGCAGGCTTCTGGCTGGATTGGGCGTTGCTGTGGCCTCCATCTCGCTCGCCGCGGCGCAGTCCGCAAACGCTGTAGCGACGAGCAAACACATCAATCTGAGTGGTGTGACGCTGAACCTCGGCGCGATCTTTGCCACCGAGGAGCAGCAGATCGAAGCATCGGGAGTACTCGACGGCGCGCCGTACAAGATTTCGTGGTCCGTGTTCCCGTCGCCCTCGCCGGTGCTGGCCGCCGTCCAGTCGGGTGCCCTAGACGCCGGAATCAATCTCGGCGACGCCGGCGTTGAGCTCGCAGATGCGAGCGGTACGCCTTGGACTGCGGCGGACGCGCCAATCAAGGTAATTGGTGTCTATCCCACGGTCCATCCCGACATTGAGACGATCGCGACAACTGCATCCGGCATCACCAAGCTGTCGCAGATCAAGGGCAAGTCATTCGTCTACGACGTCGGCGGTGACACCGAGGAGGAGTATCTCTTCGATCTCACCTACGAGCATCTCACGCCAGCTGACGTCACGCCAATCATCGTCCCGGCTGCAGATCTCGTCTCGACGTTCCAGAGTGGGAACGGCCAGGTCTTTGCCGGTCCGGCGACGTCGTTCCTGCCACTGATCGACAGTGGCGCGGCCCGAGTGATTAGCACATCGAAGCAGGTCGGCGTCCCAGCGTTGGGTGCCGTGATAGCCAACTCGGCCTCACTGGCCAATCCCGCTAAGGCGGCGGCGTTGAAGGACTTCATGGGACGCCTCACCGAGTTCTGGGTCTGGTACTCGAAGCACATCTCTCAGGATGCGACGATCCAAGAGACGGCTGCGGACGTACCGGCGCAGTATTCGACCGCAATCGCTGTCGCCGGCGAGGGCTACCTCGTGCCGATCACGAAGTCCATCGTCACCGAGGAGCAAACAGCAGCCAACGCGCTTCACACGGCCGGGACGATCGACACCGGCATCAACGTCGCGCCGCTATTTGACACGGCCTTCAACTCCGAGGTCATAGCGGCTGAGAAGAAGTACGGCGTGCCGCAGGGAGCGCCCAAGCCGAAGGTGACCTCCAAGGCAAAGGGGACGTCAAAGCCGAAGGCGTAGCGCCTCGACGACCACCAGCAGTTACGACAAGCACACGGAATGGTGAGCGCGTGTCCGCGATCTGGCATACGCCAGGCGCGGATGGCGCTCACCGCGACCGTGCTGGCTTCGACTGGAGAACCATTCTGATGACACCCGACACACACAACCCGTCGTGAACGCAGGCGCCTCTCTTGAAGTGCTCGCTTCCGAGGCTGAGTTTCAGGATCTGAGCCGCTCTGCGGCACGACGCGACGTCTCGTTGCCTTATCTGCGCCGACGTGGCCGTGGGCTTCTGCGAATCGTGCTACCGCTCGCGTTGCTCGTTGTGTGGGAGATCGGGTCGGCGACCAAGGTCATCTCGGAGGAGACGCTTCCGTCGCCGGCGACCGTCGTCGCCCAGTTCCACCAGCTGATCGCCACAGGCCAGCTACAGGCGGCGCTCGGTATATCGCTACGCAGAGCTGCGTTGGGTCTGTTGTTCGGCTTCGCCGTCGGCGCAGGCTTTGGCCTTCTCAACGGGGCGAGCCGTCTAGGCGAGGAGATCTTCGACTCGACGATGCAAATGTTTCGGATGATTCCGTTCCTGGCGATTATCCCTCTTCTTATCGTCTGGTTCGGGATTGGGGAAACCGCGAAGGTCGTCTTGATTGCCTTCGCCTGCGTCTTTCCCGCGTACATCAATACCTATGCGGCCGTGCGCTCAATCGATCCGAAGCTCATCGAGGCGGCCCGTGTCTTTGGGCTACGCGGCCGCAAGCTGGCGCGCACCGTGATCCTGCCCAACGCGCTGCCCGGCGTTCTCGTCGGCTTGCGCTATTCGATGGGCGTCTCGATTCTGGCCTTGATCGCCGCTGAAGAGATCAACGCCAATTCCGGCCTCGGGTACCTCGTTTCGGTCGCCCAGACCGCGCTGAACAACAACGTCATCGTGGCGTTGGTAATCGTCTATGGCGTCTTGGGCTTGCTGATCGACGCGATCGTCCGGGTCCTAGAGGCAGTCCTGCTGCCCTGGCGCCCGAGCGGAGTTCGTAAGTGATGGCTGCTTCACGCCACGACATCGCCGTGACAGTCGCGGAGGCAACCAAGTCGTTTGGCGAGCGCCGCGTCCTCGACCGCTTTGATCTGAATATCGCTCAGGGTGAGTTCGTCGCGCTACTCGGCGTCTCCGGCAGCGGCAAGACCACGTTGCTCAAGATCCTCACCGAGCTTGAGCGTGTTGACGACGGCGTGGTGCGTGTGCCGCGTGCGCGATCGGTGGTCTTCCAGGAGCCGCGCTTGATCCCGTCAATGCGAGTCTGGCGTAACGTCGTCGTCGGTCAGCCAAGAGCGCAAGCGACACGCGCCGCGGCCGAGTGGGCGCTCGAGGAGGTCGGCCTCGTGAGCCACGCAAACGCGTGGCCGCTGACGCTGTCCGGTGGGGAGGCGCAGCGCGTTGCCTTGGCCAGGGCGCTCGTGCGCGAGCCGCGGCTGCTGCTGTTGGACGAGCCGTTCGCCTCGCTTGATGCTCTCACCCGCTTACGGATGCAAAGCCTCGTCACGGAACTGTGTGAGCGACACAACCCGGCGGTGCTGCTGGTCACGCACGACGTAGACGAAGCGATCCTGCTCGCGGATCGGACGGTCGTGTTGAAGGAAGGAAGGAAGACGCTGGATCTATCGGTCGATCTGCCCAAGCCCCGATCACGCGCGAACGCAGACTTCGAGCGGATCCGTCGCGCTTTGCTCAGTGAGCTCGGCGTGCCGTCGTTAGAGAGCGACCACGCTGAACCTCGCCTCAGCGTGGCAGGAGCGCAGGAGACAGGATGACCTGGTCTGGCGTGCGTTGCGGCGGACTCGACCACGCGGCGACAACCCGTCGGCGCGCGATCTCGACTGCCGCATTACTGGCAACGCGGTGGCGATGAGCGCAACACCAGTTCACGTCTCGCGCGACAACAGGCGCCGTCGTGCCGGCGTACCGCCGCTTGTCGACACGGCCTCGGCTGTCGCTGTCGCTGACCGTGTCGCCAATAGCCTGCGCGGCACCGCGGCGATCAGGGACCAGACACGGCTGCTTCCGACTGACGAGATCAAGGTCGTCACGGATGCAGGGTTATTCGCTGTGTCAGTCCCACAGACGTTTGGCGGCCCGGGTCTGCCGAGTTCCACGGTAATCGAGGTGTGCAGAGCGCTAGCCAGCGCTGATCCCAGCGTGGCGCAGATCGGCCAGAACCATTTCGCCGCGTTGCATGCGATGCCGACGTTTGGGTTTACAACGGCGACCATTGCCCGCGTCTGCGCCGACGTCCGTGACGGGGCACATCTGTCAACTGCGACAGCTGAGCAACGAGGGCGGGACGCTTTGGCAAACACCTCGACGCTCGAACTCCAGAGCGACGGCTCGTATGTCTTCAATGGCCTTAAATTCTATTCGACGGGCGTCTTCAGCTCGACCTGGATCTTGGCCACCGGCCGGAACGGCGACGACGCTCAACTGGTCGCGCTGGTTCGGCGTGACGCCCCAGGCGTCGAGGTCCTCGACGATTGGACGGGCATGGGCCAGCGCGGCACCGGCAGCGGCACCACGCGCTTCACTGATGTCGTTGTCGCCGCCGATCATGTGGCGGCGCTAACGCTTAGCGCCGACCAGCCCCTGCCGCTATTGGGTCAAACCATCCACGCGGCAATCGAAGTTGGGATCGCCCGCGGTGCCTTCGAGGACGCCGTCGACTTTGCACGCACAAAGGCGCGACCATGGATCGACGCTGATGTCGCCAGCGCATCCCAGGATCCGTATGTAACGGCTCGCATTGGTGAGCTCGCCTCGCATTTACACGCCGCGGAGGCGCTGCTGCGTGAAGCCGCAGCGCAAGTCGATCAGGCCGACGCGGGGCAATCGCATGACGGCTTCACTTCCGCCCGCGTCGCGGTCGCCGAGGCGAAGGCGTTTGGCGGCGCGGTAGCTCTCGAGATTGGCTCGGCGCTGTTCGACGTTACCGGCAGCCGTGGAGTCCTCGACGAGCACGATCTCGATCGCCACTGGCGCAACACGCGAACCCACACGCTGCATGCGCCGAGCAAGTGGACGCATCACCACATCGGCAACTGGATTCTGAATGGCACCCCGCCGCCCCAGAACGGGCACATCTGATGACGCCCGACGCGCGCGCCATGACGGCGATCAATGCGGAGGTTTCGCGTCAGGCGACCAAGATCAACGCAACACATATGGGAGACGTGTAATGGACCTTCAGCTCGAAGGAAAGCGCGCGATCGTGACGGGCGCGAGCCGCGGCATCGGTTTGGCCGCCGCCGGTCGGCTCGCGGCTGAGGGTGCCGATGTGGTGATCGCTGCGCGAACGGCTGAGGATCTCGCCGCGGCCGCAAAGTCGATCGCTAACGGCGGCGGGCGAGTGCTTCCGATTGCCGTTGACACCACGAATGACGCCTCAGTGCGGGCGCTCGTCGATCAGACTGTGCAACAGCTGGGCGGCGTTGACATCCTTGTCAACGCCGCCGCATCGGCCGGCGTCGGCACGAGGCTCCCGCTGGAGCGGAAGCTGCTCGCGGACACCACTGACGAGGACTTCTGGAGCGACGTAAACACAAAGGTCGTCGGTTACCTCCGCACCGCACGAGCCGTCGCACCGCACCTCATCGCGCAGCGCTGGGGACGCATCATCAACGTCAGCGGCCTTGGCGCACGCCAAACCCATTCCATCGTCGGCACGGTACGCAACGTCGGTGTGGCGGCCCTAACAAAGAACTTGGCCGATGAGCTGGGTCCGTATGGCATCAACGCGACCGTCGTACACCCGGGCGCAACGCTGACCGAGCGAGTCGACGCCGCTCTCACGAGCCATGCTCAGCTAGAAGGCATCGACCGAGCGGAGCTCGAACGGCGCCTCGCGGAACGAGCGTCGATCGGTCGCATCGTCACGAGCGCCGAGGTCGCGAACGTGATCGCATTCTTGTCGTCTCCACTGAGCGTTGCCATCACCGGCGACGCCATACCCGTCGGCGGAGGGCAGCGCGGTGTCGTCCACTACTGAAACCGCGGCGCCCAACCGCAGCGCAGCGCCGGGCACACATCGGCGAGCGTCGCAGCGTAGAGCCGTGCGAAGCCGCGAGTTGCACCTCAGCGTCAACATCAACGACGGCGGCCGCCACCCAGCGGGCTGGCGAGCGGTGAGCGACCCGCGAGCGTTCCTGACCCTCGAGCACTTTCAGGAGCTCGGGAGGGTCGCCGAACGAGGAACGTTCGACGCGATTCTGATACCCGATGGCATTGGCTTGGCTGAGCTGCCTCCGACGCGACCCTGGATGGCAATCGAGCCCACCATCGCAATGACCGCAATGGCCGCGGTGACCACGCACGTCGGCTTCATCGGCACCGCCTCAACCACGTTCAATGAGCCGTTCAATGTGGCTCGACGCTTTGCTGCCGTCGACCACATCAGCGGGGGGCGCGCTGCTTGGAACATCGTTACCTCGCTTGCGCCATTCGCCGCGGCGAGCTTTGGGCTGGACGCCGAATCGTTCCCGACACCTGCGGCGCGGTACCGACGCGCCGCGGAGTTTGTCGATGTCGTTCTGAAGCTCTGGTCGAGCTGGGACGACGATGCGCTCGCAGCGGACCAAGCGACGGGTACCTTCGCGCTCGCGGACGGCATACACCCCGTCAATCACGCCGGAGAGCACTTCACAGTGCACGGGCCGCTCAGCCTGCCGAGGACTCCACAGGGCCGGCCCGTCCTAGTGCAAGCCGGTGCCTCGCCGGAGGGCGTGGATCTGTCCGCTCGGTACGCGGACGTCGTCTTCACCGCGGCAACGGACATTGAACAAGCTCGCAGCGCGTGTGCGGACGTCAAAGCGCGAGCCGCGTCCTACGGTCGGGATCCGGAGTCCATCAAGTACCTGCCGGGTCTCTACGCCATCGTCGGCGGCACCGAGGAGGAAGCAAATCAAAAGTTCGACGCCCTCAACGACCTCCTTAACTTTGACCATGAGCTGATCCGCGTCGCCGAAATGCTCGGCCTGGACCCAGCCGGGGTGCGCCTTGACGCCCACCTCCCCGACGGCCCGACGATCGACCAGGACTCCTACACCCTCTCACGTGGCTTTCTCAAAGCTGCCTGGGACCGAGCGCGCGAGGGCAATCCAACGTTTCGCGAACTGGTCGTGCGCAACGTCACCGGACATCGCCAGATCGTCGGCGCGCCAGAGCAGATCGCCGACAACATCCAGACGTGGTTTGAGGCGCGGGCAGCGGACGGTTTCGTCCTCAACTTCACGACGGTGCCGGACGGGCTCAGCGAGTTTGTCGACCACGTCGTGCCTATCCTGCGAAAGCGGGGGCTGTTCCGATCCGAGTATCCGGGCAATACGCTCCGCGACAGCTTCGGCCTCGCCTACCCCGCGGATCATCGGTCATGACCGAACTGCTACCGCGCCGGCGGAACGGCGACTCCGCGGTCCCCGGCATCGACAAGCTCGACCTCGAGCTACTGCTCGCGGAACTTGCCGTTCATGCGTCAGAGAACGAGCAACGCCGCCACGCCCCGCATGACTCGATCGAGCTGATTCGCCAGTCGAGACTTGGCGCGTTGCGGGTACCGCGCGAGCTTGGCGGTAGCGCGGGCACGATGGAACAACTCCTGTCGCTTGCCATCGCCCTCGGTCAGGCAGACCCGAACGTCGCGCACATTCTCCGAAACCACTACGTGCTCGTCGAGTTCCTCATCCAGGAACCCGCCTCCACACGCCGGGATCGGATACTCGCCGACGTAGTCAACGGCAAGATCCTCAGCGGTCTAGCCACCGAGCCGACGTCAAAGGTCGCCGGCGCCCCGGAGTTCTCCACGACCCTGCACCGAGTCGAAGGTGGCTATGAGCTGCACGGAGAGAAGCACTACAGCACCGGTGCGCTCTACGCGGACATCCTAGTCATCGCAGCGGTGACCGACGACGGGCGCATCGCCAGTGCCACCGTGCCGGCCGACAGGACAGGAATCATCCACGAAGACGACTGGGATGGATTCGGTCAGCGTCTTACCGGCTCGGGCACGACTCGGCTGCACGGCGTGCGCGTGCACGAGGCGGAGGTCGTACTCGGGCCGAACCATTTCGAGCAGACCGCCACCAACTACCGTGGCGGCCTCTCGCAGCTCTGGTTGACGGCGGTCGTCGCAGGTATCAGTCGTGCGGTCGTCAGCGACGCAGCGCAGATGGTGAGGGCGCGGAAAAGGACCTACTACCACGCATCCGCGAGTCAGCCGACGAGCGATCCACTCCTGCAACTGGTGATCGGGCAGTTGTCCGCCAACGCCTACGCGGCGGAGACTCTCGTGCTCGATGCGGCCAGAAGACTCGGGCAGGCGACCGCTCTTGGCGTCGAGGACCCCGAGCACCTAGCGATCGCGATCGATGCCTCGCTCGCGATCTCACGCGCGAAGGTCATCGCCGATGAGCTCGCGCAACAGTCAGCGACCAAGCTGTTCGACGTCGGCGGTGCGTCAGCTACAAGCCAGCGCACAAATCTCGACCGTCATTGGCGAAACGTCAGAACGCTCGCCTCGCACAACCCGACCATCTACAAGGCGCGCGTTATCGGCGACTACGAGATCAACGGCACGGCGCCGCCCGAGATGGGCTACTTCTGAGATCGCTCAGCGCCCCGTCGGGCGCGACGAATCTAAGGCCCGCCAGCCACCAAGCAGTCGTCAACCCAACCACACGAGGAGCGCAATGACCGCCACCATCGATGTAGAGGCCAAACCTGGGGGTTTCAGGTCAGATCAGCAAGTGATCCAGCAAGCGGAGGCCGTGGCTGCCGAGCTGCGCGCCACCGCGCTCGAGCGGGACCGTGACCCGTCCTTGGCGGCCGACGCCTCGCGGGCGATCGCACAGAGCGGGCTACTCGCGCTGGCTGTCCCCGCCAAATATGGCGGTCCCGGCTTAAGCCGGGCCACCGTCGTAGAGGTCTTTCGCATCATTGCTGCCGCCGACGCTGCCGTCGCGGCCTCGCTTGTCTCCCACTTCGTCCTCGTCGACGCCGTCGTCCGGCTTGGGCATGAAGACCTGCGCGGTCGCGTGCTCCCTGAGGTTCTCGATGGCGTGCGTCTCGGTGGCACCTGTGGCCACAAGCCCCCACTGGGCAGCGTCGTGCTCGCAGCAGACCATGCGCTTGTCAGCGCTGACGGGTATCACGGAAATGGAGCGCTCGCCGCCGACTGGATCGGCGCGGTAGTTGAGGACGATTCCGGACGCGTGACGATCGGCATCGTCCCCAACGACGCGCCAGGGCTGTCGATCACCACGGAGCCGTGGTCCTTCGGACAGCGAGCCGGAACTGTTGCCCCCGTCACCCTGAACCGTGTGAAGATCCCGCTGAGTCACGTCATCCCCGAATGGCGATCGCTCGACGGCCCCACGGTGCGAGGATCGTTCGACCAGCTCCTCCACACAGCAATCGACATCGGCACCGCCCGAGGCGCCCTCAATGGCGCGCGCGACTTCATCCAACGCACCATCGCCGCAACGCACGGTGGAGGCGAGGCCTCCGGTGCCGACGAGGTGAGCATCGCCGAGCAGGTCGGTGACCTCGCCAGTGACATCTTCGTCGCTGAGGCTGCGCTGCGCGATACCGCCAGGCGGTTGGACGCCGCGCTCGCCGAAGGGCTCACCGACCGCACCACTGCTGAGCTTTCGATCGATGTCGCGGCGCTCAAGTCACACGCGTCGAAGACCGTGATCCGCACGACAAACGAAATCCTCGAGCTCGCAGGCATCGAGGGAACGATCACGGAACATCGACTGGATCGCTTCTGGCGCAACGCGCGGACGCACACCTTGCACGACCCGGTCCGCTGGAAGTATCGACACATCGGTCGATTCGTCCTGAACGAGACGCCTCCGCCGAAGAGCTCCCTGATCTGACCCGACAGCAGTAGCCAGCGACGCACGCAAGCAGAACAGCCACCGAACTACCACATCAAGCGAGGGCAGAGACTATGAGCCACCCAGCAGGTCCCACGACGACAGACACTGCCGACGGAGTCATCGTCGTCGAGCGGCGTGGTCGCCCGACGATCGCACCCGAAGCACTGGTTGGCCTGCTCGCCGACGGCGGTGAGCTCGCCGTGCTCGATGTGCGCGACGAGCGCGACTTCGCTGACGGTCACCTATTGCACGCGGCGTCGGTGCCGTTGAGCACGCTCGAGCGGGACCTCGAGCGCCTGCTGCCCCGGCACAGCGTCAGGGTGATCGTGACCGACGGCGGCTCCGGCAACCGCGGCGAACGTGCCATCGATGTCCTGCGCGCGCGAGGCTACGATCAGGCGATCCTCCTCGCGGGCAACGCTCGTACATGGGAGGCCGCCGGGCTGGGCGTGTTCACCGGGGTGCATGTCCGCAGCAAAGCCGTCGGTGAAACCACCTGGGGGATCCCATCGATCCCGGCCATCGACGCACTTGAGCTCGACCGCCGGCGACAGTCAGGCGAAGATCTCGTCGTCGTCGATACGCGTACCGTTCTCGAGATCGAGGATCAGCGGATCCCAGGCTCCATTGCGTGCCCCGGCCCCGAACTGGTTCACCGGGTCCGCGACCTCACGCCCTCGCCTGAGACATTGGTCGTCGTAACCTGCGCCGGCCGCACTCGCGGACTGGTCGGCGCGCACTCCCTAATCGACGCCGGCCTCCCCAATCCGGTCGCCTGGCTCGAGGATGGCACCAATGGCTGGCGCTTCGCCGGCCTCGCGCTGGAGGACGGACCGATCGAGCTCCCCGGTCCACCCAGCCCAGATGCTCGAGAATGGGCCGCTGCCGCGGCCGAGCGAGTTGCCGCCACCGCCGGAGTAGAGACCGCCGACGCGTCCACGGTGGCTCGCCTCCGCGCCGAGCGCCAGCGGCGCACGTTGTATCTGTTCGACGTGCGCACTCGCGAGGAATACGAGGGCGGTCACGTCGCGGACAGTCACTGGGTTGCCGGTGGGCAACTTGCGCAGGAACTTGACGCCCACGTGGCGGTGCGCGGCGCCCGCATCGTTCTTATCGACGACCCCGACGCCACGCGGTCGCGCTTCACCGCGCTGTGGCTCCGACGTCAGGGTGCGGGCGAGGTGTATGTAGCACCGGACCTGCTCGCGACCGAGCCGCTCATCTCCGGCGATGAACCAATGGAGCCGATCCCTGCCCCGGAAGGCGTCCTGACGACTGACCTGCAGGCACTGCGCGACGGCCTCGACGCCGGCGAGACGGTGGTGGTCGACGTGGCAGACAGTCGCACCTACACCGCCGGGCACATACCTGAAGCGTGGTTCGCGATTCGCGCACGGCTGACCGAGGAGCGCCCGGTGCTGCCCGAGGCCGTCCGCTACGTCATCACCTCGCCGACCGGTGAGCTAGCAGGCCTCGCCGTCAGCGAGCTGCAAGAGTTGACCTCGGCACCGGTGCTCGCCCTCAAGGGCGGCACCGCTGCGTGGACCGCTGCCGGTCTGCCCATCGAGACGGGCATCGATCATCGGCTGACAGAACCGGATGACCTGTGGGGACCGGACGTCAACGACGAAGAGCAGTTTCGGGCGTTTTTCGCCGAGTACCGGGTGTGGTGCGAGCAGGTGGCAGGGCAAATCGAGCGCACCGGTGGCTGGGAGTGACACGGTCTGCGTGGGCGGCCTGCGGCCGGTCCTGACGGACTGTCCTTTCACTGGCGCTCCCCACTCCGCTCACGTCGTCGACTAGCTCGGCACAGAGGGCCTGGCCGACTCTTGTCTTCCCGTCGCCGATCCGGGGAAGCGACCTCGATGATCGCTACTCACATCTGCGGACCGGCCGCAGCCCGTGCGTTTGATGTTGCCAGGACCGCTCCGCCTGTCCCGAAATATGTCCCGAGCTCCGCAAATATGAGGTGATTTGAGGACACTTGAGAGCCCGTGAAACCACGTGATAGACCGCAAAAGCCCTGCAAATGAGGCTCTCGTAATGAAGGGGTCCCCGGTTCGAATCCGGGCGTCGGCTTGGGGACGTGTTCGATCGACGTTGCGCTGGCAGCGGCAATATCGACAGGTCGAGTTGCTCAGCCGATGGGGCGCGCGCGAGCGGACGGGTGGCGAGAGTGCGCGTGTGGCGAAGTCCTTGCTTCAGCTGGAGGAGACGATGTGGACGTCGACGCGCATCGACGCGTCAAGGCCGTCATCATCGGCGAGGAGGTCCAGGACGCGCCGGTGCGGCTCGTCTAGAACCTGGTTCGAGTAGTGCCGGTCGAACGATGTGTCGTCGCGGTAGAACTCGAACGCCCACATGACGTCCGGGTTTCCGTTGTCACGGCTGAGCACCCAGTCGACGGGGCCGTCCGGGTCGCCCGTGAAGTGCAGGGCGGTGCATAGCTGAAACAGCTCCTCGCCCTTGCCGGGCTTCGCCTGGAACCGCAGCACAACACCGGGTTGGTTCCTTTGCAGGACGGAGCATCTCCCTAATCGTTGGAACGTCATTCCATAGAAGTTTGGACCATGGGCGCTGTGGAGCGTTGTTGCTTGCGTGGGAGCGAGCGCGAGGTCAGCGGTCAGGCTGCGACGTGCTGGTCCGGCCAGACGCCGGTGCGAATTCGCTCGTACAGCGTGTCGGGGGCTAAGTCTGCGCCACCGGGCCAAATGACTGTGCCGGTCTCGGCGTCTACAGCTGCCAGCGCGAACCCCGCGGTTGTGCGCGCCTGCGCGAACAAGGGCCCGTGGATGCGTTCGAGCACGTCGATCTCGCCGCTCAGCCCGTCCGCGAACGTGAGACGAAGGACGCCATGGCGAACAGCGGCTATGGCGGTGATATCCGGGGTTAGGCCGATCATTGAAGGGGCTCGATCTCCTGGAGTGCCTCACCGGCGCGGGCCAAACTCCAGTCGTGCTCCAGCTCCCCGGACAATGGCGCGAACGACACCAATGGGGGCTGGTCAAGCGCGAAGTCGTGCGAGACGGTTGACCCGCCGTTGCCAACTATCGCAGTAGGGAGGATTCGCATGCAGCGTTTTCATGGACGGTGCCCGTCGCCGGCGCTCGTGGTCGCAACCGTGGCATTGGTTGTTGCGGGCAGTGGTACGGCGCTCGCGCGCGGGCCGGTCGCGTTCATTTCCAAGGAGCTCGGTCTCAACAGCAAGCAGAAGAAGCAGGTGACGTCGATCGCTGATAGCCAGATCGAGAAGCAGGCACCGACGCTAACGGTGCTGAACGCAACTAACGCGATAAACGCTACGAGCGCGACCACGGCGGGGAGTGCCGCGCCGAGTGGCAGTGCCGGCGGTGACCTCACCGGCAACTATCCGAACCCGACGCTTGCGACACCGCAGGCGTTTCAGCTCGTCGGCGCTCCCGGTCAGCCGGCGTTCCAGAACTCGTGGCAGGACCTCGGGGGTAATGTCGCCAGCGTAGGCTTCTACAAGGATCGCGAAGGCATCGTCCACCTGCAGGGGCACGTGGACAGCGGATCGAGGTTGGTGCCGATCTTTCAGTTGCCCGCGGGCTACAGACCGCCGAGCGGGATCGTGCTGGAGTTCCCGGTCGTCTGCAACTGCACAACCACAGACAGCCACGGCGACACCGTCGACGTGGACACGGGCGAGCTGATCATCGATGGCCCGAACGTGGCTGGCGGCTACGACGGCGGTGTCATCCTCGAGTCCCAGACCGAGAGCACGCCGACGATTTCGCTGGACGGGATCTCGTTTCGGGCCGTGCAATAGACCGCCGGTGCTGCGCGTCAGTCGCGGGGCAGTTTGGCGACCGGCAGCTAGCGGCCACACGCGGGGAGCGAGCACGGATAGGTCCAAAGACTCGCTCCTCGCCCAGGCGGCCTTCCGGAGACCGCTCGTCGCGCGAGGCAGTCGAGAGGGCCCACCTCGGCGGTGACTGCTTTTTGGCAAGCGGAGCGGTCGCGCTGCTTTGTTCAGCGTGGCCAGCGCGGGGGTGGCATGCTGCGGGTCGTGATTGGCCTCGACCGCGTTCGGCTCCGGCTTGATCGTGTCCGTGCTGCGGTCGGCGAGATCGATCCGTTGTTCCTCGATACGCCGGCCCTTTTGTGCGCTCCGCTCGGCCGGGCGCTCGGGTGCTTGGTGACACTGAAGGTCGAGACGCTCAATCCGGTCCGGAGCTTTAAGGGGCGCGGCACCGAGACGGCGGCGGCCATGGCGCGTGAGCAGGGGGCAGCACGCATGGTGTGCGCGAGCGCCGGCAATCTCGGGCAGGCTTTGGCCTACAGCGGGCGGCGTCGCGGCATGGAGGTCACCGTCGTGGCTGCGAGAACTGCCAACCCGCTCAAGCTGCGCCAGATATCGGCCTTCGGCGCGGATCTGCAGCTTGATGGCGAGGACATCGAAGACGCCCGCCTGGTGGCGCGCGAGATCGCTGCGATGGACGGCGCCTACCTCCTCGAGGACAGCCTGGATTTGGCGACCTGCGAGGGCGCCGCCACGATTGGCCTTGAGCTCATTAGAGACGATCCGGGGCTCGACATCGTGCTAGTGGCTGTCGGCGGCGGAGCGATGGCAAGCGGCATCGGTTACGCCGTTCGCTCCCTCGCCGAACACGTGGAGGTGATCGGAGTCCAGCCCTGCGGTGCGCCTGCTATGGCGCTGTCGTGGCGACAGGCAACGGTGGTCGAGACGGACCGCATCGAGACGATCGCTGACGGTGTCGCAGGGCGCTGTCCGATTCCAGAGGTGTTGGATGACCTGCTCGTCGTGCTTGACGACGTGGTGCTCGTTCGCGAGGAGTCGATCAAGGCCGGCATGCGGCTGGTCTATGAGCACGCGGGACTGGTCGTCGAGCCGTCCGCAGCGCTTGGCGTCGCGGCCGTCCTCGAGGAACCTGAGCGGTTTGCGGGGCGGCGCGTTACCACGATCCTGTGCGGTAGCAACGTGGGTCCTGCCGACTTCGCACGGTGGGTGCTGGAACCCGTCTCGGATTAGCACCGCGGCCGTCCGTAGAACCCGCTGTGAGCAGCCCGGGCGCCTGCAACTCGCGCTGAGGGGGCGCTTTAGAGTCTGTCCGTTTCTTTGTGAAATGGTCGCGATCGCAAGGGCCCCCCGGTTCGAATCCGGGCGTCGGCTTCGGAAAGCTGGCCGCGGCAAATCACGGTGGCCGCAGCGTGGCCTCGGTTTCGGGCGTCGTCAGGCGATGTCGCGTTTGGCCGTCAGCGGCAGGGCGATCATCGCGAGCAGGGCGATCCAGGCGAGGAGGACGAGGCCGCCGACGGCCGGGGATAGGAGATGTGCCGTGCGCATGTTGCTCAGCGCGTTTTCGGCGCGGGCCGGTGTGAAGCGGCCGATCGAGGGGACGTACTCGTGGAGCAGGTTGTCGATGACGAAGCCCCAGACGAGCAGCGCGATGATGCCGGCCACCTGGTTGCGGACGATCGCGCCGAGCGCTGCGCCGATCGTCGCCCAGGTTGCGACACCGGCGATCGCGCCGATTCCGAGCAGCTCGATGTCGTTGCTGGTCAGTGCGAACGGGATGCCGCGGCTCTTCAGGATCGTGTAGCCGATCGCCCAGCCGAGTCCTTCGCCGGCGACGCCGAATGCGGCGCCCGTGAGTGCGGCGGCGAGGAGTTTGGCGGCGAGCATGCGTGGGCGCGCCGGCGTGAATAGGACGGTCGGGCGGATCGTGCCATGCCGGTATTCGCTGGTCACCAGCAGTAGCCCGGCGATGGCTGAGAAGGCGCCGGCGAGGTTGCCGATGTTGAGGAGTTGGAGCTGACTTGCCCGGCCGGTTAGCTCGCCTGGGCGGGCAACGAGCCCTGCGAGCAGGCTGAACAGAAGGATCAGCCCGAGCATTCCGAGGACGACGCCGATTGTGGTTCGGGTCGAGCGGACCTTGAGTAGCTCGGCTCTGATTTGCGCGATCACTGCGTGGGCCCCGCGGTCAACTGGAGGAAGCTGTCCTCGAGCGAGGAGGCCTCGCCGATCAGTTCGTGCACGGCGATCCCGGCGGCGAACGCGATCTCACCGACGCGCTCGCTCGTGGCGCCGGCGACGAGGAGGGTGTCATCGCCGTTTCGAGTGGCGTCGAGGCCTTCGCGTGCCAGTACCGCAGCCAGGTCGTCGGGGTGCGCGGAGCGCACGCGTACCTCGATGCGGGCGGTTAGCTCGGCTAGTGCGGACTCGATCACGAGTCGCCCGCGGTTGATGATCAGGACCTGGTCGACGGTCTGAGCGACCTCGGCGAGGACGTGGCTCGAGATCAGCACCGTCCGTCCCTCGGAGGCGAACGAGCGCAGGAAGTCGCGCAGCCAACGCACGCCTTCGGGGTCGAGCCCGTTTGCCGGCTCATCGAGCACGAGGAGCTCGGGATCGCCGAGCAGCGCGGCCGCCAGGCCGAGGCGCTGGCGCATCCCGAGCGAGTAGCCCTTCACGCGTCGGCGTGCGGCGCCCGCGAGCTCGACCAACGCCAGAACCTCGTCGGCGCGCGAGTCCGGCAGCTCGACCGCGCGGCCGAGCATTCGCAGGTGATCGCGTCCGGAACGACCGGGGTGGAAGTCGGTCGCCTCCAGGACCGCGCCGATACGCAGTGCGGGCCGCTCGAGCTTGGCGTATGGACGGTCGAAGACGAGCGCGCGCCCGCTGTCAGGGCTTGATAAGCCGAGCAGCATACGCAGCGTCGTCGTCTTGCCGGCGCCGTTTGGGCCGAGGAACCCCGTGATCGTGCCCGCTGTGAGTGCGAACGACAGATCCTCGACTGCCAGCACGCTGCCGAAGCGCTTGGTCAGCGACTCGGCGATGACTACCGCTCCCACGGTCTCACCCGATTCCTCGCGGCGATCCGGCGATCGATCGCCAACGGGCAACGCCAGGCGCTACCTGCTCGAGCGCAAACGGCTGGACCTAGTCTCTTCACAGCGGTGGACCTCCTCGGGTGATCGTTACCTGCTCAACACCGTGTCAGCGGTGGCAGCGTGCGACCAGCCGACCAGCGGGAGGGACGGAGCTGGGGCGGCCCACCGAAGCGCCGGTGGGGCTACCCGTATCTCGCTTCGCGCAAGGCCGCGCGGGGTAGGGCTCGCCCCACCGCCGAGCCGCTGGCGAGCATGCTGGCCGCGTGTTTCGGCATCGCCTACCGTTGCTGTCGTGAACGCAAGCCCTTCCTGGAAGCCGGCCCGCCGCGCCGCGTCCGAGTTCCTCTACGTGACCGCCGGCGCGCCGCTCGGGTTCAGCTGGTGCCTGGCATTGGCGATCGCCCTTTCGGTCGGGGTCGCGACGTCGATCGTGATCGTCGGCATTCCGCTGCTTGCGCTCACCTTGATCGTGGTTCACTGGGGCGCGAACACGGAGCGTGAGCGCGCGGCGATGGTCCTCGGCGCGCCTATCGCGCGGTTGCCCCGCCCGGCGAGCGGCACTTCGTGGCTTCGCCGCTGGCGCGCGAGGCTGAGCGATCGGGCGACGTGGAAGGAGCTTGGGTACATGCTCTTGCTCGGCCCGGTCGGTATCTTCGCGGGCGGCGTCGTTCTCGCCCTGTGGGCGGCGGCGCTCGCCGCGCTCGCCTCACCCGCGGTGGCGACGGCGGCTCCCGCCGGCTCCTGGCTCGCCGGTCTGAGCTCACTTGCACTCGTCGGCCTGGCGCTGGGTGGTCTCGTTCTCGCCGCGATAAGTCTCGTCGCGACGCGCGGCCTGGCGCTGGCCTGCGCCTCGCTCGCATCCGGCCTGCTCGCTCCCAACGAGCGCGCGGTGCTTGCGGCGCGCGTTCGGGCGCTCGAGGAGACGCGCGCGGGTGTGGTCGAGTCGGCGGACGCGCAGCTGCGCCGCCTGGAGCGCGACCTGCACGACGGGGCGCAGCATCGCCTTGCCTACATCGCGATGGAGCTCGACCGTGCGCGCGCCCGGATGCACACCGATCCGGAGGCCGCGAACGAGCTGTTGGGTCGCGCGCACGAGGAGTCAAAGAAGGCGATGAGCGAGCTGCGCGACCTCGTGCGCGGCATCCATCCTTCGGTGCTCACCGACCGCGGGCTCGATGCGGCCGTCTCTGGTCTCGCCGAGCGCTGCCCGGTCCCCGTCGATGTCTCGATCCGTCTCGCGGCGCGTCCGCCGACCGCCGTTGAGACCGCTGCCTACTACGTGGTCGCCGAGTCGCTGACGAACGTCGCCAAGCACGCCCGGGCCCAGAGCGTTGCGGTCGAGATCCGCGGCGACGACTCGCACGTTCAAATCGAGGTGCGTGACGATGGCGCCGGCGGTGCCGCCCGCGTCCCTGGGTCGGGGCTCGAAGGACTCGCCCAGCGCGTCGAGGCACTCGACGGGACGGTCTCGATCACGAGCCCGCAAGGTGGTCCAACGACGATCCGCGTGGAGCTGCCATGCGCGTCGTGATCGCCGAGGACCTGGCGCTGCTGCGCGAGGGGATCGCCGCGCTGCTCAAGGACGAGGGCCACGAGGTGCTCGCGACGGTCTGTGACGCCGAGGCGCTCCTCGAGGCAGCCGCGGACACGCAGCCCGACCTCGCGATCATCGACGTGCGGATGCCCCCGACACAGACGGACGAGGGCATTCGCGCGGCGGTGCAGCTGCGCCGTCGCCAGCCGGATGTCGCGATCCTGATCCTCAGCCAGTACGTAGAGGAGCGCTACGCCACCGACCTGCTGAGTGGCGGCAGCCGCGGCGTCGGCTACCTCCTAAAGGACCGCGTGGCCGACGTCGCCGAGTTCATGTCCGCGGCGCGTCGCGTCGCGGCCGGAGGGACCGCAATCGACGCGGAGGTCATCTCCCAGCTTCTCAGCCGCCGGCGGCGAAACGACGTGCTCGGCGAACTCACGCCGCGCGAGCATGAGGTTCTCGGGCTGATGGCCGAGGGCCACACGAACACCGCGATCGCAGAGCGCCTCGTCGTCACGCCGGGGGCCGTCGAGAAGCACGTCCGCAACGTCTTCATGAAGCTCGGCCTGCCGCCAACCGACCAGCAGCACCGCCGCGTTCTGGCGGTCCTGACGTACTTGGGAGTGTGACCCTCGCAATGAGCACAGCCATCGCAGCGCCGACGCCGGCCCCCACGAACGCTGGCGTGCGCCTGATCATGAAACTGATCGCAGCCCTGTTCGCCGCGGCGTTCATTGCCTGGGGCGCAATCACGCTGCTCAACCTCATGGCGCGCCACACCTTCACGGTGCTCAGCACCTACGCCGGCGTGCACTCGCTGACCGTCAACTCGGGCGATGGCGACGTACGACTGAAGAGCGCGCCTGCCGGTACCCGGCTGAGGATCGTCGAGCGCGTGAGCGAGGACCTCGAGACGCCGCGACGCGACTCTGCGCTCAGCGGCTCGGGCCTGCTCAGCCTGACCGGACACTGCAACATCCTGATGTCGATCTACTGCTCGGTCGACTACACGATCGCCGTGCCGTCGGGCGTTAGCGTGCATGTGCGCTCGAGTGCTGGGGACATCACCGCGACCGGTCTGACGAGCACCGCACCGTTCAGCTTGGAGTCCGGGGAGGGCGACGTGAACGCGTTCGGGATCAGCGCCCCAACGGTTCACCTCGACAGCGGCGCCGGCGACATCACCGCGCGACTGACAACGCCACCGCGCTATCTCGAGGCGAGCTCGGGCGCCGGAGACATCACGCTCACCGTCCCGAACGTCACCTACGACGTCAGCGCGAGCTCGGGCGCCGGCACCGTGTCTGACCAGGGCCTGCGAACCGACCCGAGCTCCCCGCGGCGGATCAACGTGAGCGCCGGAGCGGGCGACGTCACGATCCGTGCCTCGTCGAGCCTGCCGCCCGGTCGGCCGGCCAAACCCAAGCTCCCGCCGCGGCCGGGCGCTTAGCCGGCGGGCTCGTCGGATTGACGGGCTCGGTGTCAGTCAAGCCCGCTGCCGCGCCGGCATCGCGGTCGCCGATCCGGTAGTGCCCGCCCTCAGATCTCTGCCAGGCGCCGCTCGAACAGCCGCCGCTCGGCGTCGTCGTCGCTGAGGGCGGCGGCCTGTCTGTACTCCTCGCGGGCCTCGGCCAGCCGACCGAGCCGGCGCAGCAACTCGCCGCGGGCAGAGTGCATGTAGCGGTAGTTGGGTAGCTCGAGCTTGTCGAGGAGCTCTAGCCCGGCTGCCGCACCGTCGGCCTCGCCAACTGCGATCGCCCGGTTGAGCGCGACCACCGGCGAGCGGTCGAGCGCTACGAGCTGTCCGTAGAGCGCGGCGATCTGGGGCCAGTCGCGGTCTTGCTCGAGGTGCAGCGAGGCGATCGCCGCCTGAACGACGTAGCGGCCATGGCCGTGCACGGCCACGGCCCGGTCGAGCTCGTCCCTGCCGCGTGCGATCTGCTCGCGGTCCCACAGCGACCGGTCCTGGTCGGCGAGCAGCACCAGCTCGCCGTCGCGGACGCGCGCCGAGCGTCGCGAGTCGTTGAGCAGCATCAGCGCGAGAAGGCCGTGGGCCTCGGCCTCGTCGGGCATCAGCTCGGCAAGTGCGGTGCCGAGCCGGATTGCCTCACCACTGAGGGCGCCGCGCGCGGGCGGAGTCGAGTAACCGGTGTTGAAGATCAGGTAGACGACGGCCAGCACCGCCGCGAGGCGGTCGGGCAGCTGCGCCGCGTCCGGGACGCGGAACGGGATCCCGGCGGTCTTGATCTTGTTCTTTGCACGGACGAGCCGCTGCGCCATCGTCGGCTCGGCGATCAGGAATGCACTTGCGATCTCGGTGGTCGTGAGTCCGCCCAGCGTGCGCAGGGTCAATGCGACCTGCGCCTCGAGCGCCAGTGCCGGATGGCAGCAGGTGAAGATCAGCTCGAGCCGCTCGTCGGGAAACTCGGTCTCCCCGTCGGTTGGTCGCAGATCTCGTTCGTCCACTTGCGTCAGCTCCTCCACCTCGAGCTCGCGTGTCTTCGCGGCAAGGGTCCGCTCGCGGCGGATGCCGTCGATCGCGCGGCGCCGGGCAGTTGTGATCAGCCAGGCGCTCGGGTTATCGGGGATGCCGTCGGAGGCCCACCGCTTTGCGGCGACCGCGAACGCCTCCTGAGCGGCCTCCTCGGCGCGGTCGAAGTCGCGCAGCAGGCCGATCAGGGTAGCCAGGACGCGGCCCCAATCATCGCGGAAGGCCCGCTCGAGGGCTGCGTCTAGGTTTGCGACCAATCCACCACCGGGCGAATCTCGACGCAGCCTCCGGCGCGGAGCGACGGCACCGTCTTGGCGATCTCGATCGCGGCGTCGAGGTCGTCCGCCTCGAGCATGCAGAAGCCGTCGAGCGCCTCCTTCGTCTCGACGTAGGGGCCATCCGTAATCAGCGTCTCGCCGTCAACGATCCGCACGGTGGTCGCGCTCTCAGGCGGCTCCAGGTAGAGCCCCGGCGTGACGCCGGGCGCCTTGACGAACTCTCCCCAGGCGGCCTGGATGCTTGCTTGCTCCGCCGCCGGACGCGACCGCCACTCGCGGCTGGCGCAATCCTGGTTGATCAGCACCATGTACTTCATGCGTGTCCTTTCATAGTGGATCTTGGTTGATCGGTAATGCGGCCGACCCGCAATCGAGGCCTGGCCGACTCAGCTCACGGCTTGCGTGACCAGCGCGCTGATCCGGCGCTCGTCGGCGGCGGTCAGCTTCGTCAACGCGAAGTCGGTCGGCCACATGGCGCCGTCGTCGAGCTTGGCTGCGTCGCTGAAGCCGAGCGTCGCGTAGCGCGTCTTGAACTTGTGTGCGCTCTTGAAGAAACAGACGACCTTGCCGTCTTTGGCGTAGGCGGGCATCCCGTACCAGGTCCTCGGCGACAGCGCCGGCGCGGTTGCCTTGACGATTGCATGGATCCGTTCGGCCATCACGCGGTCGCCATCCGGCATCTCGGCGATCTTCGCGAGCACCTCGCTCTCTCCGTCTGCCTTGCCCGTGCGCGCGCTCTTCAGCTCTCGGCTGCGCTCCTTCATCGCGGCGCGCTCCTCGGCCGTGAATCCGGCGGACGTCCCGCTCTTCGCGGCGCTGGTCTTGGTGGTCATGGTCCCTTCCTTGTGGTCGTGGTAGGACGAGCGACGAGGCGCGAAGTCGAGCGCCAGTCAGTTAGCGGGGCTGGCCTCGCACATGCCAGCAGACCCGATGTTCAGACCGATGTTGTTGATGTTGTAGAGGTGCTCGCTGGCGACGACGAAGACGATGTCGCAGATCTCGCGCTCCGAGTAGTGGCGGGCGAGCTCCCCAAACGTGTCGGAGTCGACGTGCCGGTCCGCGGTCAGCTGGGTCGCGAACACGAGCGCCGCGCGCTCGGAATCGTTGAACAGCGGGCTGTTCTCATACTCGCCGACAGCGTCGAGCTTGGCGGCATCCACGCCCGACTTGTTGATTGCCGACCACCTGTTGGCGTCGATGCAGAATCCGCACGCGTTCGTGCTCGCCACTCGCTCGCGGATCAGCACCGCCGTCTCAGGCGCCAGCTTCAGCTTCTTCTCGAGCTTGCCGGCCTTCATGTAGAACCTCGCGAAGGCGGCTGGCATGCGGGCGCAGAAGACGCTCAGCGGTCCCGGCACCTGGCCGAACTGCCGCCGGGTGTAGGCGTAGCCGAGCTTCAGCATGAGGCCCCGTGGCTTGGCAACTGGGGTGAGATATGTGGACATCCGGTTGGCGCTCCCCTCGTTGTGGTTTGCATGGCTAGACGAACGGACACGCCGAAAATCGACAGCCGCGGTGCAATGCGCTCGAGCGGGCACGCCTTCGAGCGGCGAGGTCTCGGGGCCGTGCTCGGCCGCCGTTAGCCGTGCGCTAGGTTTGAGCGATGGAGCTGCGAGATCTGGGGCGGACTGGCGTCAAGGTAAGCGAGCTGTGTCTCGGCGCGATGATGTTCGGCGCGTGGGGGAACACGGACCACGATGACTCGATCAGGATCATCCACCGAGCGCTCGACGGCGGGATCAACTTCATCGACACCGCCGATATGTACTCGCAGGGCGAGTCGGAGGAGATCGTCGGCAAGGCTCTTGCCGGTGCCCGGCGCGCGAACGTGGTGTTGGCGACCAAGTTTCACGCGCCGATGGGCGAGGATCCAAACGAGCGCGGCAACTCGCGGCGCTGGATCGTGCGCGAGGTCGAGAACTCCTTGCGGCGCCTGCAGACTGACTGGATCGACCTCTACCAGGTGCATCGTCCGGATGCGAACACCGATGTAGGGGAGACCCTCTCGGCACTGACGGATCTCGTCCGCGCCGGAAAGATCCGCTATTTCGGCTCTTCTACGTTCCCCGCCTCCCAAATTGTCGAAGCCCAGTGGGTGGCACGCGACCGTTGCCTCGAGCGCTTCAAGACCGAGCAGCCGCCGTACTCGATGCTCGTGCGCGGGATTGAGGCGGACGTGCTTCCGACCTGTGAGCGGCATGGCATCGGCGTGATCCCGTGGAGCCCGCTGGCCGGCGGCTGGCTCGCCGGCGGGTACCGCAAGAGTGGCGCGGTGCCGCAATCCAGGCGCAGCGTGCGACTGCCGGACCGCTACGACATCTCGAGCGCCGTCAACCAGCGCAAGCTGGAGGCCGCCGACGCGCTCGGCGCGCTTGCGGATGAGGCGGGCTTGTCCTTGATCGAGCTGGCGATTGCCTGGGTGCTGCGCCATCCTGCCGTCACCTCGGCGATCATCGGCCCGCGCACGCTCGAACATCTGGAATCCCAGCTGCCCGCGGCGGAGCTCTCACTCGACACCGCGATCCTCGATCGGATCGACGAGATCGTGCCGCCCGGCGTGACGCTCAACCCTGCCGACGGCGGCTTCGACAATCCGAGCCTCGCGCCGGCCGCTCGCCGCCGCTAGTCACCGCCGCCCCGCACAGTTCGGCGAGAGTGCCGCTAGCCGACGTGGAACGTCGTCGTCACGGGCGTCGATGCGGGCCCGGAGCTCGCGAGCGCGACGATCGTGGCTTCGTAGTTGCCGGGGTGGAGCTGCTTCGGGAGCGGTACGGCTCCCGTTCCGGCGGGCAGCGCCTCGGTGACCGTACCGGCCGACACGGAGAGCGTGCATTTCGGCAGGTGGCGCCGCGCACGGGTCGCTGCGAGGCAGGTTCCGGCCTTTTCGCGGCCGGGGAGTAGGCGCTCGAGCGTCACCGTTACGGTCGCGGACTTCGATATCTGCAACGTGATCTCGCTGGCGTGGCGGTGCCTGTGCTTGCCCTTGCCCGACGTGTGCGCCTTGACGAAGCTGACGGCGCTGATCACGGGCGCGCTGATCACGGGCGCGGGGGACGCGACCGTTGTGGTGACAGTCGTCGACGCGCTCAATCCATTTGGTTCCTTCACGGTAAGCGTCGCGTGATGTGTCCCGGCGGCCGCATAGGCATGCGTTACGACCGCGCCGCTCGCGCTTGTTCCGTCATCGAAGCTCCAGGAGTACGAGGAGATCGACTCGCCTTCGTTGGGATCCGATGACGCGCTGCCATTGAACGTGAGCGCTTGGCCGGGCGTCGCGCTGCCGGGACCACTTGCGCTCGCGGTCGGCGCGCCGCGCTGATACTCGTAGGCGCCGATGTCGGTCTTCCCGTTGACGACTCGCGGATTCCCGTCGAGATCGGTGCCGCCGGTCAGGCTTGGATCACCGGCATCGACGAGCGGAGAGTTGTAGGGGAGGTGGTAGTCGCCGGTCGCCGCGTTGACGAACACCGGCAGCACGGGGCTCGCGGCACCTTGATTCTGGTTGCTGGTGAGCGTGGGGCTCGGGCAGTCTTGCGTGATCGAGCCGCTGCTGCCGGTCATCCCGGTGAAGTTGAAGGAGCTGTAGCCGATCGAGACTGCGCCTGCCCCGGATGTGCCCTCGAAGCACTCGACGTTTCCGCCGGGGTCGGTCCCTCCCGCGGCCGGGAATCCGACGCCAACGCTGCTGTCGATCTCGGCCGTGGCGCTCTCGGACGCCCCTTGTCCATTGACCGAGACCGCCCAGCCGGCGGCTACGCCACCGCTTGTCGTGCCGGCGACGATCGTGTCCTGGTCGATCTTCGCGAGGTCCACCTCACCGTGCTGCCCATTGGCACTCGCAACGTAAACCCCGACGCAGCCACCGTTGCACGACGCTCCGAGCTCGAGCAGCGAGCTGACGATATTGACCGTTCCGCCATCGCTCATTGCTACGTCTTCGTTCGCGTCGCTGATGCGTGTCGACTCGATCGTGACCGTCGCGCCGTTGCCGGGACCGACCTGGATTCCAGTCTGGGCCCCGCTGATCGTGCTGTTTGAGACGGTCGCGGCGCCGTCATCCAACTCGACCCCGAACTTTGATGTGCCGCCCCCTGCCGACAGGTCGACGCTGCCGCTGAAGCTGGCACCGGCCGCCGGCATGACGACGCCCTGAGGGTTTGTCGAGCCGCTGGCCGCTACGACCGCGACATTGGTGACGGTCCCGTTCACGCCGACTCCGGATGCGCCGCTCGATCCGGACGGGATCAGCACCTCGAGGTTGGAGGCGCTGCTGCCAGTCCCTGTGAGCGAAAGCTCGACATCGGAGCTCGAGATTCCGCTGATCGTAGTGCCGCTCGGGCCGCCGGGCCCGGCCCCGATGAGCGTGACGTGCGGCTGCGTGGTGACGGCGCCGTCTGGAGGATTGCTCGCCGTATAGCTACCCGGACCGATCCGGATCGTGTCGCCGCTCACCGCGGCCGCCATCGCTGCGGTGAGGCTCGACTCAGCAGTCGTGCATGAGCCGCCGCTCGTGCCAACGCACAGCGTCGCGGCTGACGCGCTACTTGGCGCCAACAGCAAAGCCGCAGCCACCAGCAGCGGCAACGGCAGCCAGGTTTGCCCCCTAGGCCCGCCCATCTGCGAGAAATGTAGCGGAACAAACGGCAACGCGCGAACGTGGTGCGCAGCTTTGTTCCACCGCGCCAGGCGCGCGGCGCGGAGTCAACGTGGCTCGCTGTACTCCGAGCGGTCCACGAGATGCTGGGCGGCCTCGCCGCGTAGCGCTCGCGCGACGTTCTCGGCGGCGTGGCGGGCGGCCTCGCCGGAGGACCGCTCGGTCATCGCCGAGTTGTGCGGCGATCCGATTACGTTCGCCAGCTCGAAGAACGGCCGCCGCGTCGTGAACCGACCGCCGTGGCGCGGCTCCTGCCACCAGACATCGAGCCCGGCGCAGAACGACGGCGTCGCCAGGAGGTGCTCGTAGAGGGCGTCCTCGTCGACGATCGCGGCGCGCGCCACGTTGATCAGGATCGCGTCGGGCTTCATCAGCGAAAGCTGGCGGCCACCGATCAACCCACGCGTGACGCGTGTGAGCGGAATCGAGATCACGAGCACGTCCGCAGCCGCGAGGATCTCGTCGAGCTCGTCAAGGCTGGCCGCGCGCTCGACGAGCTCATCGTCCGTCGGCGAGCGGGTCACGGCAAGGATGCGCGCGCCGAAAGCGCGAAACAGCTTCGCACTCGCGCGGCCGATGCCGCCGTAGCCGAGCACCGCGACGAGCGCCCCGCGAAGCTCGACGGTGCGTGTTGCCTGGTCGAAGATTCCCTCGGCCAGCAGCTCGTGGTTGCGGGGCAGCCGCTTGGCTAGGGCCAGCGTCATCGCCAGCACGTGCTCGGCCATCGGCTCGGCCCAGCCTCCACCGTTGGCCGCGAGCGCAACGCCTTCGGGCAGCAGGTCGAGCGGGAAATGCTCTACGCCGGCCGAGAGCACCTGGACGAGCTCAACCGATCCGAGCAGCGCGAGGTCCTGCGGGCGCAGCCTGTTACCCCAGTCCAGCAGCGCATCCGCACGCGAAAGCGCCGCGGCCCGCCGCGCGTCATCGAGCCCTTCGACATACGTGATCCGTGCGAGGTCGCCGATCGCCGACTCGATCGCTTCACGCATCTGCGGATTCGGGTCGAACGAGACCACCACCGATTTCGCGGAGCCTTCCACGATCACGATTATGTCGAGCGTCGCGCTTGCGCCTGCCACACTTGGTCCAGGGCACGCTCGACGGCTGCGCAGGCGGGCCGCGTGCCGGCGCGCGCGCCGCTCCCTCATCGACCAATCGCTCACCTTCCAGGAGAACACGCTCAATGAACAGACGCAAGCTTGGGACGCAAGGACTCGAGGTCTCGACCGAGGGTCTCGGATGCATGGGGATGACCTGGGCCTACGGCACCGGCGACGAGGCAGCGGGACTCGCGACGATTCACCGGGCGCTGGAGCTCGGGATCACCTTCCTCGACACTGCCGAGATCTACGGCCCGCACACGAACGAGGAGCTGGTCGGGCGTGCGATCGCCGGCGAGCGCGACAAGTTCGAGATCGCGACGAAGTTCGGCTTCGTTATCAATCCCGATGCGGCGGATGGCCGCGGCATCGACAGCAGTCCCGCTAACGTGAAGCGTGCCTGTGAGGGCTCGCTCGAGCGGCTGGGCGTAGACCACATCGACCTCTATTACCAGCACCGGGTCGACACGAACGTGCCGATCGAGGAGACGGTCGGAGCGATGGCGGAGCTCGTAGCGCAGGGCAAGGTCCGCTACCTCGGCCTGTCGGAGGCATCCGCGGAGACGATTCGCCGCGCCCACGCGACGCATCCGATCACGGCGGTCCAGAGCGAGTACTCCCTCTGGACGCGCGACCCCGAGGACGAGGTACTGGCGACGCTGCGCGAGCTCGGGATCGGCCTCGTCGCCTACTCCCCGCTCGGCCGTGGCTTCCTCACGGGCCAGATCCGCTCGCTCGACGACCTGCCGCAGGAGGATTGGCGGCGTTCCAACCCGCGCTTTCAGGCGCAGGCGCTGGCGGATAACCTCGCGCTCGCCGACCGCGTGAGCGAGATCGCCGCCGGCCGCGGCGTCACCGCCGCACAGCTCGCGCTGGCCTGGGTTCTCGCCAAGGGCGACGACATCGTGCCGATCCCAGGGACAAAGAGTCCGCAGCGCCTCGAGGAGAACGCCGCCGCGGCCGACCTCACCCTCTCCGCCGCCGAGGTGGCGGAGCTCGACGAAGCGATCTCCCCAGCCGCCGTCCGCGGCAGCCGCTACCCCGAGCCGATGATGGCGCTCATCAACAACTGACCACCAACCCGTCGCGCCCCGACCTCGCACCAAGCGCACGGAGCGACACCACCCAGCGACACGCCGCCACCGCCCGCCCCAAAGCCAAGCGCCCAGCCCTCGCCCACCACCCCGCGCGTCCAGCCGCGAGGACGCCGGCCCAGCAAGCAATCGCCCCTTACGCCGCCCTCTCAGCCGGCGCCGCAGCCACCAGCCCCGGGATCCAGCGCTGCAGCGTCTCCTCGAGCACGCGGTGGCGCAGCGGTTTTGAGACGTAGTCGTCCATTCCGCATGCGATGCACCGCTCGAAGTCGCCTTTCATTGCAGCTGCGGTCATCGCGATCACGGGTGTGCGCCGTCCGCCGACCTCGCGGCGGCGTAGCTCGTAGGTCGCCTCGTAGCCGTCCATCTCGGGCATCTGGCAGTCCATCAGCACCGCGTCGTAGCGGCGCGCGATCAGCGCGTCGAGCGCCTCGTAACCGTTGGTCGCAACATCTGAGCGGCAGCCGCAGCGCCGCAGCGCGCGGACCGCGACGATCTGGTTGACGGGCGTGTCATCGACGACGAGCACGATCGGCGCGCTCGCGTCTAGTTCCGCCTCGGTGGCCACGGCGGGCGCGCTCGGACCCTCGACGGCCTCCACCTCGTCACCCGTTTCGGTAGCGGCCTCGAGGGCGAGCTCGACCCAGAACGTGCTGCCGGCACCAGGCACGCTTTCGGCCCCGATCTGCCCGCCCATCAGCTCAACGAGCTCGCGCGCGATCGCGAGCCCGAGGCCGGTTCCCCCGTACTTGCGCGTCGTCGACACGTCCGCTTGCGTGAACGGCTCGAACATGCGCTCGAGCCGCCCCGGGTCGATCCCGATACCGTCGTCTGAGACCTCGATCCGCAGCCGTGCTCCAGCGCTGCCGCTTACCGTCACACGCACCGCGCCGTTGCTCGTGAACTTGACGGCGTTCGCGACCAGGTTCATGACGATCTGGCGCACGCGACCGCCATCGCCGCGCAGCTTGCGCGGGACCTCGTCGGCGACCTCGATCAGGAAGTCGATGCCCTTGACGCGCGCCTCGACCTCTCCGGCGACGCACGCCTGCTCGATCGTGTCGTGCAGCGCAAAGTCTGTGATGTCCAGCTCGAGCCTGCCGGTCTCGATCTTCGAGATGTCGAGGATGTCGTTGATGATCGCGAGCATGTGCTCGCCTGAACGCGCGACCTGCTCCGCGTAGCCGCGCTGCAGCTCGTCGAGCTGGGTTGCCAGCAGCAGCTCGGTCATCCCGAGGACGCCGTTCATCGGCGTGCGAATCTCGTGGCTGACATTCGCGAGGAAAGCGGACTTCGAGTTCGAGGCCTCGATCGCGGCGTCGCGCGCGACAGCGAGCTCCGCGGTCGCTTTGTTGCGCTCGGTTACGTCATGGCACAGGATCAGGCGGCAGGCTCGCCCGCCGACGGTGACGTCGTCGCTTGAGACCTCGACGTCGACGATCGTGCCGTCCTTGTACCGGTGGCGCGTCTGGTACCCGCCGTGGAAGCCGCTGCGGTTCGGACCGCCCTCGGCCGCGAGGCGGCGCATCAGGCCCGGGACCTCCTCGGGCGGCCGGATCTCGAGGATCGTCATCGCGAGGAACTCCTCGCGCGTGAAGCCGTAGCGAGCGACCGCCGCGTTGCTGGCGGCCACGATCTGCAGCGTCGCGCGGTCGTAGGCGATCATCGGGAGCGGGTTGTCCTCGAACAGCATCCGGTGCTCGGCCTCGCTTGCCCGCAGCTGCTCCGCCTGGGCGGCATTGAGGGCCAGCTGGCGACGCAGCCCGTGGGAGACCGACAGCGTGATGCCGATCAGCGTGAGGTAGAGCAGTGTGAGGCCGCCGGCGAGGTCGATGTAGAGCTGGTGGAGGCTGCTCGACACATCGGCGGCAATCGGGCCGTAGGGGAAGTACACCTCGAGCACCGCGAGTCGCGCGTGCGACGGGCCGACGCGTAGCGGCTCGTAGACCTCGACATCGGCGATCCCTCGTGGCGCGACGTGCGAGACTCGCGTGACTGTCCTGCCGGCGAGTGCGTCGGCGATCGCGCTTGCGTCTGGTTTCGCGTTGGCGGCGGCGCCACGGCTCGCGAACATCGTCGCTCCGTCGAGGCTGTAGACGCGCAGACCGAGGAGAAGCCGCGTACGCATCACCGCGGCGACGCGGCTGCGCGCCGTCGCCTGCTCGCTCGCGGTCGGCCCGTGGCCGGCGCGCCGTCCGGCGAGCACGGGCTCAACGCCGGCCTGGGCCACCAGTCGCGCCTGCGCCACGGCCTCGTCGAGCCCGCGCTGGCGAGCCTCGCCCCCGAGGCTCAGCGCCAGTGCGACGCCGAGCGCCAGCACAGGCAGGAGCGTTACGGCCGCGTACTTCGTGAACAGGCGAGTTTTCCCAGCGCCGCGAGGGCGCGAGCGCTCGCCGCTTTCCTGGCGCATATCCGGTCTATCGGTGCGCGGAGGATTCGCTTTAGGTTCGCCACCCGGCCGCGCCGCGCGTTGCGAGTGTTAGGCTCGATTGCCGTGCTGCGCGCAAGAGTGATTGCGGTCGCCGCGACGCTCGCCGCTCTCGCTGGCTGTGCGAGCGCGGCGCTTGGCAGCGCCGCCCAGTATCCGCTCGGTCGTGGGAGCGGCGGTTGCCCGGTCTTCCCCGCCAACAGTCCCTGGCACGAGAACATCACGAACCTGCCCGTCAGCCCGCTATCAACCCAGTACGTCGCTGCGATCGGCACGAGCCTCGACCTCCACCCCGACTTCGGCCACGAGCGGACTTACGGGATCCCGTACGCGATCGTTCCCGCCGACCAGCCGAAGGTGGCGATCCACTTCACCGCCTACGCCGGCCAGTCGAATCCGGGTCCGTATCCGATCCCGCCGGACGCTCCGGTCGAGGGTGGCCAGAACGCGAGTGGCGATCGCCACGTGATCGTGCTGCAGCGCGGGACCTGCATGCTCTACGAGCTGTGGGAGGCGCATCCCAACGCGGACGGCTCCTGGGATGCCGGCTCGGGTGCCGTCTTCAACCTGCGCTCGGACAAGCTGCGCCCCGACGGCTGGACATCGGCCGACGCCGCGGGTCTGTCGATCTTCGCCGGCCTGATCCGCTACGACGAGATCAAGCGTGGCTACATAAACCACGCGATCCGTTTCACCGCACCCGCGACGCAGGCGGGCTTCATCAACCCCGCGACGCACTTCGCTTCGAGCTCGACCAACCCGGACCTGCCGCCGATGGGGCTGCGTCTGCGACTCGAGGCGAGCTACCCGATCGCCGCCTTCCCGCGCACCGACAGGATCATCCTCCAAGCGATGAAGACATACGGGTTGATCCTTGCCGATAACGGCAGCCCCTGGTTCTTCCAGGGCGCGACCGACCCGCGCTGGAACGACAACGTCCTCGACCTGCTGAAGAGCGTTCCCGGCAGCGCCTTCCAGGCGGTCGAGACCGGACCCATCCTGCACACGCCCTAGAAGGAGGACGACCCATGCTGTTTGGCCAGGAGCACGTGAACCGCTACATCGAGACCGACGGCGCCGAAGGGCACGACTGGGAGGGCACGACAGCTCTCATCCTGACGACGACCGGGCGGCACAGCGGGGAGCAGCGCAGCCTGCCGCTGATCTACCAGCGCCACGGCGAGGACTATCTGGTCGTCGCATCCAAGGGCGGCGCCGACGCCCCGCCGGCCTGGTACCTGAACCTCGTCGCCAACCCGGAGGTGGAGGTCCAGGTCCTCGGCGAGCGCTTCCACGCCCACGCGCGCACCGCGACCCCGGAGGAGAAGCCGGAGCTCTGGCCGCTGATGACGGCGGTCTGGCCCGCCTACGACAGCTACCAGGAGAAGACCTCGCGCGACATTCCGGTCGTCGTCCTGGAGCGCGTCTGAGTCATGGAGCGTCGTCCCCTGCGTCCGGCAGCGCGCTCCCACGTCTCTCAGGGGCGCGCCCGCCTGCGCTCCCCGGTGGCTTCACAGCCGGCGGTTGATCCCCGCCCACCGGCGCCGCCGCGGGCAAAGCGCACGCCGCGCGTGCTGATCTTCACGCGCTGGGTCATGCCGGCGGCGATCATCGTCGCCGGCATCGTGACGCTCACCTTCGGCACGACGCAGGCGATCTACGGCGGCTGCGGCCTGATCGCCGCGGGTACTTCCGCCTGGCTGATCAGCTGGGTCTACCGGATCGGCGTGCGCGGCGACGAGGACCGCGACGCCGAGGACCGCGCGCGCCGCTACTTCGAGCGCTTCGGCCGCTGGCCCGACGAGTAGCTCGCCGATTCTTTGGTGTCGTCTGCGGGACGCGCCACCGCGCACTTCACGGCGAGGGCGCCTACAGGTTCCAGCTGCCGGCGAAGCCGTGCGGCGCGAGCACGGTCGGCTTGCCGCCGGCCCACGGTAGTTCGAGCAGCGATGGCTGCGTCCCCTCGAAGCCGGACGACAGCAGCACCTCCTGCCCGTTGCTCGAGATCGCGTTCGGGAGCGTCTCCTCGCCGTCGAGCTGGCGGGCGGCGGCGGTCGGTCCGGACAGGTCCACCGTCCAGGTTGCGCTCTGGTCGGTCCCCTGGAAGCTTGCGAGCAGGTGCTTTCCGTTCGCGGAGAATGCGATCGGGACGAGACCACTTGCGAGATTGTCAACTTTGATGTGCGTCAGCTGGCGCGCGCCCGTCCCGTTCGGCGAGATCGACCAGAGCTGGCAGATCGGCGCGTACTCCGAGCCGCGCGAGCGGCAGCGCGAGAACGCGATGAACTCGGCTCCCCAGACGGGTGTTGTTGCGTTGCTTGCGATCGCACGCCTCCCGTTGCCACTCGCTGACGTGACGTAGAGGCTTGTCGGTGCGGTGCTGAGCAGCGAGCTGGCGAGCCCGTAGACGATCTGGTCGGCGGCGGACGGCTCGAAGCTTGCGCCGCTGACCGCTCCTTTCGCGATCTTCGTGATCGCGCCGGTCTGCATGTTCACGACCTGTAGCGGCCCCGCCCCGCTGCTGCCGGTAGGTCCGTAGACGAGCAGCAGCTTGGAGTCCGCCGACCAGCCGAACATGCTGATGAAGCCGTCGAAATGAGCAATGTGGCGTACCGCGCCGGCCCCCGTCGGATAGTCGAGCAGCTCGCTGGTCGCCTGATTCTGGCCGAGCGTTTCGACCGCCGCGACCTGCGTCCCGTCAGGCGATATCCGGGCATTGCCGCCCGGGCCGAGCGTTCGCACACCGCTCCCGTTGGCGTTGGCGATCGCGACGCTCGGGTGAAGCCCGCGTGAGTTGGCGATGAAGACGAGCTGCGAGCTGGCGGGTGCCGCCGCTGCGGTGCTCGCGAGTGCAGCCGCGCCCAGCGCGAGCAGTGCGATGACGCGTCTCATGCCCCCACGCTAATCATTCCAGTTGGCAACGCCCGCCGGGCTCGCGAGCGTGCGCTGGTGGGTGGCGTCCCAGCTCAGCGAGGCGACCTGCGATTGCGCGCCGAAGACGGTCACGAGGATCAGCTTGCCGTTGCGCGAGATCCCGTCGGCGAGTATCCCGAGGCCGGGCAGGGTGAGCTCGCGAGCGCTCACGCCGCGAGCGGTGAGCGCGAGCTGCCAGACCTCGACGGGGCCGCCATCGGGCGCGTCGAAGTCGGCGACGATCCGCCGGCCGCTCGTGGATGCTGAGAGCGCCTCGGCGCTAGCCGGCGGGCCGGCAGTGAACGCCGCGAGACGCGCCGCCCCGCGACCATCCGGCTGGATCTGCCACAGCGAGTAGAGCGGCGAGCTCGTCTCGCTTCCGAGCCGTTGCAATGAGGCGAAGACGATGCCGCGCGCGGTCCAGAGCGGTGCGCTCGCGAGCCCGGTCGCGGTGAGTCGCCGGCGCCTCCAGCCGTCGCCCCGCGCCACCCACAGGCTCGCTTCGTTGTCGTCGAGCTGGGCGATGCTCGCGCGCGCGTACACGAGGCGGTCTGGAGGTTGCGGTGCGAAGCTTGCGCCAAGGATCGTGCCGGTGGCGATCGTCTCCAGCTCACCGCTGGCTACGTCCAGCACGACGAGCGCACCCTGCGCGCCGGCGGCGCTCAGCTCTTCCACGCTCAGCGCCACGAAGCGCGAGTCGGGCGACCATGCGAGCAGCCGTACTCCGTGCGCCGAGAAGTCGGGCGGCGCCAGCACCGCCACGAGGCGTGACCCGGCGTGCCGTCCCGTCCCGTACAGCGTCAGCGTTGCCTGCGTACCGTTTGAGCGCAATGCGACGACGTCCGTCCCGTTGGGCGAGAGCAGCGCCTGCTTGGCCGGCCCCAGCACCCGCGGGCCGCCGCCTCCGGCGCGCGCCAGGACGGCACTGCCGCTCTCGTTGACGTACACGAGCGCGACGTGCCGCGGCGCGACGTGCTGCGAAGTACCGCAAGCCGCCAGAGCGAGTGCTGCCAAGCCCCCCAACGCCGACAGTCGCCTCACGGCGCGCGATCCTAACGCCGGAACCGCTACCGGTCCCAGCTGGCAAACGCGCTGTGCTGCGCGAGCGTTGTCGTCGAACCGCCAGCCCACGGTACGACGTCGACGGTGCCCTGCGAGAAGTCGTCCCCCGACAGCGTGCCCGCCCCTTCGGTCACGAGCACCTCGGTCCCGCCGCGCGAGATCGCGTTGCCGATCGTTGTCGTGGTGGCGGAGCCGATTGCGCGCTCGCTGATCGGGTAGTCGGCGAGGTCGATGCACCAAGCCTGCGAGGTGTTGTCGCCGACGAGGTTCGCGAGCAGATGCTGGCCATCGGCCGACACGGCGACCGGCTCGAGTCCGTCGACCGATCCGCTGAAGCTCATGTTCGTCAGCTGCTGGTCATGACCCCCGCTGCGCAGCCATAGCTGCAAGGTCGTCGAGGAGGAGGACTCCTCGTGCGAGAAGATGATGCCCTTTGGACCCCAGAGCGGGTACTCGCTCAGGCCGTCGTGGGTGATCTGGTTGGGCGCGCCGCTGGGAACCTGCTGCGTGAACAGATTCACCTGCGCTCCGACGGCCTTTCCGAACACGAGTCGGTCGGGCGCATGGGGCGCGAAGCTGGCGCCCACGATCGTCCCCGTCGCGAGCGTCCGAGCGGGGCCGCGCAGCGGCACGACGACGAGCGAGTTGCCGTCGGTCACGGCGATCCAGTGATCGTCCGGCGACCAGCCGAGGATCGTCAGCTGTGCCGCCGAGGAGCGCAGCGTGCGCGTCTTCTTCGAGCTGAGCGCGTAGAGGACGAGCGAGGAGCCTTGTGCCGGTGAGCCCTTGCCCGGTCCGACGGCGGCGACGAACGCGCCGTTCGGTGAAAGGACCGCCGTGCTCGCCGGACCTAGCCCGTGTGCGTCGGCACCGTTTGCCCGCGCGAGCCAGAGCTCGGGGCTCGCGCTCGAGCTCGCGGGCGCCTTGATGTAGGTCACGTTCGCACTGGGCGTGGCGGCTGCTGCGGTGGCGCTCGCCGCTAGCGCGCAGGCCAAGCCGAGCGCCAGCCCGAGGCGCGCGCGCAGTCCCCATCGTCGCGACGACAAACCCACGTTCGATTTCCTTCCTGATTCTGTCCGCCCCTGCGCCCTGACGCGCCACGACCGACTGAGGCCCCATCGTACGCGCCGCGACGGCGTGTCGCGCCGCCCGCGCCACGGATCGTCGGATATTTGACTCCGAATGGGCCCCTACCGGGACACCACCCATTCGCATAGTGTCCAGCCAATGGGTCGCTTGCGTCTCGTGCCGTGGAGCGTCGCGTTCACGGGCGTGCTCATCGGACTGGTTGTTGGCTTCTTGCTGGCCCCGTCGCATCGAGGCGGCGACGACACCTACCGCGGCCAGGACCTGTGGGCGCTCGTTCCGAGCGGCTGGAAGCAGGAGCCGCTCCTCGCCCCGTACGGCACTGCGCTCGACGGTTGGTTTGACCTCAACAATCCCGCTGACTCGCTCGCGGTGCGTGCGACCGCTCCCGCCGGTGCGGCGCCACAGGCGCGAGCATTCGCGCGAGCGCACGGGCTCGGCAAGGCGACGCGATCGTGGGTCTACCACGTGCAGTGGCCCGGAGGCCGCAGCGCTTGGGAGGTCCTCTACAAGGAGGCCTCGGTCTTCACGGCACTGTTCGAGTTCGACGCCTGCTCGCCGGCGATCGCGATGACGGTGACGATCGACGCCTCGAGTCAGAGCTCGCTCGCGAACGAGGAGGACACGCTGCCGCAGGGCGCCGAGCCGGTCTGTGACGGTGCCGCCTTCAGCTCGCCGGACCGCGCCGACGTCGCGGTCCCACTGACGCTCCCGAGCGACCCCTAGATGCTCGGGCAATCTAGGCGAGGAAGTCCTCGAGCAGGTCGTTGAAGCGCACCGGGCGCTCGACCATCGGCATGTGCCCGGTGTCGGCGAACAGCTCGAGCCGGGACTCGGGAAGCAGCGCGGCCAGCCGTTCGCTGTCCTGCGCCGGGATCAGCACGTCGCCGGTGCCATGCACGATCAGCGTTGGCGCCGTGATCTGCGCGAGCTCGCCGGCGATGTCATGCGCGGCGAGCGCGGCGAGCGCTTGTAGCGTGCCGGGCGGGTGCGTCTCGCCGCCCAGCTCGTAGAGGAGGTCGCGCGCGATCAGCGTCGGATGGCGGATCACGCCGGCGTAGGCGAGGTGGCGCGCCCGGGGGCGGGTGATCGCGCCGCGGGGGAGGCTCGCGATCAATCGACTTGCTCCTTCGACCGCGATCCGCGCCGTGCGCGCTCGCAGCTGCACCGGCGTAAGGGTCGCGGCGTCGACGAGCACGAGCGCGCCGGCGCGCTGCGGGAAGCGCAGCGCGAGCTCGGTCGCGACCAGGCCGCCGAGCGAGTGTCCGACGATCGCCGGCGCTTCGAGCTCGAGCAGGTCGCAGACGCGGTCGAGCGCCTGCGTCCAGCCCTCGATCGAGATCGGCTCGAGCGGCATCTGCGAGCGGCCGAAGCCGGGGAGGTCGACCGCGACGACCTGGCGGGTGCGCGCAAGCCGGGGAATGTTTGCGAGCCAGTTCTGCCAGCGGCCGCCGAGCCCGTGCACGAGCAGCAGCGGTCGCCGCTCACCGGAGCCGAGCGACACCAGTTGGACGCGCCTGCCGGCGACGGTCATCGCGCGAACCTGGGTGGGCCAGCTGACCGCGCGCCAGTCTGGGCGGTCCTCGGCCCCGTAGTCTGGCCCGGCGCCCGCCGCGGCGCCGATGCTCGCCGGACGGGCGTTCGCTGCAAGGATTCGCCGGTGAGCCGCCACTTGCTGAAGCGTAGCCTCGTGTCCCCGAGGCGCCTGCGATGACGCTCGAACGAGCCGACTGGTGGGTCATACGGCGGGCGTCCAACCGCCAACCGAAGACCTACCGCTGTCCGATCTGCGGCCGCCAGCTGCCCGCGCTCAGCGAGCACATGCTGATCGCGCCGGAGGGCGACTCGAGGCGCAGGCGCCACGCGCACACGGCTTGCGTGATGCGCGCGCGTGCGGCTGGTCGCCTACCGCTGCGCGAGGACTGGCTCGCGCGACAGCCGCGCGGACCGAGCTTCTGGCAACGTTTGCGTCAGTTCGGTGGCGCAGGGAGGGACAGGCCACGCTCACGCTGAATTCAGGAGTGCTGGCAGGTTTGCCGGCGTTCCGCGGGGCTGCGTCCGGCGGTGGGTGCCAACCACTTCAGAAGTCGCGGCGGCGTCCGATGCAATGTGCAAGCGGAGCTGCAGGCGAACCAGGAGCGAATCAATTCGGCGCTCAGCCCGTTATAGACGTAGTTCTCCGGTCGCCCGGCTCGCAGTCCAGACCCGGCGAGGCAGGCACGGCAGCCGCTCGATGACCAAGACAACGCGAACACCGATCACTGTGCTGGCGCTGCTTGCGGCGTTTGTGCTCGCCGTACCCGTTTCGGCCGCCGCGAGCGCCGGCGGGGCGACCGCGCCGGGGGCCGGCGCGACGGGAGGCGCCGGGACGGCCACGGGCCAGAGCACGCAGCAGACCACCAGCCCTACTGAGGAGAGCCGCTACCGCGGCCCGGTGCCGGTCATGACAAACGCGGCCTGCTACGGCGTGGGGCGGACCCACTGCGCGAAGAACCATCGTCACGAGGTCCAGGCGACGGGCGAGCTCGTCATTCGTGGCCATCACTTCGTTGGCAGGATCGAGGTCTACTTCCCGCGCGCGGGTGCCGTTGCCGCGCGTGTCGACCCGATCGGCGGTTTGCTTCACCCAACGCGTCACGGCTGGGCGGTGACTGTGCCGGCGGGTGCGGCGAGCGGGCGGATCTACCTTCAGAGCTCGACTGGCGCGCGCTCGAAGCTGTATGGCCCGATCACGGTGCTCGCCGCGCCGGTGACCGTCACGAACCAGGTGACCGCCGCGGCCTCGCCGTTTGACGGTGAGGGCATGTGGATCTGGTATCTGAGCGCGACCGACGGCGACAATCTCGCCGCGATCGCAGCCCAGGCCAAGCAGGCCGGGATCAGCACGCTGTTCATCAAGAGCAGCGACGGCACGAGCTTCTGGTCGCAGTTCACGCCGACCCTCGTTCAAACGCTCCACTCGCTTGGCCTGCATGTCTGTGGCTGGCAGTACGTCTATGGCGCCAACCCTGCCGGCGAGGCGGCGGCCGGCGCGCAGGCGGTAGCCGACGGTGCGGACTGTCTCGTGATCGACGCCGAGAGCGAGTACCAGGGCAACTACTACGGCGCCCAGCAGTACATCACCGATCTGCGTGCCGCGATCGGCCCCAATTACCCGCTCGGGCTGACGTCCTTCCCGTATGTCAACTATCACGAGTCCGAGCCCTACTCGGTGTTCCTAGGCCCTGGGGGCGCCCAGTACAACCTGCCGCAGGTCTACTGGCAGGACATCGGGACCACACCGGACGCGGCGTACGCTCAGACCTTCATCGAGAACCGCGTATATGGCCGGCCGATCGTCCCGATCGGGCAGAGCTTCAGCGGCGTTTCCGCCGCTGACATGACCCGCTTTCGCCAGCTTGCGGGCGCCTACGGCGCGCTCGGCTTCTCGTGGTGGAGCTGGCAGGACACGACGAGTGCCGAGTGGACCGGCCTCGACTCGCCGCTGAGTCCGGCGACCAACATCAGCATCTCGCAGGGCTGGCCCGCGCTCGGAAAAGGGTCGTCCGGAGACCAGGTGATCTGGATGCAGGAGCATCTTGCGGCCGCATATCCGTCCACACCGACCGGCGGCAGCTTCAACGCGACGACACAGGCAAACCTCGAGGCGTTCCAGCGCGCGCACGGGATCCCGCCGACAGGAATTACGGATGCAGCGACTTGGGCTGCGCTGCTCGCCCTCAATCCGGTCGCCGTCCAGTATCCGCCGCCACCGCCCAGCGGGAGCACGGGGAGCAGCGGCGCGACGGGCTCGAGCGGCTCGACGGGCTCGAGCGGCGCGACGGGCGCGTCGGGATCCTCAGGCTCCTCGGGCTCCTCGGGATCGTCGGGCTCCTCCGGCTCGAGCGGCGGCACCAGCGCCTGAGCGTCCACCGGTCAGGAACCTACCCAGACCAGATACGGTTCCTGCTCGCAATCTTTGTCACGAACGGTTATGTTGCGCGCCGATGGGAGTGAGAGCGATGGCCTAGAGCAGCGTCGGCGCCGACGCTGCTCTAACCATCGACCGGCTCCGCTAGACGCGTAGCGTCTCGGACTGTCCGAGGACGTTGCCGTTCTCGTCGATCGCCCGCGCCGCCAGGTAGCGCGGATGACCGTCGGCGACGACGACCGTCTCGAAGTCATCGCGCGGCCGCGCGGCCAGCGGGCTGAGACTGTTCGAGTGGCGTCCGCCAAGCAGCACCCAGAAGCGCGTCCGCGTGTCGCCGTTCCAGCTGATGTAGGCGAGCGTGCGGTGTCCGTTCCGCTCCGCTGCGAGCGTCGGCGTGCCTTCGCCCTGACCAGCCCACGGAAGGCGGAAGGCGCGGTAGGAGAGATAGTCGGCGCCGAGTTGCGCGTCGAACAGCAGCTCGCCGTCGGCAGTGAACTCGGATACGAACGGCTCGGCGCCCCAGCCGATGAAGACGTTGCCATCGGGGAGGACCTGCAGGCTGCCCTGGCTTGTCGCGAGCAGCGGCGAGGGGTGGCGGTACTCGCGCAACAGGCTCGCCTTGCGCGAGCGCTCGTCGAGTGCGAGCACGATCCCGCGCGACTGCACTCCGCCGCCAGGCGGGCCTTCGTTGTCGAACAGCGTGAGTGTTCCGTCACGCTGGCGGCGCGCGTCGTGCTGCCAGGCGAAGGCCGAGTTGGCTCCGAACGCGAACTGGTTCTGCTTCCCGCCGAGGCGCCAGATGATCGCGCCGCTGCGACGGTCGATCTTGTAGACGGTGTGCGTGTTGCGCGACGAGACGAGAAAGTTGCCGTCGCGGTCGATGTCCAGTGAGTTGATGTGAACGTAGTCCCACGGCGTGTAGACCGGCAGGTAGTAGGACTCCTCCAGCGACAGATGGTCGAGGCTGCGCCACTCGAAGAGAACGCGCCCGCTCGCTAGGTCGATCTCCTGGAAGATCGCGTCCTGGATCGTCCCGTCAGTCGGTCCCCCGACCGAGCTCAGATCCATTGGTCCGATCGTGTAGGCGGTCAGCAGCGCGGTTCCGCGCGACGTGATCAGGAACTCGTGGAGGTCCGCCTGCAGCCCGTTGCCGGCCTGGACGCGATGCAGCGGCCTGTATCGCTCGTCGGCGATCAGATAGTGCCCGACGCCGTGGCCGTCGACGATCTGGCCTTCCCACCACGTCAGGACCGGCCGGTCGCGGTAGCTCTGCACGCGCAGGTTGGTGATGACGTCGCCGTATGGAAGCGGCCGCTGCCAGACGGTCTGCCCGGTGTTGTCGGCGATCACTGCGCCCGCCTGCTGACCTTTTGGCGCGTTGTAGGGGGCGAAGAAGATCAGCCCTGGGGCGACGCGCTCGCTCGTGGTCGCGATGCTTAGCGCTGGGATGCGCAGGTCTGGTCGGGAGTGGAACTGCGGATCCTGCGGCGCCGCGCTCGTCAGCACGTCGTTGATGGTCGGTGCGGGCGCGAAGCTGCGCCGCAGCTGATCTCCGTCCAAGTAGCCCGCGAGGACGATCGATCCCGCGGCGAAGGCGCTCGATCGCAGGAGTGCCCTCCGCGTCAGGCGGTGCGAGTCGGACTCCGCTGGCGTGTTGATCGCCGACATGTCAAAGATGCAAGCAGTCGCGTGTAAGCGTCGCGTCAGTACGTCGACGGTCGGCTCAGGCGTCCGCCTCCATTAGCGTCGCAGCCAGCCATTCGCGCGCGGCGAGCGCAATCGTGGGCTCGATCTGGTGCCCGCCGTCCGCCTCGTGGTAGTCGACGCGTGCGCCACCTGCTTCGAGCTGGGCGCGCGCAGTGTGCGCGAAGCCGATGTCGATGACTCGGTCCGACCGTCCATGCCCGATGAACACCGGCAACCCCGCTCGAGTAGCGATATCCGGACGCCAGGCCGCAACAGTCGGGATGAAGCCGGAGAGCGCAAGGATTCCGGCGGGAGCGGGGCGGTCCGCGCCGAGGCCGAGGGCGTAGCTCATAACGGTGCCCATCGAGAAGCCTCCGAGCACGGTTCGCTCCGGCGCGATCGCGGTGCGTGTCCAGACCGCGTCGTGAAACTCGCCGAGCTGCGAGTAGGCGGCTGTGAACGTCTCGGGATCTGGGTAGCCGACGCGCGGCGCCACGTACCAGTGGTATCCCGGCCAGCCGGGGATCGTCAGCGGCGCCCGCGGGGCGACGATGTGCAGTGCGCGCCCGGGGTCGAGCACGTCGGCGAGCTCGAGCAGGTCGCGCTCGTTCGCGCCGCGCCCATGGTGGAGGATCAGCAGTCCGCTCGGGTCGACGGCCGCCGGGCGTTCGCTGAAGCTGAGCGCGCACACGTGAGTCATCATGGCGCAGCGGCGTGATCGGCTTCGCGGCTACTCCGTAGGTCCTACTGAGTAGCTCGGCGCGATGCCCCGGATGAATGTCCCCCCCGGGGGCTGCGAGCCTAACGGCAGACCACCGCGACGTTGGAGGGATGCCATGGCTTTGCTACCAAAGGAACGTTCAGATCTTGCGCTTGCTCCAGTGGCGGCGAACATCGACGGCAATCTCGCGCGCTTGCGCGACAAGTCAGTCGAGGAGATCGGCTACGAGGTCGGACTGCAGCTGAACCATGTTGCACGCAGCAACGACGCCGCCGAGCGCGCAGGCTGCGTCCTCGCGGTTGCGCTGCGTTTGGTGAACATGCATGGTTGGCACGCCGATATCACCGAGGACCACGCGCGGTTGCGCCTCACTGGCGGCTCGGTGCCGATCGAGCTTGCGTTGAGCCCGACGATTCGCGCCTACATCAACGGCTGAGCCCGGCTCGGCGCGACCCTCGCTGCTAGGGTCGCGTCGATGCTTCCGGGGGCTGTGAATCGTACGCTGGGGGCGATCGCCGCCGTCGGGTTGGCGGGCTTGGCCGGCGGTGCTCTCGACGCCCAGGCAGTCAGCGCGCCAACCTGCTCGGCAGCGTCGCTCGGCGCCTGGGCGGGCTCGACCCAGGGCGCCGCCGGGACGCTGTTGACCGAGTTCGCGTTCGTCAACAAGGGCGCGCGCGCCTGCTCGCTGATCGGCTACCCGAGGGTTCAGATGGAAAGTGCTGCCGGCAAGCCGATCGCTACGACCGACGAGGATGCCTCGGGCTTTCTTGGGCTCAGGCGCGTGCTTGTAGTGATCGCCCCCGGTAAGCGTGCGTATTTCGGCGTCGCCTACCCGGACTCGACTGGCGCCGGTCAGCGACGCTGCCCGACTGCCGCTGAGCTCGAGCTCACCCCGCCGGGCTCCTCGGCGCCGGTCCTGCTCACTGGCAGTGGTGCCGCGATCACGCCCTACGCGGGATCGAACCGCAAGCTCGGTTGCGGCGTCGTCGAGCCCACCTACGTGACCGCAACCCGCTTCCAGTAGTCAGATTCCGCCGAGTGGCACCAGCGTCGCGGTCGTCGGACGATCGAGGTAGCCGGGCCTGCTCGCCGCGACGCCGCTGTGGCCGTACTGCCACACGATCGTCTTGCTCGCGCGGTCGATCACGATCACGCGGTCGTTGCCGCTGTCGACGACGAGCACGTTCCCATCCGGTAGGACTCGCGCGAGCGTCGGCTGGTCGAGCTCCCCCGGTCCGGAGCGCGGACCGAAGCTCCAGAGCACCTTGCCGGTCCGCCAGTCGAGCTCGAGGACGTGTCCCGGCTTCGTGCGATCGCTCACGATCAGGTCGGCGGCGCTGTAGGCGTTCGCCTCCGAAGGCGCGGCCAGAGTGGGACGGCGAAGGCCAGCAAGCAGCTGCCCGCTCGCACTGAGCACGTCGACAGACGCTGGACGCTCCTCCGTCACGACGAGCTCGCCATCCGCGGCAGGGAACGCGGCTCCGGGCTCGGCAAATTTGTGCGGCGGATCGTGCGCGCAGTCGCCGGGCGTTCCTAGCTCTGCGAATGCTCGGTGCGAGCTCGGCCGGATCAAGAGCACGCGGCAGTTGCCGCGGTCGGCGACGACGACCTCCCCGCTGGCGGTCTCGAGGGCTGTCTGTGGATCACGGAGGTGGTCGCGACCGCTGCCCGGCAGCCCGCGTCGGCCGTATACATAGGCGACCGCTCCACTGTCGATTCGTCGCATGACCACGAGCGACTCGCGCGGCTCGGTGACGATCTCCGTGCGGCCGGTGCGACTTACGAAGACGGCGCCGGGATCGCTTTGGCGCTCGCGCCAGACCACCTGGCCACGCGGTGACACGGAGACGAGCCTGCCGTCCTGCTGTGCGATCAGCAGGTTCAGCGGGAGCGCGGCGCTGTCGGTCGCGATGCTCAGGTGTCCGGGTCCATGGCCGGGATGCGTCGCGGCTGAGCCGGGCCACACGTGAAGTCGCGCCGGCGCCTGCGAGCCACCACAGCCTGCAAGCGCGAAAGCGATGGTCGGCAGGACGCCGCACAAGCGCGCGCGTCCCCGGCGCACGGCGCGCTTCAACGTGCGCCGGCCGCGACGGCCTGCGTCCACGTGTAGACGAACCGGGGCCTGCGTCCGCTGACGGCGGTGAAGATCGCTGTCCAGTTGCCTTGTGCGCCGCCGCTGCCATTCGGCTGCAGGCTGCCGGCGCCCATCGCGAGCGTCGTCGCACGCCTGGCACCGACGCTGATCGATGCTGCCCAACGCGGCGAGCTGAACGCCGTGCGCGTCGGGTAGCTCCCGAGGATGTTGTCGCGATGCCCCCAGCAGCCGGCGCTGCCAGGTGTCTTGCACGCGTCGTTCGCAGCGCCGTAGCCGTCGCCGTACATCCACCCGTAGTCCGCGTCGAGCGCGCTGATCTGCCCGCCCGCCGCGATCGCGTCGCCCGGCTCGCCCGAGCGTCCGCAGCTGAAGCCGCCGCCGGCGGCGCTGCACTTCCAGGCGAATGCACTGCCCGGGCCAATGACGAAGCCGCTCGGGAATGTCGGGTCTGCGAAGGTCCCCGCCGGAGCGCCGCTGACCCGGGTCGCGCTTTGGGCGACGCCGTCAAGCGCGGCGACGATGCCGGCGAACGGGGGCAGTCCGCGACCGACGCGCTCGAGATCGATCACGACGAGGAGCTGCTCATCGCCGGTCAGCGAGTTGAAGTTCGTCGGCAGCACCATCGGCGCGACGCCCTCCTTCGCGCGAGCGTGATTGATCGCCGCGAGCTCGGCTGACTCGCACGCCTGCGAGCTGTAGTCGGGAGCGAGCTTGCCCGAGTAGCAGGGCGGACCGTGCGTGCAGTAGCCGTTCGCGCTGCAGTTGTCGTAATTGGGCTCCGGGGCAATGTTCGCCGGCGGGTTGCGCGGCGGCAGGATGCCGCTCAGCTTGGCGCTCGCCGGCGCCGGTAGCGAGAGCAGGAGCACGAGCAGCGCTCTTGTCAGCGATCGTATTTCCTTGCCACCTCCCCGGGTGCGGCGAGCCTAGCAGCGGGCGTTGGCGCCGTGCCGGCCGTGCCGCCGTCCTTCTATGCGAACATATGTTCGTGCGCTGGGAGGGTCTCACCGAAGGAGCCGGCGATCAGGGGTCGCTACCGGGCTATGGCGATGCTGTCGTGCGCCACTTCGACGCGCCAGAGGCGCTCGACATGCGCTTCTACGAGGTTCGTGCGCGTTCGGTCTTGAACCGTGTGCCGGCCAGCTCACGAATGCCCTTCCGCTGGACGATCAACCCCTATCGCGGCTGCAGTCACGCCTGCGTCTACTGCTTCGCTCGCCCGACGCATACCTACCTTGGCTTCGATGCCGGTCGCGATTTCGAGCGCGAGATCGTCGTCAAGGTGAACGCGCCGGAGGTCCTGCGTGCCGAGCTCGGACGCCGCTCCTGGCGGCGCGAGCACGTCGCGCTCGGTACCAATACCGATCCCTACCAGTGGGTTGAAGGCCGCTACCGGCTGATGATCGGGATCTGGGAGGCGCTGCGCGACGCAGCCAACCCTTGCTCGGTGCTGACGAAGTCGCCCCTGCTCTTACGCGACATGGCGCTGATGCTCGAGATCGCGCGTCGTACCTCATTCAGTGCGAGCCTCTCGATCCCGACGCTCGACGAGCGCGCTTGGCGAGCAACCGAGCCGCACACGCCGCACCCGCGGGCGCGACTCGAGGCTGTCGCGGAACTCAACCGGGCCGGGATCCGGACGGGCATCCTGATCGCGCCGCTGATGCCGGGGATCAACGATGCGCCGCAGCAGCTCGAGCCGCTGCTCGACGCCGCCATCCAAGCGGGGGCGACGAGCGTGAACGGCATCGCACTCCATCTGCGCGGTGAGGTCCGCGGCGTCTTCATGGACTGGCTGGCGCAGCGATACCCGGAGCTGGTGAACCGCTACGCGGAGCTCTACGGTCGCGGCGCTTACGCCTCACCATTCGAGCGCGAGCGGCTCGCCTCTCTGGTGCGCGCCGCCACCGGGAGTCACGGCAAGCGCTGGCTCTCTGTGGAGGACCCTTCCCCTCAGGCCCCGGCGCCGCGGCAGGCGACCCAGCAGCGCCTCTTCTGAGGGGCCAGCCGCCTGCCGCCTGCCACGAACAACGCCAGAGTCCCTACTCCGTTGGGTCCTCTTCCGGGCGCGAGCCGAGCTCGTCGCCCTCGGTCGGGTCCTCCTGCGGGCGCGAGCCGATCTCGCCACCCTCGGTCGGATCCTCCCCCGGGCGCGAGCCGATCTCGCCACCCTCGGTCGGATCCTCCGCCGGGCGGGATCCATGCTGCGTGCCTTGTGTCGGATCCTCGCTCCAGTTCGTGCCGATGCCCTGCGTGGGGTCTGTACTCATGGTGCTCCTCTCGAGTGCGCTAACGAGCGCTTGCTACCCGCAAGCGTGGAGCGCTACGCGGGCGTTGTCTCTATCCAGCTAAGGAGCGAGGCGGAACGGCGGGTAGCGGTCGGTTACCAGCACGTGGGCGTACGCGATCACCCGGTTGGTCCAGCGGCCGACGCCGACGAGGTAGTTGAACATCCCGCGCGGGAAGCGACCGGTGAGCAGGATCACGAACCAGGCGGCGATCACCACGAAGAGCGCAGCGATGTAGAGGAAGAACAGCACTACGTAGTGCGGGATGGCCAGCAGCCACTTGACCAGCGGTAGCCAACGGTTGAGGTCGTTGCGGGCGTCGGGGTAGGGAAAGTCCAGGTGCACCGCCTGATGATCATCCGTAGACGGATACCGGTCCTCCATCAGCGCCAGGTAGACCCCCACCCGGGCGGAGAACCGCATCAGCTCGAGGTTCCAGTCAAACCACCAGCGCGGGTACTTCTGGCGGAACAAGATCAACAGCAGCGTCGGCAGCACGACGAGACCGGCAGCGCCGATCGCGCCGGCGGCCTTCCCGCCACCGTAGGCGTAGCCGCTGCCCTCGATCAGGCCGAGCACGATCGCGATCGGGATCGCCAGGAACAGGCGAAGGAAAGTGCTCAGACGGCTGAGCGGACGGTCCGGATAGTCGACCGAGAACTGCACGGGGTACGGCGTGTCAGGGTCCATGGAACGCTCTCCTGTTGGTTGTGCTTGCACCGTATTGCTCAGGTCAATCGTCGAAGAGTTGGTCGAGGAAGCGTTCGCGAGCTTCGAGGAAGCTTTGGGTAAGGCGGACGGGGTCAGTGTCCTCGTAGGCGACTGTCTCGACACCGCCGGGCTGACAGCTGTAGATCGTCGCGTCGGGATAGGCGAGGACGAGTGGGGAATGCGTCGCGATGATGAATTGCGAGTCCTGGCCCACGAGTTCGTGGACGCGTCGCAGCAGGGTCAGGCAGTTCTGCGTTGAGAGCGCCGCTTCCGGCTCGTCGAGCAGGTAGAAGCCGTCACGTCCGAAGCGATTGATGATCACTGCGAGGAACGATTCGCCGTGGGACTGCTCGTGCAGCGACACGCCGCCGTAGGGGGCGAGCGAATCGTCGGGCAACGCTTCGAGGTAGGTCGCCGCGGTGAACAGGCTCTCCGCGCGCAGGAAGAAATCGGTTCGCGGTCGGCGCCCGCCCCGCACGAGCCGCAGTGCCTGGCCAAGCTCGGAGTGCGACGCACGCGTCGAGAATGCGAAGCTCGACGATCCGCCTTCCGCATTCATGCCCGCCGCCACCGCGATCGCCTCGAGCACGGTTGATTTGCCGCTCCCGTTCTCGCCCACCAGGTAGGTCACATGCGGATGCAACTCGAGCCCGTCCACCAGTTGTGCGACAGCCGGTAGCTCCCACGGATACCCAGCCCGCTGCTCACCCTGCGCCGGGGGTAGCAGCTGGACCAACCTCACGAACGGCTCGGCCACGAGAGGACCCTACCCGCGGGATGAGTCGCGCGTGCGCCAGCGCAAGCACCAGCCGGTCGTCCTGTCCAGATTAAGAATTCGCGTAGGACCGCTCCGAATGGCCCGCAGGCGCGTTGCAACCAGAGTCCCCGCCTGACGTAAGGCCCGTTGGCTGACGTGCCGACGGACGCACCCAAGGAGAACCCATGCGCCCAACCCGCACGCCACTTGCGCTCGCCCTCACCTTCGCCGTCGCCATCGCGGTGCTGCTCGCAGCCACCGCGTTCGGCTCGACGGTCCACAGCAAGCCGACCGCTCACGCCAGCAGCTCGCGCCTCGAGGTGGGTATCGGCGACGAGAGCCCGTTGATGTTCGGCGATCCCGCCTACAAGGCGCTGCACCTCAAGATCGCGCGCTACTTCACGCCCTACGACGTCGCCAGCGGTAAGGACCCAGTCGCGCTGGGCGCGCTCGTCGGCTGGCTCAAGGGCGCCACGGCGGCCGGGGTCACGCCACTGATCGCCTTCTACCACAACGAGTCCTCACCGAAGAAGCTCCCGAGCGTCGCGACCTATACGGCCGATGTCAAGCTGTTCCTCGCCGACTTTCCCCAGTTGACGCTGCTCCAGCCCTGGAACGAGGTAAACCGCGGCAACGTCAAAGGCAGGGGTGGCTATGACAGCCCTAGTGCCAAGCAGTCGGCGCAGTACTACCTCGCGCTCAAGCAGGACTGCACGACATGCACGATCGTTGGACTCGACGTGCTCGACTCGACGAGCCCGCAGGCGACGATCAAGTACATCAACCAGTTCAAGCGCGACGTCGGCAAGAAGAACATGCCGAAGATCTGGGGCCTGCACAACTACAGCGACACGAACCGCTTCTACAGTCATGGCACCCGCGCGGTGCTGGCCGACGTCCCAGGGCAGGTCTGGCTGACCGAGACCGGCGGTCTTGCCAAGCTCTCGCCGAGCTTCAAATTCAACCTCTCGCGCCAGAAGCGCGCGACGAGCTACATGTTCAAGCTCGCCGATGCCTACCGCCGGATCACGCGCCTCTACATCTACTCCTGGTACGGCGGCAGGAACATCAAGAAGGAAAGCTTCGATGCCGGTCTCGCAAACAGCGCCGGTAAGCCGCGCCCGGCCTACTGCGTCGTCTACGAGCACCTTCTTGGCAAGAAGCGCTGCCCTTACAAGACGGCAAGGAACTGACGAGCAGAGGGCGTCGCTGAGCGCCGCGAAGATGCGGGACGGCCGGCGTCTAAAGACCGAGATCGGGATCGGCTGACGCGCGCTCCCGAGGCATGAGCGCGCGCGGCTAGGTAGGGGCGGGTCACCGGCACGGGGACCTGGTTGGGCTGCGCCGGCGTCCAGGATCGCGGTTACGGGTTGGGGTCCGCCTGCTGCGTGACTGGGTTCACGGCGCTCTGTCGGTGCTGCACGCCTGCCAGACCGGTCTGAGCTAGTGAGGCCGCACATCCCTCTGAAAGCCAGTATTTACCGGCTATTTCGAGCCCTTCCCGGCGCGCTCGCCGCTTGCTTGACACCCATATGACGCATCTCTAGGATGCGCGCACCGATTTGGTCCGATGTTCGGACCTATAACTGCGAACGGGAGGCGGACGTAAGCGGCATGTCGTCATCGAGCGCCCCGACCAACAGCGACGAGAGCCGGCTTGCGGAGCTCGGCTACAAGCAGGAGCTCAACCGCGGCTGGAGCGGGTTCTCCAACTTCGCGATCTCGCTCACGATCATCTGCATCCTGAGCGGATGTTTCACGACCTACGGGCAGGCGTGGAACTACGGCGGTCCGGTCGCGATCTCGATCGGCTGGCCCGTGATCAGCATCCTCGTCCTCCTGGTCGGTCTCTCGATGGCGGAGCTGGCCTCGAAGTACCCGACGGCCGGCGGCATCTACTACTGGGCATATAGCCTCGGTGGCGTCCGCTGGGCATGGTTCACCGGCTGGTTCAACCTGCTCGGCCTCGTCGCGATCACCGCCGCCGTCGACTACGGCGCCGCGTCCTTCCTGAACTCGGTGCTCGCCCTATACGGGCTCCACTTCATCCTCAACTTCACGACGGCTAGCCACTCAGGGGTGCTGGACCACACATTCGTGCTGTTCTTCATCATCCTCGCGGCTCACTCGCTGATCAACGTGTTCTCCTCGCCGCTCGTCGCGCTCCTGAACCGGGTCTCCGCTTGGTGGATGCTGATCGGTGTCGTTGTGATCGTGGCTGTCCTGATCTTCGAGCCCTCAGCGCATCAGAGCGCCTCGTTCGTGTTCGGGCACCGCGCCAACAACAGCACTCTCCATGGCGGCTTCGCCTCCGGCGGCCTGTACTGGATCTTGATCCTGCCGATCGGCTTCTTGCTGACCATGTACACCTTCACGGGCTACGACGCCTCGGCCCACCTCAGCGAGGAGACGCATGACGCCGAGCGGGCTGCCCCTCGCGGGCTCTGGCGGTCGATCGCGTATTCAGCGGTCGGTGGCTGGGCCGTGCTCCTCGCGATCACGTTCGCTGCCACGCACGTCAAGGCGATCAACGCCGGCGGTGGCGGTGCGGTTCCGATCATCGAGTCCGCTCTGAGCACCGGCTGGGCGAAGCTGGTCCTCGACCTATCGACCGTCGGCCAGCTGTTCTGCGGCATGGGCTGCGTCGCTGCCGCCTCGCGGATGGTGTTCGCTTTCTCGCGCGACGGCGCCGTGCCCGGACACAGCCTGTGGCGGCGGCTGAACCAGCACCGGACTCCCACTTGGGCCGTGTTGTTTGTCGTCGTCTTCGCGCTCGTGATTACGATCCCTGCGCTCTTCGGCAACAGCGCCGGCCTCCCGGTCGCCTTCTTCGCGGTTACCTCGATTACGACGATCGGCCTCTACATCGCCTACATCCTTCCTGTCTTCCTACGCTTCCGGATGGGTCGCAAGTTCGAGCCTGGGGTATGGAACCTCGGCGGGCACTACCGCTGGATCAACGCGATAGCGATCGTTTGGGTCGCCTTGTGCGTGATCATTTTCAGCCTGCCGACCTCGCTTGCCGGGATCCCCTGGAACAGCACATTCAGCTGGAGTGACTTCAACTACGCGCCGCTCGTCACGATCGCGCTGCTCCTCGCGGTCTGGGTCGGGTGGGAGTCTGGCGCGAAGAAGACGTTCAAGGGGCCCGTACGAACCGTCGACGAGCCGGATGTCGGCACGCCGGACGACCAGGCGCTGATTCCTGCCTAGTGGTCGCGTCCCGACGGGCTGACGCCAGCCGTCGAGGAGTCGTGCCGAAGCGCTGATGAATCGCATCGAGGGGAAAGCGTGCCTGGTGACCGGGGCGGCCTCTGGAATCGGCCTCGCCACGGCGCTGCGCCTGGCCTCCGAAGGCGGCAGCGTGCTCTGCGTAGACATCGACCACGACGGCGCAGAAGGCTGTGCCACGGCAATCCGGGATGCTCACGGGGAGGCGCAGGCATGGGCGGCGGACGTTGCGCAGCGCTCAGCCGTATCGGCGGCTGTCACGCGCTGCGTGGATCTCTACGGCGCCATCGACGTGCTTGTCAACAACGCCGGCGTCAATCTCCCCGGCGTATTCCACGAAGCCGACGACAGTGTCATCGACAGGACCCTAGCTGTGAACCTCAAGGGCCAGATCTACTCCTGTCAGGCGGCGATCCCGCACATGCTGGAAGCCGGCGGCGGCAGCATCATCAACGTCTCGTCGGTCAACGGGGTAGTCGCGGAGCCGTATCTCTCGCTATACGCAGCCTCTAAGGGCGGCGTCGTGATGCTCTCGCGTGGTATCGCGCTCGACTACGCCAAAGCGGGTATCCGGTGCAACGTCGTCTGCCCCGGCTGGGTGGACACACCGATCAACCACGCTCACGCGGCACTGCTCGGAGGCTTGGAGCACGTTTACGCAACGATCGACTCCTTCCAGCCGATCGGACGTCCCGGTACCCCGGAGGAGATCGCCAACCTCGTTCTCTTTCTCGCCTCCGACGAGGCGAGCTTCATGACCGGATCGGTCATCCTCATCGACGGCGGCATGACCGCCCAGTAGCGGCCCGCGGGTCGTGCTGGGGGAGCGATCTAACGGATTCTCCCCTCGTGGATGCAGAAATCGTGGTAGCTGCGTGGCTCGTCGGCGGCGGCATCGAGATACGGCAGCCCCGTTGAGGCTCGTACGACGAGTTGGGCGCCAGTCACGTGCCGGCCGCCGATCGACTGGCCGTCGATGGCGGCGGTGAGGAATCGGGCGGCACGCCGGCCGATCTCGCTGAGGCACATGTCGACCGTGGTCAGTGGCGGCCGCGCGGCACGCGCGATCAGTGCCCAGTTGTCGGTGCCGACCACCGCCACCTCGTCGGGCACGTTCACCTTCGCCTCGGTTAGGGCATCGATGACGCCGCGGGCGATGAGATCGCTCCCGCAGTAGATCCCATCGACATCCCGATGCTCGCTGAGAAGGCGCGCGGCCGCCTGGCGGCCCCACGACTCGCTCCAATCGCCGGTGCGGATGTCGCCGAGAACGCCGAGGCCATGCTCGCCCAGATACCCGGCGAACCCGGCGGCCCGGCTGCTGACTGCGTGAAAGTCGGGCGGCCCGGTGATGTGTGCGATCCGGCGACGGCCCACGTCGAGTAGGTGCGCGGCGGCGAGTCGGCCGGCACCGTGGTCGTCGACCATCACCGAACAGTCGGCCGGATCTGTCGACGGCGTGTGGGCGTAGACGACGGGGAAGGGGAGGCTCGTCGCGATCGGCGGCCGCGGGTTCGAGCAGCGACCGGTGACGATTAGTCCGTCGATGCGACGCCCGAGCAGCGTTGCCAGATGCTGCTGCTCACGCCGCGCATCGCCTCGGCTGTCGCACATGATCACCGAGAGCTCGCCCGACCCCAGGGCATCCTCGGCGCCGGCCATGACCGGGCCGCTGAAGCGACCGAAACTGTCGGATGTGATCAGACCGACGGTGAAGCTCCGCCGCCCGAAGATGCCTCGGACCAGCTCGTTTGGGCGGTAGCCGAGTCGTTCGCTGGCGTCGAGCACCCGCTCGATCGTCTGCGGGCGCAGTGTGCCCCGCTGGTTGAGCGCCTTCGAGGCAGTGCCCGGCGAGACGCCGGCGAGCTCGGCCACGTCGCGAATCGTCGCCGGGCGCTGGAGGTGCTGCGGTGGTCTTGCTGTGCTCACGGAGCCGTTCGCGCGCGAATGTAGTCGGGCGACGCAGCTACGCTACCGATCGCTGCCGGACTTAACGGCGGTGAGCAACGACTGCTCCTGGGCTCGGCGGACGCCCCGCCGCTCAGGTCATCACGCGCACGCCGTCGTCGAACGAGCGCACGGAGGCGATGGCCAGTTCCACCGCCCGGCGACCCGAGCGGGCGTGAATCGGTGGCTCGTCCCCGGCGCGGAGCGCGGTGAGTATGTCCTCGACATGGCGGTCGAACGTGTTGGTGAACGTACGGCCGAGGTCGTTGAAGTATCCGGGGCGCCACACCCGGTAGGTCTCCTCGCCCGCCTTCGAGAGCATGAGCTCCTGGACGGTGTCTCGGATCACGGCCCGTCCCCGCGTTCCGTTGATCTCGATGTACTGAGTGTCGGGGTAGGCGTATGAGGAGTCATAGCTGCCGACGAGGCTCCCGAGCGCGCGGCTCGCGAACTGCACGGCGATCACTACCGTGTTGTAGGCGGTCTCGTCGGTCTTGTTGGTCATCTCGGCCATGACCGAGGAGATGGGCCCGGCGAGGTGCTCGAGCATGTCAAAACCGTGACACTGGGTCTCGACGAGATTGCGGTGAGGGCTGGCGCCCGGGTTGGCCTCACCGCCGAAGCGCCAGGTTACATGGACGATCTCGCCCAGCTCGCCGGACTCGATCGCCCGGTGGGCCCGCTGGACCGCCTCGGCGTAGCGGTGATTGAAATTGATCGCAAAGAACAGGCCGCGCTGCGCCGCCTCCTCGATCAACTGGTCGGCTTCGTCGAGGTTGAAGACGAGCGGCTTCTCGACCAGCAGCGCAACATCGTGGCGGATCAGCTCCAGCGTCGGCTGGAAGTGACCCTCGTTCGGCAGGCTCACAGTGACGAGATCCGGCCGCGCTTCGGCCAGCATCTGCTCGATGTCCGTATAGGCGGTGGTGCCGTAGGCAGCGGCGCGGCGTGCGACGCGGTCAGGCGTGCGTCCCACGATCGCCACAAGCTCTGTGTCGGGGCGGCCGGCGAAGATCCGAGCGTGCTGCTCCCCCCATCCACCGGCTCCAACCACCGCTACCCGTAGCGGGGCCGTCATGCCGGCTCGCCCACGACGACGACCTTGCCCGTCTCGCCGGCCAGGAAGAGATCGAACGCCTCACCGATCTGGCTGCGAGGCATCTGGTGGGTAATGATCTGGCCGAAGTACTCGCGGTTGGCAAGCAGTAGCGCGAGGTTGTCTGCCATCTCGCTGTAGCGGAAGTACTCGCTGCCCATGACGGTGCGCTCGGTCGCGATCAGGTCGGGCGAGACGGTCAGGCTTAGGCCCTCGCCATGTCCGACGCAGGCCAGGACCCCGCGTTTGCCAAGCAGTCCGATGATGCTTTCACGGACCGCCGTCTTTCCGGTCGAGTCGACTGCGGCGTCGATGTCCGGTAGCTCGGCGAGGGCGTCCGGCTGGCGGACGTCGACCGGAATCCCTCCGAGCGACTGCGCGAACCGCAGGCGCCAGGGCGAGATGTCGCTGATGTAGACGGGGAAGTCGGAGCCGAAGCGCGTCTTGGCCATCGCCAGGACGCCGAGACCGATCGGCCCGGCGCCGGCGCAGAAGAGGCTCTCGACGTCCTCGCGGATGCGCGCGATGCGCCCCAGCGCGTGGCCACCGGTCCCCATGACGTCCAGCAGAAGGGTCGCCTCCGGCGCGGAAAGATCGTCGGGGACGGGGAAGAAGTTGCTCTCGTGGACAAGCTCGAACGGCCCGTAGCCGCCGTCAGCGGTGAAGCCCATGTCATTGCGCTTGGCGAAGCACTGGTTCGTGTGCCCGGCGCGACAACTGCGGCAGGTTCCGCAGTAATCCATCAGAAACACGGCCCCGCGGGCGCCCGCGGACGTGTTCGTCCCCTCCCCGGTGGCGATCACCGTTCCGGCCGCCTCGTGGCCGGGGACGCATTCGGATCCTTCGTAGTACTGCTCGCGATCCGTCCCGCAAATGGCGTTGGCCTCGACAGACAGCAGGAGCTGGCCTGGGCCAGGGTCCGGATATTCGCGGTCGGCGAACACGATCTTTCCTTCGCCGACGAAGCGCGGAGCGCTGGCTTGATGTGGCATTGGTTCCTCCGCTGATTGCCGAGTCCCGAACGGGCCGGCCGCCGGGTCGGCGACCGGTGTCGGAAACATGTTTCCAGCACAATAGCGTCAGCTTCGCCCGCTCGTCGCTCGGTACTTCCGAACGTCGTGCGACCGCTGCGAGTCCGTGCCCGGTAAGGGAGGCTGGCGTGAGCCGCCGCGGCGCAGCGGGGGCGAGGTCGCACGTGAACCGGTGGCGCCACCACTACGGGCGCGGGACCAGGCACGCCTGCCTATCGCGCCTTACGAGCGCGCGGCTTGCATGGCGTTCGCTTGGTGTCGGACGACGCCTGCTAGGGCGAGTCGATGACCGTGATGCCGGGCTCGCAACTAGCGGCGCGGAGGAGTTTGTCGTCGAAGGAGACGATCGTGGATCCGGTCTGTTTGGCGGTCGCGAGACAGTAGGCGTCGGGAAGGCTGATCGGGTGTCGGCCGCGGAGTCTCGCGGCGCCTACGGCGGTCGTCTCGCTCGGTTGATGGGCGCTGATGCCGAGCGCGGCGATTGCTTCGCGCGCAGCAGCGAGCTTCGTCGCGTCAGCTGCGGGGGCGACGAGCACCTCGCTCAGGTTCACGATGCTGATCAGCCGTGTGTCGCCGTGTTCGTTCCAGCTCTCAAACAGGGTGTGCGCTTCGTGGTGATGGGCGTCGTTGGCGTCGAGCGCACCGATTACGACGTCGGCGTCTAGCAGCAGCTTCACCGCAGTTCGTCTTCGGCGTCGAGACGGGCGAGGTAGTCCGGCGGGTAGCTGCCGGTGAGGGCGCCAAACGCGTCCTCGAAGGTGAGTGTGCTACGGCGCACGCGAAGCTCACCGTCACCCAGTGGCTCGACCACGACCTGCTCGCCCGCGCGCAAACCGGACTCCTCGAGTGCCGCCACGGGGATCGTGACCTGGTTTTTCGTGGAGATACGAGACATGCCTTTACCTTAGCGGTAAAGGATCTCGCGGTCAACATCCGACGGATTGGCCGCCTTCAGCGCGTGGCACCTCGTGGAGGCACCTCGTGGAGGCACTTCATCGTGGGCTGGACGTCGGGTTGGCCCATCCAACCCTGGCAGCGGCGGATCTCTGCTTTGGCCAACCGCAGCCGGTGGGGATCTGTGCGGTCGAGCGGTGCGATTGCGGCGGCGGCGCAGCGCTGACGCGTCGAGGTAGCTGCCAGTCAGCTGATGAAGAAGGGGTCGTCGTCGCCGGCGAAAGGGGCCCTGGCGCCGAGTCCCAGCTTTGCGGCCCTTTCCGAAGCCCTCTAACGGATTCGAACCGTTGACCCCTTCCTTACCATGGAAGTGCTCTACCAGCTGAGCTAAGAGGGCGTTGCGCGAATGCTAGCTGCGGCGAGCGTTCAGCGGCCGGGCTGACCGTCTGCGTGCGCGCTCGTCGTCAGCGTACTCGGCGAAGTCTGCGTTGCCGCGCTGCTCGCAGCGGCGTCCGCGCCGAGGCTGAAGACTCCGAGCCCGCCGGCTAGCGCGGCTAGGAGCATGCGGCGCAGTGGGGGGCGCTGGCCCGTGTCGGGTGCCACGATCGTCTTCATCGGCACAATCAGTGTTGCGCTCCAGTGTTAAGTGGCGGCTAACTTGCGTGAAGCCGTGCATAAGGAGGAGCTCGCTCGTCGGCTGTGACTGGTGGCGGTGCGATTTCCGCTGGATCCGCGCTCCCGCGGGCGGCTGCGTGTCCTGACTCAGCTGTGCGGCACCACTAGGACCGGGCAGGGCGAGACGTGCAGGAGCCGCTGCGCGACGCTCCCGAGTAGCAGGCCAACGAGCACGGTGTGCCCGCGTGAGCCGATCACGATCAGGTCCGCGCCCTCTTCCTTCGCCACCTCCGCGATGGTGTGTGCCGCCCCGTTCATGCCGCCCTCGACGATCTTGACGCTCGCCTCGATGCCGGCATCGCCGAGCTCGGCGATCTGCGTGTTGACCTTCGCTTGGCGGGACTCGTCGTCGTAGGCGACCGCAGCCGTGCCTTTGGCGATCAGGTACTCGACCGAGTGAACTGCAATCAGCTTTGCCTTGTCCTGCGCCGCGATTGAGCGCGCGAGCGCCAGGGCGCGGTCCGCACCGTCTGATGCGTCGGTAGCCCAGATGATCGTCTTGAACAACGCACACCCCCTTCGGTTGGGCGACGTTTGACGTCGCGAGAACAAATAGGTAGGGCGACCATACCTCTGAATGGGGGCGCAGTGGAAGAGGAAGGCGTGCTTCGCCTATCCGGGTTTTCTACGGATTCGCGCTGGCAGCGGCCGTGCGGGCTGCCTCTATGGCGCGAGTCCTATACCTTCACCGATTGTGACGCTCGAGGAGTTGCGCCAGGAGGTCGAGCGGGGCGCGATCGACACGGTTCTGCTCGCGCTGACCGACATGCAGGGACGCCTGATGGGCAAGCGGATGCACGCCCGTCATTTCGTCGACGACGTCGCCGAGCACGGGGCCGAGGGGTGCAACTACCTGCTCGCAGTCGACGTCGACATGGCTCCCGTCGCGGGTTATGCGATGGCCTCGTGGGAGCGCGGCTACGGCGACTTCCTGCTGCGCCCCGACCTCGACACGCTGCGCCCTGTCCCCTGGCAGGAGGCGACCGCTGTCTGCATCGCCGACGTCGCCTGGCTCGACGGCTCGGACGTCCTTGCCTCGCCGCGCCAGATCCTGCGCCGCCAGCTGGCGCGCCTCGCGCAGCGCGGCTGGAGCGCGAACGCCGGGACCGAGCTCGAGTTCATCGTCCACCGCGACAGCTACGAGGAGGCCTGGCGCAAGGGCTACCGTGAGCTCGTCCCGGCGAACCTCTACAACGTCGACTACTCCCTTCTGGGCACCGCCCGCGTCGAGCCGCTGATCCGCCGGATCCGCAACTCGATGGCCGCTGCCGGCCTCGTGGTCGAGGACTCCAAGGGCGAGTGCAACTTCGGCCAGCACGAGATCAACTTCCGCTACTCGAACGCCCTCAGGACGGCCGACGAGCACGTGATCTACAAGAACGGTGCGAAGGAGATCGCGGCCGAAGAGGGGATGTCGATCACCTTCATGGCCAAGCTCAACGAGCGCGAGGGGAACTCGTGCCACATCCACTTCTCGCTCGCCGACGCCGACGGGCCGCTGTTCGCCCGCGATTCGAAGCTGTTCGAGTCGTTTCTCGCCGGTCAGCTCGCCGCGCTGCGGGAGCTGACGCTGCTGCTCGCGCCGAACATCAACTCCTACAAGCGCTATGCGCCGGGATCGTTCGCGCCGACCGCTGTCGCCTGGGGGCGCGACAACCGCACCTGCTCGCTGCGCGTCGTCGGCGAAGGAAGCTCTTTGCGCTTCGAGAACCGGGTTGGCGGGGCCGACCTGAATCCCTACCTCGCGCTGTCGGCGATCGTCGCCGCCGGCCTGCACGGCGTCGAGGCCGGGCTTGAGCTCGAGCCCGTCTTCGAGGGTGACGCCTACAGCGCCGCCGAGTTGCCGCGTGTCCCGCACTCGCTGCGCGACGCTCGCGATCTGTTCGCGGGCTCGCAGATCGCCAGCGCGGCGTTTGGTGAAGAGGTTGTCGCGCACTACGTCAATGCTGCCGACGTCGAGCTCGCCGCGTTCGGGCGCGCGGTGACCGACTGGGAGCTGTTCCGAGGCTTCGAGCGGCTGTGAGCGCCGTCGTTCCGGAGGAGAAGGTCTCGCCGGCGAGCCCGGACGAGGTCGTCTTCGCCCCGGTCCACTCGCAGACGGCGTTCGAGGAGACGGTCGACAGGCTGGGTACGGCGATCCGCCTTGGCCTGCTCCCTCCAGGCACGCGCCTGCCCGCAGAGCGTGAGCTCTGCGCGCGCCTCGGGATCGCGCGATCGACGCTTCGGCAGGCGTTGACTGCGCTCGCGCAGAGCGGCGTGCTGCACGCCGTTCGCGGGCGCGGCGGTGGGACCTTCGTTGCCGACCCTCAGCCGCCGAACGATCCACCCTCGGCCGAGCTGCTCGCGAACTGGCGCGAAGTCGCGGACAACCGCCTCGCCGTCGAGGTCGGAATCGCGATGCTCGCGGCGGAGCGGGCGACGAGCGCACAGATCGAGCGCCTCGACGCGCTCGTTGACGCGATGCACATCCAGCTCGACGATTACCCGGCCTACCGCCAGAGCGACGTCCTATTCCACGTCGGGCTGGCAGAGTGCACAGGCAGTCAGCGGCTGATCGCGGCGATGACGCAGACCCAGGGCGAGATGACCGGCCTGATCGAGGCCATCTCGCATCCGCGTGAGGTCCTGCTCTCGTCAAACCGGCAGCACCGGCGCATCGTCGAGGCGCTTCGCGACCACAACGGCGCGCGCGCGGCACGCGCGCTCGCCGATCAGGCGCGCGCCACCGAGCACGTCCTGGCGGGGCTCCTCCCGGGGGGTTGACGCTGGCCCCCTGCTGGGCATATGGTGCGACGGCTAAGGACGGACTTTCAGACCATTTCTCCGGGAGCGATACGAATGGCGACGGCAGGAGCCCTCGGCAGCGAAAGTGTCGCTCGCGAGGGTCAGTTACGCGCGCGAGCTGACACTGCTCGGCGCCGACGAGACCTCGAGCTTCACGGGACGGGAGAGGCGGTAGCACCAGCGCGTGCCTGATGCTCTGCAAGTGATCGAGCCCGCCACGGAGGCGGTGCTCGAAGAGGTGCCCTGCGCGGGCGCGGCGGAGGTCGACGAAGCCGTCGCCCGCGCAAGGGGGGCTTTCCCCGCCTGGCGTGCGCTGGCCCCCGCCGCCCGCTCCGAGCATCTGCGCGCGCTCGTCGCGACACTCGAGTCGAGCCGCGAGGAGCTCGCGCAGCTCGAGGCGCGCAACGCCGGCAAGCCGATCGGCGATGCGCGCGGCGAGATGGGGATGGTGATCGACACCTTCCGCTACTACGCGGCGGCACCCGAGCGGGTGCTCGGGGACACGATCCCGGTCGCCGGCGGCGAGGCCTTCACCGTCCGCGAGCCGCTCGGCGTCGTCGGTCTGATCGTGCCGTGGAACTTCCCGCTCACGATCGCCGCCTGGAAGCTCGCCCCGGCGCTCGCCGCAGGCAACACCGCTGTGCTCAAGCCGGCCGAGCTGACGCCGCTCACGGCGCTGCGCTTCGCGCAGCTCGCCGCCAAGGCCGGCATGCCGGACGGCGTCGTGAACGTCGCGGCCGGACTCGGCTCGGTCGCCGGCGCCCGCCTCGTCGAGCACCCCGATGTCGCGAAGATCGCGTTCACCGGCTCGACGCGGGTCGGACGTGAGATCGCTGCCGCCGCCGCACAGACGATCAAGCGTGTCACGCTCGAGCTCGGCGGCAAGTCGGCGAACATCGTCTTCGCCGACGCCGATCTCGAGCGCGCCGCCGCAGCCGCGCCGGGCGCCGTCTTCGGCAACGCCGGGCAGGACTGCTGCGCGCGCTCGCGGATCCTCGTCGAGCACTCGGTCTTCGACCGCTTCATGGCGCTGCTCGAGGAGCACGTCAGCGCAGTGCGCGTCGGTGACCCGCTCGACGCCGCCAGCGAGATGGGGCCGCTGATCTCGGCCGCCCAGCGCGAGCGCGTCGCCTCCTACCTCGACGACGCCCAGGTCGCCTTCCGCGGCTCGGCGCCGGGCGGCCCCGGCTTCTGGTTCGCACCGACTGTCCTCGCGCCGATCGCTCCTGACGCGCGCGCGGTCCGCGAGGAGATCTTCGGACCGGTCGTCGCGGTCCTCCCCTTCAAGGACGAGGCCGAGGCCGTCGCGCTCGCGAACGACACGATCTACGGCCTCTCCGGCTCGATCTGGACGCGCGACGGCGCCCGCGCCCTGCGCGTCGCCCGCGCGGTCGACTCGGGTGTGCTGTCGATCAACTCAAACAGCTCGGTTCGCGTCGCGACGCCGTTCGGCGGCTTCAAGCAGTCGGGCTATGGCCGCGAGCTCGGGCCGCACGCCCTCGACGCATACACCGAGGTCAAGTCGATTTACTTCGCTACGTCATGAGGCTCGAAGGCAAGGTCGCTGTGGTCACGGGCGCCCGCGGCGGGATCGGCGCGGCGACCGTCGAGCGCTTCCGCCGCGAGGGCGCGAAGGTCGCGGGCGTGGACCTGCTCGCCGGCTCGCCTGGCGATCTGGCGCTCGAGGTGGACGTGACCGACGAGCAGCAGGTCGCGGACATGTACAAGAAGGTGATCGCGCAGCTCGGCCGCATCGACATCCTCTTCAACAACGCCGGGATCTCGCCGACCGACGACGGCTCGGTGCTCGACACGACGCTCGAGGCCTACGAGCGCGTCCAGGACGCGAACCTCAAGTCCGTCTTCCTCTGCTGCAAGCACGGCATCCCCTACCTGCTCGCAAACGACCCGCCCGGCGGCTCGGTGATCAACACCGCCTCGTTCGTCGCGGTGATGGGTGCCGCGACCTCCCAGATCTCCTACACCGCTTCAAAGGGGGGCGTCCTCGCGCTCAGCCGCGAGCTCGGCGTCGAGTTCGCCCGCCAGGGCGTCCGCGTCAACGCGCTCTGCCCGGGCCCCGTCGACACGCCGCTGCTGCAGGAGCTCTTCGCGAAGGATCCGCAGCGTGCCGCTCGCCGCATGGTCCATATCCCGGCGGGCCGCTTCGCCCGCGCCGAGGAGATCGCGGCCGGCGCCCTCTTCCTCGCCTCCGACGACTCGACCTACGTCACCGCTTCGACGTTCCTGATCGACGGCGGCATCAGCGGCGCCTACACGACACCACTCTGATTTTTTTGGGGTGTGGTCGGTTGGCGCCGCCGCACACTTCACGGCGAGGCCGCCGGGTCAGTCGCTTGACCAGCCGGCGCCGGTCGCCTCGTACTCCTCGATCCGGGCTCGCATCAGCGAATCGCAGAGCTGGGTCGGGATCTCACGCTCGTAGGGGAGCTTGATGAATCCCTCGCCGGCCTCATACCCCGCGGCCTCGACTTCGGCCTTGTGGGCGGCGAAGAATCGCGGCGGGAAGCGCAGCGAGCAGTGGTTCTTGAAGTTCTGAAGCATCCACAGGCGGTTGTTCTCGCTGCGGACATAGACGGGCAGGTTCCATTTCAGCTCTTCGGTTGCCAGTGGATCGGCCTTGCGGCTCAGCTCGCGCAGCACGTCGAGGTGCGGCCTCTGCGCCGGCGGCAGCTTGTCGAAGTAGTCCTCGACGCTTGACCGTTTCGGCATCGGCATCGCGCCATCGTATCCGTCACTGGACGTTGGCTTTGCCGTACGGTTAGGCAATGAGCTCGGGTTCGACCGGCGATCCGTCGGCCACTGTCAAGCTCCTGCTTGCCGACGTCGACGGGACGCTCGTGACGCCGGAGAAGGCTCTGACCGAGCGGGCGATCGCTGCCGCTCACGAGCTCAAGACGCGTGGCGTGCTCTTTGCGGTGACGAGCGGTCGTCCCCCGAGGGGGATGGCGATGCTGATCGGGCCGCTGGCGCTCGAGCTGCCGCTCGCCGCTTTCAACGGCGGCGTATTGGTCGACAGTCAGCTGGCGGTGCTCGCACAGCACGAGATCCGCCGGGGCAGCGTTCTGCCGGTCGTCGAGTTGCTCGAGTCGCACGGCCTCGACGCGTGGCTCTACCGCGGGGCTGACTGGTACGTGCGGACTCTCGCTGGTCCGCATGTCGAGCGCGAGGCCCGCACCGTGGCGTTCATGCCAACGGTCGTCGGCGACTACGACAAGCTGACTGACGGTGTCGCCAAGCTGGTCGGCGTCAGCGACGACCCGCACGCGATCGCCGCGGCCACGAGCGCTGCGCGGGAGCGCTTCGGGGATCACCTGTCGGTCGCGAGCTCACAGCCCTACTACCTGGACGTCACCCACCCGAAGGCGAACAAGGGAGCGGTGCTGCTTGATCTGGCCGCCAGGTATTCGATTGCACCGCAGGAGATCGCGACGATCGGGGACATGCCCAACGACATGCTGATGTTCGCCAAGTCCGGGCTGAGCATCGCAATGGGCAACGCCGAAAGCGAGGTCAAGCGGGCGGCCAGCTTCGTCAGCACGTCAAACGACGACGAGGGATTTGCAAACGCAGTCGAGCGTTACATCCTTCCTCGCGCTACGGGCTAGCCCTCCCAGGCCTGGTTACGCGAAACAGCCTAGGTGGAGACTCGCGCGCTCAGGCAGCTGGCGGCGGTCTAGTAGAGGCCTTCGCGGCGGGCGTAGCGCTCTGCGCGCTCGCGGTCGTAAGCGTCGGCGTTGAGCTCTGGGTCGGCGACCGAGCGCATGATCGCTCCGGGGCTCGGTAGCTGTGAGCGGTTGACGTGGCGTGCGGGGTTCCAGAGGTCGGAGCGGATCAGCGCTTTCGGGCAGTGCGTGTAGGCCTCCTCGATCGATACGAGGATTCCAAGGCGCGGCGCCTTGCCTTCGATCGTGCTCGAAGCGAGGAGCTCGGGGTCGTCGACGATCACTGCGTGGCCGTTGACGCGAAACGTGTCCCCGACGCCGGGGATCAGGAACAGGAGCGCGATACGCGGGTCGGCCAGCAGGTTTGCGAGGCTGTCGGCGATGCGGTTGCCAGGTCGCTCGGGCAGCAGAAGCGTGCGGTCGTCAAGGATCCGGACAAAGCCGGCCGGGTCCCCGCGCGGCGACACGTCCAGCCCGCCCTCGGGATCGACGGTCGCGACGCAGACGAACGGCGAGCGCTCGACGAATTGCCGTGTGAGATCGTTCAGACGGTCGGCAACCTTCGCGGCGACCAGCTCGGTCGGCTCGCCAATCACGGCACGCAGCTGCTCTTCGCTGACGAGTCGTCCCTCCACCGTCATGGCACCAGGATACCTGCGCCATACCGCGTGACTGACCTCGCCGCGGACTCGTCGTGCGCGAGCCGCTACCTGCCGGTGCGCTCGCGGTGCTTGCACCCCGGCCAGCAGCAGGGCCGGCGCTGGCCGGCCTCGAGCTCCTCCTGAGTCCGCCGAATCCGGCGCTCCCGCGTGGTGTCCTGCTTGGCATCCTCAACCCAGCAGATGAACTCATTGCGGGCCAGGGGCGTGATGTCCTTCCAGGCCTCGAGTGCCGTGGCGTTGGCGGTCAGCGCGCTACGCAGGTCCGCGGGAAGCTCATGGACCACTCCACCGGGCAGAGTTTGGGCGCTCACCATTCGATCGTAACGAGGCGAGTAGGGTGTTGGCGTGGCGTTGGAAGATGCGAAGTACATGCTGCTGACGACGTTTCGCAGCGACGGGACCCCGGTCGCTACGCCTGTGTGGGTGGTCAAGCTCGACGGCGGACGGCTCGGTTGCTGGACGAGCTCGGAGTCAGGCAAGGCCAAGCGCCTGGCCCACACGGCGCACGTGACTGTTACGTCGTGCGACGCGCGCGGTCGTGTGAAGGCTGGCGCTGAGGTGGTGGACGCGACCGCGCGGTTGGTCACGGGCGATGAGCTCGAGGAGATCCGCAAGCAGGTCATCGTCAAGTACGGCGCCATGGCGAAGTTCTCGAAGCTCATGGTGGGCGCTGCCGGTGTGCTGCGCGGCAAGCGCCGGCCCTACGCCGATCGCGGCGTGGTCATCACGCCGACCTCGATCGCCTGACCCGGAAGCGCCGGCGTCGGGCGGGTCGTCGCTCAGCGCTCAGCGCGAGACGGCGCGGCGGAACATGAATCCGCAGATCGCCGCCGCGACGAGCGCCAACGTTGCTCCGATTACGCCAACGACGGCCAGCGCGAGGCCGAGGGCACCGACACCCCCCGCGGCGCCGCCACCGACAGCAAGGCGGTACGCCCGCCCACGCCCCAGAGGCGGGCCGCGCCGGTCGTCGCGCTACCCGCTGTAGACGAGCGCGGTCGTCGCGACCTCTTCGGGCACGAGCTCGCCGAGCGTCACCGCCGGGACCTCGCCACCGGGCTGCGCAAGAACGAGTTCGATGCCCTCTTGCACGCTCAGGCGGTGGCCTCGGCGACGCGTAGGTCCGGGTAGAGCGCGGCTACGCCACCGGCCAGTCCGCCCTGCACCATCCGGGAAGTGTCGTCGGCGATGATTTCGAAGCTCTCGGCCTCGATCCCGTTCAGGGCTGTGGTGGCGATGTCTGCGGGGTCGGCCTTTGGTACGTCGAGGTTGCGGGTCATACCGGTGTCCATGTAGGCGACGTGGAGGCCGATGACTCTCGTGCCTTGTTGCGCGAGCTCTTGGCGCAGCGCGTTGGTCATTGCCCACTCGGCCGATTTCGCGGCGCAGTAGCCGCCTGACCCCGGGAAGGCGAGCCATGACAGGACCGAGAGGATGTTCAGGATCGCACTCTGATCTTGGCGGGCCAGCGCCGGTGCGAACGCGCGGATCAGCGACAGCGTTCCGAAGTAGTGCGTCTCGGCTTCGAGCCGGATCGCCGACCAATCGCCGGTCAGCAGCGACGCGCCCATCGATGACCCGGCATTGTTGATCAGGATCGACACGTCGGAGGTTTGGGCGACCGCGCGGCTGACCGATTCGGCGTCGACGAGGTCCAGTGCGACGGGGGTGACGCCGTCGAAGTCGATCGATTCCGGTGTGCGGGCGGCGGCGTAGACGTTCGCGCCGCGGTCGCGTAGTTGCTGAGCGAGGTGGCGCCCGAGTCCGCGGTTGGCGCCGGTGACGAACGCGGTTCTTCCTGAGATCTGCATCGTGGCCTCCTGGTTGGTGCGGGGTTGGTGGTGGGGGTGCGACGGGTCGTCATGCTGGCTGCGGCGCCCTATCCGGGGAGGTACTGGCTCGGGGGGTCATCCCGAGGGCAAGGACGGCGCCGACCAGTCCGGCGGGGGTGGTCGGACGGTGACGCGATCACTGGCGGTCGCTGGCGAGCGATGTCTTGGGTGCGGGCGCGAGGGCGTCGGTTGGTGCGCGCGTGGCGGCGAGCAGCCAGGCGCCGAGCAGTGCGCCGGTGAGCGAGAACGCGGCCACGATCTCCCACGCTCGACGGTAGACGTCGAGCGTCGCGGGCGCGGAGTGTGGACTGCCGAGGACCGCGATAAGGACGGCGACGCCGCCCGCGAGCCCGATTTGGCGGAACATGTTGACCACCGCCGAGCCAGTGGCGAGCGCGTGCGGGGGTAGCACGGAGGTGCCGGTCGCCATCAGTGTCGGCAGGGTCAGGCCGACCCCGATGCCCGTGAGCAGCATCCCGCCGAGCACCTCGCCGGCGTAGGCGGGCTGCAGCCCGACGGCGAGCGCCCACCACAACGCGCCGGCAGCGAAGATCGTCGAGCCTGCGGCGATCACCGTACCGGGGCCGAAGCGTACGGCCAGTCGTCCGGCGAGGCCGAACGAGACGAGCGGCACCATCAGCGGCCCGGGTGCGATCGAAAGGCCGGTGACCAGCGCCGACCAGTGCCAGACATCCTGCGCCCAAAGCACTCGCGAGAGCAGCATCGCGCCGAACGCTGCGGAGAAGAAGAACGCGACGATCGAGGCACCGGTGAACGGCCGCGAGCGGAACAAAGCCGGATCGACGAGCGGGTTGTGGTGGCGCGCGCAGTGGGCGGCAAAAAGGGCGAGCAGGAGCGCGCCGCCGACGAGCGTGGCGATCGTCCGCCCGTCGCCCCACCCCCACGCGCCACCGTTCACGAGGCCCAGCACGAGCGCTGCGACACCGATGGTGACGAGCACCGCGCCACTTGCATCAGGCGCTGGGATCGGGTGACCGGGGACGCGCGGCAGTCGCCGCCACCCAACTGCGAGCGCTACCACCCCGACCGGGACGTTGACGAGGAACACCCAGCGCCAGCTCACCGCAACGAGAAGTCCGCCGACCACCGGGCCGAGCGTCGCGGCCAGGCCGCCGATGGCTGTCCAGGTCCGCACGGCGCCCTGGCGGCGCTCGGGCGGGAAGCTCACGAGGATCAGGCCGAGCGACGTCGGCGTCAGCAGCGCCGCGCCGGCCGCCTGTAGCACTCGGAAGGCGACGAGCATCGTCAGGCTGCTCGCCGCACCACACGCCGCCGAGGCCGCCACGAACAACGCTACGCCGAGCAGGAAGCCGCGGTCGCGGCGGTAGCGCTCGGCCAACCGGCCGAACAGCACGAGAAACGCCGCGTAGACGATCGCGTAACCGTTCAACACCCACGAGAGGCCCGCTAACCCGCCACCGTGCAGGTGGAAATCGCGCCCGATCTGCGGCAGTGCGACGTTGACGATGAACAGATCGAGACTCGCGAGCACGACGCCCGCGCACACGATCGCGAGCACCAGCGACGGCGCAACCTCGTCCTGACGCGCCCTCGAACGGCTGGGGCGCATCAACCGCGACCTCTGGCTTAGCAGTGCCATAGTCAGCACCCTAGCAAACTGGCTTAGTAATCCCCAAGTCAGCTACCATTGGGACATGGATCACTCGCTGCGCATGACCGGCACGCTGGACCCGCGCGACGGCTGGACCGCGGACGGTTGCACGATCGCCAAGGCCCTCGACGTCATCCCGACACGATCAGCGTTCCTGATCCTCCGCGAAGCCTTCTATGGCACCACGCGCTTCGACGACTTCGCCGAGCGCGTCGGGATCAGCGAACCGGTCACCGCGGCCCGCCTGCGCGAACTCGTCGAGAACGGGCTGCTAGAACGGGAGGACTACCGCGAGCCTGGCCAGCGGACCCGACAGCGCTACCGGCTGACGCAGAAGGGCGCCGACCTCTTCCCGGCACTCGTAGCCCTCATGCAATGGGGCAACCATTGGCTCGACGACCACGGAGGCCCCGTCGAACTACGCCACCGCGACTGCGGAGAGGTGGTATTGGTCGAACTACGCTGCGCCGCCGGACACCAGATCTCGCCAGCAACAGTCGACCTCGCGCGACACGGCGAGGACTACCTCGCGACGCTGCCGCACCCAATCGTCGGCGTCGAGCCGTAAACACGAAGCAGGCCGCCGACCGTCGCTTCATAGTCCACGCAAGCCTCGTCACAGGCACCACGCTGCCCGTCGTCGGCGGCTTCACTGTCGCCTAACCAACGACCCTAGCGGGACCCACCCATCCCGTCAGCAGGACCCAGACGCTCCCATTTCGCGCGCAACGCGAGCGCCGGGTGTGGGGGTTTGCGCACGCTCGCTTTGAGGTCGGAGCGGGCTTGGTCGCGCTGGTCTTGGGGTTGACTTAGGCGCGGATCGTTTGGAGCAGTCGTCGTAGTTCCTGCCGGAGCCGCTCCAGTTCGTCGGTTCCGATCAGCTCTGCCCACTGGTGTTCGACAGCGGCCGCCGCGGCGTGTGTCACCGGCGTCACTGTGCGGCCGCGCTCTGTCAGGAAGACGAGTCGCGAGCGACGGTCGGCGGGGTTTTCGCGCTTCTCTATGTAGCCGCCCCGTTCGAGCTGTTCGACGGCCTGTGCCATCGTCTGTTTGCGGACCCCGGCAAGCTCCGCGAGTGCGGATGTCGTGATCCCGTCGCGGGCGATGAACGGGAAGACGTTTCCTGCTGACGGGGCGATGTCGTTGAATCCCGCCGCTCGTAGGGCGGACTCGATCGCCCGTGAGTGATGCTGGTAGATCACCCGAAGCAGCAGAGCGATGGAGGGGCGATCTGCGGTTGTCGGATCCATAGGTAGACAGGTACCTGACCATATGCTACTTTGGTCAGGTACCTGGCGAGCCTACCGAATCGAGGGACGATGCCTGACGCAGCTGAGATCTACGGCCAATTCGGCCAAACGCTCGCGTTCGCCGAGACGACGCTGAACAGGGTGCTGGAACGGCACCTTGCGGCACACGGGACTGCGCCGCACCGCTGGTACGCCCTGAAGCTCACCGCCCAGGCTGAACCCGTTGCCCGTGCGGCGGTGCGCGATGGTCTGGCCGCCGGCGGAAAGGTGCAACCTGTCGATGCCGAGCCGCTGCTCCGCGGGCTCGAAGCCGACGGCCTGATCGAGGGAGGCGACGTCCTGTCGCTGACCGAGTCCGGCCGCAGCTACTTCGCGGAGCTTCGCCAGTACGTGATCACCCCGACGATCCGGCTCCTCGGACAGTTCGAGCTCGCCGACATAGAGACCACGATCCGAACGCTGCGCGAGATCACGACACGAGCCAGCGAAGATGAACTACACGATTCACTAGCACGCTAACCAACAGCCACTCGCCCCGTGAGGATGATCGACAGAAGACACAACCGCGCCCTTGCGTGATCGCCTTGAGGGCAAACGAGGCGCGGAACACGGACCTCACAACGCGGCGCATTCAGTGGAGCGTCCGTCCTGGGTTACCGCGGTGTGATCAACGCGAGCGCACGCGCTCAGTGTCGGAGGCCGGTGCCGGATGCTTCGAGTCGCCCGCGCGGAAGTGTCTATCTTCGCTGGGCGTGTGAACCTTCGGACGCCGCGGCAGTGTGCCATGGCGCGAGCGCGACGAAGCCTGTAGTCCCGAAGCCGAACAGGCAGAAAACGCCGATCGCGTGCGCCCACGGCGCGTCGGCTAGTGTCAGGAATCCGATCGCTGCGACAAACAGCGCGACCGCCGAGCGTGTGGCAATCCCGGTGGTCGACGCGCTGAGTACCGCCCCGGGCGAGACAACGACCGGGACGGTCTTCGCCCCGGCGTCGAGGTGACCGGTGAGGACAAGCCGGAACAGCAGCGCGAGCGAAGGGAACAGAATCGCGCCCCCGGCGATCACGGCGACGATTACCGCGACGAGCGTGTCGTGTCCGGCAGCGGCCTGGTGGATCGTCAGCCCGGGAAGTAGCAGTGGCTGCTGCGCGAGCGCCCAGCCGGTGATCATCGCCGCGACCGCGAGGGCGGCCGAGAAGCGCGCGAGCTCGAAACGCCGGTGCCAGACCAGCCTGAGCGTCGCGATGCCGGCGAGCGCGGAGAGGATCACCGCCGGGAGTCCGTCGCCGTCGATCAGGCCGCGGTAGAGGAAGTGCGCATCGCCGTGCACGACCACGAGCCCGGCGACGGCGACAGCGCCCGCGAGACCACCTGCTAACAGCGCCCGGCTGCGAAACGCCTCTGCGAGGTAGGTTTCGCCATGGCGCGCCGCGTCAGCGGCCAGGTAGACCGCGGCGAGGTAGCTGCCGCTGACGACGAACAGCACGCCGATCACGATCGGCAGCGTGCCGGTCCAGCTCCCGAGCAGTGAGCCCGCAGCGTTCCCGACCGGCACCCTTCGCGCTGCGATCGCGCCGATCATCGTGCCGAGCGCGAACGGCGTGATCACCGACGAGATCGAGAACGCGAGGTCGATCCCGCGGAGCTCGCGCCGCGAGCCGGTCCCGGCGCGCAGCGCGTAGGCGGCGCCGCGAAAGACGATCCCGATTCCGGCGATGAACAGCGGCACCGCGAGCGTCGAGGCGATCGACCCGAGAGCGAGCGGGTAGGCAGTCCACATCACTGTCAGCACGAAGATCAGCCAGACGTGGTTGGCCTCCCAGACCGGCGCCATCGAGTGGTGCGCGTGGTCGCGAACTCGTGTCGCGTTCGGTCCTCTGGCCAAGAGCTGCCAGACTCCCGCCCCGAAGTCGGCGCCGCCGAGCACCGCGTAGAGCCCGAGGCCGACCAGCACGAAGACGATCGGGACGTCTGAGAGGTGCATCGCTCAGGCCTCCGACAACGGCGGGTCGCCGACGTCCCCAAGCGGAGCGGCCGCGAGTCGCCGCAGAACCCAGATGACGCCAAAGCCAACCAACACGTAGGCCACCGCGAGCGTCGCATACGCGACCGGGATCCCCTTCGCGCCGGTCACCGCCTGGTCGGTCAGCATCACGTGATAGACGACCCACGGCTGGCGCCCGACCTCGGTCACCACCCAGCCTGCGATCAGGGCGACGACCGAAAGCGGCGCGGCGAGCACGAGCGCAAAGTAGAACAGGCGCTCGACGGGCAGCCGCCGCCTGCGCACCCGCACCCACAGGAACCACAGCGACAGCAGCCCGAGCAGCGCGCCGATCCCGACCATCGACTGGAACGCGACACGCACCACATTGATCGGCGGGCGCTGCGACGCGGGCACACTGTCGAGCCCAACGACCGTCGCGTTGAAGCTGTGGAACGCGAGCAGCGAGAGCAGATGCGGGATCGCGATCCCGAACTTGATCTTGCCGTTCACATACCAGCCGAGCAGGTGCTCGCTCGCCCCCCGCGTCGTCTTTGCGAGGCCCTCGATCGCGGCGAGCTTGATCGGCTGCGAGCTCGCAACGTCGCGCGCCGCCCAGTCGCCGATCGGCCCCTGCGCGATCGAGGCGAGCGCGGCGATCGACAGCGGGATCGCCAGCGCCGTGCGCTCATAGCGCCCCCAGTGTCCGCGCAGGCGCCCGAACGCGTAGGCGCCGGCGAGGATGAACCCGGTGACCACGTAGGCGGCGACATACATGTGGACGAGTTCGTGCCAGAGGAAGCCGTTCTCGAACAGCGCCTTGAACGGGTCGGCGTCGATCACCTTCCCGGCGCGCATGCGAAAGCCCGTCGGGTGCTGCATCCACGCGTTGACCGCGATCACCATCAGCGACCCCGTGAACCCGGCGATCACGATCGGCACCGCGCACAGCAGATGGCGCCGCGGCGACAGGCGATCCCAGCCGTACACGTAGATCCCGATAAAGATCGCCTCGAGGAAGAACGAGAAGCCCTCGACCGCGAAACCGAGCCCGAACACGCCGCCGAACGTCGCCGTGAAGTTCGGCCACAGCCCGCCCATCTCGAAGCTCAGGACCGTACCCGTGATCACCCCGACCGCGAACAGCGCAACCATGATCCGCGTCCAGCGCCGCGCCAGCGTCCGGTAGAGCTGGTCGCCACTGCGGATCCCCAGCCACTCGACGAAACCGATCATCACCGGGAACGCAATCCCGAAGCAGACCAACGGGATGTGCACCATGAATGACAGCGCCTGCATCTGCCGCGCCTGCAGCAGGTAGTGCTGCGCAACTGGACCGAGCGCCGCTGCGATCACCCTGCCTAAAGGCTACGGCCTGGCCAATCCGCATCCGCCACCCACACCCCGGATCTCCCAGTACGCCTCCGAGGTCGACCTCGATCGCCTGCCGACCGGGCTCGCCCACCATCCCACTGAGGGCGGGAGCGGTAGCGGGCCTCGGATCCCTGCGGTCTCCTGCTAATCGACGAGAGCAGGAGTGAGCAGCGAGCCCTGCCAGGCGCTCGCAACTCGTCCGGAGCGGACGCTGGCTCGGCGCTGGGCGGACCCCTGCTTTGTTATTTGTGCGACAGCCTCCGTCCGTTGCGGGCGTCCGCGAGCACTGAGTTCCGATGCTCGCTCAGCCTCGAGCGTGGTGCACCTCCGTGGCCGATGGAAGTTTCATTGGATCGAGGGGCCGACGGCTCGACGGGACGACTACACGGAGTCCAGCGCCACCCCCAGCTCATGCGCAGCTACGCGGCGC
>JBEKKS010000014.1:0-70405 GCA_050010595.1 Solirubrobacteraceae bacterium
CCGCCAACCGCAACAACACAATCGAATCCTTGCCGCCCGAGAACAACAACACAGGCCGCTCAAAACACGCAGCAACCTCCCGCAACACATGCACACCCTCAGACTCAAGCGCACGAAGATGCGTCAGCCGGGAAGTCGGCCGCGTCACGGAGCTCATCGGCCCACCAGCGCAGAGATGTCTCGCCGCACGACCTCAGTCGGCGACGTGCAGCCCGCACTCGGTCTTGTCGGTTCCGGCCCAACGCCCCTCACGGCCGCTGCCCGGCAGGGTGCAGGGGGCGCAGCCGATCGAGGCGTAGCCGCGATCGTGGAGAGCGTTGTAGGGCACCTCGTGGCGCGCGATGTAGCTCCACACGTCTTGCTCGCTCCAATCGGCGAGCGGGTTCGCCTTCCACAGACCGCGCCGCTCGTCGTAGCTGAGCTTCGCGACGGTCGCGCGCGTCGGCGCTTGCTCCCGGCGCAGGCCCGTGATCCAGCCGCCCAGCCCCTCGAGCGCGCGGTCGAGTGCCGCCACCTTACGCTCGGAGCAGCAGCGCTCGGCGCTCCAGGACATGCCGCCGGGCTCCTGCGCGTCGAACACCTCGACGCGTACGCCGTAGTGGCTCTCGAGCGTGCGCCAAGCCTCGTAGGTCTCAGGGAAGAGTGCTCCGGTGTCGATCGTGAAGACGCGCGCGCCCGGTTCGAGCCGTAGAAGCATGTCGATCAGGACCGCCTCCTCCTTCTGGAAGGAGCAGGCGAGCGCGAGGCGCGGATGGTATCGCTCGAGCATGTGAGCGAGCACGGTCTCGGCGCTCTCGTGCTCGAGATCGGGCGCCGGGGCGGCTGTCGCTAGACCGCGCATTCGCCCTCCCCGCGGATGACCTCGAACGGCTCGGAGCGGTTCCAGTCGATGAAGCTGTTCATGGTCTCGAGGCTGAAATCGGGCGGCAGCGCGAGGTCTTTAACCAGTGATTCGAACTCGCCAACTCCGACTCGGGCGACGAAGTCAGGCCACGATTCATCGACCAGGCGCGCTCGCTCGTAGTGGCGCACCCACCGCTCAACCGCGTCGGGCACGCGTTTCGCCGGCAACCTCGACTTGAGGCGCTGACCCATCACGACCTCGCCGTTCTCGTAGTGCCCGGCGAGGTGGGCGATGTAGGCCGGCACGCTGCGCTCGCCGACCTTGATCGCCGCGCCATAGAAGCCGATGTCGGCGATGTGGTGCTGGCCGCATCCGTTCGGGCAGCCGCTCATCTTGATCTTGATCGCGCTCGTCGCGGGATCGTCGATCGCCATTTGCGAGACACGCTCGCTCACAGCCTGGTTGAGGCCCATCGAGCTCGTGATGCCGAGCTTGCAGCTGTCCGTGCCCGGGCAGCTGACGACGTCGGCGATCGTGCGCGGCCCGATGCCGTCGAGCCCAAGCTCGCCGAGCGCTCGCCACACCGCGTAGAGGGACTCCTCGCGCACCCAGCGCAGCACGAGGTTCTGCTGGATCGTCGTGCGCGCAAAGCCGCCGCTGAACTCGCGCATGATTTGTGCCAGTCCGCGCAGCTGCTCCGGTGTCAGATCGCCGCGCGGCACCTTGACCTCGACTGTCGAGAAGCCCGGCTGTCGCTGTGCCTGCACGTTGGTCGCAGCGAAGGCCTCGAACGCGCGCGCGTCGCCGTTGGCGGTGGCCTGCGACGGGCGCGGGGCCGGCGCGCCGGCCTCTTCGTCGTACTCGAAGAGCAGGGGTCCGACCTCGAAGGAGCGCTCGGCAACCCAGTCGCCGCGCAGCTCCTCCTCGACGAGCTCGCGCAACGCGTCGATGCCGATCCTGTCGACCAGGACCTTGATCCGCGCCCGCGCGCGGTTCGCTCGCAGCTCGTCCTGGCGGTTGAAGATGCGCAGCACCGCTTCGGTCACCTTGAGGTACTCGCCGTCGTCGGCGCCGACGAACTCGTAGAGCGTCGGCGCGACGCGCGGCATGATCGAGGTGCCACCGCCGATCCGGATCTCGAAGCCACGCCTGCCGTCCTTGATTCGCGGCAGGAAGCCACCGTCATGGATGCCGGTGATCGCGCGGTCCTCATCGGTCGCGGAGAAGGCGGTCTTGAACTTGCGCGGCATCAGCTGGCAGACCTCGTTGCGCACGAAGTAGCGCACGTAGGCGCCGACGTACGGGGTCGGGTCAAACAGCTCGTCCTCGCACACGCCGGCCCAGGGGTCGCCGGTCACGTTGCGGATCGTGTTGCCACAGCCCTCGCGCGTCGAAAGTCCGGTCGCCGATATCTCGCGGATCAGCTTCGCTGCGTCGCGCAGCGGGACGTGATGCAGCTGAACGTTCTGGCGCGTCGTCAGGTGCCCCTTGCGCAACGGCACGTAGCGCTCGATCACGCTCGCGAAGGCGTCCAACTGCTCGGGGTTGACGCCGCCGAAGGGGAGCTTGACACGGATCATCTGGCGCTCCGCCTGCCGTTGCCCGTAGACCCCTTGCAGCAGGCGGAAGCCGATGAACTTCGCCTCCTCGCGGTCACCCGCGAGGAACGCCCCGGCTTCGTTGTCGAAGTCATCGAACTCGCGCTCGATGATCGGGATCACGTGCCCGGGCACGTTCTCGTAGACCTCCGGATCTGCCAGCGTGCCGCGCGGGGTTCGCCCCTGAGCCTCCGTCATGCACTGGATACTACTGAAAGGCAACTGCCTTTCAGTAGATTGATGGTCTGGCGACCGGTCCTTCCGAGTTACGGACCTAGGCCCAGCCGCTCGATCCGCCCCAATGGGGTGGCAGATCGCCTCGCAGCGCTTCGCCTCGCGCAGCCGCGAGCCAGCCGCTCACGTGTTGCTCTTGGTCCTCGACGGCGGGCTCCGTAACGGTGAGGAGCCGCGTGATCGCGGCGGCGATCGCGGCCGCCTCCTCGGGCGAGGCGTTCGGCGAGACGACGATGTCGCGACCGCCTGACATGGTCGAGGTCAAGTCGTCATCACCCCTACAAGGGGATGTTCCCGTGCTTGCGCTTCGGCCCGGCCTCGCGTTTGGTCGACAGTGCGTGTAGCGCGGTGATCAGCTTCGGGCGCGTCTCGTGCGGGACGATCACATCGTCGATGTAGCCGCGCTCGGCCGCGATATACGGGTTGGCGAAACGCGCCTTGTAGTCGGCCATCAGCTGTTCGCGGCGCGCCGCCGGATCCTCGTTCGCGGCGATGTCACGCCGGTAGATGATGTTGACCGCTCCCTCCGCGCCCATCACGGCCACCTCGGCCGAGGGCCAGGCGAGGTTGTAGTCGGCGCCGAGGTGCTTCGAGGACATGACGTCGTAGGCGCCGCCGTAGGCCTTGCGCGTGATCACGTTGATCTTTGGCACGGTCGCCTCGGCGTAGGCGTAGAGCAGCTTCGCCCCGTGGCGGATGATCCCGTCCCACTCCTGCGCGGTGCCGGGCAGGAACCCGGGGACGTCGGTGAAGGTGACAAGCGGCACGTTGAACGCATCGCAGGTACGGACGAAGCGTGCGCCCTTGACCGACGCGTCGATGTCGAGCACGCCGGCGAGCACGGATGGTTGGTTGCCGACGACGCCGACCGCGATGCCGTCCAGACGCGCAAAGCAGCACACGATGTTTGGCGCGAAATGCTCGTGAACCTCGAGCAGCTCGCCGTCGTCGACGATCAGCCGCATTGCCTCGCGCATGTCGTACGGCTTGTTCGGGCTGTCGGGGACGACGAGATCGAGCTCGGGGCTCATTCGTAGGGGGTCGTCGCTCGCTGCGTGGCGCGGCGGCGTTTCGAGGTTGTTCTGCGGTAGGAACGAGAGCAGGTAGCGCGTCTCCTCGAGGCAGTGGTCCTCGTCTTCGGTCGCGAAGTGTGCGACCCCGGACTTGGTGTTGTGCGTCAGAGCGCCACCGAGCTCCTCGAAGCCGACTTCCTCGCCGGTCACGGTCTTGATCACGTCGGGTCCCGTGATGAACATGTGCGAGGTCTCCTTGACCATCAGGATGAAGTCGGTGATCGCCGGCGAGTAGACGGCGCCGCCTGCGCAGGGGCCCATCACGAGCGAGATCTGCGGCACGACCCCGGAGCACGCGACATTGCGGTGAAAGACCTCGCCGTAGGCGCCGAGCGAGACCACGCCCTCCTGGATACGAGCGCCCCCCGAGTCGTTGATGCCGATCAAGGGGCAGCCGATCTTCGCTGCCAGATCCATGATCTTGCAGATCTTCTCGCCCATCGCCTCACCCAGCGAGCCACCGAAGACGGTGAAGTCCTGGCTGAACACGCACACGCGACGATCATCAATCGTGCCGTGCCCGGTGACGACGGCGTCGGCGAGGGGCCGCGAGCTGTCCATGCCGAACTCGGTTGTCCGGTGGCGCACGAAATGGTCGATCTCTTGGAAGGAGCCCGGGTCGAGCAACTTCTCGATCCGCTCGCGGGCGGTGTACTTGCCCTTCGCGTGCTGCTTCTCAACTGCCGGTCCCTGGGCGTGCGCCGCTTCACGGCGTAGCTCTTCGAGCCGCGCGAGCTTCTCCGCGTAGGTATCCGGCGCGTCGCTCGCCATCGGGCGGATCTTATGCCCTACCGAGATACGCCCTGAGGTCTTGGGCGTCCGGCGTCGTCAGGACCGCGAGAACGGCCGGTGGTGCGCTGCGCCGAGGGCGTCGAGCGCCCGCGCCAGCGTCGCTTGCGCTTGCGCCGCGCCGGCCGCGACGTCGGCGGCCAAGCGGACGCGTGTGCCCCAGCCCGACGGCTCGAGCTCGATTGTTCCGCGGGTCGAGCCTGCCTCCCACTCGACCCGGCGCCACGGTGTCGTGCGCACGATCCGGATCTCACCGAATCCCCTGTCGAGCAGCCTTGCGAGCCCCACCACGTCGCTGAGCTCGTCCCACAGCTCTGGCGGTGACTTGACGAGCGTGCGCTGCATTTCGAGCGCGGTCATGCGCCTGCGTCTGTCGTGCGCCGGGCCCTTACTCCTGCCCCGATGGCCGCTCGGCCCTACCTGGCCGCGTGGCGCCCGAACACGTCGGCCATCGCGCCGCAGATCTCGCCGACGCTTGCAAGGGCGCGCAGCGCCTCGCGGATCGCCGGCAAGGCGTTGGCGTCGGAGGCGCAGACCGCACGCAGCTCGTCGAGCCTTTGCGCCACCGCCTCGCCGTCGCGCCCCGCTTTGACCCGGGCAAGTCGCTGCACCTGGTCACGCTCGGCGAGCGGATCGACTCGCAGGATCTCGTCGATCTGTCCCTCCTCGTCCGCTTCGACGTAGCGATTGACGCCGACTACGACATCCTGACCTGTCCGGTAGCGCTCCTGGTAGCCCCACGCCGACTCGTCGATCTCCTGGGTGATGAAATCGATCGCCGCCACCGCGCCGCCCAGCTCGTCGATCCGGCCGATCAGTGCGCCGGCACGGCGCTCGATCTCGGATGTCAGCGATTCGACGTAGTAGGAGCCGGCGAATGGGTCCGCCGTATCCGTCGCTCCCGACTCGAACGCGACGATCTGCTGGGTGCGCAGCGCAACCTTCGCGGCGCGCTCGCTCGGCAGCGCCAGCGCCTCGTCGTAGCCGTTTGTGTGCAGCGACTGCGTGCCGCCGCAGACCGCGGCGAAGCCCTGCAGCGCGACTCGCACGATGTTGTTGAGCGGCTGCTGGGCGGTCAGCGTGACGCCGCCGGTCTGCGTGTGGAAGCGCAACATCTGCGATCGCGGCTCGTGCGCGCCGAAGCGCTCGCGCATGAGCTGAGCCCACATCCGCCGCGCGGCGCGGAACTTCGCGACCTCTTGAAAGACGTCGTTGTGGCAGTTGAAGAAGAACGCGAGCCGCGGGGCGAACTCGTCCACCTCGAGGCCGGCGGCCAGCGCCGCCTCGACGTAGGCGATTCCGTTGGCAAGCGTGAAGGCCACCTCTTGCACGGCCGAGGAGCCTTTCTCGCGGAAGTGGTAGCCAGAGATCGAGATCGTGTTCCAGCGCGGAATCCGCTCCTGGCAGTAAGCGAACAGGTCAGTCGTCAGACGCATCGAAGGGCGCGGCGGGTAGATGTAGTTCCCGCGGGCGATGTACTCCTTGAGAATGTCGTTCTGGGTCGTCCCTCGAAGGTCCCGGCCCGCGACGCCCTGCTCCTGCGCGACGAGCTCGTACATGCAGAGCAGCACGCTCGCCGGCGCGTTGATCGTCATCGATGTCGAGATCCCGTCCAGCGGGATGCCATCGAACGCGGTGCGCATGTCCTCGATCGTGTCGATTGCGACGCCGGTGCGACCAACCTCCCCCAGGCAGCGCGGGTCATCTGAGTCGAGGCCGAGCTGGGTCGGCAGATCGAACGCGATCGAGAGGCCGGTCGAGCCCTGCTCCAGCAGGTAGCGGTAGCGCTTGTTCGACTCCTTCGCGGAGGCGTAGCCGGCGTACTGGCGCATCGTCCAGAGCCGCTCGCGATACATCCCCCGATGGATGCCGCGCGTGAATGGGAACTCGCCCGGCTCTCCGGCGTCGCTCTCAGGCGCAACGTCGTCCGGACCGTAGGCTCGCTGCACCTCGATTCCCGAGTCGGTGAAGCGCCGCGGATCATCAGGCCCGACGAGCGGTGCGACGGCTAGATCGGCATCGGAGGCGGGTGCTGCTGGCGCGAGCGCAGTGGGCTTCTCTGTCCCTGGCATCGCACCGCAAGGATATCCGCGATCGCTGGGCGAACCCCACTAGCACCGATCGGTGTCTACGCAATAGGCTTGCCCGATGGCGACCTGCTTGGTCACGGGTGGTGCCGGCTTTCTCGGCTCGCACCTTTGCGAGGAGCTCCTCGCTCGCGGGCATCGCGTGATCTGTGTCGACAACCTCGAAACCGGATCACTGGTCAATATCGAGCACATCCGCGACCCGGCGTTTGTCCATCTGAATATCGACATCATCGAGCCTTACTTCGTCGAGGAGCACGTCGACTTCGTCTACCACCTCGCTTCACCGGCGTCGCCGATCGATTACCTACGTCTGCCGCTGCACACGCTGAAGGTCGGCTCCTACGGGACCCATCACACGCTCGGTCTCGCCAAGGCGCACCGTGCACGTTTCCTGATCGCTTCGACGAGCGAGATCTACGGCGATCCGGAAGAGCATCCGCAACGCGAGAGCTACTGGGGGCACGTCAATCCGATTGGCCCGCGCGGCGTCTACGACGAGGCGAAGCGCTATGCCGAAGCGTTGACGATGGCCTACCACCGCCAGCAAGGTGTCGATACATCAATCGTGCGCATCTTCAACACGTACGGCCCGCGCATGCGTGCGCACGACGGCCGGGCGATTCCAACCCTGCTGCGCCAAGCGCTCGCCAACCGCCCACTGACGGTCTTCGGCGACGGCTCGCAGACACGTTCGTTCTGTTACGTGACCGACCTGATCCGCGGGTTGATCGCGCTCGCCGAAAGCGGGTATCACCAGCCGATCAATATCGGCAACCCAGATGAGTTCACGCTGCAGGAGCTCGCGGAGGTCGTGCTCGAGGTCACCGGGGCGAGCTCGACGATCATCCACCAGCCGCTTCCGACCGATGATCCGAAGCAGCGCCGGCCGGATATCACCCTCGCGCGCGAGCTGCTCGGCTGGTCACCCGAGGTGGCGCTGCGGGACGGCCTCGCGATGACGATCGAAAAATCCGGCCGCGAGCGCCTGCTGGGCGACGGTGAGGCGTAGGAGCACCAACGCAGTCAGATGGCCGAGCGCACGCAACAAATCGACGACGACGGCGTTAGGGGTGGTGGTATGCGCTCCCTGACCGGGCCGATGGAGATCCCCGAGGACCCCGAGCCGACGGAGCTACACGACTTTCATGCCGCAGTAGCGACACTACGTGCGGCGGAGCGCCCGCGCGATGTCCGTCGCAAGCGCCCGGCGGCGCTGTCGTTCCTGCTGCGCTGGGATACCGCTCGCCGCGCCGGACGCGTCCTGATGCTGCTCGCGCTCGACTTCATCGGCGTATCGCTCGCGATCTTCACGGCACTCGCTCTGAAGGCGCTCGTCCACAACACGTTCGTCTTCTCGCAGGTGGTCGCGACGACGCGTTCGTACGTCTCCTTCGCCTATCTCGTCACTGTGCTGCTGTTCGCCCGCTCGAGCATGTACGCGGGACGCGGCGAGCGACCCGGCTTGACGCGCGTCCTGGCTTCGCTGTTCGAGGTCACGATCGTGATCCTCATCTTCGCCGTCGTCAGCGCGCAGCAATTCGCCTCCTACTACATCTTCTACGGGTCTTTCGCATTTGCTGTCGTCTACGTGGCGTCGCTGCGATGGCTCTGGGAGCAGGGGTCCGGCCGGCTGCTGCGCGCCGCCGGCTACCGGCGCCGCGCTGTGATCGTCGGCAGCGGTGGACACATCGAGGCCGTTGCGCACGCGCTCGGCAGCGGTCCCCATCCGGCGCTGACGATCGTCGGCTACATCTCGCTCAAGCCGCGCCCGGCGAACGGGCTTCGCTCGCTGGGCTCGCTGTCGGAGCTGGCCGGCATCTTCGCGCGCGAGGAGATCGACGAGGTCATCATCGCCGACCCGGCTTTCCCGCAGGAGCACGCAGTCGCGCTCGTCGACGAAGCCCATACGCACGGAGTCCGCGTCAGGATCGCGCCGTCGACGATGGACATCTTGATCCATCGCGCAGACTTCGTCCCCGGCCAGTTGGTGCCGCTGTTCGAGCTGCGCGCGCCCGTCTTCGAGGGCGTCGACTACGTCGTCAAGCGCACCTTCGACATCGTCATCGCTTCGCTGCTGCTCGCTGTTCTGAGCCCGCTGCTGCTGGCGGTCGCGCTCGCAATCAGGTTGACCTCGCGCGGGCCGATCCTCTATCGCTCGGTGCGGATCGGCATCGGCGGCCACGCGTTCGACTGTCTCAAGTTCCGCACGATGCTCGTCGGTGCCGACGCGCTGCAGGCCGAGCTGGAGGCGCTCAACGAGGCCTCCGGGGCGCTATTCAAGATTCGCGACGATCCGCGGATCACGGCGGCCGGCGCCGTCCTGCGCCGCTATTCGCTCGATGAGCTGCCACAGCTCGCGAACGTGCTGCGTGGCCAGATGTCGCTGGTTGGCCCGCGACCGCTCCCAGAGCGCGACTTCGCACGTTTGGAGGCGTGGCACCTGCGGCGATATCTCGTACTTCCCGGCATGACCGGGTTGTGGCAGGTGTCCGGGCGCGCGGATCTCCCGTTCGATGACCTGGTGCGACTCGATTTCCTCTACCTCGAGCGCTGGTCGGTCTTCCTTGACTTGACGATCCTCGCCAAGACTGTCCCGGCCGTTCTCCGCGGCCGGGGCGCGTTCTGAGCTACTTCGAGCGCATCTGGGAAGGGGTAGCGCCGGAAGCTCGGCCGGAGCACTTCGTGCTCCGGCGCGACTTCCTCCTTGGGCTGGTGGCCCGTGGGGAGCGGGTGCTTGATCTCGGGTGCGGCCTGGGGGACTTCACGGCCGCGCTCGCCGCGCACGGGGCGTGGCCGATCGGCTGCGATGTCGCGCAGGAGCCGCTGCGGCGCGCTCGGCAACGCTATGGCGAGCTCCAATTCACGCGGTCCGGCGCGACGCTGCCGTTCGCCGATGGCTCGTTCGACGTCGTCTGGATGGGGGAGGTGCTCGAGCACGTTCAGGATGGGCTCGGGCTGCTCGCCGAGGTGGGCCGCGTGCTGCGTCCTGGCGGCCGCCTGCTGATCTCTACTCCCGACCATGGCGCTCTGCGACGCCTGTGGTTTGGCCTCAGTGCCCGCGCATTCGAGCGCGCCTTCGACCCGCGCTCGGATCACGTCAGATTCTTCACTGCGCGTTCGCTGCGAGGACTGCTCGTGGCGGTGGGCCTGGGCGAGGTGCGGATCACGAAGCATCACGGGGTTCTGCTCGCGAGCGCAATCAGAGCCTGACCGGTGCGGCCGACGCCGCCGAGCCTGCATACTTGAAGAATGCTCCGCTTCGAGCTCGCGGAGGATCGCTCGATGCGGCTCCTCGACTCGGCTGACGCCGAGGAGCTGTTCGCGCTGATCGATGCCAACCGCGCCCACCTCGCGCGCTGGATGCCCTTCGTCGGGCAGACGCGCAGCTCCGCTGACTCACTGGCCTTCATTCGCGCTGCGCGCCGACAGTACGACGAGAACCGTGGATTGCAGATGGCGATCCTGTCTGGTGAGCGGATCATCGGCGTAGCCGGTTTTCACAGGATCGACTGGGCGACCCGCTCGACCAGCATCGGCTACTGGCTCGCCGAGCCCTACCAGGGTGCGGGGACGATGACGCTCGCGACGCGCGCGCTTCTCGAGTACGCGTTCAGCGTCTTGCGGCTGCGCCGGATCGAGATTCGTGCAGGCGTCGAGAATCACCGCAGCCGCGCGATCCCGGAGCGCCTCGGCTTTCGCGAGCAGGGCATCGTCCGCGCCGCCGAGCGGATCGGCTCGCGCGTGATCGATCACGCGGTCTACGCGATCAGCGACAGGCAGTGGCAGCGGACCGAGCTGCCCTCGCGCGCCGGCGCGCGCGCCTGAGCGCGGTTGCTCCCGCGGGCGACCTCAGCTCGGTCGGCTGCCCGAATCGACGAGCACGCAGTCAATCGGATCCATCACCGATGCCTTGAATGGTGTCTCGATGCCCGATGCTTCGTATGCCGCGGCGCAACCTGTGCTGGCAGCAACTCGGTGTAGAGCTCGCCACCATCTTGCGTCTGCGTCGACTGCGGGTCGAGGAACAGCGCCGGCCGCAGCGCGGCGAGGGCAGCTATCGGGGCGTCGAGATCCTCGTAGTCGAAGTTCGCGAGGTCGTACCAGGTGATCGGGTTCGACGGCTGTAGGCGAACCGCGCGGACCATCGTCGCGTAGGCGGCCCTCTCCCGGTGCATGTCGAACTCGACCTCGGCGAGCACGACGAGCGGCTGGTAGTCAAGCGGGTTTTCGTTCACCGCGGCCTCCGCCTCGGCGCGCGCGAGCCGGTATTGATGGTTGCCAAGCGCGACCTCGGCGTTGCTGTAGGCGTCGTAGGAGCGCAGTGGCTGCCACTGCACCCAGGCCACCAGCAGCGTGAGCGCGACCGCCGCTGCAAGTGCGGATCCGCGCCACGGATCGCTGCGCAGCAGCCCGGGGCGCAGGCGGCCGGCGCCCGGTGCGCTGGTTAGCGGACCGCGACCGGCGAGCCACCCCCCGCACAGCAGCGGGATCATCATCGCCCCCGGAACGAACCAGTCGAAGTCGAACAGCGAGTGGACGGCGAAGACGATGACGGTCGTCGTGAGCGTGAGCAGCCCGATCCGCTCGGCCGATTCGAGCGGACCTGACTCTGATCTCACGCGCAGCGGACCGACAGCTCGCAGCGCGGCGACTACCCACGCGCCGGCCAGCAGCAGGCTGAGCAGCAGGCCTGCGAGCCCGAGATCGGCGAGCGTCTGGAAGATGTAGCCGTGCGCCTGGGTGACGTCGATCGGCGCCGTGTCGTAGCGCGCGTGCGTGATCTGGTAGCTGCCGGCGCCGAGCCCGAAGAGCGGATTGGCGTCGAACGCGTCGATCGCATCACGCCAGTAGACCGCACGCTCGCTGCCGAGCGCCGTGAGACGACTCGCATCGTTCGGGACCGAGACGTTGGTGTTCGTGAGGGTGCTCACGCCATGTGAGATCGACCCGGTCAGACCGCGCGAGCTGGCTGCCAGCCCGATCACGACGACAACCGGCACGAGCGCGACGCAGACCACCGCTCCCTGGCCGAGGCGGCGGCGCAGGTGCGCAGATGGCGGGTTGCGCAGAGCTGCGAAACGCAGCAGCAAGCCCCCCGCGGCGCACGCAAGCAGGACGACGAGCAACAGCCAGCCGAGATCGTGGCCTTCGCTGACGTATTGCGACCACGGCAGGTTTCCAGCGCTGCCGGGGTCGTAGTCGGTTGTCAGCGCGGACTGCGAGAAGGTCCACGCCACGACGATCAAAGCGCCGGCCGCACCGATCAGCAGGAGCGCGGCCGAGCGCAGGCGGAGTGGCACGAAGACGAACCAGAAGACGAGGCCGACGATCGCCGCGAGCAGCGCCCCCCGTGAGTAGGAGAGCATGATCGTCACAAGCGACAGGCAGACCAGCGGCGGGGTGAGCGCAACAAGCAACCCATGGCCCTCCCGCCGAGCGCCGAGCCACAACGCTCCCGGCAGTCCGACTGCGGCGGTCAGCCCGACGAAGTTCCAGTAGCCGAACGGGGCGTTCAACCGCGCGTAGGTGATCCCAATGCCCGGCGCGCCCGGGAAGACCTTTGTGCCGAGCGCGTAGAGCGAGATGAAGGCTGTCGCGAGGACGACGCCGGCGAGCACGCTGCGCCAGCGCCCGCCGGCGAGCCGAACCAGCGCCACTGAACCCCCGAATGCTGCTGCGTAGGCGAACGTCCGCCCACCCTCGATCCAGGAGTACGAGGGCTCGGCCGACCAGCCGGTGCTCAGAGCGGAATACGCCGCGAGCGCAAGGAAGGCTGCTGCCGCGCCTGCGCCCCAGATCCGCATGCTGCGAGCGCGCTCCTGCAGAATCGCAGCGACGATCAGTGCTCCCGAGCCGATCGTGAGCACCATCTCCGTGGTCGTCGCACTGCTGATGAAAAGGCCGCCCGTGGCGTAGAAGCACGCGAGCACGATCGCGACGGCGATCGCGACGCTGAGCCCGCACCGCTCCGTGGCGTCGGCGACGAGCGCTCGCGCCCGGCCTGCCGCGCTAGCGGGTGCGGCGTGCGCGAACAATGCTGCTGAGCCGGAGGCCGAGCGGGACCGCGCCGAGGAGGATCAACGCGACGAGGACGATCAGGATCGGAGTCGGCAGGACGGAGAGCAACGAGCCGCCGTTCACCTGGACCGCTCCGGCTGCGATTCTGGCACCTCCGAGGTCCACCGGCTGGCTCCCGGCGGCCTGCGCCTGCTTGAGCTCCTTGCCTGCGTTCTCTGCGACCCGCTTGCGCACGGCGCTGCTTGCGTTGGGTGCCCCGCGAGAAGGCCCGAGCTCTGCGTTGATCGCGTTCTGGATCTCCTGCGCACAGACCGTGTACACCTTCGCGCTCGTAGTGAGGTCGGCAAGCGCCTGTCTCAGCACCGCAACCGGGTAGCCGCGGCCGAGGCTGTTGCTGTCGCCGCAGCGTTTGAGGATCTGTTGGACCTCGGGCGGCGGCTTGGTGTGGTGCTTGGCGAGTGCGCTCGCGGGTGTCAGCGCCAGCAGCAGCACACCCAGCGCGACCGGGGGACCAATCCGTCTCACAGGCGCACGCTACCAGGGTTCGGGCGAGCGGAAACGCCTGCAAGTGCAGCCACGAAGCCATCAGCCCACGCGTCGTAGGTGTAGGCCGCGACGTCGGCGCGCCCGGCGCGGCCGAGCTCGGCGCAGCGAGCACGATTGCCGGCCAGCTCGCGCAGCGCGTGCGCCAGCGCCGCGCTGTCGCCTGCCGGGACGATCAACCCGTTGCGCCCGTCCTGGACAAGGCCGCCGGCGGCGGCACCTACTGCGTCGCTTGCGATTATCGAGCACTCTTGGTTCATGGCTTCGTTGACGACGAGCCCCCACGGTTCGATGAAGCGCCGCGTCGGGATCGACGGTATTACGAGAACCTGTGACGCGCCGTAGAAGTTGCGCAGATGCTCCGGATCCAGCTGGCCCGTGACGCTCACGCCAGGCACGCCCGGGGCGTGCGCGCCAACGAGCGTGAGGGCAGCCTCAGCGGAGCTGAACGCGGCCTGGTGCCATGCGTCCAGCAGGACGCGAAGGCCCTTCGCGCGCTCGTCGCGCCCGACGAACAGCACGCAAAAGCGCTCGTCACCCTCGATCGTGAGCGGCGCGGACCAGAACGCGTTGTCGACCGCCTGTGGCGCGACGAAGATCCGTTGCGCGCCGTGGGCGGCGACGTAGGCACTGACGTGCGCGCCATAGGTCACGACCGCCGCCGACTCGCGGTAGATTCGGCGCATCAGCGGTATGGCGGCAAGATGAGCCGCGACCCGCGGCGTGCGCCAGAGCGCTGCCCAGAAGATGAAGGGGACGCCGTGGGCGCGTGCCGCGCGCCAGGCAAGCGGCAGTGCCACCCGCCCGCCGGTTCCGGCGATCACCGCGGCGTAATCGCCGCCGGCGACCAGTCGTCCGATCTCGCGCTGGCTGACCTTGTGGATGCCCACCCCATCCGGCGGCGGTCCGGGCGGTGCGCCGTGCTGGTGGGGACCGCCGTAGAGCGCGAGCTCGAGTGGCACGCGTGCACCGAGCGCCGCGAAGGCGCCGCGACGGCTCGCAGGCACGTGCCCCGTAATGAACAGCACCGGCTTCATGCGAGCGCCGCCTCGTAGGCCGCGAGCGTCTGGCGCCCGCATTCCTGCCACGAGAACGATCGCTCGACGGTCGAGCGGGCTGCGTGTCCGAGTGCTTCGCGGCGCGCGTGGTCGCCGAGCAGTTCAGCGATCGTCGCTGCGAGTGCGCGTGGGTCAGATGGCGGGACGAGAACGATTCCGGCGCCGGCGCTCGCGATCTCCTGCGGTCCGGGCTCCCCGCAGCAGCCGATCGCGGGCACCCCGGCAGCCATCGCCTCGATGTAGGCGACGCCGAACGCTTCGGCCGTCGATGGCAGTACGAACAGCCAGGCCTCGCGGGATCGCGACAGCGCGTCCGCATGGCCTAGCTGGCCGGCAAGTTCGATGCGCTCGCTGACGCCGAGCTCCGCGGCGAGCCGGGCGATGCGCGTGCGTTCCGGGCCGTCGCCGATCACCAGGTAGCGCACGCCCGGCAGCTCGACGAGCGCGCGCACGACGTCAGCGTGGCGCTTGCGCGCGACGAGATGGGCGACGGTCGCGAGCAGCGGCACGGCAGCCCGCTGCGAGGGTGGCGGCAGGTCGGTGCCGAGGTGAACGACGCGCGTTGCCGGCGCGCCGTGCTCACGCGCGAGTCGCTCGATCCCGGCGCTGTTTGCGAGCACGAGGCGTGCGGCACCGAGTGTGCGCCGCACGGTCTTTGCGCCGCGCGGCACGTGCGAGACGGTCCAGAGCACGTCACTGCCGTGGACCGAGACGACGAGCGGCAGGTCCGGGCGGGCGCGGCGGACGGCCTGGCCGGCCGGCACAGCGTTGTGGGCGTGGACGAGATCAAACGGACCGGCTTCGCCAATCGCCCGTCGCAGCTCGCGGGCTGCGAATGCTCCCCACTGGGCGTAGCTGATCGTCCGTGGCGGAGAGAGATAGCGGACATAGCGCACATCGAGGCCCTCCAGCTCGAGCGGAGGTCGTCGGGGTGCGAAGCGGAGCTTCGACCCTCGGCGGGCGACGATCCGCTCGAGGACGAAGACGACGATCTCAGCCCCTGCGTCTCGTGCGGCGAGCGCCTGCCGGTGCGCCCAGATTCCGAGCACCGGATCGTCGCGGCGCGGGTAGTACTCGGCGACGACGGCTACGCGCATCGGCGGTGGACAGCGAGCGTGCGTTGAAGCTCGGATGCCGGGAGGTACGGATGCTCGGCGAGGAAGCTGCGCGCCTCGGCGATCGCGTCCCCGCGCGAGTAGGCGGCTGCCGCCGGACCGGCTCGGTGCGCTATCGGCAGCACATCGACGATGCCGATTCGCCATCCCTCGAGGCGGGCGAGCGCCGACCAGTGCGCATCGAGGCCCCAGCCCATTCGCAGCTGGGGAAATGGCAGCAGCTTCGTGAAGGTCTGGCGGTGGAGCGCGGTGACGGGTCCGATCTCGACGAATGCCGTCTCGCGCACGGCGCTCAGCGGGCGCCGGCGGGTGACCCGCCAGGCTGCGTGTGAACGCAGCCGGTGTGCGGGCGCCGCAAGCACGAGCTCGTTGCGCTCCGCTTGATGGATCAGCCCATCGAGGAAGCCCCGTGGCAGGACCACGTCGTCGTCGAGCAGCAGCAGCCAGTCGTAGCCCTCGATCCTGTGTTCTGCGAGCAGCCCGTTCAGGTTCGCGAAACGCCCGAGTACACCGGCGTCGCGCGCCGCGACAGTCAGCGTGTGGCGGGAGCGGCGGAGCTCGCTGACCGCTCGGTCATAGGTGGCGCCGTGCATCGGCCGCGTGGCCGTGATGACGAGGATCTTGCGGGTCGGCGGATCATGCCGCGCGGCGCGGGTGAGCGCTATCCGGCACGGCAGTGCCAGTGCGTCGAATGTGCCGTCCCCGAGGGCGCGGAGGAGGTCGCGGCGCCCGCCAATCGTGCCGCTCTCACCCGAGAGGAAGTCGAGCTCGACATCCGTGGCGGGCGGCTTGCGCTGCGGTCCGAGTGCTGCGGCGATCCGCCCTGCGCTGTGGGCGGCCATCACCGGACCGTTCCAGCAGCGGCGGCGGATCGTATGCCAGAGGCATCCGGTGAAGCTGCGCAGCTCCGCGGGTAGGCTCGGCGCGACACCCCTGCGCGCGTCAAACCGGCGGGCTGTGAATCCGCGCCTGAATGCCGCGCGGGAGAGCGCTGGCAGCGACGCATCGCCCGCGGCTCGCCGGTGGGCCAACCCCGCGAGTCCGACGTAGCGAATCCGCCCCCCTCGAGCGCGGTAGCGCTCTTCCCACTCCTCCTCGTCGCCGGCACCCACGGGTGCTGCCTCGTCGAAGCGTCCGGCGAGAGCGAGCGCAGTGCGCCTGATCGCCAGATTTGCGCCCCAAGCTTGCATGACCTCGCGGTCAGCCGTCCCGAGGTCCATCTGCGTGATCGGCGGATCCTCCCGCCCGCAGGTTCGCCGCCGCGCTGCACGCCCTTCGAGGCGTGCACGGATCGGGCCGGTGAAGACGCCCACCTCGGGCGTGCTCGCCGCTGCGTCTAGGTAAGCGGCAAGCCAGCCCGGATCGACCTCGACATCGTCGTCGAGCAGGATCGTCAACTCCGCCCGCGCCGCTTCGAGACCCGCGTTGCGGGCTGCGTTCAGACCCCGCGGGGACCCGAGCGCGACGTAGCGCGCGCCGTTGGCCGTCGCGAGCGCCTCTGCACGCGCGTCGCGCCCGTCGTCGACGACGACCACCTCGGCACTCGCCGCGCGGGCCTGCGGCGCGACTGACGCTAGCGTCACGGCCAGGTAGTCGGGCCGGCCACGGGTCGGGATGATGATCGTCGCGGTTACGGCCACTAGATGATTGATTCCAAGTGAACGTGCCCGCGGGGACGCGTCCGGATCGAGTCGGGCGACGCACATGGGCGGAGCCCGTGCCGGCGGCACGGGCAAGTCCCGCGGGTGGCGATCCGGCGATGCGTCCGGCGCGTCAACCGCGGGTGCGCGAATTGGAATCAGTCATCTTGGCGCGAGAGTCTACGTTTGTATCTCTGTGATCCTCTTCCTTCACAACCGCTACCGCAACGCCGGCGGCGAGGAGCAGTCGCTCGAGAACCTCATCTGGCTCGTCCGCGAGCGCCTCGGCGAGGACGCGCAGCTCCTCGAACGCGACTCGGCTGACCTGTCCCGTGCGGCGGCTGCACGCAGCCTGCTGACTGGTGGCATCGATCCACAGGAGGTCTTTGACCAAGTGCGGCGCAGCGGTGCGCGCGTCCTGCACGCGCACAACATCCATCCGGCTTTCGGCTGGCGTGCGCTCGCCGCTGGGCGTGCCGCCGGCGCGCGCGTGATCCTTCACCTGCACCAGTACAGGCTCGTCTGCGCGGTCGGTGTCTGCTTCACAAACGGGGCGGAGTGCACACGCTGCCACGGCCGCAACACGACGCCGGGCGTCTTGCGCAACTGTCGCGGCGATCGTGCTGAGGCGCTCGTCTACGCGGCTTCGCTGGCCGGCTGGCAGCGGCGGATCGCGGCCAGCGTCGACGCGTTCGTCGTTCCGAGCGCGTTTGCTGCGACACGGCTGGGAGAGCTCGGCGCCCCGGTTTCGGGTCCACACGTCGTTCCGCACCCGCTGCGGGAGATCGCCGAGCGCGCCGCGCCGCGCCGCGAGGGCTACGCACTATTCGTCGGGCGGCTCGAGCCTGAGAAAGGTCTTGACGTCGCGATCGAGGCCTGCCGGCGCGAGGGGCTGCCGCTCGTCGTCGCGGGCGCCGGGTCCGAGCGCAGTCGTTTCGAGGGCACGCCGGGGATCAGCTTCGTTGGGGCGGTGGACCAGGCGGAGCTCGCGCGCCTGCGCGCCGGGGCCGGCGTGGCCGTCATGCCGTCGCTGTTCGCCGAGACCTTCGGGCTCGCGGCAGCCGAAGCTATGGCGGCGGGTCTGCCGGTCGTTGCCTCCCGAATCGGCGCACTGCCGGAAATCCTCCCGACAGGCTGGCTGGTGCCGCCCGGAGACGCGACCGCTCTGGCTGCTGCGCTGGCTCGCCTACGCGGGGACCGCGAGGCCGGAGAGCTCGGCCTCGCACGTTCGCGCGAGATGCTCGCGACAGCTCAGAGCGCGCTCGCGGCGGTCTACTCGTAGGATCCGCAGGGCATGCGAACTCTCGTGACCGGCGGCGCCGGGTTTATCGGATCGAACCTCGTCGACGCGTTGCTCGACCGCGGCGACCAGGTCGTGGTCGTCGATGACCTTTCGACCGGCAAGGAGGCCAACCTCGTCGCGGCGCGCGAGCGCGGCGCGACGCTGCACGTCCTGGACGTGCGCGACGGCGAAGCGCTCTCCGAGCTGGTCGGGCAGGCGCGCCCCGAGACGATCTTTCACCTGGCGGCACAGATCGACGTGCGCAAGTCGGTCGTCAGCCCGGCCTGGGATGCGACGATCAACGTCGCCGGCACGATCAACGTCCTCGATGCGGCGCATCGACACGGCGTGTCGCGCGTCGTCAATAGCTCGACTGGCGGCGCGATCTACGGCGACGCCGAGCTGATTCCCTCGCCCGAGTCGGTGACCCCGCTCCCGGAAGCCCCCTACGGGCAGAGCAAGCTCGCAGCCGAGGGCTACCTCGGGCTGTTCGAGCGCCTCCATGGGCTTTCGGCGATGACGCTCCGCTACGGCAACGTCTATGGTCCGCGCCAGGATCCGCTCGGCGAGGCGGGCGTGATCGCGATCTTCTCCGGCGCGTTGGCCAGTGGGCGCCGGCCGACGATCTTCGGCGATGGTGCGCAGACGCGTGACTACGTGTACGTCGGCGACGTGGTCGCCGCGAACCTGCTCGCCGCGAGCAGCGACGACCGCGGCGCGCTCAACATCGGTACTCAGACGGAGACATCGGTCCTCGACCTCGTCGCGCTGCTCGGCGAGCTTGCGGGCGTCGAGTTCGAGGCTGAGTTCGCGCCGGCGCGACCCGGCGAGTTGGCCCGCAGCTGCCTCGACATCACCGCCGCGAAGAAGGTACTTGGCTGGCAGCCGACGCTCGCCATCCGTGAGGGCCTGCGGCTCACGCTGGCGGCCAATCGGGCGCAGTGATCACCAGACCGCGCGTTCTGATCACTGGCATCGCCGGCCAGGATGGCTCTCTGCTCGCCGAGCTGCTCTGCGCGGAGGGAGCGGAGGTCCACGGCGCATTGCGCGGTCCGCTGCACCGCGACCTCGCGAACCTTGCGGCAATACGCTCGGAGCTCGTCCTGCACGACGTCGACATCGACGTGCCGGGCGCGCTCTACGCGCTCGTCGCCGAGCTCGTGCCGGACGCGATCTACCACCTCGCGGCGCGCGCGGTCGTTCCCGAATCGTGGCTTGACCCGGCGGCGACGATCCGCTCGATCACGGCCAGCAGCGCGGAGTTGCTGGCTGCAGTCCGCGCCCACGCGCGCGAGGCACACGTCGTGATCGCGGGCTCACGCGAGATCTTCGGTGATCGCGCGCCGAGCCCGCAGGACGAGCGGACGCCCTGCCATCCGACTTCACCTTATGGCGTCGCGAAGCTGGCGGCACACCAGCTTGTCGGCCTCGCGCGTGAGCACGATGGGCTGCACGCCTCATCGGCGATCCTCTTCAACCACGAGTCCACCCGGCGCAACACGGGCTACGTCTCGCGCAAGGTGACTCGCGCGGCGGCAGCGATCAGCCTCGGTCTTGCCGACGAGCTCGTGCTCGGCGATCTTGACGCGGTCCGCGACTGGTCGGCGGCCAAGGACGTCGTGCGGGGACTGCGCGCGATGGCGGTCGCCGCGCTCCCGGACGACTACGTGCTCGCAAGCGGGGTCGGCCGCACAGTCCGCGAGCTCGTCGAGGCGGCTTTCGCGGTCGTCGACCTCGACCCTAGCGGCTACGTGCGCGTCGACGAGCGCCTCGTCCGCCCGGCCGAGTCGAGTCCTGCAGTCGGAAACCCGGCGCGAGCGCGCGAGCGGCTCGGCTGGAGCCCGCAGATCTCCTTTAGCGAGCTGATCGGCGAGATGGTCGCCGCCGATCTCCTCGAGCTTCGCGTTACGCAGGGCCTACCGCGGTAGGCCCTGCGTAAGCCGACTACGCGATCGTCACGCCGTCGTCCAGGTAGACGTCCTGGATCGCGTGCAGCAGCCCGACGCCGTCGTCCATCGGCCGCTGGAACGCCTTACGGCCGCTGATCAGGCCGGCGCCGCCGGCGCGCTTGTTGATCACCGCGGTGCGGACCGCCTCTGCGAGGTCGCTCTCGCCGCTCGAGGCGCCACCGCTGTTGATCAGCGGGGCTCGCCCCATGTAGCAGTTCGCGACCTGGTAGCGGACGAGGTCGATCGGGTGCTCGCTCGTCAGCTTCGAGTAGACAAGCGGCGAGGTCTTGCCATAGCCCTTGCCGACGGCCGCGTAGCCGCCGTTGTTCTCGGCCATCTTCTGCTTGATGATGTCCGCCTCGATCGTCACGCCGAGGTGGTTCGCCTGGCCGGTCAGGTCGGCCGAGAGGCCGTAGTCGACACCGTCCTTGCTGAACGCCGAGTTGCGCAGGTAGCACCAGAGGATCGTGACCATGCCGAGGCGATGCGCCTCCTCGAAGCAATGCGCGATCTCGACGAGCTCGCGTGTCGCGTCGTCGCTGCCCCAGTAGATCGTCGCGCCGACCGCGACGGCGCCGAGCTCCCAGGCCCGCTGCACGCTCGAGAACTGGACCTGCTCATAATGGTTCGGGTAGGTCAAGAGCTCGTTGTGGTTGATCTTCACGATGAACGGGATGTGGTGCGCGTACTTGCGGCTGACTGCGCCGAGCACGCCGAGCGTTGATGCGACCGCATTGCAGCCACCTTCGATTGCCAGCTCGACGATCGCCGCCGGGTCGAAGTAGATCGGGTTTGGCGCGAAGCTCGCGCCAGCGCTGTGCTCAATGCCCTGGTCGACGGGCAGGATGCTCATGTAGCCGGTTCCACCGAGGCGACCGTGGTCGAGGATCTTCTGCAGCGATACGAGCACGCCGTTTGAGCGGTCCGTGCTGGCGACCACACGATCCACGAAGTCCGGGGCAGGGAGATGCAGCAGCGAGCTGTCGATCGTCTCGCAGCGGTGGGTCAGCAGCGAGTCGGCCTGGTCGCCGAGCAGCTCCTCGATGCGGTCGAGGGTTGTCTCTTCAGTAGCGGTGGCCATGGGATTCCTCCTAAGTTTTGAGCGAGCTACGAGCGTAGCGACGCACGGCGATCGGCGCGGTGAAGTCACGCTGGTGGTAAGTGGGGGCCGTGACCGATTGCGGTCACCCCGCTACTGCAACCGCGCCGATGGGGCCTCCCCGACGAGGCGCTCGTATGCGGCGACCGTCGCCGCGGCGGTCGCCTCCCAGGTGAAGGTCTTGGCCTGAGCGAGTCCGCGCTCGGCGAGATCGGCGCGCCGACGCGGGTCGCCGACAAGCTCCTCGAGCGCCCGTGTGAGCGCATCGACATCGGTGGGATCGATCAGCTTCGCCGCGTCCCCGGCGACCTCGGGCAGCGAGGTAGTCGCGGAAGTGATCACCGGAACGCCACGCTGCATCGCTTCGAGGACGGGCAGTCCGAAGCCTTCGTAGAGACTCGGGAACGCGCACACGGTGGCCGCGCGATAGAGCGCGTTCAACTGTGCGTCATCGACGTGGTCAAGCAAGACGATGCGCTCGCGGGTTGCCGCTGGGAGTGCCGCGACGCACGCGGCGAGATCGTCGTGGTCGTCGCCCGCTGGGCGCAGCCATCCGACGACAACGAGTCGGACTGCGTCGGGCAACGTAGCGCGCGCGAATGCCTGAATAGTTCGGACGCCGTTCTTACGCCTGTCTGAGCCGCCGACGAAGAGGACGTAGGGCTGGTCGACTAGCGGCCGCGCCGCAGCGTCGTCGATCGCAGGCTCGGCAGCTAGATGCGTGACCACGATTCGCTCCTTGTCGATTCGGAGCCTCTCGGCGATGTCATGCGCCGCGTGATGCGAAATCGTGATCACCATGTCGGCGCGGCGCGCCATCCCGGCATAGGTGCGCGCATAGCCATGCTCGAGCGCCCGCCCGTAGCGCGCGTCGGCCCAGGGGATAGCGTCTGCGAGCGTCATCACGGTGCGCCGCGCCGCAGGCACAAGCGACGTTCGTGGCTGGAGCCAGTGGACGATGTCGGGGCGCATGAGCTTGACGGCACTCCACGCCGCGAGCTGGTCCCAGTAGATCAGCGGTAGCCCGGGCGTGAGAGGCGGGACGGGCACCGGCAGCGTGATCGTGTCCACGCGCTCAAAGCCAGTCAGCCTTGGACGCGGCGTAACCGCGGTGAAGCGGTGGGGACAGTCGAGCGTCTCGATGCCGGCGAGCAGTCCTCGCGCGTAGGTACCGAGCCCGACCTCCATGTGGGAGTAGTACGAGACGAGGGCGACCCGCAGTGCCCGCGTCATTGTCTAGCGACTGAGCAGCGCGAGATCGGCGTCGACCATCAGTCGAATCAGCCCCTCGAAGTCGGTCTTCGGCTGCCAGCCAAGCTTCTCACGGGCCTTGGTGGCGTCGCCGATCAGGTGGTCCACCTCGGCCGGTCGCACGAGCGTCTGGTCAGTCACCACGTGGTCATCGACGGAGATGCCGGCCTGGTCGAAGGCAATCTCGACGCAGGCGCGCACCGAGTGCGTGACCCCCGTCGCGATCACGAAGTCGTCCGGCTCGTCGCGCTGGAGCATCAGCCACATCGCTTCGACGTAGTCCTTCGCGTAGCCCCAGTCGCGCTCGGCCTCGACGTTCCCGAGCGGCAGCTTGTCGATCAGCCCGAGCTTGATTGCCGCCGCATGCCACGTGATCTTGCGCGTCACGAACTCGAGCCCGCGGCGTGGTGACTCGTGGTTGAAAAGAATCCCGCTGGTCGCGTGGAGGTCGTAGCTCTCGCGGTAGTTGACGGTGATGAAATGTCCGTAGGCCTTTGCCACGCCGTAGGGCGAGCGCGGGTAGAACGGCGTCACCTCGGTCTGGGGAACCTCGCGCACCTTGCCGAACATCTCGCTCGACGAAGCTTGGTAGAAGCGCGCCTCCGGACAGACTTCGCGCATCGCCTCGAGCAGTCGCGTGACGCCGACGCCGCTGAACTCGGCGGTCAGGGTTGGCTGCACCCAGGAGACGGCGACAAACGACATCGCCGCGAGGTTGTAGATCTCGTCCGGCTTGCTCGCCCGCAGCGCGTCCACCAGCGAGCGCTGGTCGAGCAGGTCGCCCTGATGCAGCGTGATGCGATCGCGCAGGTGCTCGATCCTGTCGAATCGCTCGACCGAGGACCGGCGCACCATGCCGTGTACGTCGTAGCCGCGCTCGAGCAGCAACTCGGCGAGGTAGGAACCGTCCTGGCCCGTGATTCCGGTGATCAGTGCGCTGGGTGTCATCTCGCGCAGGCTACCGTCGCCTGCGGTCGCGCGCTGCGAGCTCGCGCCCGACGGCGAGGACGAAGCGCGGGTTGTAGCGCAGATAGCGCCGCCACAACCGCCGCGGCTCGCGCACGAGGCGGTAGGCCCATTCGAGCCCGTGGCGCCCCATCCACGGCGGTGCCTGTGGCACGAGCCCGGCGTGAAAGTCGAATGCGGCGCCGACGCCGATCAGCATCGGTGCGGCCAGCTCCGGGCGCATCCTCGCCATCCACAGCTCCTGATGCGGCTGGCCGCTGCCAACCCAGACGATCTCCGCCCCCGACCCGTCGATCTCCTCGACGGTCCGGCGCTCCTCATCGTCTGTCAGCTCGCGAAACGGCGCGCCGGGAACGCCGCCGACGTGCGGTGGCGAGGAGGCTCCGACGATTGCCAGGCCGGGAAACCGTGTGCGCAGGTTCAGCGCGAGCGAAACCAGCGCCCCTTCGCTGCGCCCGCCGTAGAGATACATCCGCGTGCCGCGCTCGGCGGCCCGCGCGCAGCAGGCGAGCATCAGGTCAGGTCCGTAGACGCGCGAGCTGATCTCGCGGTGACCGAGCGCCCGCAGCGCCCAGACGACGGGTTGGCCGTCGGGCACGACGAGCGTTGCGCCGCGCACGGCTGCCAGCACCTTCGCGTCTTCCTGCGCGAGCATCACGAGGTGCACCGCCGCCGCAGTCATATAGCCCGGCGAGCGGGTGCGCACCATCGCCTCGATCCAGTCGCAGGCCGCGTCGTAGTCACAGAGCCCGAGCTCGATGCCCAGCAGTCCGGCGCGCGGGGGCGGCTGTGGGGAGGCGGACAGCTGCACGGGAGGCATCGCCATCAGTCGTGTTGTACCCGTTCGCGCGCCGGTGAGGCGCGGCGAACTGTGACGAGCGGCTTGTCAGCCGGCGAGCGGTGCCCGGGGCGCCGACCCGCGTGCGGCTGTCAGCGCGCTGGCGGGTACGCGCTCGAACGCAAGCACGAGCAGCCCGCGCTCGCTGTTGGCGCTGCGCCCGCCGGGGCGTAGCAGCCGCCCGGTTCGCAGGTAGATGTCGGCCAGAATTGCGTGTTGGAGCTCGGCGAGGGACGCTGCGAGCGAGCGGTCGGCGCGCGCTTCCAGCGCAGCCTGTGCTCGCGCGACGACGAGGATCGCCCCCGACTCGATCCACGCGTGCATCGCCGCCGGCGCGCTGCCGTAGGCGGCGCGATGCTGCCGGTCGAACGCGGCGAGTGTGGCCTCGCGCAGGCAGTCGCTGTCGGACTCGTTCATTGCCGGCGATCCTAGGCGAGCCGGTTCGGGCCTATTGGGGGAACAAGTCCCCATTTGCTGGTGAAGATCACGCGGCACGCGGGCGGGGGTTAAGTCCTTAACCCGCCGGCAGTCGCAACTTACCCCGGCTCTCACCCGCGCAGGCGGGACATTTCAGCTCATGAGCACGGCGACCGAAGCCCACCTCCCCGAGCGCGAGCAGATCGGCTTTCGGCGCACGCTGCGGCCAACGTCCGCGGGCGAGCAGACCCAGATCGCGGCTGCTGTCTCCCGTGCGCAGCGCGGCGACCGCGACGCCCTGCGCACGATCTATTTGCGGTACGCGGACACCGTCTACGGGTATGTCCTCTCAATCGTCCACGATCACTACGAAGCCGAGGACATCACTCAGCAGGTGTTCGCGAAGCTGATTGACGCGATCGGGCGCTTCGACGATCGCGGCACGCCGTTTGTCGCCTGGCTCTTGCGCCTGGCCCGCAACGCTGCACTCGACGACCTGCGTGCCTGCCGCCGCATGCTCGTCGAAGCCCCGCCCGAGACCGCCGCGCCGGCTGACGACGGCGACCAGCGCGACGTCCTGCGCAGCGCGCTCGCCGAGCTTCCACCGGAGCAGCGCGAGGTCGTCGTGCTGCGCCACATCGCTGGCTATACGCCGGCCGAGATCGCCTCACGCACCGGCCGCAGCGAGAGCGCCGTGCACGGTCTGCACCATCGAGGCCGCCGCGCTCTGCGGGCCGGCCTGACGAGTCTCGACGCGACCCCACACGTCACTCTCCGCGCCGCGTAGATGCCCGCACACCAAGTCCACGGCCCGAACAATTCCGACCGTCGCCTGCGCCTTGCAGATGACGCCGGCGGTCCGCCCCCAGAGCAGGTCACGCGACTGCGCGTGATCATCGCCGACCCCGATCCGCTCGCCCGCCGCGTGATCCGTGACGCGCTGACGGTCGAGCCGGGCTTCGTCGTCTCGGCTGAAGCAAAGGACGGAGTCGAAGCCGTCGAGCTTGCCGCCCATTACCGCCCCGAGCTCGTGCTGATGGAGATCGGCCTGCCCCAGCTCGATGGCATCGCCGCCTGTCGCGAGCTGCTCGCGCGCGCTCCCGGCGTCCGCGTCGTGATGTTCTCGGTTCCCCAGGACCGCGAGACGGAACTGCGCGCCCTGCGCGCCGGCGCCTCGGGTTTCCTCTCGAAGAGCATGCCGATCGAGTCCGTCGGGCGCGCCCTGCGCTCGGTCGCCTCCGGCGAGGCCGCGGTCTCGCGCTCGCTCACGACCCACCTGATCGACGTCATGCGCGGCACAGCCGAGGACGGGCGCGGCATGCGCCCGGTTCGCAGCCCGCTGACCACGCGCGAGTGGGAGGTCCTCGACCTGATCTGCGCCGGCCTCTCGACCCGCGATATCTCGGCCAAGCTCTTCCTCTCCGAGGACACCGTCTACTCCCACACGAAGAGCATCCTGCGCAAGCTCGGCGTCCATTCGCGCGCCGAGGCGGTCCAGGCAGCAAGCCGCCTGCGCCAGCCCGGCGTCATTTGAGCTGTGCGGGAGGTGCGCAGGCGCGCACTTCACGGCTTAGCTGATCGGTCCCGGCTCGAGACCGCGCCGCCGTATCTCTGCGACGAGCGCTGGAACGAATTCGAGCGTCTCCTCGCACGAGGTGCGCTCCGTCCTCGCGTCGCCGCTGGCGCGCGGACCGATCGCGTCGTGCATCAGGATGACGGCTCCCGGCCGCAGCTCGCCGCGCACGGCCGCGAGCATGCTCTCCGCTGTGCTCGAGGCGAGCCAGTCCTCGGTGTTCGCGCTCCAGGCCACTAGCTTCAGCTCGTGGACGCGCGCGAGGTGCACGCTGACGGGCGCGAGCTTCCCGTAGGGCAGTCGCCAGAGGCGCGGGCGGGGGTCGCCATGCAGCTCGAGCGCGAGCTCGGTGTCGTATTCGACCAGCTCGCCGGGCCAGCGCGAGTGGTCGATGTGGAGTGCGCCGTGGAGGCCAATCTCGTGTCCTTCCTTGCGCATTCGGTTGATGATCTCGGGGTGCGCTCGTGCCCGGGGAGCGATCGGGAAGAAGGTCGCAGGGGCACCGAGCTCCAACAGCAAATCGAGCAGCGGGCTCGTCCAGCGTGGATCCGGACCATCGTCGAAGGTGAGCGCCACGGAGTTCACGATGGCGCAGCGGTCAAACGCAGCCTGCGTATTGCGAGGCCGCGCGGACGCGGATCTGCGCCGGCGCGCGCAGTCTCGGGCGAGATGCGCCCGCGAATGACAAACCGCAACTCGATCCCGGACTCACCCGCTGGTATGACGGCGCTGCGCGTCTCTGGCGCGGGCTCGTTGCCGCGGTAATCCCAGCGCGCGACGCGGTGCCCGTCGCAGTAGACGTCGACAGTGAGGCGCTGGTTCACGGCTGCCAGCTGCGCCGCGGCTTCGACATCGAGCCGTAGCGGGCGCGCGCGCGACCCTGCGGTGAGCGGTATCGCGATCACCGCCTCGACGCCGCGTGACCAGCTGCCTTCTCTGTCGGCGTAGCCCCACCAGCCGGCGCCCGTGTATCGCGTGCCGCTCTCGCTGCTCATGAAGCCGAGCTCGAACGGCGGGGTGAGCGGATCGCCTGTGGCGGTCCGGCAGCTGCCGCGCCAGCGCGCAAGCGCCGGTCGGCGCCCGCTCAGGACCCAGGCTGCGTGACCGGGGACGTGGCGTGCGCGTTCGAGTCCCCAGAGCTCCGTGAGTGCCAGTGAGAGGGTGCGCGGCCCGATCGGGGATCCGGGGGCGACGGTGCGCCGCAGCCATTCTGTCGCGATGTCGCCCCGGCGCCGGCCTCGTTCGCTTCGCGTCGCTGTGTCCCAGAGCAGTGCACTGGGCCTGTGGCGCATGCGCCACGCCACGCGCGCCGGCACGAGCTCAGGGTCGAGTTCTCGCAACATGGTTAGAGCTTCAGCCACCGGGTGAAGCAGGCGATGGCGTCTTGCTTGACGCTCGAGCCGCTCCCAGTCAAGCCCGCCGTCGGTGGCTCGCAGCAGCAGAACAGCGTCGGCAACCCAGAGAAGCGCGTGCTCGTAGTTCGTCTCTTGGCCGTGGCTGAGGACCGCCAACAGGACGTCCTCGCGCCGGGGGACGAGGCACGGCACGCCGCGCAACTGGGCGGGTTGCGCTGCGCGCCAGAAGTCGTCGTCGGCTTCGGGGTGCAGCGATCCGTGCAGCGTATGCCAGTGCAGGTCGATCTCGGCGCCCGCCGCGTTCGTGAACGGCAGCGCGTGCAGCTGGTCATAGATCTTCGTGCTCGCGGGATCTGGCGGGAGGTGTGGGCACGCGTAACCGTGCTCGCGCAGGATCGTCGCGGCGCGCGCGGCATGCGCGGGGGGCACGGCGACGTCGATGTCGTCCATCGGCCGCTGCTGGATCTGCCAGCTCGTGTGGTGGAGGACCGCGAGACCCTTCAACAGCATTACCGGGACCCCTTCGGCGTGAAGCGCTCCGATCGCCGGAGCGGCTCCTTCGAGCAGCATCTGATTCTTCAGCCATGTCACCCGCACGACACGCTGAATCTGCCTCGCGACAGGGTCGCCGGCGCTGTCGAGGCGGTTGCGCAGCAGCGCCAGGACTCGCTGCGCCGGCCAATCGAGCGAGCGAACATCCTGCGTTGCGCACCACTCTCGGTAGGCGTCACGCCCGCGCTCGCCGTTGAGCACAGCGGCACGTAGGAGTAGGAGCTCGGGGGGCGCCGGGGAGTGCGTCGCTGTCATCGCTCAGGTTCCCTCGTAGCTCGCAGGACCCCGCTCCGCGCCGCCATGAGGACTCCGGCCCGCAGCTCATCCTGGTTGAGGGAGCGGTTGGCACCGTGGATCCGGCGGCGCAGGATCACGTGGTCGACGCTTCCGAACGCAAGCTGTCCTCGCGCGCGGGCGAACCAGTCGAGGACCTCCGCGTTGGGAAGATTCTCGGCGAACCCACCCGTGGCCAGGAACGCAGCGCGATGGATGAGGAGCGTTCCCGTCAAGTAGGCGACGGGCGCTCCTTCGGGCACGTGAGCGCGCTCTCGCAACCGCGGGTCGCAGTCATCGCTGACGAACACCTCCATCCTGCCAACGACGGCGTCCAGGTGCTCGCGGCGTCCGAGCTCCGCGACCTGCAGCTCGAGTCGGCGTGGCGTCGCGGCATCGTCTGCGTCGAGGAACGCGATCAGCGGCTGAGTCGCTATCTGAGCGCCGAGGTTGCGGGCCGATGAAGGCCCGCGCGGCGGTGTCTGTACGACGCGCACACCGTGACAACTGCGCGCGATCGACCCAGAAAGATCGGTCGAGCCGTCGTCGACGACGATGATCTCCGCCGGCGGGTGGGTCTGCTCGGCGAGGCTCGTGATCGCCTCGCATAGGTAGCGCTCGCCGTCGCGCACCGGGATGATCGCTGAGACGGAATGAGACCCTCCGAGCGTCATCGGGCCGTGCCTCCCGCACGCTTGCGCAAGAGCGACTCGCGCACGGTACGCAGCAGCACCGCGTCGGTGTTGGCCGCGTTGTGTGCTGTCGAGTCGCCGTGTACGCGCTTGCGAACGACGATCTCCTGGACGACTCCGAGCACCACGCCGAGGTCCTGGGCGCGCGCGAACCACTCGGTGTCACCGCCGCTTCCACAGTCGGGTCGCATCGGACCGACCCGCTCCCAGGTGCGTCGCCTCAACAGCAGCGTCTCGGGGATGCGTGCGGCGCGCGGCTCATCGAGTAGCTCGCGGCGGAATCCTGGTGGCGCCTCGTCACCCGGGTCGATCACGCGTTGGGCGAGCCCGATGCAGCCATCGACCGGCGGCGCGGCGCGCAGGCGCGCGACTTGCAGTTCGAGCTTGCGCGGCGTCCACACGTCGTCGTAGGAGAGGAACGCGATCAGCTCCCCGGTCGAGGCGGCGACTCCCTCGTTATAGGCGTCCGAAATGGTCGGCCCGCGCTGCTGGAGCACCCGCACGAGGGGGTGGCGCCGCGCGATGTCGGGTGTTGCATCTTGCGAGTTGCCGTCGATCAAGACGATCTCCCCGGGAGCGACCGACTGCTCTTCGATGCTGCGCAGCGCGCCTTCGAGGTGGCGCTCACCGTTGCGCACCACCATCACGACGGAGACCGTCTCAGTTGCTCGCATGGTTGTTCCGGCGTCGCTCGATGGCGTGGTGAAGCCCGGCGAGCAGGCCGCTGCCCGGCTGCGCCGTCGACAGCGATCCGTCGCGCCGCTGGTAGCACAGGACGGCTTGCGGCACCGTGCGGATCTCGATGCCGTGATCGCGCGCTGCGAGGAACCAGGCCAGGTCGGACCCGACCCCCAGACGCTCGTCTAGCGGTCCCACTGCGCCGATGACTGCGCGGGGGATCAGCGCGGCGCCAAACGAGTAGAGGAGCCCGGTCTCGCTGGCAGCGCCCAGACGCGCTCCCACGACAGTGACCTGGCCGAGGGCGATGCAGTCGGGATGCGCTTCGAGGATCGACCGTCTTGGATCGACCGGCAGATCAAGCCAGACGTCGTCGGAGTCGACGAACCCGAGTAGCGCACCACGTGCGGCTGCGATGCCGAAGTTGAGCGCCGCGGTGACCCCACGCGCCGGACGGCGATGGACACGCACCGGCGCCCCGAAGGACTCGGCGACGGCGGCGCTCGCATCGCGCGATCCGTCGTCGACGACGACCACCTCGAGCAATCGCTCGGCGCGCAGGACGCTGTTGATCGCTGCGCCCAGGCGCGTCGCGTCGTCGCGAACGGTAATCACCACGCTGAGGTCGTCGGTCACGGAGTGCAATCGAGCAGGCTTGCGACGCAGGCGGCATTCGAGCGTAGATCAGGGCCTAGGGTCAGGGCAAACGCGGGCACGCGGCGCAGCAGCGAGCTGATCAGGGCAAGCTCGCTCGCACCTCCGCCAGGGAGCTCGAGCGCGCTCGGTGGCCCGCCCGCGAGGAGCGCGGCGCGCCCTCGGAGGCGTTCTGGCGGCATGCTCGCCGAGCCGACGCGCGGGCTCACGATCGCGCGAATCGGTACCGCCTCGAGCGGCTCGGCGCCCGCCGGCGCGAGGTCGACGAGCCGTATCACGCTCTGACCGAGGTCGTTGCGCCCGATCACTGCGGACCGCTCGCCGGCTAGCGCCTCGAGCTCTCGAGCATCGGTCTTGGCGACCCCATACAGGCGATGCGCGAGCGGCGGCTCGCTGTCGGCGACGAGACACATGTCGTCGCTGAGGCAGCGCAGGTGCGACAGCAGTGCGCACGCCAGCGCGGTGGTGGACTTGCCCGAGCCGCTTGGTCCTGTCAGCAGGATGCCTCCCTGCGCGTTGCCGACCACGGCGGCGTGCAGTAGATGCAGATCGTGCTCACGTGCGATCCAGCGCATCAGGTTGCGCAGGGGCTGCGAGCGCTCCCAGTGCGGCAGGCGTGCGGCGTCGCGCGTCCAGAAGAGCCCTTTCCTCGTCTCTCTGTCGAGCAGGCTCAGGCAGCCCGGGACGAGCGAGTATGAGAACAAGTAGCGCGGGGACGCCAAGCCTGCGATCCCGTCGCGCGGACCGTAGGCGTCCCGTGGCCACGGTGGCGGTGGCAGCTCGAGGCCGCTCGTGAGAGTGTCGAACGCCCAGAGCTCGTGGAGCGGCTGCGTCGTCTGTTGCAGCTGCTCCAGCGCCGCGCGGCAGTGGACCGCCATCGGCTCGCCGCAAACGTGCAGCCTGATCCCGATGCCCCCTGCTGAGAGGTCCATGCTGACGGTCGTGGCCACGCTCTCGGCGCGAGACGCGACCTCGAGCGCCGCGGCCGCGAAGGCATCGAGGCGGTCCTCGCTTGCGTCGTCTCCTAGAGCGACTGCGAGAGGCTCGGCCATCCCGTGCCGTCTAGGTCGACCTCGTGGATCGGGTCGAGCAAAAGTAGGTCCTCCATGTCCGTGAAGACCTGTAGCGAGGGCGCGAACGCCCCGCTCGGGGTGCTTGGAGGCGCCTCCTCGAGGGCCATCGAGTCGCCGACGATTAGCGATTCCGCGGCGAGTCGCTCGATGAACGGGCGCAGTCCGGCGGCAACCTCCGCTGGCGGGAGCGTGCGCTGACGGCTCAGCGCGGCGACGAGGTCGGCGGCCGTCCCGACGCCGGCGGCGATCAGCTCCCAGACCTCTGTTGCGGTGGCGTCGAGCGCGTAGTACCGCCCCGTCCGCATGTTCACGAGAACGGCCTCGCCGTCGAACGTCTCATCGAGTACGTCAGGTCGCCGTGGCGCAATCATCTCGGGGCCCCCATCGAGCGGCAGTCTACATCAGGCTTTCCGGCCGCTGGAGTTGCTCTCCGCGTCGCCGAGGGCGCCCCTTGGTGGCTTGTAACTAGACTGCGACGTCTCGATGCGCGTTGGCGTCATAGGCCTTGGCTACGTGGGGTTGCCCCTCGCGGTCGCTTTCGCGCAGCGCGGCGCGAGCGTCGTCGGCGTCGATCGCGACGAGCGCAAGCTTGCTGCGCTCGCGGCCGGCGATTCCTACATCGCTGACGTGTCAGGCGAGGAGCTCGCGGCTGTGCTGCCGCGATTGTCGCCGTCCTCGAACTTCGGTCCGCTGGCGGAGGCGGATGCCGTGATCATCTGCGCGCCGACGCCGCTTTCGCGCAACCGCGAACCCGATCTGAGCGCGCTGCTCGACTGCGTGACGAAGCTCGGCGACGTCCTTCGCGCCGGCCAACTGGTTGTAATCCAGTCGACCACCTACCCGGGCACGACGCGCGAGCGCGTGGCGCCGCTGCTCGAGGAGCGCTCCGGGTTGCGCGCCGGGGTCGACTTCAATCTCGCTTTCTCGCCGGAGCGCGTCGATCCGGGCCGCACAGATTTCGTCCTGGCGAACACGCCGAAGGTCGTCGGGGGTCTGACCGACGCGTGCCTCGATCGTGCGGAGGAGCTGTACGCGATCGTCTGCGACGAGGTGGTTCGAGTCTCGACGCTCGAGGCGGCGGAGATGACGAAGCTGCTCGAGAACATCTTCCGCGCCGTGAACATCGCGCTGGTCAACGAGCTCTCGCTCCTCACAGACCGGATGGGGATCGACATCTGGGAGGTGATCGAGGCGGCGTCGACGAAGCCCTACGGTTTCATGCGCTTCGAGCCGGGGCCGGGCATGGGCGGGCATTGCCTGCCGGTCGACCCGTTCTACCTGGCTTGGCGTGCGCGGGAGTTCGACATGGCAGCGGAGTTCGTCGAGCTGGCCGGCAAGATCAATCAGCAGATGCCCTACCACTGCGTCGAGAAGGTTCAACGCGTGCTGAATGAACGCGGCCTGCCTGTGCGCGGCGCGCGGATCGTGCTGCTCGGCGTCGCCTACAAGCCCGACATCGGCGACACGCGCGAGTCGCCAGCGATCAAGCTGATCGAGCTGCTGCGGCGCCTCGGTGCGGACGTCGTCTATCACGACGAATACGTGCCTGAGCTCGAGCGCTTCGACTTGCGCTCGCTGCCGCTCCCGGCGGCGCTCGACGGAGCCGCAATGGCGCTGATCGTGACTGCGCACACGGGGATCGACTACGACGCGCTGGCCCGCGACGCCGAGTGCGTGCTCGATCTGCGCGGCGTGACGGCGGCTGGCGCCGCTCACGTGGTGCGCTTGTGACGCGGCTCGCCGTCGCGGGTCTCGGCTACTGGGGTCCGAACATCGCGCGCGTCGTCGAGTCGCTTCCGGGCGTCGAGCTTGCCTGGCTCGCCGACGCCGATCAGTCGCGCCTCGAGCGTCTCGCACCCTCGTTCCGCTCAGCCCGCTTCACCGATTCGCTCGACGAGCTGCTCGCCGACCCCCAGCTCGACGGTGTGATGCTCGCGACGCCGGTGCCGACGCATGGACAGCTCGCGGTTCGCGTGTTGGACGCTGGCAAGCACTGCTTCGTCGAGAAGCCCCTCGCGCAGTCGGTGAGTGACGCGCAGGCGGCGGTCGCGGCGGCTGAGCGCAACGGCCGCATCCTGATGGTCGGGCACCTGCTCGAGTACCACCCGGGGGTGCGCCGGCTCGCCGACATCGTCTCGGGCGGCGAGCTCGGCGAGATCCGCTACATCTACACGAACCGCCTCAATCTCGGCCAGCTGCGCGCCGACGAGAATGCGCTCTGGAGCCTCGGCGCGCACGACGTGTCAGTCGTGCTCGCGCTCGCCGGCGAGGAGCCCTTCGAGCTCGACGCGCGCGGAGAGTGCTACATGCGCCCCGGCATCGAGGATGTGGTCTTCGCCTATCTGCGCTTCCACTCAGGCGTCACCGCACACCTGCATCTTTCGTGGCTCGACCCGCACAAGGAGCGTCGCCTGACCGTCGTCGGCTCGCAGCGGATGGCGACCTTCGACGACATGGAGCTCGAGCGCAAGTTGACGATTTATGACAAGGGCTTCGACGAGAAGGCCGACAGCTGGGGCGAGTACATCACGCGCTCTGGCGACGTCACGAGCCCGCGGATTCCCAACGCCGAGCCGCTACGGCTGGAGTGTGAGCACTTCGTGCAGTGCATCGAGCGCGGCGCGACGCCGCGCTCGGACGGGCACAGCGGGCTGCGCGTCGTACGCGTCCTGGCTGGGCTTCAGGCGGCGCTCGAGGCAAGCCGCCGGTGAGCCTGCGCGCCGACCCGCGTGCCCCCGGCCTCCACGTCGGCGAGGACGTGGAAATCGGCGACGGCGTGATCCTCGGCGCGAACGTGACGATCCATGACGGCACGTCGATCGGCGATGGCTGCGTGATCGAGGACGGCGTCGTCCTCGGCAAGCGTCCGCACCTCTCGCGCCACTCGACGACTCGGCGCAGCAGTCTCGCGGGGCTCGCGCTCGGCGCGCGCGTCTCGATCGGAGCCGCGAGCGTGATCTGCGCCGGGACCGTGATCGAGGACGGCGTGATCGTCGGCGATCAGTGCTTCATCCGCGAGCGCGCGCTGCTTGCACGCGACTGCGCGATCGGGCGCGGCAGCGTCGTCGAGCCCGATGTGACTGTCGGCGCCCGCTCGCGCGTGCAGACGAACGTCTATTTGACCCGTGCGACGCTGCTGGAGGAGGACGTCTTTGTCGGCCCCGGCGCTCTGACCACAAACGACGACACGATGGCCCGCCACGACGACAGCTACGAGCTGCGCGGCGCGACGTTGCGCCGCGCGTGCCGGGTCGGCGGCGGCGCCGTCCTCGTCCCGGGCGTCGAGGTCGGCGAGGAGGCCTACGTCGCGGCGGGCGCCGTCGTCACGCGCGACGTTCCCGCGCGCGCCGTCGTGATGGGCGTCCCGGCGCGCGTCGTGCGTGAGGTCGACGAATCCGACCTACTCGAACGCTGGCGATAGATCGCAGCAAGGTGCAGCAGAGCCTTGGGTAGGACCGTCCGCACCGCCGGGACGGGCCTTTACGGCGAGAAGCTGACCGAGGGGGCCGGCTAGGACGTCGTCGAACGGACCAGCGCTGCCCGAACTGCTTCTGCGACCGCGCCCACCTGCGCGCTGCGGAGCGTCGGTCCAATGGGGAGCGCAAGGCTCGTGCGGGCCGCCTCGTCTGTTCCCGGCAGCTCGACATCGGCCATCAGCGCCGGTTGGCGGTGGATCGGACGGCGATAGTAGGCACGTGCCTCGATCCCGCCGGCGCGCAGTGCCTCGCCCAGCTCGTCGGCGCGCTCGCTGCGTATGACATAAAGATGCCATGCCGGGCGCGCCCCGCGCGTAGCTTGGGGCAGCGCGACTAGCTCGCTGATCCCCGACGCCCCGTAGCGCTCGCCGGCGGCCCGCCTACCCTCGGCCCAAGTGTCGAGGTGCGGGAGTTGCACGCGCAGGATCGCCGCCTGCAGCTCATCGAGCCGCGAGTTGTAACCGAGCTCCTCGAACGTCTCCTTGTCACGCGAGCCGTGGAAGCGCAGCATCCGCACACGGTCGGCAATCGCCGCGTCGCTTGTCGTTATCGCGCCGCCGTCGCCGAACGCGCCGAGGTTCTTCGACGGGTAGAAGCTGAACGTCGCGACAGTGCCGAGCGCTCCCGGTCGTCCGCTTGGCCCGAGCGATCCCGCCGCCTGCGCGGCGTCCTCGACCACGGGCACGCCGAGCGCCTCGATCTCGGCGACCGGCGCGACATTGCCGAACAGGTGAACAACGATCACCGCCTTGGTCCGGGGTGTAAGCGCAGCGCGCACCGTGTCCGGCGTGACGCAGAACGTTGCCGGGTCGATGTCGCAGAAGACAGGCCGGGCGCCGGTCGGCGCGATCGCCTCGGCGGTTGCGTAGAACGTGAACGACGGCGTTACGACCTCATCGCCTGGTCCGAGGCCGATCGCTCGCAGCGCGATCGTCAGCGCGTCGGTTCCGTTGGCGACGCCGATCGCGTGCTCGGTGCCGACGTAGGCGGCGAACTCCGCCTCGAACGCCCGGACCTCCGCTCCCAGGATGTAGCGACGGCTATCGAGGACGCGCTCGACCGCCGCTCGCAGCTCAGCCTCCAGTGGGGCGAGCGGCGTGGCTGTGTCGAAGAGCGGAATCTCCATCGCCTCGGAACCTACTACGGTCCTGGTTCTCTGGCGTGGTGGGATCAGCCTGGCCGGACCGCTCGTAGCAGGAGGCTGGCAGTTGCGGCAGCGCAGGACGTCTTGCGAAGATTGCCTGCCGCTACTGTCGTTGGTCTCCGGCGTGGCCACCGAGTGCCGCCACGAGCTCGCCAGGAAACGCCCGCAACGCGAGCACGGCCACCACGAGGATCACGGAGCCGGTGAGCGCGGCTAACACTGATGAGAGCGGCACGAGCAGCGCTGCCGCGAACGCGATCGCGAGTGCGACGACGATCCGCGCGGCCAGGCCGAGTTGTGGCCGCAGGTCGGGATGCAGGCTCAGCAGTGCCACCCCGTATGCGCTTGCGAGCGCGAGCTCGAGCGTCACCGTCGTGACCGCCGCGCCACTGGCACCGTGCGCCGGGATCAGTACCGCGCACAGGGCGACGGCGAGAAGCACCATGCCTGCATTGATCGCGATCAGTGTGCGGTAGGCGGCGAGCGCAAGCAGCGCGAAGGCGAAGACCGCAGCGAGGAATGTTGCGACGACGCCGACGCCGAGGATGCGAAGCACCCCGGCAGCGCCTGCGTAACCCGGACCGCCCATCACCGCGACAGCGAACGGAGCGCCCGCGACGACGAGCAGCGAGAGCCAGCCGCCGAGCAGCAGGTTGCCTTCGAGCAGGCGCTGCACCGCGTAGCGCAGGCGCGCGCCGTCGTCTCGGGCGGCGCGCAGCAGGATCGGGAACGCCGAGCCCACAAGCAGCAGCGGGACGCCGTTGACAACGCTGAGGATCCGGAATGCCAGGCTGAAGATCCCAACCGCGCCGCCGCTTGCCAGCAGCGACATCGCAATTACGACGAGCTGGAAGTAGATCGCGCCAAGCGCGGTGGCAGCGGCGAACACCACCGACTGAGCCAGCAGCGGACGCCACCGACGAAGCGCGAAAGACGGGCGCAGGCTGATCTGCGGGCGAACGAGCACGGCCGTGATCGCGACTGTGACCAGGAAGGCGAGCACGGAGGCGGCGAAGAACGGCAACAACCGCGCTCCAACGACCACGAGCAGGATGAGCCCCGCAGCGGTGACAGCCGGGCCGACGAAGTCGAGCAGCGCCAGCCACGACAGGCGAAGGCGCGCAGTGAGCGGCACGGCCAGCGTCACCTGGACGTTGGCCAAGAGCAGCCCGACGGAGGCGATCGCGGTGCCTGCGACAACCAGTTGGGGATAGCCGGCGAGCAGCGTGAAGAGAATCGCCCCGCCCGCGCCGATCATGCTGAGCGCGATCCGCAGGCCGAGCAGGCTTCGCATCAGCTCCCGACGCTCGTTCGCGTTGCCGGTGCTGAACTCGCGCACGCCAAGGTTCGCGATCCCGCCCTCGGTCAGCGCGGCGACGATCAACAGCAGCGAGGTGACGGTGACGTAGCGCCCGTAGCTCAGCTTGTGCAGGTGGCGTGTGACGAACGGCGTCGCCGCGACGCTCGTCGCAACGGCGCCAGCGTAAGCGACCATCCGCATGCCGCCACCGCGCAGGAAGACGCCTCCTGCCTCGCGCGAATCGAGGATGTCAGGCCCCGGCATTGCGTCTTCTTGCGATGCGCTAGCCACCGTGCGAGTGTCCCAGAGCGCGGAGCCGTAGTAGGGTCCGCGCGCTCCCCAGGGGTCCAGATGCGATGGCCGACCTGACACTGTTCGCGATTCCCAAGGGATTCACCGATCCCCACATCTCGCTGATCCAGCGCAACGCGCTTGCGAGCTGGCAGCGGCTCGCACCGGCAGTCGAGATACTGCTGATCGGCCACGACCCAGGCGTAGAGGAGGCGGCGCGCAACTACGGCGCGACCCACATTCGAGACGCGGAGCAGAACGAGCTCGGGACTCCACTCCTCGACTCGGCGTTCCGCGAAGCGGCTGTGCGCGCTTCCGGTTCGCTGCTGTGCTACGTCAATGCGGACATTGTCCTGCTCGACGACTTTCTTGCCGCGGCGCGACGCTTGCCGGCTGAGGCCTACCTCGCGATCGGGCGGCGTTGGGACTGCGACGTCACCTCACCGCTCGATTTCTCGCAGGGCGACGCCGCCCTGCGAGACTGGGCGCAGCGCGACGGCAAGCTCGACCTCGGCCGCGGCAGTGATTACTTCGTCTTCCGCCGCGAGAGCGACTTTGGTCTGCCACCCTTTGCGGTTGGTCGGCCGGGCTGGGACAACTGGATGATCCGGCGCGCGCTACAGCTCGGCTTTCCCGTCATCGACATGACGGAGAGCGTCACGGCGATCCACCAGAACCACGGCTACGGCCATGTGGCCAACGCGATCGGATCAGACTGGGAGGGACCAGAGGCGAAGCGCAACCGGGACCTTGCGGGCGACTTCGATCGCTACATCTACACCCCGTACAACGCGACGCACTTGCTTGGCGTCAACGGGCTACGCCGCGCGCGCTCGCGCAAGCACGTGCGCGCGAGGATCGAGGCCTTCATCGCACTGAACCCAGGTGCGCGGCCGCTGCACCGGTTGATTCGGTTGCTCCACCGCAGCCGGTGACCGACGTGCTCGACAGCGTGCGACGGGTGCGCCGCCGCCACTGGCGAGCGGACAGCGCATCCGGGACGCAGCGACCGTGAGCCTCTACACGCGCGCCGTGCGCCGTCTGACCACCGTTGCCACCGGCCGCGGCTTGATCGCGGGCGACAGTGGTCCTGTCGGCGAGGTGGCTTCGTTGCGTGCCTGGGTGATTGAGCATGAAGGCCATTGCGGCGCAGCGTGGAGCAGCGTGCCGGCGCCTCAGTCGGCTCCGTTGCCGCCCCCGCGGAGTGTCGCCGGAGGCACCGGCCCCGCGTTTGAGGATGCCCTCACACGGCTCGGCGCCCTGCGAGAAATGCCGCCGCCCGCCCTCGAGGTCGCGAAGCTGCCGGGCGCTCGCATCGTCACGCCGGACGGGCTCGTCGTCACCCACGATGATCTGCTCGCCACCGAGAGCGCGTGGTCCGGCAACCGCGAGGCAAGCGGCGTACTGCGCAAGCGGGGACTCCCGCGGGCGCAGACGGCTCCCGGCGTTCAAGCGACGCTGATCTCGCAGTGGTGCGGGGCGTACTACCACTGGCTCACCGATGCGCTCCCCAGAATCGCAGTCCTCGAAGCCGCGCGATCCGCAGATTGTGCCGTGATCGTGCCCGAGGATCTCAAGCCCTGGCAGCGACGGTCGCTCGACCTTCTCGGCGTGGGCGACAGGCTCACGCCTTTTTCCGGCTATCTGCGCGCCGACATCCTGCTCTGGCCTCGCCCGACCGCGCCGCTCGCGGGGCACACCCCGAGCTGGGCGTGTGAGTGGCTGCGTGAACGCTTCGCATCCGTCTCGTCGAGCGGGCGCAGGCGACTTTACCTGTCGCGGAGCGGCGAGCGGCGGCGCCGGGTCGCGAACGAAGACGAGGTATGGACCTTGGTGCTCGAGCCGCTCGGGTTCGAGCGGATCGATGCCGGCACGCTGTCTTTTGACGAGCAGGTGAGCGCGTTCGCGGGTGCCGGCGTGATCGTGGCTCCCCACGGCGGGGCGCTGACGAACATCGTGTTCGCCCGACAAGCCACCGTCGTCGAGCTATTTGCGCCGGACTACGTGAACCTGTGTTACTACGTGCTTGCGGGTCGCTGCGGACACGCGTACTGGTCCCTGATGGGCCGTGCGGGGCGTAACGGCAGCATCACCGTAGATCTCGCGCGGTTGACTGAGACCCTTGCTGCGGCAGGCGTCGCCACCAACGGATCGTAGGAGCACCGGTTAGGGTGGTCGCGGCGGGTCGATCAAGCAACGGAGGCCAACGATGAACCTCAAGTGTCACTGAGCGGAGAGATCCCGGGACGGCGTGGAGTCCGATGCCGAGTGGGACCTGGTCCGGCGCGATGCGCATGACGATTTCGGAATACCGCACGACCTGCGAGCAGGTTGATGGCGCTCGTGGCGACAGGCGGGACCAATGACGGCGCGCTTCGCGGCGCAACCCGAGCAGGGACAGTTGCGCTTCCTCGTCCGCGGACGCATGCTCCTGATCGTTGCCCTCGTGGTCGCCTCGGTGCTCACGGGCATCTGTGAAGCGTCGATCCTGGCAATCATCGCTGAGGCGGCGGGTGCTCTAGTTAGCCGCACGCATGAGTTGCACATCTCGGTGGGCCCGCTCCACATCAGTGCGACGATCGGTGGTCTGCTCGGCGTAGGCCTTCTTCTCGTCGCGGCACGCCTCATGCTTCAGGTACCAATCGTGGTGCTGCCGGCCAATCTCGCCGCCGACGTGCAGCGAACCTTGCGCCAACGTCTGATCGCCGCTTTCACGGGCGCCTCTTGGACGATGCAGTCGCGCGTTCGGGAGGGCGAGGTACAGGAGCTCCTGACGAACCAAACGCTCCAGGCGTCATTCGTGACGCTGTCCCTGACGGGGCTCGTGACGAATGGGATGACATTGCTGGTGCTTGTTGGCGGAGCGTTCTTTCTCGAGCCGGCGGCTGCGGGGATCACGTTGGTCGCTACAGTCGTTCTGATGAGTGGTCTGCGGCCGCTCAACCAACTCGTCGGTCGCCGGTCGCATCAGCTGTCCACCGAGCAGATACGTCTCGCTCACGACATCGGTCAGACAGCTCGCATGGCCGAGGAGATGGACGTCTTTGGCGTCGGCCGCCGGCAAGCGGACGAGGTGCAGAAGCTCGTCGACACAGTTCGCCGGAATTTCGCGAGCCAACAGGTGCTCGCGAGCCTGGCTCCAAGCATATTCACGACCGCAACGTATTTGCTTCTCGTCGGCGGCCTCTTCGTGCTTCACGCGGTGAGTGCCAGCCACGTCGCGTCGCTCGGTGCCGTCGTGTTGCTCCTCGTGCGCTCGAGCGCGTACGGCCAGCAGGCTTCTGCCTGTTACCAGAGCGTGCGCACGGCAACACCGTTCGTGCAACGGGTACGCGAAGCCGAGCGCGAGTATAGGGAGAGCGCTCCGGTGAGCGGCGATCGCGCGCTTACCGCGATCACAAGCCTCAAGCTCGACCACGCATCGTTTGCGTATGTGCCCGGACGGCCGGTGATCGATGACGTCAGCTTCGAGGTGGTCGGTGGCGAGTCCGTGGGCATCGTCGGGCCGTCCGGCGCGGGCAAGTCGACACTTACGCAGATCTTGCTCCGACTGCGGCCGGTCGACTCGGGTGCGTACCTGGTCAATGGGGTGCCGGCGGCCGAGTACTCGTTCGAAGACTGGACCTCACGCGTGGCCTACGTATCGCAGGAGCCACGCTTACTGCATACGACTGTCACGGAGAATATTCGCTACTTCCGGGACATCGACCAGGCAGCGGTCATCGAGGCCGCAAAGCTCGCGCGTATCGACGATGACATCGTGGGCTGGGCGGATGGCTACGACACTGTGATTGGTCCACGTGCCGACGCGGTCTCCGGTGGTCAGCAACAGCGGATCTGTATCGCTCGCGCGCTGGCCGGCCAGCCGGCGGTGTTGATTCTCGACGAGCCAACAAGTGCTCTCGACCCAAGGTCCGAGAGCCTCCTTCAGGAGTCGCTGACAGCCCTGCGCGAACGTACTACGCTGCTGATTGTTGCCCACCGCATGTCAACGCTCGAGATGTGCGATCGCATCCTCGTGATCCTCGACGGACGTGTCGACGGTTACGGCTCGGCCAGCGAGCTGCTGCGCGAGAACAAGTACTACCGAGCCGCGATCGCTCTGTCAGGTGCAGGCAAGACGGGTACCGGCTGATCGCGTGGTACCAAAGGGTGGTAAGGCTGGCTTCACCTTCATCACCGGCGCGGGCGGATTCATCGGCTCGAACCTCGCTGATGCACTGTCTTGTGCAGGACACTCGCTCGTTCTCTGTGACACCTATGAGCACCAGATGTCATGGGAGTACCTCGCCTCTGTGCTCGCTCACGACATCGTGCTGGCCAATGATGCGATGGCATGGTTGTCGGCGCACGAGGGCGAGGTCACCGCGATCGTCCACATGGGGGCGATCTCCGATACGACCGCAACGGATCTTACGGCGCTGGTCGCGAATAATGTGCGTTTTTCGCTCGATCTGTGGGAATACGCTTGCCGCACAGATTGCGCGTTCATTTACGCGTCGTCGGCAGCAACTTATGGTGACGGCTCCCAGGGCTTTAGCGACGATGACACTTCTGCCGCCCTCGCTAAGCTGCGTCCGCTCAATGGCTATGCCTGGAGCAAGCATGTGGTCGATCGGCGTGTCATCGACGATGTCGAGCGTGGAGAGTCTGCGCCGCGGCGCTGGGCTGGGCTCAAGTTCTTCAACGTGTACGGGCCCAACGAGCGCCACAAGGGCTCGATGCGCTCTGTGGTTCACCAGCTGTATCCACAGGTCGCGGCCGGCCAGCCGGCGAGACTGTTCAAGTCAGACAACGTGCAATATCCGGACGGCGGGCAGCTACGCGATTTCGTGTACGTGAAGGATTGCTGTGCGGTCGTGCAGAATCTGCTGGCGGCTCCATCCTTCGCCGGAATATTCAACGTCGGCACCGGGGTCGCACGGAGCTTCGCGGACTTGGCTGCAGCGGTCTTCGCGGCACTCGGGCGCGAGCCCGACATCGAGTACATCACGATGCCTGCGAGCTTGCGTGGGCGCTACCAGTACTTCACGCAAGCCGACATGTCCAAGCTCGAGGCCTCGGGTCTCGCCCCGCGCTTTCACACGCTCGAGGCAGGCATCGCCGACTACGTCCAATGCCATCTGGCGCAAGAGTTTGGCTAGGCGCAGCGCCAGTGCCCGAGGCGAAGCAGCGCCGTCCGTTACCTTCGCTGCGGTAGGGTTTCTTGGGCAGGCGTCGGTCACTAGAAGGACGCCGGACTTGGAGTTCGACATCTCGAACGCGTTATCTGAACTGGCTGGGCAGCTACGCGTGTCCGGGCGCGAGCCGTTGATGCGAGCCTCGGCGCGGCGCTGCCGTATGGATTCGCGCGGTTTCACTCCGCGGCTGAAGCGGATGCGGTGGACGCGAAGGTTTCGGTAGCGGTCGATGCGGCGCTCCGCCAGAGCGCGGCGGCGGCGACCGAGCTACCGGGCTTGTCGGCGCAAGTAGCGACGGCGGCGCAGCTCATCGTGCGCTCGCTAGCAGCCGGCGGGAAGGTGCTCTGCTTCGGCAACGGCGGAAGCGCGAGCGATGCGCAGCATCTGAGCTCCGAGCTCGTCGGCCGCTTTCGACGCGAGCGGCGCGCGCTCCCGGCGCTTGCGTTGGGCACCGACGGCTCCGCGCTGACATCGATCGCCAACGACAGCGGGTTCGAGCATGTCTTCTCGCGCCAGATTGAGGCCCACGGCAGCGCCGGCGACGTGGCCGTCGCGATCACGACGAGCGGCCAGTCGGCGAACGTCCTTGCCGGCATCGACGCCGCGCGCAGGATGAAGCTAGCCGTCGTTTTGCTCACCGGACCAGGGGGTGCGATGCTCAGCGATCGCGCGAGCGTTGCGATCGCGAGCACTGCCCCCGATACAGCCCGCATCCAGGAGTGTCACGGCGCGGTGATCCACGCGATCTGCGAGGCGGTCGAGGAGGCGATCGTCGACGCCGATCTGCTGCCCGGGCGGCCGGGAGCGGTCACGACCTTGCCGGAGCTCGTCGAGCTGCGCGAGTACTACCGTCGATGCGGTTGCGTCGTCGTGTGGACCAACGGGGTCTTCGACCTGCTTCACGTCGGCCACCTGACCACGTTGCGCGCTGCACGGGAGCTGGGCGATGTGCTGTTCGTCGGCGTCAACGACGACGCGTCGGTACGCCGCCTGAAGGGTCCACGTCGTCCGCTCACGCCCGCGCGAGAGCGGGCCGAGCTTCTCGCCGCGCTCGATCCGGTAGATCGAGTGGTTGTCTTCTCGGAGGACACGCCGGACGACTGTCTGCGCGTTCTGCGTCCCGACGTCCACGTGAAGGGAGACGACTACCGCCCACCGGAGGGCAAGCCGATGCCGGAGGCTGCGACCGTCGCGGCCTACGGCGGCAGGATCGAGTTCGTCGCCAGTGTGCGAGACCGCTCGACGTCGCGACTGGCCGACGCACTTGCCGATGAACGCTGAGGGCCGGCGGGCCGTCTTCCTCGATCGCGACGGGACGCTGATCGCGGATCCCGGCTATCTGCGGGATCCAGGACGGGTCGAGCTGCTCCCCGGGGCCGCGGCGGCGCTTGCCGAGCTAGCCCGGCGTGGCGCCCTGCTCGTCGTGGTCAGCAACCAGTCCGGCATCGGGCGCGGACTGATCACGCCGCAGGAGGCGCGCTCTGTTCACGACCGTTTCGCCCACCTGCTCGAGCAGGCGGGCGTCGCTCTTGACGACGCTTACTACTGCCCGCATGCGCCAGACGCCGGCTGCACGTGTCGCAAGCCGCTACCAGGCATGCTGCTGCAAGCCGCACGCGAGCACGGGATCGATCTCGACCGGTCGACCATGATCGGAAACTCTGCCGACGACATCGCCGCCGGGCAGGCGGCTGGAGCGTTCACGATTCTGTTGCTCGACGGCAAGACGGATGCGACGCAGATCGCGCCAGATGCCGTCGCCGCGAGTTGGGGCGACGTTGGCGGCCTGGTGCCTGCGGAGGCTGGTGCCAAGCAGTGAGCACACCGACGATGATCACTCGAGGGATGCGGGTTACGGTCGTTGGCGACGTGATGCTCGACGAATACATCTTTGGCGAGGCGAGCCGGATCTCGCCGGAGGCTCCCGTTCCGGTGGTCCACGCGCTCGGCGAGCGTAAGACGCCCGGCGGTGCGGCGCACTCCGCTCGCTGCGCGGCGGCACTTGAAGCGGTGGTCCAGTTGTGCGGTGTCGTCGGTGCGGATGCGGCTGGCAAGGAGCTCGAGCGCCTGCTCGTGGAGGGCGGAGTCGACGCGCGATTCGTGAGCTCGCCGACGCGCCAGACGATCCGCAAGGCGCGTATCTTCGCGGGACACCATCAGGTCGCACGAGTCGACCACGAGACGATCAGCAGGCTCGACACGGATGACGAGCGAGCCCTGGCGGAAGTGATCAGCGCGGCGGGCGATACCGACGTGCTCCTGGTTTCCGATTACGCGAAGGGCGCCGTCACCGAGGCAGTCATGGAGCAGGTGCGCGCGGTCGCCCGGGCACGCGCCATACCGGTGGTGGTTGATCCCAAGGCGGCGGACTGGTCGCTGTACCGCGGGGTCGATGTGGTGAAGCCGAACGCCGCAGAGCTCGGACGCGCGAGCGGCATGCCGACGAGCACGCCGAGTGACATTCTCGCCGCGGGGGCGCGGATGAGCGCCGAGCTGAGCCCGGCAGCCATCGTCGTGACCCGTGGCGCCGACGGCATCTCACTCTTCGTCGACGGTCGCCATGTCTTGGACGACGCCGGTATCACGCGCGAGGTAGTCGACGTGACCGGAGCCGGCGACACCGTCGCCGTCTGCATCGCGCTAGCGCTTGCGACTGGGATGGAGTGGCAGGCGACGCTGCGACTCGCGAACCTGACCGCGGGGATCGCGATCCGTCGTGCCGGCACCACGGTGGTGTCGCTCGATGAGCTCGAGCGCGAAGCCGCACATGCCTAGCGACCGCCAGCACATGGTCGCGATCCTGCGTCTAGACCATATCGGCGACCTCGTGCTGACCGGTCCGTTCCTCGTGGAGCTGCGGGCGGCCTACCCCGCTTCCCACATCATCCTCGTCGTGTCGACCACGAACGCGGACCTCGCCCGGCGGTTGTCAGTCGTCGACGAGGTGCTGACTGTCCCGGACCGCAGAACCCGGTGGTTCGGGCGCACGCGCCAGGCCTTCGATCGTTACCGCCTCGAGCGCCAGCTGCGCAGCCGTCAGATCGACGTGATGATCGTCCCACGGTGGGACGTCGACCACTACGGTGCGCTCAAGGTTCTCCGCAGCCTGCAGGCGCCGGTCCGCGTGGGCTTCGCCGAGGCGGATAAGCGCTACCGGCGCTCGGCGCTCACCCGCGTCGTCGGCGCCCCCGCCGCTGAGCACGAGGCGCTCAAAGCGCTGCGCCTCTTGCCGCAGGCGGACCATCGCGACTGGTCGCAGCTGGAGCATCCGCTCTGGTATGCAGCGGAGGACGCTCGAGCAGCAGATCGGCTCCTGGCTTCCGCCGAGGGTCCTCTGATCGTTTTCGGCATTGGTGCGGACGAAGCGCGAAAGGTGTGGCCCGCCGAGCGTTTCGCGCGCAGCGCGGTTGTCCTCTGCGAGGCCTTTGGGGCAGTTGCCGTGATCGTCGGCGGGCCGGCTGACCGTGCCGCCGCGGCGCGCTTCGCTGTGATCGCACCGGACTCGATCAACCTCGTCGGCGCGACGTCGCTACCCGTCGCGGCAGCGGTCATCGCACGAGCGGCGCTGTTCGTCGGCAACGATGCCGGCCCGATGCACCTGGCGGCCGCGGCTCGGGTGCCGATCGTCGAAATCCGTTGCCATCCGCAGTCCGGCCAAGCGGAGCACAGGTATTCGTCGGCGCGGTTTGGCCCGCAGCCTGGCCCGGCGGTCACGCTCCAGCCGGCAGTGCCTGAAGCGGGCTGCTCGGACTGGTGCAGTGCCCTGGAGGCGCATTGCATCCTCGCGACCTCAGTCGAGGACGTGGTGGCGGCCGGGACACGGCTGCTCTGGGCTGTGCCCGGCCTCCAAGGCGGGCAGTGACGCGTCGCGAGCGCCTGGGCGGTTGGCCGGCGGCTACGATCCGCGACCGATGAGTGACGACGCAGACGGAGCGCGAGATCGCTTCCAGGTACCCGTGGCACTGTTCGTCCACCGCCGCGCCGACTTGCTCCCGCGCACCCTCGACTGCCTCCGCGTAAGCGGCCTGACCGAGCTCTACGTCTTCTCCGACGGTCCGCGGGACGCAGGCGATATCCCAGGCGTGGAGAAGGTGCGTGAGGTGATCGCCGGCATCGATTGGATCGATCCTGTGGTTGTCGCGCGAGCCGAGAACCTGGGGCTGAGCGAGTCGATCCGCGAGGGTCTCGATGAGCTGTTCGCGAACCACGACGCAGCGGTGGTCATCGAGGACGATGTCTGTGTCGCGCCGGAGTTCTACGACTACGCCTGTCGTGCGCTGCGCCACTACCGCGACGAACCGAGCGTGGCGGGCATTACCGGACTGCGGCTGCCGTTCTCGAGGCGGGCGCTCGGCAGCTACCCATTCGACGTGTTCATGTCGCTGCGCTTCCACGCCTGGGGTTGGGCCACGTGGCGTGACCGATGGCAAAGCTTCTCGTTCGATTTGGACGCCCTGCGCCGCGAGGTCGCGGCCGCACCGGACTTTCACCCGGCACGCGCTGGCTATGACCTGCCGATCATGATCGACCAGACGCTGAACGCGCCGACGCTTGGCGGCTCGTGGGACGTTGCGTGTGGCATCAACATGCTGCTGCACGGCCAGTACTTCGTCACGCCCACTTGGAATATGGTGGAGAACAGCGGCTTTTGGGAAGGCACGCACTACCGCTCACCGCCACCCTGGCAGCTCGTGTGGGAGCAGGATCTGCGCCCGGCAGGCGGCAGCATCCGCTTCGCACCTCCCGAGGAGTGCGCGCCGATCCTCCGCGATTACAAGCGTTTCCATGCGCCGACCCTTGCGCAGCACGTTCGCGGTAAAACTGGCGCCGCGATCAAGTTGCTTCGCGGCACGCCGGTGCACCGGCCGCAGCACCGATGAGCGGGGACAGCGCTCACCACGCCGCCGATGCAGACGGCCGGCGGCCGCGCGTAGTCATCTTGCGCGGTCACCAGGCAAATCCGTGGGAGCTCGGTCCCTGGAGCGCTCCACCTGTTGCTGAGCGCTACGACGTCGTGTACGCACGGTCGCACCGCGGCTGGTTCGACAGCGGCGCGATCGAGCTCGCGCCGCGCCGCGCGTGGACGCTTCGCGACTTGCTGCCTGCGGGACCGCTCGGCGATCTCGCCGTCCGTCTCCCAGGCGATCGCTACCTTGGCCTCGGGCGCGTGATTCGCGGCGCCGACATAGTGCACACGCAGGAGCTCGGCTACTGGTACAGCGCGCAGGCGGCACGCCTGAAACGTCGCTTCGGCTATCGGCTCGTCACGACCGTGTGGGAGACCATCCCGCTGCTCGACGCATACCGAAACATTCGCACTCGCCCCTACCGTGCGGTGGTGCTCCGCGAGACAGACCTCTTTCTCGCCGCTACCGAGCGCGCGCGTATTGCGCTTCTTCTCGAAGGCGCCGCGCCCGAGCGGATCTTGGTCTGTCCGCCGGGCGTCGTTGCCATACCCCGCGTGCACGACGGCGTGACGGATCGGTCCGCTGAGGCGCTGGTGCTCTCACCTGGCCGCCTGGTGTGGGAGAAAGGTCATCAGGACGTTATGCGCGCCGCGGCGCTGCTCGAACGAGGTTTTGCCGGCCCGCCGCTGAGCGTGCGAGTGGTCATCGTTGGGCGCGGTCCTGATGAAGCGCGACTGCGCTCTTACGCTCATGATCTCGGTCTCCAGGATCGCGTCGAGTTCCGCGGCATGATCCCCTACGAGCAGATGCTCGGGCTCTACGCGCAAGCAACCTGCGTCGTGCTGGCGAGCCTGCCAACGTGGTCGTGGGAGGAGCAGTTCGGGATGGTCCTCGCCGAAGCGATGCAGGCGGGCAGGCCGATCATCGCGAGCAGCTCGGGCGCGATCCCGGAGGTGGCCGGGTCGAGCGCGCGCTACTTCAGTCCCGGCGACTGGCCCGGGCTCGCGCGGCTGATCGGAGCGCTCATCGGTGGTGAGAGCGATGGCGGCACCGAGCTTGTCGGCGATGCTGCGCGCTACACGATCGACGCCGCTGCGGCCCGCATTGCCGGCGCGTACGAGACGGTCCTCGGTCAGGCCATGGAATGAGGATTGCGATCGACGCGCGCGCCGCGGCGGAGGTCCGCGCCGGTCATGGCCGCTACCTGCGGGAGCTGCTCGCAGCGCTTGGCGAGCTCGACGTCGATCATGAGTTCCTGCTCTTCGCCCGCGCCCCATGGCTTGATGGCGCGCTCGACGAGCGCTTCGTGTGGCGGCTCGTGAACGCTCCGACAGTCGCTTGGCCGCTGCGCGCGGGACGCGCGATGTCCGCCGAAGCCGCAGTCGCTCTAGCCTGCACCACGTATGCGATGAGCGCGGCGTGGCGCGTCCCCGGAGTCGTTGTCGTCCATGACCTCGCCGCATTCGACCGGTCACTGGGGACTCCGCGGGGAAGCCTCCTGGAGCGCGTGACGCTGCCCCTCGCAGTGCGCCGTGCGCAGGGGTTCATCGCCGTGTCTGAGGCGACAGCGCACCAGCTCGGCGAGCGCTATCCCCAAACGACCGCGAGGACCGTTGTGATACCCGAGGCGGCGAGTCCACGCTTCAGCCCGGCTGTCGACCATCGTGACGCTGCGATGCTCGCGCGCTACGGAATCCAGACCCCTTTCGTGCTGTGCGTCGGGACACTTGAACCACGCAAGAACCTCCCCCGGCTGATCGCCGCGTTCGCGAGGCTCGACGCCACCGATCGTCAGGACTGGAAGCTCGTGCTCGCGGGAGCAAGCGGATGGCAGACCGACGCAACCTTCGAGGCCGTCGCCCAGCACGGCGAGCTCGTGGTCACGCTCGGCTTCGTCTCGGACGACGACCTCGCGCGTCTCTACCGGCAGGCCACTGTCTTCTGCTACCCCTCCCTATACGAGGGCTTCGGCCTGCCGGTGCTCGAGGCAATGCAATCAGGAACCGCCGTGATCACGTCCGCGGTGTCGAGCATGCCCGAGGTGGGCGGGGCCGCCGCACGCTACGTCGATCCGTACGACACCGCGGACATCAGCGGCGCACTCGTCGAGCTCATGCGGGACGAGCAGCACCGGCGCCGGCTAGCCGCGGCAGGCATCGAGCAATCGCGGAACTTCAGCTGGCAGCACACAGCGCAGGCCACCCTCGACGTCCTCGAGCGCGTGGCCAGCTGAGGCGCCAAGATGAGTCGCCCGGCACACGTGATGCTCAACGCCCTGTACTTGGCACCAGGCATCTCCGGCGGTACCGAGACCTACCTCCGCGCTTTGGCGCCGGCCCTGGCCCACGAATTTCCAGATCTTCGTTTGACCGTGACAACGACGCGCTCCGGGGCTGCGGCGCTGGCAGCCGATGGATGGCGCGACTTCGCCGATCTGCTCTCGCTGCCTTGCGAGGACGGTCAGCGCATGCGCCGCCAGCTGGCGGAGCAGGTGCTCCTGCCGCGTGCGGCACGTCGTGAGCGCGTCGACGTCGTTCACAGCCTTGCGAGCATCGCCCCGCTTGCTGTCGGCGCGCGAACGGTCGTGACGCTCCACGACGTGATCTTCCTCAAGGAGCGGACATTCGGCAGGGTGACGACCTGGGGGATGGGCGCGCTCGTCAAGGCTGCGGCACGTAACGCCGATGCCTTGATCGCGATCACGGCCGCCGCTCGTGACGAGATATGCGCGACGCTTGGCGTCGCGCCGGAGCGCTTCACCGTCATCCACCACGGTCACAGCCTGCCGCGACCGCTCGAGCCGGGCGCCGTCGAGGCGGTGCGCGGGCGCTACGCGCTCGGCGGCGACCGCGTCGTGTTGTGCGTCGCGGCCAAGCGTCCGCACAAGAACCAGGCGTTGCTGATCCGTGCCACGCAGCTTTTCGCCCCGGATGTAGTTGTCGTCCTTGCGGGCCACGCCGAGCCCTACGAGCGTGAGCTACGCGCGCTTGCGATAGAGCTTGGCGTGCAGGAGCGGGTCCGGTTCGTTGGCTATCTGCCCGACGAAGAGCTCGACGCGATGTGGTCGCTCGCGTCGTGCGCTGCGTTTCCCACTCTTGCCGAGGGCTTCGACATGCCGGTGCTCGAGGCCCTGGCTCACGGCGTCCCGGTGGCTGCGTCGGACCTTCCGGTGCTGCACGAGGTCGGCGGACGGCTCGTTCACTACTTCGATCCGCGTGATCCTCACTCGTGCGCTCGTGCTGTCCAAGACGCGCTCGCCGACACGCAGACCGCACATTTCGGGCCCGAACACGCGGCCGGATTCAGCTGGAAGGCCGCCGCGCGTGCGACTCATGAGACTTACGAGCGCGCACTTTCCGGAATCGCGCGATGACCACCGTGGCGAGGAGGCCCGATGCGGTCGACGATTCGCCGCTGCATGTCGGCCTGAACCTGATCTTCCTCGTCCCCGGCGACACTGGCGGAATGGAGGTCGCGGCGCGGGAGCTGATCCCGGCGCTCGTGGCCGCTGCGCCCCCCGGCGTTCGTTTGACCGCCTTCGTCAGCCTCGACGCCGGACCGGGGCCGTGGGATGAGCTGACCGCGAAAGTCGAGGTACCAGTCCACGCCGCAGACCGCGTCGCACGGGTTCGCGGCGAGCTGCAACTCCTACCCCGCCTCGCGCGGGCGGCAGGCGTCGATCTCGTTCACTCGCTCGCGTCGACGGGCCCGATTTCGGGGCGGTTTGTGCGCGTCGTGACCGTCCATGACCTGATCTATCGCCGCTTTCCCGAGACCCACGCGGGGATCCGTGCGCTTGGGATGCGCGTCCTCGTTCCACTGACGGTGCGCCGCTCGGATCGCGTGCTCGCCGACTCGGAGTCGACCCGCGACGATCTCGTCGGGCTGCTCGGTGTCGCGCGCGAGCGGATCGATGTCGTGCCGCTCGGCGTCGGGTCGCGGGTTAACGCGGCGCCGATGCCAGAGGCTGAGGTCAGGCGCCGGTTGGGGCTCGGCGACCGCCGCGTGTTGCTTTCGCTATCCGCGAAGCGTCCGCACAAGAACATCGAGGCGCTGCTTGATGCTCTCGCGAGCATGCCGGAGCGCCCGATGCTGGTCATCGCTGGTTACGCGACGGCGCACGAGCGCACGCTCCGGGCACGCGCGAGCGCGCTCGGGCTCGACGACGACGTTCGCTGGGCCGGTTGGCTCGATCCTGCGGAGCTCGAAGGCCTGTGGACGATCAGCAGCGCGTTCGTCTTCCCCTCGCTCTACGAGGGCTTCGGCTTGCCTGTGCTCGAGGCGATGGTGCGCGGCGTTCCGGTCGCCTGCTCAAACGCCTCCTCGTTGCCCGAGGTCGCCGGCGATGCGGCTCTGCTCTTCGATCCGCGCAATTCCGCGCAGATCGCGGTCGCCCTCCAACGGCTGCTGAGTGACGCTCAGCTGGTTGCGCGCCTCCGCCGGGCCGGAACGGATCGAGCAGCGCAGTTCACCTGGGAGCGCACAGCGCAGGCCGTTCTGGCCAGCTACCGGCGCGCGCTGTCTGGCGCGTAGCTCGCGAGGATTGTCTCCAGCGAACCTTCCAGGGAGAGTCGCATGGCGTTGCGCGCAAACCAGTCTCGCGTGCGCTCGCGTAGGGCCGGTCCCGCCTCGTAGATGCGAATAATCGCCGCCGCCACGTCTACGGGATCGGCCGAGGACGCCTTGACGCCGTTAACGCCGTCCTCGATCAGCTCAACTGCCGCATTGTCGCTTCCGCTGACGACGATGCTTGGCGTGCCGTACGCCGCAGCTTCGATGACGATCATGCCGTAGCCCTCGCGACGGGACGGCAGGACCATTGCGAGGGCACGGCGCAGCGCCGACTCAACCTCCGCGCCGGGCACGAAGCCAGGGGCGCTCATCAGCTCCGGGCGCTCGAGCGCGGCAATCGATGCCAGCACGGCTGGGCGCTGCGGGCCCGCGCCGAAGATGATGCCGCGCAGGCCGGGCACGCTTGACGCTGCTAGCTCGACGGCCGGAGCGATTGCGACTGCCCGTTTCTCGGGAATAAGCCGCCCGGCGAAGACGACCAGGGGGTCTGCGCCGTTGCCGGCGGCAACATCGAGCGTGCCGGTGTACGCGCCCTGAAGCAATGTCGGCGGTGGATCCATGCCTTCGGCTGCGAGTCGGCCGGCGTGCAGCCGCGAGAAGCAGAACGCGTGCTGCGCGGCCCTAACGCACCGGCGCTGAACGAGGAGCCCGACGGCGCCGCCGAACCGGCCCAGGTAGTCGCGCCAGTAGCTGTCGCTCCAGACCTCCCACCAGTCGACGATCAACCGGTATCCGAATCGCGGTTGAAGTGGTGCCGCTGCGAGCAGAGAGAAGTACGGGAACGAACAGGTATGTACGACGTCGTAGTCGCGGCCGTGCCGGAGCAGGTGCGCGAGCACGCCGAAGCCGAACACGAGCGGAGGAAGGATGCGCCGCCGCCCCCCTCTGGCATACAGCGCCATGCGCGCGCCGACCGCCACGACGCGGACCCGCGGGTCGATGTCAGGGTGCGTGCCACGGTCCCACTGGCGCAGGGTCACGTAGGTCACGTCGTGGCCTTCCGCAACCAGGCGTTCGGCGAGCTTCCGGTACCAGCGTTCCGCGCCGCCAACCGTGTAGGGATAGAGGCAGTCGTAGATGATGCACACGCGCATTGCCGAGGAGCATCGCAAAACATCTCTAGACTGGGGCGCGAGGTCCGGTCCAACCGCTGGCCGCAGCCTGCCTGCATGATGGTTCCCCGAACGCGTTGAGCACGATCGAGCAGATACCCGCTTCATCGCCGCCCCGCAGAAGCGCCGCCCGGCCTGCGATATCGGTCGTGATCCCCTGCCTGAATGAGGAGGAGAACATCGATGCCTGCGTTCGCATGGCGCGCTCGGCGATGGACAACGCCGGCTTGCGCGGGGAGGTGCTCGTCGTCGATAACGGCTCGGAGGACGCAAGCGCTGAGCTCGCGCGATCGGCCGGCGCACGCGTCATCCACGAGCCGAGGCGCGGCTACGGGAACGCCTACCTGGCCGGGTTCGCGGCTGCGCGTGGCGCCTACATCGTCATGGCCGACGCCGACCTGACGTACGACTTCGACGAGATCCCGAGGTTTGTCGCCGAGCTCGATGCGGGTGCGCAGCTCGTGATGGGCAACCGGATGAACAACATCCAGCCTGGCGCGATGCACTGGGCTCACCGCTACATCGGCAACCCCGTGCTCACAGGCGTGCTCAACTTCCTTTACAAGACCGGCGTGCACGATGCCCACTGCGGCATGCGCGCGCTCCGCCGCGACGTGCTCGCGAAGCTCGACCTGCGCACCACCGGAATGGAGTTCGCCTCCGAGATGGTGATCCGCGCAGCGAAGGCCAAGCTCGCAATCAGCGAGATCGACATCAGCTATCACCCACGTGGCGGCGAATCGAAGCTCTCGCGCTTTCGTGACGGCTGGCGGCATCTGCGCTTTCTCTTGGTCCACAGCCCCACGCACCTGTTCATCGTCCCGGGCGCTGCGCTGGCCGGGCTTGGCGTGATCGCCTCGGCAACGGTGCTCGCCCACCTCAGCGTGCTGGGCCGCAGCTGGAACCTGCACGCCCTGATCGCCGGAGAGCTGCTGACGATCATCGGCGTCCAAGTGCTCGCGCTCGGCCTGTGCGCGCACGCCTACGGCACGTACTTCCTCGGCGAGAAGGACGCTTGGTTCGACGCGATGCGGTCACGCTTCAGGCTCGAGCACGGCCTTCTGCTCGGCGGCGCGATCGCGCTTGCCGGCTTCATCACCGCGCTCGTCATCGTGATTCGCTGGATCGAGCACGGCTTCGGCTCGTTGTCGCAGGAGAACCTTGCGATTTTCGCTTCCGAGCTCTTGATCGTCGGCTTGCAGGTCTTCTTCTCGTCGTTCCTGCTCAGCATTCTCGGCCTGCGGCGTACCGACGATCGCTAGCTCTGGCCCTGCTGCGATGTCTGGCCGCGACCCGTCGCAGGCGGGGGAAGTCACCGTGCCCCGCGCCCAAGCAAGCACTGCACTTGGCGCAGGCGGCCTGCTGTCCAGACGCGAGCGGCTCTCGATCGCTTTCGTCGGCCAGAGCGTGTTCTTCACGCAGTGCGCCCTGGAGCAGTCGGCCGGAGATCTCGTTCCGACGTTCCTCGACCATCGCGCCGGAGTCGCCGCCGAGCCATTGCTGGCCCAGCTGGAGGCGCTCGATCCGGATGTCATCCTCGTGTTCCGCCCCGAGATCATTCCGGCCGGGCTTTTCGCCTCGCTGCGAGCGCTGACGATCGGTTACCTGACCGAGCCGCTTCCGCGGCGCGCGGGGGCCGAGCACGTCGATCTACGCCAGCGCCTGTGGTGGCTCGAGCAGGTCGATCCAGCCAACTTCGATCGCATCGTCTCGTTCGATCCATTGATTGTTGAAACGGCCGAGAACGTGCTGCCCGTTTGGCGTTCGCTTCCACTTCCGGTTGCCGACAGTCTGTTCATGGACGTTCGTGACCGGTCGATTCCACCGCGGGTGCTCTTCGTCGGGCGCTCAACCGAGCACCGCGAGGCGCTGCTCGCACCCGTCAAGCGCGCGTATCCGATCACGCACATCGGCCATGGCCTGTTCGGTGACGCGCTCTTGCGCTTCCTGGAGGTGGCCGACGTCCAGCTGAACCTGCACAACAATCCCTACCCGTCGTTCGAGAACCGCGTCTGCCTTGCGCTCGCTGCCGGCAATCTCGTCCTTTCCGAGCCGCTCAGCCCATCCCACGGGCTCACGGCCGGCGGCGACTATCTTGAGGTGCGCTCGCCCGAGATGCTCCTCGCGCTGATCGAGCAGCTGACGCGCGAGCCAGGTGCGTTCCTCGATGTGCAGCAAGCCGGACGCCGCCAGGCCGAGCGCTTCCGTGCCTCGCGCGTTTACCCGGAGCTCGTCCGCGATGCGCTCGCAGACGTTGCGCTCGATGGCGGCCGGCGCGCACGAGGCTAGGGCACCGTGGCGGCCGCAGATCGGAATGTCGCTCTGCCGCGGGCGCGGGCGCTCGCGGCACGCTGGCTGAGGCCTCCGACCGAGGCCGCCACAGCGCAACCGGTGACGGGCCTCGACTGGCTGCTTGCCGGCTTGATCGCGGTCGCGGTCGCGGTCCTCTATGTCCATTACGCGTTCCGCGTCGGGAACTTTCAGCTCGACGAGCTGCACTACGTCGTACTCGCCCGCTACATCACGACCCACTTCCCGAGCGCGCTCTGGACGATCCCTGGCTATGGCTGGATTGATGGGATCGGCCAGCGCCTCGACGTCTACCTGCTTGCGATCCCCATGGCGTTCTTCCGTGACCCGGCTGCGTTTCAGCTGGATCACGTCATCCAGTGCGCGATGTTCGCCGGCACTGCCCTGCCGGTCTTCCTGCTCGCCCGCCGCGCAGGACTGGGCCGGCCGGCGGCGGCACTTGGTTGCGTCCTCGCGGCCGTCGTGCCCTGGGCCACCACTGCGACCTCCTTTCTCGCCGAGCCGACCAGCTATCCGGCGTACGCGTGGGTGCTCTACACCACGTGGCGCACGCTACGAGCTCCCTCGGCGGGCCGTGACGCGATCGTGATCGTCGCCCTACTCGCGGCGATCGTCGCGCGGACCGAGCTGCTGGCGCTGATCGTGGTTCCTCCCCTGGCGGTGGTCTGGCACGAGTGGAGCTGGGAGCTGCGTGACGAGGCGCGCGGGCGCCGTGCTCGGCTGCTCGCGCGGCGCCTGTGGTCGGGCCACCGGCTGCTGTGTGCGGTCTATGGAGCTGCGCTGCTCGTCCTCATTGCCGGCCGGCTCGGCCTGCTCTCAGCTGTCGGACTGAGCGGGCTGACCGGACACTACGGCCTGCCGAGCCTCCCCCCGCTCTCTGTTCAGCTCACCTACTATCGCTACGACCTCTCGCGACTGATCGTCGGCACAGGAATCCTGACCGTGGTGCTCGGGCTCCCGTGGACTGTGGCTACGCTCGTCAGGGCGCGCGACGGCGGTCGCCATGCACTCGCCGTCGTCTGCACGGTCGGCTTTGTCGCGATCCTCGTGGGGCTGATCTCGATTGCCCCGAACGGGGACGAGCGCTATTTGATGTATCCGGCGGTGGTCTTAGCGGTGACGGCTGCCGCCGCCCTGCACGACTGGTCGATGGCGCCGCGGATCACTCTACGCGCCGCCGGCGCGGTGCTCGCCTCGACCTTCCTCGTCGTGGCGCTGTTCGCGAGCGTCGCCTGGCCTCCCCTGACGAGCGCCTACGACTGGTTCACCTACCCAGCCGCGACCTTCTACCAGCGCGTGCTGCTCAATCACGCGCGGGACCTGCACCTCTCGTTTCTTGCCGAGAGCACAATCGTCTACGCCGGGGTTGTCGTCGCTGCCGCGATCTTCGTCGCCCTGGCACGCCGGCAAGGCTGGATGCGGCCGGCCGCGGCGTTGATTGCGGCTGGCCTCGTGGCGCTGTGTACGACCGAGACGATCTACAACCTGCACAAGTACGTGAACTCCGCAGCGGGCGGCGGCCCGTCGGCCTCCGCCCGCGCCTTCGTGGACGAGGCGGTGCCGGGCGGTGCGACGGTCGGGGCGATGGCGCTGACGCTCGGCGCGACGGGAGAGTACTTCCCGATCTGGAACGCCGTCGAGTTTTGGAACGCCTCGATCGAGTGGGATCTGTTCCTCTCGCCGCCGGTGTACCTCCCGATCGAGCCGGGCACGAATGGTGATTACATCTCCGGGATCGCCAGCCCGAGCGGCCGCCTCGACGGCTGGCCCACGTCGCCCTCGGCCCCCCATTACCTGCTCATCCCGGCCCAGGGCAGCAACTCGATTGGCTTCATCGGTCGGGTGGTGACGACGTCCTCTTGGCTGTCGCTCGAGATCGTGAAGCTCAGCCTGCCGGCGCGCGCCGCGTGGAGCATCGCGGGGCCAGACGTCAACGGCAACCTCACCTCTGGGCAGCCGGCGACCGCCACCGTCTACAGCAGCGCGCTGGCCGGTCTGGGCCAGCGCTGCGCGAGCTTCTCGCTGATCACTCCATCCGGGTTCTCGGGTCGCTGGCCATACAAGGTGCACGACGGTCACCGCACGTATCGCGGCTGGCTGCGAGCCGGGAAGCAAACCGCCATCACGGTGCCCCTGTCGGTGCTCCGCGCGGGAGCAAACGCTACGGACACGCTCGAGGTCACCGTCACCGGCCACGAGACCGTGACCTCACCGGGATCCGCTCAGCTCGTCTTCTTCAACGTCGGCGGGTGTGAGTCTGACCGCCTTGCGGTCCGGACATCGCCCTGGCCATCAACGTCAGGCTGACCGCTCAGACGCGTTGCCGCCAAAGGCTTCGACGTCGGCGAGCAGGTCGTGGACGACGCGCGCGAAGAGGCGCGAGCTGCGGTACTGCTCGGCCTTCATCCGCCCACGGACGCGAATGCGCTGATACATCTCCGGGAAGCGCCCCAGACGGTCGAGCATCCATACCAGCGCATCGGCGTCGGCCACGTGGAGGTAGTCGATGTCGCGCTCGAGGCCGTGCGCGGGGGCCAGGTTGTCGACGAGCAACAGCTGTCCGGCCGCGAGGTGCATCCCGACCTGCGCGCCGAAGCCACCGCCTCGCTCTGGCGCGATGTACACGCCGACGTCGTACTCACCGAGCAGCCTTGCCATCGTCGCGCCGCCTACGCCATGTAGCAACTCGAGCAGGGTGTGGTGGTGTTTGGCGCCGAGCAGCATCGCGTCGCGGTGAGGCGTGGCGCGCCCGATCGACATCACGCGCGGCGGGGCGTGCATCTGTCGCACATCCGCGAAGAGGGCATCGCTGATCGGCGGCGGGATTGCGCGCCAGACGACGCTCCCGGCGACCGCCGCCCCGGTCAGTGCCGGCTTGAACGAAGCAATCCTGTCGAGCGTCACGAGCGCCCTGTCCGAGTCCTCGCCGGGCAGCCCGCCGACGAGCAGGCCAAGCGTGAGCCCCGGCAGCGAGCCGAACGCATCGTGCGGGAGCTGTGTTGGATCGAAGATGACGGTGACATGCGGTGCAAAGCCCGCAAGCTCGTGCAGTCCTCGCTCGGGATCCTCGCCGGTAACGAGGGGGAAGGACTTCGAGACGAATCCTTCACCACGGGGGGGCGCGGAGCTCTCGATCCAGTTGAGACTGCCGACGAAGCCGACCCGCAGCTGCTCGCCTTCGGCACGCGACGTTGCCGCCTCGCCGCTTCGAAAGGCTAGGCTACCCATCAGCGCCGGTACGATAGTGGACCTGGCGTGCCATTCTCCGCATGCCAGCCTGGCAAGAGCGAATCATCCGCAAGACGGCGCCGGCGACCTGCGCGGAGCCTGAGCTGCGCTCGCGCTCGGCAACACCTCGGCAACCTGCTCCCAAAGGTCCGCGCCAGTGAGGGTCGCGTTCCTACTCAACGACCTGCAGCTCTCGGGTGGCGTCGGCGTGGTCGTCCAGCATGCCAGCCGGCTCAGTCAGCTGGAGGACTGGGACCTGACGCTGGTTCTCGTCCGCCAGGAGGAGGGTCGTAGCTGGCGCGGCTATGAGCATCTGCCGCACCTCCATGTGCTCTCGCGAGATGAGGCGATCGGCCAGCGCTACGACATCGCAGTCGCCACCTGGTGGGAGACCGCGTTCAGCCTGTTCGAGCTGCCGGCCGATCGTTACGCATTCTTCGTGCAGAGCCTCGAGGACCGCTTCTACGAGCCGCACGAGGGCGAGCGCCTCGGCGCCTCGCTTCCGCTCGGGTTGCCGGTCGCGTTCATCACCGAGGCGCGCTGGATCGCCGATACGATCGCCGCGCTACGCCCCGACGCGCCCGCCCACCTCGTCCCAAACGGGATCGACAAGGAGATCTTCGGTCCGCTCGCGAGCGTGCCGAACGCGGCGGCCGGCCCGTTGCGTGTGTTGATTGAGGGCTCGCCGGCATCCTGGTTCAAAGGCGTTCACTCCGCGATCCATGCCGTTGGTGCGATGCGCGAGCCCCGTCACGTGACCGTCGTCACCGGCGAGCGCGCAGCGCTCGGCGAAATTGCGGCGTCGGCAGTTGACGCAGTTGTCGGCCCGCTCGACCACGCGGAGATGGCTCAGCTGTATGAGCAAACGGACGTCCTGCTCAAGCTCTCGAGCGTCGAGGGCATGTTCGGCCCGCCGCTCGAGGGCTTTCATCGCGGGGCCACGTGTGTCGTCACTCCGGTCACCGGTTACGACGAGTACGTCGTGCATGGTTGGAACGGGCTGATCACCGACTGGGATGATCTGCGCGGCACCGCGCGCCAACTCGATCTGCTTGCCCGCGATCGCCGGCTGCTGGCGTTCCTGCGCACGAACGCGCTCGAGACCGCTCGCAGCTGGCCGTCGTGGCGAGACTCCTCTGAGTTGATGGCTGCGGCGCTGCTCGCTGTGCGCGACGCCCCGGCGCCGGACGCTGCGCCTGCCGCCGCGCGGTTGCTGGCGGATCTGCGGGGCGGGCTCGAGTTGAACGGAAAGTTGCTGCGCGAGCGCTCCGAGTTCGAACGCCGTGCCCGACGCATCGAGCGCATGCTGCGCCATCCGCTCGCGCGTGTGCTGCTGCGTGTGCGGCGAAATCGCGCTGCCCAGATTGCCCTGCGGCCGCTCCGCCCGATCTATCGCCGGACGCGGAGCGCTCTTCGATGACGCTGCGCGAGCGCGCCGCCCGAATGCGGCTGCGTGTGCGCAATCGCTCGGGCGCCGCGCTCGGCGGGCGGAGGTCGGCGTCGGCTGCGGTGCTCGAGCTTGCACGTAGCGGCGTCGCGCCGCTCGCTCCCGCGCGTCGCGCCTCCGCGGACGATCCCCTGAGCGTTGCAGTGCTGATCCCCGAGTTCAGGCGGGGCAGTGGCGGGCACGCGACGATCGCGCACCTTCTGCGCGGACTGCGCGATCGCGGCCATCGACTGTCGTTGTGGTTGATCGAGAGCGATGGTCGCCACGACGACGAGCCCGAGGAAGAGGTCGAGCGTCGCTTCGCTGAGTTCTTCGCGCTTCCGGACATCGACCTGCACACCGACTTCGGCCGCTGGGACGGCGCCGAGCTGGTGCTCGCGACCGGCTGGCAGACGGTCGCTTCATCGCTCGTGCTGCCCGGGGTCGAGGGCCGTGCGTATCTGGTCCAGGACCACGAGCCGGACTTCTTCGGCGTGTCGGCGGAAGCGCTCTGGGCGCAGAGCAGCTACCGCCAGGGCATCCATTGCATCGCGGCCAGCCCCTGGCTGGCGGCATTGCTGCGCGAGCGCTATGGCGCTCACGCGAGCCATTTCGACCTCGCGATCGATCACTCGCTCTACCGCCCCGTGCAGGCCCAGCGGCGCGAGGACCTGGTCGTCTTCTACGCGCGGCCGACAACCCCGCGACGCGCGACGCCGTTAGGGCTGCTGGCTCTTGAGGAGCTCGCGCGGCGTCGAACTCGAATCGAGATCGTGACCTACGGCGAGGTCGCGCCGGTCCCCGTTCCGTTCCGGAGCCGTCACCTCGGGGTGCTCGGCTGGCAGCAGCTGCGTGAGCTCTACGCTGGCGCGACCCTCGGAATGGCCCTCTCGCTCACCAACCCGTCGCTCGTTCCCCTCGAGATGATGGCCTGCGGGCTGCCGGTCGTGGAGCTCGAAAGCGAGTCCAACCTCGCGACGTTTGGTCGCGAGGGCCCCCTCACCTTGGCGCAGGCCGACCCCCTCGCGCTCTGCGACGCGATCGAGCGGCTCCTCGACGAACCCGAGCGTCGGGGCCGGCTGGGCGCTGCGGGCGTCGACCTGGTGGCCGGTCGCAGTTGGGAGCTAGCCGCCGAGCAGGTCGAGGCGGGCCTGCGTGAGGCGCTGATGGGGGCTGCACCCGCGAGCACTGATGGCTGAAGCGACGGTGACACCAGGTCCGCCAGGCTCTCGCGGGCCGCGCCTACGGGGACGGCTGCGCTCGCTGTCAGCCTCGCTGCGGCAGGCGCCGCGCGCGCTTGTCCTGATCCTCGTTTTCGCCGCGCTCGAATCCGTCGCCTGGGACGCGGCCGTGCCCGCGTTCCAGGGCCCCGACGAGGCGGCCCACTTCGCCTATGTCCAGCATCTAGCCGAGACAGGCAGCATTCCCAACCCCAATCAGGGGAGCGCTCCGTATTCGACGGAGGAGTCCGATGTCTTGAACTGGCTCAACCTGTCGTCTCTGATCGGCGATCTGGGTGCGCGCCCCGCTTGGACGTCGGCCGATCTCGCCGCCCTGCATCGGATCGAGCGGTCGATGCCACGCGGGTCGCGCGCCAACGGCTCGGGGTTGAACCCGCAGGCGAAGAACCCGCCTCTCTACTACGCGTTGTTGGCGATCCCCTACCGCGTGTTCGTCTGGTTGCCGCTGCTCAAGCGCCTGTTCGTGCTACGCCTCTTTAGCTCCGTCTTTCGTTTGCTGACGATCGTCTTCACGTGGCTGCTCGCCGGCGAGCTTTTCCGCCGCTCGCGTTGGAAGCAGTCGTTTGCGGCTTCTATCGTCGCACTGCAACCAAAGCTCGCCTTCATGAGCGGCGTGATCAGCGTCGATAATCTCCTCGCCGCCGTCGTCGCGGGCTTTCTGCTGATGGCGGTTCGCCTCGTGCAGCGCGGACCGTCGATGGGCCGCGTGCTCGGAGCGAGCGCGTTCGCTGCGGCCGCCGTCCTGACGCAGGGGCGCGGTCTCGTCACCCTTCCGGTGCTCCTGGTTGCGCTCGCCGTCGCCTGGGCACGCCACAGGCCTGCCGCGCGCGAGATGGCACCGCGGATACTCGCCGCAGCCGGCGCGATCGCCGGCGCTCTCGCGCTCTACGTGCTCTTGGCTGGGCTGAGCAACGGCACGAGCGCCTACGGCGGCCAGGTGACGCAGCTCAACAGTGCCGCGTTCAACGTCGGTCAATTCCTCTCTTTCATCTACCAGTTCTACTTTCCGGCGCTACCGGGGATGGCGCCGCGGATCGGGCCTGCCTACGGCTACCAGCAGGTCTTCATTCAGAGCTTCTACGGGACGTTCGGCTCGCTGGAGGTCCTCTTCTCGAACCGTATCGACGCCTGGCTGCAGGTTCTCTCGGCCGTCGGACTGGTCGGCTTCTACACGGCCTGCGTGGTCCGCTGGCGGCGTCTGCGCGCCGGCTGGCCGGCTGTCGCCGTCATGTTCACGCTGCTATTGACGAGCATCGTGTTCCTGCACTACGTCTCCTACCAGGCGCTGCTCGGCAACGGTGGCAGTGATCCACTGATCACCGGTCGCTATCTGCTGCCGCTGGTCCCGCTCTTCGCGCTCGCGATCACATTCACCATCGGGTCACTGCCCCGTCGTGCCGCCCTGCCGATCGCGGCGCTCGTTCTCGCGATCGGCGTCGTGCTCTCGCTTGATGCGATCGGTATCACCGCCGCGAGGTTCTATGCGTAGACATCTGTCCAAGCTCTCGCGCCGCCCGACACTGCCGGCCACCGTCGCTGCGCTCGCCGTCGCGCTGATGCTCATCGGCGGGTTGCTCCTGGTCCGCCCACACTTGCGCGGAGGCGTCGAGCTGGATGCCGGCGTGCCCGATCCCCCGGCGCTGTTTGCGGCCACGCTATTTACGGTCCCGCCGCACGGTCGTGCGTGCCTTGGCTCGGTGACGATCGACGCTGACAGCTATCTGGCTCAGTTCGACCTCTGGCCGGTGAAGGCGAGCAAGCAAGGCGGTCCGCCGGTCGATCTCCTCCTGCGCGCGCCCGGGTACAGCGGCATTGTTCGCGTCCCGGGGGGGTACCACGGCGGCAGTGCAACGCTGCCGATCCAGCCCGTCCCGAAGCACTCGCGGATCGGTACCGCCTGCTTCGTCAACGTCGGCACGAGCGCCGTCGCGCTGACCGGCACAACCGAGCCGCGGACCGTCTCGCGCTCGCCGATGACGATCGACGGCACGTCCGTCGTCGGCGACGTCGCACTGACCTTTATCGACTCGCGCTCGCGCTCCCTGCTCGACGAGGTAGCCGGCGTCTTTGACCATGCATCAAACCTCACCGACGGTCTGCTGCCGCCGGCACTGATCTGGCTGATCGCGATCCTCGTCGTGCTGAGCGTCCCGTTCGGCACGGTCGCCGCCTTCTACCTGGCCTTGCGCGAGGACGAGCAGGCGGCCAGGCCGGGCGCGGGGGCGCCTGGGTCGGCGCCACACCGTTCCGCGGCGCACTGACGGCCGCCTGCCGGCGATCGGGCTGGACGCCACGTCGCCATCAGGACGGCCGATATCCTAGGCGTGTGCCCGACTACCGCGGCGACGGCCGCCCAGTCATCCGCGTCGACGGCGTCTCGAAGACATTTCGAATTCCAGAGGAGCAGATGCACACGTTCAAGGAACGGGCGCTGCATCCGTTCCGGCGCTCGGGCCAGCACGTGTTCACCGCTCTCGAAGGCATCTCATTTGATGTGCGCGAAGGCGAGTTCTTTGGGATCGTTGGTCGCAACGGCAGTGGCAAGAGCACGCTGCTCAAGTGCCTTGCTGGGATCTACTCTGCGACGAGCGGCAACATCTGGCTGCGCGGGCGCATGTCGCCGTTCATCGAGCTCGGCGTCGGCTTCAACCCGGACCTCGCGGCGCGCGACAACGTCATCCTCAACGGCATCATGCTGGGCCTCTCGCCACGCGAGGCCCGGGCTCGCTACGAGCATGTCATCGAGTTCGCCGAGCTCGAGGAGTTCCAGGAGCTCAAGCTCAAGAATTACTCGTCCGGGATGCACGTACGCCTTGCGTTCGCGGTTGCGATCCAGGTCGACGCCGACGTTCTATTGATCGATGAAGTGCTCGCCGTGGGCGATGCCGCATTTCAGCAGAAGTGCTTCGACGTCTTCAACCGCCTGCGCGACGAGGGAACGACGATCGTGCTGGTCACGCATGACATGTCTTCGGTCACTCGCTTCTGCCACCGAGCAGTGCTGCTCGAGCGTGGCAAGGTTGTTGCGGAGGGAGCACCGGAGGATGTCGCAAACCAATATCTCGAGCTCAACTTCAACCGCGACGCTCCCGAGGCGGCTGTCGGCGCTGAGCGGGTTGGGAATGGCGCTGCGCGGATCGTCGACATGTGGTGTGAAGCCGATTCCGCTGGCCAGTCCGAGATGTACTTACAAGGTCAGGAGCTGCGCTTCTACGCGCGCGTCGAGTTTCTCCGCGAGGCCGAGGATCCGGGGCTCACGCTGGAGCTCGAGAACGCCGAGGCGGTCAAGGTGGTTGTCGCCGCCACCAACTTGGAACACGAGCGCACGGGGCGGTTCGAGGCCGGTGAGCAGGCAGTCTTCTCTGTGGCGTTCAACAACCTGCTCGCGCCAGGGCGCTATTTCGCGATCGTCACGATCTCGCGCCTCGGGCGGGGACTCGAGATCCTCGACCGATCGGCACGCGAGCTGTCGATCGTGGTGCAGGGATCCGCTGCACAGGGCGGGGTAGTCGATATACCGTTCCGGTCGTCCATCGAGCGGTCGCCGAGCGCCGACCGTCGGCACGCTGGCGTCGGATGAGCACCGTCGACTACTCGGATCTTGGCGAGCCCATTCGCGGGCCGAGCGCGCTGACGGGCGACTGGCCGCGCTTCTGGCATCTGACCTTCACGATCGCGCGTACCGAGTTCAAGCTGCGCTTCTACGGTTCGGTTCTCGGCTATGTGTGGACCGTGATGCGACCACTGCTGATGTTTGGCGTGCTGATGGTCGTGTATTCGCTCGGAAAGCTCGGGTCGGGTGTTCACGACTACCCGGTCATGCTGCTGAGCGGCATCGTGCTGTTCACGTTCTTTACCGAGGCGACCGCCGGCGCGGTCGCCTGCGTCGTCGCGCGAGAGAGCTTCGTTCGCAAGATCCAGTTCCCGCGCCTGGCGATTCCGCTGGCGGTGGTGCTCACGGCGCTCTTCAACCTCGCCGTGAACTTCATTCCGATAGCCATCTTCACGGCGATCTACGGCATCCGCCCGCGTGCCTCATGGCTCGAGCTGCCGCTCATCGTGGTGATCCTGATCATCTTCGCGATGGGCTGGGCGATGCTCCTGTCCGCGCTTTACGTTCGTGCCCGCGATATCGCGCCGATCTGGGACGTCCTGATCCAAGTGCTTTTCTATATCTCGCTGCTGCTGATTCCGATCGAGAAGATCGGCGCGCACGGGCGAACGCTCCTGCATATCTGGATGCTCAACCCGCTCGCCGACCTGATGGAGCAGTACCGCCACGCGTTCATCGGACAGAACTCTCCGGTTCCGCCCACCTCGCCGTACCCAGGTTGGCACTTCGGCGGCTCGTCGGCGGCCGCCGCGATCGGCGGCTATCCAGAGCTCGCGGTCCCGATGGCCTTCATCGTGCTGGTCTTCGTTGTCGGCTTCGTCGTCTTCAACCGCTCAGCGCCGCACATCGCCGACAACCTGTGAGCTGGGCCAGTGATGGAGGTGCGCCAAACCTCGTTGCCGGACGTCCTCGAGCTCGTGCCGACGGTGCATGGGGACGCAAGGGGGTTCTTTCACGAGACGTTCCGTCGCGACCAGTTCGCCGGCACGGCACTCGCTGACGTGGAGTTCCCGCAGGAGAACCACTCTCGCTCCAGCCGTGGCGTGCTGCGCGGCATGCACTTTCAGATCGGGGCCGGAATCGGCAAGCTCGTGCGTTGTGCGCGCGGCACGATCTTCGATGTGGCGATCGACCTGCGCCGCGGCTCTCCGACCTACGGCGAATGGGCCGGCTTCGAGCTCGACGATCGCGAGCTGCGCCAGGTCTGGATTCCGGCCGGCTTCGCCCACGGCTTCTACACATGTTCCGAGGTCGCTGACGTGGTCTACAAGCAAACGGGCTATTACGCCCCGGAGCTCGAGCGCTCGGTCGCCTGGGACGATCCGGACGTTGGGGTGTCCTGGCCGCTGCACGGCGCGCCGCTGCTGGCGGCGCGCGATGCCGCCGCACCGCGCCTGCGCGAGATCGAGCGGGAGCTGCCGTTCGTGTACGAGGGGCGCCCTGACCCCTCAGGGCTAAGCTGACCTGCTAGGAGCGCGCGTGCGGACCTGGTTGAAGAAGATCGTGTATGGCATGCCGGTGCTGCGCGTCTATGCGCAAGCGCGGCGGCTGCGCCTCGTGAGTGAAAGCCAGGAGCGGGCGATCGAGCACTTCAAGGGGCGCACCGTCGAGCTCGTCGCCGAGCTCGACGAGTACCGCGATAAGGCAAGCGCGACGATCGCTGCCCTCGGCGAGGAGATCCGCGAGCTTCGTACTCTCGACAAGCCGTTGCACGTGTTCTGGCCGGTGCGCAGCGACGACATCCTGGCGGCGGGTGAGCCCCAAGTCGCAGCTGGAGCTCAACGCCCCGCGCCCGAGCCGCCCTACGCTTTCAATTGGGTCGTGACGCCGGTCGGCCAGGCCTCCGGTGGCCATGTCGACGTCTTCCGCACGATCGCCTATCTGGAATCGCGCCAGCACCAGTGCCGGCTCTACTTCTACGACCCACTCGAGACGGTGGCCCCGGAGGATGTCGAGGCGACGATGAAGGACTATCCGGCGGTCGCCGCCGAACTGAATTACAACGCCGCCACGATGGAGCCCTGCGACGCGATCTTCGCCACGAGCTGGTTCACCGCCTACCCCGTGCGCCGCTTCAGTGCTGCGGCGCGGAAGTTCTACTACGTCCAAGACTACGAGCCGTATTTCGAGGCGGCTGGAACCTACAGCAGCCTCGCTGCCGACACGTACGGGTTCGGCTTCCACGGATTGACGCTCGGCAACTGGCTGGCGCGCAAGCTCGGCGGCGAGCACGGCATGGTGTGCGAGCCGTTCGCCTTTGGCGTCGACGCAGACCAGTATGCGCTGCGCAACCCGCAGCCACGCCACAAGGTGCTCTTTTACGCGAAGCCGACATCTGCGCGCCGTGGATTCGAGCTTGGGGTCCTTGCGCTCGAGTGCTTTCACCAGCGGCATCCGGACTACGAGATCGAGATGCTCGGCGCGGACATAAGCCGGTACGTGCTGCCGTTTCCCTGCACTCGTCACGGAGTGTTGAACCCAGACGAACTGTGCGCGCTCTACAACGAGTGTGCCGCGGGTCTCGTCCTGTCGTTCACGAACATGTCGCTGCTGCCGCTCGAGATGCTCGCCTGCGGATGCATCCCCGTCAGCAACGACGCACCGCACACGCGCGAGGTGCAGTACGCGGCGCAGCTTTGCTACGCCCAGGCTACGCCCGGCGCCCTGGCCGACGCGCTCTTTGCAGCGGCAAGTCGGAGTGGCGCGGACCCAGCGGGGATCGAGCAGGCAGCGAGCTACGCACGACAATTCGACTGGGCTTCGTCGAATCGACAGATCGAGGACGTCGTGTTGCGCGAGCTCGCTGCTGTGGCCGGTTAGGAGCGCCGTGCGCTCCCTAACCACGCCAACCGGTGAGCTTTCCAGCTCGTTCGCGCTCGATTTGGCGGCCCGCAGGGGTGCTTCGTAGTGCGCTTGAGACGCTCACCGCCTAGCGCGCGGCAGGATTCCCAAGCGGCCCCGCAAGTGATCGCAACCGGTTTTGGGATGACCGGTGAGCTGAACTACCCGGACGATGTCGCGGTCGCCGAGGGCGACGTGCTCGAGGTGTACGGGTGGTGCCTGTTTGAGGGATCGCGTGTCGCCCGGGTCGAGGTGCTGCTGGACGGCCGCGCTATCGGCCTCGCTCGCCCCTTTGTCGATCGCCCCGACGTCGCTGAGGCCTTCAGCCATCCGGATGCTCCCGTCGCCGGGTTCGAGTTGCTGGCTCGTGTTGAGCCCGGCGAGCGGGCGGCCGAATCCCAGGTGGCGGTCGAGGTGACCAGCCTCGATGGTCGGCGATGGTGCTCGCGCACGCGTCGGATGCGCTGGGTTGAGCCTGGAACGCAGACCGGCGAGCGGGGTGAGCTACTGCGCCGCCGCGGCGCGGCGGCGATCGACCGTCTGCCGCCCCGCGGCTCCCGGGTGATGGTCTTTGCGCACGGTCTGTCGATCGGAGGCGGACAGCTGTGGCTGCTCGAGCTCCTGCGACAGCTCGTCGAGTCCGCGGCGCTTGACTGCACCGTCGTGGCGTTTTCCGACGGCCCGCTGCGCGAGGTGCTGGAGGACCTCGGTGTCTCCGTGCATGTGACGGCCCTCGAGCGCGTTGACGACGTTGACGCCTACGAGGGCCGCGTGCACGAGCTGGCGCTGCTGATACGCGCCAGCGGCGCCGGAGTCGTGCTGGCCAACACGCTCGGCCTCTTCGCGCCGATCGACGCGGCGCAGCGCGCTGGGGTCCCAAGCCTGTGGGCCATCCATGAGAGCCTCGACCCCGCGGTTTTCAGCCACATCTGCTGGGGCGCGAGCGGAATGCATCCCTATGTCCGGTCACGTTTCGAGACGTGTTTTCAGGCGACGCGCGGGCTCGTCTTCGTGGCTCCTCAGACGTCCGACGTCTTCGCGCGCGTCTGCCCGGCGCGGAAGCGCTTCGTCGTCGACTATTGCGCCTCGCTGGACGCGATCGACGCGTACCGCGCGACGCTGGACCGCTCGACGCTTCGCTCCGCGGCGGGCTTTGACGAGGACAGCGTGGTGGTCGCCGTCGTCGGGGTGTTCGAGGCGCGTAAGGGGCAGGCGGCCGCGCTCGCGGCGTTCGACGAGCTCGCAGCTGTCCACGATCGACTCCGCCTGGTGATGGTCGGTGCGCACGAAAGCCGGTACAGCACTGCTGTGCGCGAGCAGATGCTGCGCTGCTCGGCTCCCGGCCGAGTGAGCCTCGTTCCAGTCACACGCGACGTCTACCCTTGGCTCGGGCTGGCAGACCTCTTCTTGTGCGCGTCGGATGTCGAGTCGTTGCCGCGCTCCATCATGGAGGCAATGGCGTTCGAGCTGCCCGTGGTGTCGACGGATGCTTTCGGCATTGCGGACCTGATCGATGACGGCCGCACAGGGTGGCTCACGCGACCGCGGGACATCGAGGGCTTGGTCGGGGTCCTCCACTCGGTCCTGGGGATGCCCTACGAGGAGCGTCGCAAGGTTGGAGCGCAGGCGCGGATCGACGTCTTGCAGCGACCGGGCGCCAACGGCTACGGGCGGGTTTTCGCGCGGGCCCTGGCCGCCTTTATTGACGATCCGTCGTGCGAGCTGGACGCGGCTTTCGCTGCTTCGGAGCGATAGCTGCACCCCGCGACCTCGCCGCACGCGTACGCTGCCACGCGTTCGGCGGCACGGTCTGCACCTCCCGGCGAGCGAGCGGCAGACGGTCGAGCAGCCGCCGGCGAAGATGAGCTCGAACATGGCGGCGGCGGTGGCGCGTCACTCTCGTGTTGGCCTCCACCGTCGGTAGGTGGCGACCGTGCACCCGGCGGCGCAGGCGATCGGACTCGAGGTCTCCCAGCGTCCCTTCCCGGTGGGTCTTCTGTGCGTTGTGTACGCGAAAGGCGCCGAGGAAACGGGGGACATGCGCGAATGTCGCGCCTTGCTCGCGGAAGCGCAGCAGCAGGTCCCAGTCCACTGCGAACTTGAACGTAGT
>JBEKKS010000015.1:0-57961 GCA_050010595.1 Solirubrobacteraceae bacterium
GCCCGTGAACGTCACCGGAGTACCCACCTGCACGGAGCCGGCCGATGCGCCGGCGTTTGCGCCGAGGGTCTGGTACTCAAACGCCCCCATGTCTGTGAGACCGCTCAGCGTGCGCACGAGGCCATCGAAGTCCAGGCTTTCGTCGTCAGTCGGGTCGGATACGCCGGTGCCCACGGTGGCCGAGCTCGCCAGCTCGTGAAAGTCGCCGCCACCGGCGTTCACGAATGCCGGACCTGTGGTGATGTTCGTCCCGCTGCCCACGGCGGTCACACTGAGGGTATTGGTGCCACTGCCGGACGGGTCGACCGACTCGTTCTGATAGTCGGAGTGGCTGAGCGTCACCGTGGCGATCTCCGTCTGAGTCGGCGAGGCGTCCGAATAGATAGCGATATCGCCACCGCCGGCGGCGTTGTAGGCGATGACGTTCTGCGCGTTGAACGTCCACGTCGGGTTGAGCGTGGCGGTTTCGAGATCGAGCTCGATCGCGTAGCCGGTCGACTGGGTCGCAACGAACGTGTCGTTGTAGTAGTTCTCCGTGCCCGAGCCGCCATTCGAGTTGACGCCCACAGCCGCCCCGCCGCTACCGGTGTCGACCACCTCGCTGTCCGTCAGCGTGCCGTCGTAGCACTGGCAGAGGATCCCGCCGCTCGCGTCGCCGCGCATGAGGACGTGGTCGATCAGCGTGCCGTCGTCGTTGATCATCTCGCCCGCAGATGATGTGCGCTCGATGTCAACGTAGGAGAGGTTCGACGAGGACATGGCCAGCTCCGTCCCGTTGCCGCTGACGTCGATCACGGGGCGCGCCTCGCCGGTGACGCCGTGCACATCGAGATTGTTCGCGTTGACCTGAAGCAGCGTGTTGACGGTATACGTGCCGGGCTCGATGACGATCTCGTCACCACTCGACGGGTAGTTGGCCATGCCGTCACCCGCCAAGGCGTCGCTCAGGTCGCAGGGACTCGTCTGCGGGCAGCCCGGGCTGTCGGTGCCGGTCGGGCTCGCGTAGCGCGTCGCCGCCGATGCGGATGCCGGCGCGATGCCGAGCGCCAGGCCGGCGATCACGCACGCGCCGAGGAGCATCGGTCGTACTGCCGCCCTCAATGACTTCACGCTCTCCCCCTTTGGGCGGCTGGTCCTGTCGCGCCCGCGCACACGGCGCTGTGCTTCGCAAACCGTAACGCGCTGCGCGGCGCGAACCACCAAAAGTGGCCCACTCGGCCCCTTTCGCGGCGTGCAGTCGCCGCCAGCCGGTAGTCTGGGCCGGCGAGTCTTCGTGGGTTCTCGGCGCGCGCAGGCCACTTCGCTCGGCCGTCCCCCGGCGGCCGCCATGCGATGAAGCTGATCATCCAAATCCCCTGCAAGGACGAGGCGGCGCAGCTGCCGGCGACGCTGGCCGACCTGCCGCGCGAGCTGCCCGGGTTCGACTCGGTCGAGTGGCTCGTGATCGACGACGGCTCGACGGACGACACGGTCGCGGTCGCGCGCGCCCATGGCGTCGACCACATCGTCAGGCTGACGAACAACAAGGGCCTCGCGAGCGCTTTTCAGGCGGGGCTAGACGCGTCGCTGAAGCTCGGCGCCGACGTGATCGTCAACACGGACGCCGACAACCAGTACTACGGGCCGGACATCGCGAAGCTCGTTGAGCCGATCATCGCTGGACGCGCCGACATGGTGATCGGCGATCGCGACGTCGCTGGCCATGACGAGTTCTCGCCGCGCAAGAAGCGCCTGCAGCTGCTCGGCTCGTGGATCGTGCGCCACGCCTCGGGCACCGACGTGCCGGACACCACCTCCGGCTTTCGTGCCTACAACCGCGAGGCCGCGCTGCAGATCATGGTCGTCTCGAGCTTCACCTACACGCTCGAGTCGATCATCCAGGCCGGAAAGCAGCTCGTCGCGATCGACCACGTTCCGGTGCGAACGAACCCGAAGACACGCGAGTCGCGCCTCTTCACATCGATCGGGACCTACGTTCGCCGCAGCGCCGTGTCGATCTTCCGCATCTACTCGCAGTACGAGCCGTTGCGCGTGTTCATGTCGGTCGCCGCGGTGCTCGGTCTCGCTGCCGCCGCGGTCTGGATCCGCTTCGCCGTCGCCTACATCGAGGGCAGCGGCAAGGGCCACGTCCAGTCGCTGATCCTCGGCGCGGTGCTCTTCAACGCCGCCGTCACGGTCGCGGCGCTCGGCGTGATCGGCGACCTGCTGAGCGCGCAACGGACGATGATCCAGCGCACCTTTGAGCGCGTGCGACGGATCGAGCTGAAGGTCGGCGTCGAGCCCTCCCATTACGAGCCGGCCGAGCGCGAGAAGGTCGGCTCGTGAGCCCGCCGACCCGCTCGGCGCAGGGCGTCGTCCTCGGCAACACCTACGACAAGTACAACTCGCGCAACCCGGTCGCCCGCGCGCTGATGAACAGCTTCGAGCGCAACCTCGACGACCTGTTCATCTCGACCAAGCCGCAGTCGGTGCTTGACGTCGGCTGCGGGGAAGGCGTCCTGACGCAGCGCTGGGCGCAGCGGATCGCTCCCGCACGCGTCGTCGGGATCGACCTGGATGACCCGGCGCTCGCTGCCGAGTGGGCGCAGCGCAGCGAGCCCAACCTCGAATACGTGGCCCAGCCCGCGGAGTCGCTGCCGTTCGCCGACGACGAGTTCGACCTCGCGACCGCGATCGAGGTGCTCGAGCACGTGCCGGATCCGAGCGCGACGCTCGCCGAGATGGCGCGCTGCGCGCGGCGTCACCTGTTGATCTCCGTCCCGCACGAGCCGCTCTGGCGCGCACTGAACATGGCGCGCGGCGCATACTGGCGCGAGCTCGGCAACACGCCGGGGCACGTCAACCACTTCTCGCGCCGGGCGATTGTCGCGCTCTGCTCCGAGCACGGCGAGGTGATCGAGAAGCGCTCGCCGTTCCCCTGGACGATGGTGCTTGTCCACGTCTAGGAGCGGGGCCAGGTCCGGCGAGCGCTCATACGCCAGCGGCGCGCGGCTGCTGTCGATCGGGATCGCCTCGACCGGTGTCCTGACGTTCGCCTACTTCGCGGTCGCGAGCCACGTGCTCAGCAACCGGACGCAGTACAGCAAGCTCGACGTGCTCTGGTCGGTGATGTTCGTGATCATCACCGTCACCTACCGCCCCGTCGAGCAGCTGCTGTCGCGGACGATCGCCGACCGGCGTGCGCGCGGGCTCAGCCGCCAGCCGCTGGGGATCGCGCTGCGCATCCAGGGAGCCTCCGCCCTGTTGTTCCTCGCCGTCGTGCTACCCCTGCACGCGACGCTGATCCACCACGTGCTGGACTCCGCGACGCTCTACTGGATCCTGGTCGTCGGGGTGCTCGCCTACGCGGCGAGCTACTTCGCGCGCGGCTGGCTGGCCGGCCACAAGTACTTCGGGCTCTACGGCGGCCTCGTTTTCATGGAGTCGACGTCGCGCTTCTGCTTCGCGCTCGCAGCAGCGGTCGGCATCTCGCACGGGCAGTCCGCGGTAGCGATCGGCATCGCGGTGGCACCGTTCGTGTCACTCGTAGTCGTCCCGGCAGCGTTTCTACATGGCGCGCGAGGGCGTACGGCAGCGACTCCCAAGCTCACAGATGCATTGCTGGAAGGTCCGGCGGCCGAAACGAGCGAGGAGATCTCCGCCGAGGTCTCGATTGGCCAGAGCGGGCGCTTCGCGCTCGCCGTATCGGCGATCCAGCTGTCGGAGCAGACGTTGCTGAACGCGGCCGTGCTGACCGTCTACGCGACGAGCACGTCGGGCTCGCTTCCAGGCACAGTGTTCGATCTGCTGCTGATCACACGCGCTCCGCTGCAGCTCTTCCAGGCGATCCAGACCTCGCTGCTGCCCCACCTCGCCGGCCTCGAGGCGACCGCGGGACGCGAGTCGTTCGCACGCGCGATTCGCGTGACCGTGACCGCGATCGCCGGGTTCGCGATCCTGACTGCACTCGGCCTGCTCGCCATCGGGCCGTTCGTCATGCGCCACCTGTTTGGCTACGACTATCCCTACGACAACCTCGGTCTCGCGGTCGTCGGAATCGGAATGGGCCTTCACCTGACCGCAGGCACGCTCAACCAGGCCGCGCTGGCGCGCGGGCAGGCCGCCCGCGCGGCTGCACTGTGGCTCGGGGCGGCAGCGCTCTTCGTCGGCTGGATGCTGCTCGGAGCGATCGGCGACCAGGTCAGGCGGACCGAGTTCGGCTACGCCGGCGCGGCGGGACTCCTGGCGCTGGCGCTGTGGCTGCTCTACAGGCGCCCCAGGCGCTAGGTGGCGGCGGCCACCGATCGCAGCTCCGCCAGCGACTCGTCGATCAGTCGCCGAAAAGCCGCCGGGTCGGCCTGTGCCAGCCAATTACCGAAGGCGACGTGAAAGACGGTGACGCCCGCCTGGGCGGCGAGCATCGCAGCGTTCGCTGAAACGCCCCGCTCGACGAGCGCCGCCTTGATGGCATCGGCGAGGGTCTGCAGCTTGATCAGCTCACGCTCCTGCAGCTCCGGGTTGGCTTGGATTATCCCGGCGCGCATCCGGGCGTACCCCTGACGCTCGGCGAACATCTCCGCGACCGGATCGAGCCCGGCCGTCACAACCTCGAGCGCAGTCGCGTTCGCGGGCGCGCCGGCGACCCCCTCGAGCCAGAGCCGCTGCAGCTCCTGGCTGCCGCTGAACAGCACCTCGCGCTTGTCGGCGAAGTAGCGGAAGAAAGTTCGCTTTGTCAGGCCCGCGCGCTCGGCGATCTCGGCGACGGTCGTCGCCTCATAGCCCTGCTCGTCGAACAGCTCGATCGCAGCCTTCACGAGGCGGCCTTCGGCGTCGGGTTTCCAGCGCGTCATCGGAGCAGAGCGTAGTTGATGTCACCTGGTGCCATCGGTTGTGCTATCTTGATGGCACTGAGTGACATAGCCTATCGACTGGAGACTTCAATGCGCGTATTCGTTACCGGCGCCTCGGGCCACATCGCCTCCGCCGTCATCCCCGAGCTGCTCGCCAACGGCCACCAGGTCGTCGGCTTGGCCCGCTCTGATGCCTCCGCCGAGGCTGTTGGGGCGCTCGGCGCCGAGGTGCGTCGTGGCGATCTCGACGATCTCGACGGTCTGCGGGCGGCCGCCGCGGCGGCAGACGGCGTGATCCACCTCGCCTTCAAGCACGAGGCGATGCAGACCGGTGACTTCGCAGGCGCGGTCGACTCCGATCTGGCGGCCATCCAGGCGATCGGCGAGACACTGACCCGCACCGGCAAGCCGTTCGTGACGACCGGCGGCACGCTGATGCTCGCGATGGGCGGCGTCACGGACCGCGCCGGGACCGAGGATCACCGCGTGCAGGGCGGCCCTCGCGTCGATGCGGAGAACTACACCGTCGGCCTCGCGCAAGACGGCATCCGCTCCTCGACCATCCGGCTCTCGCCGATGGTCCACAGCGATCTCGACCATCACGGCTTCACGCCCGCGCTGATCGGCTTCGCGCGTGAGAGCGGCGTCGCGGCCTACACCGGCGACGGGAGCAACCGCTGGCCCGCGGCCAACACCTACGACATCGGCGTCCTCTACCGCCTGGCGTTGGAGAAGGCGCCCGCCGGCTCGATCTTCCACGGTGTCGGCGACACGGGCATCCCGCGCAGGGTGATCGCCGAGACGATCGCCGGCAAGCTCGGGGTGCAAGCCAAGAGCGTCACGGATGAGGAGGCGCCGCAGTACCTCGGCTTTCTCGCCGCATTCGCCGGCATCGACAACCCGACCTCGAACGACAAGACGCGCAAGGCGCTGGACTGGGAGCCGACCCATCCCGGGTGGGTCGAGGACGTCGAGTCGGGCCACTACTTCGGCTGAGCGCGACGGGCGACCGGTGCGCTACTGCCGCGGGTCGCCGACAGCTTCAGCGAGCGCCACGTAGGCACCCGCCGGGTCGGCTGAGCCGAGCACCGCAGTGCCGGCAACGAAGGTGGTGGCGCCGGCGGCGGCGCAACGCTCAGCCGTCCCGAGGTGGATGCCGCCGTCCACCTCGAGCCTGACGTCATCGGCGAGCAGTGCCCTCAGCCGCGCGATCTTCCCGACCGAGGCCTCGATGAACTCCTGCCCGCCCCAGCCTGGGTTCACCGTCATGCAGAGCGCCATGTCGATCTTGCCGGCGAGCTCCGCATACACGTCGACCGGCGTCGAGGGACAGACTGCCAGAGTGGCGCTGAGCCCGGCCGCGCGGATCTCGCCGAGCACGTAGTCGAGGTGCGGCGTCGCCTCCGCGTGAACCGCGATCGACCCCGCGCCGGCGCGGATGAACTCGGCGATCTGGCGCTCGGGCCGCTCGATCATCAGGTGCACGTCGAGCAGCGCGCCGTACTCGGCCGTGATCTCGCGCAGGGCGTCAACGGCAAGCGGGCCCATCGTGATCGGCGGCACGAAGTGCCCGTCCATCACGTCGACGTGGATGATCTTCGCGCCTACATCGAGCACCTCGCGGACCTGCTCGCCGAGCTTGGAGAAATCGGCGGCGAGAATCGACGGGGCGACGCGCGGCCCTTCGAGCTGGGACAGCGTCATATCTCGAGCAGCATGTTGCCGCCGCACGACCCGCACGTCACCATCGACGTGTGCTCCATCCGCACGATCGTCGAGTGCTCGCCACAGTTCGGACACACGGACACGAGCTCGAAGCGATGCAGGCAATAGACGCAGCGGTAGCGGCCAGGCAAGTTGGTCGGGCGCAGCCACGGCTCGCCGCAGTGCGGGCAGCGCGCACCGAGCTGAGGTTCAGCGGACATCGTCATCCCGCCCGGCGCAGCGTCGCGATGTAGAAGCCGTCGCTGCCTTGGATGTGTGGCAGCGCGAGCAGCGCCCGGCCGCCGCGCGGGTCGCGCCAAGCCGGGAAGCGTGACTGGAGGTCGATCTGTTCAAGCTCAGGATGCTCCTCGAGGAAAGTCTGGATCTGGTCCTCGTTCTCGGTACTCGAGAGCGTGCACGTCGAATAGGTGAGCGTGCCGCCCGGAGCGAGCGCGAGTGCCGCAGCTGACAATAGCCGTGCCTGCTCGGCGGCGAGCGCTTGCACCCCCTGTCGCGCGATCCGCCAGCGTAGGTCGGGCCGTGCTTGCAGAGTACCGAGGCCCGAACAAGGAGGGTCGAGCAGGATGCGGTCGAACGTTCCGCGCGCCTGCCCGGCGTCCGCTGTCGCGACCGCCACGTTGAGGGCGTGCATGCGCTCGGCCGTCTGAGCGAGCGACCGCGCGCGGCCCGCGTGACGCTCGAGCGCGAGGATCTCGCCCTCGCCGCCCATCAGCGCGGCAAGGTGCGTGGTCTTCCCGCCCGGGGCAGCGCACATGTCAAGCACGCGCTCGCCCGGCTGCGGATCGAGGGCGCGTGCCACGAGCATCGCCGCGCGCGACTGCGGCATGAAGTGGCCGGCACGCCAGAGGGCCGAGCCATGCGCGTCGAACGGCTCGAGGAGCACGACGGCCTCCGGCGGATCGCCGGGGATCGCCGTGCGCCGCGCGAGCGCCTGCGCGAGCTGCTGGGGGTCGGTGACGAGCGTGTTTGCGCGCAGGGCGCTCTCGGCCGGCTCGTTGACGCGGTGCAGGAGCGCGCTCGTAGACTCAGGACCGAGCATCTGCCACCACTCTTCGACGATCCATTGCGGAACCGAGTGAAGCGTGGCGGCACCGGCCGGCGTGCTCTCGTCGAGCGCCGCCAGGAGATCGCCGCTCTCTCGGGCGATGCGACGCAGAACCGCGTTTACGAGCCCCTGCCCGCGCGAGCCGCGCGCCAGCGCGACGGCGTCGTTGACGGCGGCGTGCGGTGCGTCCGCCGTGAACGTGAGCTCGTAGGCGCCGAGGCGCAGCGCAGCGAGCACGAGCGGCTCGAGCTTGCCGGCGGAACGCTGCGCGCAATGCTCGATCAGGTAGTCGAGCGTCGCGCGACGCTGGACCGCACCGTAGGCGAGGCGCATCGCGAGCGCGCGGTCACGCCCGGCCAGTCCGGTCGCCTCCGCCTGAAATGCGCGATCGGTGAACGCCGCCTGCTCGAAGGTGCGCCGCAGGACGGAGAGGGCGACCGCACGCGCCTCAGATGGCATGGCCGCGAGCGTAGGCGGCGCCGTCCATCTCGCGCCCGCCCGGCGGCTTGACGCGGACCAGCTCGAGGCTGCCGCCGCTCACCCCGTAGAGCAGCCGGCCGCCGACGAGCGCGAGCTCGCCGGCCGCCACGGACTCGCCGGCGACGCGTGCGCGCGCGACGCCCAGGCCGCCGGGCGTGTGCGCACCGATGTGCGGGTGCAGGGCGCGCACGACGCGCTCGAGCTCGTTCGCGCTGCGCGCCGGATCGAGCACGCGGTCCTCGGGGCCGATCTTCTCCGCGTAGGTGACCTCGCCGGCCTGCTCGACGTAGCTGCGCGGACCGTCGAGCGCTCCGACCAGCAGCCGCCCGGCGATCCGTGCGAGCCGCTCGGCAAGCGCACCGTAGTCGTCCTGCGTGCCAATCGGCGTCGCCTCTACCGCACAGACCGGTCCGGCGTCGAGCTCGGCGACGAGGCGCATGATGCAGACGCCGGTCTGCTCGTCGCCGGCGATTATCGCGCGCTCGACCGGCGCCGCCCCGCGCCAGCGCGGGAGCAGCGACGGATGGACGTTGAGGATCTCGTAGCTCGAGAGGATCGGCTCGCGCACGAGCGCGCCGTACGCACAGACGCAAACCACGTCGGGCGCAAAAGCCGCGAGCTGCTCTGCCGCGTCGCCGAGGCGTTCCGGCGCGAGCGTCGTCATTCCCAGCTCCGCGGTGGCCTGCGCGACCGGAGTCGGCGAGACGTGGCGACCGCGGCCGCGCGGTCGCGCCGGGCGGGTCAGCACCAGCTGCGGGCGGTGCGGCGAGCCTGCGAGCGCCTCGAGCACCGTCGCGGCGAACGCCGAGGTGCCGATGAAGGCTGTTCTCACCCGGCCTGTGCCAGCTCGCGCCAGGTGCGCATCGCGTCGCGGCGCTGCTCGCGCGAGGCGCGGTCGAGCATCAGCACGCCGTCGAGGTGGTCGATCTCGTGCTGGAGCACGCGCGCCTCGAGGCCGGATGCCTCGATCCGGAAAGGCGTGCCTGTCTCATCGACCGCGCCGACGCGCACGTACAGGTTGCGCTCGACATCGACGTGAACGCCGGGGATCGACAGGCAGCCCTCTTCGGCCGTCTCCAGCTCGTCGCTGCGCCATTCGATCTGCGGGTTGATCACGGCGACAGCCGGGCTGTCGCCCTCGATCCGGTAGACGAGGACGCGCTCGACGATGCCGACCTGAGTCGCCGCGAGACCGACGCCAAGCGCGCCATCCATGACGTCGCGCATCCAATCGACCTCCTTGCGCAGGCCCTCGTCGAAGCGCGTCACCGCCAGCGCGCGAGTCTTCAAGACAGGGTCGCCGAGCTTGCGGATCTGCGCCGTCGCGGCATCGCGCCGGCGTCGCTCCGCAGCGTCTTCGGTGTGCTCAGGTGCTTCTGATGCCACGGCTTAAGTGTAGGCCGCAACTACTGCGGATCGACGTCCACGCTGATCGCGACGTCACGCCCGACTGGTAGCGCGACGGCCTCGCCGACTGCTGCAACAGCCACCGCGCGATCGCTCGCCTTGACCAGGAGCTGCGCTCGCTCGCGACCGCGCAGGCGAAACAGCGGTGCCGGCCCGAGGATCTGCGCCCCGTCGATCGCGAGCCGGCCGCGCAGCTCGCGTGCGGCGCGCAGCGCGCTGCCGGGCGCCTCGGCCGAGAGGACGATCCGGATCAGGTCGCCGTAGGGCGGATAGCCGAGCGCCGCCCGCCGCTCGAGCTCACCGGAGAGGAAGCCCTCGCTGTCGTGGCGCGCCGCGTAGCTGATCGCGCGCGCGTCGGGCGCGAGCGTCTGTACCAGCACGCAGCCGGAGCCCTTCCCGCGACCGGTGCGCCCGGCGAGCTGAGCGATCAACGCGAACGTCCGCTCCTCGGCGCGGAAGTCCGGGAAGCGCAGCGTCGCGTCGGCGTCGAGCACGACGCCGAGCGCGACGGAGTCGAAGTCGTGGCCCTTCGCCACCATCTGCGTCCCTAACAGGAGACCGGCGGGTGCGGCCTCGAAGCGCGCCAGCACCGCCGCGGCGCGTCCCTTGAGCAGCGCGACGTCGGCGTCGAGGCGGAAGATCGGGAAGTCCGCGTCGCCGAGCGCGCGCGAAAGCTCGTGCTCGAGCCGTTCTGTCCCGAGCCCGTGGCGCGCCACGCTCGTCGAGCCACAGACGTCGCAGCGCTCCGGCACGCGCTCGTGGTGGCCGCAGTGGTGGCAGGCGATCGTGTGCTGGGCCTGGTGCAGGACGAGCGCCACGTCGCACTCAGGGCAGCCCCATACCTTGCCGCAGTGACGGCAGGAGAGGAAGTTCGACCAGCCGCGGCGGTTGAGCAGGATGATGCCCTTGCCGCCGCTGCGCCGAAGCTCGCCTAGCGCTGCCGCAGTGCGCTCGTGCAGCGGGCCGCGCGAGTCGCGCATATCGAGCACCTCGACCGCCGGGAGCGGGCTGCCGTCGGCGCGCTCGCGCAGGTGCAGCGAGCGCAGCGCCGCGTAACTCTCCGGTCGCGGTGTGGCGCTGCCGGCGAGCAGGATCGCGCCCGCCCGCGCTGCGCGGTGGGCCGCAACCTCGCGCGCGTCGTAGCGCGGGTCGCCCTCGTGCTTGTAGGAGGCGTCGTGCTCCTCGTCGATCACGACCAATCCGAGCTGCTCGATCGGTGCGAACACCGCCGAACGCGGGCCGACGCAGACGCGCGCCTCGCCACGGCGCAGGCGCAACCACTCGTCATGGCGCTCACCGGCCGACAAGCCCGAGTGCAGCACAGCGACCGTGTCGCCGAAGCGCTCGACGAAGCGCGTGACGGTCTGCGGGGTCAGGCCGATCTCCGGCACGAGGACGATCACGCCACGGCCCTGGCTGAGCACCGCTGCCGCAGCCCGCAGATAGACCTCGGTCTTGCCGGAGCCGGTCACGCCAAACAGAAGCAGGCGGCTCGAGGCGGTCGCTGCCGCGACCACCTCGACCGCAGCTGCCTGCTCCTGGTTGAGCTGCGGTGCCTTGCCGCGGATTCCGACCGCCGGGTGCGTGGGGGCGCGCCGCCTGGCAGTCGCCTGTAGCTCGAGTAGGCCGCGCGCTTGCAGGCGCCGCAGGGACGCGTGGTCGGCCCCGAGTGCCGTTGCAGCGAGTGGCCCTGCGGCAAGCGTTTCGAGCACTGCGCGTTGCCTGTCGGTCAGGCGCTGCTCGCCGGCGAGGGCGCCACGCCCCGCGCCGGTCAGCTCCGCGACGAGCCGCCGCTGCTCGCGGACGCCGCCGGCGGCGCCGGGCGGCAGGACGAGCGAGAGCGCTCGCGCGCGGGTCGAGCAGTACTCGCCGGCGATCCAGTCGGCAAGCTCGACGAGCTCGCCCGGCACGTGCGTGTCCGTCGTGCCGCTCGGCGCACGCAGGCGCTGCTGATCGACGTCGCTGCGGTCCGCGAGCCCGACGACGACGCCGAGCAGCTCCTGGCGCCCGAACGGGACACGCAGCAGCGAGCCGATGCGCACGCTCGAGCGCAGCTCCTCAGGCAGGGCATAGTCGAACGGCCCAACGAGCGCGCGCGTGCTCGTGAGCGGCTCGACCTGGGCGATCGCAGCCACGCGTCGAGCCTAGCGACGCGTGCGGTCATCGCGGATCGCCTGCCGGCTGCGCTGCGCGATCGTCACGCCGGCCAGACAGAGCGCGCCGCCGAGCACCGCAAGTGCGGCCGGGGTCTCGCCGAGCGCGAGCCAACCCAGCAGCACGGCGAACAAAGGCACGAGATAGGTCCCGACCGTCTGCGCAGCGAGGCCCGAGTGGGTCAGCGCGAACGCCCAGGTCGCGAAGGCGACTGCCGACGGTCCGAGGATCAGGTAGCCGAGGAGCAGCGTGTAGTTGGCCGGCGCGTGGCTCACCTCGTGCACGAGGTCCGGCGCGAACGGGATGAAGACGAGCGCGCACGCCATGCAAGCGCCCCACGTCGCAGTGGTCGGCGACACGCGCGCAAGCACAGGCTTCTGGGCCACGACGGCGATCGTGAACGGGATCGCCGAGAACAGGCAGAGAGCGGCTCCGCCGAGACCACCGTGATGGTGCCCGGAGCTCCAGCCGATGACGATCGCCCCCGCGAGCGCGACCGCGAGCCCGACGATGATCGGGCGTCCGACTCGCTCGCGCAAGACGAGCGCCGCCGCGACGGCGACGCAGACGGGCGAGACGTTCGCGAGCATCGCCGCGGTGCCGGCGTCGATCAGCTTCTCGCCTGCGTTGAGCATGAAGTTGTTGAGGCCGAGCCACATCACGCCGACGACGAAGATCGCCGCGGCGTCGCTGCGCGAGGGACGCGAGGGTCGCTCGAACGCCAGCGGGATCGACAGGACGAGGCCCGCTCCGAAGAAGCGCGCGAAGACGATCTCCCCGGCCCCGTAGTAGGGCCGGATGTAGCGGACGACGACGAACCCCGAGGCCCAGAGGAACATCGTCAGCACGACCACGCCGGCGATCAACGCGTAGCTGCGCGGCGCCAACGGCTTCAGAGAAGTCAGATCGCCGACCGCGAGATCGCCGGCCACTAGCGCCGAACAGGCGTGCGCGGGCAGGCAGGCACGCCGGGCGTGATGAGCGCGAGCATGCCTTCGAGGCTATCTGGTCGGCTCATCGGCCGACCGCGATGTGGCTCGCCGTCTCGATCACTACCTCACCCGGGCCGTCAGCGCCGATCAGCGCGAGCAGCCGGGTGGCGAGCTCATCCTGCGACTCGGGTGGCAATGCGGCGACCGCCGGGCCGAACACGCTGCCCGAAACCGAGTCGAGGACCTCGCGGCTCGTCGGCCAGCTGCAAGCGAGTTTCACCGTCTCGACGCTCACCGCGTCGTACCCGGCTGCGTCCAGCAGGCGGCGCAGCTCGCCGGCGGCCATCGCGAAGCTCTGCACCTCGAACGCGCCCGGGAACGGCTCGCTGATCCCGGTCTCCCGGACCGCTTCGGTCATCGGCCCGAACAGGCCGAGCGGCTGCTCGGCAGCCCACACGGCGATCAGCGCGACGCCGTCCGGCGCGAGCGCGCGGCGCATCGCGCGCAGCGCATCGAGTCGCTCCGGGAAGAACTGCAGGCCCTGCTGGCAGAGCACGCGATCGAAGCTGCCTGGCTCGACACTCAGCGCCGCGGCGGAGCACTCGACACACTCGATCGCGGCCGAGTCTGCGCCAAGCGCCGTGCGCGCGGCGATCGCGAGCATCTCAGCGCTGATATCGCTTGCCACGACGCGGCCGGTCGGGCCGACGCTCTTGGCCGCCAGGCGCGCGACCGTCCCGACGCCGCTTGCGACGTCGAGCACCGACATGCCCGGCTCGATGGCGCTGCGCGCAATCAGCTCGCGAGCCCACGGCTCGAAGAGGTACGGCAGCAGGTAGCGCTCGTAGGCGTCCGCGAGCGAGCTTGCTCTGAAGGCGTGGCTTCGCTCGGCGCTCAACGCGAGTCCCACTTGAACCAGCGGACGCCGATCGCCGTGAAGACGACGACGTAGCCGATCGCTGCGAGGACCGACTCGGTGTCGTTGGTGGCCCAGGCGGAAAGCTTGATCACGCCGGCGAAGAGGGTCATCGTGATGCCGACCGGGGTCCAGGTCGAGATCGAGTCGAGTGTCGAGCCGAGCGCGCCGCTGAGCCCGAGAACGCCGAGGAAGATCAACCCGATGTAGAGGATCCGCGCAGCGGCGTTGACGGTGTCGGCCGAGCGGACGAGCGCGACGAGCGCTTGCCCGATGCTCAGGAAGACGGCCCCGGCGAGGACCGAGACGGCGAGCACGAGCACGTACTCCCCGATGCTCAGGTGCAGCTTGTGCATCTGGCTGCCGACGATGACGACGACGAGCGCGATGATCAGGCTCGCGAGCAGGCGGACCGCCAGGCGGCTGGTCATGATCGCCCACGTCGGTGCGGGCGTCACGCGCAGGCGCTGAAAGACACCGCGCTCGCGATCCTGCGCCGTCAGCACCGAGTAGCCCATCAGCGCAGTGGACATCAGCCCGTAGCAGATGCACAGACCGACGATGAAGCGCCCGCCGCCGACATTCGTGGTGAGCTTGCCCTTGTCGGTGATCACGAGCAGGATGATCGGTAGGGCGATGCTGAGGATCAGGGACCGGCGCCCCTTGAACAGCATGATCGCGTCGGCGCGCAGCAGCGACTTGAGGATCAGCTGGAGCTGCGGGCGTGCGCTGGTCGGGTCGCTAGACACGCAGCTCGCTTCCCGTCAGGCCGATGAACACGTCGTCGAGCGTCACGTCGCCGTGGGCGACGGCGCGCACGCGCGGATCGTCCTTGTGCTTCTCGATCATGTCCTTCGGCGTCTCGGTGCTCAGCAACTTGCCGTGGTCGATGATCGCGACGCGATTGCAGACAGCCTGCGCCTCCTCCATCGAATGAGTGGTCAGGAGGATGCTGCCACCCTCGTCGCGGATCCGCTCGATCCGCGTCCAGAGCTGGCGGCGGGCCTGCGGGTCGAGTCCCGCGGTCGGCTCGTCGAGCAGCAGCAGCGTCGGGTCGTGGATCAGCGCGATGAACAAAGAGAGGCGCTGCTGCTGGCCGCCCGACAGCTGCTTGAACGGCTTGCCCGCCTCCGCGTCGAGCCCGACGCCCTCGAGGCGCTCGTCGATCTCGCGATCGGTCAGCGCCACGCCGTAGAGCCCGGCGAAGAGGCGCACTATCTCGCGGATCGTCAGCTGCAGCTGGAAGCTCGTCGACTGCAGCTGCACGCCCATCCGTGACTTGGCTGACAGGGGATCGTGGCGGGCGTCGATCCCGTCAACGCGGATCGTGCCCGCGCGCGGCACGAGCAGCCCCTCGATCGCGCTGAGCGTGCTCGTCTTACCGGCGCCGTTTGGCCCGAGCAGGCCAAAGATCTCGCCGCGCGCGATCTCGAGGCTGAGGTCCACGACCGCGACCTTGGCACCGTAGGCAACGGTGAGCCCGGTGACCTCGAGGACTACGCTGGCGTCGGCTTGATCTCGTGGAGTCATGGCGTGCGCTCGGCGGGCAGATTACGCGCCTGCCGGGCGTCCGTCATCGACCGGAGGGTTGATCTCTGACTCCACCCGCAGGTTGAGTCGGGATGCCAGCTCAGGCGACCGCAGCCGATATGCCGGCAGCCTCGCGCAGAGCGTCGGCCTTGTTGGTCTGCTCCCAGGTGAAATCGTCGTCGTCGCGGCCAAAGTGGCCGTAGGCGGCGGTCTTCTGGTAGATCGGGCGGTGCAGGCGCAGCTCCTCGCGGAACGCGGCCGGGCGCAGGTCGAAGTGCTCGGAGATGAGCTCGAGGATCCGGCCGCTTGGCAGGCGCCCGGTGCCGAACGTCTCGACCATCACCGAGACCGGGTGCGCGACGCCGATCGCATAGGCGACCTGAACCTCGAGACGGTCGGCGACGCCGGCCGCTACAAGGTTCTTCGCGACCCAGCGCGCGGCGTAGGCGGCGGACCGATCGACCTTCGAAGGGTCCTTGCCCGAGAAAGCGCCGCCGCCGTGGCGCGCCATGCCGCCGTAGGTGTCGACGATGATCTTGCGCCCGGTCAGGCCGCAGTCGCCCATCGGGCCGCCGATCACGAAGCGTCCCGTCGGGTTCACGAGGAACTGCTCCCGGAGGGCCGCCTCGTCGAACAGGTCTGCCGGCAGAACGGGGAGTACGACGTGCTCCCACAGATCAGGCTTGATCTGCGCCTCGCAGTCGATTCCGTCGGCGTGCTGGGTGGAGATCAGCAGCTTCTCGACGCCGACGGGCCGGCCGTCGCGGTAGCGCACGCTCACCTGCGTCTTGCCGTCGGGGCGCAGGTAGGGCAGCTCGCCGCTCTTGCGGACCGCCGCGAGACGCTCGGCGAGGCGATGTGCGAGCCAGATCGGCAGCGGCATCAGCGACTCGGTCTCGTTGGTCGCGTAGCCGAACATCATGCCCTGGTCGCCCGCCCCGGCAAGGTCGAAGTGGTCACTCGAATGCTCCGCACGCGCCTCGTAGGCACTGTCCACGCCCTGGGCGATGTCAGGCGACTGGCGGTCGATCGTGTTGAGCACCGCGCACGTGTTCGCGTCAAAGCCGTAGGTTGCGTCGTCGTAGCCGATCCCTCGGACCGTCTCCCTCGCGATCGTGGGAATGTCGACGTAGGTGCTCGTCGTGATCTCACCGGAGACGACGATCAGGCCGGTGTTCACGAGCGTCTCGCAAGCCACGCGACCGTAGGGGTCCTCGCTTAGCACCGCGTCGAGGACGCCGTCGGAGATCTGGTCGGCGATCTTGTCCGGGTGCCCTTCGGTCACCGACTCGGACGTGAACAGATAATCGGTCTCGCTGGATTCACTCACTTGGCGTCGGCCTCACTTGCTGGGGAAAGAGCGAGCGCACACCTTACCGGAGCGCTTTATTTCCGACGCTCGGAGCGCCGCTGGCCGCGCTCGACGAAGTCGAGTACGAGCGGCACCCCGTCAAGGCCATAGCGAGCTCGCATCTGATTCTCGATGAAGTACGCGTAGTCGCGCGTGACGCGGTCACGCGAGTTGATGCTCAGCGCGAAACGCGGCGGTCGCGTGCCGACCTGGGTCAGGTAGAGAAGCTTCAGGCGGTGACCCTGCTTGGCCGGCGGCTGGCGCGCCTGCACGGCCTCGGCGAGGAAACGGTTGAGCTCGGGCGTGGGGATCCGTGCCGCCCGGCGGTCGCCGAGCGCGATCGTCTCGGTCAGCAGGCGTGCCACGTTGCGACCATTGAGCGCCGAGGCGGTCAGCACGCGTGGGCGCTGGCGGAGCTTCTCGACGACGCGTGCGCGCTCGTAGTCGAGATCGAGCACGTCCCGGTGAATGTCCCACTTGTTGAGCACGATCAGCGTCGCGCAGTCGCTGCGCATCGCAAGCTCGGCGACGCGCAGGTCCTGCGCTGTGACGCCGTCGGTCGCATCGCAGACGACGAGCGCGACGTCCGCGCGCTCGGCGGCGCGCTGGGAGCGCAGCGTCGTGTAGTACTCGACTGACTCCCCGACCTTCGACTGGCGGCGCATTCCGGCGGTGTCGACGATCACGAGGCGGCGCCCATCGACCTCGAGCGGGAGGTCGATCGCGTCGCGCGTCGTCCCCGCGTGCTCGGAGACGATGACCCGCTCCTCGCCGGCAAAGCGGTTGACGAGTGATGACTTGCCGACGTTTGGACGGCCGATCACGGCCAGGCGGATCGTGTCGTCGTCATCGACTTCCTGCTCGTCCTCGCCGGGCAGCAGCTCGACGAGGCGATCGAGCAGGTCGCCCGTGCCGAGACCCTGCGCGGCGGACACGGCAACCGGCTCGCCGAGGCCGAGGCGGTTGAACTCAGCAGCTAGGCTCATATCGATCGCGGTGTCGCACTTGTTCGCGGCAACGAGGGTCGGGCGCCCGGCGCGGCGCAGGAGGTCGGCGATCTCGTCATCGCCGGCGCGGCAGCCGGCGCGGGCGTCGACGACGAGCATCGCGACGTCCGCGTCCGCGAGGCCTGCCTGCGCCTGCTCACGGATCGAACCCGCGAGCGGGTCCGCGTCGGCGAAGTCAACGCCGCCGGTGTCGATCAGCGTGAATATGCGCCCGTTCCACTCGCACTCGAGCTCCTTGCGGTCGCGCGTAATCCCGGGGCGTTCGTGGACGATCGCCTCACGGCTACCGGTCAGACGGTTGACGAGCGAGGACTTGCCGACGTTCGGGTAGCCCACTACGGCGACTTTTTTCACTTACCAAGTATGACCGGCGATCCACCCCGGCCCGGGGGCGGCGGGTGCGATCGCTCGGCCCGCCGCCCCTCGCCTGCCGTCGGCGGCGCCGCTACAGCGTCTCCTCGACGGCCTCTTCGGCCCCGGCGTCAATGCCTTCGGTCTCCTCGCCATCCTCCTCGGCGACTGCGCTGCCGTGCTCCTCAATCTCGGGCTCGGCCACTTCGGTTTCGTGCTCCAGATCCATCTGCGTCCTTTCCTCTCGCGGCGTGGTGGCGGGAGGCCAGCATTGCTCACGATGAACGGTCGCTGGTGACGGAACGGTGAACGCGTCAGTGCACGGGGTGCGCGAGCTCGGCGACGCGGTCCACCACCTGCTCGAGGCTCATGTCGGTCGTATCGATCACGCGGGCGTCCGCCGCGGGCCGCAGCGGGCTGAGGGCGCGCGTGCCGTCGCGGCGGTCGCGTTCCGCGATTGCCGCGGCGCTCTCCTCGGCGCGACGCTTGGCGCGCTCGGCGGGATCCGCGGTGAGAAAGACCTTCAGATCCGCGTGCGGCGCGACGACCGTGCCGATGTCGCGGCCCTCCGCGACCCAGTCGCCGGTCGCGAGCAGCTCGCGCTGGGTGGCCACGAGAGCAGCGCGGACATCGGCATCGGCTGCCACCTCGGAGGCACGCGCTGACACCTCGGGGCTGCGGATCGCGGTCGTCACGTCGCGGCCGTCGAGCGTGATGCGATCACCGAGCCGGATCGCCAGTGCGGCAGCGAGCTCGGCGGCGGTGTGGGACGGGTCCTCGATGCTTGCGAGCGCGACGCAGCGATACATCGCACCGCTGTCGAGGTAGCTGAAGCCGATCCGCTTGGCGAGCGCGCGCGCGACACTCGACTTGCCCGCCCCGGCCGGTCCGTCGATCGCGACGATCACGTCGCGAGCCGCGCTAGGTCCGCGGCAAACGTCGGGTATGACACGTGCGCCGCCTCCATTCCGTCGACCTCGACGCCCCGCTTGGAAGCGATGCCGGCGACCGCCCCGAGCATCGCGAGGCGATGGTCGCCGTGCGAGCTGACCGCGCCACCGACGAGCCCGCCGGTACCGCTGACGACGAAACCGTCGGCGGTCGCCTCGATCTGGCCGCCGAGCGCCCGCAGGCCGGCGACGACCGTCGCGATCCTGTCGGTCTCCTTCACGCGTAGCTCCTGCGCGCCACGCACCACAGTCTCCCCCTCGGCGAAGCAGCCGAGCAGCGCAACGAGTGGTAGCTCGTCGATCGCAAGCGGAACCTCTGCGGGCTCGACGACGGTGCCATGTAACGAAGCAGCGCGGATCTCGAGCGTCGTGATCGGGTCCTCGGACCTGAGCGGCGCGCCGGGTGACTCGATCTCACCAACGACGTCGGCACCCATCCGCCGGGCGATGTTCACAAACCCATTGCGCGTCCAGTTCGCCCCCACGCCCTCGACGATCACATGGGACGCGGGCACCAGCGTTGCCGCCGCCACCCAGAACGCAGCTGAAGACGGGTCGCCTGGAACGACGAGCCGCCCCATCTCAGCCGGCGAGGATGGGCTGACCGTGATCCGAGACCCATCGCGAGTCACGCTCACGCCCGCCCGCAGCATCATGCGCTCGGTGTGGTCGCGGCTCGGCTCCGGCTCGATAACGGTCGTCTCCCCGCCGGCGAGCAGGCCGGCAAAGAGGACGCAGGACTTGACCTGCGCGCTCGCGACCGGCAGCGCGTATTCGACGCCGTGCAGCGGCGCCCCCACGACAGTGAAGGGTGGCAGGCGCTCGGCTTCGAGTTGCGCGCCCATCGCGCGCAGCGGCTCGGCGATGCGATCGATCGGACGCCGGCGGATCGACTCGTCGCCGTCGAGCGTGAAGCGACGGCCCTCCTGGCCCGCGAGCCAGCCCGGCAGCAGGCGCAGCAGCGTGCCCGAGTTGCGCACGTCGATGACACCGGCCGGCTCACGGGCACCGTTCAGGCCGACCCCCTTGATGCGAACCGCCGAGCCATCGCCGCGCACGTCGGCACCGAGTGCGCGAACCGCGTCAAGCGTTGCGTCGGTGTCCGCGGCGCGCAGGTAGTTCTCGACTTGGAGCTCGCCGGCGCTCATCGCGCCGAAGAGGGCGCTGCGGTGCGAGATCGACTTGTCGGCCGGCGCGATGAGGACGCCTTGGAGGCCGCGCCGAGCGGGCGCGAACTGCGCTGTCAGGGTCATGCGCGCGCGACGGGAATATCGAGCGACTCGATCACCGCGGCGGCGCGCTGGGCGGCATCGTCCCCCTGGATCCATAGCGCGATCGCTCCCTGGTGACCGTCACGCGCCGGTGATAGAGCCATGTCCACGATGTTGATCGCGGCCCGGCCGAGTGCGAGGGCGATGTCCGCGACGGCTCCCGGCCTGTCGGTGACGGCGGCGCGCAGCTCGTAGACCGCGCCGCCGGCAAGACCGACGCCGAGCAGCGCGTCGCGGTCGGCTCGCGCCGCGTCGTTCCAGCGCTCGATCGCCGCGCGGTCAGCGGCCGCGAGCGCGGTGCGCACGTCCGCCAGGCGCGCCTGGGTCTCGTCGATCAGGCCGACGAGCGCCTCACGGTTTGAGAGGTAGATGTCGGGCCAGATCGCGGGTCCGGCGCCGGCGACGCGCGTCGCGTCACGGAAGCTCGGACCGGTCGCCGGAAGGTGCTCGCCGTCGCCGAGTGCGCGGGCTGCCTGGGCGACGAGGATGTTCGCGAGGACGTGCGGCAGGTGCGAGACGCTTGCCATCACGCGGTCGTGGACGGCCGCGTCGATCGCTGTCGGCTGGGCGCCGATGCCGGCGAGTGTCCTGTGCAGGCGCTCGTAGAGCTCGCCTGCTGTCGCCGGGCCCGGCGTGAGGTACCAGGTTGCGCCGTCGAACAGATCGGCGCGCGCGTGCTCGACGCCCGAGGTCTCGGCGCCGGCGAGCGGGTGGCCGCCGATGTAGCGAGCATCCTCGCGACCCTCGACGAGCTCGCGCTTGGTCGAGCCGACATCGGTCACCACGCAGCCGCCGGGAGCGGCGGCCAGCGCCTCATCGAGGGCCCGCGCCAGGGCGCTGATCGGCGCGGCGACGAAGACGAGATCCGCACCGCGCGCGGCCTGCGCCGCGCTGCCTGCGGCAGCGTCGATCGCCTGCCGGCGCAGCGCCGCGTCAAGGACCGCGGGTGACAGGTCAAAGCCAGTCACCTGCGTGCCCAGGCGCTCACGCAGCGCAAGGCCGATCGAGCCGCCGATCAGCCCGACGCCGACGACGGCGGCTCTCACGCGCTGGCGAACGCCTTGCCCGCCAGCTGCGCCGCACGCTCGACGAGGTTCGCGTACTCGGCGAAGTCGTCGAGGTAGAGCTGCTGGGGCCCGTCGCAGATCGCCTCCTCCGGGTTCGGGTGGACCTCGACGATGATCCCGTCGGCGCCCGCGGCGGCGGCGGCGAGCGACAGCGGCAGGACGAGGTCACGCCGTCCGGCGGCGTGGCTTGGATCGACGACGACAGGCAGGTGCGAGAGCTGCTTGAGCACCGGCACGGCCATCAGGTCGAGCGTGAAGCGGTAGGCGGTCTCGAACGTGCGGATCCCGCGCTCGCAGAGCATCACGTTCTCGTTGCCTTCCTTGAGCACGTACTCGGCCGACATCAAGAGCTCCTCCAGCGTCGCCGAAAGGCCACGCTTGAGCAGGACCGGGATCCCGGCGCGTCCGACCTCCGAGAGCAGCGTGTAGTTCTGCATGTTGCGCGCACCGATCTGGACCACGTCGGCAACCTCGGCGACCGCCGGTAGGTCACGAACGTCCATCAGCTCGGTGACGATCGGAAGGCCGGTCTCCTCCTTGGCCTCGGCGAGCAGACGCAGGCCCGCACCCCCCAGGCCCTGGAACGCATACGGCGAGGTGCGTGGCTTGTAGGCGCCGCCGCGCAGCATCGTGGCACCCGCGTCGCGCACGGCGCGGGCCGTGTCGAGCACCTGCTCGCGCGACTCGACCGTGCACGGACCGGCGATCAGCGCGAAGTGCTCGCCGCCGATCTTGCGGCCACCGATGTCGAACACGGAGCGCTCGCCACTCGGGCGCAGCTGCACCGAGGAGAGCTTGTATGGCTTGAGGATCGGCACCACCTGGGCGACGCCCGCGGCGCCCTCGAGCTCGAGGCGCGCGACGTGCTCGCGATCGCCGATCGCGCCGATCACCGTGACCTCGGCGCCCTTCGATATGTGTGCCGTCGCGCCGACCGACTCGACGCGCGCGACGACGTGGGCGATTTCGTCCTCCGTCGCCGTCGGTTTCATCACGATCATCATCTGGCTGGTCCTTTCAAAGTCGTCGAAGCTTACTTTTGCCGGCGCTCCGCTCGTGAACGAGACGTTGCGCGATGTGGAGACGGCGCTCGGCCGTTAACGGAGCCTGCTCGCTGTGGCAGGCTGAACCCGAGCGCCTAGCTAAATCGCCAGGACCAGGCGTAGAAGCAATAGCCGGCAGCCGACGCCGAGCGGGTCGCAAGGGTGTATCGGCTGCTTTCGGTGGCCATCGCTTTGCAATGTCTAGCAGATCGCGTGGCGAAAATGAACAGGTAGCGCCGCTACTGGCAGACGCTGATCGTCAGCGGCACGGTCTTGCTCAGCTGCTTCGCCTTGGCGGCGTGTTTGTGCTTCCCGCTCGCAGCCTGCTCTTCGTAGGTGAGCGTGACCTTGAGCGTGTGCGTGCCCGGCGTCAGGCCCGCGAGTGAGAGCTCGACGGTGCCGCCCTCGTTGGTCGTCGCGTTAGCGCTGTAGGTCGTCTTCGTGTGGCGATGCTTGTGCTGCGTGTGCTTGATGCCCTTGTCGATGTAGAGCTGGGCCAGCACGAACTTCAGCTTCGTCCCCTTCGCTCCCTTGATCGCGCTTGAATCAACAGTCACGCTGAGCGTGCCGCTGCTCGCGGTGCACGCGCTCGCCGCGAGCGTCGAGACCGTGATCGACTGGTTGTCGAACGTCAGCTTCTGCGTCTGCACGGACGGTGGCGGCGCAGCCGGCGTGACCGGGGCGGCGCCGACCGTGATCGTCGCGGTTGCGGTGTTCGAAGTGCCCTCGCTGTCGGTGGCGGTGAACGTGAAGCTATCCCCGCCGCTGTAGCCGGATGCGGGCGTGTAGGTGACCTGGCCGTCTGAGCCAATCGAGCCGAGCGTGCCGTGCGCTGTTCCCGACGCGACGCTGTAGCTCAGCGGGAGGCCCTCGGAGTCCGAGCAGCTCAGGCTGAGCGTGGTGGTCGTCTGATACGACGTGCTCGCTGAAGCGTTCTGGCAGACGATCGGCGGGACCTGGCGCTGCAGTAGGGCGACGGTGCCGCTCGAGGCGTCGGAGGCTACGTAGATGCTCGAGCCGTCGCCGCTAATCGCCATGTACTGCGGGAAGTACAACGCGTCGCTCGGCGTGATCGCCGCACATGAGACGTTGTGATTGCCGACGCACCCGCCGTAGGAGAGATTGCCGTTCGCGCCGCTGCCGCTGCGGTTGAAGATCCCGACCGCGTAGCTGTTGAACCCCGCGGCGTAGACGTTGTCGCCGTCACTGCTGATCGCGATCGCGCTCGAGCCACCCAGTGCGTTCGCCGGCGTTATCCCGGTGCAGGGCGAATCAAAGCCCAGGCACCCGAGAAACGTCAGCGCCCCGGTCTGGATATTGCGCGAGAACGAGTTGATCTCCGTGTTGCCGTCGGTTGAGTAGAGGTTCGACCCGTCGGCGCTGATTGCGAGCTGATGGGGGAACGTGTTGGTGCTCGTCCCACCGCCAAGTGCGGTGCACCCGGTCGCCGAGCCGTAGCAATCTGCGAACGTGAGCGCCCCTGTCTGTGTATTGCGGGAGAAGACGTCGAGGAAACCGTCCGTCCAGTCCGAGGCGACGTAGACGAAGTTGCCGTCAGGGCTCACAGCGATGCCGTCCGGCCGGTCGACCGAGTTGACCGTCGACGTGACGTCGACGCAGCTACCAACGTCGGAGTTGCCGTAACAATTTTCGTAGGTGAGCGCGCCGGTCGACGTGTTCCGCGAGAAGAAGTCGACCGTGTTGCCACTGTAGGACACGACGTACACGCTCGTCCCATCGGGACTGACGGCGATCTCCTCGGGCTGATCGATCGCGCCGGTCGGGATCGATGTGTTCGTGCAGTGCGCGTAGTTCCCGTAGCAGCCCTCGTAAGTGAGGGCACCGCCCGCGGTGTTGCGCGAGAACCAATCGATGACCGCCGGGTTGTAGTTCGAGACATAGACGCTCGTACCGTCCGGGCTGACCGTGGAGTCCCACGGGTCCTCGAGCGCCTCGTTGCCGCTTGGCGCCGGTGCAGTGCAGTTCGTCAAGGTGCCAAAGCAGCCTGTGAAGCTCAGCGCGCCAGTCGAAGGATTGCGATCGAATGCCGCCAGATCGCCGTTGCTGGATCCGTCGACGTACACGCTCTGGCCGTCGGAGCTGATGCTCAAGCCTTGCGCGCCCTGAACCGCGCCGGCAACACTCGGCGTCGTGCAGCCGGTCTCCTGAGCTACACAGCCGTTGAACGTGAGCGAGCCCACGGCCGCGTAGGCGCTCACGGCGGCAACCGCCGCGCCGACCACCAGCGCGACCAGCACGCCGACGCGCACGCGTCTGCCCCCTTTGCGCAACACCGGTTGGAACACTCTCACAGCCCCGCGGCGTGTGTCAACTGAGCTTCTGGACATTGCCCGGGGGCCGCATGCGGCCCCCGGCGGATCGGCGCATGCGCCGATCCGAACAGCTCAGAGGAGCTCGGTCAACGCCTCGATGAAGCGTGCGTTCTCTTCCCGCGTTCCGCAGGTGACGCGCAGCGCGCCGTGCTTGCCGAGCGCACCGCCGGCGCGGACCATGATGCCCCGCTCCGCGAGGGCGGCGACGATCTCGCCGTCGTCGCGGCCGAGGTCGAACCAGACGAAGTTGGCCTGCGAGGCGGCCGGGGCGAGCCCGAGCTCGCGTAGGCGGTCGGTCAGCTCCGCGCGGGCGGTCTTTGCCGCGTCGACGCGGCGCAGCACCTCCTCGGGGTGGGCCAGCGCCTCGAGCGCTGCAGCTTGCGCGGCGGCGTTGGCGAAGAACGGCTGGCGGATCAGCTTGAGCGCCCCCGGCAGCTCGGTGGAGCCGCACAGGGCGAAGCCGACGCGCAGGCCGCAGAGGCCGTAGACCTTCGAGAACGTGCGCAGCAGGACGAGGTTCGGGTGGTTGGCGAGCAGCTCGATCGAGGCGTCGGGCGGGTCGAGCGAGTTGAACTCGCAGTAGGCCTCGTCGATCATCACGCAGACCTGCTCGGGCACGCTCGCGACGAAGGCGGCGATTCGCTCGAGCGGGAGCGCGGTGCTCGTCGGGTTGTTCGGGTTGCAGACGATCACGAGGCGCGTCGCCGGCGTCAGCGCGGCCGCGAGCGCGTCGAGATCGATGCGCTCCTCGGCGTCGAGCGGGACCGTGACGGCGCGCGCGCCGGAGATCGCCTGCAGCTGCGGGTAAACGGAGAAGGACGGCCACGCGTAGACGAGGTCGGTGCCCGGCTCGAGCAGCGCCACGCCGGCGGCGAGCAGGACGTCGCAGGAGCCGTTGCCGACCGCGATCTGCGCGGCGGGCACGCCGTAGCGCGCCGAGAGGGCGTCCCGCAGCGCGATGCTGTTGGGGTCCGGGTAGCGGTTCGCTCCGCTGACCGCTGCGGCGGCAGCGGCGACGACCTCCGGCAGCGGCGGGTAGGGCGACTCGTTGCTCTCGAGCAGCACGAGCGGCCCGGTCTGCGCGTAGCCCGCGCCGGCCGGGTAGACCGGGATGCGCTTCACGGCTGGGGCAAACTCGAGCGCCACTAGTGCGCCGCCCGGTAATTTCGGCGCGCGCAGCGCGAGTTCCGCCCACGCGGCCTGGCGGTCATCCGGAGCCGCGCTGGGTGTGCCGTGATTGCCGAGCGGTGCACAGGCCTATTGTGCGGCATCGAGGTCGGCACGCAGGCTGCGCGCCTCCCCCAGGTAGACGTGGCGCGCAATGTGGTCCGGCGGCGCGTAGTAGTGGATCAGGACGCGGATCACCGACTGCAGCGCTCCCGGGACGTCGATCTCACGCGCGCACAGCAGCGGCACACGATCCAGTCCGAGGCGCCGCGCCGCGACGGCCGGAAAAGCCGCATCGAGATCGCCGGTGACAGTGAAGATGCAGCTGACGATCAGGTCGATCTCGAGGGCATTGCGCTCGATCAGCTCGCGCACCAGCAGCTCGGTCGCGTCGAGGATCGCCGGCTCGGTGTTGGTCGTGACGCTGGTTGCGCCACGCAAGGCAAAAAGACGGTGCTCCCCGTTCATCGGTGGCAGACTAGATGCTCGATGCCGACACCAACAGCCCGGCTGAGCAATGGGATGGAGATGCCTACCGTCGGACTCGGTGTCTGGCAGATCGCCGACGGCCAGCCGACGATCGACGCTGTCAGCTGGGCGCTGCAGGCCGGATACCGTCACATCGACACCGCGAAGTACTACGGCAACGAGCGGGGCGTCGGCGAGGGAGTCCGGCGCAGCGGCATCCCGCGGGAGGACGTGTGGGTGACGACGAAGCTCTGGCCGACCGACATGCCACGCGCCGAGAAGGTGCTGGCGAACAGCCTGCGCCTGCTCGGCCTCGACTATGTCGACCTCTACCTGGTGCACTGGCCCGTGCCGGGTGCCGTGAAGCGGATGTGGAAGACGATGGAGCGGCTCTATGAGCACGGTGGCGCGCGCTCGATCGGCGTCAGTAATTACTCGCCCGCGCAGCTGCGTGCCGTGCTCGATGTCGCGACTGTCGCGCCGGTCGTCAATCAGGTGAAGTTCTCGCCGTTCGGCTACGGCGCCGCGAACCTCGACTTCTGCCTGCGCAAGGGGATCGTTGTGCAGGCCTACAGTCCGCTGACGCGCGGCAAGCGGCTCGGGGATGCACACCTCGGAGCGATCGCGCAGAGCCACGGACGCACACCGGCGCAGGTGATGCTGCGCTGGGCGTTGCAAAAAGGCACGGTGGTCCTGCCGAAGTCGGCGAATCGCGACCGGATCGCCGAGAACATCGACGTGTTCGGCTTCGAGCTGAGCGCTGAAGAGGTGGCCAAGCTCGACGCGCTGGCGGACTAGCGATTGCGGGGCGCTTGGCGCAGGGCCTCGAGCTCGGCGTCGCTGAGGCGACGGTGCGCGCCCGGCGCGAGGCTGCCGAGCTCGAGCGATCCGAAGCGGACGCGCTCGAGTGCCGTGACCGGGTGGCCGATCGCCTCGCACATCCGTCGCACCTGGCGCTTGCGACCCTCGCGCAGCTCGAGCTCGATCACCCCCGGCGCGAGCAGGCGGGCGCGCGCAGGAGCGGTGCGACCGTCGTCGAGCTCGATCCCTGAGCGCAGCGCGTCAAGCGCTTGCGGCACGACGGGGCCGCCCGCGACGGTTGCGCGATAGGTCTTGGCAACCTCGTAGCGCGGGTGAGTCAGGAGGTTCGCGAGCTCGCCGTCGTTGGTCAGCAGGATCAGGCCCGTGGTCTGCGCGTCGAGGCGACCGACCGGGTAGAGGCGGCGTGACTCCTGCGCAATCAGCTCGACGACGGTCCGGCGCCCGTGGCCGTCGCGGGCCGTCGAGACGACACCCGCCGGCTTGTTGAGCGCGTAGACGACGAGCTCCTCCGGACCGGCGAGCGCAACACCGTCGAGCTCGATCGTTTGAGCCTCGATCTCGCGCGCAGGGTCAAGCTCGACCGCGCCGTCCACGCGTACGCGCCCGGAGCGCACGATCTCGGTGGCGCCGCGCCGCGATGCGACGCCGGCGTGCGCCAGGTACTTGGCAAGCCGCATCCGGCTGCAACCATAGGCGGATGGACTTGGACCTGCTCGACAGGACGCTTGAAGAACGCGGCGAGCCGCGCTATCGCCACGAGCAGGTGTGGTCCTGGGTTGCGCGCGGCGTCGGCTCCTATGGCGAGATGAGCGACCTCCCGGCAGCGCTGCGCGCGCTGCTCGAGGAGCAGGTGCCGCTCTCGACGCTCCGGCTCGAGCGCGAGGAGCGCTCTCGCGACGCCACCGTGAAGGCGCTCCTGCGCACGCGCGAGGGCCACGCCGTGGAAACGGTCTCGATGCGCTACCACGACGGGCGCCGCTCGCTGTGCCTGTCCTCGCAGTCCGGCTGCCCGCTGACGTGCAGCTTCTGCGCGACCGGCCGGATGCGCTTCGCACGCAACCTTACGCGGGACGAGATCGTCGACCAGGCGCTTCACTTCCGACGCGCCGGTCGCGTCGATCACGCGGTCTTCATGGGCATGGGCGAGCCGATGATGAACCTCGATGCTGTGCTCGGCGCCTGCGAGCTGCTGCCGGCGCTCGGGATCACCAACCGCCGGACGGCGATCTCGACGGTCGGCTGGATCCCGGGCATCGAGCGGCTGACGCAGTCCGGTGTGCCGGTGCGCCTGGCGCTCTCGCTGCACGCGCCAGAGGACGCGCTGCGCAGCGAGCTGATGGCGGTCAACGAGCGCTACCCGCTCGCCGACGTGCTCGACGCTTGCCGCGCCCACTACGCGGCGACGCGGCGGACCGTCTTCGTCGAGTACGTGATGCTCGCCGCCGTCAACGACCGCTACGAGCAGGCGCTCGCGCTCGCCCGGCTGCTTTCGCCGCGGGAAGCGTTCAAGGTCAACCTGATCCCCTACAACCCGACCGACTCGCCGTATCGCGGGTCGAGCCGCGAAGCGATCGCCGCCTTCCGCGCCGTGCTCGAGGGCCGTGGCGTGCGCGTCACCGTCCGCCTCACGCGCGGACGCGACATCGCCGCCGCGTGCGGGCAGCTCGCGGCGACGACGTAGGGGCCAGCGCGGCAAGCTCCGCCTGCGTGGTGCCGCGGCTCGCCAGGAGGTAGTCGAGCTCCGCAAGCACAAACGGCGACACGACAAGCCCGGCTCCCGGACGCCGACCCCTCGGAGTCTGCGCGCGCTGCTAGCGGCGCGCGGTGCGTGCCCGCTGGGCAAGCGGCGACCCACTCTCGGCGGGACGTAGCTGGCCTGGCTGACTCACGCTCACGAGCTTTGCGAGAATCGCGCTCAGGCGTCTGCGGAAGAAGTGGTGGCCCTCGTCGGCGCCGAAGAAGACGCGGCAGCGCGGCAGGGCCGCCGCGAGCGCGAGCGCGTGGTCGATCGGCACGAGCGGATCGACCACGCCGTGCCAGAGGTCGACTTCCGGCTGGACGCCGCCGGGTGAGAAGCCCCACGGCCGGATGCACGTCAGGTAGTCGTCGATGATGCCGCGAGCTCCTCTCGCGGTGGCTTCGAGGAAGCTCGCGAAGACTGCCTCGCGCTCGTCACAATCGCTGATCGCCGCTCGCTCGTCGCGCGCCGCCCCGGCTCGCACGATCAACGCCAGCAGGCCCGGATGGCGATGAATGATCGGCGCGAGCCTGTCGCCGACCGCGGCGCATAGCCGCGGCTCGCGCGCGAGCAGGCGCAGCCCGAGGCGATTGCGAAGCGCGAGGCCCGGGGTCGCGTGCGGTGCACACAGCGGCGAGAGCGAACTGCACACAGCGACGCGCGAGACGCGGTCAGGGAGCGCGTGGCCGACACCCAGCGCGTACGGGCCACCGGCGGACACGCCAACCACCGCGAAGCGCGCAAGCCCGAGCGCATCGGCGAGCTCGCGGATGTCCGCGGCGAAGCTGATCACGCTGCGCCCGGGCGCCGGGTCGGAGCTGGCGAACCCCGGGCGGCTGACGCCGATGTGTCGCACGCCGAGATCCGCTGTGATCGCCTCGAGCCCGGCAGAGCGGCCGAGCGACGTGCCGATCGCACCATGGCACGCGATGACCGGGATGCCGGTCCGTGGACCGGTCTCAACGTAGCTGAGCCGGCGTCCGTCCGTCAGGTCGATGTGCGCGGCGGCCATTGGCGAACGCAGAAAATGCCTGCTTAGAGCCACAAAATACGCGGCGCCACAGGCGAGGATGTTGCGTCTTGGATAACAAGCGCGCCGCGGCGCGCTCAGTCTGCGACGACGCCCGAGCGTGCGTCCCCCGCGGCGAGCAGGCGATCGCGCAGCTCGCCCTCCTCCTCGGGGGTCGGATCCCACCGCGAGGGGTCTGGAAGCTCTTCGAGCGACGCGAGGTCAAACAGCTTGAGGAACAGTGGCGTCGTCCGGTAGAGCACTGCGCCGAACTCGGAGCGGCCGCTTTCTGTGACGAGGCCGCGGTCGAGCAGTGTCGCGACCGGCGACTCCGCGTTGACGCCGCGGATCCGCGCGATCTCCGGCCGCGAGACCGGCTGCAGGTAGGCAACGATCGCCAGCGTCTCGAGCTGCGCGGGCGTCAGGACGCCGTGACGCGGGCGGCCGAGCAGGGCGCGGGCGGCGTCCTCGGCGAGCGGGTCACTGGCGAGCGCGTAGCCACCCGCGACCTCGCGCAGCAGCAGACCGCGCCGGCCGGGTGCGAAAGACTCGCCCAGCTCCGCGAGTGCCGCCGCCACATCCTCGGCGCCGGCGCCGGTCGCCTCCGCGAGCTCGCCCGCGCCGACCGGCTCGCTGGAGAGGAACAGCAGGGCCTCGAGCTTGCGTGCGAGCTCGCTCATCGAGCACGCGCCCCGACGGTGGCGCGCTCTTGCGCGCGGACCGTGATCGCGCCGAACGGCTCGGACTGGTCCCAGCTTGCCTCACCACGCTTGTAGAGCTCGAGCAGCGCGAAGAGCGTCACGGCGACGGTCATCCTGTCGGCACCGGCGACCGCGTCGTCAAAGCTCAGCTCGGCGACCTTGCCCAGCAGGCGCCGCAGGTGGGCGATCCGCTCGGCGACGCTGACGCGCGCAACCAGCACGTGGCGCAGGTCGAGTCGCGGCGGGTGCGCAAGCAGCCCGCTGATCGCGCGACCGAGGTCGTCCCGGGCCCACAGCCCGGCCGGCGCATCCTCGAGATCGGCACGGCGCAGGTGCGGCGGGAGCGGCGCTTCGCGATAGCGGACGGCGGGCGCGTGCGCGAGTCGCTCCGCGAGGTGATCTGCTGCAGAGCGGTAGCGGCGCGCCTCGAGCAGCCGCGCCAGCAGCTCCTGCGCCGCCTCCCCCGGCTCCAGCTCGATCAGCTCGTCGAGCTCCTCACCCGGCAGCAGCAGCCGCGACTTGAGCTCGAGCAGTGCGGCTACCAGCACGATGAACTCGGTCGTCGCCTCGAGGTCGAGCTCGCCGCGCGCCTCGAGGTGGTCGATGTAGCTGATCACGACCTCGGCGAGCGCGACCTCGCGCAGGTCGACCTCGGCGCGGAGGATCAGCGTAAGCAGCAGGTCGAACGGACCACTGAATACGTCGAGGTCGAACTCGAGCTCGGCGACGCGCATGCGCGAACGCTAGCGCGGTGGCCCGACACCCATCGCGGTGCGAACATCGGCCACGGTCTCGGAGGCGATCGCCCGGGCACGCTGCGCCCCGCCGGCGAGAATCGACTCGAGCGCGGCCCGATCGGGGCGCAGCTCGCTGTAGCGCTCACGCACCGGTGCCAGATAGTCGATCACCGCGGCGGCGACCGCGGCCTTGAAGTCGCCGTAGCCCGATCCGTCGAAGTCGCGCTCCACCTGCTCGGGGGTGACCTCGCGGACCGCGGCGAGAATGTCGATCAGGTTCGAGATTCCCGGCTTGTCCTCGGCGCGCCGGATGCCGCTGCCCGAATCGGTCACCGCGCGCTTGAACTTGCGCTCGATCTGGGCGGGCTCGTCGAGAACGTAGATCGTCCCCTCCTCGCTCGCGTTCGTCGTCGACATCTTGCTCGTCGGATCCTGCAGATCCATGATCCGGGCACCGACCTCGGGGATCCGCGCGTCGGGCACGACGAGCTGCTCACCGAAACGCGAGTTGAAGCGGATCGCGATGTCGCGCATCAGCTCGAGGTGCTGGCGCTGATCGTCGCCGACCGGTACCTCGTCGGCGCGGTAGGCGAGCACGTCGGCGGCCATCAGCACCGGGTAGAAGAAGAGTCCCGCCGTGACGAGCTCGCGCTGCTTGGCGGACTTGTCCTTGTACTGCGTCATCCGCTCGAGGTCACCCTTCGCGGTCACCGCGGTGAGCAGCCAGGTCAGCTCGCTGTGCTCGCGCACATCGCTCTGGCGGAAGAGGATGCAGCGCTCCGGGTCGAGCCCCGCGGCAAGCAGGATCGCTGTCGTGTCGTAGACGAGCTCCGGAAGCTCCGCCGGCTCGAATGGCACGGTCAGCGCGTGCAGATCGACGATGCAGTAGATCGCCTCGCCGCGACCCTGGCCGGCGACGTATTGCACGATCGCGCCGATGTAGTTACCGAGGTGCTTACGCCCGGTCGGCTGGATGCCGGAGAAGATCCGCATTGGCTGCAGGCTATCGGGAGCGTCCTAGAGCGCTTGGCGCAGGACGGGGTGCTTGGCCGCGCCGGCCTCATCGAGGCGGCGGACCGGAGTGGTGTAGGGAGCGTTGCGGGCGATCTCCGGATCCTCGCGGGCCTCGCGCAGGACATCCGCGACGGCCTGCGCGAACGCGTCGAGCGTCTCCTTGGTCTCGGTCTCCGTGGGCTCGACGAGCAGCGCTTCGTCGACGAGCAGCGGGAAGTAGACGGTCGGAGGGTGGTAGCCATGATCGAGCAGGCGCTTTGCGAGGTCGAGCGTGCGGATCCCCAGCTCGTGCTTCATCGGCCCGCCGGTCAGCGCGAACTCGTGCATGCAGATGCGGTCATAGGCGGGCGGCAGCAGCTCGGTGACGCCGAGCTGGCGCAAGCGCGCGAGCAGGTAGTTCGCGTTCAGCACCGCGGTCTCTGACGCGTCGCGCAAGCCGGCGGCGCCCAGCGAGCAGATGTAGGCGTAGGCGCGGACGAAGCAGCCGTAGTTGCCCTGGAAGCCGCGCAGGCGCCCGATCGACTTCGGCCGGTCATAGTCGAGGTCGAACTCGCGGCCCGAGCCGTTGGTCCCATCCCCGCCGCGGCGCACGATCACCGGGCGCGGCAGGAAGGGCGCGATCCGCTCGGAGACCGCGATCGGCCCGGAGCCGGGACCGCCGCCACCGTGCGGCTGCGTGAACGACTTGTGCAGGTTGAAGTGGACGATGTCGAAGCCCATGTCACCGGGACGCGAGATGCCCATGATCGCGTTGAGGTTGGCGCCGTCGTAGTAGGCGGTGGCGCCGACGTCGTGAACGATCCGCACGATCTCCGCGATGTTCGGATCGAACAGGCCAAGCGTGTTCGGGTTGGTCAGCATCAGGCAGGCGGTGTCGCGGTCGGCCTTCGCCCGCAGGTCGTCGAGATCGACGCCGCCCTCGGCGTTCGTACCGACCTTGACGACCTCGTAGCCCGCCATCGTTACGGTCGCCGGGTTCGTCCCGTGAGCGGTATCGGGTGTCAGCACCGTGCGGCGCTGCTCACCGTGCTCGGCATGGTAGGCGCGGGTCAGGAGAACGCCTGCGAGCTCACCGTGAGAGCCGGCGGAGGGTTGCAGCGAGACGTGCGGGAGCCCCGCCAGCTCTGAGAGCGCGCGCTCGAGTCCCCACATCAGCGCGAGCGCGCCCTGGGCGCGCGCCGGATCCTGGAGCGGGTGCAGGCGCGCATGGCCCGGGAGGCCGGCGACGCGCTCGTGCAGACGTGGGTTGTGCTTCATCGTGCACGAGCCGAGCGGGTAGAAGCCCGTATCGAGGTCGAAGTTGCGTCGCGAGAGCTTCACGTAGTGACGGACCAGCTCGGGCTCGGAGACCTGCGGCAATCGCGCCGGCGATTTGCGGCGCAGGCGCGCCGGGATGAGCTCGTCGAGCGAGCGCTCAGGAACGTCGATTGCGGGCGCCGAGAAGGCGCGACGCCCCGCCTGGCCCTTCTCGAAGATCGTCACCGCGCGGTCGCGCTGCATTGCCGTCTCGTGGTCCATTGCTACGCCTCGGCTCCCCCGCTCGGGGTCTCGGCGGCAGCGCGCTCGGTGGCCAGCGCGCGGCCGAGGACCTCGGCGAGCTGGTCGATGTCGGCGCGGCTGCGTTGCTCGGTCACGGCAACGAGGAGTCCGTCGCGGTACTCGGGGTAGTCGATCGCGAGCGGGTGCCCCGGGTTCACGTGATCGACCGCGCAGCGGGCGATCACGCGGCGCACGGCTGCCAGATCAGGGACCCCGAGCGAGATCGCGAACTCGCGTACGACCGGCTGGTCGTGCAGCAGGCTGACGCCATCGAGCGCGGCGAGCTTCTCGCGCGCGTAAGCGGTGCGCGCCGCGAGCAGCTCGCCGAGCTCGACGAGGCCTTCGCGCCCAAGCCAGGAGAGGTAGACGACCCCGGCGAGCGCATTCAGCGCCTGCGACGTGCAGATGTTGGACGTCGCCTTCTCGCGGCGGATGTGCTGCTCGCGCGTCTGCAGCGTCAACACGAATCCACGCCGCCCGTCGACGTCGGCGGTCTCGCCGGCGATCCGTCCCGGCATTCGCCGCACGTGCTCCTCGCGCGCGGCGAAGAAGCCGAACGACGGGCCGCCGAAGTCGAGCCGGTTGCCGAGCGTCTGCCCCTCACCGACGCAGACGTCGACGCCAAGCACGCCGGGAGCCTCGAGGATCCCGAGCGTCAGCGGGTCGGCGCTACAGACCACGAGGGCGCCGTGCGAACGGGCAGCCTCGATCAGCGGCCCGAGGTCCTCGACCGCGCCGAGGAAGTTTGGCTGCGATACGAACACCGCGCTCACGTCCTCGTCGATCGCGCTTGTCCAGGCAGCGAGGTCGGTCACGCCGTCGATGACCGGGACCTCGCTGACGCTCATGCCGTAGCCGGCGCAAAGCGTGACCAGCGTCTCGCGAGCGTGCGGGTGAACGGCCCGGGAGATCACGAAGCGCGAGCGGCCGTTCGTCAGCTTCGCGAGGTAGGCGGCGGCGGCGAGCGCGGACGGTCCCTCGTAGACGGAGGCGTTCGAGACCTCGAGCCCGGTCAGCTCGCAGATCGCAGTCTGGTATTCGAACATCACCTGCAGGCCACCCTGGGAGATCTCGGGCTGATACGGCGTGTAGGGCGTGAGGAACTCTGATCGCGACATCAACATGTCGATCAGCGCCGGGACGTAGTGGTCATACATGCCGGCGCCGAGGAACGAGATCTCGTCCTCGACCGAGGTGTTGCGCGCCGCCAGCTCGCGCAGGTGCGCGTAGACCTCCGCCTCGCCGAGCCCGTCTGGCAGGTCCAGCGGCGCGGCGGCGCGCACCTCCTGCGGAATCCCGGCGAACAGCTCGTCGACGCTCGCGACCCCGATCGCCTCGAGCATCGCTTGGCGGTCGGCGTCGGTGACGGCGGTGTAGCGCGTCATTCGTCGAGCGTCGCTACGTACGCGTCGCGCTCGAGCAATCCGCTCGTTTCGCTCGCGTCGGCGATCCGGACCTTCAACAGCCACCCGTCGCCGTACGGGTCTTCATTGATCAGCTCGGGACTATCCGAAAGCCGCTGATTGACCTCGATCACTTCGCCCGAGAGCGGTGCGAATACGTCCGAGACGGCCTTGACGGACTCGACCTCGGTGTAGGGCTGGTTCGCGCTCAGCTGCGCACCGACTGCCGGCGGATCGACGAAGACGATGTCCCCGAGCGCGTCCTGCGCATGCCAGGTCAACCCGAACGTGGCGACGTCCCCGTCGAGCCGCGCCCAGTCGTGCTCCGGGTGGTAGAGCAAGTCACTTGGATATGAGGCCTCGGCCATCGCTGTCCTCAGCCTAACGCTCTGCGCGGCGCACCGTCTGAGCGCCTGTAGAGCGGCCGCTTCGCGGTGCGGGCGGACCGCTCCTTGCCGCGCACGTCGATCGTGAACTCGGTCCCGACAGCTGCATGCTCGGTCGGCAGGTAGGCCATCCCGATCCCGAGCTCGAGGCATGGCGAGAACGTCCCACTGGTGACCGTACCGCCGCCGACGACGCGGTCGCCGGGCCGCGCGACGCCGGGCCCCGTGAGCACGAACGGAACAAGCTGCTGCGGCGGCGTGCTCGCGCGCGCGGCGCGCACCGCATCGGCGCCGATGAAGCCGGTCTCCTCCTTGCAGCACCAACCGAGACCAGCCTCGATCGGCCCGTGCTCGGTCGAGAGGTCGTTGCCGTAGAGGTGGTAACAGACCTCGGTCCGCAGCGTGTCCCGGGCCGCAAGACCCGCGGGGCGAGCGCCACGCCGGCGCAAAGCGTCCCAGACAGACCGCGCCTGCTCCGGCGCAACGAGCAGCTCGACGCCGTCCTCGCCCGTGTACCCGGTGCCGGCGACCAGCGCCTGCACGCCGTCGATGATGCGCGTACCGACAGTCATCCGGGCAGGGAGTGGAGCGTTCGCGACCGCCTGGACGATCTCGCGCGCCAGCGGGCCCTGGACGGCGAGCATCGCGTAGTCGGGCGCCCGGTCGATGATCTGCGCATCGAAGCCGTCTCCGTGCTCGCGAAACCAGGCGAGGTCCTGCTCGTGGTTCGCGGCGTTCGTAACCGTCAGGTAGCGCTGCGGGTCGAGCCGGTAGGTGAAGAGGTCGTCGAGCACGCCGCCGTCCTCACGGCACAAGACGCTGTACTGCGCGCCGCCGAGATCGATCCGCGAGACGTCGTTCGAGCACAGTCGCTGGAGCAGCGCGAGCGCCTCAGGTCCGTTCGTCTCGATCTGCCCCATGTGCGAGACGTCGAACATCCCGACCGATTCACGCACCGCGCGATGCTCGGCGATGACTCCCTCGTACTGGACCGGCATCTCCCAGCCGGCGAACGGAACGAGCCGCGCGCCGGCCGCCACATGCGCCTCATAAAGCGAGGTCCGCTTCAGCGGTGTCGCAGCGGTCGATACGCTCACGACCCAAGGCTACATCCTCGACCGCGCCGCGCCCGAGCACGCGCGCCCGCCACAGATCCCGCGCACTGAGCCCGGCGAGGACGGCCGCCAAAGGCGGCCGCGGCAGCCGTCAGCGCAGGAACGGCGGAACGTCGATGTCCTCGTCGCGGATCTCGAGCGAGGAGCGGTCGGCCGGGCGGGGCCGGTCGCGCTGGGGACGATCGGTGCGCGGGCGTTCGCGTTCGCGCGGTGGCCGGTCGCGTGGTGTCGGACCGAGCGAGGGCTCGCGGCGCGGCGTGCGCAGACGCGCTTCGGGTGGCGGCGCGAAGCCGGTGCCGATGACAGTCACCGTGACCTCCTCACCGCGCTGCTCGTCGATCACGGCGCCGAAGATGATGTTCGCGTCCGGATCTGCGGCGGCTTGAACGATCTCGGCCGCCTCGTCGACCTCGAACAGACCGAGGTCGCGCGGACCGGTGATGTTGATGACGATGCCGGTCGCGCCCTGGATGTCCTCGTCGATCAAGGGCGAGGCGATCGCCGCCTGCGCCGCATCGCTTGCGCGGCCCTCGCCGACGCCGGTGCCCATGCCCATCATCGCCGTTCCGGCGCCGGTCATGATCGTGCGGACGTCGGCGAAGTCGAGGTTGATCAGGCCGGGGACGGTGACGAGATCGGTAATGCCCTGGACGCCGTAGCGCAGGACGTTGTCGGCAACCTTGAACGCTTCGACCATCGTCGTCTTCTTCTCGACGATCGTCAGCAGGCGCTCGTTCGGGATCACGATCAGCGCGTCAACCTGGTCGCGCAGCCGGCGGATGCCCTCCTCGGCCTGGCGCATCCGGTGCGTCCCCTCGAAGTCGAACGGGCGGGTGACGATGCCGATCGTCAGCGCGCCGATCTCCTTCTTGGCGATCTCGGCGATCACGGGCGATGCACCGGTGCCGGTACCGCCGCCCTGCCCCGCGGTGACGAACACCATGTCAGCGCCCTTGAGGGCTTCCTTGATCTCGTCGCGGGACTCGGAGGCGGCACCGAAGCCGGTCTCCGGATTGGCGCCCGCGCCGAGGCCGTGCGTCAGGTCCGCACCGATGTTGATCTTCACATCGGCGTCGGCCGACTGCAGCGACTGCGAGTCGGTGTTGGTCGCGATGAACTCGACGCCGCGCAGGCCCGCGTCAACCATCCGGCTGACCGCGTTCGTGCCCGCGCCGCCGACACCGACGACCTTTATGACCGCGAGGTAGTTACCGCCGTCCATCTCGTTTTCTTAGGCTCGACCAGGAATGAAGGGTTTTGTGCGCCAAAAGAGACGGCGCCAGAAAGCCACGTTATGCAGGGGTCCTTTGCCTGTCAACGCCACGGACGAGGCGCAAGGATCGTTGCAGATCGAAAAAGTCTCAACTCTCAAGTGATTCATCGACTTCTGTGGATCATCCTAAAGTGGAGCTTGAGGCCGCGCTCAGGGTAGTCGCGCACCCGTCGAGGGAGCGGTTGCGCCGGCGCTCAGGGTAGTTGCGCACCCGTCGAGGGAGCGGTTGCGCCGGCGCTCAGCGTGCTGGTGGCCGGGTCATCCACCGCTGCCGCAGGGCGCGACGGCAGCGAGACATCGATGTAGCGCGCGCCCCGCGCTGTCCCGCTCGCGAGGACCGCGGCGGTGGCGTCCCACTTCGCGTGCGGCAGCAGCGAGTCGCCGAAGTAGACGAGCGGACCGCCACGCAAGCGCACCGTCAAGCCCTCGCTCGTCTGCCTGACCGCGAAGACCTGGCGACGCAACACGGCTGGCGCTGCAGCGAGCAAAGCGATCTCGGCCCGGTCGAGTGAGTCGGTCACGCGTCCCGCGACCGGTGGATCGACCGCCCGCACCAGCGGCAGCGAGTGCGACGGATCGACGTCCGCCAGGACGAGGTCGTCGGCCGCGACCGCGACGGTCCCGCCGCCATAGATGAGACGGACGAGCGGGCGACGTTCGACTACCGCGATCTTCGCGCCGTGCGGGAACTGAGTGCTCGCACGAACCGACTCGATCGTGTTGTAGCCGGCAACGGCGTCGCGTAGCCGCGCCGTCGAGAAGTCTGTGGTCGTCATCTCGCGCGCAGTCAGCGCCAACGTCGAAGCGATCTGCGGCGCCGCATTTCCGGGCAGGCCGCTGATCGTGACGGTCTGCACCTCGAACAGCGGCAGCGTACGCAGCAGGCCGAGCCACGCTCCGTAGCCCGCGAGAGCCGCCAGCAGGACGCCGGCAAGCTTGTAACGCAAGATCACAGCTCTCGGGTTTCGCGCTCGGGGCGCAAACCCCTACCCCGACGCGCTGGTTGCCTCCCACGGGAAGATCACGGGACCGAGCGCCTGGACCTCGCGATCGAGTGCGATCCCACGCGCGTCGAGCACGAGCTCGCGCGCCGCTGCCATCAGGGCGACGATGTCGGCGGTGCTCGCCCCACCGGCGTTCTCGACGAAGTTCGCATGCTTGGGCGAGAGCCGCGCCCCGCCGACGCGCAACTCGACGGCGCCGACGGCCGCGAGCAGCTGACCGGCTGTCTCGCCGGGCGGGTTCTTGAACGTCGAGCCGAACGTCTTGATCCCTTTCGGCTGCGCTGCATGCCGCTGCGAGCGGAGCTGCGCGAGCGTCGCGCGCACCGTCTCGGGGGCTGCCGTGCCGAGCGCGAAGCGAGCGGCCGTCACGATCTCCCCCGGGGCGAGGTTCGAGCTGCGGTAGCCGAAGCCGAGCTGATCTGGCGTGCGCCGCACGAGACCGTCGGTGCTGAGGACCTCGACCCAAGCGAGCACCTCGGCGAGCGCACCACCATAGGCATTGGCGTTCATCCGCACGGCGCCGCCGACAGTGCCGGGTATGTTCACGGCGAACTCGATGCCGGCGAGGCCAGCCGCGGCGGCCCGCGCCGCGAGCGTCGGCAGGCGCGCCCCGCCACCGCATTCGAGCCCGTCGGCGAGCGGCGTGATCCGCGAGAGCTGGCCCGCAAGATGGACGACGAGCCCCGGCACGCCGGCGTCGGCGACGAGCAGGTTCGAGCCCGAGCCGATCAGCTGTGGCGGCCCGTACTGCTCACGGCGCGCCAGCTCGAGCAACTCGACGAGCTCGCCGAGCGTGCGCGCCTGCGCGAAGTGCTCGGCGTTGCCGCCGGTGCGAACCGTCGTCATGCGGGCAAGCGGAAAGTCGTGGTGCAACTCAACCATCGGCCAGGTCCCGTCCGAGCGCGTCGATGTCGCCCGCGCCCATCACCACGAGCAGGTCGCCGGGTGCGAGCAGCTCGCGCAGCACCAGGAGTGCGAGATCGCGCTGCGGGACCCAGTAGACGGGTTTGCCGCCGGCGGCGTCGGCCGCAGCCCGCGCGACGAGCAGACCGCTGACACCGGGGAAGTCGGCAGCGAGCTCGCGTGCCGGATAGACGTCGAGCACGGCGGCCACGTCCGCGCTGGCAAGCGCCGCGCCGAACTCGCGTGCGAGAGCGCGAGTACGCGAGTAGAGGTGTGGCTGGAACGCAGCGATCAGCCGCTTCGGGGCGAGCGTGCGTGCGGCGGCGAGCGTCGCCGCAAGCTCGGTCGGATGGTGCGCGTAGTCGTCGTAGACCTCAGCCCCGCTCGCGCTCGACCCGAGGCGCTCGAAGCGCCGTCCGGCGCCGCTGAACCGCGCAAGTGCGCCGGCGGCGACCTCGAGCGGGACGCCGACAACCTGCGCGACCGCGAGCGCGGCAGCGGCGTTGCGCGCGTTGTGGACGCCGGGCACAGCCAGCTCGATCCGGGTTCCGGCGAAGTCGAACCGCGAGCCTCCGGCGATCAGCTCAGGCGCCGCGTCGTAGCTCACGAGCGGTCCGTCGCGCAACGCGAGCAGCTCTGGTCGATCCAAGATCACCGCGCATGGAGCGCCCGCCAGAAACTCCCGGTAGACATCCTCGAGCTCGCGCAACGACCCGAACCTGTCGTGGTGGTCGAGCTCGACATTGCACAGCACGGCGATCTCGACGTGCAGCGAGAGCAGCGAACGATCGGACTCGTCGGCTTCGACGACGAGCCAGTCACCCGAGCCCCAATGGCCGCCGAGGCCCGTGTCGCGCAGAACGCCACCGATCAGGTAGCCGGGATCAAGGCCGGCCGCCGCCAGCACGAGCGCGATCATGCTCGCCGTCGTCGTCTTGCCGTGGGCGCCCGCGACGGCGATCGTGCGCCGCAGCGCGCTCAGCTCGCCAATCAGATCGGCACGCGTCAGGACGCGCAGGCCGCGTGCGAGCGCCGCCTCGCGCTCGACGTTCGCAACCGGGATCGCGCTCGAGCACACGACCTCGATGTCATCTCCCGCCGGGAGGTTCGCGGCCGCGTGGCCGACATGGAGCTGGTCGAGGATGGCATCCGCGAGCAACGCGCGGGCGAACGGCGACTCGCGCTGATCAGAGCCGGTGACGGATGCGCCGAGCGCGCGTGCGGCGCGCGCGTACGCGCTCATACCGGCACCGCCGACTCCGATCATGTGCAGCCTGCGTCCCTTCCACGGGCTCGCGTCGCTCACGGATGTGCCACCGCCAGCACCTCGGCAGCGATCGCGCGCGCGGCGTCCGGGCGTGCGAGCGCCCGCGAGGCGCGACGCATCGCGGCGCGCCTCGCCGGGTCGCCGATCAGGCGTCCCACCTCGCTCGCCAAGCGCGGTCCGCTCAGCTCGTCGTCGGGTATCACGACTGCAGCGCCGCCGTCGGCCATCCAGGCGGCGTTGCCGCTCTGGTGGTCGGCGGTCGCGTGCGGGTACGGAACGAGGATCGCCGGGCGCCCGTGTGCCGCGATCTCGAACACCGAGCCGCCGGCGCGGCCGACGACGAGGTCGCTGGCAGCCAGGGCGACATCGAAGTCGGCCGGCGCGAGGTACTCGACGAGCTCGTAGAGGGAGCTGCGGGCACGCCCGCGCAGCTGCGGCCAATCACGGGTGCCGGTGACGTGCAGGACACGAAAGCTCGCTCCGTCGAGGCCTGCGAGCGCAGCCTGGTTGATCGAGCGGGCCCCGAGCGATCCGCCGAAGACGAGCACCATCAGCTCGTCGGCTTCGAGGCCGTAGCGCTCCCGCGCGCTGCCGCGGTCGGCACGGGCCACCGGCACGGCGCGTCCCGTCACGACATAGCGCGGATCGTCGCGACCCTCGAGCGGGAAAGCAAGACAGACGCGGCGCGCCAATGGCGCGAGCGCGCGGTTGGTCAGCCCAAGGTGGCTGTCGGCCTCGCAGAGGACCAGCGGCAGGCGCAGCGAGACGGCGGCAAGGCCGACCGGACCGGCGACGTAGCCGCCGGCGCCGAGCACCGCCGTCGTCCGATGCTCGCGCAGCAGGGCGCGAGCATCGCCGGTAGCGCGCGCGGAACGAGCGAGCGCCGCCCCGGCCTTCAGCGGGTTGCGCCGGTCAAGGCCGCGAACGTCGATCTGCTCGAGCTCGTAGCCGGCTGCCGGCACGAGCTCGCGCTCGCTGCGCTCGCCACCAATGAAGAAGACGCTAGCGCCGCGCGTGACCAGCGCGTCGGCGATCGCCAGCGCCGGCATGACGTGTCCCGCGGTCCCACCCGCCGCGATCGCTATCTGGGCTCGCGCTGCCACTCCCGGATCGTCGCTCGTTTCGCTCACGGGTGCGCTCCACCAGGTGCAAGGCGACGGCGCTCTCGCGCGAGATCGCGAGCAGTGCCCCGAGCGAGACGAGCATCACGAGCTGGCTCGACGAGCCGTAGGAGACGAACGGAAGCGGCACGCCGGTCAGCGGTGCCAAGCTCAGCACAGCGAAGACATTGAGGATCGCCTGCACCGCGATCAGCGAGGTCACGCCCGCGGCGAGCAGCAGCGAATACGAGTCGCGGGCCGAGCGTGCGACGCGCAGCCCCGCATAGATCAGCAGCCCGTAGAGGCAGAGAACGGCGCCGATCCCGACGACCCCGAGCTCCTCGCCGATGACCGCGAGGATGAAGTCGGTCGAGCCGTTCGGCAGGTAGAAGTCCTTCGTCACGCCGCCACCAGGGCCGCGCCCGAGCAGGCCACCCGAGCCGATCGCGATCTGTCCCTGGACGGCCTGGTAGCCGGTGCCGCTCGCGTGTGCCCAGGGATTGACGAACGAGGTGAGGCGGTTGACGGCGTACGGCTCGAGCATCGAGAACACGAGCACGAGGCAGACGCAGGGGACGACCGCGTAGGCCAGCCAGCGCAGCGGCACACCCGCCGCGACGACCATTGCGGCGAGCGTGAAGGTGATGACAAGCGTCGTACCGAGATCCGGCTGGCTGATGACGAGCAGGCCGGCGGCGCCACCAACGATGCCCAGCCGCTTGAGCGCCACAGGCAGCGCCGCACGGCTGCCGCTGCGGCCCGCGAGCACCTGAGCGGCGTAGAGCACGAGTGCCAGCTTCATCAGCTCGGATGGCTCGAACTCGAACGGACCCGCACCGATCCAGCGCTGTGCGCCGTTCGTCGAATGGCCGAGGTGCGGGAGCCGCACCGCCAGCAGCAGGACGAACGCGAGCGCGAGCAGCGGACCCGTCATCGCGCGCAGCGTCCCGACCCCGCGCCGGGCGACCACCTCCATCGCAAGCAGGCCGAACAGACCCCAGCCGGCGAAGCTGACGAGCTCGCTCGTCCCGCTCCCGCCACCGGAGAGCAGCGCCGGGGCGGAGGCGCTGTAGACCATCACGGCGCCGAGCGCCAGCAGGCAGAGCGTCGCGGTCAGCAGCATCGAGTGCTCTACGGCGGGCGCGGCGCGGCGCTTTGCGCCGCGCCGCACCGCCTTCGAAGCTGGAGTCGCGAGGGCGTTGTCCATCGCGTTCTGTTTCTACGTGGCGCGTGCTAGGCCTGCCCGGTCACGAGGTTGCGGAAGGCGTCGCCGCGCGCCTCGAAGTTGGCGAACTGGTCGAAGCTGGCGCAGGCGGGGCTGAGCAGGATGACGCTGCCGGGCTGGGCAGCGGCGCGGGCCAGCGCGACGGCGCGCTCGAGAGTTGCAGCGTGTGTCAGCGGCAGATCATCGAGCGCGGCTGCGATCTGGTCGGCGTCCTCGCCGATCAAGTAGGTGTGCGCGGCGCGCGCGGCGACCGCTTCGCGCAGTGGTGAGAAGTCCTGGCTCTTGCCCTGCCCGCCGAGGATCAGGAGCACGCTCCCCTGCTCGAAGGCGCCTAGAGCGACGAGCGTGCTCGCGACGTTTGTCGCTTTGGAGTCGTTCACATAGGCGACTCCATCGACGATCGCGACCTCCTCGAGGCGGTGCGCGACACCGCGGAACTCGACGAGCGCATCGTGGACGGCACCCAGCGACAGGCCACGCGCGAGCGTGACCGCCGCCGCGGCCATCGCGTCCTCGACAGGCGCGCGCATGCGCAGCTCGCTCAGCCCGAGCAGGCGCTCGCCCTGCCAGCGAAGCTCCTCACGCTCGAGCCGCAGCGCGCAATGCTCGCTCGTGCCGAACAGGATGCTGCGCGCGGGGCCGGGGGCGAGCTGCGCAAGCTCCTCGGGTAGGACTGCGATCGCGTCCGGCGGCTGGTTTGCGAACACGCGCAGCTTCGCCTCCTTGTAACTATTGAAGCTGTGGTGGCGGTCGAGGTGGTCCTCCGCGAGGTTCAGCAGGACGGCCGCATCCGGGGCGAAAGCGAGCGTGTCCTCGAGCTGGAACGAAGACGTCTCGCAGACGATCGTCGCGCCGGCCTCAGGGGGCTCCAGCAAGAGGCGCGAGAGCGCACGACCGACGTTGCCGGCAACCTCGACCGGCAGCCCCGCCGCGCGATGGATCTGGCCGATCAGCTCGACCGTCGTCGTCTTGCCGTTCGTGCCGGTGACCGCGATCAGCTCCCCGGGCAGCAGGCGCCAGGCAAGCTCCAGCTCGCCGATGACCGTGATGCCGCGTTCGAGCGCGGCCGCGACCACCGCCGCCTCGCGCGGTACGCCTGGACTCTTGACGAGACAGCCGATGCCGTCGAGTAATTCGACTCCCCCACCACCGATGACCACCTCGACCCCGTCGATGGCGCCGTGCTCGTTCGCGTCGTAGCCGACGACTCGCTCGCCGCGAGCGCTGAGCGCCCGTGCCACGGCCTCGCCGGAGCGCGCGAGCCCGACCACGAGGAAAGGACCGGCAGGGAGCGGCGGCCTCACTTGAAGATCGAGTGCTGGTAGATCACGAAGCCAATCGCCGCACCCACCGACGCGATGATCCAGAAGCGGAGGATGATCTTCGTCTCCGACCAGCCCTTGAGCTCGAAGTGGTGATGAATCGGCGCCATCATGAAGACGCGCTTGCGGAACGCCTGGAAGGAGACGACCTGGATCAGGACCGAGAGCGCCTCGATCACGAAGATCCCGCCGATCAGCAGCAACAGCACCTCGGTTTGAGTCATCACCGCGAGGCCGGCGATCGCCCCGCCAAGCGCGAAAGAGCCGGTGTCGCCCATGAAGATCGTCGCGGGGAACGCGTTGAACCAAAGGAAGCCGACGCTGACACCGAGCATGCAGCTCGCAAACACCGCGAGGTCCTGGTCCCCGTGCGTGATCGACGTGATCAGCACGTACGCGAGCAGGACGATCGCTGCACACCCTGCAGCGAGCCCGTCGAGCCCATCGGCGAGGTTGACGCCACTGGTCGTGCCGGCGACGCAGAGGTAGACGAGCAACGGGTAGAAGACGCCGAGGCGAATCATGTCGCCGCCCGTGATGTGCAGGTCGAAATCCGATGTCAGCCCAGCCTTGTGGAAGGCGAGCAGCCAGAGCCCGACAGAGATCAGCGCCAGCGCGATGAGCTTCGTCCGCGCGCGCAGACCGAGCGAGCGCTGGCGGACGATCTTCATGTAGTCGTCGAGGAAGCCGACGAACGCGCAGGCAAGCGTCACGAAGAAGACGATCAGGGCATTCCACTTGTAGTGCGAGAGGATCAGGAACGGCGCCGCGAGCGCGGTCAGCATGATGATCCCGCCCATCGTCGGGGTGCCGGCCTTCACCAGGTGGCCCGCCGGACCGTCGTCGCGCACCTGCTGACCGAACGAGCGAACGCGCAGGAAGCTGATGAACTTCGGGCTGAGGAAGATGCAGATCAGCAGCGAGGACGTGCCACCGATCAGCACGCGCGCGAACTGGCTGCCGCTCGCAGCGGTCGCGGCCGCGATCACGTGCCCGCCCGCATCAGTGCGAGCCGCAGTGCTACGCGCTCGAGGCCGACACCGCGCGAGCCCTTGACCAGAACCACGTCGCCACGCGCCAGCAGCGGCGCGAGCAAGCCTGCCGCCTCGTCCGCGTCGGCGGCGTGGAAATGCTCACCGCCGACGTAGGTCTCCGCCGCGAGCCCGGCGAGCGATCCGACCGTGATCAGCACGAGGACGTGAGCGTCGGTTGCCAGCTCGCCCAGCTCGAGGTGGTACTGCTCGGCCTCGGCGCCGAGCTCGAGCATGTCACCGATCACCGCCAGACGCCGGACGGCTGTCCCGTCGGCGGCAAGCTCAGCGATCGCCGCGCGCATCGACAGCGGGTTCGCGTTGTAGCAGTCGTTGATCAACGTCACGCCGCCGATCAGCTCGACGCGCTCACCACGCAGCGGAGCCAGCTCCACGTCAACCTCGCCCTCGACGCGTACCCCGAGCGCGTGCGCGGCGGCGACCGCGGCACACAGATCGCTCAGCAGATGTGGCGCGCGAAAGCCCGGCTCGACCAGCAGCTGCTCGCCGAAGACGTCGAGCACGACGCCTTGCTCGCCGGCACCGACGACGCTCACCTGGCCGCCGGGTCCGAAGCGGACGACATTTGGAGCGTCGTGGAGATGCGGCTCGAGCAGTGGCTCATCGGCGGGAATGATTGCGGTCCCGTCGGGCGGCAGCGCTCCCAGCAGCTCCGCCTTTGCCGCTGCGACGCCGGCGAGCGACCCGAGCTGCTCGAGATGGGCCGGTCCGATGTTGACGATCACGCCGACGTTCGGCTCGCAGACCGCCGCAAGCTCAGCGATCTGGCCGGCGCCGCGCATCGCGAGCTCGAGCACGAGCACCTCCGTGCCGGGCGGGGCGGCGAGGATCGCCAGCGGCAGGCCGATCTCGGTATTCAGGTTGAGCGGGCTCGCCACCGTCCGCCGATGCGAGACCAGGAGCGCGGCGAGGATGTCCTTCGTCGTCGTCTTGCCGGTCGAGCCCGTGATCCCGACGACCTGCGCTGCGAGCTCACGACGCCATGCGCGCGCAAGCGACTGCAGCGCTGCCAGCGGGTCCTGGGCTTCGATCACGACGCCGCCGGGTATGCGCGAAGCGAAATGGGGTCCGACGACGACGCCCCACGCGCCGTCCTCGAGCGCTCTCGCCGCGAAGCGTCCGCCATCGTCCCGTGCGCCGGCCAACCCGAAGAAGAGATCTCCGGGCGCCACCTCGCGCGAGTCGATGACGACGCGCTGCGGACCCTCGGTCGGCGGTCCACTCGCGACGAGCCTGCCGCCGGCCGCTTGCGCGACGCGCTGCGGGGTCCAGTCCCTCACCGGCCGGAGAGCGCGGCCGGGCGCAACTGCTCGCGCGCGACCGCGACATCGTCGAACGGGATCTTGCGCCCGCCCGCGAACTCCTGACCTTGCTCGTGACCCTTACCGGCGATCACAACCACGTCGCCGGGGCGTGCCAGCTCGATCGCGTGGGCGATCGCGGCGCGCCGCTCGACGATCGCCTCGACGGTATGCGCGCCGGCCGGCCGCGCGCCGGCGAGGATCTCCTCGACAATCGCCTCCGGTGCCTCGGAGCGTGGGTTGTCGGAGGTCACGACGGTGACATCCGCGAGTGCCGCAGCGATCCGACCCATCTGGGGACGCTTGCCCCTGTCGCGGTCACCACCGCACCCGAAAACGCAGATCAGGTGCTGGTCGGTGAGCGCGCGGGCTGCTCGCAGGACGTTCTCGAGCGAGTCGGGCGTGTGGGCGTAGTCGACGAGAACCGCGAACGGCTGACCCTCGTCAAGTGCTTGGAAGCGACCCGGAGCGGGAGCCGCGTTCTCCAGCGCAGCTTGGATCGTCGTGAGCGAGACCCCGAGCTGATGGGCTAGGGCGATCGCAGCGATCGCGTTCGCGGCATTGAAGGCTCCGGGAAGACGCGTCCTGATCTCGATCTCGCCGTCCGGAGTTTGGGCGATGAACTGTGCCTCAGCGATCCCGCTGCGCAGCTCGGCGGCGTGGTAGTCGGCCGGCGCACGCAGGGCAACGGTCACCGCCTGGGGAAACTCAGCCTTCAGACGAGCGCCATAAGGGTCGTCGACATTTACGACCGCAACGCCGGGGTCCAGCTCGAAGAGGCGCCGCTTGGCCCTGAAGTAATCCTCCATCGTCGGGTGGAAGTCGAGATGGTCCTGGGTCAGGTTCGTGAACGCCGCGGCGGCGAAGTGGATCGCGTCGGCGCGATGGAGCTCGAGCGCGTGCGAGGAGACCTCGATCGCGCACGCCGTATCGCCCGCGGCGAGCATCGCTGCGAACGACGCCTGCAGGTCGATCGCCTCCGGCGTCGTGTGGATCACCTCGCCATCGACTCCCCCGATCACCGACTTCACGGTGCCCAGCAGCGCACACTGCTCGCCCGCCGCTTCGAGCAGCGCGCGGACGAGGAACGTCGTCGTGGTCTTGCCGTTCGTGCCGGTGATCCCGACGACGCGCAGGCGGGCGCTCGGATCCCCGTTGAAGCGGGCAGCAAGCGGCGCCATCGCCGCGCGAACCGACGGAACGAGCAGCTCGGGCACGCCGAGCCCGAGCGGGCGCTCGACGACGAGCGCCGCTGCACCGGCCTCCACGGCTTGACGCGCATGCTCGTGGCCGTCGCTCTGGCGCCCCGTGACGCAGAAGAACAGCGTGCCCGGGGCGACCTGACGGCTGTCGTAAGCGAGCGCGGCGATCTTGACCGGTGGGGCGCCTTCGCTTAGCTCGGAAAGCAGCATCGACGCCTGAGTTTAGAACCGGGGGTCGGTTTCAGGCCTGTCCCGGTACGTGCCCTGAAGGGACCGGCCCTCAGCTCGGCGGGATCTCGAGGTAGCGCAGTGCCCAGCCCATGATCTCCTGCCAGGCGTGCGCCGGAGCGTCCGTGCCGTAGATGGCTCCGTCCTGCGGCTGGTCGACGACGACGGTGACTTCCACCTTCGGATCCTGGGCGGGCGCGAAGCCGACGAACGACGCGACATACTTGGTGTGGGAGTAGGTGCCGTCGATCGCGATGTTTGCTGTACCCGTCTTGCCGGCAAGGGTGTACCCGGGGATCGATATCTCCGAGGCGGTGCCGCCAGGTTGGAGCGGCGCCTCGAGGATCGTCCGCATCTCGGCCGCGATCTGCGGGCTGAGGATGCGCCGTCCGGCGGGCTCGTGTGTGTGGGCTCCACCGACAGACGCAACGACGTATGGGGTTCGCAGGATCCCGCCATCGGCGATCGCGCCGTAGGCGGACGCCAGCTGGATCGGCGTGACCGACTCGCCCTGACCGAATGGCAGGTTGCCCATCGAGAAGTTGTTGTACTCGGAGAGCGGCGGGATGATTCCCTGCTGCTCGCCTGGGAGGTCGATGCCGGTCGGGCTGCCGAAGCCGAAGCGTCTGGTCCAGGCGTAGAAGCGCGTGGCGCCGAGCGTCTGGCCGATCTCGACGGCGCCGATGTTGCTCGACTGCCCGATGATTCCGGTCGTCGTCAGCGTCTCGTCCCCGTGCGGCGTCGAGTCGTTGATCGTGCGCCCGTCGAACTCGAGCTGGGCGGGGATCGGGAACGGCGTGTTCGGCGTGACCAGGCCACTCGCCAGGGCGCCGCCGACGACGACGATCTTGAACGTCGACCCCGGCTCGTAGCTGAGCTCGATCGCGCTGTCGGTCGAGTTGCGGCCCGTACCTGGATCGCTCAGGTTCTCACGCGGCCAGTTGGCGAGCGCGAGCACTGCGCCGGTGTTCGGGTCCGAGACGATCGCCGTCGAGCTGAACGGCGTGTAGCGCCTGCCAACCGTGGCAAGGACCGACTCGACCTCCTGCTGGAGCGGCGCGTCGATCGTGAGGCGAACCGTTTGACCGGCGCGTGCCTGGCGCAGGACGTCGACGCTGATCGGCTTGCCGTCGCCGGCATAGACGACGCGCGTCGTGCCACTCGAGCCGGACAGCTGGCTGTTGTACTCGGCCTCGACACCGCCGGCGCCGGCGCCGCTTGAATGGACGCCACCAAGCACCTGGGCCGCAAGCGAGCCGAACGGGTAGTAGCGGATGTTGTCGGTCGCCAGGGAGATACCGGCGATCCCGAGTGCTGCGATGCGCTGCGCCGTAGCTGCGGGGACCTGGCGGGCAAGGTATTGGAAGTCGGGGTGGTTCTCGAGCGCCAGCTCGAGTGTTGCGACGTTCTGGTGCAGGAGCGGCGCGAGCTTCGCGGCCGCCTTGCCCGGGAACGGAACGCGGTAGGCCTCGATGTCGTCGCCCGGCTCGGTCAGCGCGAGTGCCGCCCCGGTGTTGTCCAGGATCGCCCCGCGCATCGCCGGCTGAGTCAGGAGGCGTACCTCGCTACTGGCAGCAAGCGCGCTGAGGTGCGAGCCCTGAAGCGTGCCGAGGTCAGCCGCGCGTAGCGCGGCCAGCGCGAGCAGACCGGCGAAGAACGCGAACAGAAGGCGCAGGCGTCGCTGCGCGAGCGCCACCGGTTAGCCTCCTGTTGCGCCGGGCGCCGTGCTCCCGCCGCCGGCGCCGACGGTGCTCCCAGCCGCTGCGTCAGCCGGTGGCGCAGACACTGCGCCACCCGCAGCATTGGTCGTGCTCGTCGTCCCACCCTGCTGGCTCGGGGTCGTCGGCGTTGTCGCTGCCGAACCGGTGGAAGCAGCGCTCGTGGACGTCGCAGAGCTCGTGCTGAGCGGCGCTGTCAGGCCTGGGGCAGCAGCGCTGACGACCGGGGCGGTGGGAGCCGTGATCGAGTCGGCGCCGATCCGGGCATCGCCGGCGTTCCAGCGCAGGTAGTCGACGTTGCCGGCCGGCGGGTAGACCATGCCGAGCGCGGCAGCCTCGCCGGCGACGTTGACGCCGGGCTCGAGGCGCGCGATTGCGGTCTCGGTGTTCTGATTGCTCTGCTGGAGTGCTTGGATCTCTGTCACGGACGCGCCGATGCTCGCCCCGAGTCGCAGGATCGCGACCTGCATCGCGACGATGCCGAGCAGCGCGAAGGCGACGATGCCGATCCAAACGCGCCCGCGCAGCAGACGGTCGAGGAACGGAGCGTCGAGAATGCGGACGTAGGCGTTGCGCCGCCGCTGCGCGCGGGGTGCCTGCACGGCGCGCGGCCGGCGTGACGGACCGGAGACGCGTCGCGGAGCGATCGGTTGGCGCAGCGGCGCGGGTGCCACAGCACGGGCGCGCGCTGCGGCAGCCGTTTGCGGGCTCATGCGGATCCCTCGAGCTTGCGCGCGCTGCGCAAGCGAGCGCTTGCCGCGCGGGGGTTGGTAGCGAGCTCGCCGGCACTAGGGAATGTCGCGCGCCGCCGTGGCAGCTCGGCCTCCGGCTCGCCGCCGCAGACGCAGACCGGAAGGTCGGGCGGGCAGGTGCAGCCTGTCGCGAGGGCCGCCAAGAACTGCTTCACGCGCCTGTCCTCGAGCGAGTGGAATGCGATCACGGCCAGGCGGCCACCCGGAGCGAGCAGCTCCCAGGCGAGTGGCAGAGCGGTATCGAGCTGCCCGAGCTCGTCGTTGACGGCGATGCGGATCGCCTGGAAGACGCGCTTGGCTGGGTGCCCGGCGGCGAAGCGTGCGGGCGCAGGTAGCGCTGCGGAGATCACCTCGACGAGCGCGAGCGTCGTCTCGAGCGGGGCGATGGCACGAGCCCGGGCGATCGCTCGGGCGATCGGGCGCGCGTAGCGCTCCTCGCCATAGTCGCGGAAGATCTGCGCGAGGCGGCGCTCCTCCCATTCGTTGACGACCGTCAGCGCGTCGAGTGCCTGCGAGGGGTCCATGCGCATGTCGAGCGGCGCGTCGTAGGAGTACGAGAAGCCGCGATCACGCGTATCGATCTGCATCGAGGAGGTCCCGAGATCGAAGTAGACGGCATCCGCGGTGAGGCCCTCGTCGCGAAGCGTGCGCAGACCATCGACGAAGCTCGCGCCGACGAATCGCGTGGTGGGGCTGACGTCGCGTTCGAGATCGGCGAAGCGCTCGCCGGCAGTCGGGTCGCGATCGATGCCGATCAGCGTGCCGGCGACCCCGATCTGCTCGGCCGCGAGGCGCGCGTGACCGCCGCCGCCCGCGGTTGCGTCGACGACGGTGTCTCCCGGCGCGAGCTCGAGTGCCTGGATCAGCTCACCGGCGAGCACCGGGACGTGGGTGATCGTCATGTCAAGCAGTGTTGCCAAGTGCGGGCCTGATCTCTCTGACTGCCTTGATGAGCTCGTCGTTCACGCGACCCCAGGTGTCGCGTGCCCAGACCTCGAGGCGGTTCGCGACGCCGTTGATCACGACCTCCTTCTCGATCCCGGCGGCGGTGAGCATGCGCGCCGGAACGATCACGCGCCCGGCACCGTCGAGCTCCGCGTCGTGCGAGTTCGCGCCGTAGAACCGGGCAAGCGCCTCGCGCTCCTCGGAGAGCGGATGGCAGCTCGCGATGAGGCTCTCGACGTAGGCGTCGAACTCGGATGTCGACCAGACCGACACGCAGTCGCCGACGTCTCGCATGCGCGCGAGCGTGACCCCCTCGGAGAAGCGCCCGCGGAACTTGGCCGGAATCGTCAGCCGGTTCTTCGAGTCGAGGGTGAATTCGAATGATCCGCGAAATGCCACGCGTGCTCCCCTGCGTCGGGGCGAAAGAAGTCGAACCAGGCTGGAAGGGGCGGGAGGAACCCCTCCAGCCGGGTTCGCTGCGGCGAGGATGCCCCATTGCGCCCCACTTGTCAACACCTGCACTGCACCATTCCCCACCAGCTGCCACACGATGGCCCGTCTGACCCCGCTCCGAGCTCGCCGCGCGCGAAGGTTTCCCGCGCCGAGCGGGGTGCGCTGGATCGACACGAACCGCGTACGCGAAACCGCGCTCAGCGCTCGGTCGTCGAGGCTGCCGCGAGAGCTGAAAGAAAGCGTGCACCGAGGGTGCACAAGGAGGAATCGCGCATATGATCCCGACGGGCCTGCTCAGCCCTCTTGGTCATGGATACGGCGCGGCGTGGAAATTACAACTCCGGCGAGGACTTTGTTCTCGAGTACGGAGAATTGCGCTTCACGTTCAACGAGGAGGATTTCGCTGAGCGCTGCGAGCAGGCCGCTTTGCGGCTCGGATTCGTAGCCGACCGGCTCGAGGACTCAGAGCTCGAGGACCTCGTCAACCTCGCCGTAAACGGCGAGATCCAGGACCCCGCCTCTGGCCTCGGCGAGCACGTTCGCGATTGCTGGTTCGACCTGATTGGTCCTGCCGAGCAGTCGCTCGTGCACTGGTTGCGCCGACTCGTCTTCCGCGGTGCTTGGCTTGACCAGCGCGTGCGCGAAGGTGAGCTCGACGTCTCATTCGACGAGACGACCAACAGCTTCGCCTACATCCAGCCGGACCGCGGTGGCGAGCCGATCGAGCTCGCCCGCGAGCCGTCCTGGAACCAGGTCGCCTACCGCGCTTCAGAGCACGGCTAGCCGCGCAGCAGCCTAAGCGTCGGTCGCGTCGGGCTTCGGCGCCGTCGCGCGCGTACGTGTGCGCGGGGCGCGCGGCTTAGCCGGCGCACGCTTGGGCTTGGCAGCGGCGAGCAGGTCGCCACGGAGCGTGCCGCTTGCAGCCTCGTCGAGTATCGGCGCAGCCGTGCCGGGCGCGAGCGCGATCAGCGTGGTCTCGCCGCCGAGCGGGCTTGCAGCAGTAGCGACGATCGTCAGCGAGCCGGCCCCGCGCAGGTTGCGCGCCGCGGCGAGCACACGCCGCGCCGCGCTCTCGCTGAGACCGTCGAGCGTGTCGATCAACAGCACCGCGTTGCCGCCGCGGACGGCGACCCGCCGGCCGCGTTCGACGGCCTGCTCGATCGCTGCGTCCTGCGCCTCGCGCGAGGTGGCAAAGGTGCTGCCGACGCCGCTGAAGTACTTCAGTGCGCGGTACTCCGTCAGCTCTTCGGGCCTGACGCCGACAGCCGCGAGCTCGACCTCGTACCCGTCAAGGGCAGCGAGGGCTTCGCCGATCCGCGTCAATAGCAGCGACTTGCCCGAACGCGACGGCCCGGTGATCAACACGCGCGAGCCGGCACCGAATGGAGCCTTGGAGTCGATCGCGCCGAGCAGCGCGTCGCCCGTGGCGAACGCCAGCCGCTGCGTCGGCCAGTCGACCTCGATGTCCTCGATCCGCGCGCCGTGAACCGCCTCGGCGGCGGGGACGCCGTTGATCGCGTCGATCCTGATCAGCGACGGGTGGCGCTCGGAGCGTCGCGGCGGGCGCGTTGGACCCGAGATCCTGTCGCCCGCGACGAGCTCGCAGCGGCGCGCCTGCGCCGCGGAGATGTAGACGTCACCGTCGCTGTCGGTAGCGCCATCGGGCCGGACGAAGCCGGAGCCGTTGGCGAGCAGCTCGACGACGCCCTCGACGACGCGCTCCTCGGCGGGGCGCTGCTCCTTCGCCGGACTCTCAGCGGAGGCTGATTCGTCGCCCGGATCGGCGTCGCGCGTGCGACCGCGGCGGCGACGGCGGCTACGGCCCGACGGCGAGGCCTCCGTGTCCGGATCGCTGTCCGTCGCCGTGTCGCGCGAAGCGGGCGGGGTACCGCCCTGGCGAGCCAGGATCGCGGCTACGAGGTCCGGCTTGCGCAGACGGCGAAAGCCGTCTATCCCGAGCGTTGAAGCAATCGCATGGAGGTCGGCGAGCGGGCTTGCCTCGAGGTCCTCGGCGGTGATGATCGACATATCTGTTCCCTTCGTGAACGGGTGGTAGGCGTCCAGCGGCGTTGATGTCAGCCGCCGGCACCCTTCTGGGGCGCGCGAGCCGCGCGCCGTTTCACAGTTAGCTTACGCGGTTAGGAGGCGGCTCCGCGCGCAGCTCCTCGGAGAGGCCGGGCTCGGTCGGCAGCTCGCTCTCGCCGCGCAGCGCGCGTCGCACGGCGATGAAGTCGGCTGCAGCGGCGACGTCGTGAACGCGGAAGATGTGCGCGCCGCTGTCGAGCGCGTGCGCGAGTGCGGCGAGCGTGCCGGCGCCACGCTCGCGCGGGCGCCGTCCGGTCAGTGCCCCGATGAAGTCCTTGCGCGAAAGCGCCATCAACACCGGGCGGTCCAGCTCGTGCAAGCGCTCGACTTGACGCATCAGCTCGATCGTCTGGCCCGGCGTCTTCGCAAAGTCCGGGCCCGGGTCGACGATCAGCGACTCGCGCGGGACCCCGCGCGAACGGGCGAGCTCGATGCGCTCGGCAAGGAACGCGATCACATCCTCGACGACGTCGCCGTAGAGATCCGGGTCCTGAAGGCGTTGCTTTGGTGCCGCACGCGTGTGCATGACAACCAGCGCGGCCCCGTGCCGCGCGCAGACGTCGGCGAGCTCCGGGTAGCGCAGCCCGCTGACGTCGTTGACGATCGCCGCACCGGCAGCGATCGCCGCGTCCGCCACGGCCGGCTTGTAGGTGTCAACCGAGACGAGCGCTCCGAGCTCGCCGGCGACGCGCTCGATCAAGGGAACGACGCGCTCGATCTCCTCGTCGGCTTCGACCGCCGGCAGATTGGTGCGGCCCGACTCGCCTCCGATGTCGATCACATCCGCACCCGCGCCGACCAGCTCCGCCGCGAGCGCGACGCGCGCCCTGAGCGTTGGATGCAAGCCGGCATCGGAGAAGCTGTCGGGGGTCGCGTTGACGATCCCCATCAGCCAGGGCCGCGCCCCGAGCTCGTAGCGATGCCCGCGCGCGTCGAGGGGAAGTGTCATGCGGCGCTGGCCCGCGAGGAAGGCGTCGCGACGATCCCCTCCGCCTCAGCCTCGGCAACGAACCGCTCGATCTCAGCGCGGCGCGCCGGCAAATCCCAGCCGAGCTCCTCGCCGATCACGCTCGCGAGAGCGGCCAGCGCCGGGGCGTCCTCAAAGCCAAGCTCGCGGGCGGCGAGCAGCCCGAGCCGGGTGCGCCGCAGCAGCACATCGCCGATCCCACGAGCTTGCTCGCGGCGCACCGCGTAGACGGCTTCGGCCAACAGATCGGGAAAGCCCGGGACGATCGGCGCCGCCAGCTGCACGCGCTCGCGCGCTATCCCAAGGACCTGCGCGGCGGTGTGCCCGTAGCGCGCGGCGAGCGCCGCGTAGGCCTCCTCGCGAACTCCGGGCACGCGCGGCAGCTCCTCCGGCGCGACCGGTTCCCCCAATTGGATCTCGTGCGTGCGGCAAGGGGCGTCGAGAGCGTCGCGCTCGACGATCCGGTCAACGGTCATCTTCGCCATGCGCCGGAACGTTGTCAGCTTGCCGCCGGTGATCGTGATCATCCCGCTCGAGGTCTCGTAGAGCTCCGCCTTGCGCGAGATGTCGACCGATGTCTTCGCGTCGCCCGATGAGATCAACGGCCGCACGCCGGCGAAGGCGCCCGTGACATCGCCGTAGTCAAGTCGCGTCGCGAAGAACTCGTTGGTGGCCTCGAGCAGGTAGTCGATGTCCTCCGTCGCCGGCGCGATGTGCTCGAGCTCACCCTCGTAATCGTTGTCGGTCGTGCCGATCAGCGTCCGGCCAAGCCACGGCAGCGCGAAGATCGTGCGCCCGCCACCTGCGGGCACGATCGCACCGGCGCGCAGAGGCACCGCTTCGGAGGCGAGCGTGATGTGCGTGCCACGGCTCGGTCGAATCTGCGGCAGCTCGGTCTCGTGGTGCAGCTCCTCCCCGCGCAGGCGGTCAGCCCAGACGCCCGTCGCGTTGACGACGTGCTCCGCCCGGACCCGCAGCCCCTCCCCGCTCGAGCCGTCGCGCGCGAGGACGCCGGCCGCGCGGCCGCGCTCGATGACGAGCTCCTCGACACTCAAGTCGTTCGCACAGATCGCGCCGAAGCGCTCGGCCTCCGCGAGCACTGTGAGGACCAGGCGTGCGTCGTCGGTCTGGCAGTCGTAGAACAGATAGCCGGCCGTCGGCTCCCGGCGCGCGAGCGCCGGCAGCAACTCGACCACCTCGGCACCGTCGACGACGCGGTGGCGCGCCGGGCTCCAGCTCTCCTCGGCGGCCGAGGTGCTGTTTGCGCTGCGCCGCGAGCGGCGTGCCGCGGAGCGACCGCTGCCGCGCGACATAACGTCGTAGAGGTTCAGTCCGACGCCGACCAGACGGTCCGGTCGCGCGCCGTCGAAGGCCGGGACGAGGATCGGCAACGGGCGCACGAGGTGCGGCGCGAGCGCGACAAGCAGCTGGCGCTCGATTAGCGCCTCGCGCACGAGTCCCAACTCGAATTGACGCAGGTACCGCAGGCCCCCGTGGACGAGCTTGCTCGAGCGGCTCGAGGTCCCCGACGCGAAGTCGGCGCGCTCGAGCAGCACCACGCTGTAGCCGCGCGATGCCGCGTCCAGCGCAACGCCGGCGCCGGTGATCCCGCCACCGATCACGGCCACGTCGAAGCGCTCGCCGGCAAGCGCCTTGAGTGCGTCGGGGCGTGAGATCACGGGAGCCCCAGTCTGCCACGCCCGCCGGTTAGGAGCTCAGGCAGCGCCGCTGGCCGCCACCGGCGCCAGCCCGAGCAGGCGGCGCAAGGCGTTGTCCGCACGAAGGGCGGCAGTGCCGGCAGCCTTGAGCGCGACCCCCCAGCTCGCACCCTGCGTCCGGCTCAGCCCGCCGAGCGCCGCGATGTCCGTCGCCACCCGCTCCTCGGCGGTGGCGAACGCGGTGATCGCCCGGCCCAGGGCGCCGGCTGCACCCGCATCGAGCAGGTCCCCGTCAAACATCGTCAGATAGCCGGCCAGCGGCGCATCGACTTGGGCCAGGCTGCCACTCGCGGGATGCTTGCGCAGCCGCGCCAACGCCGCGATCCAGCGCCGACCGATCCGGGTCTCGGTCACCTGGCCCGTGAGTAGCTCGCGCGCGATGGCGGCTTTGGGCAAGGGCGTCGAGGGCGCCAGGAACGACATGACCGTCGCGTTGAACGGGGCACCCTCTTGGAAGAGAAAAGCGTGACCGGCATCCGGGTAGAGGACGAGCCGGGAGCCGCGGATCGTGTTGTGCAGCCGGACGTCATTTGCGACGGCGTCGAGGCGATCCTGCGTGCCGTCGGCGATCAGCGTCGGTGCACCGATCCGCGCCGCCTCGCGTCCGGCGCCGTCGCGGCCATCGAACCATTGCAGCGACGCGTGAGCCTGTGCCGCGATCGTGGTCGCAGACGCCTGCTCGGGGGTCGGATAGAGCCCAAGCTCGGCGCTCATGGCGTCGAAGGCGAGACGCTGGTTGGCGGGGAAGAGCGCCGCGGCCGTGAGCTGCGCGTTGCCGCTCGTCAGCGCGCTGATCTCGCTCTGGGACGGCAGCACCATGTGCCCGCCGCCGGGGAAGGTTGCACAGAGGACGAGGCGGTCGACCTCATCCGGATGGCGAACCGCGAGGGCCTGCGCGATCATGCCGCCCATCGACCAGCCGAGGACGTCCGGGCGACCGAGGTGCAGTGCGCGAA
>JBEKKS010000016.1:0-55093 GCA_050010595.1 Solirubrobacteraceae bacterium
CTTGCAGTTGGTGACGGCAAGCTCGACGATGACGGCAAGCGCATTCCGCTCGACGTCAGCGCCGGCGACGAGGTCCTCTACAGCAAGTACGGCGGAACCGAGATCAAGGTCGACGGCGAGGAGCTGCTCGTCCTGCGCGAGTCGGACGTCCTCGCACGCGTCGAGTCCTAAGGAGACTTAAGGAATATGGCTCACAAAGAACTGAAGTACAACACCGAGGCGCGCAAGGCCCTCGAGGAGGGCGTCGACGCCGTCGCCAATGCAGTCAAGGTGACGCTCGGCCCGAAGGGTCGCTACGTCGTCCTTGACAAGAAGTTCGGCGCGCCGACGATCACCAACGACGGCGTCACGATCGCGCGCGAGATCGAGGTCGAGGATCCATTCCAGAACCAGGGCGCGCAACTCGTTCGTGAGGTTGCAACCGCTACCAACGACGTAGCCGGCGATGGCACCACCACCGCAACCGTTCTCGCTCAGGCGATCGTTCGCCAGGGCCTCAAGAACGTTGCTGCCGGCGCCAATCCGCTCGCGCTCAAGCGCGGCATCGAGCAGGCTGTCGCGATGGTCGTCGAGAACATCGGCAAGCAGTCGAAGGAGGTCTCCGGCAAGGAGCAGGTTGCGCGCGTTGCAACGATCTCGGCCGGCGACGAGGAGATCGGCGACCTGATCGCCGATGCGATCGAGAAGGTCGGCAAGGAGGGCGTCGTCAACGTCGAGGACGGCCAGACGCTCGCCATGGACCTCGAGTTCACCGAGGGCATGCAGTTCGACAAGGGCTACATCAACCCTTACATGGTCACCGACCAGGACCGCATGGAGGCAGTGCTCGAGGACCCCTACATCCTCATCGCCAACCAGAAGATCGGCTCGGTCCGCGACGTGCTGCCGGTGCTCGAGCAGGTAATCCAGTCGGGCAAGCCGCTGCTGATCATCGCCGAGGACGTCGAGGGTGAGTCGCTCGCGACGCTCGTCGTCAACAAGCTCCGTGGCACCTTCGTCGGCGTTGCCGTCAAGGCTCCGGGCTTCGGCGATCGCCGCAAGCGCATGCTCGAGGACATCGCGATCCTGACCGGTGGTGAGGTGATCACCGAGGAGATGGGTCTCAAGCTCGAGAACACGCAGCTCTCGCAGCTCGGCCATGCCCGCCGCGTTGTCGTCGCCAAGGACACGACGACGATCGTCGACGGTGCCGGCGACTCCGCCGCGATCAAGGGACGCATCAACCAGATCAAGGGCGAGATCGAGAACACCGACTCGGACTTCGATCGCGAGAAGCTCCAGGAGCGCCTCGCGAAGCTGTCCGGTGGCGTCGCGGTCGTCAAGGTTGGTGCAGCGACCGAGACCGAGATGAAGGAGAAGAAGCATCGCGTCGAGGACGCGCTGCAGGCCACCCGCGCAGCCCTCGAAGAGGGCATCGTGCCGGGCGGTGGCGTTGCGCTGCTCGCGGCGACGAAGGCGATCGACCTCGACAAGTTCGCCGAGGAAGACGAGAAGACAGGGGCGAAGATCGTCCTGCGCGCGCTCGAGGAGCCGCTGCGTCAGATCGCCGAGAACGCCGGTCTCGAAGGCTCGGTCGTCGTCAACGACGTCCGCAAGGCAAAGGCCGGCCAGGGACTGAACGCCGCCAGCAACGAGATCGTCGATCTCGTCGCCGCAGGCATCATCGACCCGGCAATGGTCACGCGCTCGGCCCTGCAGAATGCAGCATCGATCGCCAAGAACATCCTCACCACGGAAGCAATCGTCGCCGAGGTCCCGGAGAAGGAGTCCGGCGGTGGCGGTGGCGGTGGAATGCCTGACATGAGCGGAATGATGTAGTCGTCGAAGCTTCTCGGGGCCGGCTTTGCCGGCCCCGAGAACTTCTCCTCTAGCTGCTTGGGCCGCGCGGGTTGCGCGGTCTTTCTGTTTCTAGGGGGCGAGCGGGCGACGCTTGGCGGTCAGCTCAATGATCTTGGCTGCTGGGGCAGGATCGGGGGGTGGCGCAGCGCCGGTGTGAGGATCGCAACGACCGCGAGTACCAGCGCCCAGCCGGCGACGGCGAGGACCGTCGCCGTTGGACTCGTGCTCTGCAGCAGGAAGCCGATCGCGAGCGGGCCGAGTGACGCCGCCGAGAATGAGATGAGCGTCGCGGCAGCCTGGACGCGCCCCTGCAGCCGGTCGGGCGCAAGCGCCACGCGGTAGCTGACGACGATCGAGTTGGTGACCGGCGTCGAGAACTCGGCTGCGGCGACGATTAGCCCAAGCAGGATCGGGTTGTGCGTGAGGAGCAGCAGGAACAGCACGAGCGCAATCAGACATGACTCGCCGATCACGACGCGGCCCGCGGATATTCGGCGGCGCAGCGTGGGGGCAAGCAGCGCCCCGAGCAGGCCACCGGCCGCGGCGATGCCGAGCATCACGCCGACGAGCGCCGAGGACGCACCGTGGCGTTTGGCGAGCACGACGATCAGCAGGTAGACCCCGGTGAAGATCGGGTTGCCGCCGGCGAACAGCAGCGCGCAGGCGCGAAAGAACCGCTCGCGCCAGAGCCACCGCAGGCCGTCCGTTAGGCGGCCGCCCTGTCCTTTGACGCGCGTCTCTTGGAACTCGGTTCTGATCAGCAGCATGCTCGTCGTCGATGCCGCGTAGGAGATCGCGTCCGCCAGGAACGGGACGGCGCGCGCGATGCCGAACAGCAATCCGCCGAGCGGCGGCCCGGCGAGCATCGCTGCGAACGTGCGCGACTCGTTCCGCGCAACCGCTTCGCCGAGCTGCTCCCGGGGCACGAGCTGCGCCAATGCGCCGCGCTCAGCCACGTAGGAGACCACGAATCCCGAGCCGTCGATGAACGCGACAGCGACCACCAGACCGTAGGGCAGGTGGCCGCTGGCCAGCGCGATCGGGATCGATGCAAGCGCGAGCGCACGGACGCCATCGCAGGCGACCATCAAGTGCTTGCGGTTCATGCGATCCGCGAGCACTCCGGCAGGCAGCGCCAGCGCCGCGATCGGCAGTGTCTTCGCGAAGCCGACGACTCCAGCCTTGGCCGGTGAACCGGTCAGCGCGAGGATGAGCAGCGGGTAGGCGACGAGCGAGATCTGCGACCCGAGCTCCGAGAGCGTCTGCCCACTCCAGAGGAGCATGAAGTCTCGATTTCGGCGGAGTGGACGGGCAGCCACGATCGGACGAGCATAAGCGGACCTGCCTGACCTACCCGATGAGATCCGTGCGTCGGTCCGGTCATAGCGAACGACGACTAGTCACGAGAACGGAGGCGCGACGATGAAGCTGACGACCACGACGCAGGTCTCGGTCGATGGAGTGATGCAGGGACCCGGCGGGCGGGATGAGGACCGCAGGGGCGGGTTTGAGCGCGGCGGATGGGCCTTCGGACGAGACAGCGAGGTGGCGGCGTTCATCTGCGAGCTCTACGAGCGCGCCGAGGCCTTCCTGTTCGGCCGGTGGACCTTCGAGCTCTTTGCCAGCTATTGGGGAGCAATGGCAGCGGCGAGCCACCCCATCGCGGCGGCGTTGAACGCGCGGCCCAAGTACGTGGCATCGAACACGCTCACGGACCCGCAATGGGCGGACACGACCGTCCTCTCCGGTGACCTCGCCGCGGCCATCGGCGAGCTGAAAGCCAAGCCGGGAGGCGAGCTGCAGGTGCACGGCAGCGGCGCCCTGGTCCGCTGGCTGCTCGATAACGATCTCGTCGACGAGCTGAGCCTGCTGATCGTCCCTGTGGTGGTCGGCCAGGGGACGCGACTATTTCCCGACACTGGCCTAGACATCGGGCTTGATCTGGTTGGCTCGCGAGCCTTTCCGAAGGGCGCGACGATCCAGGTCTATCGACCGGCCGGGCGCCCGCAGTACGCAACGGCCACCTGACAGCGGGTCGCGTGCGGCGCGCGCCGCCCGCGCCAGCCAGATCGCGTCACCGCTTCGCCGCAGCCAACCTCCAGCGCACGGCCGGGCTGGCGGCCGCTCAAACTCCGCGACGCGCACGCCGTTGGCGCGCCGGCTCCACAGCGCGTCGCCGGGGGCGGCGTAGCGCTCATCCCGTTCACTGGCTGGCGCGCCTTACGAAGTAGCGCTAGGTTGCGATCGTGGCCTACCGCGTTGTTGCTCCGGACGACTTCTGCGTTTACGGCACGCCCCCCGAGAGCGCGAACGCGGAGCTTCTCGCGTCCGCTGTGGACGACTGACCCATTGCCGTCTGCACCAGCGTCGATCAAGGAGCGGCAATGAGGGCGATCGTCAACACCGAATATGGCTCGCCGGATGTTCTCGAGCTTCGGGAGATCGACAGGCCACAGCCACGCAGCGGCGAGGTGCTCGTGCGAGTCCACGCGGCGTCCGTCAACCCCCTCGACTGGCACTTCATGAGGGGTCTCCCGTACGTGCTGCGCGCGGCGGGTAGTGGCATGCGCAAACCAAGAGCGACCGTTCGTGGCGTTGACCTTGCCGGCCAGGTCGAGGCCGTTGGCGTTGACGTGACCGGGTTCCAACCCGGTGACGAGGTCTTCGGTGGCCTGGACGGAGCCTTCGCCGAATATGCGTGCGGCTCGCAGCAGAAGCTCGCGCGAAAGCCGGCCGGGCTCACCTTCGAACAGGCTGCGGCCATCCCGATCGCGGGCTGCACGGCCCTCCAAGCGCTTCGCGATCACGGGCAGGTTCAGTCGGGGCAGAGCGTTCTGATCAATGGTGCCGGCGGCGGCGTGGGGACCTTCGCCGTGCAGATCGCAAAGACGTTCGCCGCCGAAGTGACGGGCGTGTGCAGCACAGGGAAGGTCGCCCTCGTACGTTCGCTCGGCGCTGACCACGTGATCGACTACACCGCGGACGATTTCACGCAGGGCGCGCGCTATGACCTGATCGTCGACTGCGCCGGCAACCACCCGTTGGGCGCTGTGCGGCGAGCGCTGGCCGCGACCGGGACGCTGGTCATGGTCGGGGGAGACAGCGGCAACTGGCTCGGGCCGCTTGTGGGTCCGCTGCAAGTGCTCGCGCTATCGCGATTCGTCAAGCATCGCCTGCGGGTCTTCATCGCGAACATCAACCGGGCAGACCTGGATGCACTCAGCGATCTGGTCGAGGCCGGGAAACTCACGCCGGTCGTCGACCGAACATACCCCCTGCCCGAGACAGCTGAGGCGATCCGCTACCTCGAAACGGGACACGCCGCAGGCAAGACCGTCATCAGCGTGTAGAACCTCTCCCGGCGGGGTTGCGAGAGAGGAAGTCGCCGGGCAGCGCCGTGCAGGCCGCGAATCGCGACGACGCGGCGCGACCTAGTCGACCGCGTCGCGACCCCGCGGCGGCTCACCGTCGTACAGCGCGCTCGGACGGATCAGGCGGCCTTCGCGCTTCTGCTCGAGGATGTGGGCTGACCAGCCGGCGGTGCGGGCGCAGACGAACATCGGCGTGAAGAGCTCTGGCGGGATCTCGGCGTAGTCGAGCACGACGGCTGACCAGAACTCGACGTTCGTCGCGAGAGTCCGATCGGGACGCCGCGCTGCAAGCTCGGCCAGTGCTGCGGCCTCGAGCTTCTCCGCCACCTCGAGGCGCGGCGCCTCGATCTCGCGGGCGGTCCGCCGCAGCGCACGGGCGCGTGGATCCTCGGCGCGGTAGACCCGATGGCCGAAGCCCATCAGCCGCTCCCCGCGGTCGAGCGCGTCCTTGACCCAGCGCTCCGCATCGCCCAGCGCTGCGACCTCGTCGAGCATCTTCAGGACGCGCGACGGGGCACCGCCGTGCAGCGGCCCCGAGAGCGCGCCTACTGCGGCCGAGAGTGCGGCTGCCACGTCAGCGCCTGTCGAGGCGACGACGCGTGCCGTGAAGGTCGATGCGTTCATTCCGTGCTCCGCCGCCGAGACCCAGTAGGCGTCGATCGCCTTGACGTGTCGCGGATCTGCTTCGCCTCGCCAGCGCGTCACGAAGGCTGCGGCGGCAGTCTCCGCGTCATCGATCGCCGACTGCGGGACAGGGGGTCTGTCGGATCCACGGGCTGACTGGGCCGCAAACGACAGAATCGCAGCCGAGGCGCGCGCAACGTCCTCGCGGGCCTGCTCGCCGTCGATGTCGATCAGCTCGCGTAGCCCCCAGGAAGGAGCCAGCATCGCAACCGCCGCCTGCACGTCGACGCGGGTGTTGCCGCAGTGGATTGCGAGCTCCTCAGGCCCGGCGGGTGGCAGTCCGGGCTCGAAGGTGTCATCGACGAGCAAGCCCCAGACCCGCTCGTAAGGCACCGCGCCGACGAGCTCCTCGATATCGACGCCGCGGTAGCGGAGCGCGCCGCCGTCGCGGTCCGGCTCCGCGATTTGGGTGTTGAAGGCAACCACGCCCTCGAGTCCTGACCCGGCCATCGCATAAGCCTTGCAGAAGCGCGCCGCCGGTAGTCTCACTAAACGTGCCAAGTCTGAGCGCCGACCTGATGTTCCGCTCCCCGGCGGAGCTGGCGTCGCTCGTGCGCGGTGGCGAGCTGCGCGCTCGCGAGCTCGTCGAGTGCTCGCTCGAGCGCATCGCGGCGCTCGACCCACGCGTCGGAGCTTTCACCGAGGTTGACGAGGACGGCGCACTGGCCCAGGCCGAGGCGATCGGGCCGGGCGATGCGCGGCCCTTTGCGGGTGTCCCTATCGCGATCAAGAACAACCGCGCAGTCAAGGGGCTGCGGCTGACTCAGGGCGCGGCGATGATGCGGGACTTCATCGCACCATACGACCACGGTGTCGTTGCGCGGTTGCGCCGTGCAGGCTTTGTCATCGTCGGCAGCACCAAGCTGCCCGAGTTCGGGATCCTGCCGGTCACCGAACCGGCACTGAACGGTCCGGCCCGCAACCCGTGGAACCTCGAGCGCACACCTGGCGGCTCCTCGGGCGGGGCGGCGGCCGCGCTCGCCGCGGGCATGGTGCCGATCGCCCACGGCAACGATGGGGGCGGGTCGCTGCGCATCCCGGCCGCCTGTTGCGGGCTGGTCGGCCTCAAGGCTCAGCGCCACAGGGTCTCGACTGCTCCCGAGCTTGGCGCCTCCACGCTCGTCGTCGACGGTGTGCTGACGCGCACTGTCGCTGATACGGCGTCGCTGCTCGACGTTCTTGCCGGTTATGTGAGCGGCGACGCGGCGTGGGTGGACGCGCCGGCGGAGAGCTTCGCCGCCGCCGCGGCGCGAGCTCCCGCAAGCCTGCGAATCGCTTTCACGACCGTCCCGCCGCTGCCGGACGCGGCCGTCGATGAAGCATCCGCCACCGCGACCCGGCGCGCGGCCGCGCTCTGCGAGTCGCTCGGCCACTCGGTCGAGGAGATCGTCCCGCCCTGGCAATGGGAGGACATCGCCGACCTGTTCGGCGTGTACTTCGGTGCGCATGTCGCCGTGAGTGTCTACTTCGCGGCTCAGGCCGCGGGTCTCGGTCGGCCCCGGCCGCAGGACATGGAGCCCCTGAGCTGGGCCCTGTGGCGCCGCGCCGAGCAGCTGAGCGCCGTCCACTTCCAGGTCTTGCAGACGCAGCTGCAGGCGCGGATGCGCAGCCTCGTCTCGTTCCTCGAGAGCTACGACGTGCTCATTACGCCGGCGCTCGCCCAGCGCCCGCTCACGCTCGGCGAGCTCGACGCGGCCGCGCCGGATCCGCTCGCGACCTTCGAGCGCTCCGGCTACTTCACGCCTTTCACGCCGATCTTCAACGCCAGCGGACAGCCTGCAATCGTGCTGCCCCTCTACCAGGGAGACGACGGCCTGCCGTTGGGCGTTCAGCTCGCCGGGCGCCCGGCGAGCGAGGCGACGCTGCTTGCGCTGGGCGCGCAGCTCGAAGCCGCAGACCCATGGATCGACCGGCGAGCGCCGCTCGCTGCGTTCAGGCGGTAAGCCGCCCGAGTACGTCCGCCATCGCGCGCGGCTCGACGCCCAGGCGCTCGGCGTCGAGCGTGCCGCGTTCGCTCACAAGCGGCACCTCCATCAGCTCCGCCTCGTCAGCGGTCGCGAAGGCCCGCGTCCCCGCAACGCGCTCCAGCACCTTCAGCGCTCGCATGACCAGCGGCGTTGGAATGTGCAGCATCCGGGGTCGGCGACCTTGGCTTGCCAGAACGAGCTCGACGATCTGCTGGTAGGTCAGTGTCTGCGGCCCGGCGAGCTCGTAGCGCACGCTCCCCGACGTCGTTTCGTCGCGCAGCGCGGCGAGCACGCACTCAACTACATCGGCGACCCAGATCGGCTGGAATGTGGCCTGCGCCGACCCCATCACGGGGGTCAGTCCGGGAACGGCGGCCAGTCGCGTCAGCAGGGCGAGGAACGGGTCTCCCGGGGCGTAGATGATCGAAGGTGCGAACGTGATCGCTCGCAGCGGTGCTTCGCTGACGGCCGCCTCCGCGAGCGCCTTTGCGCGCAGGAACCGCGAGCGGCTCTGGGTGCTCGCGCCCAGGGCGCTGAAGAAGATGAAGCGCCCGGCGCCGGCGCGCCGTGCCGCGTCCACCATCCGCCAGGTGGCGATTGCCGCGAGCTCCTCGATCGATCCCTGCGGTTGATCGCGAATCGCCGCCGCGAGGTGGATCACCGTGTCCACGCCGCGCATCGCATTGCGAAAAGACGGCGGATCAGCCAGGTCGCCGAGCGCTATCTGCACACGAACGCGCAGCGGACCGAGCCGCCGCGGGTCGCGGACGAGGCAGCGAACTGCGGTCCCTTCGTCGGTCAGTCGCTCGAGCAGCGGAGTCCCCACCAGCCCGCTCGCGCCGGTCAGCAGGATCATGGTCCCAGCCTACCCCGCGCGCACCGACGCGTAGTATTCCCGTCTCGCAATAGCTCCCAACCCTAGGAATTTCAGCAATGGCCTACGTGATCGCCGAGCCATGCATCGGCACCAAGGACAACTCGTGCGTCGAGGTCTGTCCAGTCGACTGCATCCACCCGACACCGGAAGAGCCGGGGCACGAAGAGGCCGAGATGCTCTACATCGACCCGGAGGAGTGCATCGATTGCGATGCCTGCGTCGAGGCCTGCCCGGTCGATGCCTGCTTCGCCGAGGATCAGCTTCCGGCGGAGTGGGAGAAGTACATCCAGATCAACGCCGACTACTTCAAGCGCTAGCTGGCGCGGCCGCGATCGACGCGTGCGCCGCCTCGGCTAGGTGTCGGTTACCGGCTGCGACTGCGCGCAGAACGCGCAGCGCGTGGCGGCGACCGGTATCTCTGACAGGCAGTCGGTGCAGAGCTTGGTGGTCGGATCTGCCGGCGCCTGCCCGCGAGCACGCGCGGCCGCGAGCGCGTTGATCGGCTTGACCACGAAGAAGAACACCGCGACCGCGACCGACAGGAAGGTGATCACGGCGTCGATGAAGTCGCCGTAGAGAAACTGGCTGCCGTTGATCGTGAAGTAGAGCGCGCTGAAGTCCGGCTTACCGACGATCGCAGCGATGATCGGCGTCAACAGATCCTTCACGAGGGCGGAGACGACTGCACTGAAGGCGACGCCGAGCACGAAAGCCACCGCCAGATCGACGATGTTGCCACGCACGACGAAGTCCTTGAACTCGCGCAGTACCCCTCTCATCGGCCGGCACTCTAACGCGGCTGCGGGGCCGGCATCCTGTCCGCGCGTTTCAACAGCCGCGCATGCCGGCTTGCTCGCCGGGCTGGAGCATCGCCGCGTCAGGCAACCCGCGTACACCAACGCGCAGCGTGCAGCGCCAGCGCCCTCCCGCCCCTACCGTACGCACGAAACTATCGAGCGAACGTCACTACCCGTGAGCGCGTGTCTAGCCGCGAGGATGGCCGGCAGAGCCGGCCACCGCAGCCACCATTGGCAGGACGAAACCTGCCGGCTCGTGCTCCACCGCGTGCGGAGGCGGGGCGAGCGCGATCAGGCCGCGGGCGGCTTGGCGAATTGCCTGGGCTGCGGCATCGTCGGGGTTCTGAGCGACCAGTGGGACACCGGCATCGGACTGCTCACGCAGCGGCATCGTCAGCGGCACCTTCGCGAGCAGCGGGACGTCGAGCTCGTCGGCGAGCGACTGGCCGCCGCCCTCGCCGAAGATTGCGTAGCGCTCGCCGTCGGGCGTTACGAATCCGGCCATGTTCTCGATCACTCCGGAGATCTCGAGCGAGACCTTGTGCGCCATCTCTGCGGAGCGACGCGCGACGCGCTGAGCGGCCGGCTGCGGTGTCGTGACGATAACGAAGGTCGCCTGCGGCAGCAGCTGGGCGAGCGTCATCGACACGTCGCCCGTGCCGGGTGGCAGATCGATCAGGAGGAAGTCGAGCTCGCCCCATTCGACATCCTCGAGAAACTGCTTGAGCGCCTTGTGCAGCATCGGTCCGCGCCAAACGACGGCGGCGTCCTCCTCGACGAAGAACCCGATCGAGATGACGCTGATCTCGCCGGCGAGCAGCGGGATGATCTTGCGCTCGGCTGAGACCGCCGGGCGCTCGGCGCCGAGACCGAGCATGCGCGGGATCGAATAGCCCCAGACGTCGGCGTCGAGCACTCCGACCCGCTTGCCTTCCGCGACGAGCGCGGCAGCGAGGTTCACGGTCAGCGTCGACTTGCCGACGCCGCCCTTCCCGGAGCCGATGCAGACGACGTTCTGCACGCGTGCGAGCGCGCCTTGGGGCAGCTCGCTGCGTCCGAGCGTGGTGCGCAGCGCCGCCTTTTGGTTTTCGTCCATCACGTCGAAGTCGACGGTGACTGCGCGGACGCCGTCGAGCGCCATCACGGCGTCGCGCACGGACGTCTGGAAGTGTCCCCGAATCGGACAGCCGGCAGTGGTCAGCGTGACTGTCACTGCGACCGTACCGTCGGCGCCCTGCTCGATTGCCCGCACCATGTCGAGCTCGACGATCGATCGGTGTAGCTCGGGATCGATCACGACCTCTAGCGCGCGACGAATCTCATCGACCGTTGGCATCACGGCAATTCTCGCAGACGCGTCCCATCGCCCTCGCGGCACCTGCCTCTACTGGGCGGTGAAAGACCTCCGGGGCGCCCTTGCGAGACGCCCCGGAAGCCGAGGGAGGAGAGGGTCCTACACTGCCGACGGGATATGTGGTCGGCAGACTTGCCCGCCCCCGGCATCTCCAGGCCGGACGGGAGAAGCTCTTTTACGGGTGTGTCGGCATATGTGGACGAATCTTTGAGGCGATCCCGCCGCTTTTTGACGCGAGATCGTCGACCTGGGTCCGCGCTTGCGCGATCCGGACGTCGAGCTGATCGGCCAGCCGGTTGCGGTGATGGTGCGTGAGGCGCTCCACGTGGGCTCGTGCGCGGGCACCGCGCTCCTCGAAGTGGAGCAGCTCACGGCCCGCTTTCTCGGCGTCGGCTAGCGTCGCGGCGAGACCGAGCAGCTCCTCGGCGATCGTCAGGGCCGCGCCCACCGGCACGAGTACGGCCCGCTCGAGCGTGCCACGTCGCACAGCCTGCTGCCCGTGTTCAGCGGTTTGCGAAAGCTCCATTGCTCCAGGGTGCTCCTTGCTAGGACCGGCCATCGCCATTTCCCCCGGCGACGCCCTCAATAAGAGGATAGGGCAACGGATAACCGCCGAATAAGCGTTCGCCCTAAATTTCACGATCTGTTCACGCGGGGCGGGGCGGCGGCAGTCGCGTGAATCTCTGCGCAAGCGCCGTCCGCCGGCTCCCGGCGGCGCGCTTTCAGCTCGTGCTGCGGGCCACCGTGCTCGCGCCCGTTCGAGCCAGCCATCGCTCCGGGTTGCGGAGCTCCTCGGGCGTCGGTAGGGCGCTCTGGGCCGACCACACGTGGTCGAGTGCCACGATGCCGCCGCGCTCGACGACGGTGTCGCAGAAGTGCTTGCCCTCGCGGTACTGGCGCAGCTTCAGCTCGATACCGATGATCTTCTCGAGCAGGCGCAGCGGCGTCGTCCGGCTCGAGCGGCGTTGCTCGAGGCCGGCGCGCAGCTGCGGCAGCGTCGGCACGACCTGTTCGCCGACGACGTCCATCACGTGCTCTGCATGGCCTTCGATGACGGCCATCGTGGCTTGCAGGCCCTCGACGAGCGGACGCTGCTCACGACCCACCGCAAACATCGCAAGCTCGCCCTTGCGGACGCTCGCGATCAGCGCCTGGAGATCGACCGGGCTCGGCAGCCGCAGCTGCGGAGGCGTCTGCAGCCTCAGCTCGAGCGCTTCGAGCAATTGCCTCAGGTTGCTCGCCAGCAACGGCCTCAGCCAGCTGACGCCGCCGAACTGGACGGCATGCGTGACCTCGTGCAGCGTCACCCAGCGCAACAGGTCGTCGCGGTCGGCATCGAGGCGTGTGGCCGTGCTCACGAGGTTCGGGACGACGAGCAGTAGTCGCGGCTCCCCGTGAGGGTCGAGCAGCGGGATGTCGTACTGCCCGAGGACGCGTTGGGAGAGGTAGCCGATCAGCGTGCCGAGCTGAGCTGAGAGCACCGCGCGTGTCGACGATCGCGCCGCGCGCCCGATCGGCGTCGCATCGAACGCTCCGATTGGCAGGTGCGCCTCGAGATCGGCAAAGATCGGGCGCATGGTCGCCACGTTTGCGTCGATCCAGCCACGGCGGGAGACGAGCTCCGGTGGCGGCAATGGCGCTTCGGGCTTTAGGCCGGTGTAGGCGAGAATCCGCTGCTCGGCGTCGCGCGCTAGCGGCCCCAGGTCCTTGCCCGAGTAGTTGAGCTCCTCGCGCTCGCCGGCCACCGAGCCGGCGATTCTCGCAACGAGCTTCCAGTCGATCACGCCGTCAATGATCGCACCGCATCCGCCGCGGCAAGTTGGGCCAGCGTCTGTGGCGTTCTTGCAGCGACGACCGGCGAGCGCACCTCGAGGTTCAGCTCCATCGCGAGCGGCGCGCTCGCGGTCGTGAAGGACACGAGCCCCCCGCTCTCGCGCACGATCAGCTGGGCGGCCGCGGCATCGACCGAGCGGGCGTGCCAGAGCGTTGCCATCCCATCCACGCGCCCTGCGGCAAGCTGGCAGAGAGAGAAGGCGATCGAGCCGTATGAGCGCACCCGATGTGCGACTCCCACGAGATCGGGCAAGCCGCGCACCAGCCACTCCGGGCGTGCCGACTCGACGGCCACGATCTCGAGTAGTCCGCGGTCGGTACGCCGCTCGCCAGCCGGCAGCAGCGGCTGTTCGTTGACCGTCGCGCCGCCACCACGACGGGCCGTCCACTCCTCGCGCAGGCCGAAGTCGTAGACAAAGCCGAACACGACGTCCGCCATCGTCGGGCCATCGGCGACAGCGATCGATACGGCGTAGGGGGAAAGACCGCGTTTGGCGTTCAGTGAGCCGTCGATCGGGTCGACGATCACGCGCAGCGGGCTTGCTCCATAGATGACCTCGCCACGCTCCTCCGAGATGACGGTGAAGTCATGGCCGCTCGCGTGGAGCCGCTCGAGCTCGGTGAAGATCACGCGCTCGGCCGCGTCGTCGATCACGAGCGTCATGTCCCCACCGACGCCGCGTCGCAGCTCGACCGCCCGGTCGGCCGGGCTCGGGTACGCGTCGAGCATCGCCCGCAGGCCCGCGGTGATCCGGCGACAGGTGCCGAGCCAGTCCGGTTGCGTGGCCGCAGCGTCCATGCGCCCATATCCTAGGTGCGTGGGAGACCCACTCGACGGACTGACCGGTGCTCAGCGCGAAGCGGTCACGTGGTCGCACGGCGGATTGGTCGTCGCCGGCGTCCCGGGCTCGGGTAAGACGGAGGTGCTCGCAAGGCGAGTCTGCTGGTGGTCGCGCGAACAGCTCCTCGCACCTCACCGCCCGCTCGTCGTCGCGCGCGACGCCCACGGTTGCGCGGCCCTCGCCGGCCGGATCGAGGCGCTGCTTGGCGATGCGGTGCACGAGGAGCTGGCCGTCTACAGCATCGACGAGCTGTGCGCGCGGCTCGTCGCCGATCGGGCGAAAGCCTCAGGGATCGAGGAGTTGACGCCGGTCGTGACGGCCGCCGAGCGTCTCGCCCTGCTGCTCGAGCGCGTCGACGAGCTCGAGCTGCGCCATCACGACTTTCGCGGACGTCCCCTGGTTCTTCTGGCGGCGATCGTGCGTAGGATCGACCGGCTCAAGCTCGAGCTCGTCGGCTGCGAGGACTTCGCCGCCGGCGCCGAAGAAGCCGGTGATCGCGAGTTTGCCGGGCTCTACAAGCTGCACGAGCAGATCCTTCGTGAGCACGGCGTGCTCGACGCCGGTGGGCAGTTGATCGCGTGCGTGCGGATGCTCGAGCGTGACTCCGCGATCGCGACTGGCCTGGCCCTGCGGCACCCCAAGCTTCTCGTCGACGATTGGCAGAGTCGCTCGCGTGGTCAGCGTGAATTGCTGTTGGCGCTTGCCGGCGGCGGTTGTGAGTTGACCGCGACAGGCGATATCCGCGATCAGGCCGGCGTGCTCGAGCTCGCCGGCGCCGATCCGTCGCCGGGCGTCGTTCGCCTGGCGTGGAGCTTCCGCTGTCCCCAGCAGATGCTTGACGCCGCGCGGGCGATCGACCCCGCGGTCGTGGGCGAGGCCAGCGGACCAGGAGGGAGCGAGCGCGCTGTGCGCTTCTGGCGCTGCACGACGCCGCGCGCCGGAGCTCAGCGCACCGCTGGTGAGCTCGACCACCTGACGCGCGTCGAGGGCGTCGATCCAGCGCGTTGCGCCGTGATCGTGCGCTCGGTGACCGGCGATGGTCCGGGTGTGGCCGAAGCGCTCGGCGAGCGTGGCGTTGCCCACAGGTTGCTCGGAGCCGGTGCGTTCTTTGAACGCACGGAGGTCCGCGACGTCCTCGCCTGGCTGCGGCTTCTGATCGATCCGCGGGACGCGGCGGCGGTCGTGCGAGCCCTCTCGCGCCCGCCGATCGAGCTGCATGCGGTTGACGTCGCGCGCTGCCTGCAACTCGCCCGAAGACGCAAGCTCGACATGGTGACCGCGACGGGCGTCGCGCTGAGCTCGGCTCAGCTTCTGCCGGAGGCGTGTGAGCGCCTCACCGAGTTCCTCGAGCTGCAGCGCGCCTCGGCGGCCGGGCTCGACGAGGAGCGCTCCGATCTCTTCGTCCACCAGCTGATTGAACGCCTGGGGCTGCGCCGCCACCAGCTGTTTACCGCGCACGCGGACGTGGTCGAGCGTCTCGTGAACCTCGGCCGCCTCGAGGAGCTTGCGGCTCGCCATCAGCGAGCACTGCCGAGCTCGACCCCGCGCGAATTCGCAGCGTACGCGGCCGCGGTGGGGGAATCAGGCATCGGCGAGCCGGAGATCGCGCAGGGCGCGACCCTGCCCGCGGTCGTCGTCGGCACGGCGGCCGACGTGGCCGGCCGCGAGTTCGACCACGTCTTCGTTCTGACCGGCGTCGAGGAGTTGGACGGCGCCGGGCGTCGCGCGCTCTGCGGCGCGATCACGCGCGCCAGCCAGCAGCTCGTCCTGGGATGTGCCCCCACCGCGGCGCGCCTTGCGGCGGGCGGCGTCACGCGACTGCCCGTTTCGAGTCTTCTCGAGCACGCACGGGCGGCACTCGCGGTCGACTGGGAAGAGGTGGCGGAGGAGCTCTTCGGCCCAGCCGCGACGCTGCACGCATTGTTCGGCGAGCGGCGCGAGGAGCTGCTCGACAGCGTGGCGCGGGTCGGGGCACGGCTCGGCGAGCTGCGCTTCGACACCGACCTCGACGTGACCCACGCAGTCGTTCGCCTGCTCGAGCTGGTCAAGCTTGCGGCGCTGCTCGAACGCCGCGCGGAGCAGCCGCTCGCAGAGGCGCTAGCCGACATCAACTCCCGTCTCGCTGCTGCCGCGACGCCGCTCGAGCGCGAGATCCTGCTGAGCTCACCGCTCGACGGCCTGCTTGCGGGTGAGCAGGTATCCGCGGGCTCGACGACGCATCTGAGCGAGGAGCCGTCGCTTGCGCATTTCCTTCCGCGACGCGGCGACGGGCTCGTTCTCTCGGCATCCGACGTCGAGGCATATCGCGCGTGCCCGCTGCGCTACAAGTTCGCGCGTGTCCTGCGGATCCCCCGCGAGCCGACCCTCAATCAGCGCTTCGGCATCGTCGTGCACCAGGTCCTCGAGCGCTATCACCAACACTCGAGCAACGGCGACGGCACGGCGGCGATCCTTGGCTTGCTCGACATCGCTTGGCGCCGCGGCGGCTTCGGCGATTCCGGCGAGGAGCGCCAGTTGCACACGAAGGCCCGAAACGCGCTGGTGCGCTACCAGGAGCGGCTCGAAGGATCCGCCGGCGTTGCCCCGGCGACGGCCGGAAAGCCACGCTGGTTCGAGCGCAGCTTCCGCTTCCAGCTCGGACCGCACGTCTTGCGCGGGCGCGTCGATCGGATTGACGAGCTGCCGGGCGGCGGCTACCAGCTGATCGACTACAAGACGGGGCCGCCGAAGCGCCAGGATCAGCTGCGCGAGGACCTGCAGCTCGCGCTTTACGCCCGCGCCGCGCTCGAGGCATGGCAGCTCGAGGCGACCGAGCGCACCTACTACTACGTTCTCGACGACGAGCGAGTCAGTCTCGGTCAAGCGGACGCCTCGCCGGCCTGGGTGGAAGAGACCATCGTCGACGCCGGAGCTGGGATCCTCGCGCAGTCGTTCGAGCCGACGCCGTCGCGCGCCGTGTGCTCGCTCTGCGACTATCGCATTGCTTGTCCGGTGGCTGAGCGCTAGTCGCCAGCGCCGCGCTGGCGCAGGAAGCGCTGGAATTCGCTTGCGAGCCGCTCGCCTGAGGGGATGTCCTCGGGCTCGATCGAGCGCTCGTCTTCGGCCATCTGCTCGAGGCGTTCGACGAACGCCTGCACATCGGGATCGCTTTGCACTGCCAACCCGACTTGGCGCTCGTAGTCCGCGGCAGCTTGCTCGAGCTCGCTCGCGTCGACCGCGACGCCGACGAGACCCTCGAGCCGGCGGACCAGCGCGAGCGCGGCCTTCGGATTCGGGGCCGCCGCGACGTAGTGCGGAACGCTCGCCCAGAGGCTCGCGGACGGCAGCCCGCCTGCGGCGCAGGCGGCGCTGAGAACGCCGATGATGCCCGTTGGTCCCTCGTATCCGGTTGGTTGCAGTCCGAGCCGCTCGACCAGCTGGGAGTCGCTGCCGCTGCCGCTCACGTGCACCGGCAGCGTGTGCGGCACATCGGCCAGCAGGGCCCCGAGCGAGACGACAAGCTGCACTCCGAGCGCTTCTGCCAGGTCGACGACCAGCTGCGTGAACTGCCGCCAGCGCAACGAGGGCTCGGGGCCGCCGAGGAGGATCAGGTCGCGGGGAGCCCGCGGCACGCGCGCCGCGAACACCTCGACGGCGGGCCAGACGATCTCGCGATGGCCCTCGGCGTCGTTGGTCACCTTCGGGCGCGTCGCCTGGAAGTCGTAGAACTCCTCGGGGTCGATCCGCGCGAAGCGCGTGGCGCCGAGCGCGCTGCCAAGAAAGGACAGGGCCGCGGAGGCAGCGTCGCCCGCGTCGTTCCAGCCGGTGAACGCGCAGACCAGCGCGGGGGCTCTAAGGCCGTCAGGGCGGTGCTCCCAAAGCAACGGCTGCATCCGCTTCACCGTACATCATGGGGCTGTGTCGTTCTCCACACTCACGCAAGCAGCGGACCCGCAGCGGGTCACCCTGGCGGCCCTGCGCGCCGGCGACGCCGTCGATGGCGTCTTCGCCTGTACGCGCAAGGAGCGCCTGCTGACGCGCGGCGGCGCACCCTACCTTTCGCTCGAGCTGCGTGATCGCAGTGGGTCGCTGCCGGCGCGCATGTTCCGCGACGCGGATCTTCACAGCGGCCGCTTCGACCGTGGCGATCTAGTCGCGGTCTCGGGCCGTGTGGCGCGCTTCCGCGAGGAGCTGCAGCTCGAGCTCGAGCAGGTCGAGCGTGTTGAGGGAGACGACGCCGTTGCTCGGCAGTTCCTCCCGGTTGCCTACCGCGACCTCGATGAGCTCGACGGCTTCGTCGAGCATCTCGCGCGCGAGGTTTACGACCCCGGCTACCGTAGGCTGTTGGACGTCCTGCTCGAGGATCAGACGCTGCGCGCGCAGTGGCGGCTCGCGCCGTGCACGCGTGCCGGACACCATGCCTACCTGGGGGGGCTGCTCGAGCACACGGTCGCGGTCGCGACGCTCGCGCTCGAGCTTGCGCTCCAGCATCCACGCCTAGACCGCGACCTGCTGCTGTGCGCGGCGATCGTCCACGACCTCGGCAAGACGCGGGAGTTCACCTACGGGGCGACGATCGAGCTCAGCGACGAAGGACGCCTCCTGGGCCACGTGCAGCTCGGCTTGACGCTCATCGCGCAGCATTCGGGCGGCGTGCTGGACGCGGGACGCTCGCTCGCGCTCGCCCACTGCGTGCTTTCCCATCATGGCCCGGACGCCGCGCCGGGTGGACGCTTTCAGAGCGCGGAGGCGCTGGCGCTCTACCGCATCAACGCGCTCGATGCGAGCGTCAAGGGCGCGCTCGAGCACGGTCTCGACTCGGCACGCCGGCCGAGCTAGGGCAGCCTCAGCTCGCCGCCGCCAACGATCACGGCGTCGCCGGCGACCTCGACTCGCTCGATCCGCTCTGGGCCGCCGCTGACCCGCGCGTAAAGCCGTGACGGCCGGCCGATCCGCAGGCCCTGGTGGATCTCGATCTCGGCTCCGAAAGCCGTGAGGCCGTGTCGTGCGAGGTGCGTTGCGAGCAGGCCGGCGCCACTGCCCGTGGCCGGGTCCTCTGCGATCCCGAACGCCGGCGCGAACATGCGGACTTCCCAGGAGCCGTTCTCACGTGCTGCGGTGCAGTACGCGCCCAGCTGACCCAGTTGCGCGAGCGCAGTGATGTCCGGCGCGAGCTGGGCGAGCTCCTTCTCGTCGGCCAGCACGACCATCGCAAAGCGCGGACCGTTGCTGTAGAGCTCGATCGGTAGTCGTGAGCCGGCGACGCCGAGCGCCGCCAGAAGCTCGCGCTCGGCCCCGAAGCGATCCCAGCTCGGCAGTGGCTGGGTCATCCGGCCGCGCGGGACGGCGGCCGACCAGTCGAGCCCGACTGCGACAGGTCCCGCCGCGGTCACGATCGATACGCGATCGGCGCGGTCCGTGCTCCCGACGACGACTGCGGCCCCGAGGACGGGGTGGCCCGCAAACGGAAGCTCGGCCAGCGGCGTGAAGATGCGCGCCTTCGCGCGCATCTCGCCATCGGTGGGCTCGAGGAACACGGTCTCTGAGAGATTGAGCTCACGCGCGATCCTTTGCATCAGGTCGCCCTCGAGCGGTTGTGCGGTCGGCGTGAACACCGCCAGTTGATTGCCGCATAGGGGCTGGTCGGTAAAGCAGTCGAGCAAAACGTACGCCGCCGCCCGCCCTCCGCCGAGCGGACGGTTCACTGCCGGCCCTCCGCCCGCAGGCCCGCTATCAGTAGCTCGAGCCCGGCGCCGAAGGTTCCCTTGGCGGGCTCGCCCGCCAGTTGCCGGGCGAGTGAGCGGACGGTCGGGAAGCGCCCGTCGACGACGCCCGCCAGCGCCTCGCGCTCGAACGCAAAGCCGCTGATCTCGCACAGCGTGTAGCCGTGGGTGTACGCGGCAACAAGGCGGTAGGCGGCGATCGCGCGTGCCGGGGTGAAGCCTGCGCCGCGCAGGCTGGCGAGCAGATCCTCGACCGGCCGAAGCGCGCCTGGTCCCTGCATCAGGCGCGCCGCGACGAGCTCGAACGCGCGCGGGTGCTTGTGCGCCACACCGCGAACGCTGCTGGCAAACCCGCGTACCGCTTGCGCCCAGTCGCCCGAGGCTCCGCGCGGCTCGATCTCGCCCATCAGCTGGGTCGCAACGCCGTCGAGCAGCGCGCTGCGGCCTTCGACGTGGCGGTAGAGCGACATCGCCTCGACGCCGAGCTCGCCGGCCAACGCGCGCATCGTCAACGCGTCGGCACCGTCGCGGTCGATCATCGCGACGGCCGCCGCAAGGATCGCCGGTCGCGAGAGCTTCGCTGGTCGTCCGCGCCGCTGCTGCGCCGGTCGTGGGCTCGAGACCGCCGGCGCCGGGTTCGCGGGGGGACTCTCGGCGCTCATCGGAGCATCGTCGCGCAGTTGCGCTCGAGATGGTTTGCCGTCCGGCGGCTGGAGGACACTCAGCGATCCGATGCCGACCCACGCTTTCAGATGACCGCGATCGCGATGCTCGCGCTCGGCGTCGTGATCGGCGCGGCGCTAGCCGGCGCGGCACTGCTGGGCAGGCTGCGGACCGAGCGGGCACTGCGCGCAGCGCAGGTCGAGGGTCATGCGAGCCAGCTGCAACTGCTCGAGGCGAGTCGCTCCCAGCTCCGCGACGAGATGAAGGCGATCTCGGCCGATGTGCTGCGCGAGACGAGTGCCAGCCTGGGGCGCGAGATCGCGGCGCAGCGCACGCTCGATGCCGAGCGCGCCGCGGGCGAGATGGCGAAGCGAGCGCTCGAGCTACGCAGTCTCGTCGAGCCGATGCGCGAGAAGCTTGGCAAGGTCGAGAGCGAGCTCGAGACGCTCGAGCGGCAGCGCCGCGAGTCCCACGGTGAGCTGGGCGAGATGTTCCGTCAGGTCGGCGACGGTCTCGCGGCGCTGCGCAAGGAGACCGGCAGCCTGGTCGGTGCGCTCAAGCGCCCGCAGGCTCGCGGCGCATGGGGCGAGATTCAGCTGCGCAACGTGATCGAGATGGCGGGAATGGTCGCCCACTGCGACTTCACCGAGCAGACGACGCTCCTCACCGATGAGGGGCGCGTGCGCCCGGATGTCATCGTGCGCCTGCCGGGCGGGAAGCGGATCATCGTCGACGCGAAGGTCCCGCTCGATGCGTATCTCGCCGCGCTGGAGGCCACCGACGAGGCTGAGCGCGCTGTCCAGCTCGCGCGGCATGCGCGCCAGACGCGCGACCACGTGACCAAGCTCGCCTCCAAGTCCTACCAGTCGCAGCTCGATGCCACGCCCGAGCTCGTCGTGATGTTCATCCCGTCGGACGGGATTTACCACGCTGCGTTGAGCGAGGACCCTGCACTGATCGATTTTGGCGTCGATCAGCACGTCCTGCTCGCCACGCCGACGACGCTGATCGCCCTCCTGCGCGCCATCCATTACGGCTGGAAGCAGGAGCAGATCGCGCAGTCAGCACGCGAGATCGCTGACACCGGACGCGAGCTTCACCGCCGGATCGCACGCTTCGTCGAGCCGCTCGCGCGCGTCGGGCGCCAACTCGGGTCGGCCGTCAACGCCTACAACGAGGCGGTCGGCTCGTTCGAGTCGCGGGTGGTGCCGCAGCTGCGCCGGATCGAGGAGGCGGGCGCCGGCTCTGAGCGCGAGATCGAGCTCGACGGCATCGAGGATGCGCCGCGCGTGTTGACGCGTGCACTTGCAAGCGACGAGGAGACCGATCCGGCCCCGCGGGTTGCCGCGATCCGCTCGACGCCCGAGTTGGAGCAGCCCACGCGTCGTGCCAGCTGAGGCCGGCTGAGCCTCGCCCAATCACCACTCGCAGCGGCTGCTCGCACAGCCTCGGGCCCGGACCGCCGGGGTCTACCGTCGTCGGAGACGAGTTCTGAGGGCGCCCACCAGATCCGGTGCATACTGCTGCAATGACGGTAGAGATCGGGATCAGCCAGGCGCTGGAGCCGCTGCGCGGAGACCCGGCGCATGCAGCTGTCCTCTTCGACATCGACGGAACGCTCGCACCGATCGTGCGCCATCCGTCTGACGCGGCAATCCCGGAGCAGACCCGCAAGCGGCTGATCGCCATCGCACGCCGCTACGGGATCGTCGCTTGCATCAGCGGACGCCCGGCGGCGGTTGCGCGCCAGATGGTTGGGATCGGCTCGATCGCGTACGTCGGCAACCACGGGTGCGAGCTACTCGCCCCCGGCTCCGCCGAAGTCGTACTCGACCAGCGCGTTGCGGGCTACGCGGATGCGATCGCCGCGTTCGCGCGTGCCGCCGACACGGCGGAGACGCAGCGACTGCGGGTGAGGCTCGAAGACAAGGGCCCGATCGTCGCGTTCCACTGGCGTGGCGCTCCCGACGAAGACGCGGCGCTGGCAGCGATCGCGAAGATCGAGGAGGACGCCCGCGGCGCCGGGCTCGGGACGGCGCGCGGCCGCATGGTCCTCGAGGTGCGCCCGCCCGTCCCGATCGACAAGGGCCGCGGCGTGTCAATGCTGCTGCGCCGGCGACACGCCGCCACGGGCCTCTATGTCGGTGACGACACGACCGACATCGACGCGTTCCGGGCACTGCGCGAGATCGTCGGCGCGAGCGCCGTCTGTATCGCGGTCGGCTCGGAGGAAGCGCCCGCGGACCTGCTCCAAGCCGCCGACCTCGTCGTCGACGGCACCGCCGGCGTGCGCGGCGTGCTGGACGAGCTGCTGCGCTGAGCGATGTCGTTTGCCGACTTCATCAGAGCTACGGTGCTCCTTTGTGCTGGTGCCGCGACGGCCCTCGCGGGGGTGACGGTTCTCAGCGCTGCAGCCGACCACGACGCCGGCGCGGTCGCGCTTCCCTTCGTGTGGTGGGTGGTGGCCGGCGCCGCCGGGTTCGGGCTTGGCTGGCGTGGGCGGCCCTCACCGCAGATCGCGCGGCTGCTCATGGATGCCCGTTCGAGCAACACGGTCCCCGAGCAGCGCCCGGCGCCAATCATGCTGACGCGACTGTGGCCGCTGCTGATCGTGACCCTTGTCGCCTGCGTGCTCGGCTCCGTCGCGCCGCAGATACCGGGTATCGCCGCCGGGTTTCCGATCATCTCGGCCCTTGCGTGGCGCCATCAATTCGCGGCCGTGCTCGCGATCGAAGGCCGCGACGGTGTGCGCTTCTACGTCGATCGCAGGCCGTTCTGGCGGGCGCTCAGCCTGACGCGTACGCCCGGCTTCAAGGTCTTCCGCCCGGTCCGCTGAGCTGACTGGCAAGCATCGATGGTTGACGTCCTTCTCGTCTCGCTCGGCTCGACTGCCGGCCTGCGCGAGGCCGACGAGCAGCTGGTGGCCAGTCTCGAGCGCGCGGGCGCGAGCGTCGCGCTCGTCAGTGCTCGACCGCCGCGGGCTCGTCGGACCCTTGCTCTCACCGATTACGTTTGGGCGCGGGCCGCGCGTGCCGCGGCGATCGACGGTATCCGGGCGAAAGATCCGCGCACGGTCCTCTACTCGACGATCACAGCGGCGCTGCTGTGGCCGGTGCCGGGAGCGATCCGCTTCGACACGCTCGCGGCGAGCAATCGGCCGGGGCGGCACGGCCCCTGGCAGCGCCCGCTCGAGCGCCGCCGCCTGCGCCAGGCAAGCCTGCTGGTTCCCTGGAGCGCCCAGTCGCTCGGCGCCGGTCGCGTAGCCGATCCGCGCGTAGTTGTCGTGGGGGTCGCCGTCGAGCCGTCGGGGCCGCTGCTGCCGGCGGACGAGCGCGACATCGCCGCGATTACCTATGCCGCCGACCCGCGCAAGAAGGGGCTTGAAACGGTGCTCGAGGCGTGGCGGCTCGCTCGCCGGGAGGGCGAGGAGCTCGTCGTCGCCGGGATCGCACGTGCGGGCGCCCCAGCGGGCGTGCGCTACGTCGGCCTGTTGGCGCAGGCGGACTACCGCGCTCTCGTGCGACGCTCGCGCGCCTATCTCACGGCCCCGCGCCGCGAGGATCACGGAATCGCCCAGCTCGAGGCGCTCGCCGACGGCTGCATGCTCGTCACGACGCCTGCCCCGGGACCGTACGCGGCACTCGAGCTCGCGCGCGAGCTCGATAGTCGCCTGGTGGCGGAGGATCTCGCTCCAGCGATCCGCGCGGCGCTCGACGACCCCCGCCGCGACTACGCGCTGCGTGCCGCAAGCGCTGTTGCTGCCTTCGGCGCGAAGCAGATCGACGCGGTTGTTGCGGGCGAGCTCCTGCCGCGTCTCAACCTGCCCGCGTGAGGCGCTCGCGCAACCGCGCCCAGGGCAGGGTATTGGCCACGTTCGCCGCGGTGAGCCAGGCGCGACGCGCTGTCCAGATGCCGTAGCGGATCGCCTCGAATCCCGCGGGCGAATGTGCGTCGGAGTTGATCAGCAGGGGCACGCCGGCGGCTGCGGCGGCGCGCGCGTCGATCTCGCCCAGATCGCGGCGGTCAGGGTTCGAGTTGATCTCGAGCATCGTTCCGGCCGCAGCGCATGCGTCAATCAGTGCGCTCATGTCGAGCTCATAGGGGGCGCGTTTCTCGATCCGCCGTCCGGTCGGATGGCCGATCGCATCGATCAGCGGGTGCTGCGCGGCGCGGCACATGCGCTCGGTCATCGCGTCGCGGCTGAGCCGCATCGCCGTGTGCACGCTCGCGATCACCCAGTCGAGCTCGCCCAGCAAATCGTCGTCGTAGTCCGGCGAGCCGTCGGGGAGGATGTTCACTTCGCTGCCGGCGAGTAGCGTGATCGCCGGGTGCCGGGCGTCGGCTTCGTGAACAAGCTCGATCTGCCGGCGGAGCTGCGCCGGCGATACGTCGTTGCCAAAGCCGTGGCTGGCCGAGTGATCGGTGATCGCGAGGTATTCGTAGCCGAGCGCGCGTGCGGCAACCGCCATCTCGTCGATGCTCGCGCGCCCGTCCGAAGCGGTGGTGTGCGCGTGCAGATCCCCGCGCAGGTCAGACCGCTCGACGAGCACAGGCAGCTCTCCGCGCTCCGCCGCGTCGAGCTCGCCGCGGTTCTCGCGCAACTCGGGCGCGATGAACTGCAGGCCGGCCAGCGCGTAGACGTCGGCCTCGGCCGCACAGTGGTGGGTCAGGCCGCTCGCGTCATCGAGGATGCCGTACTCGGAAACGTGCAGTCCGCGGCGCACGGCGCGCTCGCGTAGCGCGGCGTTGTGAGCGTTTGATCCGGTCAGGTGCTGGAGCAGGTTGCCGAACTGCTCGGGTGCCACTGCCCGCATCTCCACGGTGACGCCGCTGTGCGTCTTTCCGCGAGCGGCGCCGGGGCCCGTTCGCGACGCCGCCTCGATCATCGGGAGTCCGCTGAGCGCGTCGAGCAGGTGCGGGGCGTCGACAACGATGTCGAGGTCCTTGACCGAGTCGGCGCGGCGGCGGGCGGAGCCCGCCAGCTCGATCTGGGCACGCGGTTCGATCTCACGCAACGCTCCCACCAGGAGCTCGCCGATCTCGAGCGCGCGGCTCAGGACGATGCGCCGGCGTGGGCCGGCCGCGGCGCCGGCGTCGAGGGCGGCGAGGATTGCCGCCTCGCCGCGAGGGCCGAAGCCCTTGAGCTCCTTGATCCGGCCGTCGGCTGCCGCTTCGCGCAGCGACGACGGTGAGTCGATGCCGAGCTCATCGAACAGCCGGCGGGCTCGTTTCGGCCCGAGTCCGGGCAGCGTGGTGATCGCCAGCAGGCCGGGCGGATAGCGCTCGCGCAGCTTGACGGCCGCCGGGATCTCGCCAGTTGAGAGCAGGGCGACGATCTTTTGCTCGAGTGTCGCGCCGATGCCCGGCAGGCTCGTGAGCGTTCCTTCGCGAGCGAGCTTCGCGACGGCGATCGGAGCGTCACGAACGGCCTTGGCAGCGTTGCGGTAGGCCAGCACGCGGTGGACGACTGCCCCGTCGAGCTCGTAGAGGTCGCCGAGCTCGTCGAGTGCGTCGGCGATCGCGCCATTTGCCAGCTCCCTCATTCATCTAGGGTAAGCCGCCATGTCACGCAGCATCTGGCTCGTCATACCCACGTTCAACGAGGCAGGGAATATCGAGCGAGCGATCGCGGCAGCCAGAGCCGCGCTGGCGGAGGTCGCCGACGCCGATCCGCACGTCCTGATAGTCGATGATTCCTCGCCCGACGGCACGGGCGAGATCGCGGATCGCCTCGCCGCCGCGCAGCCGGCGATCGAAGTGCTGCATCGCACGGTTCGCGAGGGGCTCGGGCCTGCCTATCTCGCCGGCTTCGCGCGTGCGCTGGAGCGCGGCGCAGAGCTCGTTTTCGAGATGGACGCCGACCTCTCGCACGACCCGGCCGACCTGCCGCGCCTGATCGCTGCGATCGACGCCGGCGCCGACCTGGCGCTTGGCTCCCGCTATGTCGATGGCGGTGCGGTGGTTGAGTGGGGACTGCTGCGGCGCCTGATCAGCCGCAGCGCGTGCTTGTATGCGCGCACCGTTCTCGGGCTGCCGGTTCGCGACCTCACGGGCGGCTTCAAGTGCTTTCGCCGTGCGGTCCTCGAGACGATCGATCTATCGACGGTCCGCTCGCACGGCTACGTCTTCCAGATCGAGTTGACGCTGCGCGCGGTCCGTCGCGGCTTCCGGGTCGTCGAGGTACCGATCACGTTCCGGGATCGCGAGCGCGGCAAGAGCAAGATGTCAACGCGCATTGCGATCGAAGCTGCCTGGCGCGTGCCCCAGCTGCGCGCTCGCCGTTAACAGCTTCAATCTCAATCTCACCACGGGCGGGGTCGATAGTGGAGAGATGGAGGTGATTGAGTCGCCGGGCGCCGGCGCGGGCGGCCCGGACGCAAGCCGCTACGCGCTCGTTCACGGCCTGCGCCAGACGCGGGGAGCACTCGCGCTCTGGCGCGCGGAGCGCTGGTCGGTGCTCCGCCGCTGGTTCGCCGGCAGCTTCGCCGTATCGGTGCTGTTGCTGCTCGCGGTCTGGGCGATCGCCGGCATCTCGAATATCAACGGGCTTGGAGTGCAGACGAGCGGGCCGCCGTTTCACGTCGGGGACCTCGCGAACGCGTTCGAGATCTTTGGCAAGAACCTGCTCGTGCTGGCGCTGCATGCGATGGCGTGCGTCGCCGGTTTCATCGCCGGTGCCGCCCTGCCGCTGCAGGCTGAGCACCGCAGCGGCCTCTCGCGCGCGATCCACGAGCACGGCGGCCGGATTGCGATCGCGTTCGTGATCGGCGCGACCACCTTCTCACTCTCCGCGCAGGCGCTGGTCCTCGGCAGCGAAGCGGCGGCGGTCGCGGCGCGCCTTCATACGTCGCCGGCGATCCTCCTCGTGGTGCTCGTCGCGCACGCTCCGCTCGAGCTCACCGCGCTGTTTCTGCCGCTCGCCGCCTGGATCAGCGCGAGCCGTCGCGGAGAGTGGGATCAGCTGCTGGCCGCGACGCTGGTGACCGTCGTGATCGCGTTGCCGATGCTTCTCGCCGCGGCCCTGATCGAGGTCTTCGTCTCGCCGCACATACTGCATTGGCTGATCGGCTGAGCTCTGTCCGCGGAGGCGCTACACTTTGTAAAGTATTGGGTAGGCCCAGACCGTAACGTGAGGAGCTCGCAATGGCCGGCAATCTTGTAGAGGTAACCGACAACAACTTCCAGGCCGAGGTCATCGAGTCCGAGACACCGGTGCTCGTCGACTTCTGGGCGCCGTGGTGCGGGCCCTGCCGCGTCGTCGCCCCGGTGCTGGAGCAAATCGCAGCCGAGCACGACGGGCTGCGGATCGTCAAGCTCAACGTCGACGACAACCAGCAGACAGCCGCGAGCTACGACGTGCTTTCGATCCCGACGATGATCATGTTCAAGGGCGGTCAGCCCGTGAAGAAGATCATCGGCGCTTACCCGAAGAAGCGGATCGAGGCAGAGCTCGAGCTGACCCCGGTATCGACCTAGCCGGGCGCTGGCTCGAGGGCGATCTCGAGCTCGAGCCCGTCGATCATCACCCGCTCGCGGTGAGCGAGAGCTCGCTCACCGTAGGTCAGCGAGGTGGACAGGGTCTCGCCGGTTACGTAGGGCTCGTGCGCGCGGGCGCCGTCCAGTAGCGCGGCGGCGCCGCCCAGATCGAGTGCGATGCGGTCGGTGATCTCGAGGCCGGCGGCGCGACGCGCTCCCTGGATCGCGTGGACGATCTCTCGTGCGAAGCCCTCGGCGCGCAGCGCGTCATCGACTGCGAGCTCGAGTGCCACGGCGTGTGAGCCCTCACGCTCGAGCCCGTAGCCGGCGATCGGCGCGAGCGCCAGCAGCACGTCATCGGGCTCGAGGACGTAGTCCCGGCCACCGATGCTGATCGCGAGCCGGCCACCGTCACGCAGTGCGGCCGCGACGTGCGCGGGATCGAGCGCGGCGAATGCTGCCACGACCTGTGGCATGTCCTTGCCGAACCGTGGCCCGAGCGTGCGGAAGTTGGGCTTCGCGGTGTAGCTCCCCAGCTCGTCGGCTGCGGCGACGAAGCGCAGCTCCTTCACGTTCAGCTCGTCGCGCACGACATCGCCGAGCCGCTCGATCGCGTCGCGCTCGCGACCGCTGGCGACGATCACCGCGGCGCGCAGCGGTTGGCGGATCTTGATCTTTGCAGCGGCGCGGGCCGCGAGTCCCAGGCGGACGGTCTCGCGAACGATCGCCATCGCCTCCTCTAGCTCGACGTCGCGCTCGCCGGCCTGCGGAAAGAGGCACAGGTGAACGCTCGGCTCGCCGCCGTCGAGGTTGTCGTAGATCTCATCGGCGACGAATGGAGTGAACGGCGCGAGCAGCTTCGCGATCGTGACAAGGCACTCGCGCAGCGTCGCGAGCGCGGCCTTGTCGCCCTCCCAGAAACGCCGGCGCGAGCGGCGGATGTACCAGTTCGAGAGGTCCTCGATGAGCTCCGCGATCGCCCGCCCCGCGCCCGTTGCGTCATAGCCGTCGAGACCGTCGCGCACGTGCGCGGTGCTTGCCGCGACGCGCGAGAGGATCCAGCGGTCGAGATCCGTCTGGCCGCCGGCCGTGCTCGAGCCGGTCTCTGCCGCGTTGGCGTAGAGCACGTAGAAGCCGTAGACGTTCCACAGCTGGCGCATGAACAGGCGAACCACCTCGCCGACGGCGTCCGTCGAGAAGCGGAAGCCGTCCCACGGCTGCCTGGAGGTCAGCAGCAGCCAGCGGAACGCGTCGGCGCCGAAGCTGTCGAGGATCTCCCATGGATCGACGACGTTGCCCTTTGACTTCGACATCTTCTGGCCCTCACCGTCCAACAACAGGCCGAGACAGACAACGTTGCGATAGGGCGCTTCGTCGCGCAGTAGCGTCGAGATCGCCAGCAGGGAGTAGAACCAGCCGCGCGTCTGGTCGATGGCTTCGCAGATGTAGTCGGCCGGGAACGACTGCTCGAAGCGGTCCTCGTTCTCGAACGGCGCATGGAATTGGGCAAACGGCATCGAGCCCGAGTCGAACCAGACGTCGATCACCTCGGGCACGCGGCGCATCTCCTTGCCGCACTCCACGCAGGCGAAGGTCAGGTCGTCGACGTAGGGCCGGTGCGGGTCGAGCAGCGTTTCACCACTGCGCCGCTCGAGCTCCGCGAACGAGCCGATGCAGACGTGGTGGCCCTCGCCACAGCGCCAGATCGGCAGTGGCGTTCCCCAGTAGCGCTCGCGCGACAGCGCCCAGTCGACGTTGTTCGCGAGCCAGTTGCCGAAGCGGCCTTCCTTGATCCCGGGCGGGTGCCAGTCGATCGTTTCGTTCGCGGCGAGCAAGCGCTCGCGGAAGCCCGACGTCGCGATGTACCACGATCGCTTCGCGTAGTAGATGAGCGGCGTGCCGCAGCGCCAGCAGTGCGGGTAGGAGTGCTCGTAGTCCTCCTCGCGCAGCAGCAGTCCACGAGCTCGCAGCTCCTTGGTCAGATCCGCTGCCAGCTGCGGATCCTTGACGTGGCGTCCTTCGAAGCCGATCACGCGATCGTCGTAGTGGCCGTTCGCGAGGACCGGGTTGTAAACAGTCAGGGGATCGACTGGATCGACGATCCCGGCAGCCACGGCAACGTCGAAGTCGTCCTGGCCAAATGCGGGCGCGATGTGCACGATGCCGGTGCCGTCCTCGGTTGTGACGAAGTCGCCGCCGATCACCGGCAGGCCGCCGCGCTCGCGATCGCTCGCGCCAAAGATCGGTCCCTCGTAGGTGCGTCCCACCAGCTGCGACCCGGGCATGCACTCGAGCACCTCTGCGCCGTCCCCGAACAGAGCGCTCACGCGGTCGGCGGCCACGATCAGGATCTCGTCACCGACTCGCACGCGCGCGTAGTCGATGTCGGGCCCCACGGCTGCGGCGACGTTGCCGGGCAACGTCCACGGCGTGGTCGTCCAGACGACGAGCTTCTCGTCGCTGCCTTGGAGCGTCAGCTTGACGTAGACAGTGTGGTCGACGACATCCTCGTAGCCTTGTGCCACCTCGTGCGAGGAGAGCGCGGTACCGCAGCGCGGGCAGTAGGGCACGACCTTGTGGCCTTCGTAGAGCAGGCCCGCGCTGTGGATCCGCTCGAGCGCCCACCACACCGACTCGATGTAGGGCGGGTCGAGCGTCCGGTAGGCGTCCTCGAGATCGACCCAGAAGCCGATCCGCTCGGTCAGGCGGTTCCAGTCCTCGAGGTAGGCGAAGACCGACTCGCGGCAGCGCTCGTTGAACTCGGCGATCCCGAAAGCCTCGATCTGATCCTTCTCGGTGATTCCGAGCTGCTGCTCGACAGCGATCTCGACCGGCAGGCCGTGGCAATCCCAGCCGCCCTTGCGCTCCACATAGAAGCCCCGCATCGTCTTGTAGCGCGGGTAGATGTCCTTGAAGACCCGCGAGAGCACGTGGTGCGCACCGGGTGGGCCATTGGCGGTCGGAGGTCCCTCATAGAAGCTCCAGCGCTCGCCGCCGCGCCGGCGCCGCACCGACTCGGCAAACACGTCGCGCTCGCGCCATCGCTCGAGCACCGCAAGCTCGAGCTCGACAAAGGATTGCTGTGGCTGGACGGCGCGAAGCACGGGCGGATTGTAAGAGCGCGCCGCTTCCGCCCAGCCTGACGCCACCGGCGCGGCGGTAGGGTTCGTCGTCCCCGAGAACCCCGACAAGGACTTAGTGATGAGTGCAGAACCCCTCTATGGCGGCGAGACGCGTAAGGCGATCGAGAACTTCAAGATCTCGGGCGAGGGCGTCCCGCCTGCGGTGATCCACTGGCTTGGCCGGATCAAGGGCGCTGCGGCGGAGGTCAACGGCGAGCTCGGGTTGCTCGACGCCGAGGTTGCGCAGCGGATCGCGGCTGCGGCGCGCGAGGTCGCCGACGGTAAGCACGACGACCAGTTCCCGATCGACGTCTTCCAGACAGGCTCCGGGACGTCGAGCAACATGAATGCGAACGAGGTGATCGCGGCGCTCGCCGGTGAGGGCACGCACCCGAACGATCACGTCAACCTCGGCCAGTCCTCAAACGATGTCTTCCCCTCGGCAGTCCATCTTGCGGCGCTCGAGCACGCGACGCGGAAGCTGGTGCCGGTTCTCGAGGCACTCGAGGCGACGTTTGCCGCGAAGGCGGCGGCATTCCATGACATCGTCAAGTCGGGGCGTACGCACCTGATGGACGCGGTCCCGGTGACGCTCGGCCAGGAGTTCGGTGGCTACGCGGCCCAGATCCGCCTGGGTCGGGCGCGCGTGCAGGCGGCGCTGCCCCATGTCGCCCAGATCCCGCTCGGCGGAACCGCGACCGGCACGGGATTGAACACGCATCCCGAGTTCGCGGCCCGCGTGCGCGCCCTGCTGACCCGCGAGAGCGGCCTGGCGATCGAGGCGCCGGAGGACCCCTTCGAGGCGCAGGGCAACCGCGACGCACTGGTCGAGCTGTCGGGCGCGCTCAAGGTGATCGCCGTCTCGCTGACGAAGATCGCACAGGACCTCGCACTGATGGGCTCGGGACCGCGAGCCGGCCTCGGCGAGCTGTTCCTGCCTGAGCTCCAGAAGGGCTCCTCGATCATGCCGGGCAAGGTCAACCCCGTCATTCCCGAGGTTGTATTGCAGGTTGCCGCGCAGGTGATCGGCAACGACGCGGCGATCACGATCGGTGGCATGCAGGGTAATTTCGAGCTCAACGTGCGCGTCCCGCTGATCGCGCGCAACCTGCTCGGGTCGCTGACCCTCCTGACGAACGCCGCAAGGGCGCTCGATGAGAAGTGCGTCGCGGGGATCGAGGCGAGCCTCGCGGGCTGCGAGCGAAGCGCCGAGTCGACGCTCGCTGTAGCCACCGCGCTCAATCCCTACATCGGCTACGACGCCGCCACCGAGATCGTCAAGGAGGCGACGAGCTCAGGCCGCCCCTTGCGCGAGGTCGCACGCGAGCAGGGAGTTAGCGAGGACGTCCTCGACGCGGCGCTCGACCTGCACAAGATGGCGCTCGGAGGCTAGGCGGCGTCGAGCACCGCCTCGGGCTCGCTCTCGAGCACGGTCGGATGCGCGACGACCTCCCCGACCTCCTGCTTGCGCGAGCGCAGGACCGTGTAGGCGACGACGATCCCGGCGATCGTGCAGCCGGCGGCGACGAGGAATGCGAGGTGGTAGCCGCCGATCACCGCGCTGACGGGTGAGTGCCCGGAAGCGGCGAGCGACTGCGTCCTGCTAGTCGCGAGTGTGCCGAGCAGGGCGAGGCCGATCGCCCCGCAGACCTGCTGGGAGACGTTGACGATGCCGGACGCGAGTCCCGCCTCCGACGCTGGCACTTCCGAGACGGCGATCGTCAGCAGCGGCATGAACGAGCTGCCGGCGCCGAGACCGATCGCGAAGTAGGCGAGGAAGATCGTCGGGAAGAAGCTGGTGGTCGGGCCCATGGTCGACAGCAGCAGCAGGCCTGCGGTCATCGCGGCGAGGCCGCAGATCAGGACCGCGAGCGCACCGAAGCGCGCGACGAGCCGCGCCGTGGCGCCGAGTGAGAGCACCCCGACGGTGATCGTCCACGGCAGGTATGCCGCGCCCGTCTCGAGCGCCCCGTAGTGGCGCACGTGCTCGAGGTAGAGCGTGCCGAGGAAGAACGTGCCGTACATGCCCGTCACGAGCAGGCCGCGGACGGCGCTCGAGCCGATCAGAGTGCGCATCCGTAGGACGCGCAACGGCACGATCGGATTGGAGATCCGCGCCTCGAGCGCAACGAAGGCCGTGAGCAGCGCGAGCGCGATGGCGCCGCCGCCAAGGACTGGGAGCGAGCCCCAGCCGTCGCGCGTGACCTGGACGATCGAGTAGACGCCGACCATCAGCGCGAGGGTTACGAGCAGCGACCCGAGCCAGTCGATTCCGTCTGCGAGTCCACGACCCGAATCGCTCGGCACAAGGATCCGCCCGAGCACGAAGGCGACGGCGCCGATCGGCAGGTTGACGAAGAAGATCCAGCGCCAGCTCAGCGTCTGCGTCAGGATTCCGCCCGCGAGCAGGCCGAGCGAGCCGCCCGCGACGGCGACGAAGACGAAGGCGCTCATCGCCTTGGCGCGTTCGGCCGGCTCGGGGAACTCGGTCACGATGATCGCGAGGATCGCCGAGGTTGCGAGGGCCGCGCCGAACCCCTGGACGAAGCGCGCAGCGACCAGCATCCACTGATCGGGCGCGAAACCGCACAGCGCCGACGCGGTCGTGAATACGGCGACCCCGAGCAGGAATACGCGCTTGCGGCCGATCAGGTCCCCAGCGCGCCCGGCGAGCAGGAGGAAGCTGCCGAAGGCGATCAGAAACGCGTCGATGACCCACGTCAGGTTGCCCTGGCTGAAGCCGAGGCTGCGCTGGATGGCCGGCAGGGCGACGTTGACGATCGTCGTGTCGAGCACCGCCATGAGCTGTGCAAGGCAAACGACGGCAAGCGCGAGCCAGCGTCGCCGCTCGCTCGCCGAAGTTGAGGAGGAGAAGATTGCTTTCATCTTTGAAGTCCAGACTCGTGAGGATGCGGTGATAAAATGGAGGCCACCTCCAGAAAGAACCGGAGGCTGCCTCCGGAACTATACGGAGGGACCCTCCACTTTGTCAAGGTCAATTCATGACGACTTCAGACGTGGCACCTGTCCCAGAGCTCAGCGCGAGGCGCCCGACCCGCGCTGACGCGCGGCGCAATTACGAGCTGCTGGTCGCGGCTGCGCGCGAGGCCTTCGCCGAAGGTGGTGCGGGCACCTCGCTCGAGGAGGTCGCGCGTCGGGCGCACGTCGGCATCGGCACGCTCTACCGTCACTTCCCGACCCGCCAGGCGTTGCTCGAGGCGGTCTATCTCGACGAGCTCGACGCGATCTGCCGCTCGGCTGCAGACCACGCCGACCTACCGCCATGGGACGCCCTGATCGGCTGGTTGCACGAGCTCGTTGGCTACCTCACGGCGAAGCGCGCTCTCGCCGACGAGCTGCTTGCCTACCTTGACCGCGATGCAGCGGTGTTCGTGAGCTGTCGCGGGGCGCTCTACGCGGCCGGCGAGCCGCTGCTCCAGCGCGCGCAGGAGGCAGGTGTCGTTCGACCGGACACGAGCTTCAACGACGTCGTCCTCACAGTCAGCGCGATCGCGAAGCTGCCGACCGACGACCCGGGACAGATCGAGCGCATCCTCGGTGTCGCGCTCGACGGCCTGCGCTACGGCTCCGGTGGCCGCGGCGTCAGCGCGGTCTGAGTAGTACCGGCGCGCGCTTTTATCCGCGCCAGCAGCTCCGCGGCGCCTGCCTTCGAAAGCGGCTCGTTGAGGTTGCCGCACTTCGGCGACTGCACGCATGAGGGACAGCCGTCGACGCAGCGGCACTCGCTGATCAGCCGGTGGGCGTCACCGACGAGCTGCTCGAAGTGAGCAAAAGCGAGGCGCGTGATGCCGATCCCGCCCGGATGGCCGTCATGGATGAAGATCGTCGGGCCGCCGGTCTGCGGGTGCGCGTTGGTCGAGAGGCCGCCGATGTCCCAGCGATCACACATCGCAAGCAACGGCAGCACCGCGATCTGTGCGTGCTCGACCGCGTGTAGTGAGCCGAGCAGCAACTCGCGCGGGAAGTCGTCCAGGAGCGGCCCATCGAGCTCGAACCAAAGCGCCTGCGTGGCAAAGCGCGTGGGTGGAAGGTCGAGCGCGACAAGGTCGATCTCGTGGTGGTCGCGCAGCTGCCGCCGCTGGTAGGCGAGCACCGTCTCGGTGACGAGCACGCGACCGAACGAGAGCGTCACACCGAAGGCTTCGCGGCGGTCCAGCAAACGTTCGATCAGCGTGTCGGTCTCGCGCTTGGGTTGCGTGTACCAGTCCCCGTCGAACGGCTCGACGAGTGCCTGGCGCGCATCCAGATCGAGCTCGCGCACGTGGTAGGAGCGAGCGAGATGGAGGTAGATCGCGCCCTCGTGCAACGTCGAGAAGGCGCGCGCCGCCTCGGTCTGCCCGATCACCTCGCCGGTCGAGACATCGACGATCGCGTAGGAGTCCGGCGATGCAGAGCGAAGCGACATCTCCGCTGCCGGGTAGCGCTCGCGCTGGCGCAGCACGAATCCGCTGTCCTTCGCGCGTAGCTCGCCCAGGCCCTCGAGGCGCTCGATATAGGCGAGCGTGCGGGGACCAAAGAACTCTCCGTCTGCGGCTGTGAGCGGACCCTCGTGTGCGGCGCAGAGCAGGTGCGCGAGGTGGATCTCCTCGGATTCGTGGTCGAGGATCGCCGACTCGACCGGACGCTCGAGGAACTCGTCTGGGTGGCGAGCAAAGAACTGGTCGAGCGCGTCGTCGCCCGCGACGTAGAGCGCGAGCCCGCGCCGCGTGCGCCCGGCCCGGCCCCACATCTGGCGCAGGCTCGCGATCGTCCCGGGAAACGACACGACCAGAGCTGCGTCGAGCGTCCCGACGTCGATCCCGAGCTCGAGCGCGTCGGTGGTGATCACGGCAGCAAGCTCGCCGGCCATGAGGCGCCGCTCGATCTCGCGCCGCTGCGCCGGCGTGTACCCGGCACGGTAGGGAGCGACCGCCTCGGCGAGCTCGGCGGCGCCGAGCCGCTCGAGCTCCAAGGCAACGAGTCGGCAAAGCAGCTCGACCCCCTTGCGTGAGCGGACAAAGCAGATTGCCCGAGCTCCTTCGGAGATCAATCGCGCAAGCAGCTCCGCGGACTCGCTCAGGGCGGAGCGGCGGATGCCGAGTGCCTCGTCGACGACTGGCGGGTTCCAGATCGCGATCTGGCGCCCCGCCGATGGCGCCCCGTCGCGTTCGATCAGCGCCACCTCGTCGAACCCGGTCAGGCGCTCGGCGAGCTCGACCGGGTTCGCGATCGTCGCCGAGGCGAGCAGGAAGCGCGGTTCGGTCCCGTAGGCGGCGGCGATGCGGCGCAGCCGCCGCAGCACGTTCGCGACGTGCGAGCCGAATACACCACGGTAGACGTGTGCCTCGTCGACGACGACCACCGCGAGGTTTGCGAACAGCTCCCCCCAGGCGCCGTGATTGGGCAGGATCCCGACGTGCAGCATGTCCGGGTTGGTGAGGATCAGGTTCGCTCGGCGACGGATCTGCGCGCGGGCGTCGCGCGGCGTGTCGCCGTCGTAGATCGCCGGACGCAGGCGGTCGCCGAGGCCGAGCGCGGTGAGCGCGCGGGCCTGGTCCTGCGCGAGCGCCTTCGTCGGGTAGAGGTAGAGCGCTCGCGCGCGAGCGTCACGTAGCAGCACCTCGAGGGTCGGCAGGTTGAAGCACAGCGACTTGCCCGACGCCGTCCCGGTCGTCGTTATCGTCGGTCCTCGCCACGCCGCTTCGAGCGCCTCGCGCTGGTGCTCGTAGAGACGCGTGATGCCGGCGGCGCGGAGCGCTCCGGCGAGCAGCGGGTGAAGCTCGTCGGGCAAGTCCCGCCAGCGCGCCGCCCGGCTGTGCTCGAACGCCTCGCCGACCAGCAGCTCGCCGCCGCGCGCACCGTCGAGGAGCTCGGTCCATGGCTCGATCTCGCGCGTCCTGGAAGCTGCCTCGACGCTCACCTCTTGCCATAGTAGGGCCGCGTGAGCTCCGAGTCAGCAAGCGACCGCCGTCAACTGCGCACGTACCACGATTCGCGCTACGAGCCCGGTGCGCCGACGCTGCGATGAGCTGGCAGACGGGCTGGGCCTGCTACCTCGACCTCGACGGGACGCTTCTCGGGCGCGGTGGTTCGCTGCTGCACGACGGTGACGGCGCCGTCACACTGCTCGGGGCGCGTGCGCTCGAGGCCTGCCTGCGAGCCGATGTCGAGCTCGTCCTGATGTCCGGCCGCGCCCGCCCGAACGTCGCCGAGGCCGCGCGGCTGTTCGGTCAGAGCACGTTCATCTACGAAGCGGGGTGTGTCCTTTCGCTCGACGGAGAGGAACACTGGCTGACGGGTGGGCTCGAGCCGGGCGAGCTGAGCGTGCACGCACAGATCGAGGCGAGCGGTGCTCCCGCGCTGCTGCTCGAGCGCTATGCGGGTCGCCTCGAGTACCACGAGCCCTGGGCCGCTGGGCGCGAGATATCCCACCTCTTCCGCGGCTTCGTCGATGCGAGCGAGGTCGACGCGCTGCTCGCGCGCGCGGGGCACGCGGACCTCCGTCTCGTCGACAACGGGGCCGCAAGCCGCCGCTCAGCGGCGCTCGCCGACCTGGCGCAGGTGCGCGTCTATCACCTGATGCCAGTGGGTGCCTCGAAGGCGGCGGCCGTCGCAGCGCACATGCGCGCCCGAGGGCTCGACCGCGCCAGCACGTTCGCGGTCGGCGATTCGCGCGAGGATCTGGCGGTGGCCGGCGAGGTCGGGACGTTCTGGTTGGTGGCGAATGCCCTCGACGCGGACCCCTCGCTTGCCGAGCTCCTGCGCGAAGCGCACAACGCCCGGGTCACCGAGGAAGCGAACGGGGCGGGCGTCTACGAGGCCGTTCTGACGATGCTGGCCGAGCGTCGCTGATCGAGGCTGTGGCTCAGCGCCCGCGGAGCCGTCGCCACCACGCCGGGCCCCGGGGACCGCTGCGCTGCGGCACAGTCGTGCGCACGAGCGCGACCCAGTCGGCCAGCGGTAGCTCGCCGACGATCAGCCGCGCGAGGCCGCCGGTAACAGGCGCCGCATAGCCGGCGCGCTCCAGCCGCGCAGCCAGCAGCCTGACCGACTCGAGTGCCTCGACGGCCTGCCCGACCTGGTGCTCGATCTCGGCTGCCGGCAGGCCTTGCGCCAGCAGCTCTCCGGCGCGACGGTTGCGGCTCTGCGGTGCGAGCGCGGTCGCGACGAGGTCACCTGCCCCGGCAAGGCCGATCATCGACTCCGGTCCTGCGCCGTTGGCTTCGGCGTAGCGCCAGACCTCGGCGAAGATGTGTCCGGCGGCGGCGCCGGCGGCGTTGAGGCCCTGTGCCTCGGTTGCTCCCGCCGCGAGTGCGGCAGCGTTCTTGGCGACGCCGGCGAGCTCGACCCCGATCGGGTCGCTCGAGATCTCGCAGACCACCCCGGCCCGCGTGAAGATCGCTGCAAGCGACTCGGCGAGGCGGTCGTCGAGTGAGGCGGCGACGAGCGCGGCGCCGTGATGGACCATCTCCTGGGCGTGCGCCGGTCCGTCGATGCACGCGGTTCGGTGTGCGCCGACGCGGCGCGAGATCAGCGTCGTCGGCGAAGCGCCGTCCGGCGGGACGAGTCCCTTCGAAAGGGATACGACTGACGGCACGCGGCGCCCCCGGCCAAGCGCGGGCAGGCTGTCGATCAGCTCACCGAGCGCAGTCGACGGAACCGCGAGGAACACGTAGTCGGCCCGGTCGATCCCGCTCTCCAGCGGCTCGATTCGCAGCGTGCCCGGCAGCTCGACGCCCTGTAGGTACTTCACGTTCTCGTGTGCCTCGCTCAGGGCGGCAGCCTGCTCCGGCGTGCGCGTCTGCAGCACCGTTCTGACGCCGGCTCGCGTGAGCAGCACGGCGATTGCGGTGCCGAAGGATCCGGCTCCGATGACGACGGCGCGACGCGCCCCCGGGCGAGCGCCCTGCGCCCGCCGGGTCAGCATCCTGGGACGGTTCGGTTCGGGAGCGTTCTCGGCCATCGCCCGCCGAGCGTAGCGAGCGCGGTTGCAATCCGCCTGGTCAGGAGGCGAATTGCAACAGGGTGCTCACAGCGTCGAGGCCAACGCCGCGCCAGCGCCGGCTACCTGCTCGAGGTCGCCCGCCTCGCTGATCGTCTGCAAGTCGAGGATCCGCGCATCGAAGGCACTCAGTGCATTGATCGCGACGATCGCATGGGCCGGCACGCCGAGCTGGCGGGCTCGGGTCGCTGCTTCGGCGACCGCCTTCCCCTCCAGCGTGGTGGCATCGAGGCGTCCCTCGCCGAGGATCACTGCGTGGCATGCAAGCAGGCGGCGGTCGAAGTCGAGCGCGTCCAGCACGAACCGAGCCCCCGGCGCCAGCCGCGCATCGAAGGCAGCCCAAAGCCCGCCGGCCAAGCCGCCGGCTGCGCCGCCGTAGCGCAGGCCACGCGGGTCGCGAGGCAAGCCCGTGGCGAGTGCCTCGAGGCGCTCTCGCAGGCGCGCAACAGCGGCGCCGTCGGCCCCCTTCTGCGGCGCGAATTGCTCTGCTGCGAGCTCGAACGGCGTGCGCACATCACACAGCACGGCCAGCTGCGTCCCCCGCAGACCGCCTGCCGCATTGATTGCCTCGATCGCTCCGCGGCCGCCGTCGGTGGTGGCGCTGCCGCCGGCCGCGACGAGCAAGCTGCGCGCGCCACCGGCGATCGCGGCTGCGACGAGCTCACCGGTACCAAAGCTCGACGCGGCCTCCGGGTCGCGCTCGGCCGGCGCCACGGTCCCGAGGCCGCTGGCCGCCGCCACCTCGATGACGGCACGCCCATCGTCGAGCGCCACGTATTCGGCGTCCAGCTCGCGCCCGAGCGGGTCGTGCGCAGGCGCGCTGTGCACGACACCACCCAGACGCTCGCGCAGGATCTCGGCGGTGCCCTCGCCGCCGTCGGCGAGCGGGGCGAGCTCACAGCGCCAGCCCCCACTCGCGAGTCCCAGCGCGATCGCCTCGGCGACTTCGCTCGACCCGTAGCTGCCCTTGAACGAGTCGGGAGCGACGAGCACCGGGAGCCTCTCAGTCGGCATCGTGCGGCATCCTCTCAGGGTATGGGCAAGGACAACGCGATCGTTCTAGACGTCGCCGGCCACGAGGTCCGGGTCTCGAACCCCGGGAAGCTGTTCTTCCCGGGCCCCGGTCTCACCAAGCTCGACCTCGTCAACTACTACCTCGAGTGCGAGCAGGCCGTCGTCCGGCACCTGCGCGAGCGCCCGACGACGCTCAAGCGATGGGTCGATGGCGTCGGCGGCGAGTTCTTCTTCCAGAAGCGCGTCCCGGACAGCGCTCCGGCGTGGCTCGAGACCGCGACCGTGCACTTCCCGAGCGGTCGGTCGGCGCGCGAGCTCGTCGTGGGCGACGGCGCCCACCTCGTCTGGGGAGTGAATCTCGGGGTGATCGACTGGAATCCTTGGCCGGTCCGTCGCGCGGATCTCGATTGCCCCGATGAGCTCCGAGTCGACCTCGACCCGCAGCCTGAGGTTGGCTTCGACGAGGTTCGTGCGGTCGCGGGCTGTGCTCGCGAGGTGCTCGCCGATCACGGTCTCGTCGGCTTTCCCAAGACCTCCGGGTCCCGCGGCATCCATGTGAACGTACGCATCGAGCCGACGCACAGCTTCAGCGAGGTCCGGCGCGCCGCCCTGGCGCTTGCGCGCGAGGTCGAGCGGCGAATGCCGGGCCGGGCCACGAGCAAGTGGTGGAAGGAGGAGCGCACGGGAGTTTTCGTCGACTACAACCAGAACGCGCGCGACAGGACCGTCGCGTCCGCCTACTCGGTGCGCGCCGTGGCCGACGCGCGCGTCTCCTGCCCATTCGACTGGTCCGAGCTCGATGATGTCGACCCCGCCGCGTTGCGTCTGGACACCGTGCCTGCCCGCCTACGCGAGCGCGGCGATCCCTCGGCAACGATCGATGAGAACGCAGGCAAGCTCGATTCCCTGCTCGAGCTTGCCGCCCGCGACGAGGCATCCGGTCTCGGCGACGCGCCGTGGCCGCCCAACTTCGCAAAGCAGCCCGGCGAGTCCAAGCGAGTCCAGCCGAGCCGCGCCAAGCCCGACTAGGCGTACCGGTTAGCGGTGCTTCAGCGGACCACGAGCACGGGCGTGCCGAGCGGAATCCGCGCCGCGTGCCAGCTGATGCTCTGGTCAGCACGCGGATGCAGCCGTGTCCTTGACAGCTGTCTAAGCCAGATCAGCGAGCCTGCAGTCCTGCGCAGGCTTGTCCTCGCGCCAGCGCAGGAGCTTCGTACCGTGACGGATGCGGCCGTCTGAGACGTGGTCATAGCTCACCTCGACGACCAGCTCGGGGCGCAGCTCGACCCACTCGAGGTCACGATCGGCGCTCCAGCGCGAGGGTTCGCCGCTGCCGCGCGCGCCCGTCTCGAACGCGGTCAGGCGCGCGCGCAGCTCGCGCCGCTCGCCTGCGCCGAAGCCCGAGCAGTGCCCGACCGGGCGCAGAGCGCCGTCCTCCGCGTAGAGGCCGAGGATCAGCGAGCCGACGCTCTGGGGCTCCTTGCCTGGCCTGTAGCCGACCACGACGCAATCGAGCGTTCGCTGGCGCTTGACCTTGACCATCGCGGTCCGCTTGCCCGGCGTGTAAGGCGCGTCGAGGCGCTTGGCGACCACGCCCTCCGCGGTTTGCAGCCAGTGCTGCGCGTCGGCCGGGTCGTGGACGAGCTCCGCGCGGCGCAGGCCGTCGATCGATTCGAGTGCGGTGCGGCGCTGCGCAAACGGGCGCTCGAGCAGGCTGATGCCGTCTAGGGCGAGCAGGTCGAATGCGATGAACGACGCGGGCGACTCGATCGCGAGCCGCGCGATCCGCGAGGCAGCCGGGTGGATCCGCTGTTGCAGCAGCCCGAAAGCCTCGCCGCCGGCCGGGTCGTCGATCACGATCTCGCCGTCGACCACGTACTCGCCGACGGGGAAGGTGAGCTCGGGAAAGTAGCGCAGCAGATCCTTGCCACCACGCGACTGGATTCGTGCGCCCCCGGGTGTGACGTAGACGATCGCGCGGAATCCGTCGTACTTCTGCTCGTAGACCCACTCGGGACCATCCGGCAGCGTGGCTGCGCTGCGCGCGAGTGCCGGCGGGGTCCCGAACTCGACGGCCATCGAGCGTGACGATACAGTCAGCCGATGGCCGGTGATCAGCACACGGTGGCCGAGGGCGAGTATCTCCAGACGCTCTACTGGCTGCACGAGGCCGGATTGCCGATGACCGGCGCGAACGTGGCGCGAGCGATGCAGCTTGCTGCGCCGACGGTCCACGAGATGATCGGCCGGCTGCAACGCGACGGCTACATCACGCGCGCGCAGGACAAGTCGATCAGCTTCACGCAGACCGGTGAGCGCAAGGCGGCGGAGATCGTCAGTCGCCATCGCCTGATCGAGCGCTTCCTCACGGATGTGCTCGGGATCCCATGGGATGAGGTGCACGAGGAAGCCGAGCGTCTCGAGCACGCGATGTCACCGGTGCTCGAGGAGCGGATGCGGGTTGCGATCGGCGACGCTCGCACCTGTCCGCACGGCCACCCGATCGAGGCCGGGACGCGCATTCCCGGCGTGCCGCTCGCCGACGTCGCCCCCGGCGCGTCGGTGACGGTGCTGCGCTTCGAGAACGAGGCAGAGGACCTGCTGCGCTACCTGCGCCAGGTGGGCCTCGAGCCGGGACTGGCGGGGACGGTTCTGCAGTCCGGCGTGGACGAGGTCGTGCTCGACGCCGGTGGGACACGCTGCGCGCTCACGCGCAGTGTCGCCGAGACGGTCTCCGTGATCGCCGACCCTTCGCCGCCGGCGCGCGTCGCGCTACCCGAGCAGCTCGTGCTCGCGAGCCGGCGCTACGGGCGTTGAGCCAAAACCAGGTACTGCTTCCCGAACAGCCGCCAAGCAGGGGGCATTCGTAGGTAGGCGCGGACGAGCGCCGGGTGCGCGGGTAGCCGGCCGGTGAACGAGTAGGGCAGGAATCTCGCCCGGACGATCGTTGGCTCGAACCCCGCGGCGTAGAGGTGCTCCGCCACGCTGCGCTCCGTCAGCGGGACGGTGTGGTCGGCGAAATCGAAGTAGCGCCCGGCGCAGTGGCGAAAGTTAGGCCCCAGAACCCCGATCCGGGCGCCCGGGACGGTCAGCGTGTGCATCCGCTCGAGGAACGCGGCGACCTCGTCCTGGCCGCCGAGGTGCTCGAGAAAGTTCGAGACGAGGATGCCGTCGAAGTAGGCGGCCGGAAGCTCGACGGTCATCGCGTCACCGATCAGCAAGCGCACGTCGGGCTGCGTCTCTGTCTCGGCGTGCTCGACCGCATCGACCGCCCAACGCTCGGCAGCGGGTGCAGCATTGATGAACTCGCAGCGACCCGCGGCCGGATCAAGCAATCGGGTGGGACTGCCCAGCAGCCGTGACAGCTCAGGCGCGAGAACGGCCCAGGCCGCGCTGCGACGCTCCTGTGGCACGTCGCGGAAGCGGTACTCGTACAGGCGGCTGTGGTTCACGCCTGCGCAGACTATGCGCGTCGCTCTCAGTGGAGCGAGTCGGCGGCGGCCGCGAGTCGCTCCAAGGCGATGTCGATCTCCGCTGGCGTCACCGGGGCGTATGACAAGCGCACCGCGCCCGAGCGCCCTTCGCTGAGGAAGTCGTCGCCATCGACGATCGCGACCCCGTGCTCGCCGGCAGCTGCGACGAACTCCGTCGAGTCGATCCCGCCGCCGAGCTCGACCCAGAGGAAGTAGCCGCCATCGGGAGCGACGACGCTCGCCTGCGGCAGCGCTTCCGCGAGCCCGTCGACCAGCCGCGTGCAACGTTCCGCCAGAGCTTCCCGCACCCGGGCGATCGAGTGCTCCAGCGCGCCTGAGCTGGCGAACTCGTAGACGATCGCCTCGCTCACCATGCTCGGCGAGATGTAGGTGTTGGTTGCCCGCTTGGCAATCTTTGCGATCAGCTCGGCTGGTCCAACGAGGTAGCCAACCCGGATGCCCGGGCAGACCGTCTTCGAGAACGAGGATGCGTAGACGACCGTGTCGCCATCGCTGTCGAGCGAAAGCATCGTCGGCAGCGTGTCGCCGCGGAAGCGCAGCGACACGTATGGATCGTCCTCGAAGATCAGGAAGCCGTGCTCGCGGGCCAGGTGCAGGAGCCGCTGGCGCTTCTCGAGCGAGATCGTGTAGCCCGCCGGATTCTGGAAGTTCGGGATGATGTGTGCGAACGCCGGCTTCAGCCCGCCGGTCAGCTGGCGCTCCAGCTCGTCCACGTCGAGCCCGTCCGGCGCGAGCGCGATCGGGTGGATCAGGGCCCCGCGCTCGCGCAGGCCAAGCAGCGTGCGGTCGTAGCTCGGCCGCTCGACGACTACATCCGTGCCGGGCTTGGCGAGCTCATCGAAGAGGAACGCGTCCGCTTGCATCGATCCGTTGGTCACGAGCACGCGCCGCTCATCGACGCCGTGCCACTCCGCGATCAGACGCCGCAGCCGCGGATAGCCAACCGATGTGCCGTAGCCGGCGATGCCGGCGGGGTCGTTCTCAAACGCCCTTGCAGCCGCTTCGCTGAGCCCGTCGATGTCGACGATGTCGAGTGACGGTGCGCCGCGTGACAGGGGAATTGAAGTCGTCACGCTCATGTCTGGATCATGTCACTTGCCGGCTATCTCGGTCACCAGGTCGGCGACCTCGGTCGGCGTACGGCCGACCTTGACGCCATGGGCCTCGAGCGCAGCCGCTTTTGCCGCTGCGGTTCCCTGTGAGCCCGACACAATTGCGCCGGCGTGGCCCATCGTCTTGCCCGGGGGAGCCGTGAAACCGGCGATGTAGGCCACGACCGGCTTCGTCACGTGGGCGGAGATGTACTCCGCGGCGTCCTCCTCCGCCCGCCCGCCGATCTCGCCTGCCATCACGATCAGCTCGGTCTCCGGATCGGCCTCGAACAAGGCGATGATGTCGACGAAGCTCGAACCGGGCACCGGGTCGCCACCGATTCCGACGATCGAGGAGTTTCCGAGCCCGCGCTGGGCAAGCTCGTTGCCCACTTGGTAGGTCAGGGTTCCGGACCGTGACACGACGCCGACGTTGCCCTCGCTGAAGAACGCGGCGGGGATGATGCCGACGTTCGCTTTTCCGGGCGAGAGCACGCCGGGGCAGTTGGGGCCGATCAATCGCACCGCATCCAGGCGCCGCAGCTGTGTGAAGACCCGCAGCTCGTCGTGGGCGGGGATGCCCTCGGTGATCGCGATGATCGTGGTGATCCCTGCATCGGCGGCCTCGAGGATCGAGTCGGCGGCGAACGCCGGCGGTACGAACACCATCGCCGTGTTGGCCTCGCTTGCCGCGACGGCCTCGCGGAACGTGTCGAAGACGGGGATTCCCTCGACGTCCTGCCCGCCCTTGCCAGGTGTCACGCCGGCGACTACCTGCGTGCCGTAGGTGCGGTTGTTGAGCGTATGGAACGTGCCCTCGCGGCCGGTGATCCCGGATACGCACAGCCGCGTTGCGCCGTCGACGATGACGCTCATCGAGCGAGCTCCACGACGCGTTCGGCGGCTTCGTCCATCGTCGCTGCCGCGTGCACGTTCGGTAGCTCCGCTGCCTCGAGCAGAGCGCGACCCTCGGCGCCGTTGGTCCCGTCGAGGCGCACGACGAACGGGACCGACGGCTTGATCTGCTCGAACGCCTCGATCAATCCGCGCGCCACCTCGTCGCAGCGGGTGATGCCGCCGAAGATGTTGAACAGCACCGCTCGCACCTTGGTGTTCGAGAGGATGACCTCGACGGCTGCGGTGATCGCGTCCGCTTTCGCGCCGCCGCCGGCGTCGAGGAAGTTCGCCGGCGCCCCGCCGTGCTGCGCGACGACGTCGAGCGTGGACATGACGAGCCCGGCGCCATTGCCGAGGATGCCGATGTCGCCGTCGAGCTTGACGTAGGTGAGGTGGCGCTCCTTCGCCATGCGCTCCTGCGGATCCTCGGAGGAGAGGTCGCGCAGCGACGCGTTCTCCGGGTGCCGGTAGAGCGCGTTGTCGTCGAGCGTCACCTTCGCATCGAGGGCGCGCACCTCGCGCTCGGGCGTGATCACGAGCGGGTTGACCTCCACGAGCATCGCTTCCTCCGCGACGAACGTCTCATAGAGCGCGGCGAGAAAGCTTCCGATCGCGCGCGCGACGTCGGCATCCACACCCGCCGCGTAGGCGAGGCGCCGGCCGTGGTAGGGCTGGAAGCCAAGCAATGGATCGACGTGCAGGCTCGCGATCGCCTCGGGCGACTCGGCTGCCACCTGCTCGATGTCCATGCCGCCGCGCGTCGAAAGCAGCACGAGCGGCGCCTTGGCCGCTCTGTCGAAGACGATCGAGGCGTAGTACTCGGCGGCGATCTGTGAGGCGCCCTCGACCCAGACCTCGTGCACGGTGAGCCCCCGGATGTCCATCCCGAGGATCGCGCTGGCGTATTCGCGCGCCTGCAGCTCGTCGTTCGCGATCTTGATCCCGCCGAGCTTGCCACGTCCTCCGATTTGGACCTGCGCTTTGATCGCGCATGGATAGCCGATAGCGTTGGCGGCAGCGGCCGCATCCTGGCTCGTCCCGGCCACCCTGCCTGCGGGTACCGGGATCCCGTGACGCGCAAGCAGCTGCTTGCCCTGGTACTCGAGAAGATCCATCGGCGGGCGCGGACTTTAAACGACGGTCATAATTCGCGTCGCGCTGCCGTCCGGCGCGCGCGCAAAGGAGCCCGCATCACATGCCATTGCCAACGAAGCCAACCTTCGTGACTTTCGATGTCTACGGAACGCTGATCGATTGGGAAACAGGGATCTGGGAGGCGTTCTCGGCCGAGGCTGAGCGCGACGGCTTCACGATCGAGCGCGAAGAGATCATCCAGATGTTCAATGAGATCTCGCGCGAGATCGAGAGCGGCTCCTACGAGCTGTACGCCGAAGTGCTGCGCCGCACAGTGGTCGAGATCGCCAAGCGCCTTGGCTGGCCGCTGGAGCCGTCTCGCTCCGGCTTCCTGCCCGACTCGGTGCAGCGTTGGATGCCGTTCCGCGAGACGCGTCCGGCGCTCGAGAAGATCGCGAAGGCCTACAGCGTCGGCCTGATCTCGAATATCGATGACAAGCTGCTTGGCCAGACGCGCCGGCACATCGGCCTCGACTTCGACATCGTCGTAACCGCCCAGCAGGTGCGGTCCTACAAGCCGGACCCGGCGCACTTCAATGAGTGCGCGCGTCGGGTTGGCGGCAAGAAGGGTTGGGTCCACGTGGCGTCGAGCTACTACCACGACGTTGAGCCGTGCGTGAAGGCAAAGATCCCCGTGATCTGGGTCAACCGTCACAAGGAGACGCTCGACGCGGGCCAGCGCAAGCCGACGGCCGAGGTCGCGAACCTGCGCGAGGCTGCGAAGCTGCTTGGGATCGCCTAGCGGCGATCCCTGCGCTGACTGGCTGGGACCTGGGTGATGCGCGCGCTCGCCGTGCACGAGGATGTGGTGGTTGTCGAGAGCGGGGTTTGGCGGACTACCTGCACGCTGATCAGAAGCGGTGATGAGGCGTTCGTGATCGACTCGCCGGTCCTGCCTGAGGAGCTCGAGCTGCTGCCGGCCGTCGCCGAGCAGTCGGGCTTTGCGGTCAGCGGCCTGCTCGCGACGCACGGGGATTGGGATCACGTGCTCGGACGGTTGGCTTTTCCGGGAGCCGCGATGGCGGTCGCCGAGACTACGGCGGCGCGGATGCGCGCCGACCCGGGCGCGGCGCAGCGCGAGCTGCGTGCGTTCGACGAGCGCTTCTACCTCGAGCGCAAAGCCGCGCTGGCGCTCGGCCAGGTCGAAGCGCTCGCCGTGCCCGGCTACGTCGAGCTCGGGGAGCACGAGCTCGAGCTGCACCCGACCGACGGCCACACCGTGGACGGCATGGCGATCTGGGCGCCCTGGCTTGGCGTGTTGGTCTGCGGCGACTACCTCTCGACGATCGAGATCCCGACGCCGGGAGCCGGCATCGATGCGTACCTCGCGACCCTCGGGCGCCTCGAGCGACTGGTCGAGCAAGCGCGCCATGTGGTGCCTGGCCACGGGCCGGTCCAGGGTCGCGACGAGGCGCTCACTCTGATCGGCGAGGACCGCGCCTACCTCGCCGCGCTACGCAGCGAGGGGGCGCAGGCCCCGCTACCCGCCGCTCGGCGGGGCGCCGAGCAACGCCGGCTGCACGCAGAGAACGCCGCCCGTCTCAGCTGAGGCGCTCGAGGCGTCGCCCCATCAAGAGGTCGCGCCCGCCTGCTCGATCGTGTGACTTGCTCGCGGCTGAAAAGCCACATCGCTCGTAGAGCGCGATCGCGGCTGCGTTCGTCTCGTTCGTGTCGAGCTCGATTCGGGTTGCACCGCGCTCGCTCGCTCGCACGCACGCAGCCTCGACGAGCGCTTGGCCTACACCGCGTCGGCGCGCCTGCTCCTCCACGAAGAGATCCTCGAGCCAGCAGTCATCTGCGGACATCCACAACGAATGACGGAAGCGCAGCTGGCAGACACCGTGCGCGCCTGCCTGCTCGTCTACCGCAGCCAGCAGGAACTCGGTCGCGGGATCCTCGAGCAGGAGCCCGACCGAGTGCAGCGCGTCGCGCTCGTCTGGACGCTCGCCTCCGAACCAGTCACGGAATGCCAGCAGCAGGCGGGTGACCTCGCCTGCCTCGTGCGTCCCTGCCCGCCAGACGCGCGCGTGGAGCGTCATTCCTCCGAGCTGATCACGACCAGCGGCTCGCCCGCGCCGATGGCAGCGCCGGCCTCGATGTGAACTTCGGCGACGGTGCCCGCTTTGTGCGCCGTCACCTCGTTCTCCATCTTCATCGCCTCGATGATCGCGATCAGCGCGCCCTGCTCGACTTGGGCGCCGGGCTCGATCGCGACCCTCAGCACCGTCCCCTGCATCGGCGAGGTCAGGACGTCGCCCGACGGCGCCGCGGTCTTGCCGCGATCGCGCTTGGCGCGCTGCCGCCGTGCGGGCGGCGCGCCGTTGGCCTGCGTGCCGCCAGGCGCCCCGATCACCTTGACATCGAAGCGGCGGCCGCCGACCTCGACGGTGTAATCGTGCGCGACGCGCTCCTCGTCGGTCTCCGTGGGTGCCACAGCGCCTGCGCCAAGCCCGCCGAGCCATTCGCGGCTCTCGACCAGGTCGCGGCAGGTCTCGCCACGCTGCCATTGCTCGGTTGCGAGCAGCGCCCGGTGGAACGGGAGGAGTGTCGTCAGGCCATCGATCTCGTACTCCGCGAGTGCGCGCAGCATGCGCGCGGTCGCGGCTGCGCGGTCGCTGTCCCAGACGATCAGCTTCGCGATCATCGGGTCGTAGGCCTGTGAGATCTCCGAGCCGGCGACCACGCCCGAGTCGACGCGAACGCCAGGCCCGCTCGGTTCGCGGTAGGTGACGATCCGGCCCGGCGTCGGTACGAAGCCGGCCGCGGCGTCCTCGGCGTTGATCCGGCACTCGATCGAGTGACCGCGCAGCACGATGTCGTCCTGGTCAAATGGCAGTGGCTCGCCCGCGGCGATCCGGATGCCCGTCTTGACGATGTCGATGCCGGTGGTCATCTCGGTCACGCAGTGCTCGACCTGCACGCGCGTGTTCATCTCGAGGAAGAAGTACTCGCCATCGGCAAGCAGGCCCTCGATCGTTCCGGCCCCGCGGTAATCGACTGCGCGGGCGGCGTCGGTGGCGATCGCTCCGATGCGCTCGCGCAGCTCGCCGTCGACCACCCATGGCGGTGCCGGCGACTCCTCGATCAGCTTCTGGTGGCGCCGTTGGATCGAGCAGTCCCGCTCACCGAGGTGAACGACGCTGCCGTGGGCGTCAGCCAGCACCTGGACCTCGACGTGACGCGGGTCGGGGAGGTAACGCTCGAGGTAGACGGTCCGGTCGCCAAAGAACTTCTCGCCTTCGCGTGCAGCCCCCTCGAACGCCGCCTCGAGCTCGGCCTCGGAGAGCGCCACGCGAAAGCCCTTCCCGCCGCCGCCGCCGGCGGCCTTGACGGCGACCGGGTAGCCGATCTCTGCGACAGCGATCTGTCGCGCCTGCGCGACGGTCGGCACGGGCTCGGTCGTGCCCGGGACGATCGGAACTCCGGCGGCCGCCATCAGCTCACGGGCGCGCGTCTTTGATCCCATCGCCTCGATCGCGCTGGCGGGCGGCCCGATGAAGGCGATCCCGGCGGCTTCACAGGCCGCTGCGAACGGCGCGTTCTCGGCCAGGAAGCCGTAGCCGGGGTGGATCGCTTCGGCGCCTGCCTCGCGCGCGACCTCGAGGATCCGCTCGGCGTTCAGGTAGCTCTCGGCTGGCGCCGCTCCGCCGAGGAGGTAGGCGGTTTGCGCGCGCCGCACGTGCAGCGCGTCGCGGTCGAGCTCCGAGTAGACGGCGACGCTTTCGATTCCGAGCTCGTCGAGCGCGCGGATGATGCGCACGGCGATCTCGCCACGGTTTGCGACCAGCACGCGCGTAAACATCGCGTCAACTGTAGTTCCTGTGCGGCCCAGGTTGCCACCTGGCTCACTGTCCTGCGCCGCCGCCTTGCAACGTCACGTAGAAGAAAGAGAACGTGATCGGCCGTCCTACGCCTGGGCCCTCCTGGCCTGCCTTCGCGACGGCGATCGTCGGGCTGTCGGGCGCGAGGTTCCACGGCGGCGCGAAGTCGGCCTGACTGCCCGCGCGCAGGATCAGGCCGTCGGCTGCATTGCCCTCGATCAAGCGGTGCCATGAGCCGTTGATCGAAACGAGCCGGATGGCCGGTTTGTAGAGCAGAGCCGCGAGGCGCTCGAGTCCGCCGACCTGTACGCCCGCGATTCGCACGAAGACGACGCTGCGCGGCGACGGCGGCGCCGGGACGGCGACGCTCTGAAGCCAGCCGGCGCTGACCGTTCCGAGCGGCTTCGGCGCGGAGCAGCGTCCTGGAACACGCCCGAGAACCTGCCACTGCGCGGTCGCTCGCAGCTGGCGGTAATTGCACAGCAGCGCACGCGTCGCCGCGGGCGCGTCGAAGCTCTGGACGCGGCCGTCGATTCCGCCTTCGAGACTTCGAAGGATCCGCGCAGGCGCGTAGCTCGAGCTCAGTGCGGACGCGTCGTCGTCATCGAGCGCCGTCGTATACGCGGCGTATGACTGAATCGTCGGCTCGGGTCGCCAAGCGAGCCGGTATGCCCAGGCTATGTCCGCCTCGTAGGGCTCGATATCGACGCTGTGGCCGCGGAGCAAGGCGAGCGTCTGAGGATCGAGTGGATAGGCAAGGCGGACCTCGCGCCGGCCGGCGGCCTCGAGCGTGCTGCGCTTGCTGGCGCTTAGGACCTGCCCGATCTGCGTGACGGCGGAGCTCGCGTCGGGCCCGGGGCGGAGCAGCCCGCCGACCGAGACGCTCTCCGCGTTCAGCGTGAAAGCGAACAGCGCCGCGAGCAGCGCGAGGCCGAGGATACGCCGGCCCGGACGCCAGGCGAAGGCCAGCGAGCCGCCGAGCAGAGCGGCGAAGAAGAGCGGCGCGTGGTCGGCATCGTGGCGGACGAACCCCTCCTTCATCTCGAGAAAGCAGAACGCCACCCAGAGCGCGAGGATGCCGGCGCGCTGGCGCGCGCGCAGGCCGACGGTAGCCTCGAGCGCGGCGGCGATCCCGATCGCGAACGCCGCCCAGGCCGCCGCGTACTCCCAGTCCAGTCCGGGCTGTTCGTAGCTCATCGCGGCGCCGTAGCCGGAGGTCACCTCGATGCTCGAGCCCGCAAAGGCGGGTAACGCGCCGATCGGTTGCCCGGACGCGACCCAGCCGATGATCAGTGCTGCGGCGCCGCTGCTCAGCACGATCGCGAGGTGCCTGCGCCGGCTGCCTCGCGCGGCGATCGCCATGATGAGCGCAAGCACTCCGATGTCGAGTCCGACCGATGTCTTGTTCAGTAGCTCGAGGCCGGCGAACGTGCCGCCGAACGCCATCGCGGCGAGGAGTAGGCGCTCATCGCTGACACATTCGACGACGCCGGCCGCAACGATGAAGAACACGACGGGCTCGATCGCGGCGCTGTTGGCGGTGCCCTGGTTCGTGACGGCCGCGGCCACCGCGAACGTCACCGGCACTCCGACGAGCAGGCCGAAGCTGCGCCGGGCGGCAGCGAGCAGCGTGGCGGCGAGCGCGACGCGCATCAGCGTGGCGTAGATCGCGGCGGTGGCGCCGGTCCCCGTGTACCAGAAGGTCGGCACGCTGAGAAACCCGAGCGGCCCGTAGGGGAACGCAAAGTGGTTGCCGAAGCTGACGCCGTCGTGCAGCGCCATGTGCAGCGCTGCCTGCCAGCTGTCGTCGAGCCCGTAGCTGGCGAGCGGCTCGAGCGGTAGCGCGCTCCAGGACAGCAGCGCGATCGCGGTCGGCACGAGCGTCCAGATGGCGATGCGCCGCGCGCGTCCGGGGTGCGGGATGCGCGCTGCGCGACGTCGCTCCGCCAGGAGCCGCAACGTCGTCCGCAGATAGCGGCTGCCAACCTCCTGGAGGCGTAGCTTCGAGCGGCCTGCCATCCGGCCGGTCCACGCCACCGGGACCACCGCGTAGGAGAAGCCGTGGCCGATCGCTCGCACCGGCAGCTCGACGGTCAAGTCGAATCCGGTCGCTTGCAGAGGCGTCACCGCATCGATCACCTCGCGGCGATAAGCCTTGAACGCGTTCGTCGTGTCGTTGTAGCGGTAGCGAAATGCGAACCGCAGGAATTGGTTCGCGACTCGGTTGAGGATGAGCTTCAAGGGCGGGTAGCCGTGGAGCTCGGCACCGGGCAGAAAGCGCGATCCAAACGCGCAGTCATAGCCCTGGGTGAGTAGCCCGTGGTAGCGGACGAGATCGTCCGGCCGCTCCGAGGCATCGCCCATCGCGATCGCTACGGCCTCGCCGCCATAGCGCTCGAGTCCGGCCTGCACCGCATTGCCAAAGCCTCGCGGATAGGGGGAGCGCTCGACGCGGATCCGCGGGTCCTGTTGCGCGAGCACGCCGAGGATCGCGCTCGTCGCGTCGGTGCTCGCGTCGTCGATCACGAGCACTTCGTAGTCGATTCCGGCGCCCGACAGCGTCGCGGCGATCGCGCTGACCGTGCGCTCGATCGAGCCTTCCTCGTTGTGCGCCGGGATGACGACCGAGAGCTTCAGCGCGCCCGGCTGGCCGTCCACTGCTCGACGTTGTGCTCGTAGATCTCGCGCAGGATCTCCTCGATGCCGCAGGTGATCGCCCAAGCGGGGTAATCGGCCTTGAACTCGGCGAGCGAGCTGATCCACCAGCGGTGGTCGCCGATTCGCGCCTCGTCTGACAGCGTGTAGTGCAGCTCGCACCCTGCAATCTCCTGACACAGCTCGATCGCTTCGAGCATCGACACGTTCGACTCGCGGCCGCCGCCGAGGTTATAGACGGCGGCGCTGTGCGGGCTGGCGTGGAAGGCGGCGAAGGCGCTGACGAGATCGCGCGCGTGGATGTTGTCGCGCACCTGCTTGCCTGCGTAGCCGAAGATCGTGTACGGGGTCTCGGTGACGGTGGCCTTCATCAGATAGGCGAGGAAGCCGTGGAGCTCGGTGCCGGCATGCTGGGGCCCGGTGATGCAGCCGGCGCGAAGGCAGACGGTCGGCATCTGGAAATAGCGCCCGTACTCCTGCACGAGCAGGTCGGCTGACGCCTTCGAGACGCCGAACAAGGAGTGGGTCGTCCTGTCAATCGGCATCTCCGTGTCGATGCCGCCGTGCCAGCGGTGATCGGCCGGAAGCTCGAGGCGCGTCGCCTGCTCCTCGAGCGGCAGGAAGTTGGGGCGGTCGCCGTAGACCTTGTTCGTCGACGTGTAGATGAAGGTTGCGTCGGGCGCGTGAGCGCGTGCCGCCTCGAGCAGGTTCAGCGTGCCCTCGGCGTTGATCGTGAAGTCGGTTCGCGGGTCCCGTGCGGCCCAGTCGTGGGATGGCTGCGCTGCCGCGTGCACGATCAGATCGAGCGCACCGGCGTGACGGGCGAACAGCGCGCTCACGCCGTCGCCGTCGCGGATGTCGAGATCCTCCCAGCGGAAGCCGTCGACCTCCGCTACGAGCCGCTCGCTCGTCGGCCGCGTCGAGGCCTCGCCGCCGAAGAAGTGCGAGCGCATGTCGTTCTCGATCCCGATGACGTAATAGCCGGCTGCGGCGAAGTGACGGACTGCCTCCGAGCCGACGAGGCCACCTGAGCCGGTGACGATGGCTGTGGGCACTTGGCTACCGCGCGGCGGTGATCATCCCCGCGCCGACGGTGGCATTGCTTGCCTCGTCGATCAGGATGAAGCTTCCGGTCCGCCGGTTGCGGGCGTAGGGATCGAACGCGAGCGCCTCGCTCGTGCGCACCGCGATCCGGCCGATGTCGTTGAGCTCCAGCTGGGCTGGGCCGGGCTCGCGCTCGAAAGTCTGGACGTCGACGCGATCGATCAGCTCGTCGATACGCGCCGTCGCGCTGCGGGTCGTGTGCTTGATCGCGTAGCGCGCGCCGGGACGCAACGGCTCGCTCGCGAGCCAGCAGATGTCGGCCTCGAAATCTCGCGCCAGGATCGGCGGGTCGGCAACTGCGCAGATCAGCTCGCCGCGCGCGACGTCGAGGTCGTCCTCGAGGCGCAGCGTGACCGAAAGCGGCGCGACGGCTTCGTCGAGCTCGCCGTCATAGGTATCGATCGAGGCGATGCGCGTCCGCTGACCCGCCGGCAGAACCAGCACCTCCTCGCCCGCATGCAGCGACCCGCTCGCAACCTGGCCGGCGTAGCCGCGGTACTCGCCGCGACTGCCGCCGGTCCTGATGACCCACTGCACGGGGAAGCGTGCCGGCATCTCGTCCGGATGGTCGTAGGAGACCTCGACCTGCTCCAGGTGTTCCAGCAGCGGCGGCCCCTCATACCACGGCATGTGCTCCGACCGATTGACGACGTTGTCGCCGCGAAGCGCCGAGATCGGGATCTCCACGTGCTCGCGGACAGCAAGCTTCTCGATGAAGGGGGCGAAGTCGGCGATGATCTCCTCGAAGCGCTCCTGGTCGTAGTCGACCAGGTCCATCTTGTTGACCGCGACGACGACGTGCGGGATGCCGAGCAGTGCGCTGATGAAGACGTGACGCTTTGACTGCTCGAGCGCGCCCTTGCGCGCATCGAGCAGGACGATCGCAAGGTCTGCAGTCGACGCGCCGGTGACCATGTTGCGCGTGTACTGCTGGTGGCCGGGGCAGTCGGCGATGATGAAGCGGCGCGCCGGCGTCTTGAAGTAGCGGTAGGCGACATCGATCGTGATGCCCTGCTCGCGCTCGGCGCGCAGGCCGTCGGTCAGCAGCGCGAGGTCGGGCTCGGTCTCCCCGCGCCGGCGCGATACCTCCGCGACGTGCTCGAGCTGGTCGTCGAGGACCTGCTTGGAGTCGTAGAGGAGTCGCCCGATCAGCGTGCTCTTGCCGTCGTCGACCGATCCTGCGGTCATAAACCTCAGCAGATCAAGGGTCACGACTAGAAGTATCCCGACTTCTTTCGGTCTTCCATTGCTGCGTCTGAGGTTTTGTCGTCGGCTCTGGTTTCGCCGCGTTCTGTGATGCGGGTGTTTGTGATTTCTGCGACGACTTGGTTGATTGTGTTGGCGGTTGATTTGA
>JBEKKS010000017.1:0-52941 GCA_050010595.1 Solirubrobacteraceae bacterium
GTCTCCCCCGGCCCGTCGGCCTCGCGCGGGACCATCTGCACCGCGACGATCCCGTCGGCCAGCGCCGACGCGGTCTCGATCGAGTCGACGAGGCGCTTGCGCACGTCGGCGCGCATCACGAGCCTGTCGACGACAACCGAGACGTCGTGCTTGACGTTGCGGTCGAGCTCGAGGTAATCCTCGAGCCCGTGCAGCTCGCCGTCGATCAGAACGCGCGTGAAGCCCTCGACGCGAAGATCCTCGAGCAGCTTGCCGAACTCCCCCTTGCGGGCACGGATCACGGGCGCCAGGACCATGAACCGCGTCCCCTCGGGCAGCTCCAGCACCTGGTCGGCGATCTGCTCGATTGACTGGCCGGCGATCGGCTCGCCGCAGACGTGGCAGTGCGGCACGCCGATCCGCGCCCACAGCAGACGCAGATAGTCGTAGATCTCGGTGACGGTCCCAACGGTCGAGCGCGGGTTGCGCGAGGTCGTCTTCTGGTCGATCGAGATCGCCGGCGAGAGCCCCTCGATCGAGTCGACGTCGGGCTTGTCCATCTGTCCGAGGAACTGGCGCGCGTACGCCGAGAGCGACTCGACGTAGCGGCGGCGGCCCTCGGCGTAGATCGTGTCGAAGGCAAGCGAGGACTTACCGGAGCCAGAAAGCCCGGTCAGTACCACCAGCGCGTCCCGCGGCAGGGTCAGCGAGATGTTCTTGAGGTTGTGCTCCCGCGCGCCTGAGACGACGATCTGATTAGACGACGCCACGTTATGTCTATTGTAGCCGGGCGAACAGATGTTCGTAGGCTGGAAGGACAGCTGCCGGCCTCGAGCCGCCCGAGTGCTCGCAGGGTCAGCGGGCGCCGTCGCGCAGGCGACTGATCAGCGCAAAGACTGCGTCGGCGCGCTCAACGTCGTAGAAGGCCAGCGGCAGCCGTGATAGCGCAGACGAGCCGAAGAGCTCGATCCCACTGTTCGCGTAGAGCGCGAGTGCGCCGTGCAGCCGCTCGCCGAACACGATGCTGCCGGCACCACCACGGCCCAGCGTCTTGCTGATCGCCGGGAGCGCGTCGATGAACGCCGTGTCGATCGAGTCGCCGCGCCTGCGGTGCAGCAGAGCGATGACGCGCCAATTGGTGACCGCGTACAGGGTGCGCCGCTTGCGCCGCGTCTTGTAGACGAAACGTCCCGCCACGAAATAGAGGCCGACGAGCACGAACGCCGAGCCCCAGAGGACCGGCGCAACGACGTTGCCCGCGCTCGACCCTGCGGCAACCGTCCACAGCAGAGCGAACGCAGTCCAGAAGACGCTAAAGGGAACGAGCAGTCCGTCGCCCGCGCTGAGATGCCGGCGCGGGTCCGGGCGGCCGATCCAGAGGACCTCCTCGCCGGCAAGCAACTGTGGCGCGAGGCGGCGCATCAGGCGCTCGCGATCGGCGAATGCCGGGAGGTCGCCCGCGGGCGCTACAAGCCCGGTGGTCGCGTCGGCAACCTCCCCGCTCGTGCGAGCGCGCAGAACCTGCTCGACGCGCGCCGAGAATGCGTCGAGCTCGAGCCGATCGTCGGCGTAGAGCCAGCCCAGCAGATCGATCGCCTGCTCTCGCGCGCTGTCGATCTCCGCAGGGCTCGCCGGCAGCTCGCTGATCCCGGGCTCGGACGTCACACCCTCCATATCGTCACGCCGCAAAGGTTCTGTACCGCTGCCGAGAACCGCCAACGGCTAGTCTGGGCGCATGGAGCACCGACCGCTCGGCGCCACCGGCCTCGAAGTATCCGCGCTCGGCTACGGCGCGTGGGGCATCGGCCAGAGCATGTGGATCGGCGCGCAGGACGACGAGTCGCTGCGTGCGCTCGCGCGAGCATTCGACCAGGGCGTCGACTTCGTAGACACGGCACACGGCTACGGCGATGGCCACAGCGAGGAGCTCGTCGGCAAGGCGGTCCGTGACGCCGGCGGCGAGATCCACATCGCGACGAAGATCCCGCCAGTCAATCGGCAGTGGCCGGCACGCCCCGGCGTGCCCGCAGACGAGGCGTTCCCCGCCGAGTGGGTCGTCAAGTGCACCGAGGAAAGCCTGAGCAGGCTCGGCGTCGAGACGATCGACGTTCAGCAGTTCCACGTGTGGTCAGACGAATGGGTCGACCAGGGGTCGTGGCGCGAGGGGATCGAGCGACTGAAGGCCGACGGGAAGATCCGCTGCTTCGGCGTCTCGATCAACGACCACGAGGCCGACAACGGGATCGCCCTGGTGCAGAGCGGCGTCGTCGACAGCGTGCAGGTGATCTACAACATCTTCGACCAGGCGCCCGCCGACCGGCTCTTCGCGGCGACGCAGCAGGCCGGGGTCGGAGTGATCGCGCGCGTCCCGTTCGACGAGGGCGGGCTCACCGGGAGGATCCGCCCAGACACCGAGTTCCCGGATGGCGACTTCCGCAACGGGTACTTCGAGGGCGAGCGCAAGCAGGAAGTGTGGGACCGCGTGCAAGCGATCGCGGCAGAGCTCGGCGTCAGCGTCGATCAGGTGGCGGAGATCGCACTGCGCTTCTGCCTCTCCCATCCGGCCGTCTCGACCGTGATCCCCGGCATGCGCTCGCTGCGCAGCGTTGACGCCAACGTCGGCGCCACCGAGCGGGGACCGCTCGACGAGCAGCAGCTGGCTGCGCTCGCGCACCACCGCTGGCAGCGCAACTTCTACCGCTGAGCAGCCCCACGCCGGGCACGCCGTCTCAAGGACTGCTACATCCGGCCGATCTGCAAGCTAGGTTTCATGGCGGTCCCGGGAGGACAACCGACCGGTCAAGGCAGGCAGGAAAGAGGTGTTGCGTGAGCGAGTCGCGCTCAGACGGTGACCCAGGCTTCCCTGAGGCGCACAACGCCGAGGATCTGCTGAGCCGCGCGCTGCTCGACCGCGAGGCCTCGGCAGCGCTAGCGCTGCACGTCGATGGCCTTGCGCTGTGCCGCCAGCTGACCGTCATCTTTCACGGCCGCCGCGACCTCTCGACGATCCAGACCTACATCGCGCTCGGCGAGCACGGTGCGGGCGAGGCACTGGCTCCGAGCGAGCTGCTGCGCGTGCCGATCTACCTCGACCTGGCGCCCGCAGCCTCGCGCCGCGACGCCGAGCACCTCTACCGTGAGCAGGCAGGCACGCTGCGCGAGACGCTGCGCGCCGCCGACACCGTGCTCGCTGTGTGGTGGGAGCCGCTGACCGAGTACGCCGCCGCCCAGGTCAAGGTCGAGCGCCAGACCGGGGCCGGCATGGACCTCCCCGCCCAGCTGCTGATGCCGGTCGCACTACGCGCGCCCGACCGCGACCTGACCGTCGCCGCCGTCTGCTCAGCACGTACGCTCACCGCCGGCGCGCCGCCGCTCGGCATCGCCTGCATCCAGCAGGAGGTCTCGCACGTCTACCCGTTGACCGACGACCCGGAGCGCTGCCTCGAGGACTTCTTCGCGCGGACCGCCGAGCACGCCCACCGGATGGCCGACCGCCTCGCTGCACAGGAGGCGTCGGTCGCGCGCTTCCTCGAGCTGTCCGGCGAGTAGCTCGCTACGTAGGCCCTACGTAGTCGGGCGTCGCAGCTAGCCGCCTTCGAGGCTTATCGTTGGTAGGGATCGGCGTGTGAGGGCGACAAGGAGGGTGATGCTCATGGTTGACCGGATTTCGGTGCTGGCCATCAGCGCCGCAACAGTGGCCGCGCTCGCGACGGCGGCGCCCGCCGGCGCGAACCCGCCGCTCGCGCACATCGCGAAAGCAAAGCTCGCCTGCAGCAAGCTCGCGAGCGTCAGCCAGGTCAGCGCCGCGGTGGGGATCGCAGTGAAGAAGCCGGCCGTCAGCTCCGTTGAGGACGCGTTCAACACGAGCTCGGCCGCGGTGGGCTCGGAGTGCGACTGGGATCCCGTGACGCCGACCGCCGCCTATCCGTCGGGCAGCGCAGCGATCCAGCTCACGGTGGACGGCGGCGTCAGCGCGACGCAGCTGCACAAGCTCGTCAGCGAGGAGAGCGCGAGCGCCTCGTCCCCCGTCTACAAGGGCGCGGTCACGCCGGCCAGCGGACTCGGAACCAACGGCGAAGTGGCCGTGCTCGGCCCGACCACGGGCAGCACCGCCACGAACACGGTCGTGTATGCGTTGAAGGGGCACGACGCGTTCTTCGTCTACTCAGACGAAGCATCGACGGCAGACGTCGAGGCGCTCGCAGCCGACGTCTACAAGAAACTCTAAGCGGCTGTCTCGATACCCCGGGTGGGTGCAGCGCGTGCCGCTAGGCCGCGGCGCGCAGGCGCTCGCTGGCCAGGACCGGCTGTGTCTCGACGTGGCGGACCAGCGCGCCGGTCAGTCGCTCGATCCGGCGCGGCAGACCCGACGCCATCCAGCGCGAGGTCGACGCCGGAAGCGTGGAGACGATGATCTCGTCGAACTCGGCGGGATTCCAAGCATCGAGCACTGCGTGGAGCGGATCGCGGTCGCCGACGCGGGCATCCGCATCGAAGCCCGCGTCGCTGAGGCGCGCCGCAACGTGCTGCGCCGTCCGTCTCGCCTCATCCCCGCGTCCGAGCGGCAGCAGCACGGTGAAGCGTGCCGGGCCGCCATCAAGCCGCGCCCGCATCGCGCCCTCGAGACCCGGTGAAGCCGCGGTCTGATTTGCAACCACCAGAATGCTCGCCCGTCCGCCCACAGCTCACGCTCCTCATTCGCGCAGGGAATGACACCCCGTCGACCGGCAGTCTGCGGGGTCGGGCAGCCGCTCGGTATGGCCAGCGGGCCAAAGATTCGGCAGCCCGCCCGGCCGCTGGGCACCCCTGAGCGCTGATCTCCTTCCGGGTGTCGCACCCCATTCGGGGCACCACCAATCAGGCTGTTGCCTTCATCTCCGTCAGCGTGCGGCGCAGGTCGCGCAGCTCGTCGCGCAGGCGCGCCGCGTACTCGAAGCGCAGGTCCGCGGCGGCGGCGAGCATCTCCTCCTCGAGCTCGACGGCGAGCTTCTGCAGCTCTGCCGGGCCGAGGTCGGCAGTCTTCGTGCTCGCGCGGCGACGGCGTTTCGGGGTCTTCGACTCGGCTTGGAGGAAGTCGCCGATGTCGGAGACGCCCTTGACGATCGAAGCCGCAGTGATCCCGTGCTCCTCGTTGTAGGCGACCTGGATCGCGCGGCGACGGTCGGTCTCCCCGAGCGCGGTCGTCATCGCCGCGGTCATGCGGTCGGCGTACATGATCACCGTGCCGTCGACGTTGCGCGCGGCGCGGCCGATCGTCTGGATCAGCGAGGTCTCGCCGCGCAGGAAGCCCTCCTTGTCGGCGTCGAGGATCGCGACGAGCGAGACCTCGGGCAGGTCGAGGCCCTCGCGCAGCAGGTTGACGCCGACGAGGACGTCGTACTCGCCGAGGCGCAGGTCGCGGATGATCTGGATCCGCTCGAGCGTGTCGATCTCGGAATGCAGGTAGCGCGTGCGGAAGCCGAGCTCGAGCAGGTAGCTCGAGAGGTCCTCCGCCATCTTCTTCGTCAGCGTGGTGACGAGCACGCGCTCGTCGCGGTCGACGCGCACGCGAACCTCGCGCATCAGGTCGTCGATCTGGTTGTGCGTCTCGCGCACCTCGACGTGCGGATCGACGATCCCGGTCGGGCGCACGATCTGCTCGACGATCCGCGCGGAGCGAGTCCGCTCGAACTGGCCCGGAGTCGCCGAGACGAACACGACCTGGCGCGCCATCTGGAGGAACTCCTCGAATGTTTGGGGACGGTTGTCGAGCGCCGAGGGTAGGCGGAAGCCGTAGTCGACGAGCGTCTGCTTGCGGCTGCGGTCGCCCTCGAACATGCCGCCGATCTGGGGAATCGTCTGGTGGGACTCATCGGTGAAGGTGACGAAGTCGCGCGGGAAGTAGTCGAGCAGGCAGTAGGGGCGCTCGCCTGGCTTGCGCCCGTCGAGGACGCGTGAGTAGTTCTCGATCCCCGAGCAGAAGCCGACCTCGCGCAGCATCTCCATGTCGTACTGCGTGCGCTGGCGCAGGCGATGGGACTCGAGCAGCTTGCCTTCGGACTCGAGCTGGGCGCAGCGCTCCTCGAGCTCGACGCCGATCAGCTCGACGGTGCGCTCGAGCGTGCCCTCGGCGACGTTGTAGTGCGTCGCCGGCCAGATAGCGACGTGCTCGAGGTCAGGGGAGATCAGCTCACCGGTCAGCGGGTCGAACTCGGAGAGCTGCTCGACCTCGTCGCCGAAGAGGACCGCGCGGTAGGCCGTCTCGGCGTAGGCCGGGAAGACCTCGAGCGTCTCGCCCTTGACGCGGAAGGTGCCACGGCCGAGCGCCTGGTCGTTGCGGTTGTACTGGATCGAGACGAGCTTTCGCAGCAGGGCGTCGCGGTCGATCAGCTCGCCGCGCCGCAGCAGCTGCATGTTGCGCTCGTAGACGTCGGGCGAGCCGAGGCCGTAGATGCAGGAGACCGAGGCGACGACGATCACGTCGCGGCGCGCGAAGACGGCGGCGGTCGCGGCGTGACGCAGGCGATCGATCTCCGAGTTGATCGAGGAGTCCTTCTCGATGTAGAGGTCGCGACTCGGGACGTAGGCCTCAGGCTGGTAGTAGTCGTAGTAGGAGACGAAGTACTCGACCGCGTTCTCGGGGAAGTAGGTGCGGAACTCGTTGCAGAGCTGCGCCGCGAGCGTCTTGTTGTGGGCGATCACGAGAGCGGGGCGCTGGAGCTCCTGGATCACGCCCGCCATCGTCATCGTCTTGCCGGTGCCGGTGGCGCCGAGCAGCGTCGTGAAGCGCTCGCCATCCTCGATTGCCTGCGCGATCTCGGTGATCGCCTTGGGCTGGTCGGCGGTCGGCGTGAACGCCGGGTCGAGGCGAAAGTCAGGCACCTAGTCAGTATTCCAGGCGGCCTGGGCGGCCTCGCCGCGCCAGCGTCAGGGCGGCCCGAGCTCCTTGGCGTAGTCGCGGCGGTAGGTCACCGTGGCGGCCTCGACCTTCGCGACATAGGCGCGAGTCTGCGGGAACGGGATCGAGGCGACGCTGAACTGCTTGCGCGCTGCCGTGGCGTGGGCTACCCAGCGATCCACGTTGGTGGTCCCGGCGTTGTACGCAGCGAGGGCGAGCATGCGATTGCCGCCATAGAGGTTCAGCAGGTAGCGCAGGTAGTAGCTGCCGTAGGCGATGTTCGTTGCCGCGTGCGCTAGATCAGCGACCGCGAACTGGCTCCCGCCGGAGAGATGCGCGAGATAGCGCGCGGTCGCGGGCTCGATCTGCATCAGGCCGAGCGCGCCCGCACTCGAGGTGCGGGGATCGAACTTCGTCTCGGCGTAGATGACGGCTGCGATCAGTGCCGGGTCGATGTGCTCGACGCGGGCCTGCTGGTTGATGATCGACGCGTCGCTGAGCGGGTAGCCGAGCTCGCGCACCACGCGGTCGATCACCGGCACGACCAGCACGACAGCAATAGCGGCGGCGGCAAGCACCGCTGCGACGGCAATCGACCGCCGAGCATAGGCGCCGTCGCGAGCAGGCCGGCGACGACTCACACGGCGAGATTATCGAGGATCGCGGCCAGCTCTTGCTCGAGCTCTGCGACCGTTCCCTCGTTGACCACCGTGTAGGTGGCGCGCGACGCCTTCTCCTCCTGCGGGAGCTGGCGCTGCTCCCGCGCCGCCAGCTCCGCCTGATCGCGCAGGGCGAGCCGCTGCGCGCGCAGGCTGTCGCTCGCGACGATCGCGATCGTGACATCGAAGCGCGAGGCGGCGTCCGCCTCGAACAGCAGTGGAACCTCGACAACGCCGGCCCGAGGCGCGGGCTCGCGCGTTTCGAGGCTCGCCTTGAAGGCGTCTGCGCGCTGTGCCGAGAGCGGCCAGAGGAATCCCTCGAGCCAAGCTCGCTGGTCGGCGGAATCGAACACGATCCGCGCCACGGCGGCGCGATCGACGGCGTCGCCGGTGAACACGTCATCGCCCCAACGCAGGTGGACTGCGGTCTTGACGACCTCCGTGTCGTAGAGGTCGTGGATCACCTTGTCGGAGTCGAGTACGGCGGCGCCAAGCTGCTCGAATGCAGCAAGCGCTGTTGACTTACCAGCGCCAAGCGAGCCGGTCAGGCCGATGAAGAGCGTCGCCGTCGGGCTCAGGCGTCGCCGGCGGGCGAAGACGCGCTTTCGTCACTGTCGCCTGCGTCGGGCTCGGCCGCTGCTTCGGGGGCGACCTCGGCCGCCGGCTCCTGCGGCGCGGCTTCGACGGGCGGCTCCTCCGGTGCGGCCTCGACCGGCGACTCCTGCGCCGCAACTTCGGCCGCCGGCTCCTGCGTCTCAGCCTCGACCGGCTGCTCTTCCGGTACGGCTTCGACAGGCGGATCCTGTATCGCAACCTCGGCCGCCGGCTCAGCGGGAGCTTGCTCGGCGAGCGATGGATCCTCGGCCTCCGCGTCGGCGGCGTCCGGGTCCTCGACGGGAAGTTCGATCGGGTGCAGCGGCAGCACCTGGCCTTCGACGCGCTTTGCCGAGAGCGAGAGGCGCCTGCGCTCGGAGTCGATCTCGAGGATCTTGACGCGGATCTCGTCGCCAGGCTGAACTACCTCGCGCGGGTTCTCGACGTGATGGGCGGCGAGCTCGGAGATGTGCACGAGCCCTTCGACCCCATCGAGGATCTCGACGAACGCCCCGAAAGTGACGACCTTGGTCACGGTTCCCTCGAGCTCGTCGCCGATGCTGTAGGTGTTGACAATCCGCTGCCAGGGGTCTTCCTGGGTCTGCTTCAGGCCAAGCGAGATGCGCTGGCGGTCGCGGTCGATGTCGAGCACCTTGACCTTGACGGTCTGGCCGATCTCGAGGATCTGGCTGGGGTGGTTGACGTGCGACCAGGAAAGCTCGGAGATGTGGATCAAGCCGTCGATTCCGTCGAGGTCGACGAACGCGCCGAAGTCGACGATGTTCGAGATCTGCCCCTCAACGACCATGCCCGGTTCGAGGCGGTCGAGGATCTGCTGGCGGACCTCCTTGCGCTCCTCCTCGAGGACGGCGCGGCGCGAAAGCACGACGTTGTTGCGCGAGCGGTTGAGCTCGATCACCTTGCACTCGATCTGGGTGCCCATGTACTCGTCGAGGTTCGGCACGCGCCGAATGTCGACGAGCGATGCGGGCAGGAAGCCGCGCACGCCGAGGTCGATGATCAGGCCGCCCTTGACGACCTCGATCACGGTGCCCTCGACGGGCTCGCCCGACTCAGCCGCAGCTTCGATCCGGCGCCAGGCCTTCTCGAAGCGGGCACGCTTCTTGGAGATGATCAGGCGGCCGTCCTGGTCCTCCTTCGTGAGGACGAGGGCATCTACCTCCTCGCCGAGCTCCACCTCGTCATGCGGGTCGACGGACTTGCGAATCGAGAGCTCGTTCGCCGGGATGACGCCCTCGGACTTGTAGCCGATGTCGACGAGAACCTCGTCCTGGTCGATTCGAACGACATGCCCGGTGACGACCTCACCCTCCTCGAAAGGGTGCAGGGTCGCGTCATAGTTGGGCACGATCTGCCCATCGATCTCGAGTAGCAGGCCGCCCGAGCCCTCGACGACCTTTGGGGATGCGTTCTCCACCACGGTGTTCACCGCGGAGAGCGTAGCGCAGCTCGGCGATTCGGCTGCCCCCCGCGCCCTATCATCCGCCCCGCATGCCGGTACGGGCCACGAAACGCGGATCAGCGCGAACTCCCCTCCAGCGCGACTGTGACGTCCTCGTTTGCGGCGCGAGCTTTGCCGGCCTGACCGTCGCGCGCGAGCTCGAGCGCAGCGGCGCGAGCGTGATGCTCGTCGACCGCTATGAGATCGGCGAGCGTCAGACGTCTGCTTGCGCGGCGCCAACCGAGTGGCTGGAGCTGCTCGACCTCGAGAGCTCGATCCGCCAGACCTTCGGCGAGCTCGTCGTGCACACGTCCCGCTCAACCGCGCGCTGGTCGCTGCCGTTCACCTTCTCAACCTTCGACTACGGCGAGCTGTGCGGCCTGCTACGCGACAGCGCCCGCTCGAGCGAGTTCGAAACCGCGACCGTCTCGGGCATCGAGGACGGGGTGGTGCTCACGGATCGTGGCGCGATCCGCGCCGGCTACGTCGTCGACGCGCTTGGTTGGCGGCGTGTGCTGTCGAGCGCGCCAGAGCCGATCCAACCACCGAACGCGCGCCTCTCACGCGGACTCGAGGTGCATCCGCCCGGGAGCGGTCAGGAGCTCGAGCTGTGGATCGACCGCCGCTACGTTCGAGCTGGATACAGCTGGTCGTTCCCCGCCGGCGACGAGCTGCGCGTCGGCGTCGGCTCGTTCGAGCCGCGCGACCACGTGAAGGCCTCCACCCTCGCGCTCGCGCGCGACCTCGCGCTCGAACCAGACGGGTATCAGGGCAACTGGATCCCGCACAGGCTGCGCCCCGCGACCGATGGCAGCGTGTTCTTCGTCGGCGACTCGGCCGGCCATTGCCTGCCGCTGACCGCCGAGGGCATCCGGCCGGCGTTCTACTTCGCGATGGCGCTCGCGCGCGAGCTGCGCAGTGCCATCGCCGGGACGATCACGCGTGAGGAGGCGCTGGCCCGCTACCGCGCCTTCAGCCATACCCACGCGCTCAAGTACTCCTACATGCTTGCGGCGCAACACCTCGTCGGACGCAGCACGAGCAGCGCGCCGCTGCGCTGGCTGATCGACGCCTTCAATTCACAACGCCTGTCACATTGGGTCTTCCAGCGCTACCTGGAGATCACGCCACGCGCGGCGAGTGCGCTGCCCTCCCCGGAACCGATCCCGGCCTAGAGGATCACTTCGCCTCGAGCCAGTTCTCGCCGACGCCGATGTCGACGACGAGCGGCGGATCGAGCTCCCAGGCACCGACCATCTCAGCGGTCAGCAGCGCGCGGACCTCATCGGCCTCCGCCGGTGGCCCTTCGACCATGAGCTCATCGTGGATCTGCAGGATCAGCCGCGAGCGCAGGCCGCCGAGCGCCGCGTGCACGCGCACCATGGCGACTTTGATGATGTCGGCGGCGGTGCCCTGGATGACGGTGTTGACGGCCAGGCGCTCGCCGAGCGCATGCTGCTGGCGGTTGCGGGCGCGCAGCTCGGGGATCGGACGCCGCCGGCCCAGCAGCGTCGTGACATAGCCCAGCTCGATCGCCTCCGAGATCGTGCGGTCAATGAAGCTGCGCACCTGCGGGAAGCGCTCGAAGTAGGTCGCGATGAATGCGCCGGCCTCCTCGCGGGGGATCTGCAGGCGGTCGGCAAGACCGAAGTCGGTCAGCCCGTAGACGATCCCGTAGTTGACCATCTTCGCTTTCGAGCGCATCCGCTCGTCAAGCTGCTGCGGCTCGACCCCGAATACCTGGCAGGCGGTAGCGGTATGAACGTCCTCGCCCGCTCTGAAGATCTCCTTCAGCGCCGGCTCCCCGGCGATCTGTGCGAGCACGCGCAGCTCGATCTGCGAGTAATCGGCGCAGACCAGCACGTTGCCAGGCGCAGCGATGAAGCAACGCCGGATCTCGCGTCCGAGCGGCGTGCGAATCGGGATGTTCTGGAGGTTCGGGTTGGTTGACGAGAGGCGTCCTGTGCTCGCGACCGTCTGCAGGAACGTGGTGTGAAGGCGAGATTCGGAGTCGACGAGCGCGGGCAGCGGCTCGAGGTAGGTCTTGATCAGCGTCGAGAGCTCGCGCCAGCGCTCGATCAGGGGCACGATCTCATGCTCGGAGCGGATCGCCGCCAGCACGCGCGCGTCCGTTGAGAAGCCGGTCTTGCCCCGCCGCTTGCGCGAGAGCCCGAGCTTCTCGAAGAGAATCGCACCGAGCTGTTGTGGCGAGCCGATCAAGAACTCCTCATCGGCGGCCGCGTAGATCGAGCGCTCGAGCGCTGAGATCTCGGCCGCAACGCGTGCGCCGACCTCGCTGAGCAGCCCTACGTCGAGGCGCAGGCCGGCCAGCTCCATGTCTCGCAGGACGCGCACGAGTGGCAGCTCGACGTCGCGCAGCAGGCCGTCGAGACCGCGTTCGCTGAGCTCGACGCGCTGCAGCTCGGCGAGGCGGCTTGTGAGGAAGGCATCTGCGGGCGCGCCGTCGGGCTCGGCCGCCAGGCCGCGATCCTCGAGCAGCTCTCCTAACGGATAACCGCGGCGAGCCGGATCGAGCAGGTAGGCGCCGAGCATCGTGTCGTGCGCGAGCTGCGGCGGCACGCTGCCCAGTGATTTCGCGTCGTGCGCGACGATCGGATGACTCGCGAGTATCCCAACGAGCTCTGCCGGCTCGCCGACCTCGCCGCCGAGCACCTCGGTCGCCGTCGCGACGCCGAACGTGAACACCGCCGAGTCGGCGAACAGCGCCCCCTCTGGCACGACCGGCTCGCGTAGCGCCAGTGCAAGCTCCCCCTCGCCGAGTGCCGCCAGCTGAGCCAGGCTCGCCGTCCGCGGCTTGACCGTCGCGCTGGCGGCGGGCGCCGTTCCATCTGCGACCTCGCTGCCGATCGCCTCCTCGAGACGGCGCAGCGGATCGCGCAACTCGTAGCGGCGGAACGTGTCGCGCAGCGCTGTCATGTCGGGCTGCCCGGCGTGGATCGCCGCGATGTCGAGGTCGACCGGGAGATCGCGGCGCATCGTCGCGAGCTGCTTGGAGATCAGCGCGTCGTCGCGGTGCTCGCGCAGGTTCTCGCGGCGTTTCTCGCCGCTGACCTCGTCGATCCGCTCGAGGATCGCCTCGAGCGAACCGAACTTCTGGAGCAGCTCCGCCGCGGTCTTCTCCCCGATCCCGGGGACCCCCGGGATGTTGTCCGATGTGTCCCCCTTGAGGCCATAGAAGTCGGGGATCAGCTCGGGCGCGATGCCGTAGCGCTCGATCACCGCCGCGCGGTCATACAGCTTCGTCTCGGTGATCCCGCGCGCCGTCGCCATCACCCTGACGAGTCCGGCTTCGTCGACCAGCTGGAAGGCGTCGCGGTCACCGGTGACGATCGTCACTGGGATGCCCTGGCTGCGAGCGCGCTCGGCGAGGGTCGCGATCACGTCATCGGCCTCGTAGCCGTCGAGCCGCGCGTTGCGGTAGCCGAACGCGTCGACCAGCGGGTCGAACGCGGGCCATTGCTCACGCAGCAGGTCCGGGCGCGACTGCCGTCCCGCCTTGTAATCGCTGTAGAGCTCGTTACGACCGGAGCTGCCCGCGTCCCAGACGACGACCGTCGGCTCGACGCCGTACTCGGTGATCAGCTTCACGAGCATCGAGGCGAAGCCGAAGATCGCATTCGTCGGCTCGCCCTTTGAGGTGGCGATCGCCTCGGGCAGCGCAAAGAAGGCACGGTAGACGAGGCTGTTGCCGTCGATCAGTAACAGCGTGGGCACCGCCTCGATTATCGTCGCTATGGGGTTACGATCGCTCTTGCATGAAGATCGTGATCAGCGGAGCGAGCGGGCTGGTGGGCAGTCGCCTGGCGAAGGGGCTCGCTGAGCGTGGCGATACGGTAGTTCCGCTTGGCCGCAGCGACGGCTGGGATCCCGTGAGCGGCCTGGCCCCGGCGGAGGCGCTCGCCGGTGCGGACGCCGTCGTCCACCTCGCCGGCGAGAACATCGCGCAGCGTTGGAGCGCAGCGGCGCGCGAGCGGATCCGCGAGAGCCGCGTCGCGGGAACCGCGAACCTCGTCGCGGGCATCGAGGCCACGCAGCCGCGTCCGCGGGTGCTGCTCTGCGCGAACGCCGTCGGCTATTACGGCAACCGCGGCGACGAGCTGCTGAGCGAACGGTCGCGGCCGGGCGAGGACTGGCTCGCAACTGTTTGCGTGGAATGGGAGAAGGCAGCGACCAACGCGGCAGCGCTCGGCCTGCGGGTCTGCGTGCTGCGCACCGGCGTTGTGCTTGATCGGCACGGCGGCGCGCTCGCGAAGATGCTGCCCGCGTTTCGCGCCGGCGCCGGTGGGCCTGTCGCGGGCGGTCGCCAGTGGATCTCCTGGATCGGCGCCGACGACCTCGTCGCGCTCTACATTGCCGCACTGGACGACGAGCGCTTCGACGGCCCGATCAACGCGGTCGCGCCGCAGGCCGTGCGCAACGCAGACTTCTCACATGCGCTCGGACGCGCGCTGCACCGTCCCGCGTTCGCGCCCGTGCCCGGCGTCGCGATGCGACTGCTGTTCGGCGACATGGCGGCGATCGTGACCGACAGCCAGCACGTCGTGCCCGACCGAGCGCAGGAGCTCGGCTTCCGCTTCACCCGCCCCGAGCTCGACGCAGCGCTTGCCGACGCCCTCAGCCAGTGAGCGAGCGCAGCTCGATCAGCTTGCCGGCATGCCCGACGCGGTAGCCGGCAAAGCGCGAGAGCGTCGTGTCGCCGCTGGGCTCGATGCGGTAGCGGCCGATCACGCTGTCGCGCCAACCAAGCTGAAAGTAGGCCTTGAGCACGTCGAGCCGATCAGCCGGATCACTGGCGTGCGCGAGCGCCGCGAGCACCGACTGCATCGCCTCGTAGCCATAGAGGCTGAGCGCCGTCGGTGCCGTACCGAACTTGGCCGCGTAGGCGCGGAGCACCGCGCGGGCAGCGACCGGGTACTGAGCCAGCGGCAAGATTGGACTAGTGACGTAGGTCGCCCCGGCGGACTGGGCGGTGGCCGCGAGAAACGCAGGCGTCGCGAGCGTGCTCGGCGCGAACAGGCGCAGGCCCGGAAGTGCAGCGTGTAGCTCTGTCCACAACCGCTCCGCCCCAGGGTCGGGCGCAGCGCCGAGGAATACGGCGTCGGCATGCGAAGCGGCGATCGCTGCGATCAACGCCGCGAAGTCTGGTTGCGCGGTATCGAGCGCTTCCGGGCCGTTGACGGCGAGGCCACTCGCGCGGGCGTCGCGCGCGACCATGGCGGCGATCACGCTGTCGTACGGATCACTGACCGATGCGGTATCGCTCAGGACATAGAGCCGCTTGACGTGCTCGTCGCGCATGAAGCCTGCGGTCGCAGCGGCTTCGTCGACATCGGACGGGATGAGCCGTGCGAACGTGTCCTTACCCGACGGGTAATAGCTCTCTGGCTCGCCCGCTTGGTCGAACGGAGTGGCGTCCGTGAAGCCGACGTAGGGGCTCCCCGGGCTGACCTGGAGGATGTCGTTCTCGCCCAGGATCGGCAGCGAGACCGCCGTCGCCGCCGACTCGAAGTCGCCGATATAGGCGATCGCGTCGAGGTCCTGCCCGGCGGCGCGCGGCTCCTTCCCGTCCCAGTCTCCGTTGGCCGGGACGTCGTTCAGCGAGGCGAAGCTGATCGGGCGATGGCCGACGCGGCCGCCTGCCTGCGCGAGAGCCAGGATCTCGCCGTCGACGATGCTGCGCATCTCGGGGGCCAGCGGACCCTGCAGCGGCAACCCGGAGTAGATCGTCAGCGTGCTCTCGTAGGTGAAGCCGCCCGGCTCGGTGCCGGCGCCGCCGCAGCCGGCAAGCGCGGCTGCGAGCACGATCACGACAGCTGCCGTTCGGGGGTGACGCAAGCGGGCGCGGATTGTAGTCCGTACGCTCAGCTCAGCCGCGCAGGAACTTGCGAACCTCGTACAGCTGCGCGCCATGGATCGTCTCCTCCACCTGGTAGCCGACGAAGCGCGCGCGCGTGGTGTCCCCGCTCGACTCGATGCGGTAGCCCCCGATCACGCTGTCCTGCCGGGGGAGATTGAAGTAGGCGCGCGCCACAGCGGCTCGGTCGTCCGCGTGCTTTCCCGCGGCCTTGATTGCTTCGAGTACCGAGTGCATCGCCTGGTAGCCGTAGAGCGACCATGCGGTCGCGATCGGCCACAGCTGGTGGTATTGACGCAGGATCCGTTTTGCCTGCGGCCCGTACTGGCTGATCGGCAGGATCGGGCTCGTCACGTAGGTCGCACCGACCGCGCCACCAAGCTCGTCAAGGAACCGGTTGGTCGCCAGCGTCGAAGGGGCGAAGAGCTTGACCGACGGCAGCTCGTCGTCGATCGTCTGGAAGAGCGCTGCGATTCCGCTGTCCGGAGCACCACCAACGATCACGGCCTGCGCCCCGCTGGCCGCGATCGTGCCGGCAAGCGCCGCGTAGGCGCCGGCCGTCGCGCTCGAGCTGTTGATCTGGGCCGAGCCGGCGAGCGCGATCCCGGCGTGCTGGGCGCCGTTCGCGACCATCGTCGCGGTGACCGCGTCGTAGCTCGCGTAAGGAGCCGTGTCGGTGACCGCGAAGACACGCTTGACGCCCTCATCGCGCATGAAGCTGAGCGTCGCCGTCGCCTCCTGCAGGTCGGTCGGTACCAGCCTCGCAAACGTGTTCGTGCCGCTTGGCCGGTATCGCTCCGGCTCGCCCTTGTCGTCGTAGCGGCTCGGATCGGTCAACCCGACGTAGGGGCTCGCCGGGCTCACCTGCAGCAGCCCGGCCTGGTTTGTGATCGGCAACGAGGTTGCAGTTGCAGCGGAGTCGAAGTCGCCGATGTAGGCGACCGCGTTGACGTTCTGAGTTGCGGCCGCTGCCGCGGCGTTCGTGTCGGCTGGATCCCAACCGGTAGCGTTCCCGTCCTCGAGCTGTTGGAGGGTGATCACGTGGCCGTTGATGACGTTGCGCGTTGGCCAGGTCAGCAGCGCGAGATCCTCACCGTAGAAGATGCTGTTCATCACGACGCTCTGGGGCCCTGCCAACGGCAAGCCGGTGTAGACGAAGAGCTCGTTGCCGATATCGGGCGGGGGCGTGCTCGAGCCGCAGCCGGCAACTGCAAGTGCCAGCGCAGCAAGCAGCCAGCGTCTTCCGCTGAAGCGAACCGCGACGGCTTTCAGGGCTGTGGGCTGCGGGCTCCGCGGCCCGGGAGATGGCGGATCACAACGCGTCCTGCCGCCCCCAAGAGCATCACGAGCAGCGCCAAGAGGAACGCGTCGAGCCCGCTCGTCCCGACTGCCCAGAGAACGATCCACAATGCGAGGCCAAACGTGGCAGCGATAACGAGGCCCATGCTCGCGGCAGTCTATGCCACATCGGCGGACAATGCGCTCGCAATCTCGGCGACGAGGCGCCCGACCTCGGCCACCCCGTCTGGGCCCTCGCCGGCGGCGCGTACGAGGCGCGAGCCGATGATCACCCCGTCAGCACCGGCCTTCGCAGCAGCGACCGCCTGTGCGGGCGTCGCGATGCCGAAGCCGAGCGCGACCGGCACGGAGGTGCTTGCCTTCGCTCGTCGGAGTAGCGGGCCGAGATCGTTGCCGGCAGCGCTGCGCTCGCCCGTCGTACCGGTGACCGAGACGACGTACATGAAGCCGCGCGCGCGGGCGCCGATCGCCCCCAGCCGCTGCGCCGTAGTCGTTGGCGCGATCAGCGGTACCAGCGCCACGCCATGGCGTTCGCTCGCATCGGCGAGCTCCCCGCCCTCCTCGTAGGGGAGGTCGGGCACGATCAGCCCGGCTACTCCGGCCTGCGCGAGGCGCTCGCAGAAGCTGTCAGCTCCGGGTGCAAGCACGCTGTTCGCATAAGTCATCGCGATGACGGGCACCCGTCGGCCGAGCTGCTCGGCGATCGCGAGCACGTCGACGAGCGTCGTCCCGGAGGCGAGAGCGGTCGTCGCCGCGGCGTGGATTACCGGGCCGTCCGCCAGCGGATCGGAGAAGGGCACGCCGAGCTCGAGCAGGTCGGCTCCCGCGTCGATGCAGGCCTCGCCGATCGCGAGCGAGCGCTCCCGGTCGGGGAAGCCGCCCATCAGGTAGGGCATCAGCGCCGCGACCTTGCGCGACTGGGCGAATGCCGCGGCGATCCGCTCCGCACCTACGGAGCTCATCGCTGGTGGCCGAGGGCGATCACCTCGGCGAGGTCCTTGTCGCCGCGGCCCGACAGGCAGACGAGGTCGAGCTCGCCCTGCGGGTTCGCGAGCAGCCAGGCGAGGGCGTGTGCGGACTCGAGCGCCGGAATTATGCCTTCGAGGCGGGTGACCTCGCGGAAGGCAGCGAGCGCCTCCGCGTCGGTGACCGCGACGTAGCGCGCGCGGCCGCTGTCACGCAGCTGCGCGTGCTCGGGACCCGAGCCCGGGTAGTCGAGGCCGGCTGAGACCGAGTGTGCCTCGAGGATCTGCCCTTCGTCGTTCTGCAGGACCGCGGAGAGCGACCCGTGCAGCACGCCGGCCCTGCCGCCGGCGGTCAGCGGCGCCCCGTGGCGACCGCTCGCGAGCCCTTCGCCCGCCGCTTCGATGCCGATCAGCTCGACTGCCGCGTCCTCGAGGAACGCCGCAAACATCCCGATCGAGTTCGACCCGCCGCCAACGCACGCGAGCACGCGCGCCGGTAGCCGGCCGGTGCGCTCGAGGATCTGCGCGCGCGCCTCGTCGCCGATCACGCGCTGGAGCTCCCGCACGATTGCCGGGTAGGGCGCCGGCCCGACAGCGCTGCCGATGATGTAGTGCGTCGTCGCGACGTTCTCGACCCAGTCGCGAATCGCCGCGGAGACCGCCTCCTTCAACGTGCGGGCACCTGCATCGACAGGCGCCACACGGGCACCGAGGAGCTCCATCCGCTGAACGTTGGGCTGCTGGCGACGGATGTCCTCGACCCCCATGTAGACGACGCACTCGAGCCCCAGGAGGGCAGCGGCGGTGGCGCTCGCAACCCCGTGCTGGCCGGCGCCGGTCTCGGCGATCACGCGTGGCTTGCCCATCCGCCTAGCGAGAAGGGCCTGCCCGAGCGCGTTGTTGATCTTGTGCGAGCCCGTGTGGTTGAGGTCCTCGCGCTTGAGGAAGACGGCGTGGCCGACGCGTGCGCTGAGCGCGCTCGCCTCATAGAGCGGCGACGGCCGTCCGACATAGTCGCGCGCAAGCTGATCGAGCTGCGTCCGGAACCCGACATCACCCCACGCCTCGATCCAGGCTGCCTCGAGCTCGGCGAGCGCCGGCATCAGCGTCTCCGGCACGTATTGACCGCCGTAGGGCCCGTAGCGATGGGGCACCTGTGCGCTCACGCTGTCACCGTCGCGGCGGCGGCATCGATGAACGCGCGCATCAGCTCGTGGTCCTTGACGCCGGGCGACTCCTCGACGCCGCTCGCGACGTCGACGGCAAAGGGATGGGTCTGGGCGATCGCGTCCGCCACGTTCTCTGGCCGCAGGCCACCGCTGACGATCAGTGGAACCTTCGAGCGGCGCGCGGCCAGAAGCGACCAGTCGAAGGTCGTCCCGGTGCCGCCGCGCAACCCGACGGCGTGGCCGTCGAGGAGGTGAAAATCGGTGTGAAAGCGGGCGATGTCCTGCAGTGTCGCCGGGCCGCGGACGGACTCGGCCTTGATCGTGCGTGCACCCGTCCTGCGCGCCACCTCGCCCGCGAATGCAGGCCCCTCGTCGCCGTGGAGCTGGACGAGCGTCAGCTGAGCGCGGTCGCACAGATCGGTGATCTCCTCGAGCGATGCGTTGACGAAGACGCCGGCGAGCTCGACGCGACGGTGGAGCGCTGCGCCGATTCGCTCGGCTTCGGCGACCGCGCAGACGCGCGGCGACTCCGGCTGGAAGACCATCCCGATCGCCCACGCGCCAAGCTCGCGTGCGGCCTGTGCGTCTTCGAGGCTCGTGATACCGCAGATCTTGACGTTCACCGCCACACCGTAGCGGCTGGATGCGCGCAGGCCACCGGCACGGGCTACGCGACGGCGAGCAGCTCGCGTAGCGCGAGAGCGGGGTCCGCCGCGCGCATCAAACGCTCGCCGACGAGTGCGCCAGCGACCCCGGCGGCAGCCAGGCGCGCGAGCTGCGCTGAGCTCGAGATCCCCGACTCGGCGACGACCAGCGCGCCGGCCGGCATCTCCTCGAGCAGGGCGAACGTCCGATCCGGATCGACGCTGAAGTCGCGCAGGTCACGATTGTTGACGCCGATCAGCTCCGCGCCGATCGCAGCGGCACGCGCGAGCTCGTCGCGATCGTGGACCTCGACGAGGACGTCCAGGCCGAGCTCGCGAGCCGCGCCGTGCAGCGACGCCAGTGCCAGTTGAGGGAGCGCAGCGACGATCAGGAGCACCCCGGACGCGCCCGCCGCGCGGGCCTCATGCAGCTGGTAGGAGTCGATGATGAAGTCCTTGCGCAGCAGCGGCAGCGAACAGGCGGTCGCGGCCGCGCGCAGGTCCTCGAGCGAGCCGCCGAAGTAGGGCTCGTCGGTAAGCACGGACATCGCCGTGGCGCCGCCACGCTCATAGGCGCGTGCGACATCGGCGACCTGCGCATCGGCGCTGATCGCGCCGGCGGATGGCGAGCGGCGCTTGAACTCGGCGATCAGCGATAGCCCGGGACGTGCGAGTGCGTCGCGCAGTCCGGCGCGCGGCGCTGGGACGGTCGCGAGCAGCTCGACCGGAGTGCTCGGCTTGCGCCGCTCGAGCTCGATGCGGGTGCTCGCGACGATCTGATCGAGGATCGTCGTCATGCGTGGGTCGCGCTCACGTAGGCGTCGAGTGTCGCCAGGGCGCGTCCGTCGTCGATTGCCTCGGCGGCCGCGGCAACGCCCTCGCGTAGCGTCTGCGCCCCGTCGGCGGCGTAGATCGTCGCGCCGGCGTTGACAAGCGCCAACTCGCGGGCAGCCCCCTGCTGGCCGGCGAGGACAGCACGCGTGACCGCCGCGTTGTGCGCCGGGTCGCCGCCCTCGGCCCCATCGCCGGCCCGCGACTCGATGCCGAGGTCCGCCGGCGCCACCGTGTAGCGCTCGATGCGCTCGCCGTTGACCTCGATGACGCGCGTCGGCCCAGTCGCCGAGATCTCGTCGAGTCCGTCCTCGCTCGCGACGATCAGCGCCCGATCGACGCCGAGGAGGGCGAGCGCACCGGCGATCGTCTCGAGGTAGGCAGCGTCGCCGACGCCGACGAGCTGGCGGCGCGCGCCCGCGGGATTGGTCAGCGGGCCAAGGAAGTTGAAGATCGTGCGGACCGCGAGGTCACGGCGGACCGGGACGACGTAGCGCGTGGCGTGGTGGTGAGCGGGCGCGAACATGAACCCGAAGCCGACCTCCTCGATGCAGCGCGCGACGTCCGCAGGAGCAAGGTCGATCCTCGCCCCGAGCGCCTCGAGCAGGTCGGCGGAGCCCGAGCGGCTCGTCGCCGAGCGGTTGCCGTGCTTGGCGACCGCACAGCCCGCGGCGGCTGCGATCAACGCCGCAGTCGTCGAGACATTGAATGTCGAGCGCCCTCCGCCGGTCCCGGCGGTATCGACGAGGTTCTCGCGCGCGACGCTGACGGGCGTGGCAAGCGAGCGCATCGTGCGCGCGAGTCCCGCCAGCTCGGCGATGGTCTCGCCCTTCGTGCGCAGGGCGATCAGAAAGCCCGCGATCTGCGCATTCGTGACCTCGCCGGCCATGATCTCGGCTAGCACTCCGGCAGCCTCGTCGGCGCTGAGGTCCTGCCCGGACGCAAGCGAGTCGAGCGCGCGCGTGACGAGCTGATTTGGCGCTTCGGTCATCGCAGGAAGTTGCGCAGGATCTCGATCCCGCGCTCGGTCAGCACCGACTCCGGATGGAACTGCACGCCCTCGGCCGGCAGCGCGCGGTGGCGAATACCCATCACGACGCCGCCACCGCGCGCCGAGATCTCGAGGCAGTCGGGCAGCTCCTCGGAGACGACAAGCGAGTGGTAGCGGCCAACGGTCAGCGGGCTCGGCAGCCCTGTGTAGACGGTACGGCCGTCATGCTCGATCGCCGCGGTCTTGCCGTGTACCGGCTCGTGGCGGATCACGCTGCCGCCGAAGGCCTGGGCAAGCGCCTGGTGTCCGAGGCAGACGCCGAGCGTCGGCACTCCCGCTTGCGGGAAGCGGCGCACGACCTCGAGCGATATCCCCGCCTCGCTGGGCGTACAGGGGCCGGGCGATACGATCACGCGGTCGGGCTCGGTTGCGAGCAGTTCGTCGACGCTCGCCTGATCGTTGCGCACCACCTCGACCTCCGCCTTCAGTTCCCCGAGGTACTGGACGAGGTTGTAGGTGAAGGAGTCGTAGTTGTCGATGACGAGCGCGCGCACGCCGACGAATGTAGCGGTGGGCCTACACAACTGCCCCGAGACGTGATATTACTTGCTTGCACAAGCAAGCAGATTCCCAAAGGAGAACCATGGCAGCTGCAACAGCGACGGCGATTACGCCGGGCACCTACACCAGCGACGCGATCCATTCGTCGTTCACCTTCACAGTGCGCCACTTCGGCGCCGGCAAGTTTCGTGGCGGGTTCGGAGATCTCAACGCGACGCTCGAGGTGGCTGAGGGCGGCGCGCTCGCAATCAGCGGCACCGTCAAGACCGACAGCGTGCGGGTCAACGAGCCCCAGCTCGCAGGTCACCTGAAGGCGCCGGACTTCTTCGACGCCGAGCGCTACCCCGAGATCAGCTTCAAGTCGACCGCCGTCAAGGTAGCCGACGATGGCTCGCTCGAGATCGAGGGCGAGCTCACGATCAAGGGGACGACGAAGCCCGTCACGGCAACCGGCGAGCTTACCTACAGCCCCGACGACGGCTACGGCAACGAGCGCGCCGGCGTCGAGCTGACCACCACGATCGACCGCACCGACTACGGCGTCGACTTCAAGGCGGAGCTGCCGGGCGGCGTTCCCGTCGTCGAGAACGAAGTCACGCTGCTCGCCGAGCTCGAGCTGGTCAAGCCGAAGGCGGCGTAAGGCACGATGCGGATCCTCGGAATCTCGGGGAGCCTGCGCGCCGAGTCGCACAACTCGCGCCTGCTGGTGGCAGCCTCCGCGCTGCTGCCGGCAGATGCCGAGTTCGTGCGCTTCGACGGGCTGAAGGCGATACCGCCGTTCGACGAGGACGACGAGGAGCGCCCGGACGACGCGGTCCTGCGGTGGCGCGAGGCGATCGCCGGCGCCGACGGGCTGCTGTTTGCGACCCCCGAATACAACTCGTCGATCCCAGGGCAGCTCAAGAACGCGATCGACTGGGCCTCCCGGCCGTTCGAGACGACTGTGCTGCGCGGCAAGAACGCGGCGGTGATCGGCGCCTCGAGCTCGATGTTCGGTGCAGTCTGGGCACAGGCCGAGCTGCGCAAGGTGCTCGGCGCCGCGGGCGCACGGGTGATCGACCGCGACCTGCCGCTCCCCTACGCGCTCGAGGCCTTCGAAGCGGACGGCCGGCTGACGAACCGCGAGCTGGAGCAGCGGCTCGAGCAGATCGTTGGCGAGCTCGCCGAGGAGACGCGCTTCACGCTCGACGCTCGGGCGAAGGCGTCAGCAGCCTAGTCGCGCAAGCGCCCGGAGCGGATCGGCGACACGAGCGCGTCCGACTCCTCGTGCAGTACGCGGGCACGCCTCAGTCAGGCGCTACGTCCAGTCCCGCTGCAGCCCGGCAAGCTCGATCGCGCGCAGCACGGCGCGCGCTTTCGCCTCGGACTCGTGGAACTCGTTCGCCGGCTTGGCCTCGGCGACCGTGCCGCCCCCCGCCTGCACATGCGCGATTCCGTCCTTGACGACCACTGTGCGGATGTGGATCGCGGTGTCTAGATCGCCGGTGTAGGAGAGATAGCCGACGGCGCCCCCGTAGCCGCCGCGCTTGACCGGTTCGAGCTCGTCGATGATCTGCATTGCGCGGACCTTCGGCGCGCCCGACAGCGTGCCCGCCGGCAGCGTCGCGCGCAGCGCGTCCATCGCCCCGACGTCCTCGCGCAGCGTCCCGGAGACCGTGCTGACGATGTGCATCACATGGCTGTAGCGCTCGATCTCCTTGAGTGCCTCGACGCGCACGCTGCCGTACTCGCAGACGCGCCCGAGGTCGTTGCGCCCGAGGTCGACAAGCATCATGTGCTCGGCAATCTCCTTGGGATCGGCCAGCAGCTCGGCCTCCAGCGCGATGTCTGCGGCGGCGTCCGCGCCGCGCGGGCGCGTGCCGGCGATCGGGCGCGTCGTAACGCGCCGGCCGGTGACGGTGATCAGCGGCTCTGGGCTCGCGCCCGCGAGTTGGAAGTCGCCGAAGTCGAGGAAGTACATGTAGGGACTCGGGTTCACGATGCGCAACCCGCGATAGATCGAGAAGGCGTCGACCTCGACCGGCGCCGACCAGCGCTGCGACGGGACCACCTGGAAGGCATCGCCGGCGTAGACGTAGTCGATGATCCGCGCCACGATCTCCTCGAAGCGCTCGCGCGACATGTTCGAGTGAAACTCGGGCAGCGGGCGCAGCGGCAGCGGGGCCGGCGGCAGCGGCACCGGCTCCTCCAAGCGGCGGCGCACATCCTCGATCGCCGCGGCGGCATGCTCGTAGGAGTCCTCAACGTTGGCGAGGATCGTGAGCGTGTGCTTCAGATGGTCGAAGACGACGAGCACGTCGCTCAGCATCAGCGCCATGTCCGGCAGTCCGAGCGGATCGTCATTCACATTGCCGAGCAGCTCGACAGTCCGTACGAGGTCGTAGCCGAAGTAGCCAACGGCGCCGCCGGCGAACGGCGGCAGTCCTTCCGCCGGCTCCTGGCGGTAGCGCGCCACGGCAGCCGCAGCGATCGCGTAGGGGTCGCCACCGTCGCCGAGCGACCAGCGGATCACCTCGCGCGGCTGGAAGCCGATGAACGAGTAGCGCCCGAAGCGAAGCCCCTGCTCGGCCGACTCGAGCAGGAACGCCGGGCCGGCGCCACGCAGCTTGAGAAACGCGGAGACCGGCGTCTCGCAGTCGGCGATCAGCTCAACTGTTAGCGGCTTATCAACGACGGCCATCGAGCACCCGTGTGACGTCGCGCAGTCGCCGGCCGCGACCCTTGATCAGGACGAGGAGGTGGTAGACCTCGTCCGCGGCCTCCTCGTCGACACGCTCGTCGGACTCCTCACGCGCGGCGCGCGCCACCTCCTCGGCCTCCTCCATCACCTTCTCGCCCGCAAGCTGCCGGTCGTCCAGCAGCTTGACCGTGTAGGAGCCCTCCGGCCGTGCGCCAGCGCGCTCCTCCAGCGTGCGCTCGAGCGCGGGCAACACCTCAAACGGCGCGCTGGGCTCGAGCTCGCCGCGGTGAAAGCACGTGCGCTCGCCCGTGTGGCAGGCCGGGCCGGCCGGCTCGACGAGCACCAGCACGGCGTCGCCGTCGCAGTCCAGGCGCAGCGCTCGCAGCGCCTGCGTATTGCCGGATGTCGCGCCCTTGTGCCAGAGCTCGCCGCGCGAGCGGCTCCACAGGTGCAGCTCGCCCGTCTCGCGCGTGCGCGCGATCGCCTGCGCGTTCGTGTAGGCGAGCGTCAGCACCTCGCCCGTGTTCCAGTCCTGCACGACGCACGGAACCAAGCCCTGCTCGTCGAAGACGATCTCTGAGTCCATCCGGCCGATGTTACGGGCCCCGCGCCGCGTAGTGCGAGACCACGCCAGCCGACACCCCGTTCGGGGCGCAGGCCACACTCCCTAATCGATGCCCAAGCGGTCAAGCAGCGCGTCGTCGGCGCGCCAGTGGCGGCGCACTCGAACGGCGAGGGCAAGGTGTACGTGGGTCGCGAGCTCGCGCTCCAGCTCACGGCGAGCGGCCGTGCCGATCGCCTTGATCATGTGGCCGCCCGCGCCGACGACGATCGCCTTCTGGGAGTCGGTCTCGACCCAGACGAGAGCGTCGATCCGCGTCAGCTCGGGCCGGCGCTCGACGTCCTCGATGACGACGCCGACCGCGTGCGGGAGCTCCTGGAAGGTTCGGCGCAGGACCTGCTCGCGGATCAGCTCGGAGAGCAGCTCGGTCTCGGAGCTGTCCGAGCGCTGGGCGGGCTCGTAGAGGAACGGGCTCTCCGGGAGCAGGCCGATGAGGTGCTCGACGAGCGGGCCGACGCCCTTGCCTGTGCGAGCGGAGAGCGGGAACAGCTCGGCGCGCTCGGGGACGAGCGCAGCCGCGTCGAGCAGCGCCTGTGCCTCCCGCTCTTTCGTGAGGCGATCGACCTTGTTGACAGCAACGGCCACCGGCAGGTCCATCGCCGCCAAGCGGGCGGCGATACGGCGGTCCCCGGGTCCGGTTCGCTCGGTCGCGTTGAGTACGAAGAGGACCACGTCCGCCTCGGCGAGCTCGCGCTCGACGCTGCTCGCCATGCGCTCCGTCAAAGCGTCTCGCGGGCGCTGGACGCCCGGTAGGTCAACGAGGACGAGCTGCCAGTCCGGGCCTGTCGCGACACCGCGGATAGCGCGGCGCGTCGTCTGCGGGCGGTCGGAGACGATCGCGACCTTGGCGCCAACGATCGCGTTCGTCAGCGTCGACTTGCCCACGTTCGGGCGACCCGCGAGCGCGACGAAGCCGGCGTGCGTCATCTAGTCGCGTCGAGCAGCGTCGCTTGGACCGCGAGCATCTCGCCGTCGTCGGTCTCGTGGTCCATTCCGACAAGGTGCAGCACACCGTGGATGAGGGCCTCACGCAAGTCAGCTGTGTGCTCTGGGCAGATCACCACGTCGCCAAGCTCGCGCGGGCCAGCCGGGCTCAGGTCGCTGCCGTCGATCGGAAACGAGAGCACGTCGGTCGGCCCGCGCTTGTTACGGTGGGCCTCGTTGAGGGCAGCGATGCTCGCGGGGTCGGTGAACTCGATCGCCAGGTGTCCGTCGTGGATGTCAGCGGTCGCGGCAGCCTCGGTCGCGAGACGCTCGACCGCGGCTTGGTCGAGCGCGGCGGGAAGCTCGCCGACGATCTCGACCTCGAGCACTACTGGGTGCGGGCGCGCTTGGCGTCGAGATCGGTGGCAGAGCGCAGAGCGTGGCCGTCGTAGGCCTCGACGATGCGCTGAACGAGTCGGTGGCGCACCACGTCTGCGCCTGAGAACGTCACGAACTCAACGCCGTCCACGTCGGCGAGGATCTCGCTGACGACGATCAGGCCGGACTGCTGGTCGCGCGGTAGGTCGACCTGGGTGATGTCGCCGGTCACGACCATCCTCGAGCCAAACCCGAGACGAGTCAGGAACATCTTCATCTGCTCGGGCGTCGTGTTCTGTGCCTCGTCGAGAATCACGAACGAGTCGTTGAGGGAGCGGCCGCGCATGAAGGCGAGCGGGGCAATCTCGATGATGCCGCGCTCGATGTGCTGGGAGACACGCTCGGGGTCGAGCATGTCGTTGAGCGCGTCGAAGAGGGGGCGCAGGTAGGGGTCGACCTTCGCCATCAGATCGCCTGGCAGGAAGCCGAGTCGCTCGCCCGCCTCAACCGCGGGGCGCGTGAGGATGATCCGGTTGACCTCGCGGCGCGACAGGGCGGCCGCGGCGGCGGCAACGGCGAGGAACGTCTTGCCGGTGCCGGCAGGGCCGATACCGAAGGTGATCGTGTTCTCGCGGATCGCGTCCACGTAGCGCTTCTGACCGACGGTCTTCGGGGCGATGCGTCGCCCACGATGCGTCCAGACAACATCGTCGAGCAGCTGTGCCGGAGAGCGCTCGGTGCCGATCTCGCCGCGGAGGCTCGCGATCGTCGCTTCGGACAGGCCATGGCCGCGCTCGCTCATGACCTCGAGCTCGCCGACCGTACGTAGCCCATCCTCGACCGCGCTGGCTTCACCGTCGAGTGTCAGCAGGTTGCCGCGCAGGAAGACCTCGCACGAGAGCTGGCGCGCGAGCGCGTGCAGCAGCGTGTCCTGGTCGGAGCCAAGCGTCGCCGAGAGCTCGTTCGATAGCTCGATCTGACTTCTCACGCCGCGCCGAGCGCCTCGCGAACCTGGTCGGATACGCGGCGCCCGTCGGCGCGGCCTGCCACCTCAGCCATCGCGAGCGGCATGACCTTGCCGAGCTCCTGCAGGCCGCTCGCGCCGGACTGCGCGATCGCACGAGCGACGATCTCGTGCAGCTGCGCGTCATCGAGCTCGGCCGGCAGGTAGCCGCCGATCAGCTCGGCCTCTCGCGCCTCGCTGGTCGCGAGATCCTCGCGACCGCCGTCGCGGAATGCGCGCTCGGACTCGGCGCGACGCTTGCGCTCGCGGCGCAGTACCGACAGCTCGTCGCCGCTGCCCTCCTTTGCGGCCTTCTGAAGCTCGGAGAGGAGCATGCGCAGCGTGCCGACGGTGTCCTTGTCGCCGGCCTTCATCGCCGTCGTGAGATCACTCCTCACGTCATCCGTGATCGACATCGGTGCCTAAGAGGATACGCGGGGATCGGCGGGGCGACCGAACAAGAGCGCGAGCCACTCCCCTTCGCTACGGCGCTCGATCTCGTGCAGGTCGTGGCGCACCGCAAACTCCTGCGCCAGCGCCTCGCCCTGGCCGAGCAGCAGACCCGAGGCGATCAGGCGCTCGGGTGGGCGCTCGAGACGCCCGGCGAGCGCCAGCAGCGGCTCGAGCAGGAGGTTGGCGACGATCGTGCGTGCGGGCGCCAGAGCGTCTGTCCGCAGGTCGGCCTGGCGCGCTTCCAGCAGGGCATCGTTGGCGGCCGCGTTCGCGGCTGTCGCGGCGACGGCGAGCGGGTCGTTGTCGATCGCACGCACGGGCGCGAAACCCAGCTTTGCAGCGGCGATCGCGAGGACGCCGGATCCGCAACCGATGTCGAGCAGCGGTCCGCTGCCTGGCGCGAGCGTCACGAGCAACTCGAGACACATGCGGGTCGTGGCGTGCGCGCCCGTGCCGAAGGCCTGGGCCGGCTCGATCACGAGGTCGATCAGTCCGTCCGGCTCCGCGGGATGCCAGGGTGCCCGAACGCGGAAGCGCTCCGCCACGACCACCGGCTTGTGGAACTCGCGCCAGCGCTCCTGCCAGTCGTCGGCGATCTCGCGCGAGTCGACCGCCACAACGGCTGCGCCGAGACTCGCGTGCAGCATCTCGAGCGTTGGCAACTCGTGCTCGGCGCCGTAGAGCACGTATTCGATCGTCGCGTCGTCGATCTCGATCTCCTCGACCCCGCTGGGCGAGAAGGCGAGCAGGTCAGCCAGCGCCGCTCCGGCTTGCTCACGCGCGACGCGAACCGCGAGGCGGATCACGCCGCGTGGTCGTGGAACCAGCGGCGCAGCTTCGAGCGCACAGTGCCGTCATCGCGGAGGTTGCTCGGCTCGATCGTGGCGCTCAGCGCCTCGACCAGCTCGCGCTGCTCGGCGCTCAGGTTGCGCAGAACCTGGACGTTGATCACCACGATTAGATCGCCGTTGCCGTGGCGGCGCAGACGCGGCATCCCCTTCCCGCGCAGCACGATCCGCTCGCCGGGCTGGGTGCCGGCGGGAACGGCCACGTCCACTGGACCATCCAAGGTCGGCACCGCGATCGTCGTGCCCAGTGCCGCGACCGGCGCCGCCACGTCGACGACGGTGATCAGGTCATCGGCCTCGCGATGGAAGCGCTCGTCTTCGGCGATGTGAACCAGCACGTAGAGGTCGCCCGCCGGCGCACCGGCCTCGCCGGCGTGACCGCGACCAGTGAGACGTACCCGCTGGCCCTCGTCGATGCCTGCCGGTATGTCGATGTTGATCGTGCGCGTGCCGGCAACGCGACCGCGCCCGTGGCAGACGTGGCAGGGCTGCTGCGGCACGCGTCCGTCGCCGCCGCAGGTGTCGCAGACGACCGTTCGCATCATCTGCCCGAACGGAGTACGCGTTACACCCTGCAGCTGGCCCGAGCCGCCGCACCGCGGACAGGTCTCGATCGGCGTGCCGGGCTCGGCACCGTTGCCGTTGCAGTTCTCGCAGCGATCGACCGCCTCGTAGCTGACCTGGAAGGAGCCGCCGGTGGCAGCCTCTGCGAGGTCGATCGACAGCTCGACCCCAACGTCGCCGCCCGGCGCGGGCCCACGGCGCGTGCCGCCGCCGAAGATGCCGCCTCCGCCACCCCCGAAGAACGCCTCGAAGAGGTCGCTGACCGAGCCGAACTGGTCGAAGTTCGGCTGATATCCGCCGGAGCGCAGGCCCTCGTAGCCGAAGCGGTCATACGTCGCCCGCCGCTGCGGATCCGAGAGGATCTCGTAGGCCTCGGCCGCCTCCTTGAACTTTTCCTCCGCGTCGGGGTCCTCCGTGTTGACGTCCGGATGCAGCTCGCGAGCGAGCTGGCGGAACGCCTTCTTGATCCGCGCATCGTCGGCGTCGCGGGCGACGCCAAGCACGCTATATGGATCGCGCGGTTGGGCTGAGCTTGCCATCAGGGGTGGGGGTCGACCTGCCTGCCACCCGCACGGGGTGGTGCCGACAACGGTGTATCGGCCGTGCCGCGCGCTTCACGAAGTGGCTGCGTCACGACTGGTCGTAGAGATCCTCGACGAAACGCGACAATTCGCGGGCGACAGTCTGGACGCTGGCGATCGCCATCGGATAGTCCATCTGCACCGGCCCGATCACCGAGACCGTTCCGACGTTGCTGCGCGTATCTCCGTAGGGCGACGCCACGATCGACAGGGTCTGCAGGCCCGGGACGTCGTTCTCGTGGCCGATGCGCACGAACACGCTGCGCTCGCCGAGCGCGCGTCGCAGGACCGCGACGAGCGCCGCGCGCTGCTCGATCAGCGACATCAACTCGTTGAGCTCCTCACGGCTGACGAAGCGCTGAGCTCCAAGCAGCCGGGAGGTCCCATCGACATAGAGCACGTCCTCACCGCCGCCCGCGAGGTTCCCGAAGGCGGGGGCGAGCTCGTCGAGGAAGGCGCGCTCCCGCGGCCTGAGCTCGGAGTCGCCGGCGAGCCGCTGCGCAAGCATCCGCGCTCCAATCGGCATTCCGCCGACGCGCTCGTTGAGGTACTCCGCAGCCCACTGCACGAGCCCGGGATCGACCGGCGCATCGAACGTGCGCAGGAACTTGGATACGCCGCCGTTCGAGGTGATGACGACGACCATGACGGCGCCCGCCGGCAGCGTCAGGACCTCGACGCGGTGGATCGTCGCGCGCGGCGTCGCCGGCGCCGAGGCGATCGCAAGCAGGTTCGTCATCTCGGCGAGCGCCTCCGTCGTCGTGCGCAGCGCATCGTCAAGCTCGCGGCGCTGCGGGCTCAATGAGATCTGGACCGCTGGCGACTGTGCGCGCGCCGGCGCGGCGAGCAGCCGATCGACGACGTAGCGATGGCCAGCCTCGGTCGGCATCCGTCCGGCCGAGGTGTGCGGGTGGGCGAGCAGCCCGTGTTCCTCGAGCAGCGCAAGCTCGTTGCGGATCGTCGACGGCGCGCTCGCGATCTCCGGGTCCGCCGCCAGTGTCCTCGAGGCGACCGGTTGCCCCGTGGCCACATGGGCCTCGACGACCTTGACCAGGATCGCCTCCTGGCGGACCGTCAGCTGGCGGCGACCAGCGTCGCCCCGGGGCTCTGGGAGATCGACCATTCCCCCGATTCTAGGAGTTGCGCCCGGCGGGCCCGGCCGCTGCGCCAGCTAGAGCTCGACCTCGACCGTCGCGTTGCGGATGATCGCTTTGCCCTGCTGGGTCGCGGTGGCGCTGACGATCACGCGACCCTCGCGCTGCTCGGTTACCTTCGAGACGACGGTGATCTCCTGCTCGGGCAGCGCGGTTCCGCGAAACTGGACGGCGAGGCGCTTCAGCCGCTCCGGGCCGCCCGCCGCCTCGGTCTGGGCTCGTGCGACGAGCGCCATCGTGTACAGCCCGTGCAGGATCCGTCCTGGCAGCCCAACCGATCGTGCCAGCTCGTCGTCGAGGTGAATCGGGTTGAAGTCGCCGGATGCGCCGGCGTAGCGGAACGTGACGTAGCGATCAGGCGTCACGCTCAGCGGCGCCAGCTCCTCGCCGGGCTCGAGCGGGCTCATTCGCGTGGCCTGACGATCACGGTCCAGATGCCGCGGCAGACGACTTCGCCGCGCTGGTTGCGCGAGCTCGAGCGAAACTCGTAGAAGCGCATTCCGACGCGTTCCCTGACCTCGCCAAGCGAGATCTCCGTCTCGATCTCGTCACCCGCCACGACCAGCTGATCCCATTCGAACTCCTGCCCACCGTGCAGGAGCATCTCGAAGTCGATCCCGATTGCCGGATCGAGCATCGCTCGTCCGAACGCTGGGCCGCCGTAGACGGCCGCGAACATCGGCGGCGCGACGAGATCGGCATATCCGGCGGCGCGCGCAGCATCGAGATCGAGGTGCAGCGGGTTGGTCTCCCCCACCGCACGCGCGTACTCACGGATCTTCTCCCGTCCCACGGCGTAGGTCTCGGAGCCGAGGGACCGCGGCGTGAGGTCGATCGCTGCCTGCACTTCGCCGACGAGCCTAGTGGATCGATTCCAGACACCGCGGGCCGCGTGCGGCCGGCGCGCCGATTTCCGCGCCGGCCGCAACTTGACCCACCAGCCCGCTCAGAACGGGATCGGCTCCTCTTCGAGCTCGTCCTGGGACTCGCTCGGCTCCGAGCCGGCCTGACGCGAGGCGAGGAACTGCACGCTGTCCGCCACCACCCCGACCGCCTGCCGGCGCTCGCCGCCGTCGGTCTGCCACTCGTGCCAGTCGAGCCGCCCGTCGATTGCGACCGGACGCCCCTTCTCGAGGAAGCGGGCGCAGGCCTCGGCGCTCGCGCCGAATACGGAGACGTCGAAGAAGTTCGGCTTCTCCTCCCACTCGCCGCTTTCGGTGTTGTACCAGCGCGTGTTGCAGGCGACCCGCATCCGGCAGACATTCGTCCCGCTCGCGGTCGAGCGCAACTCCGGATCGCGAGTCAGGTTTCCGACCACGACTACGCGGTTGATCGACGCCATCCGCTTGCTCCTTCCATCGCTCGTGCAGCGTCCGCAGGCGCACGCTACGAGCCGCTTGGGATGGGACTCGTCGATTCAGCGAGTCGGCAGCTCGCCGGCGCGCGCGAGCGCGAACGCCGTCACCGAGCCGCCGGCACGCTCGTCGGCGATCGCTCGCTCGAGCGCGCGCAGCGCTGCCGGCGCCGCGTAGTACACGACACCCGTGACACAGCGGCTGCGCGCCCAGCCACGAACGATCTCGCGCAGGCGGCTCGGCGCCTTGACGGTCAGCTCGACCTCGACGGCCACAGGCTGACCGCCCTCGAGCGGCTTGCACACGAGGTCCGGCCGGTGCAGCTCGCGCGCACCGCGCAGCCCAAACCGCAGCTCGGCGCTAGCGACTGCACGTCCCGCCGCACGCTCCCAGACACGCAGCTCGCGTTCTGAGTGGACGCTGTAGCGATCCCGATGCGCACTCTCGAGCGCCCGCACGACGCGCGCGCACTCGAGCGCGTGGGCGAAGCCGGAGCTCGAGATGCGCGGCGCTGCGAGCTCTGGCCGCCCCGCCGACCGCAAGCCGGCCCGCGTGACCAGATACAGCGCCGGTTGACCGTGCAGGAGCCGGACCGGCGTGACGAGGCCTCCCGCCTCGAGCCGTCGCAGCCGGGACGCCGTTGCGGCGACGCTGATCCCCGCGCTGCCGGCAATCTCAACGACACCGGCGGCGCCGATCCCGGCGAGCCAGTCGAGTATCTGCTCGCTCATGGCGAGCCTCCTTTCTAGGGGTGGTGGATGCGCGCGAGGGCGCAGCGCCCCGCGCTCGTGACGGCGACTGCGGCGCAGCCGGCCGGGAGCGTCTTGATCGCGTCGGGGTGGATGACGTACTCGCGTCCCCGCGTGCGCGTGGCGCGCCCCGTCGTGACCATGTGCTCGAGCTGCTCGGTGCGGTTCCAGACGACGCGCGTGCCGGCGATCTGCGCGACGAGCTCGGCCGAATCCGGCACGTTCTGGCGATGCGCGATCAGCGTCTCGACGTTGCCGAGCACCTGCTCGAGCAGCTCCGGATCCGCGGCTCGCAGGTCCGCCAGCTCCTGCGTGACGAGCACGAGGCTCATCCCGGCAGCGCGCGCCCGCCCGAACAGACGCGCCACGCCGGCGGCGCTGATCGCCGAGAACTCGTCGATCGCGACGAGCGTCCCAACCGGCGCACCCTGGCAGGCGGCAGCAACCGTCAGCAGGTCCTGCACGATCGCCGCACCGAGCATCTGCGCGAGCAGCGGCAACCGGTCCGCCTCCAAGCGGAAGTAGACGACAGCGCGCTCGCGCACAGCTTCGAGCAGGTCCAGCTCGCGTCCAGTCGCGGGCTCGAGCCAGTGGCCGAGCTCTGACTCGACGAGGATCGCGAGCCTGTCGCGGACGCCAGCAAGACCCGCGTGCGCCCTCGCGTCGAGCGTGTCGATGTAGCCGTAGAGCTCGCGCGCAACGCGCTCGTTGGGCAGCCGGCGGGCGAGCAGCTCGAGCTCGCGTGGATCCATCAGCTCGAGCAGGCGCCGTGGCGTCGCGATCTCGCCAGCCGCGGCGAGCGCCCGCGCGGCAGCTGCCAGGTAGCGCTGCGCCTGGCGCTGGTAGTGGGGCTCGCTCCAGCGCTCGGCTGCGAGTGCCTTGTCGGCGATTTCGCTCGGGCTACCGTGCGCATACGGGTTGTAGACCGCAGGTCCGGCCGGCGTCCATCGCACGAAGCGCCGCCCGGCGGCGATCGCAGCACCGCGCGCCGCCTCCAGCAGCAGCGCGTCGCCCTTCGGGTCGACGACGACCGCGCCGTGTCCGCGCTCGACCGCTCGCGCCACGATCGACGCCTCGGTGACCGTCTTGCCGGAACCGGTGGCGCCAACGATCAGCGCATGGCTGCCACTCCGCTCGCGCAGCGGCAGGCGCACCGCCTTCCTGCCCCGCGCGACGCCGATCACGAGCCCGTCATCCGTCCTTGTTCGGAACATGTGAACCTCCTTTTGTCTTGGGGTGTGGTCGTCAGGCGCGGCCGCGCACTTCACGGCGACGCGCCTGAGTCCGGGTGAGCTCTGCTCAGCCGAGCCGGTAGCCGACGCCCCAGACCGTCACGAGCGCCGGACCGTTGGGCCCGAGCTGGCGACGCAGTCGCGCTACCTGCGTCTCGAGGGCACGGCCGTGGGCGGGCGGTGGTTGCTCGCCCCAGATGGCCGCGCGAAGCTCTTGCTTGGTGAACACGCGTCCCGGCTGCGAGGCGAGGCACTCGAGCAGCGCTCGCTCAGCCGGGGTGAGTCGTGGGGCACGGCGCACGAGCGCCAGGGCGCGAGCGACCAGCTCGGCCTCGGCGCCGGCTCGTACGACGCTGGCAGCGCCCTCGTCGAGTGCCCGCGCGCGGTCCTCGCCGGCAGCGACGATCGCGAGCAGCAGCGCGTGCGGGTGTGCGCGAGCCAGCTCGCGGATCCGCTGGGGGCGATCACAGACGAGCAGCACGCAATCGCAGTCCTGCAGTGGCGCGAGCGCACGCGCGACGGCCCGCGCCCGCTCAGGCGAGGCGATCGCCAGCAGGACAGTCAGCCGAGCTCGACCTCGCGCGGCGCGATCCCGAGCCCGTCGCGCGCGATCAGCGCGAGCGTGTCGCTGTGGACCCACGGGTTGCAGCTCCCGGCCGGCCCGTCGGCTACGAGGCCGACGCGTCGCGCGAGCCAACTCGTCTCGCCGGAACCGTTGCCGCGGGGATCGCGCTTCATCCGCCCGCAGGCGATCGCGATCGCGCTGAGGCTGACGCCGCGTTCGCGCACGGCCCGCAGGACGGCTTCGCGCAACCTGCGGTTGAGAACGATCGGGCTTGCTTCGAGACGCCGCAGCTCGAGACCGAGCGCGGCGATCGAGACGTGCCGGTCGTAGCGCAGCGCGCAGATCGCAGCGTGGCTGAGCGCGCGCACGGGCTCGTAGTCCTGCAGCGCCGCAACGACATCGCGGGCGCTGACGACGCTCACGCGGCCCCCCAGATCACGCTGCCAGCGCAGCTCTGCCGGCGTTCCGGCAACAGCGAGGCGGTAGCGCGCGCCATTTGCATCGACGAGGACAGCGGGCGGTGGCACCGATTGCGTGCCGAGTGAGACTGCTCCTTCGCCGAGCATGCGCAGGTCCGCTGGTCGTAACCGGCGGCAGCGTCGGCTGGTGGCGGCTAGGTAGTCGCGGCAGACGGCCTCGGCGTTCGCATCCGGCTCGTCGCCTGAGAGGTGGGCAAGCAGCCGCTGGTCCGTGCCATCGGTCGCGCCGTCGACAAGCAGTCGTGAGCCTTGGGCGGCATCGATCAGGATGAGCTCGCGCGCTTGTCCGTCGGTTGCGGCGTAGCGGTGGAGGCGTGCCCTGGTCTGGCCGACTGCGCTTGCGCTCACGCTCATCTCTGTCCTCCACGACGGTGGGTTGTCGGCTGCTTCACCGACGAGCGGGGTGATGGCGGGACAGGGAGCTGAGGTTGAGAAAGAGGAGCGCCAGGCTAACTCGCGATGGCGCTGCAGTCGCGCCGGCGAGCTGCTAGCGCCAGGGCGACTGCGCCGGCCGCGCGCTCGCTGCCCGGTCGAGCTCGATCAGCGTCGCGCGACGCGCCTCGTCCTCGCCCTGCAGGGGCGCACGCCATGCACCCAGGCTGCCGCCGTGCAGCTCGCCTTCGGCCGCGAACGCGATCAGCTCGCGTCCGGGGCGCTCCCATTCGCGTGGCTCGGTCCCGATCCGCGCGAGCGTCGCGCGGATCGGCTCGTTCGCTGCGCGGGCCCGCTCGCGGGCGCCATCCTGATCCGCACAGAGCACCACGACGATCGGCGGGGCGCCGAGCCGCTTGTAGCGCGCAACGGAGCGCCACCAGCCGCTGACGAGCCGGTCGTACTGCGCGACGTCCACCTCGGTCTCCCAGGTGACGAGCAGGTCACGGGTCACGCCGCGCACGCTCACGAGCTCCGCGACGGCTGCAGGTCGGACGGCAACGAACGCCTCGTTGCCGAAGTCGCGTGCGCGCACGCCGTCCCCGAGGTCGAGCTCCGCAGGCGTTGTGTGCGGCGCGATCGTCGCCCGGCCCGGTCCGAGCACCTCGCGCAGCGCTGCGCCGGCGAGCGCCTCCAGGGCGAGCAGCCAGCCCGTCGTATGGATGGCCGCGCGCAGCGAGTCCAGGGACGCGGCGTCGAGCGTCGGCGCTACGCGTCCCCGCAGCCCGAGCAGCTCGAGCGCTGCCGCAGTGACCGCACAGCACTGCGGGACGCCGCCGCCGTCAGGGCGGTGTGCCTGGAAGCGCGCAACCAGGCCGGCGTCCGCGAGGCGCTTCAGCTGGCGCTGCGTGCCGGTCAGCGCTTGATCTGGACGCAGGCGACGGTGGATCTGGGTCGTGAGCGCGCAGCGCGCGCCGGCGAGCCACTCGAGCAGTGCACGATCCCCGGCGTCGAGCGTCGGTGCGTGGCGCGCCGGTGCGGTCGGCAGGAAGCGCACTCGTGTGGCGGCGTCCAGTGCGCGCAGCTCGAGGTAGCCGGGCGCTTGGACAGGCAACTGCGGCGCCGGCGGGGGCGGCTGCACGGTTGGCTGGGGCGACTGCGCGGGCAGGCGCATGGCGCGCTCGTGCTGGCGGGCCTCGTGATGGGCGATTCGCTCACGGTCGATCGCCAGTGGCAGCGTGCTCGCGAGAAACGGGCGCTCGCGCCCGCGCGCCGTGGTCCAGCTGGCGATCGCCGTGTGACGTGGCAGGTGCAGGCGAACGTCGGGGCTCGCGAGGCGCATCGTCTGCTCGTCAGCGGGTCGCAGCTGGTCGGAGAACTCGGCGAGCAGCAGGCCCGCGGCTGAGCGCGCGTCCGTGCTCGAGGCGGTCGCGAACAGCACCCTGTGTGCGAACAGTGCGTCGAGCTGCTCGCGCAGCTCGATCGGCCACTGGGCGTCTGTCTGCCAGCAGGCGACTGTCTCGAGCCCGGCGGAGCGCTTCAGCGCGAGCGTCTGCGCGAACGTCTCGTTGATCACGAGCGGCGCCTCGTCGACCTTCAGCGCGACCGCACCCCGCTCCTGCGCCAGGCGGCGGTCCTGCGACCGCGCGAGTGCCGCATCGAGCATCCCGAGCAGGAGCTGCATCAGCACCGCGACGTTGCCCGCTCCGAGCTCGCCGAGGGCGCCGCGCACGACGAGCACCTCGCTGCGCTCGATCAGCCGGTCGAGATCGATCCGCAGAGCGTCGTACTGGAGGATGCGCTTGATCGCCGGCGAGTTGAGAACGCGTGCGAGCTTGTTGGCGGGGGCGTCGAGCTTCGCCGTCGTCGTCGCACGCGCGTCGGCGAGCTGCACCGGTAGCTCGTCCGCGAGGAAGGTCGCGATCTCGGCGTAGGCCGGGAGCTCGAGCAGGCGTTCGGCGGCGCGCGCCCGCGCCGAGCGTCCCGCCTCACCGACCTCGAGCAGTCGCGCGACGTCCCACAGCGTCGCGCTTGGCTCGCATGCAAGCGCGGCGATGATCGCGTTGCGCAGGTAACGATCGGAGCTGCCGCGGACCTCCCCCTCGCTGAACAATGCCCGCAGCGCGCCGACCACCTGGTCGGCGATCGCGTCGGGCGCCGCGTCGACGGCAAGCGGGTTGAAGCCGACGCTTGGCGCAGCCATGTCGAGCAGCGTGCAGGTGCGCGTCTGCGGTACGACGCTCAGCACCGCGTCGGCGGCGTCGCCTTTCGGGTCGAGCACGATCAGCGCGCAGCGCTCGCGCGCGAGATCCTCCTTGGCGCTGGCGACGAGAAACGACGTCTTGCCTTGCTCGACGGCGCCGACGACGGCGGTGTGCTGGCGTCGTAGCTCGACGTCGATCGTGACGCCCCCATGCTCGTCGCGCAGCAGTCCGCGTCCGGCGCGCGGGCGGCTGATCCCTGGCGGCGCGGGCGCCAGCGGCAGCGCGCGCCGCAGGCAGGGGAGGGCTGCGAAGTCCGGCGTCGGGAGCGCCCAGAGCTCGCTGAGCTCATCGAGCCGGTACAGGCGGCGCGGCGTGCGCGGGATGCGCGCGTCCCGGCCGGTCCGCCGATGGGCCGGCATGAGCCGCGGATCGTCTGCGCTGCCGCGCAGCGCGCTTGCGATCGCGCGCGCGGCGCGCCGATCGGCCGCGAGCACGCGAGGCTCGGCCCAGAAGAGCGCACGCGGTGGTTGCGGCGGGCTCGGAGAGACGCTTGCGCGAGCAAGCACCGCCGCCAGGGCGTGCTCTACGACTGCGGCTGCCGGACGCAGCACGAGCTGCACGCTCGCCGGCGGGCCGGCGGCGGCGAGCGCACGCAGCAGCACGTCGCCGCGCGCGAGCACCACCGGCGGCTCGCTGTGGACGGCACCGTCTGCGTGTGGCGCGGTGCGGCGCTGCAGTGCGACGAGCGCCGGCGGGTCCTCGAGCGGCGCGCTCAGCGCGCGCAGGCGCAGGTTCGGATAGCTCGCGCGGAGCGCCGCCTCGACGTGTCTGGCCTGCGTGGCGGGCGCACTGATTGCAAACCAGGCGAGCGGCGCGCCGCCGCTGCGGCGATCGAGGTGGATCTCGAGCGTCAGCGTGCCGCGGCGGCCGCGCAGGTCGAGTCGCGTCTCCGCCGCGAGCAGCGCGTGCAATGCCGCGAACGTCGCCCGCAGCGTCTCGGGCGTGGCGCGATCGTTGCGGTAGGGCTCGACGAGCAACCGCACCGTGCCGCGGCGTCGAGCTCGGCGGGGCGCCAGCCCGCGCGCGCCTGCGAGCAATGCGGCCGCCGCGAGGCCGTAGAGGACGGCGAGAGCCATCGGGCCCTGCTCCGACGCGTGGCGCGCCGCGGGACGGTGACATCAGATCGCGGCCGCGCGTCGCGCGCGGTCACGGTACGCCCGGTACTCGGGACGCTCAGGCCGCAGGCAGGCTGCGATCGCCAACGGCCGGCAGGCCTCGGCGTGGCGCCCGAGCTGCTGCAGCGCGCGCCCGAGGCAGAAGTGCGCGTAGTCGTTCGTCGGCGCGCAACGCGCGACCGCATCGAACTCCTCGGCTGCTTCGCGATAGCGCTGGCTGTGGAAGAGCGCCCGTCCGAGCGCCTCGCGGATCGACGCCTTGTCCGGCTCGAGGTCGCGCGCGCGGGCCAGCGGCACAGCCGCGGCCGCGAAATCGCCACTGCGCAGCAGCTCGCTGCCGCGCTGGTAGAGGTCGTATACGTCTTCAGCCACGTATCGAATGTAGCCGACGGATCCTCAATCCACGGTCAACGCCCGACCGAACGCGCGGCGGAACACGTCGGATCGGCGCTCGGCACCCCAGCGCGCCAGCACCTCGTCGCCGGAGCGCGCGATATGCAGCTCGAGTGCGAGCGTGCCGTTGTCGGCGTGGATGCCGTTGATGTCGATCATCCCGTCGCGGCTGCGATCGAGATGCTCGGCGAGCGAGAGCACGGCGGCGAGCGCGGTCAGGAGGCGGTCGTCACCGGGCTCGCAGACCGCTGCGAGCGCGCCGAGCTCGGGCGTGCCCTTGCGGTGGTAGCGCACGGCCTGCGCGATCAAGGCCTGCTCGCGCTGGCTGTAACCGGGCAGCCCCGCTGCGAGGACCAGGTAGCGCGAGTGCTTGTGGTGGTCGTCGTAGGCGATCGTCATGCCGATGTCGTGCAGCATCCCCGCGGCCCACAACAGCTCCCCGGCGTTGAGCTCTGTCGGCGGTGTCGCGCCCATTTCCGCGAGCGCGTTCCAGAGGTGGTTCGCGACTCCCGCCACGTGCTCGGAGTGGGTGAGATCCGACTGGTACTGGTTTGCGAGTCCGAGGACGCTCGCCCTGCGCACGTCGGGGAAGAGCGGCGGATCGTGGCGCGCGAGATAGGACGAGAAGAAGACGCCCTCGCGCAGACCGGCCTCGGTGACCTCGAGCTGCTGCGCGCCGGCCGCGTCCATCACCGCGGCGACGACGATCGCGCCCGCGAGAATCACGCCGGCCCGCTCCGGCTTGATCCCCGGGATCTGCGCGCGCTCGGCGTCGCCGGCCCGCGCGAGCTCGGCCACCAGATCGCCGAGCGCGTCCCGCGTGAGCGCGAAGCCGTGCACGCCGATCCCGGCCCGCTCGGCCGCCGTCGCAGCGGCCGACGCGAGGTTGCGCACCGTCCCCCCCATGCCGACCATCGTCCCGCAGGAGCGCTCGAGCCAGGGAGCACTGGCGAGCTGCTCGAGCACGTGGTCACGGAGCGCCGCGCGCTGCTTGCCGCCGGCGCCGCGCTCAGCGAGAAAGCGCTCGGTCATCCGCACCGTGCCAAGCGGCCAGGAAGCCGTGCTCAGCGCGCGGCGCTCGCCGACGTGAACGAGCTGGAGGCTGCCACCCCCGAGGTCGAGCACCAGTCCATCGCGCAGCGTGGTCGAATTGACCGCGGCGAGGTAGGCGTAGTAGGCCTCCTCGGCTTCGCTGAGGATCCGCACCTCGAGCTTCGTCAGCGCCTTGACACGCGCGACCAGCTGCGGACCGTTGCTCGCGTCCCTGATCGCGCTCGTCGCGACCGCCGCGACGTTACTGGTCGGGATCGCACTCGCAGCGCAGAAGTGGGCGTAGACCTCGATCACCTCGAGCGCGCGCTCGATCCGCTCCTCCGAGAGCGCTCCGGTCTGCAGCAGCCCTTTGCCGATCCGCACCCCGTCATAGATCTCATCGCTGTGGCGCCACCAGCGCTCCGGCACGTAGTCGTAGACGACGAGACGGAACGAGTTCGAGCCCATGTCGATCACGACAGTGCGCCCGATCTCGTTCTTCGGCATCGACAGCGGAGCGTAGATACTCACTGGGACGGCGGAGATCCTCACTGATTTAGTGCGCTTTCGCTAAGCTTTGGGTGCTGTGGCAACGCTCATCGGATTCCCCAACCCGGTCAACGAGAAAGCCGCACGCGTCGTCGCCGGCGTTGTCTGCGCGATTGCGATCGCCGCGCTGGCGAGCGGCGCCTACTGGCTCGCCGCCGTGCTCGCCTACGGGTTCATCGCGCGCGTCCTGACCGGCCCCAAGTTGAGCCCGCTCGGGCGCATCGCAAGCTCGGTCATCGCGCCGCGCCTTGGACCGGCGAAGCCGGTAGCGGGCCCACCGAAGCGCTTCGCGCAAAGCATCGGAGCTGTCTGCACGACCGGCGCCGCGATCGCCACGTTCGCCGGCGAGAACACGGTCGCGATCGTGCTGCTCAGCGTGATCGTCGCGGCAGCAGCGCTCGAGTCGGTCTTCGCCTACTGCATCGGCTGCAAGCTGTTCGCGCTGCTGATGCGCGCGGGCCTCGTGCCCGAGTCGGTCTGCGTCGCGTGCTCCGACCTGTCGCTACGCGGGGTCTGAGACCGCTCGCCGTGAAGTGCGAGCCGGCGCCCCAAGCTGAAGCCAGACGAACCAGCAGAGGCCGATGAAGCACAGGACCGAGGCGACGTAGAAGTTCAGGCGCATCCCGAAGAGGTACTTGGATGGATCGATCCGCTGGGTCTCCTCGAAGATGCGAAAGCCGCTGTAGCCGGCGACGTAGAGGGCGAAGAGGCCGGGGGGCCGAACCTGTCTCAGCCTGCCCAGCCAGATGAGGGCAGCGGCAAAGAGGAAGTCCCAGATCAGCTCGTAGAGGAACATCGGTTCGAAGGTCGAGTACTGCAAATAGCCGCTGTAGCGATGGGCCGGAGCGATCTCGACTGCCCACGGCAGCGAGCTCGGCGCACCGTAGAGCTCCTGGTTGAAGTAGTTGCCGACCCGGCCGATGCCCTGGGCCACCAGGATGCCCGGTGCGGCGGCATCCATGAACTGCGGGATGTTCGCGCCGCGCCGGTGCAGCACCCACAACCCGACGAGCGTGCCGAGCGCGATACCGCCCCAGATGCCCATGCCGCCGTCCCAGACGGCGAACGGACCCCACCAGTGCTTGGGCATCTCGTTGAAGCTCGTCGCGATGAAGTAGAGCCGCCCGCCGACGACGCCGGCCGGAAAGCCCCACAGCGCCACCTCGTAGACGAGCTCGCGGTCGCCGCCGAGCGCCTCCCAGCGACGCCGCGTCAGGTAGACCGCTGCGGCCACCCCGACGACATAGGCTAGGCCGTAGGCATGGATGAACAGCGGCCCGATGTGAAAGCCGTTGGCGGCAGGACTGGAGATCGCGGCGAGCACGCAGCGCAGCCTAGTGGTTGGCCGGCTCGAGTCGAGGCGGTCGGGTTAGTAGAGTGGGGTCCGGTCAGGTCCGCTGCGCTCATGGAATGAGCCGGGGCGTGGAAGCGCTGAGCTGGAGCTCCAAGCCAGGTATCGATGGACACGCAACCGCTAGAACTGTCGTCTGAAGCCGAGACCGCCCCAGGACGCACGCCGGTTCGCGTGCTGCGTCGAGTCCTGACGCGTCGCGATGGGCGCGCCCCGGTCTGGCTCGAGGCGCTCGTGGTGTTCTGGCTGCTGTTCCTCTACGACCAGATCAACGACCTCGCACCGCTGCGCCGCGTCGCCGCGCTCCACAACGCGGCGGGCGTCCTGGCACTCGAGCGCTCGCTCAACATCTCCCCCGAGCTCGGACTCGATCACTGGGTGGCGGCGCACGCGACGCTCGGCCTGGTCCTCTCCTACTACTACGTCGCGGCGCACTTCTTCGTCACGTTCGGGCTGCTCGCGTGGCTGTGGTGGCGCAAGCCGCGGGCTTACCGTCCGCTGCGAACGCGGCTCGTGATCATCAACCTGATCGGGTTCGCGATCTTCTGGCTCTACCCGGTGGCGCCGCCGCGGATGCTCGCCAACGATGGCTTCCGCGACATCATCGTCCTGACGCAGGCGGTCGGCAACTTCCACCAGGGCGGGCTCGCGAGCACGGCCGACCAGTACGCGGCGATGCCCTCGCTGCACATAGCGTGGGCGGCCTGGTCGGCGATGGTCGTCTGGACGACGTTCCAGAACCGCATCGTCAAGGTTGTCGCCCTCGCCTATCCGTTCGTGACAGCGTTCGTCGTGATCGGCACCGGCAACCACTTCCTGCTCGACGTTCTCGCCGGCGCGATGGTGGCGGCGACGGCGATCCTGATCGAGATCGCTGCGGCGCGCTGGATACCCGCCTATCGGCGCCGCCGTTACGGGCTCGCCAACTACCGCGGTCGTGGTGCGGCCAAGCCAGAGGAACCGCCCCGCGGCTCGGTGAAGGCACCGGGCGCGGTTTCGGGCAACTTCTAGCGCCACAAGCGGGCGCCGGGCGGGTACAGTGCGCTCGTGCTTTGGGGCGATGTGCGGGCGCGGCGCTTTGCCGTAACGGCTGCTGTCATCTGCTCAGTCTCAGCTGGCGCCATCGCCAGCAGCCAGGTCGCTGCGGCGACGCCGGCCCCGGTGCTCGGGCAGAGCGCGGTGATCGAGCGCGTCGGTGGGCACGTGTCATATGAGCTACCGGGCGCGGCACACTTCAAGAAGCTCGGCGAGGCCGCCGTGGCGATCCCGTTCGGAACAACCGTCTCGGCGCCGGCCGGCACGGTCCAGGTGACGATCGCGACAACCACGCCTGGCGCGCCGATATCGGCGCTCTTCTACACGGGGCAGTTCGCTATCAGCCAAACGCCCGCGAGCGGGATCGCGACGCTCACGCTCAACGGCCCGCTGGCGCCCTGCGCCGCGACCGCGGCGACGAAAGCCCCGCGCAAGCCGGCGTCGACCCCGACCACGCGGAGCCTCTGGGGCAACGGTGGCGCTGGGCACTTCCAGACAAAGGGCAGCTACGCGGCGGCCACCGTGCTTGGGACCGTCTGGCTGACCACGGACTCGTGCAGCTCGACGGTGGTCTCGGTTGCCGAAGGAAGCGTCGGCGTCAGCAACCTCGTCAACAACAGCTCAGAGACCGTGAGCACCGATCAGGCCCTCACGGTCCAATCGAGTGGTACCACGTCAGTCGCGCCGTTCAGTGGGCCGACCACGCCGCCGAGCTACGGCAGCGCGATCGCGATCCGCGCGAGCAGCACGGCGGTGACGCTCGGGACCCGCTACTCGCTGACGGCGAGTGGGACCGCTGCTGGCGCCGGGAGCGCGTACATCTACGAAAACATCGGCTCTCCCTGCAGCACGACGCTCACCGCAGAGCGCACGAACAAGGTCGCAGACTATTTCGGCGACAAGGCGCTGACCGCCGCGGGGCAGTTCACGCTGACAGTGCCGGCGCTCGCCAAGCACACCGGCACGAAGTACTACTGCGCGTACCTCACGAACCCGGCGGCGTTCGCGCAAGTCGTGGTGCACGTGTCCTCCTGATCTGGCGCTCAGGGCAACTCGGTCAGCCCGCTCGAGCGGGCGCACTCGGTCCACAGTCGTTCACGCTCGCCGGGGCGCTCGCGCGTCCACGGCAGCAGATGCGTCGGGCGCTCGCGGCGGTCCTGCCAGAAGCGGCCCGACGGGAGCGCGGAAGCGCTGCTCAGCCAGGCGATCGTGTCCGCGCCCTGTTCGGGGCTGCGCAGCAGCGGCGCCAGGACGCGGTGAAAGCGTGGCAGCGCTGCGGCGATCCCCGGCGTGTCAACCCAGCCCGGGTGCATCGCGTGCACGCCGATTCGCCGCGAGTCCAGGCGCGTCGCCCACAGCTCGCTGAGGACCACCTGGGCTCGCTTTGCGCGTGCGTATGCACGCACGCCGTCGTACTCGCCGCGCGTCATCTGGAGGTCCTCGACGTGCAGGCCCTGGGTGTACATGCCCCCCGAGGAGACGTTGACAATCCGGCCGCGTGCGCCTTCGAGGGCCGGCACGAGTAGGGCGCTGAGCAGGAATGGGCCGACGACATTGGTCGCAAACGAGAGCTCGATTCCGTCGGTCGAGAGTTCGCGGCGCGGCGCGAGCAGCCCGGCGTTGTTGACGAGCACGTCGAGCGTGTCATGCGCGCCGAGCAGCCCCTGCGCGCACGCCCGGACCGCGGCGAGGCTCGCAAGGTCGCACTCCCACAGCTCGACCGCGGCACTGCCGTAACGCTGCGCCAGCTCGGCGCGGACTCGCTCGCCGCGCGTGGTGTCACGGACGAGCATCAGCACCCGTGCGCCGGCCTCGAGGCAGAGCTCGGCGCTCGCGCGGCCGATCCCCGAGGTGGCTCCTGTGATCGCGACGCTGCGTCCTCCCAGCGCGTCGCGATCGGTCTCGGGCCAGCTGCGGCTGCGCAGCACGTAGCCGATCCGGCTGTAGCCGCCGACGACGCTGAGGTCAAGCGCCGAGTCGAGCAGGGCGGGGATCATCCGAAGTGCCGCGCGACTGCCTCGCCGCGAAATGCGAAGACGCGATCGAGGTCGCGCCTCACCAGCGGGGCGCCGCAGATCCTGCCGAGTGCGCCGAGGGGCAACGAGTAGCGAACGCTGTCGCGCACCAAGGTTCGCTCGCCGTCGCGCTCGAACTCATGTCGATGGAGCCAGCTGCGGTAGGGACCCCGGAGCTGGCGATCGACGAACCCGACGTTCTCCTGCCACTCGTCGATCCGCGACATCCAGCGCAGCGGCACCCCGTGCACGCGCAAGCGATACTCGATCAAAGTCCCAACGCCCATCGCGATCGGTAGCGGCGTGATGATTTGGAAGCGTAGCCAGGGCGGCGTGAGCAGCTCGAGGTTCTCCGCGCGCGAGAAGAAAGTGAAGACCTCGTCCAAGGGCCGTGGGACGGACTGCTCACGCTGCAAGCACAGCTCGCCCGCCGTCGTAACATAGGGTTGCATTTAGCGTGACGTAGTGTAGCGTTTCTGCCAGTGCCAGTTGAACCGCTGCTGACCGCCACCGAGCTTGCCGCGCAGACCGGGGTCCCTGCCGGAACGCTGCGCGTGTGGGCATCGCGCTACGGCTTTCCTGCCGGCAGGCACCGACGCGGCCCGCGCCATCGCTACGGCGAGGCGGATGTCGAGGCGATTCGCATCGTGCAGCGCCTGCGCAGCGAGGGGTTGACCCTGTCGGCGGCGATCGCCCAGGCGAGCGCGGTCCGCCCGGCGGTGCAACCCTCGATCTTCGCCGGACTTCGCAGCCGCCAACCCGAACTGCGCGTGATCCGCCTGCGCAAGCCGGCATTGCTACAGCTCACGCACGCGATCGAGGACGAGCACTGCGCGCGGGCCGGTGACGGCCTGCTGCTCGGCAGCTTCCAGCGCGAGCGTAACTACCGCGCAAGCGAGTACCGCTGGCGCGAGCTGGCACGGACGACCCGCTGTTCGATCGCCGTAGCCGACTTCCAGCAGTTGCGCGCGCCGGTCGGCGCGCCCGTCGAGGTACCAATCGCGGCCGACCACCAGCTCGGCCGAGAGTGGCTGCTGATCGTCGACTCCGCCGTTGCGTGCGCGTGCCTTGCAGCACTCGAGTTGCCGGGGTCGGCCCCCACTCCCGACGGGGCCCGAATGTTCGAGGTGATCTGGTCGTGCGAGCCAGCGATCGTCGCGCAGGCGCGAGCGCTCACCGCCACACTGCTCGCGAGCATCGCGCCGGCGGTCGCCGAGTCGCTGTCGGGCCTACCGGTCGCCTGCGCGTCAGCCGAGAATCAGCAACGCTTTGCATCCGATCTCGCCGCGCGCGCGTACGAGTACCTGGCAGCGCGTTACGGCGAGAGCGACTAGAGGAACGGCAATGCGCATTGCAGTCATCGGGGCCGGCGTCTCGGGACTCGTGAGTGCCCACCTGCTGGCGCCCCAGCACGATGTCGTCCTATACGAGGCGGGCGCTTATGCAGGCGGACACACCAACACGGTGCGCGTGGACACTGCCGATGAGACTCACCAGATCGACACCGGATTCATCGTCTTCAACGACCGCAACTACCCGCAATTCGAGCGCCTGCTCGAGCGCCTGCGCGTGCCCTCCCAACCGTCGCACATGAGCTTCAGCGTCGCCGACGAGCATGGAGCGTTTGAGTACAACGGAGCCTCGCCGAACGGCGTGTTTGCCACGCGCGAGCTGCTGCGCAAGCCGTGGTTTCATCGCATGCTGTTTGAGATCCCACGCTTCCAGCGCGCCGCGCGCAAGTTGATCGAGAGCGAGGAAACGGGACCGTCGCTCGGCAGCTGGCTCGAGCAGGAGCGCTTCTCCCAGGCCTTCATCGAACGGCTCATCGTCCCCCAGGCGTCCGCGGTTTGGTCTGCCGACCCGTCCCAGATGTGGAGCTTCCCAGCGCGCTTTCTCGCCGAGTTCTTCGACAACCACGGGATGCTCGGATTGCGCGGCAGGCCGCGCTGGCGCGTCGTTCGCGGCGGCTCGGCGCGCTACGTCGAGGCTCTGACGCGGCCGTTCGCGAGCCGCATCCGGCTCTCGGCGCCCGTGGCCGAGATCCGTCGCAGCGACTCCCACGTCGAGCTCGAGGTGCGCGGGGGCGACAGTGAGCGCTTCGACCACGTCGTCATCGCGACCCACTCCGACCAGGCGCTCGGAATGCTGGCGGACGCAACCGCGCACGAGCACGAAATCCTCGGAGCGATCCCCTACCAGGCAAACCAGGCCGTTCTCCACACCGACGTGCGGATGCTTCCGCGCCGGCGCCGTGCCTGGGCAAGCTGGAACTACCACCTGCTCGACGAGCCGCAGCCGCGCGCAGCCGTCACCTACCACATGAACCGTCTACAGACCCTCAGCTCCAGCCGCGAGTTCCTTGTGACGCTCAATCGCAGCGAGTCGATCGATCCGGCGCAGGTAATCCGCACAATCGACTACAGCCACCCCGTCTTCACGCGGGCCGGGGTCAAGGCGCAGCAGCGTGTTGCGGAGATCAGCGGGCAAAATCGCACCCATTACTGCGGCGCCTACTGGGGTTGGGGCTTCCACGAGGACGGCGTTCGCAGCGCGCTGCGAGTCGCAGAGGGCCTCGGTGTCCGCCCGTGACCGAGAGCTGCATCTACCTCGGGACGCTCCGCCACCGCCGCTACGCGGAGCACGAGAGAGAGTTCACATACCCGATTGGCCTGACCTACCTCGACCTCGGCGAGCTGCCTGCGCTGCTCGGCGGCCTGCTCGTGGCCGAGCGTCCGGGAGCGATCCGCATTCGCCGACGCGACTACCTCGGCCCGCCGGAGGTGGAGCTCGCGGACGCGGTGCGCGACCTCGTGCAGTCAGAGAGCGGCAAGCGCCCCGATGGTCCGATCGGCCTGCTAACCCACCCGCGGATCTTCGGCCACTGCTTCAACCCGGTGAGCTTCTACTACTGCTGGGCGCAAGACGGAGCGAGCCTCGAGTCGGTCGTCGCAGAGGTAACGAATACGCCCTGGGGCGAGCGCCACGCCTACGTGCTTGCCCCGTCCGCACCGGGGCCGCAGGTCCTGGAGGCGGAATTCGACAAGGCGCTCCACGTTTCGCCGTTCATGGACATGGAGCAGCGCTACAGCGCCCGGATGACGGCACCCGGCGCGACCCTCTCGGTTCACATCGAGAGCCGCGCGAGCGGCGCCGACACGCTCGCCTTCGACGCGACCCTCGCGCTGCGCCGCCGGCCGCTGAACCACGCTACGGCGACAGCCCTGCTCGCGCGCTACCCGTTCGCGACACTCCGCGTGCTCGCCCTGATCTACTCACAGGCCGTGAGAATTCGCCTCGCCGGCATCCGCTTGCGCCCGTATCACAAGCGAACACCTGCCTGAGTAGCGCTAGGCGGCGTCTCGCAGCTTGCGCACGAGGGCAGCGAGGACCCCCGCCAACCCGACGATCGCGACTCCCGCAGCGATGCGAGCGCTCTTCGAGCTGGTGCGCACCGTGAGCGCAGTCTGCTGCGCCGCGCCGTTTGCCTGATCGGCGACACCGTGCGCGCTCTCCGTGGCGGCCGAGGCCGCCTCACCGGCACGCTCCTGCGCCGTGTCGGCGCCGTGCTTGATGGCCGCGGCAACGCGCTGTGCGCGGCCCTGGATGCTATCCGCGGGTGGCGCCCCGGCTGTCCGCGAGAACTTGCTCACATATCGATTGACCACGTCAGTAACTGCACTCATCGCCCGTCCCTCCTCAGCATCGTTAGACCCGCTGGCGTGCGCATACCCCGTCAGCGTACGGGCTACACGAGCAATGGCCAATCGGGGACGTCGACGCTCGAGCCCACTCGCCACGGCGTCGCCAAGGCGCCGCGATCGGTCTAGGCAGCGCGCGCTCGCGTGGGGACCGGCAACCGGTGCAGACTGCTACGCCGCAGCGTCGGAGCCGCCGACGTCAGGTCTGGCACTTCGATGCGCGCGTCCTTCGGCTCGGGCGCGTCGGTGAGCGCAATGAGTTCACGCCGGTAAGCAATGCAGCGGGGGCAATAGGCCACCCGCAACGTGCTCCGGCAGCCAACGTGGAGGGAGCAGCTCGGACAAGTCAGGCTGACCAGGACCGCGGTTCGGGTCCGGTCGTGCGCGTGGGGCGGCATTGACACACTACGTTGGTACCCCCAGCGCGACAGCTCAAACGCTCCGCGCGCCTGTGGCGGGCGCGCATCGGCGCGCAACTGGTGTGGTGGACACCTGTTACGGGTAATGACAGAAATGGTGAGCCAAGCGACGGTCAACAAGCCGGCACCACCGAGCCGTCCGGCGTCCGGCGCAGTTGACCACCCCCATGGTGGGCACAAGTCTCCCGGACGCCGACGGCTGATCGTGACTGCGGTGCTGATCGTTCTCTCGATCGTCGCGCTCTATCTCCTGCTGCCCAAGCTCGTCGGGCTCAACAAGACGTGGGGGCGGCTCAAACACGGGGACCCCGTGTGGCTTGCGGCGGCAGCGGCCGTCGAGCTGCTCTCGATCGCCGGCTACGCCTTGCTGTTCCGGACCGTCTTCGGCCGTGGAATGCGCCGTCTCGGGTGGGCGGCGAGCATCCAGATTCCGCTCGCGGGCATAGCCGCGATCCGTCTCTTCGCCGCCGCCGGCGCCGGCGGCGTCGCAGTGACGGCGTGGGCGCTCGTTCAAGCCGGGATGGAGCGGCGCGTCGTCGCCTGCCGGATGGTCGCGAATCTGGTCATCCAGTACGCCGTCTATCTGTTCGCGCTGGCGCTCTTCGGGTTCGCGGTGGGGCTCGGCGTCCTACCCGGTCATGGGCCGTTCGAGCTCACGTTGCTACCGGCGGTGCTGAGCATCGTCCTCGCCGCGATCGCGCTGAGTGCCGTCCTGCTGCCCACGGGCTTCGAGCGCCGGCTGCGGCAGATGGATGCGGGCCCCCGCTGGTGGCGGCGGCTCGTGGAGCGTGCGGCGGCCGCCCCAACTGCGCTGGGGGACGGCACGCGGACAGCGGTCTCGCTGATCGCCGAGCGGCGGCCGGGGCTGATCGGCGCCGTCCTCTACTGGGGTTTCGACATTGCGGCGCTCGGGTTCTCGTTCCGCGCGTTCGGTAGTGATCCGCAGTTCGCGATCATCGTGCTCGGCTACTTCCTCGGCACGCTCGGCAGCCTGCTGCCACTGCCGGGTGGCATCGGCGGCGTGGAGGGCGCGATGATCGGCTCCTTCGTCGCGTTCGGCGTTCCCGCAACCCAGGCCGTTGTCGGCGTGCTCGCCTACCGTGCGATCTCGTTCTGGCTGCCGACGCTTCCCGGCATCGCCGGCTACGTCGCGCTACGCCGCACAGTTCATCGCTGGGAGCGCCAACGAAGTTAGCGGCGGCGACGAGCCCCCCGCTACCGCGTGAGTTCGCGCGCGTCGCGGCGCCCGCTCGCGATCGCCGTTGCCTCACGCACGAGGTCCTGGTTCATCAGCGCGAGAAACAGCAGCGAGCCGAAGATCACTACCGCGTCGATGCTCTCGCGGCCCTGCTTGGTCCAGTAGTCGTCCTGGAGATTCAGCCAGAGAGCGAACTCGTCGAGCGTCAGTGCCGAGGCCATGCCGTAGCCGATCGCCGACGTCCGCGAGCCCCAGCGGCGTTTCGGGTCCATCCCAAGCCCGACCTGCGCATTCCAGGCGTAACCGGTGAGCAGCAGCCCGACGATCCCGAAGGTCATGTGGTGGATGTGGCGGCCCCCGGGCTGGATGTTGCGAAACGGTCCGCGCCCGGCGCGAATTGCGTGCGTGATCGCGCGCACGGTGACGAACGCGCCGAGGAAGCCGACATTGCCGAGGAACAGGCGTTCCTGGCGCGCGTCGGAGAGATGCTTGCGGTAGAGCCCCGACAGCACCTTGGGAGCCAATAGCGAACGCGACGGTGGCGGTAGGGCCATCGACGTTGACGATACCCATACGGCCTTCCCGCGGACGCTGGCGCAGGTCTCGGATCCGCCCTGAGGCCAATCTCGCGAGGTCGCGCGTTCCCGGCCGAAGCCACCCAACTCCTAGAGTGATACTTGGATGTCCGTGGAACTATCGATCCTCGATCTCGCTCCGATCGGCCGTGGCCAGAGCGCGGCGAACAGCTTCGAGACGAGCGTTGCGCTCGCTCAGCGAGCCGAGCAGCTCGGCTACAAGCGCGTCTGGTACGCCGAGCATCACAACATGGCGAGCATCGCCTCCTCGGCCACGAGCGTCCTGATCGCGCACATCGGCGCTCATACGCAGACCATCCGCCTTGGCGCAGGCGGAGTGATGCTGCCGAACCATGCGCCGCTCGTGATCGCCGAGCAGTTCGGAACGCTCGCCGCGATGTACCCCGGCCGGATCGACCTCGGCCTCGGACGCGCACCCGGTTCGGACCAGAACACTATGTTCGCGCTGCGCCGCGATCCCAGCTCTGCCGCCAGCTTCCCCCAAGACGTCCGCGAGCTGGAGGGCTATCTGAACGGCAAGAGCCTCGTCCCCGGTGTTGACGCGGTCCCCGGTAAGGGGTCGCGCGTGCCGCTCTACATCCTCGGCTCCTCAATGTTCGGGGCCCAGCTGGCGGCAGCGTTCGGGCTGCCGTATGCGTTCGCATCTCACTTCTCGCCGGATCTACTGGACGCGGCGATCGCCGCCTATCGCGCTGAGTTCACGGCGTCGGAGGCCCTCGGGAGCCCGTACGTGATCGTGGGCGTCAATGTCCTCGCGGCGGACACCCTGGCCGAGGCACAAGCCCAGCTTCAGGCGGTCAGGCGCATCCGCGCGGTCGCACTTTACGGCCGCCGGTTCGGCGCGAGCCCGGCTCAGGCGACGGATCAGCAGGCCGACGAATTGCTCGCTGCCGGCATCGCCGCGCAAGTCGATCAAATGCTCACATACACAGCGATCGGCACGTCCGACGACGTCCGCACCTACCTCGAGGAGTTCGCGCAGCGCACCGCGGCCGATGAGCTGATCACCGCCCACCACGCCCCCGACCCGAGTGGACGCCTGCGCTCGGTCGAGCTATTGGCGCAAGCCATGCTCCAGCCCATTGCGAGCGGATAGCGCGCTGATTTCCATACCGCTACCGGGATTCGAACCCGGGTTTCCGCCGTGAGAGGGCGGCGTCCTAGTCCCCTAGACGATAGCGGCGAGAGGTCCGGCGCCTGAGGCTAGCAGAGGCCCCGTGAGCAGCCCGATCGCGGCGTTGGTATCTTCGGGCGCTCCCGGCGGATGTGGCGGAATTGGTAGACGCGCACGGTTCAGGTCCGTGTGGAGGTAACTCTGTGGAGGTTCGAGTCCTCTCATCCGCACTGGGGAAAGTCCTGTGAGACCGCGGCGCCGGGCGGGCCGCGCCCACGCTCGCGACGCTTGCCGGCG
>JBEKKS010000018.1:0-49948 GCA_050010595.1 Solirubrobacteraceae bacterium
AGGTCGGCGCTGGTGTCGCTGTTCGCAAACGTGCTGTAGCTCGGCGTGATCGTCGGCGGGCTGCCGCCGTAGGTCATCGAGCCGCTCGAGGCGGTGATCTGCAGCGCCGCCGGATTGACGGTGACAGATCCGTTCACGTAGGTGATCGCGTAGTTGGCATCGCTCGCGCCGCTGCACGTGCTCGCGTAGCTGCCGACGGCGCTCGCCGAGGTAGCGAGCGTGCCGCAGCTGAGCCCGCTCCCGAGGTCGTTGGCTCCGTCGGTGCCGACGAAGCCGCTGTAGCTCGCCGTGACCGCGGGAACGGCGCCGCCGTAGGTGAACGAGCCGCTCGAAGCCGTTATCTGGAGCGGGGCCGGGTCGACCGTCAGCGTTCCGGGGACGGCGGTGATCGCGTAGTCGGTCTCGGATGGCGCGGTGCAGGTGGTCGCGTAGGTTCCGGCGAGGTAGGGCCCGCTTGACGCCGAGCAGGTTGGCGTGGCCGTCAGGTCCGAGGGGGTCTGTCCGTTGAGGAACCCGCTGTAGCTTGCGCCGATCGCCGGCGCGGTCTGTCCGTAGGTGATCGTCGGGCTGGAGGCGGTCACAGTCAGCGGCGCCTTGCCAATCGTCACGAGCCCGCTGACATAGCTGATCGTGTAGTTGGGGTCGCTGGCACCGGTGCAGTACGACGGTGCCGTTCCGGGAGCTGTGCTCGAGCTGTCGGTCGTGAAGCAAACCGGCTGGGTGGTCAGCAGGGCAGGGCCGTCGCTGCCGACGAAGCCGGCGTAGCTGGCACTGATCGCCGGGACCGTCCCGTAGGTGGTGCTCGGGCTCGACGCGGTGATCACCAGCGACGCCGGGCTGACCGTGTAGCCGTCGTCGACGTAGCTCACGCTGTAGTTGTCGGCGCTGACACCGCTACAGCCCGCCGTCTCGATCGCGCCGCTGTAGCTCCCGGCCGCGACCGGCGGCGGCGCCGACGAGTTGATCGTCGTCGCGCAGCCGCTCAGGCTGTCGCTGCTCAGCGCACCTGTGCCCTCGCCGTTGACGAACCCGTGATAGCCGGCGATCGAGAAGCTCGGCGCGGGTGAGCTCGAATAGGTCTGCGCGCCGCTGACGAGCACTTGGAGCGGCGCCGGATCGACGGTAACGCTGCCGTCGACGTAAGTGATCTTGTAGTTGGGATCGACGGCGCCGGAGCAAGCGGTGCTGGGTGCCGCGCTGTTGACGCCCGTCGTCGGCGTGTCTGTGGTCGTACAGCTCGGCTGCGTGCTGAAGCTGCCCGGACCGTCACCGGGGGCGAAGGGGCTGTAGCTGGCGCTGATCGTCGGCACGGTTCCGTAGGTCGCTGTCGGGCTCGATGCCGTGATCGTCAGCGCGGCCTGGCCAACGGTGAGCGTGCCCGCGGCGTAGCTGATCGTGTAGTTGGGGTCGCTAGCGCCGGCGCACGTTGTCGCGTAGCTCCCGACCGGGGTGGTTGAGGTCGCGCCGGCCGAGCAGGTCGGTGCGATCGCCGGGTCCCTACCGTTCTCGACGCCGCTGTAGCTTGCGCTGATCGTCGGTACGCTGCCGCCGTAGGTCATCGTCGAGCTGGAAGCGGTGATCGTCAAAGGTGCCGGGGCGACGGTATAGCCGGCGTCGCTGTAGGCGATCGTGTGGCCGCTCGCGCCAAGGCCTCCGCAGCCCGAGATCGTCCCGTAGTAGGTGCCGGCGGGCGTCGTGTCGCCGAGGCTTGTGGAGCAGTCGAGCGTCCCTGTAACGTCGCCCGCGTCTGCGCTCGGGCTGTATGCGACCGGGGACCAGGTGGTCCCGCCCGACCCGCCGTAGGTTTGCTGGCCGGCGACGTAGACGGTGATCACCGGTGGCTGGACGTCGAATGTGTCGTCGTCGTTCGTGCTCCCGCCGTCCGTGTTGGTGACACTCACGTTCCCGAGGCCGGTGGTTGCGTTTGCCGCCACCGAGACCTCCGCAGTGAGCTGGTTGGGGTCGTCGTAGGTCGTCGATTCGACTGTGACCGCGCCGTTGGCGAATGCGACGCTTGCCCCACTGGCGAAGCCCGAGCCGTATACCGCCACATCCACATTGCTCGCGCCGGCGGCCGCCGTGTCCGGGCTGATCGAGCTGATCGCCGGCCCCTGGTCTACGGTCGCCGTCCCGGTGGCCGTGCTGCCGTCCGGGTTTGTGACAGTCACCGCGCTCGTCCCTGTCCCCGCGTTCGCGGCGACCGACACCTCGACTGTCAGCTCGTCCGCATTGTCATAGGTCGTGTTGTCAACCGTGATTCCGGGGTTCGCGAAGCTGACGGCGGGGCCGCCCGCGGTACCCTCGAAGCCGCTGCCCGCGATCGTGAGGTCGTAATCGCTGGCGCCCGTGCCGACCGGGCTGACGCTCGTGATTGCCGGTGCGGCGTCGACGCTGAAAGCGCCGCTGTCTGTGGCGCTCGAGCCGTCAGGGTTGGTGACCGTGACGTCGGAGCTCTTGACGGTCGCGTCGGCCGCGACCGAGACGTTCGCAGTGAGCTGCGTCGAGCTGACGTAGGTCGTCGAGTTGACGGTGATGTCGCTGTCCGAGAACGTCGCGGCCGGGTTGTTCGGGGCGCCGCTGCCGAAGCTCTCGAAGCCGCTGCCAGAGATCGTGACGTTGAGGTTCGACGCTCCGCCGTCCGCAGAGCCGGGGGCGGCGCCTGTGGCCGTTGGTGCGGCGTCCGCCGTGAAGCACGCCTGCGCGCCGCCAGCGGAGTACGTGCCGTCGCCCGGATACTGCGCCCAGAAGCAGTACTGCTGCGGGCTCGGCGCGTTCACCGGCGGGATCGTCCAGGTTGAGACGTCGCCGTTCGTGACAGGGGAGCCGATCGTCTCGATATCGGTCCCGCCGGTGTCGCAGCTCGAATCTCCGGCGCACTCGTAGATCGTCACGGAGCCCGTCGGAGGGCTCGTGCTTCCACTGATCGTGACCGTCCCGCCGACACTGCCGCCGGCGTCGATCGTCAGCTGCGCGAAGTCGAACTCGATCGTTGGGGTTACCGTCGGGTCGACTCGTAGCGGGTAGCGCGCGCCCGTGTCGTCGATCGCGATTGTCAGCTGATTGCCGTGGATTGCTATCGCGGCGGGTAGCCGTCGTCCCGCGGCGTCGGTGACAGCGAGGTTCGCGTAGCGCAGGGAGCCGGCGCGCGAGCTGAACACGGCGCTCGAGCCACCTCCCTCGACGCGGCCGGTCAAGTCTCCGCTGAAGTGCTGCACGATCAGCAGCCGGCCCCGGCCGGCGGGCCGGTGGGCGACCGTGAAGCCTTGCTCGAGCCCGCGCGACTCGTTGACGAACCATTCGCGCAAGCCGGTCGCAGCGAACGTCACGCTGCTCCCCGCTACCTTCGCGCTGCCCAGCTTGATCGCGCGCGGGGCGCCTCCAGTCCGCGCCAGCGCCGGGGACCCGAGGCCGAGCCGCAGGCCGCCGCCCGAGCGAATCTCGACTCCGCCGTGTGCGGCGAAGCTTGTGCGCAGGCCGATCGCACGGTCGACCGCAGCGGCTCCACCGGTTGGGGTCGCGATAGCCCAGAGGGCACGGCTTCCGTCGCCGTTACCGAGGGCCCGCGGTGGCGCCGGCGTGGCCGGTCGCGTCACGAGCGCCACTGCGGCGGTCGCGGCGAGAGCGACTGCAAGGCACATCAGCCCGAGGCGAGCTGAGTTGGTTGCGCGACGCGAGGTCCCGGGAATCGCGACCAGCCCGAGCACGCCGCGAGCGGTGCTCGCAACGGCGTGGTCGGCGCCTGCTATGCCGCGTCGAAGGATCCGCATCGTCCCGTGCCGGGATGCCTCAGGTCCTGCTGAGGACGAAGGTCTTCGAGTCGGTTACGGTCTTGCCGTCGCTGTCGTCCCTTGCCGAAACGTTGAGTGTCAGCGTCCCGCTCAGCGCCTGCTGGAGGGCACTGCGCTGGGCGGCGCTCAGCGTGACTGCGTAGGCCTGCGAGCCGTCTGCGGCAAGCGTCAGCACCGCGGGCGTGAGCGTCAGGGTCTTCTTGACGGTGCTGACCTTGGCTTTGACCTTCCTACGCTTGCCCTTGACCTTGCCCTTCGCGACCGGCTCCTTGAGCACGATCGTGCCGGAGATGGACGCACTGCAGCCGTCGACGCACGTGATGCTGAGCTCGCTGCCGGGGCTGCTTGGGAACAGGCTCAAGGCACTCGAGCCGAGGAAGCTGATCAGGGGGTCGACCGTCGCCGGCACCGTGACGGTGACCGTGACGGTGCCCGGGGCGGTCGAGCTTGCGGTGCTTACCGAGTTGGCGGTCGTCAAGGATGTCGTCGCGGTCTGGTTGTCGAGCGTGCCGCTGACCGTCGTCGTTCCGAGCGGCGTCCCCGTCAGCACCAGCGCGGCCTCGCCGTTCTCGAGCGATGCGGTGCCCGCAAGTGAGCCCGCGGTGGTCGCGAGCGATACGGGAAGGCCGTTCGGGAATGGTCCCGAGGTGAAGCTCGTCCCGCCCGAGTCCTGGCGGATGCTCGCGATCACGGTCGCACTCGATCCGGGAGCGATCGACCCCGGCGTCGCGCTGACCGCAAAGACGAGGTAAGGGCGCGACGTCACGGCCCCGTCGCTGTTGCCGTTCGGGTAGTCGATCTCCGAGCAGCCGTTGCCGCCCGGGCCGCTGTTGCAGCCCCACCAGTTGTCTACGGCATCGACGGCTGCCGTCGTTGCGTTCTCGACCCCGTTGATGTTGCCGAACAGCGCGTTGTTGGTGATCGTCGCGCTCGGCGGCGCGGCGCCGGCCGTGTTACCGACCGCGACGTCGACAGCGGAGTTTGTGCCACTGATCGTGTTCGCGCTCACGGCGGCATCGGCGAGGGCCCCGGTCGGGTCATCCTTGTAGCCGATTACGAGGACGCCGATCGGGGTCTCCGGCGCGCCGGACGTGGTGCCGATCGTGTTCTGCGAGATGACGTTCGTCCCGTAGCCCGCGAGCACGTCGGCTTGCGTGCTGTTCTCGACGGTGTTGGCCTTCACGGTCACGGTGGCGCCCGTTGCGGCGCTTGACCAGATGCCGACATCGTTGCCCGCGAGGTAATTGCCGGAGACGGTCAGTGCGCTGACGTCTTCGAGCCTGATCCCGGCGCCGTTGACCGAGTCGTCATCGAAGATCGTTTCGGTCGTCGTGCTCGTATTGCCGGTCACCGTATCGGCGGTGATCGTCCCCGACGGGCCGGGCGCTCCGCCTGGAAGATCACGCACGAGGATCCCGTCCGCATTCGTCGGGCCGCCGTCGCCGCTCAGGGTGTCGTTGGCGATGTTGAGCGCGAGGTCGGAGTTGCCCGCGACGTCGATGGCATCTTGCTGATAGTCGGAGATCGAGCTGTTTTCGACCTCGAGCTCGTTGACCGCTGGACCGGAGTCGTTGACGTCGACGATGCCTTGACCGGTCGGCGCCGTGTCCGGGGGGGAGTCTGCGAGCGACGTGATGTCGACGTCGTTGACCGTCAGGTTGCTGTCGTAGGTCTCGATTCCCGCAAGTGGCCGGCCGACGCTGCCTCCGTCATCCAGCCCGTCAATCGTGACGTGCCCGATCGAGAGCCCCGGGGAGTCATCGTTGAGCACGATCGGATAGGCGTTCGTGCCGTCCTCGCTGAATTCGCTCATCGAGCCCGGGTCCGCGACGATTGTCGTGTCGGCTGTCCCGGCCCCGACGATTTGGATACCGACATCGCCGGTCACCGAGATCGGCCCGTAGTAGGTGCCGGGCTCGACGTCGATGATCGCGGTCTGGCCGGGAAGCGTCGTGGTGTCTGCGTTTGAGATCGCGGCTTGGATCGTCGTAAACGTGCATGACGCGCAGACGGTGGACGCGCTCGCGCTTGCCGCCCCGACACCGGCGAGCGCCACCAGTGCAGCGGTAGTTGCCAAGAGCAGCCTGGTCGTCCGACCGAGCAAGGAGCCGATCATGTTCTTCCTCCCGTCGCGTCCACCCGGATCCCGGTGACCGCCTCAGGCGATCGTCGGTGCGCCAACCGTGACGCGCCAGCCTAGCGCCTTCAGACATTCATTGAGTGGCTCGGGGACGGGCCAAAGCCCTCCCAGTGCACACCGCGAAGGTAACAGCGCCAATCGTGGATCGCGTGGGGAAATTCGTGCCGCGTCTCGCTGTGACGAAAATGTGAAATTGCCTTGTGCGAGCCTGTAGCAGGTTTGTAAATCGGAGTCGCAACGGCGTCCAGTAATCGCCGCCCTTCGCTAGAGTCCGGCCCGTCGGGAGCGCCACCGGCGGGACGGAGCGGCGATGCGGGCAAGGACTGAACGGGGAACCAGCGAGCCACAGGCGCGGACGTGAAGCGCCCGTCGCTCCCATTCTTCCGCAGCGCTGGACTCGCACTCACGCTCGGGGCGCTGGCGCTACCTGCGAGCGCCTCGGCGACGTTCACCTCGCTCGGCAAGTGGAGCACGACCTTTACCTCGCCCTACGCGATCGCGATCGCTCCGAGCAGCAGCGGCGCAGCGCAGGACGTCTGGATCTCCGAGGACTCAAGCGCTCCTCCTGGCGATGACGTGCAGGAGTTCACCCCGACCGGGACGCACGTGCTGACGATCGCTACCCCGTTCACCTGCCAGGCAACGCAGGAGAGCTTCGACTTCCCCGACGGCGTCGCGGTCGATCCCGCGACCGGGGACGTATTCGTCGATGACAGTGGCGATTCGCGCGTGATCGAGTTCAACTCGGCCGGCTCGTTCCTCGCCCAGGTCGGTAGTGGCGAGGTCTCGATGACGTGCGGTGTGCCCGCCTCGGACAGCACCGGCAGCGGGCCCGGCTACTTCGAGAGCGGCCGGGGACTTTCGGTCGGCGATGGCCAGCTGTTCGTTGCCCAGCCGGGCCCCGACGCCGGCTCGCCGCAGCCGCCGGTGACGGGTGGCAACGACTACATCGAAGAGCTGCCGGTCCCGTTGAGCGAGTCCCACCTGGAGTCGGCCGAGATCGGCGACGGCGCGTTCGGCCAGGCGGTCTACGACCCAGACACGGGGTACGTCTACGCCGCCGACTCAGCGCTGAACAATTTCGACGTCTACACGCCGGCGGGGGCGACCGTGACCGAGTGGGGGCCAGGGTTCAACGGCAGCGACGAGTTCTCCGGCGGCAATCCTCAGGCGGCCGCGATCGATCCTGCAGCCGGCGTCCTCTATGCGGTCGACACGGGCAACAACCGCGTCATCGCGTTCAACATCGCAAATGGCGACTACCTCCAGGAGCTGGCCGGCCTCAACGACCCGGTGGGTGTTGCCGTCGACCCCGTCAGCCACGTTCTCTACGTCGTCGAGCAGGGCTCCACGGATACTGTCGTCCGCTACTCCTACACGCCCGCCCCGGCCTGCACTCCCGCCACCGCCACGAGCAACGCCGACGCCCAGGTTGCGCTCCCGCTCTCCTGCACCGACCAGGCTGGCGCGACGGTCACCTACGCGCTGGACCAGCGGCCGGCACATGGCACGGCGAGCGTCAACCCGACTACCGGGCAGGCCAGCTACACGCCGGCGAGCGGCTACACGGGCACGGACAGCTTCACCTACACGGCGAGCAGCATCGATGGAACCAGCCAGCCCGCGACCGTCAGCGTCGACATGCCGGCGCCTTCCTGCGCGCCCGAGTCGCTCTCCACCAGCTACGAGGCCACGCTGAGCCTGAGCTTGTCCTGCTCGGGCAGTTCGACGGCTGCCGCCGCCTACAAGATCATCACGCAGCCCGCGCATGGCACGCTCTCGACGCCCGGCTCGACCGGCACGCTCGCGTACACGCCCAACGACGCCTTCGCCGGCACGGACAGCTTCACCTACGCGGGCGTGAGCGCGAGCGGCCAGGCGAGTGCCCCCGTCACGGTCACGGTCTATGTCGGTGCGACACTGCCGCCCCCTGTCGCCGGCCAGTCGGCGAACGTCTACTTCGCGAGCGGCACGGTCACGGTCACGCTCCCGGGCCAGCACACGGCGATCCCACTGACGGCCGGGATGCAGGTCCCGCTCGGATCGATCATCAACGCGACCGACGGGCGGGTTGGCGTCTTCGTCGAGAGTGCCACCGGCCTGCAAAGCGCCGACTTCTACAAGGGCGAGTTCCGCCTCACGCAGTCCGCGAGCTCGCACGCACGGCGGGCCGGCGCCGCAGCCGCCGACACCTGGGCGACCCTCACCTTGCTCGGCCCAAAGATCCGCAAGACACGCTGCGCGACCTACACGACCTCGTTCTCAGGCAAGTTCACGCTCCCGCCGACCGACGCGCCGCGCAATGCGAGTCACGGCAAGGCGAAGAGCTTCCACGAGCCCGGCAAGCCGGCTCGCCAGCTCTGGGGTGACGGGCACGGCAACTTCACGACCGTCGGCATGGGCAGCTCCTCGAGCGTCCGCGGGACGATCTGGGCGATCTTCGACTATCCGGACGGCACGCTGACGCGCGTCTATACAGACAGCGTCTCGGTCTACGACATCCACCTGCACAGGACGGTCGTCGTGAGCGCCGGTCACTTCTATTTCGCAGTGCTCGGAAAACTGCGAGGCTGCCGCTGATGCGCGGACGCCAGCGGACAATCACGATGTTCGCGGTCGCCGTCGCACTGACCGCTGTCGCAATCCTCGGCTACGCGATCGGCGCCCTCAATACGCTCGAGCTCTCGAGCATCGACACGCGCTTCTCGATCCACGGCTCGCAGCCGAGCGCCGCGAAGCAACTCGTCGTCGTGGGCGTCGACCAGAGGACCTTCAACCAGAGCAACCTCCGCTGGCCGTTCCCACGGCGCTACGACGCCCAGGTGATCAACGTCCTCAAGCGGGACGGCGCGAAAGTGATCGTCTTCGATGTCCAGTTCACCGAACCGAGCGACAACTACGACGACAACTCGCTCATCACCTCGGTGGCGAACGCGGGCAACGTCGTACTCGCGACCGACTCTGCCGATCATGGCCGGACCAAGATCTTTGGCGGCAACCTCCAGCAGTTCCACGCGACCGCCGGCGACTCGTTGCTGCCCAACGATGCTGACGGGCGCATCCGGCGCATGTACTACGAGCAGTCGGGCCTGAAGACGCTCGCTGTGGCGGCCGTCGAGCGCTACACGGGCAAGCCCGTCGCGTCCTCCCGCTTCCCGGGCGGTCACGCATGGATCGACTACGTGGGTCCTCCCGGGACTGTCCGCTACGAGTCTTACTGGCCGACCGAGCAGGGCAAGGTCGCGCCGGCTGTCTTCAAGGGCAAGATCGTCGTCGTCGGTGCACAGGATCCGACGCTCCAGGACGTGCACTTCACCTCGACCTCCGGCGCCCAGTTGATGTCCGGACCGGAGGTCCAAGCCAACGCGATCTCGACGATCCTCCGCGGCTTCCCGCTCTCCGGTCTCGGCGTCATCGGCGACATCGCCCTGATCGTGCTGCTCGGCATGATCCCGCCGTTCGTCAACTTGCGCTTGCGTCCTGTTGCGGCGCTTCTCACTGCCGTCGGTGTCGGCCTGCTCTTCACGCTCGCGACCCAGCTCGCCTTCAACTCGGGTCTGATCACGCTCTTCACCTACCCGCTGCTGGCGCTGGTGCTCAGCTCGATCGGCGCGCTGGCCGTCAACTTCATGGCCGAGGCGTTCGAGCGCGCGCGCGTGCGCGACGTCTTCAGCCGCTTCATCTCCGACGCCGTCGTCGACGAGGTGCTCGAGAGCTCCGCCGACGGCACGATCCGGCTCGGCGGCGTGCGCAAGGAGTCGACCGTCCTCTTCAGCGACCTGCGCGGCTTCACGTCGTTCGCCGAGACGCTCGATCCGGAGGTCGTGATCTCGATCCTCAACCGCTATCTGACCGCGATGTCCGACGCGATCCTCGACCATGGCGGCACGCTCGTCGCCTACATGGGTGACGGCATCTTCGCGGTCTTCGGCGCGCCGATCGGCATCCAGGACCACGCCAACCGCGCCTTTGCCGCGGCGCGCGAAATGCTGCATCGGATGCACGGCTTCAACGCCTGGCTGGAGTCAGAGCACGGCGGCAAGGGCTTCAAGATGGGCATCGGCATCAACACCGGCCTCGTGATGTCCGGCAACGTCGGCTCCGAGCGGCGTCTCGAGTACGCAGCGATCGGCGACACCACCAACACCGCTTCACGACTCGAGGGCATGACGAAGGGAACGCCCTTCCAGCTGTACATGTCCGACTCGACGCACGAGCAGCTCACCGAGACGCCCGACGATCTTGTCTTCGTCGACGAGTTCGAGGTCCGCGGCCGCTTGACGAAGGTGAAGATCTGGGGCCTCGTCGAGGACGACGTCCCCGGCGTCGCCTCACCGCCCGCACCGGCCGGAGCCGCCTCGTGAGCACAGCCACGGCCGCGCAGGCGCGCGAGCGTAGCGGCATCAGCGCTGCGTTCCACCACCCGGCGATGGCGCGACTGCTCGGCGCGTTTGGGCTCGTCACCGTCGCCGAGTGGGCGACGGTCACGTCGCTGAGCATCTACGTCTTCGGCATCGGCGGCACGCTCGCGGTCGGCTTCGTCGGCTTCCGCTTCGTCCCGGGCGCGATCTCGAGCATGCTGTTCGCGCCGCTCGTCGAGCGCCATCGCGGCGTGCTCTCACGGATCGCGATGGCGCGCACGCTGCTGCTTGGCGCCGCTGCGGTATGGGTGCTCGCGGGCTATGACACGGTGGTCGTGATCGCGATCATCGCGATCGATGCGGCGGTCGCCGCGCCCTACCGGGCTGCCCAGTCCCGCATCCTCCCGGTCCTCTCGCGCGAGCCGGTGGAGCTTGCCGGTGCGACAGCGGGTATCAGCGTTATGAAGACGGTTGGGCAGGCACTGGGCGGGCTCGCCGGCGGTCTGCTCGCGGCAGTGATCAATCCTGGCCTTGTGATGGCGGGCGGTGCCGGCGCGATGGCGGTCGCCGCCTGGGTCAGCTCGGGCCTGCAGCCGGCGCGCAGGCGCGCGATCAGCAATTGGGTGGGCGTGCTCAAGGACGGCTTCGCCGCGGTCCCGCAGACGCTTCGCCACACCCACGCTGCCCCCCTTGTCTTCGCAAGCGTCGCTCGCACTCTCGTTCGCGGTCTCTGGACGGCGCTCGCCGTCGTCGTCGCGCTTCGCCTCTTCCACCTCGGCAGCTCGGGCGTCGGCGTCCTGCAGGCCGCAGCCGGCGTCGGTGCCGTGATCGGCATCCCGATCACGGCGACGCTGATCGGCCGCTCCCGCCTCGGCCCGCCGTGCGCAATCGCGTTCATCGCCGCCGGTGCGGCGGTCAGCGTCGTCGGCATCTTCAAGCTCAACGAGGCCGTTGCCGTCGTGATCGTCGGCTGGGGGACCGCGATGGCGGTCGCCGACGCCACCTCGCTCTCGCTGCTCTACCGCCTGCTGCATTCGGACACCCTGAGCCGCGTCGTCGGCGTGATGGAGGCGCTGAAGCTAGCCTCCGAGGGCGTCGGCGCGCTGCTCGCTCCGGCGCTCGTCGCGCTCTTCGGCGTGCGCACCGCACTGATCGTCGCCGGCCTGCCACTGCCCGTGATCGTGCTGCTCGGCGTCCCGCGGATGATTCGCGCCGACAGCATCGCGTCCGGTCGTGCGAGCCTCGTGCGGCTGTTGCACCGTGTCCGCGTCCTGCGCAGCCTCGACATGCCGGCGCTCGAGGATGTCGCCGCTCGCGTCACCCACCAGCATGCCGGGCCCGGTACGGACGTCATCCGCCAGGGCGAGCGCGGCGATCTCTTCTACGTGATCGAGTCCGGCGAGGCGGAGGTCCTGATCGGTGGCTACCCGGTCGCTCGTCTGGCGCCCGGCGCGGGCTTCGGCGAACGCGCCCTGCTGCGCGATTCGCCGCGCAGCGCGACGGTGCGAGCCCTGACCGATCTCGACCTCTGGGCGCTCGAGCGCGCGGACTTCCTGATGGTGATGACCGGTCAGCGCCCGGACGACTCGCCCGAGGCCCCGGGCGAGCCGAGCTACCGCTTCGCCGATGTCGCCTCGCGCCCGCTCACGGACGTGCTCGGCGACCTATCCCAGCTCGCCGGCGCCAGCCACGCCCGGCTCGAGGAGCTGGCCGCAGCGACCTCGACCGAGCATTGGCAGGCCGGCGACGCGGTGATCCGCGAGGGCGATGACGCGGACGCGGTCTTCGTCGTGCTCGCCGGGCAGGCAACCGTCACCGCCCGCGGCGAGCCGGTCGGAGCGCTTCACCCGGGCGACGCGTTCGGCGAGATCGCGGTCCTCCACGGCACCCCGCGGACCGCGACGGTCACCGCGACCGAGCCGCTGACGACCTGCCGCATCCCGGGCGCCGAGTACCTCGCGACCGTGACGATGCACCCGACGCCGGTCGCCGAGGCCTGAGGTTTTCTTTGGGGGCGGCTTCTGCGGCCAGCCCCCTCCTTCTTCACGTCGAAGCCGCTAGAGCGCCCAGCTGATCAGCCCGTTGTACTCGTACTGAAGCTCCTCGACGGTCTTGCCCGACGGCACGTCGAAGCTGATCCAGCCCTTGGTTCCGCACTGGCTCGGGCCGAGCGGCTGGGCCGGCAGCTGCGGCGAGTGCGCCGACTTCGCAGCCATCGTCAGCGAGCTGCCGCTCGTCAGCTTGAGCGTGAAGAAGGCGGGGTCGACGCCGGTGCCTTTCGGCGTGTGAGCACTCGTGCAGACCTGAACCTCGACGCTTGCGACCGGGCTCTTCGAGCTCGGAGCGTCATAGGCGTAGAGCGTTATGAAGTTGCCGGTCGGCGTCGTGATCTTCTTTGGCAGCTTGACCAGCGTGGTGGCCGAGGCGGATGCAGCGCTCGTTGCGCTGACCAGCGCCCCGAGCGCCAGGGCCGTGATTGCAGCACGTCTCATGTGAAACCCCCAGAGGTCGAGTGCCCGTCTCGGGGCGATCATAGCCGCCGCTCAAGCGGCGCGGCGCGATGCCGACGACGTACCCAAATGGCGTTGTTCAAGCGCACGCAGGCGGCCGCAGCGCTGGCTGAGGTCGAGCTGCCCGCTGAGCCGGTCGAGGAGGTGACGCTTAGCCTCGTCCCGGCGCCGTCGACCCGCCGAGCTGATGAGGCCTGGGATCTGAAGGCCCTGCTCGCAACCCAGGCAGGCGAGCCGGCGCAGATCACCGCGGACACGATCGCCGCCTTCCACGAGATGGCGCAGATCACGAGCGATTTCTCGATTCAGGCGGCGCGCAACTCGCTTTCGGTCGGGGTCATCACGGCCGAGGCTGAGCGCCTGCGCAAGGAGCTCGAGGCGATCAGCAGCCTCACCGACGGGGTCCGCGGATTCTCAGGGGAGATGTCTCAGTCGGCGCGCCAGACGGCAGAGCTTGCGGCCGAGCTGGCAGGCGAGACCGAACAGGGTCTCGACACGCTCGTCAACCTCGTCGACGCGATCGGCGTGCTGCGCGATCATTCCTCGCAGGTCGCGGACCTGATCGCGAGGATCGTCGATAACGAGCTCGCGAGCATCGGCTCGATCTCCGAGATGATCGAGGCAGTCGCGAGCCAGACGAAGCTGCTCGCGCTCAATGCAGCGATCGAGGCCGCACGAGCAGGCGAGCACGGCCGCGGTTTCGCAGTCGTCGCCGACGAGGTCGGACGGCTTGCGCTCGAGACGAGCGACAAGAGCTCCCAGATCACCGACACGATCCACCAGACGCGGGGCCAGTTGGAATCGCTGCAGAAGATCAGCCAGGCGGCTCGCGCACGCGCCGAGCAGAGCGCGACCGAGGCTGAGACCGGGCGCGTGACGCTCGAGCGGATCGGCTCGCTCGTCCGCTCAGCGACCGAGCCTTCGACGCGCATCGCGGAGCTCGCCGAGCACCAGGTCGGTGACGTGGACGGCGTCGGGACGCGCCTGCACAGCGCGGTCGAGTCAGGTGCGCAGATCGAGGAGCAGACAAGGTCGCTCAGCGCGAGCCAGCTCGCGCTCGCCGAGGGCACGGAGGCGGCTTCGCTGACGCTGGCGCGCTTTGACACGGGCGGGTTGCTCGATCGTCTGTACGACCGTGTCGACCGGCTCGCTGACGATCTCAGCGCGATCCTCGAGCACGTGATCGACAGCGGCGCCGTGTCGCTCGCGGATGTGCTCCGGCTCGAGTACGAGGAGGCAGCCGGTCCCGCTATCAACCGTTTCGCGCGGCTCTTCGACGTCTCGCGCGTGCCGCCAAGCGGCTTCACGCCACCGAAGTACCACACCGCCTACGACGCGCTGGTTGACGTCGCGATGATGGAGAAGATGGACGCCGTGCTCGCGGCCGAGCCGGACCTGACCTTCGCGCTTCCGTTCGACCTGAACGTCTACGCGCCCGCGCACAACCGCGTATACACAAAGGGCTGGAGCGGCGATCCCGCCCAGGATCTGGCGGGCAACCGCTCGAAGCGCTTCTTCCTCGACTCGGGCGCCCTGACGCGAGCCGCGCGGATGGAGCTCGGCGTGGTCCTGCCGCCGAGGGCGGTGGCAAGGGCCGAGATCGAGCGCGCCGGGGCGGAGCTCATCCAGCCCGAGCGCAAGCGGCGCACGATGCTGCTCCAGACCTATGCGCGCGACACGGGCGCGATCTTGACGACGCTGTCGGTTCCGCTCTACGTCAAGCGGCAGCGCTTCGGCTGCGTCTCGCTCGGCTGGGACCCGGAAAAGCTGCGCTCCTAGCGGCTCCTTGCCGGCCGCGGGGGCACGCGTGGGCCGATGGTGCGGCGGTGCTGCTTCCGCGGACCGTTAGCCCGCGGCGCGTTCGGCTGAGCGCAGGCCGGCGCGGGCGAAGATGCTCCAGAAGAGGACGGAGCCGGCGAGCAGGCTGAAGGCGAGCGCTAGGTCGACGGGTGTGCCGGCGAGGAGGCCGCGCGCCGCTTCGAGTGCGAATGTGGCGGGGTTCAGCCGTGCGACCGAGTGCACCCAGCCGCTCAGCAGGCGCAGGGGGACGTAGACGGGGGCGAGGAAGAGGACGACGAAGACCGGCATCTGGATCACCGCGCCCGCCTGCTCGGTGCGCAGGAACATCGCGAGTCCGCACGCCCACAACGCGGCAACGAGGTTCATCAGCACGCCGAGCGCGACCAGCGCGAGCAGATCAACCGCGCTGCCCGGAACGTCCATGCCGGCAACGAGCGCGACGACCGTCACGACGCTGCCGGTGATGCACCAGCGCAGTAGCGCGCCGATCACGTAGCCGACGATGATCCCGCCGCGGTGCGGTGCGCTCAGCAGCAGGCGCCGGGCGAAGCCCGAGTCGAAGTCGCGGGCGACCGCGAAGCCGGTGAAGACGCCGCCGAAGGCAGCCGACTGTAGGAAGACGAAGACGAACTGGAACGCGGTGTAGCCGGGCTTGTAGTCGAAGTTCGGCACCTGCGCGATCTTCGACAGGCCGCCGGCGAAGGCTGCGAAGAAGAACAGCGGGAAGATGATCGATGGCACGATGATCGATGGGCTGACGATCGTGTTGTGGATCGAGCGCCAGGCGACGGCGCGCGCGACGTAGACGAGGCGTCTCATGTCCGCCCCAGCCGCCGGCGCATCTCGACGCTCGACGCGCCGAGGCTGATCACCGCAAGCGCCAAGGCAAAGCCGAAGCCGAGCGCGAGCGCTTGACCGTCCCAACCGGTGATGACCAGGCTGCGGATGCCCTCGATCAGGTAGGAGACGGGGTTGTAGGTCGCGACGTCGTGAAACCACGCGATCTTGATCAGGTTGCGCGGCAGCGACGAGGAGCTCAGAAACAGCGTCACGAAGAACAGCGGGAAGACCGCCTGCACCGCTTCGCCATTGCCGAAGCGCAGCGCGAGCAGTGTCCCGAGGCCCGCGAAGCCGAACGAGATCAACACCGATAGGACGAGCATGACGAGGGCGCCGCCGACCCCGCTGGCGATCCCGACCCCAGTGGCGATCCCGACGAGCAGGTAGGCGATCGCTTGCACGCAGGCGATGACGAGCGCACCGCCAAGCTGCCCTGCGAGCAGCGCGCTGCCGCGCAGCGGCGTCAGCGAGAGGCGGTTGAAGAAGCCGCTCTCGATGTCACGTGCGAGGTCGGTCCCGGCGGTCACCGCGACGAACAGCGAGCCCTGCATGAACGGCACGGCGAGCGCGAATGCGCGGTAGCTGACCGGCGGGAAGCCGGGGATGCGGGTCGCGGCGCTCAGCGCGGTGCCGTTGATCCCGAAGAGGATCAGCGGGAAGACGAGCGGGAAGACGATCAGGCCGCGCTGGCGCAGGGTGCGCACGACCGAGCGGCGCGCGACTGCGCCGACCTGCTCGGCGATGCTCGAGTGCTCAGCCGCCACGCCGCCTGCGCTTGGGTTCGTTCGCTGGCTCCGGCTCGCTCGGTTCGTCGCTCGAGCCCTCGAGCTTGCGCCCGGTCTTGGCGAGGAACACGTCGTCGAGCGACGGCTGGTGCAGGCTGAGTGAGGCGACGTGGAGCTTTGCCGCGTCCAGTGCCCGCACGACCTCGGCGAGCTGGGACTCGCCGCCCGGTAGCTGCACTGTGATCCGGCCGTCCAGCTGCGCCGGCGTGCCGAACTGCGCGAGCGCTTCGCGGAAGGCGTCGTGCGCGTCGCGATCGGCTGGCACGACCTCGACGGTCGGATTGCCGATCTCCGCCTTGAGCCGCGCCGGCGTGTCCTCGGCGACGATGTGCCCGTGGTCGATGATCCCGACGCGGTCGGCGAGCGCATCGGCCTCTTCGAGGTACTGCGTCGTCAGGAAGACGGTCATCCCGTCCTCGTGTGCGAGCCGCTCGACCTCATGCCAGAGAGCGGTGCGGCTCTGCAGGTCGAGGCCCGTGGTCGGCTCGTCGAGGAACAGGATCTTCGGGCTGTGGACGAGCGCGAGTGCGAGGTCGAGGCGACGCTTCATGCCGCCCGAGTACCCGCCGATCCGCCGGCCGGCGGCCTCGGTCAGCCCGACGCGCTCGAGCAGCTCATCGGAGCGCTCGTTGCGTAGCGTCTTGGGGAGTCCCTGGAGGGTCGCTTGTAACAGGAGGTGCTCGCGACCAGTGAGGATCGGATCGAGCGCCGCTTCCTGGAGGGCCGCGCCGATCGTCGCGCGCACCTGTGAGCCTTGGTGGACGATGTCGAAGCCGCCGACGGTCGCGTGCCCGCTCGTGGGGGGCAGGAGCGTCGTGAGCATCAGCACCGTCGTCGACTTGCCCGCCCCGTTTGGGCCGAGAAAGCCGTAGATCTCGCCGTGCGCGACGCTCAGGTTGATGCCGTCGACCGCCCGCGGCCCCTTGCGAAACTCGCGGACGAGTCCTTCGACGACGATTGCAGCTCCCTCGCTCATGATCGCCAGACTACATCAATCTTTGCCTTTGTCAAACATCCAGATAATCATGTAATATGTAGGGGCCATGCAAGAGAATGAAGCGGGGCGCCCTCCGCTCGACGAGGCATGGGGGCTGATCTACCGCCTGATGGCACCGCAGCGCCTGCGCTTCCTCGAGGTCGCAGCCGAGCTTGGGCTGCATCCCGCGCAGGCAGGCGCCCTGATGCATCTAGACGTCGAGCAGCCGCCGCCGATGAACGAGCTCGCCGCGATGCTCCACTGCGACAGCTCGAATATCACCGGAATCATTGATCGCCTCGAGCAACGCGGCCTCGTCGAGCGCCGTCCCTCCGAGCACGACCGGCGGGTCAAGCATCTCGTTTTGACGCCGCTGGGCGTGCAGACGCGCGATGACGTGCGCCGGCGGATCAGCGAGCCGCCTGAGGCGCTCAGGCAGATGCCGCTGGCGGATCAGATTGCGCTGCGCGACATCCTACGACGCAACGTGCTCCCAGCTTTCCATAACCGGGCGCAACATCGTCCAGCATCCACGCAAGCGCCCGTTTTCCCGGCGATATCGGCGCAAACTCACTCTCGAGTCGAGGGTTAGTTTGGCAAGGTTGCATAATCTCGGCCGCTAAGATCGGCCACCAGCGATGAGCGGCACCGACGTTGGCCTCGCAGTTGCAGTGTTTCTCGCCTGCGCCGTGGAGGCTGTAGAGGCGCTGACGATCGTCCTTGCCGTCGGCGTGACGCGCAGCTGGCGCTCAACGTTCATCGGTATCGGTGCCGCCGTCGTGCTGCTCGGTGGGGTGACCGCCGCACTCGGACCGGCGCTGACCGCGCTGCCGCTCGATGTTCTGCGGGCCGTCGTCGGCGGGCTGCTGCTCGTATTCGGCCTGCAATGGCTGCGCAAGGCGATTCTGCGCGCCTCCGGGCACAAGGCGCGCCACGACGAGCCGGCGATTTTCGAGGCGCAGCGCTCGGCGGCGCGTGCTGCCGGCGGCAGCGATGCAGCGCTCGACCCCTACTCGTTCACGATCGCCTTCAAGGGCGTCTTCCTCGAGGGTCTCGAGGTCATCTTCATCGTTCTCACATTCGGTGCCAACCAGCATCGCGTCGGCTTGGCCGCAGCCGCGGCCGGTGTCGCCGTCGCGCTCGTGGTAGTGGTGGGGATCGCGATCCACGCGCCGCTCGCGCGCGTACCCGAGAACACGATGAAGTTCGCGGTCGGCGTGATGCTGACCTCATTCGGCATGTTCTGGGGCGCCGAGGGCGCCGGCGCACGCTGGCCCGGAAACGACGCGGCCCTGCTGGCGATCATCCCGGCGTTGCTTGTCTTCTCGCTCGCCGCCGGAGCGGTCATGGCGCACCGGCGCGTCGTCCTGGCGGTGGCGGAGACTTGACCCGCATCGCCGCGCTCGGCAACTTCGTGTGGGAGTTCGTCGTCGGCGATGACTGGCGCGTTGCTGCCGGCGTCGTGCTCGCAATTGCGTTGACGGCGCTCGTTGCGAGCGCCGGCGTCCCCGCCTGGTGGATCCTCCCGGTCGCCGTCGCCGCCGTGCTTGTTCTCACGCTCTGGCATGCCACGCGCGCTGGGTGAGATTCGATACGGTCACCGCGACATGTGCCGAAACATCCGCACCCTGCATAACTTCGAGCCACCAGCGAGCGACGACGAGGTTCAGGCGGCCGCACTTCAGTACGTCCGCAAGATCAGCGGCTTTGCCAAGCCTTCGCAGGCAAACGCCGCAGCGTTCGAGCGTGCGGTGCACGAGATCGCCCACATCTCGCGTCACCTGCTCGACGATCTCGTGACGAACGCGCCGCCACGCGACCGTGAGCGCGAGGCCGCCAAGGCCCGCGCCCGCGCCGCGCAGCGCTTCGCCGCCTGAGCAGCTCCGTTGAGGACGGCCGCCCCGGCTTAGCGATCTCTGCCGAGATACGCCCTCACACGTGCTTGAGTGGAGTTCTTAGGCCCTCGAACTCGAGAATCAGTCCCTCTGCCATCGTGCTCCCCTCCTCGTGTCGCGCCGTGCGAAGCGCGCGGCGCGCGCATCGACCGTCAACGGGCCTGCGGCGTGAGCTGTCCGCGACCGTCCGCCGGGGCCGAGGGGGGTGGCACGACAGGTCCGATATCGCCGTCCGGCGCCTCGTCTAGGTCGACCATCACGGGCGCGTGGTCGCTCGGGCCGCTGCCCTTACGCGCTTGCCTGTCAACCCACGCCGCCTTGACTCGAGCTGCGACCTGCTCGCCAGCCAGCACGAGGTCGATCCGCATCCCGAGGTCCCTGTGAAACATCCCCGCGCGGTAGTCCCAGTAGGTGAATATGCGCTGCGTCGGCCAGCGCTCACGGACGACATCGTGCAGGCCCGCCGCCAGCAGCTCGCCCAGCGCAGCTCGTTCTGGCTCGGTGACGTGCGTGTGCCCGGCGTAGGCCTGCGGGTCGAAGACGTCCGCGTCGGCGGGCGCGATGTTCATGTCGCCGCAGACGAGTGAGGTTGCGGCGCGCGGCGCCACGACCCGCTCGAGCGCTGCAAGCCACGCCAGCTTGTAGAAGTAGTGCTCGGAGTCCACTTCCCTGCCGTTGGGGACGTAGACCGAATGCACGCGGATCCCGGCGCAGGTCGCCGAGATCGCGCGGGCCTCGGCGTCGGGAAACCCCGGCGCGCCGGGCAATCCGGGCAGAGGGTCCTCGAGCCCGACGCGCGAGAGGATCGCGACTCCGTTCCACTGCGCCTCGCCGTGGCGCGCGACCAAATAGCCGCGCCGCGCGATCTCCTCGCCCAGCAGCGCGTCGAATGCGTCGTCGGAGAGCTTCGTCTCCTGCAGGCAGACGACGTCCGGTGCGCGCTCGTCAAGCCATTGCAGCAGCCGCGGAAGGCGCTGTTTCGCCGAGTTGACGTTCCAGGTGGCGACCCGCACGCGCCTAACGTAGCGTCGTCGTCCCGCGGGCGCCCGGCTCGCCCGTCGAAATGCCGTGTAGCGGCTGTCCTAATCTCGCGCTATCGTGGTCATCGGGCCTCGCGCGCCTGCGCCCGATCATGCGGGCATCGTGTCGGGGATAGCGCGCGAAAAGGGGCGGCATGGCCAGCGAACAGACGATCTCTACCTCAGGCTCCGATACCGCTGCGTCGGACGAGAATGGGAGTGCATGGTGGGCCGAAGGGCTTGCCGAGTTCGCGCGCCCGTCGCTGACCCGTAGCGCACGCTGCCTGGCGAGCTCGCTGGGGGTCTACATCGCCCTCGTCGTCGGGGCCTACTTCGCGCTACGAGTCTCGGTCTGGCTGACGCTGGCGGGCTCGGTTCTTGCGGCACCGTTCCTGCTGCGCACATACATCGTCTTCCACGACTGCGCCCACGGGTCGTTTCTGCCGACCAAGCGCGCCAACATCTGGCTTGGCAGCGTGCTCGGCGTAATCGTGTTCGCGCCCTTTCACAACTGGCGCCACAACCACGCAATGCATCACGCGACAGCTGCCGATCTCGACCGCCGCGGCCACGGTGACGTGCCGACGCTGACGGTGAACGAGTACTACGAGCGCGATTTTCGCGCGCGTCTGAGCTACCGCCTGTTTCGTCACCCGCTGGTCATGTTCGGCCTCGGGCCACTATTCGCGATGATCCTCGCGCCGCGGATCGTGTCGTCCACCGCGCGCCCACGGATGCGCCGCAGCGTTCATCTCACCAACGCTGCGCTTGCCGTCGCGGTCGCCGTTCTTTGCCTGCTGATCGGTTGGCGCGCGTTCCTGTTGATCCAGGGACCCGCGGCGATGCTCGCCGGTTCTGCCGGCATCTGGCTCTTCTACGTCCAGCACCAGTTCGAGGGCACGTTCTGGGAGCGGCGCACGGAATGGACCTACGTTGACGCGGCGCTCAAGGGCAGCTCTTATTTGAAGCTGCCGAAGGTCCTCCAGTTCCTGACTGGGAACATCGGCCTGCACCACGTCCACCACTTGAACGCCAGGATCCCCAACTACAACCTCCAGGCGGCGCACGACGCGACGCCGCTCTTCCAAACCGTGCCGGAGCTGTCGCTGCGCGAGGGTCTTCGCACGTCCCGCCTGAAGCTGTGGGACGAGGAGGGTGGGCGTCTCGTCACCTTCGCGCAGGCGCGCGCCGTTGCCCAGCGCGCTGCGAGCGCGGCGACGCTGCCAGCGCCCGTCTAGCGCACCGGGTTCGCCCGATCTGTTGTAGGCTCGCGCCCGACCGAGGGTGATCGGGTGAGTGCTGCGCATACAGAGCTCGACGGGATCGTGACGAGGCTGAGTCCACGGCCGGTTGCGGAGACCGTGGCGCGCCTCGAGGCGGTGATCTCCGAACGCGGGTTGAAGCTCTTCACGGTCATCGACCACAGCGGCGAGGCGCACGGCGCGGGGCTCGAGCTGCGCGAGACAAAGGTCGTCATCTTCGGCAGCCCAGTAGCCGGGACGCCGGTGATGGCAGCGCAGCCATTGATCGCGCTGGATCTACCGCTGAAGGCGCTCGTCTGGGCCGACGGAGCGCAGACCAAGGTGAGCTACGCCGCACCCGCCGAGCTTGCCGCCCGCTACGCGCTGCCGCCCGAGCTCGCCGAGCGTCTCGCAGGGATCGTGGGCGTCGTCGAGGCCGCAATCGGGGCGGGGGAGGGCGAGTAAAGACCGCCGCGCAAGCCGCGCGGCGACGAGACTGTCCGGACGGTCGCTTGCCGCCCGGACACTCGATGTCCTGCGATCAGGCCGGCTTGTTGCGCCCGCCGCCGGCGACGAGGCTCAAGGCCTTGTCCACCAGTTCCTTCGTGCAATGCATCGCCTTGTCGACGACGCTGCGCTGTGGCGGCGCGGTTTCGGTTGCAGTGGCTACGGTTTCGATTGCTTCGGCAGTGTCGGGTTGCTCGATCATTGAAGCTCCTCGTGGTAGTCGGGATGACTGGGAAGGCGCTGGTGAGCCGCCGCGTGGCCGGTCAGTGGGGAGCGCGCGTGCGGTGATGCAGCCAGGCGGCGGTGGCGAGCCCCAGGAGCCATCCGACCACTGCGGCGGCCAGCACCATCCAGACGAGCGAAACGCGCGAGCTGCCGACCACCCAGCTGACCTTGGCACGCGCGGTGTTTGACGCCGCGAGCGCGATCACAACCGCAAACAGCGCAACCGAGACAAGCGCGTAACCGTGTAGGCGGGCGCGTCGGGCGTGGCGGCGGGCGCGCTTACGCGGCGACTCCGCGGCTGCCGCACCCTGGTCGGCGTTGGGCGGCTCGGCAGCGACTGTGCCGTTGCCGGCGACGGCTTGCGTCGGCTTGGCTCGCGTGAAAAGCGACCGGATGGGCGTGCTGGCAGGCATCTTGGACCTCGGCGATGGGGTGCGAGGGCATTCAGGCCCCCTGCGACTAATACCGGACAAACATAGCATGAAAACGAAAGCAAGATACGATAGTCTTTCGTTATGGCAGAGAGCTCGCAACTCGGCTGGACGTTTCTGACCAACCACGCGCGCGTCCTGATCTCGATCGCACACGACTCGGGGATCCGCCTGCGTGACGTCGGCGAGCGCGTCGGAATCACCGAACGCGCCGCGCACCGGATCGTCAGCGAGCTTCTCGCGGCCGGCTACATCACGAGGACGCGTGTCGGGAGGCGTAACCAGTACACGATCAACGACGACCTTCCATTGCGCGACCCGCTGGCGCGGGGCCAGCGAGTCGGGGATCTGCTCGCGATCCTCGCCCAGCCGAGCAAATCGCCGAAGCGGCGCGCCGGCAAGCGCACGAGCGAGGCGCAGTAACGTGCCGGGCATCTTCCGTAGACCGAAGCGCACCGATCCCGGCGATGCACCGGACTCGAGCGATCGAGCGGGCGCTGACTCACGCCGAGCGGCCGAGAACGAGGCGTACCGGCAGGCGTCAGATCAGAGGGGCAGGCAGCAGGCGCTCGAGAACGAGACACGCCGGCAGGCATCGGTTGACGCGGCCCGGCGCCAAGCGGTGGAGAGCGAAGCCTACCGCCAGGCCTCCGGGCAGCGGGCCAGAGAGCAGGCGCTGGAGAACGACGCGCGTCGCAAGGCATCGGACGAAGCGAGCCGACGCCAAGCCAGCGAGAACGAATTGCGCCACCGGGCGCGCGACCCTCGCCCGCCCAGTTGAGCTAACGCGATCCCGGTAGCAGTGCGTCGCTACGCGCGTCGGTTCCCGGGCAGGCCATGGACTGCGAGCTCACGGTTGCGATAGCGCTGATCTCCGGTGATCTCGCGTCCGAACCAGTCGGGAATCTGGAAGCGGTCACTGTCCTCCTCGGAGTCGAACTCGACTTCGACGACCCGCAAGCCTGCGAGCGCGCCGATGTGCACGTCGAGCTCCGCGGTCAGGCCGCCCGGCAGTGGAAACAGGCATCGATCCTTCGCAATTCGCCGGCCTACCGTGAGCGGCCAGAGGCGCTCGAAGCGCAGTTCCTCGAGATCGATCTCCTCCTCGAGGCGCGTCCGCCCGGCATCGGCACTCTTGATGGTCAGCGTTGTTGCGCCCTCGCGACGACGGATCCTCACCTCTGTCCCGTCGCCGTCGATCGCGATGTAGCCCTGCACGACGTGCTGGATCTCCACCGGCTCCAGCGGAGGGTCCTCTTCGATCAGGAACGTGCGCTCGATCTCGGTCATCTAGAGACTCCAGCACCGCGGCGTGCTGGTCGGTGTTACCAGGCTGTGCGCGTGTTTCGCGACCTGCCGCCGGGTGGCGCCTTCTGTTCGCGCGACCGGCCGGTCATGCCCATGTACTACCCAGGTGGATGGCCGCCAACCGTGCAATCAGGCTCGGGTGATCCTGCTACAGCGGTGGGACCTGTGCGACTACTTGACCGTGGTAGAGGTGGTCCTGGTCGGCGCAGCCGGCGTCAAAGAAGAACTGCATGCTGTCGCTGCGGACGCCGTTGTAGCTGGCGTACATGGTTATGTGACCGGTCGTCCCGACCGCGCATGCGGGGTCCGTGCTGGAGGTGACTGTCAGGGAGGTCTTGATGAGGTTCCCCTCGTAGCCCCAGAGCACCGCGTAGTGCGATTGGTAGCTGATCTGCGGCCCGACCTTGATCGCGATCACGCCCTTTGGGCCATTGAGCTGCTCGCAGATCCTGCCGGAGATCCAGCTCGTGGCCAGATTGACGTCCCCCCAGCCCCATGCGAAACCGCTTCCTCCTCCGGGAAACGACTGCGAAGCGTGGAATCCCCACGGGGGGATGCCGCTGCCAGCCGGGATGCCACTGCCGGTGTAGTTGGCATAGTTGCCGCAATCTGGGAGCGGAGCTGCACTGGCTGCGGCGGGCAACGTAGCCGAGCCCGCGCTTAGAGCAAGACACGCGAAGGCAACCAGGCCAACCAGGCGCAACATTCGGATACGCACCGCGCCAGCCGAGGCATGGGGCTCCGCCAGAGCCGTGATCGCCTGCGCGGACACGGCATTGCCGGGCTCGGTCATCGCTGCTCCTTGCGTCGAGGGTAGCTCTGCTAGCCGGTCTGCTGGACACGCTCGACCGGTTGTTATGTATCGGTCGCGGTCGGCTTCGACGTTAGGTGGCGATCCGCCACTGGACAGTCGGGCAGACCGGGCAGGCTCCGCAACTCGTACCTAGGACGAAGGTTGGGGGCACGGCCTGCATGCGTGTCGCGACGCGTCCGCAGGCCACTGCTGTTGAGCTGAAGGTACGGCCCGGGCGGCCACGGGCAAGGCTTAGTGCTGGGGTCGGCTCGTGCCTCAGCTCGCGGTGACCGCGAAGTTCTGCAGGGTCGCGGCGCCGCCGGCTTGCACGAGGTTGCAGGTGGCCTTGATTCCCGTCGGGTTCGTGATCTGAGCTGGCTCAGCCTCGATGTCCTGCCACGTGAAGAAGCCCTTCGCGCTGCTGTAGGACTTGTTGAAGCGTCCGGACACTCCCCAATGGATGTCGCTGCCCGAAAAGCCCGCGTGCTGCGGGTAGAAGGAGCGCTCGGGCGCGGACGGGTTGCCTGGGAGCAGCGCCACCGCACCGCTGACCGTCCCCGATGTCGTGCTCGAATAGATCTCCGAGCCGTCGCACGTCGTCGGCACGTCGCTCCAGGTGATCCTCACCCTCGTCGCCTTGCCGTCCTTGAAGCTCGCCTTGATCGCAATCGTCCCGCCCCCGGCGATCGACCCGCTGTAGTCGCGCGTCGAGGCGTATGCCGGCGCTGCAGTGGCAACGCTGAGCACGGCCGCGAGAGCGGCCACGCGACGCGGTAGCGCGGCGCCGTGGTCGCGGCGAACCCGATTGCGACGCACGTCGTCCGCAAGGTTCCAAATCGTCGACATCACCGCACCCTCCGATCGAACGCCGGGCTATAGCAACTGCGTTCTTCAACTTACGGGCCTGCCGTCAGATGAACGTCACACTACGAGTGAGCAAGGAGCGCCTTCCCAGCCACGCGCTATTCGTGACCGCTTGGCGCCATGACGCGCGCGCGTGGCGCCCAAGTCGGCGCGCGCGACCGCGCGCTGCGCTAGCCTCCAGGCGCTGCTCGGCCGTCAGAGAGACTAGGACAGGGGGTTCTAAGATGCCGGCACGATCTCGCCACGGGGGCCTTGGCCGCCGCGCGGTCTTCGCTCTCGCACTGCTCGTCGCTACGACGATGACGACGGCTGCCGCACAGGCGAAGAACCTCTATACGCTCGACAAGGCAGCCGATTCCAGCGGGCCGGTCGTTGTCGATGCTGCCGGCAACGGCTACATCACGTGGCTTCGGAAGGCTTCGTCATCGTCGGCCCCGGACTCGGTGATGTTCTGCAAGATCCCCGTGAACGGCCGCTGTACGACGCCGGTCACGCTGCCGCTACCAGCGGCGTCCAACGACAGCGATGGCGGCACGAGCCAGCCGTATGTCGCGCTCGCTGCCGGCAATGAGGTGTGGGTCGTCGCTCCGCGTTACGTCCTCGACGACATCGTCTACTGGGTCTCGACGAACGGCGGGCAGACCTTCAGCGCACCGGTCGACGTAAACGCCCCGAACGACTATGCGGGCGAGACAAGCGTTGACGGCGTGCTGCTCGAGCCCAACGAGCCCTACCTGACCGAAACCCCGCCGGTCGCTTACTTCGACATCGCCTCGAGCAACCCGGGGGTCGGTTATTCGTGGCTGCCGACCAACCTCGTCGGCGGCGGCAGCCAGATGACCGGCTTCGAGTTCACCAACCCCGGAGCCGGCGGGGTCGGAGGCGCGAGCATCGGCCAGCAGCCTGACGGCTTTCCGCTCGAGGCCTATTGGAACCTCAGTACTCCCTCTCAGGTCTACTTCTACCGTCAGACGACTGGGAACGGCACGGTCGCGCAGCCGATCGACGCTTGGACGAGCAGTTCGACGCTTGTCGGTGACGGCTATCTGCCGCAGCTCGCCAGCGGCCCAAAGGGCCTCTTCCTTGCCTACGAGGCCTACCCCGCCGGCAAGTTGAACGACACGCCATCCGTGCTCAACGTCGAGCAGTTCAACCCGACCACAAACACCTTCGGCGCTGCCAAGACGCTCGTGACCGACCCGCAGGCCGACACCTCACTTCACGATGGCGGCACGATCAACGAGAACGCGAGCACTGGCGACGTCGCAGTCGTATGGCCGAAGTTCAGCAGCGCTGGCGGCGGTGAGATGCGCCTCTGGGTGTCGACCAACGGCGGCACGAGCTTCACGAACAAGGGGACCATCGCCAAGTTCGGCGACAGCTACAGCGGGTCTGCCAACCTTGCGCTCAACAGCAGCGGCGGCGGGTTCCTGACATGGCAGGACGGCGCCGGTCTCGAAGTCGCCGACCTCGCCTCGAACGCCCCGCGCAAGCACAAGAAGCACTAGGCGGCGGCGCCGCGCAACTGACGCGCCCGTTCACCGATGAGACAACGCCTCACCGATGCCCACACCCAGGTAGCCCCACCCGGGCGTGCGAGTGTCGGGATTGTGGGACCCTGAGTCCATCGCCCAGTCCGTAGACACAATCATCGATGTGGTCGTGGGATCGGTGCTCGTGCTGAGCAGCAGCGTTTTGTTCGTCAACCCGGCGAGCGTTCGTGGGCGCCTCTTTCGGATTCGGGGTGCTGTCTTGAGTCGCCTGCTGCGACGGCAGGTGACGGGCGGCGCGAGGTACTTCGACCGGCGCTGGCCCTGGTTGGCCTTCCTGGTGATAGGGCTCGCACTGGCCGCTGTCGGGATTGCAAAGCTGGATTAGCTGCCTCAGCCTCGCCAGATGCCGATCACGGTCGCCGCGGTGCCGTGACCATCAACCGTGCGTCGCCCGGGGTCGCAGCGTCGCTAGCACTAGATGTTTCTGGCGATCGGTCATCGATCCGATCGTCTTGCTCTCCGACAGCGGGATCGCCCTCAGAAACCAACGACAGCGGGCGCGGCCCCAGCCGCGCTGGCTCATCAGCAGGTCGATGACGGGCATGCTCTGGATCTCCGGCGCGCCGCTGAGGAGCGCTTGCTCGGTACTCGTCACGCCGGTCGCGATCTCCCGCTTCAGCGCTGCCCGCACGACTCGAACCTCGTTGGCGCGCTGGAGCGCCTGCAAGCGTTGCACGCTGTCGGGCGCAGCCGTTGTCGTCGTCATGATTGCCCTCCTGGCACCGCCGAGCATGTAAGCGCCTCACTACAGCCCTCGCCCCGCGGGGCGGCTGACCCGGCGTGGCCGAGGTCCCGCCAACGGCCTGAGGTGGAAGGACTGAGAACGGACGAGAGCTTCATGTTGACCTCCGAGACGGGGATGTGCGCTCGAAAGTCAAATGGAGCTACCGGTCCCTTGGCGCCGATCCCACCATCCGCCCTTCGACGCCCACGCTACAGCTTCGAAGCGCATGTCTTGCGAGTCTCGAACAACTTTCTTGCCGCGAATTGGGGGATCTTGCGCCGCAGCGGCGACAGTTGCATTCATCGAAACCCAGCGCGTCGCAGATGCGGTTAGGACGGGGGAGTGGTGAGCCAGCCGATTGACTCCAAGTCGCGCGAGCGCGTCACTCGAGGTTGTCGATGATCTCGTTCGCGCGCGACCACTGGTCGGGCGGAACGACAAGGTAGACATCGCCGCGACCGAATCGGTCGAGCGGGTGGTCGGCAGCGCAAACAGCCTCGACGCCCATGCTGCGCAGCTGGTCACGCCACGCCAACGCGGTCGTCTCTTCATCGAACGTGCTGACGGTTTCCCAATTCTCGACTCGTGGGTCGCCAATGAGCACGGCCGGCTCCCGCACTGCGCGGCGCCTACGAGACCAAGGGGTGGGCATGCTTGGAGCCTACGCCGCAAGGCCGGACCTATCCGGGCTCGCTGCTGGGCGCAACGGACTGGGCGGCGCCGCACCAAAACGGCGGCCGGTCGGCCTGCCGGTACCGGCCAGTCGCACCAATGGAGCTAGTCGGGCTCGAACCGACGACCTCTTGCATGCCATGCAAGCGCTCTCCCAGCTGAGCTATAGCCCCGCAAGTCGCGTGCCGCGCTTAGCGGCACGCGCCATGTTACAACGACCCGTCGGGCCGATCACCGCGCGCAACGCGCCCGTCGCCGGGCCTCAGGCCGCCACCGCGTCGCTCGCGCCGGCGGGCACAGTCGCGGCGGTCGAGCGCGCCTCCCAGGGCACTAGTGCGACGAGCACCGCGAAGAGCGCGAGCACGGCCGAGCCGACCCAGACCGCCGGCACGAGCCCGTCCAGGAACGCGGCGTGGGTCGCGTAGCTTCCGTGGGCAGCGAACACGCTCGCCAGGACCGCCACGCCGAACACGCCGCCGACCTCGCGGATCGTGTTTGTCGCGCCCGAGGCTTGGCCCGCCTGCTGGGCGTGGACGGCGGCCAGCACCGCATTTGCGGATGGGGCGAAGAAGAGGCCCATTCCGCTGCCGGCGAGGACGAACGGAAGCAGCAGCGTCGTGTAAGGGGTAGTCGTGCTCGCTGTCGCCGCCAGCAGGCTGAGCGCCAGCGCCTGTGAGGCAAGCCCGGCGACGAGGAACGGGCGGGCGCCGAAGCGCGCCGAGAGGACGCCCGCGATCGGCGCGACGATCATCGTCGCTCCCGTCCACGCCAACAGCTTCAACCCTGCCTGCAGCGCGCTGTTGTGGAGCACGACCTGCAGGTCCTGCGTGAGGAAGAAGATCGAGCCGAACATGCCGAAGTACATCGCGAGCGAGGCCGCGTTGGTTACCGCGAAGCTGCGCTTGGCAAAGAAGCTCATCGGCAGCATCGGCTGCTCGGTCTGCAACTCCCAGACGACGAACGCGCAAAGCAGCAAGGCGCCGGCGCTGAGCGCGGCGATCACGGTCGGATTGGTGAAGCCGACGGTCTGTGAGTGCACGAGGCCGTAGACGATGCCGAGCAGTCCGAGCGAACCGAGCGTGAGACCGCGCAGGTCGAGTTGCCCGTAGGGACCGTGGCTCTCCTGCAGGCCGCGGGCGGCGAACGGCAGCAGCGCGAGGCCGACCGGGACGTTGATCAGGAAGATCCAGTGCCAGTTGAGCGTGCTGATCACCGCGCCGCCGACGAGTGGCCCGAGCGCGACCGCGGTGCCGCCGATCGCTGACCACACGCCGATCGCGGCGCCACGCCGCTCCGCCGGGAACGCCTCGGCGAGCAGCGTCAGCGTCAGCGGCGTCGCAATCGCCGCACCCGCGCCCTGTACCGCCCGCGCGACAATCAACAGGCCCGTCGTTGGAGCGAATGCGGCAGCCGCCGAGGCGACGGTGAAGAGAGCGAGCCCGGCGACGAACACGCGCCGGCGGCCGAGGCGATCGCCGAGCGCAGCGCCGGTCAGCAGCAGGACGGCGTAGCTCAGCGTGTAGGCGTTGACCGTCCACTCGAGCGCCTGAACCGAGCTCCCGAACGAGTGGCGGATGCTCGGTAGCGCGACCGTCACGACGAGATTGTCAAGCGCGACCATGAACAGTGCCAGCGACACCACGATCAGCGTCCGACGCTCCGTTGAACGACCCACAGTCCACCTCCCAGGCGCGATAGTGACTAGACACTCACAAAATAGTGACTCATCACTCACCTGTCAAGGGGATTGGCGTCGCCCCGAATAGACTGGGCGGCGACCGGCAAATGGCGACCTTCATCCTTGTCCATGGGGCGTTCGCCGGCGGGTGGTGCTGGGAGCCGGTTGCCGAGCTGCTCGAGCGCGAAGGCCACGATGTCAGGGCGCCCGACCTCCCAGGCTCGGGGCGCGACAGGACGCCCGTCGGCGATGTATCACTGCAGCGCTACGTCGAGCGCGTCTGCGAAGAGCTCGCGGACGCCGGTGAGCTTGCGATCCTCGTCGGCCATGGCCTCGGGGGCATCGTCATCACCCAGGTCGCGGCGCGCGAGCCAGAGCGGATCGCCCGGCTCGTCTACCTCGCCGCGTTCCTCCCGCGGGACGGTCAGTCGCTACTCGACCTCACGCGGCTGCCCGAGAACGCCGACGACCAGGTATCGCCCAACCTGATGATCGAGGGCGAGGTCGGCGTGCTGAGCGAGAAAGCGATGGCCGGCGCGCTGCTCAACTGCGCGCCGCGGCGCCAGCTCGACTGGGCGCTCCAGCTCACGCGCCCGCAGCCGCTCGCCCCACTCGGGACACCCGTCACGCTCGGCGCGCGGGCGCCGGCCGCTGCCGACCGCGTCTACGTCTACTGCCTGCGCGACCACGCGATCCCGCTCGCGCTGCAGCGGCGAATGGTCGAGCAGAGCCCCTGCGCGAGCACGTACGAGATCGACACCGATGACTGGCCGTTCCTGTCGCGGCCGAGCTCGGTAGCTCGCGTGCTCGAGGCGGCCGCCGCCGGTGAGCCCGGATAACCTGGGTGCCGATGACCGATCAGCATTACGACCCGAGCGAGATCGAACCGCGCTGGCAGGCAGTTTGGGCACAGGAGCGCACCTGGGAGGTCTCCAACGCCCAGGCGGGCGAGCGTCCGCGCTCCTACGTGCTCGAGATGCTGCCCTACCCGAGCGGCGAGCCGCACATCGGCCATCTCAAGGTCTACTCGGTTGGTGACGCGATCGCTCACTTCCGCCGCCGTTGCGGCGATGAGGTGCTGCACCCGATGGGCTATGACGCGTTCGGCCTGCCGGCCGAGAACAACGCGATCGCGACCGGGGTGCACCCGCGCGATGCGACGAACGCGTCGATCGCCTCCTTCCAGCGCCAGTTCCGTGAGTGGGGGATCTCGATCGACTGGTCGCGCGAGCTCGCAACCTGCGATCCGCGCTACTACCGCTGGACGCAGTGGATCTTTCTCGAGCTCTTCAAGGCCGGTCTCGCCGAGCGCCGCGAGGCGGCGGTCAAGTGGTGCCCGCACGACCAGACGGTGCTGGCCAACGAGCAGGTGATCGACGGGCGCTGCGAGCGCTGCGGCGCGGTCGTCGAGCTGCGCCAGCTCGAGCAGTGGTTCTTCAAGATCACCGACTACGCGCAGCGCCTACTCGACGATCTCGCGACGATCGACTGGCCCGAGCACGTCAAGACGATGCAGCGCAACTGGATCGGCCGCTCGGAGGGCGCACGGGTCGCGTTCCACCAGCCCGACCTCGACGTCGACTACCCGGTCTTCACGACACGCCCCGACACCCTGTTCGGCGCGACCTTCTTCGTGATGGCGCCCGAGCACCCGGACGTGCTGCGACTCGCAGCGGGCACCGAGCACGAGCAGGAGGTCCGCGACTACGTCAACCGCGCGCTCACTGCATCGAACGCCGAGCGTGGTGCGCTCGACAAGGCGAAGACGGGGGTGCCGCTCGGGCGCAGCGTGCTCAACCCGGTCAACGGCGAGTCGATCCCGATGTTTGTCGCCGACTACGTGCTGATGGAGTACGGGACCGGCGCGATCATGGCGGTGCCCGCCCACGACGAGCGCGACTACGACTTCGCGCGGGCTTACGGCCTCGAGGTGCGCCGCGTGGTCGAGGGCGGCGAGCTGCCCTACGGCGGCGAGGGTCCGCTCACGAACTCGGGCGCCGATTTTGATGGCCTCCCTAACCGGGAGGCAAAGTCGAAGATCATCGCCTGGCTCGAGGCGGCTGGGCGTGGCTCGGGGGCGGTCAACTTCCGCCTGCGCGACTGGCTCGTCTCGCGCCAGCGCTACTGGGGCTGCCCGATCCCGGTCGTGCACTGCGAGGGCGACTGCGGCATCGTGCCCGTTCCGGTGGAGGACCTGCCGGTGTTGCTGCCCGAGATCGAGGACTACGCGCCGAAGGGCCGCTCACCGCTCGCCGCTGCCGAGGACTGGGTCGCGACCACATGTCCTGCCTGCGGCGGCCCGGCGCGGCGCGAGACCGACACGATGGACACGTTCGTCGACTCCTCGTGGTACTTCATGCGCTACTGCGACGCGCGCAACGAGGATGCGGCCTGGGACCCGAAGGTCCTCGCCGAGTGGATGCCTGTCGATCAGTACATCGGCGGCGTCGAGCACGCGATCCTGCACTTGATGTACGCGCGCTTCTTCACGAAGGCGCTCGCCGACCTCGGCCACCTGTCATTCCAGGAGCCGTTCGCCGCGCTCTTCACGCAGGGGATGATCACGCGCGACGGGGCGAAGATGTCGAAGTCGCGTGGCAACGTAGTCTCGCCGCAGTCGATCGTCGAACGCTACGGCGCCGACACTGCCCGCTCCTACATCCTCTTCATCGGCCCGGTCGAGCACGACGCTGACTGGTCCGACGAGGGCCTCGAGGGCGTCCACCGCTTTCTCGCGCGGCTCTGGCGCCTCGCCGCAGAGACGGCCGAGGCGACCGATGCGGTCGACCCGCCGGCCTCGCCGCAAGGCGCCGATCTCGAGCTGCTGCGCAAAGCGCACTGGGCGATCGCGAAGGTCACCTTCGATCTCGACGGTCGCTTCGCGTTCAACACCGCGATCTCGGCTGTGATGGAGCTCGTCAACGAGTCCTCCCGCCTGCGCTCGCAGGCGAGCGACGGCGCGCTGCGCTTCGCGCTCGCGAGCGCCGCCTCGCTGATCTTCCCGTTCGCGCCCCACACCGCCGCCGACGCCTACGAGAAGCTGACCGGCGCGCGCGTCTGGGAGCAGCCGTGGCCGGCGGCGGACCCGGCGCTGCTCGAGCGCGAGACCTACGAGCTCGTCTGTCAGGTCAACGGCAAGCTCCGCGACCGCGTGCAGGCCCCGAGCGGCAGCGACGAGGAGGAGTTGCGGGCACTGGCGCTCGCCCAGCCCAATGTCCGCGCCCACGTCGATGGCCACGAGATCGTGAAAGTCGTCGTCGTGCCCGGCAAGCTCGTGAACGTCGTCGTGCGCTAGGCGCCCAGGCCCGGCGCAAGTCGCATTGCACTGCTCCGGCGCTCCCCATACACTGCGCCGCATCCAGGCAAGCAATTAGGAGGGCACATTGGACTTCTCGAAGCTCAGTCGGGAGGACTGGATGGTCGGGGGCGGGAGCATCCTGCTGATCATCTTCCTCTTCGCACTTCCGTTCTACTCGTACTCGTACGGGCCGTACACCTACACGGCTGCCGCGACGAGCTCCCCGGACTCGATCTGGGGCATCCTCGCGCTGATCGTGGCGATCGTGATCCTCGTCGACTGGGCGCTGCAGGTCTTCAGCCCTGAGACAGCGATCCCGACGACGCCACTCGGGCGCGAGCTCACGCGGGCCGCAGCAGGCGGGCTTGTCGTCCTGCTGCTGCTGATCAAGCTGATCTCCCACACGAGCTATCTCGGTTGGGGCTGCTTCGTCGACATCATCGTCGCGCTCGTCGTGACCTACGGCGCGTGGGCGATCTCGCAGGGCAAGTCAACCGCAGTCAAGGCCGTCTAGAGACGGGCCAGCGGTAGCCGGCGTCGCGCGGGGACGCGCGACGCCGGGCCGGCGCTAGGCTCGTGCCGTGCGGCTTCGCCGGCCTGACTTCTTGATCCTCGCGGCGGCGGCTCTGCTGATCGCCTCGCTTGTCGTCCTGCCGTGGCATTCGTTCTACGGCCTGCACTTCTCGGCGACCGACGCACCCAACTCGAAGTGGGGCGTGTGCGCGCTGCTTGCGACGGTTGCCGTACTCGTCGACTGGGCGTTCCTGACGTTCGCGGGCGAGCCGCAGGGACGCGCGCGGAGGCGCCGAAGCCTCGCGCTCTCCGGGCTGGTGCTGGTGCTACTGCTGGTCAAGCTGCTCGATCACACCGGCAACCTCGCCTATGGCGTGCTCGTCGACTTCGGGCTGGCGGCGGTGCTCGCGAGCGCGACGACCGTGAAGGCGCGCTCGCCGCGGCCTTAAGCTGAGACGCATGCCGGCGCTCAAGCCCGCCTACCTGATCCACGGCGATGACCACGCTCGCGTCGGCGAGCGTCGCGCCGGGCTGCGTCGCCTGGCGCAGGACGGCGGCGGTCCACTGGAGTCCGCGTCCAGCCCTCAGGAAGCGGGCGCGTTGCTTGCGGCGCTGACGCTCGCGACGGGCTGGCGCTGCATCGTTGCCGAGGGCTGCGAGCGCTGGAGCGAGGCCGACGTGAAGGCGCACCTCGCCGCGCCACTCGACGCGATACCACCGGAGACGACGATCGCGTTCTTCGCGCTCGAGGACGGCCGCGCCAAGGCGCCGGAGCTTCTGCACACGCTCGTCAGGGCTGCAGGCGGCGACATCGCTGCGGAGAAGGCGGTTAAGGAGTGGGATCTGCCGCAATGGTTGATGGCGCGCGCCGCAGAGATGGGGCTGACGCTTGACCAGGCAGCGGCGCGCGCGCTCGTCCAGGCGATCGGCACGCGCCAGGCGCGGCTCGTGCGCGAGCTCGAGAAGCTCTCGACCGAGCTCGGGCCCGGCGCCTCGCTCGATGCGCAGGCGCTGAGCGAGCGGCTCGTGCGCTCTGCCGAGCAGAAGGTCTGGGCGCTCGCCGACGCGGTCGTCGCCGGCGACCTTGCGAGCGCGATCCGCGTCTACCTCCAGCTACGCGAGCAGGGCGAGCGCGTCGAGTCGCTCGGCTACTGGATGACGCGACGGCTGCGCGAGGCGCTCGCGGTCGCGCTCCAGCTCGAATCCGGTACGCCCGTGGCGAAGGTTCGTGCATCCCTGCGGATGCCGCCCAAGGCGTCCGCGCAGTTCGTCAGCGACGTCAGCCGCAGCGACCCCGCGAAGCTGCGCCGCGCAATCACGGCGCTCGCCGACCTCGAGCTCAACTCCCGCGGTCAATCGTCACTTGACCCGGACACGCTCGCCCTGCGCACGATCACGCAGATCGCCACTTAGGGGCGAGTCCACCTACCTGCCCCAGCGGGAGTCGTCCTCGCGTGGTGGCTCGACGCGCCTGCGCCGGCGCCGTCCGATGAAATAGCCGCCGACGCCGATGATGATCAGCAGCAGGATCAGGCCAATGAAGGCACCGTGGCGGTGGTGGGTGCTCGCCCCGAGCACCAACGGGATCAGAGCTATCGCTGCGCCGAAAGGCACGTGCGTGCCCGGCTCAGCCGAGCCGGCGAGCGACGCGCGCGGCGCGGGACTTCTTGCGGGCACCCGTGTTGCGATGCAGCGCGCCCGTCTTGATTGCCTTGTCGATCTTCGAGATCAACGTGCGATGCTCGCTCGCGACACGCTCGGTGTCGCCTTCGCCGACGGCGGCCTCCAGCCGGCGGAAGTAGGTCTTGATCGCCGAGGTGTGCTGAAGGTTCTCGATCCGCTCGCGCTCGGAGCGGAGGATGCGCTTCTTCTGTGACGCGATGTTTGCCATGTGCGGGTAAGGCGAACCGATGCCGCCTCGCGCCTTACTATAGCTGGCGTTGAGCGCCAGTACTCCAGCCGCCAGGCGTGCGGCAGACACGGGTCAGCCAGGGCGAGTCGCGCGCAACACTGCGATCTTCTCGATCGCGACCGCCTTCTCGCGCGTCGCGGGCCTGATCCGCGAGATCGTCGCGGCTGCCCTGTTCGGCACCACGCCGGCGGCCTCGGCGTTCACGCTCGCCTTCCAGATCCCGAACCTCGTCGCGAACCTGTTTGCCAACGCCGCGCTGTCGGCCGCGTTCGTGCCCGTGTTCACCGACCTGCTGCGCCAGGGCAAGCGCCGCGAGGCGATGGAGCTCGCCTCCTCGCTGCTCTGGATCATGCTGATCGCGCTAGCCGCGATCACCGCCTTCTTCGTCCTCGCGGCGGGCGTGATCATGCCCCTGTTCCTCGCCTCGAGCCTCTCGAGTCAGCGCGGGATCGCGGTGCTGCTCTCGCAGATCCTCTTCCCGGTCGTGCTGCTGCTCGGGCTGACGAGCCTCTTCACCGGAATCCTCCAGTCCTTCCAGCGCTTCACGATGGCGGCCGTCGCGCCGGCGATCTGGAACCTCGTGATCATCGTCCTGACGGTCTACCTGCACCCGAAGTACTCCTCGAGCCATTACGGGATCGAGGCGTACGCGATCGCGATCCTTGCCGCGACGGTCGTGCAGATGCTGCTAGTGCTCAGCGCGCTGACGCGGATCGACTTCCGCCTCTCGCTGCACATCAACCGCCACGACCCGCGCGTACGCCAGGTCTTTGCGCTGATGCTGCCGGTGACGATCGGGCTCGGCATCGTCAACCTCGACCAGCTGATCAACTCGGCGTTCGGCGGTCTCGTCAACGCGCAAGTGCCGCGCGCGATCGACCAGGCGTTCCGCATCTACATGCTTCCGCAGGGCATCTTCAGCGTCGCGGTCGCGACCGTCCTCTTCCCGACGCTCAGCCGGATGGCCTCCGAGCGCGACCCGGTCGGCATGCGCCGAGCGCTCGCGATCGGGATGCGCCAGATAAACCTGATGCTGATCCCCGCCGCGGCGTTCCTGATGGTGTTCGCGACGCCGGTGATCAGGCTTGTCTACCAGCACGGCCAGTTCAACAACTACTCGACGCACCTCGCGTCGATTGCGCTGATCTGGTTCGCCGCGAGCCTCCCGTTCGGCGGCTTGAACCTGTTGCTGACGCGCACGTTCTTCGCGCTACAGAGGCCTTGGATCCCGACCGGGTTCGCGGCGCTCAACATGACGATCGACATCATCATCAGCCTCGGGTTCTACAAGCCGTTTGGCATCTCGGGCCTGATCCTCGGCACGCTCGCGGGCAACGTCGTGATGACCGTGCTGCTGCTGCGCCGTCTGCGGACGGGCTTCAACGGCCGCCTCGAGGGGCCCCAGACGCTGATGATCACGGCCCGGGTCCTCGCCGCATCCGCCTTCATGGCGCTAGCCGCATGGCTCGTTTGGCGCCTGCTCGACGCAGTCCTCGGCGGCTCGGTCCCGGCGCAGGTCGTCGAGGTTGGCGGCGCCGCCGCGGTCGGCGGCTGGCTCTACATGCGCACGGTCCTGCGGATGAAGATCCCCGAGGCCTTCCAGGTCGAGCAGATGCTGTTCGGTCGCTTCCGGCGGTCCTAACCCTCGGTCGGTGCCACGACGAGGCCGAGCCGAGCGCCAGCGCGCAGCAGGCGGCCGTCGAGTGTGACGACGCGACAGCCGAGCAGCCGCGCGAGCGCTAGGTACTCGGCGTCGTAGAGCTTCGCCCAGCCGAGCTCGTCCCCGATCCGCCAGGCTGTCTCGGCAAGGTCGCGGTGCTCTGTCGCCTTCACCGGGCAGCGCTCGAGCCGGCCGAGCGCGTCATGAGCATCCTCGGTCGCGATCTCGCCGCGCCAGGCGAGCTCGTGCAGCGCCGAGCGTGCTTCTGACCACATCAGCGGCGGCGCGTAGAGGTCGGGGTCACGCAACGCGGCGAAACCGCCGTCGCGGTGGCTCGCACGAACCGCTATCGACGCGTCCACAACCAGCATCAGTGGCTGTCGCGGTGCTTGCGAATAACGGCTTCCCAGTTGGGCTGCGGCCGCCCAGAGGCGAAGTAGCGCAGCGCCTCCGGCACCGGCGGATCGTCAGGATCGGCGTAGAGCGCGTCGAGGTCGGTCTCCTCGATGACGTGCTGCGTGCCGATCTTGCGCGCCGGGAGCTTGCCGGCGCGGATCCAGCGTCGGACCGTCTCCGGGTCGCGGCCGACGCGGCGAGCGACTTCAGGGACGGTGAGCATCGCATGATACTACTACACGGGTGAAGCCGATCTTCGACGCCGTGATCTTCGACAACGACGGCCTGCTGCTCGACACCGAGACGGCCTGGACGCGCGCCGAGCAGCGCATCTGGGCCAGACGCGGCCGCGAGTTCACAATCGAGGACAAGCGCGCGATGCTCGGCTCCGCCGGGGCGCTCGCGGAGGCGAACCTCGAGCGGCTGCTGGAGCTGCCTGGGGAGGGACCGGCGCTCTTGCGCGAGCTGCAAGACCTCGCGCTCGAGGAGATCGCCGTCAGCGCCGACCCCCTGCCTGGTGCACTCGAGCTGCTCGCGCGGCTGCGCGCGCAGGGCATTCCGCTCGGGCTCGCGTCGAACTCCAATCGCGACTTCGTCGAGCAGGCGCTCGCTACCGCCGGCGTCAGGCGAGACACATTCGCTGCCACTCTGACCGGGGACGAAGTCCCTCATCCAAAACCCGCCCCCGACATCTACCTGCTCGTTTGCGAAGCGCTCGGCGTGCGCCCGCAGCGCACGGCCGTGCTCGAGGATTCGCCGACCGGCGTCGCCGCGGCGGTCGCCGCGGGCTGCTTCACGATCGGGATCTCCTCGATCGAAGGCGTCGTGCTCGACCAGGCCGACGTCGTCGTCGACTCGCTCGCGCAGGCGCCCGTCTAGGCCAGGCCGAGCGCCTGCGCCTGGCCCTCGAGCGCGGCCGCAACGAACGCGACGTGCTCGTCGAAGTCGACGCCGAGCGCCGCTGCGGATGATTCGAGCTCCTCGCGGTTGACGGCTGCTGCGAAGGATGGCTGGCGCAGCTTCTTGCGCACCGACTTCGGCGTCAGTCCGTTCAGGCGCTCGGGGCGCACCATCGCGCAGGCGACGATGAAGCCCGACAGCTCGTCGACCGCGCGCAGTGTCAGCTCGAGCGGGGTCTGGGCCTCGACGCCGAGGTAGTCGGCGTGGGCGGCGATCGCGCGCACCATCTCAGGCGGCGCGTCGCGGCGCTCGAGCTCGGCGATGATGATCCGCGGGTGCCCGGTCTCGAGGTCCGGGTAGCGCTCGTAGTCGGCGTCGTGCAGGAGTCCAGTGACGCCCCAGAGCTCGACATCGGCGCCGTCGCGCTGCGCATACGCGCGGAGCGCTGCCTCGACGGCCAGGCAGTGGCGGCGCAGCGGCGCGCTCTGCACCCACTCGCAGAGCAACTCCCAGGCCTCGTCACGCGTCAGCGCCACACTCACGCCATCAGCCTAGCTGCGGCGCGTGCGGCCGGAGGGCCGCACAGTACGCTGAATCCCCAGCCATGCCTGATCAAGCCCACATCCGCAACTTCTGCATCATCGCCCACATCGACCACGGCAAGTCGACGCTCGCCGACCGCATCCTCGAGATGACGCACACGGTCTCCAAGCGTGCGATGCGCGCGCAGGTGCTCGACTCGATGGACCTCGAGCGCGAGCGCGGGATAACGATCAAGGCGCAGGCTGTCCGCGTCCTCTACCAGGCGCGCGACGGCCAGAACTACCAGCTGCACCTGATCGATACGCCCGGTCACGTCGACTTCACCTACGAGGTGTCGCGCTCGCTCGCGGCATGCGAGGGCGCCGTCCTCGTCGTGGACGCCTCGCAGGGCGTCGAAGCGCAAACCGTCGCCAACACCTATATGGCGGTCGAGGCGGGCCTCGAGCTGATCCCGACGCTCAACAAGATCGACCTCCCGGGCGCGGAGCCCGAACGCGTCGCGGCGGAGATCAGCGAGTTGATCGGTGATGACCCGGGTGACGTGCTCGCGATCTCGGCGAAGACGGGGGCGGGAATCGACGAGGTGCTCGAGCGGATCGTGCAGCGCGTCCCGCCACCGTCGGGTCATGTCGACGGGGCGCCGCGCGCGTTGATCTTCGACTCGCAGTTCGATCAGTACCGCGGCGTCGTCGCCTACGTGCGCGTCGTCGACGGCGTCTTTCGCAAGGGCGAGGCGATCCGTGCGATGGCCTCGCACACGAATGCCGAGATCGACGAGATCGGCTATTTCGCGCCGGGCATGACACCGACCGAGGAGCTGCACGCGGGCGAGGTCGGCTACCTGATCACCGGGCTCAAGGACGTGACGCAGCTACGCGTCGGCGACACCCTGACAAGGCGCTCGCACGGGGCGACAGAGGCGCTACCCGGTTACCGCGACGTCAAGCCGATGGTGTTCTGCGGCCTCTTCCCACTCGACTCCGAGAGCTTCCCTGAGCTGCGCGACGCGCTCGAGAAGCTCGCGCTCAACGATGCCGCGCTGTCGTGGGAGCCCGAGACATCAGACGCGCTCGGATTCGGCTTCCGCGTCGGCTTCCTCGGCCTGCTGCACATGGATATCGTGCGCGAGCGTCTCGAGCGCGAGTACAACCTCGAGCTGCTGGCGACGACGCCGTCCGTCGGCTTCCAGGTGAGCTTGACCGACGGCGAGGAGCTCGAGGTCCACAACCCCTCGGACATGCCCGATCCGGCGCGGATCGCTGAGATCCGCGAGCCCTTCATCCACGCCACGATCATCTGCCCGCGCGAGTACATCGGCCAGGTGATGGAGCTCTGCCAGGAGCGCCGCGGCATCCACCTGGGCCTTCACTACCTCTCGCCCGAGCGCGTCCAGATCCTCTATGACCTGCCGCTCGCCGAGATCGTGCTCGACTTCTTCGACCAGCTGAAGTCGCGCACGCGCGGCTACGCGTCGCTCGACTACGAGCTCGCCGACATGCGTCCCTCGAAGCTCGTCAAGCTCGACGTCCTGCTCGGCGGCGACCCCGTCGATGCGCTGTCGATCGTCGTTCACCGCGACAAGGCCTACGACCTCGGGCGCATGCTGACCGAGCGCCTGCGCGCAAAGATCCCGCGCCAGCAGTACGACGTCCCGATCCAGGCGGCGATCGGCTCGAGCGTGATCGCGCGCGAGACCGTGAAGGCCTTCCGCAAGGACGTGATCGCAAAGTGCTACGGCGGCGACATCACGCGCAAACGCAAGCTGCTCGAGAAGCAGAAGGAAGGCAAGAAGCGGATGAAGCAGGTCGGGCGCATCGAGGTGCCCCAGGAGGCGTTTTTGGCCGTGCTTGAGCTCGAGGATGCCGGACGTAGGGCGAGCCGCTGAGGCGGGGGCGTTCTGGTCCGGCCTCCTCGCTGGCTTCATGCGGGTGCGGGTGCGGGTAGGGGTCTTGCGTTATCGGGGTCTGGCGTACCGGCTTGGGTTTAGGCGGTTTGTGCGCTCTAGGTAGGGTGGTGGTGAGCGTATGGATGGTTCTAGGGAGCAGCGTGTGAGCAGGCGAGGATGGCCCGCCGAAGGCGGGACACCGCAGCGAATCCTGTTCGTCTGCACGGGGAATATCTGCCGCTCGCCGACCGCTGAGGCGGTGATGCGCAAGATCGTGGGGGAGGCGGGGCTTGGCTCGGAGTTCGCGATCGACTCGGCTGGGACCGGTTCCTGGCATGAGGGCGAGCCGGCGCAGGAGCTGGCGGTGCGGGTCGCGGCAGGGCACGGCTATGAGATCGAGGGGGTGGCGCGGCGCGTCGAGCCGGGGGACCTGGGGAGTTATGACGTGATCGTGGCGCTCGACCATTCGCATCTGCGCGCGCTGCGCGACATGACTCTCGATGTCGAGTCGAGGTTGAAGGTTAGGCTTCTCGTCCCCGATGAGGACGTGCCGGATCCCTACGGCGGCTCCGAGGCGGAGTTCGAGCGGACGTTCGCGCTGATCGAGCGCGGCTGCCGCGAGCTCTTCGCCGAGCTCACCGCAGCGCCGTTTTGAGCGCATAGAGCGGGATTCGCGCTGCGCGCCGCGCGCAGTTTGCGAATACTCGCGCCACCGCCGCCGTCCCGCGCGGCGGTCGACGTCGGAGGACGGCCAATGCGCGCTTCTCTACGTGGGCAAGGCCGGCGGGCGCTGCTCGCTGCGGTCGTCGCCGTGCTCGCACTCGCGGCGAACATCGCTCGAGCCGACGTCGATCCCGATCCGACGAACGTAACCGGCAGCCTGATCGCGGGCGGCGAGCTGTCCGGGACCGTCGCGATCGACTTCCTCGCGAACGCGAGCGCGACATACACGGCGACGCTCAGCGTCGACGGCAACGCGCTGGTGAGCGCCCAGGTACTCCAGGGCGCGGGCCAGCTCTCGCTCGATACGACCCAGCTCGTCGACGGCGACCACAGCGTGCTCGTGACGGTTACCGACGGCGCCACCACAGCGACCGTCTGGAGCGGCACGATCGAGACGCTCAATGCGCCCCAGGGCGGGGCGCCCGCGGTCAGCGGAACGCCGGCGATCGGCGCCACGCTCACCGCGAGTCCGGGGAGCTGGACGCCGGCCCCGACGGCGATCGCCTACCAGTGGCAGCGCTGCACCCCGAGCGTCAGTCTCTGTACGCCGATCGCGGGCGCGAACGGCGCCAGCTACCAGGTGGGTAGCGCCGACGCCGACTCCCAGCTCGAGGTCCAGGTGCTCGCGAGCAACGCGAACGGGACCGCGGTCGCGACCTCCGCCCCGACCGCCCCGGTCGCCAGTGGCGCGGGGGCGAGCGCCAGTACCGGCGCTGGCGCCAGCAGCTGCAGCGATCCTCAGCTGATAGCTCAGCTCGCCGGACACGCGACGGAGACGGTCGCGCTTGGTGCCGGTGCGACGCTCGAGGGAGAGCTCGAATGCGCCGGCAGTGGGATCGGCGGCGCGACGCTCGAGCTCGCGATCGCGGCGCCCAGCGCCACTGCGCAACCGAGCTACGCGAGCGTCCAGACCGGCGCCGACGGGTCCTTCAGCTACACGCTTCCGGCCGGTCCCTCGCGCGATGTGACGCTCAGCTACCGCTCGGATCCGAACGCGACGCAGCCGGCCGCGCTCGCGAGTGTCGCGCTGCTCGTGCGGCCGCGGATCACGCTCGCGATCACGCCGCGCACGACGACCAATCACCACACGATCACCTTCAGCGGCCGCGTCTACGGCGGGCACATCGCTGCCGGCGGGCTGCCGCTCCAGCTCGAGTACCTCGAGGGCAGGCGCTGGATGATCTACACCGACGTCCGCGCTGGTTCGGCCGGCGGGCGCTACAGCTACCGCTACACGTTCGAGCGCACGACCGAGTCGATCACCTACACGTTCCGCGTCGCGATTCCGGCGAGCGGCGTCAGCGATTACCCCTACGAACCCGTCGCGAGCGCACCGGCATCGGTGCACGTGAGTCCGTAGAACTGTCTGCGTTAGCCGCCGGCCTTGACGGCCAGCTCGTTCCAGTGCTCCCAGAGCTCGAGCCGCTGGCTGTAGCGCTCCTTGATGATCGGCAGTGCCTGGGCGCCGAACAGGACGCGCAGCGGCGGGTCGGGGGAGTCGACGATCTCGAGGATCGCCTCGCGCGTCGCCTCAGAGCTCGCGTTCGGCGTCGCGCCGCCGCGGCGCCGGCGCTCCCAGATATCCTCGTAGATGTCCATGTGCTCGGCGTGGACCGCCGCGCTTCCGGCCCAGTCGGTGTCAAAGCTCTGCGGCTCGAGCAGCGTGACATGGACGCCGAACGGCGCGAGCTCGGCCGCCAGCGCCTCGCTGAAGCCTTCTAGTGCCCACTTCGAGGCGTTGTACAGGCCGAGACCGGGAAATGACGCGAGGCCGCCGATGCTCGAGACCTGGATGATGTGGCCGGCGCGCTGCTCGCGCAGGATCGGCACTGCGGCCTGCGTGACCCACAGCGCACCGAACAGGTTCGTCTCGATCTGAGCCCGCGCCTGCTCCTCGCTGACCTCCTCGATCGTCCCGAACAGTCCGTAGCCGGCGTTGTTGACGACGACATCCAGCCGGCCAAAGTGCTCGTGCGCCTGCTTGACGGCTTCGAAGTCGGCTGCGCGATCGTTCACGTCGAGTGCGAGCGGCAGGACGCGCTCGCCGTAGGTGGCCACGAGATCGCTCAGCGTGTCGGGGCTACGGGCGGTCGCGGCGACGCTGTCACCGCGCTCGAGGGCGGCCTCCGTCCAGTGGCGCCCGAAGCCGCGCGAGCTACCCGTGATGAACCAGACCTTCGCCATCTCCGACAGTCTGTCAGCTCAGCACCGGCATCCGCAGGCGCACGACCGTGCCGCCTCCTGGAGCTGCGCTCGCGCTGACGGTGCCCGAGTGGCGCTCCACAACCTGGCGGACGATGGCGAGTCCGAGACCGCTCCCGGGCAGCGCGCGCGAGCCGGCGCCGCGAAAGAAGCGGTCGAACACGTGCGGCAACTCCTCCGGATCGATCCCCGGCCCGTGGTCGCGGATCGCGAGCTCGCCGTCGTGCAATCGGACCTCGATCGGCTCGTCGGTCCCGGCGTACTTGACCGCGTTCTCGAGCAGGTTGCTGACAGCGCGCCCCAGGCGTGAGGGGACCGCGCTGACGAGCGTCTCCTCGAGCTCGACGTCGAAGCTGGCCTGCGGCGCGAAGAGCTGCACGCGCTCGACGCTTTCACGGACGAGGACGTCGAGACGCACTTCCTCGAGCGGCTCTGCCGCGATCTGATCCTCGCGCGCTAGCTCGATCAGGTCGCTGACGAGTCCCGAGAGCCCTTCGAGCTGTCCGACGACATCGTGGATCAGCCGCTCGCGCTCGTCAGGGGCGAGATCGTCCGCGTGCTCGAGGATCTCGATGTTCGTGCGCAGGCTCGTGACCGGCGTACGCAACTCGTGCGACGCATCGGCGATCAGCTGGCGTTGCGCGCGCGCTGAGACATCGAGCGCCGCGAGCATCGCGTTGAAGCTGTGCGCGAGGCTGCCGAGCTCATCGCGCCGGCTGTCCTCGATCCGCGCGGCGAGGTCTGTCGTCGCGGCGACGTGCTCGGCGGCCGCGGTCAGGCGCCGCACCGGCGCGAGCGTCGTGCGCGCGACGAACCAGCCAAGCAGCGCGGCGAGCGCGATGCCGGCCGCAGCGACCAGCAGCAGGATCACGCGCAGCTGGGAGAGCGTCGCATCCTGCTGGCTCAGCGACCGCTCGATCACGACCGCGACGCCCGGAACGACACCCGCCGCGAGGACGCGGTATGGACCGCCGCGCCGCTGGACAGTGAAGATCGTCGTCCCCTTGCCCGAGCTCGCGAGATCGGCAAGCTCGTCGGTCGTTACCGGCGCCTCGGCGGCGCTTACGCCGCGCGCGCGCAGGACGGTGCCGTTGGAGAGGACGGCTTCGACGACGCCCGGTTGCCCGAAGCGGTTGGGGACTGTGTCCAGCAGCAGCCGGATCCGTTGATCGCGTGTCAGGACGCGTCGGGTCCGACGTGCGCGCGTGCGCCCAGCAGTGCCGCTTCCGGGTCGGTGCGTGAAATGCCCGCTGACGAGCGTCTGCGTTCCGCTGAGCGATGTCCGCAGCGACTTGTCAACCGTCGAGCGAAGCTCCTGGCGGACGCTGAGATAGCTCGCGAGCGCGGCGAGTATCACCGCGACAGCGACGGCCGACGCGGCGGCGACGGCGACGCGACGCTCGAATCTCATGATGCTCGCAGGATGTAGCCGACCCCGCGCACGGTGTGAAGGACGCGCGTCTCGCCGCCCGCCTCGGTCTTGCGGCGCAGATAGCCCATGTAGACGCCGAGCGTGTTCGACGCGGCGCCGAAGTCGTAGCCCCAGACGTTCTCGAAGATCGCCGAGCGCGTCAGCACCTGGCGGGGATGGCGCATGAACAGCTCGAGCAACGAGAACTCGGTTCGCGTCAGGTCAAGGCGCCGGTCGCCACGATGGACCTCGTGTGCGAGCGCATCGAGCGTCATGTCCTCGAAGCTCAGTACCTTCGGGCTCTCGTCATCCTCGCCATGGCGGCGCAACAGCGCCCGCACGCGTGCCAGCAGCTCGCGCAGCGCGAATGGCTTGACCAGATAGTCGTCGGCCCCCGCGTCAAGCCCCGCGACGCGGTCGTCGATCGCGTCGCGCGCCGTGAGCATCAGGATCGGGCTGCTGTCACCGCTCGCGCGGATCCGCCGGCAGACCTCGAGTCCTGAGAGCCCGGGCATCATCACGTCGAGCACGACCGCGTCAAAACGCCCGGCCGCGAGCGCGTCAAGTGCAGCACTCCCGTCACCGGCCAGCTCGACCTCGTAGCGCTCGAGTGCAAACGCGCGCGAGAGCGCCTGGCGCACTGCGGGCTCGTCGTCGACGACGAGAATCCTCGGTCCGTCGCTCATCGTCTGGTTCTTGCTTGGAGGACGCGACCGACCCCGCCGCGGAAATTGGGCGGGTCCGGCCGGGGGATGCCGGACCCGGGCCTCAGTGTCACCCGCGCCGGTAAGCATGCGGTAAGAACGCTGTAAAGAGCGGCGCCTGACCGCTCACGCCCGCCTTTCGGGGCCCCGTGGAGGTAGGCGAGAGCGCAGCCGGCGGCGACGCAACCGATCAGCAGCACGCGCGGGCCGCTGTCGGCGGCAAGCGAGCCGAGGATCGAGCCGCTGAGCGCCCCGGCGAAGAGCGCGCCCCACGCGTTCGCGCCACCGGCCGGCGCGAGCACCCGCTCGCGCCGACGGGTCAAGACGGCCGCGAGCACGGCGCAGAGCGCTACCGCCGCCGCCACTGGGCCTTCGGTCAGCGTGTCCCAACCCTCGCTGGCTCGCCGGCGCAGCACCTCGAGCACGGCGCCGGCCGAGCGCGCATGCAGGATCTGACTCGTCAGCTGGGCGCCGCCGCCGAGCGCCAGATCGAGCGCCGCGACGAGGCCAAGCGCAACGAGCAGAGCGGCCGCGGCAAGCGCAACGTGCCCGGCACGCAGCGCCCCCGGCAACAGTGTCAGCGCCGCGCCGGCCGTCGCACCGCCAACCGTGAAGATCGCGCCGACATTCGCACCGCCGCGACCCCAGGCCAGGATCCCGGTCAACAGGCCACCGCAGACGATGACGGCCGCGATCTCGCGCCGCCCCGCGGCGCGTTGGGGAATGCCGGCGGCCAGGGCGACGAGCAGCTCGACTGCGAGCACGGCAACGAGCTCGTTGCCGGCGCCGAAGAACCGCTCGGCGGAGATCGGGTCTGAGCCGAGCAGCGAGCGCTCGACCAGTCCCGAGCCGGCGAGCAGATCGATCGAGTAGAGCGCCAGGCACGCAACGGCCGGAACGGCGGCGGCGCGCGGCCAGCGCACGAGGCTGTCCGTCGCGTAGGCGAGCGCGAGCGCGCCACCGACCACGAGGAGCGCCTCGACCGCCGCGCTCGGTGCGAGCGCCGCGCCGGCAAGGACGGTGACGGGCGACCACAGCGCCGCGAGGCCACCGAGCCGCAACGTGTCGCGCCCGCCGCGCACCACAGCGAGCACCAGCAGGGCTGCCAGGAACGTCAGGAGGACGATGGCTCGGCGCGAGGCGATGGCGGCGAGCCGGTCGGCGAAGCCGGCGAGCTGGCCGGCGCTGCGCGCGGGCGCGAGTGTCACGGCCTGGCCGGTCATCGCGCTCGGCTGCGCCAGATCCAGCCAGCGCAGGATCGTCGGCGCGAGATCGCCGGCCGCGACCAGCCCGGCGGTCCGGGTCGCCGGCGAGCTCAGCGACGCGCGCGCCCCAAGCCCATCAGCCCCGAGCGCGAGCAGCAGTGAGTCACCCGTCCCGTCCGGTGGCCGCTCGAGTGCGAGCAGCAGCTCGCCCCGCCGCCGGCCCGCGGCAAGCAGGCGCAGCTGGCTGGGGCTCGTGAGGTCCACCACGACGAGCCGGTGCTCGCGCGAGAGCTCGATCGCGCGCGCAGTCAGCGTCGCGTTCGCGCCAAGCGAGATCGCGGCGATGCGACCGCTAGGGGTGGCGGCAAGCACAGCGTCGGCACCGGGCGCGACGGCCGCGTAACCGGCGCCACCCGGCACGCTGCCAGCGAGTAGCCCGGGCTCGTTCGCGGCTTGCAGGCCGTGGGCACGGGCGACGCTCGCCGACCAGCTGGAGATGCGTCCACGCAACAGCGTGAACGCTCCTGCGTAACCGAGCCCCCGAACCTGCGCCCCCTGCGTCACGTCGAGCAGCGTCTGCTCCTCGCTGTAGCCCCCAACGCTCGCGGTCATCAGTCCGAGCTCGTCGAGTCCAGCCGCCTCGAAGTGCGCGAGCTGCGTGCCGACGGCGCCGCTCGCGGGCACGATCGCCAAGATCACGCGCTGCTCGGCGCGTACCGCGGCCATCGCCGGTGCCGCCGAGACGATGAGCACCGCAGCCGCGAGCGTGAGCGCGACGCGGCCGCGAATCATTGCGTGACGCCGGTGTTCGGCTGAAGATCGCCGGGCGGTGAGATCGTGGCAGTCCCGGTGTCCCCGGTCGACTGGCCCTCCTTGGCGAGCTGCTCATAGGAGACGCCCGGCTTGAATTGCGGCGCGATGAACGCGGGCCAGCCTGCCGTGGCGGGCCGGTTGAATGGCTCGAGGTGAGCGAGCGCCTCGCGCGTGATCTTCGGCGTCGCACCGAGCACGTCAACCGACATCTCATCCGTGTAGAGCTCGATCTCATCGCCGCCCGGGAAGATCACAGCCGGCACGCCACGCAGTCGCACGCTCTTGTAGTTGCCGAGCGATACGTTCGAGTGCGGGACGTAGAGGACCGTCGTTATCTGCAGTGGCAGCGTGCAGCCACCTAGCGCGCTCAGGCTCTTGTGCTCGCAGTTTCCGTAGTAGAGCGTGACGCCGTAGTGCGGGTTGTAATCGCCCATCCCATCCGCCTGGACGAGCGGTATCCCGTCCATGCTCTTCCCGGCCCAGTAGACCGTGTACAGGTCAAACGAGCGAGCGTACGCCAGCTGGTCAGCGGAGATCGGCGGCGCACCCCCGGTCGCGCAGCCGGCAAGGACGGCGCCGACAGCGAGCGTTGCGACGATTACGAGAGCCCGTCTCACGGGCGCATTATCGTCGGCGCGCCCGCCGGTGCAGCCGAGGCGCTCAGGCGGGGATGCGTCCGCGCGCGGACCTGATCGGCCCGACGTCCCCGTGCGACGGCGACGAGGGCGGACCGCCGCGCCGTCCTACCTCCGTGCGCTCGCGCCGTCGCGCAGCCACCGCGTGCACGCCGTTGCGGACAAGGCCCGCAAGCGTCACACCAAGCAGCCCCGCCAGGGCGACCCCGGCAGGCACCAGCAGGATGCCCGCGATCATGCCGATCGTGCTGTGCCCGGCGCTCGACGCCCATTGATAGACGCCCCAGTCGATCCCGGTCACTGCTGCTGTCGCCCCCACGGCTCTGAGTGCCACGAGAATGATCCTACCGCGCACCTGCGACGCAACAAAGCCCGGAAAACCACTGCTCGCCATCGCAGCCAGTTCGGCGTGACCCCCGAGAGCGGCGGACGGGAATCGAACCCGCGTCATCGCCTTGGAAGGGCGAGGCTCTACCGTTGAGCTACCACCGCAAAGGCGGACCGACCCGGACCGCCGCCACGAAGTTTGCCCCAACCGGCGCTCCAACGACAACCCGCACTCGCGAGCGCCGCGCAGACCCCGATCCCCCGCCGTAGAATCGAACGACCACGGGGAGTGGCGCAGTCTGGTAGCGCACCCGGCTGGGGGCCGGGCGGTCGCAGGTTCAAATCCTGTCTCCCCGATACGCTTATTTGTGTCTCATTTCTCGCACAGCCCGCGAGGGCGTCCGCGCTGTTGCCGAGTGCCGGTCCAATGCCAGGGCTCTCCAATGGCGTTCGCCCAGCGGCCCTGCTCCGGACAGCCCGCGGCGCGCCTGTCGTCGCACTCGACGCTAAGTCACAGCGACGCAGCTCGGTGCGATCTGTCGCGAACGCCGATACGCCGTTACCACCGCTGGACCGACGTTTGCCGGTCACTTCTCGAACTCGACGCTCGAAACCGCAGGACGATGACGGCACTGACCGACCATCAAGCCAGCTCTTTGCCGAAGTGCTCTCCGCGACGCGCATGTTGACCTCAATCCCCATCAGGTTGAT
>JBEKKS010000019.1:0-47519 GCA_050010595.1 Solirubrobacteraceae bacterium
GACCGTCGCGCTCGCCATGATGTTCGCCTGGCATGAGACGCCCGCTGCAGTCGCGTGCCCGGCGTGAGCGACGCAGGCGCTGCCGGTGTGGACGGCGACAGCGCCGGCGCTGTCGATCACCGCGACCTGGCGGGTCGCAGCGGAGGGGTCCGCTGCGAGCAGCTCGGCGAGCGCCGCCGCGGGAGTCGCGCCGGCGGCGAGGCGCTCGAGCAGCCGCGGACCATAACCCGGCTCGGCGTTCGCCTGGGTCGCGACAGCGCCGACGCCCGGCTGCGCCCAAGGCACTACCGCGCCGACCGAGAACCAGTGCGACTGGACGGCGACACCGAGCTCTCCGCTCGCCGCGTCGCGCGCGACGATCGAGTAGGTCCCCTCGCGCAGGCGAGCCACTCAGTTGCTCGCACTATCGGCAGCGGAGATTGCACTTGCAAGCTCCGAGAACGTCATTGGCGGGCGCAGCACCGTGACCGAGGGGCGGGCACCCGAGGGCCCGTGAACCCCGAGGACGGGGAAGTTCGTGAACTTCCCGACGGCAGCTACCGCCAGGGCCTGCTCAAGCAGGTTCGCCCAGCGCTGGCTGAACAGGCTTGCCCTCCAGCGCCGGCGGTTCAGCCCCAGCGCGCGGGCCAGCGCGACCGGCGAGCTTTGCGGGCCAACACTGCGAGGCGTCGTGGCGGCGTAGGCGAGCAACGCGTAGTCCCAGCCCTTGCCCTGCATCCCGGCGGAGTAGGCGCCATAGGCGAACTGGCTCGATTGCTCGCTCTGCGCGATCGGCTCGAGCTCGACGCGGACGAAGCCGGGTTTGACGTAGTCGGCGATCAACGGCGTGAGTAGCGTCGCCGCAGCGGTGGCGCACGGCTGGCAGATCAGGTCGGCGTACACGACGACCGTCACGGGCGCGGTCGCAGCGCCGAGCATTAGACCCCGCTGCGGGATTCCGGCGAGCTGCGCCTGGACGGCAGCCGCATCGGTCGTGAGACCAGGCAGCGGCGCTGAAGGCTCACGCGTCGTGTGCCCCGTCGCGGCGGTCGTAACGAGTGTGACGAGAATCGCCATCAGCGTGGCCGCCGAAAACCCCATCACTGACCGCGTCCTGCTTGCCGAACCCTGGCTCCTCACTCGCTGAAGCTTCCCACTAGGCGCGGCCGCCGCGCGGCGCTCCGGCCGCGGCTGCCTCGCAGGCAGCCCGCGGCCGACGCGACGCGGGGGTTACCTACTCCGTCTCTTCGCTGGCGTCCTGGCCGGCGAGGCGCGCCTGGAGCTCCTTGATGTGGTCGACTCCCGCGGTGAGCTCGCTGTGCGAGATCTCCCCACGGTCAACGAGTCCGAATGCGGTCTTACCGAGGTCGCTGTAGGCCGTCGCGAGCTCGCGCTTGGTCTGGACCTCCTGCGCAGTCTCACGGGCCTTGATGGCGGTCTGCTCGGCCCCCGCCTTGAGCTTGTCAACGAGTCCCATCGGTCTTGCCTCCCGATGTAGTGGGTTGCATCGACCGTAGAGATTACGGCCGGGTGCAGTCAAGCGTAGTAACGCGCATGTTGTGCATGTCGCTCAAGCCGCCGCGGCGCAGCTTGCGCAAGCCCCGCGCAGGATCACCTCGTGCTCGGCTACCGCCAGCGGCACGCGTTCGCTGACGCGGGTGAGCTCGCGCTCGAGCCCCTCATCGGCAAACGGCATCAACCGCCCGCAGCGGTTGCAGACGAGATGGTGATGGTGTCCGGCGCCGTGGCGGATCGGCTCGAAGCGGACAATGCCGTGCCCGACCTCGATCCGCGCGACGAGCTCAGCACGCTCGAGCTCCTCGATTATCCGGTAAACGCTGGCGCGCGAGACGCCGCGCTGCTCGCGGGCGAGCGCTTCCTGCAGCTCAGCCGCCGAGAGCGCGCAATTCTGCGCAGCGAGCAAGCGGATCAGGCTGTGGCGGGCGCCGCCACGACGATAGCCCGCTGCAGCCAGCCGTTCCGTTGCGCGCTCTGCCCAATCGTCGTGCGCACCGTCAGCGTGAGTGGTCATCCGACTCCGATTCTAGAGCGTTCCCGGGCTAAAACGGCGAAGATAAGACTCTTTCTCAGAAATGGTAGGCTGGCGGCGCGCAAACACGATCCGGGAGAACGATGAACCACCAGACAGCCATTCGCGGCATTGCAGCAACCCTCGTCGTGAGCTCCGTACTAGCGCTTTCGGTCAGCGGCGGGGCCGCCGGCGCTGCAACCGCCAGGATCCGCGCAGTCGGCGCCGAGAACGAGTATGCGAACGTGATCTCACAAGTCGGTGGGCGCTACGTGAGCGTCAGCGCGATCGAGAGCAACCCGAATACCGATCCGCACACCTTCGAGGCGAGCCCGAGCGTCGCGAGCGAGGTCGCCGACGCGCAGCTCATCGTCCAGAATGGGGTTGGCTACGACGGCTACATGAACACGATCGAGTCGGCGTCGCCGAGTGGGACGCGTAAGGTCATCGACGTGCAGAAGCTGCTTGGGCTGCCCGACTCAACCCCCAACCCGCACCTCTGGTACAGGCCGCAAACGATGCCCGCGGTGGCGGCAGCGCTCGTCAGCGACCTCTCCGCGCTGGACCCGTCCGAGAAGGCCTACTTTGCCGCGAACGCGAAGCACTTCGATGCCTCGTTGCAACCGTGGTACGCCGCGATCAAAGCATTTGCGAAGGACTACCCAAACACTCCTGTCGCGACGACCGAGCCCGTCGGCGACTACATGCTGCAAGCCATCGGCGCCGAGGACCTGACGCCGTTCCCGCTGCAGGCCGACATCATGAACGGCGTCGATCCGGCTCCACAGAACGTGAGCTTTCAGGAAAGCCTCTTCAGCAAGCACCGGGTCAAGGTGTTCGCCTACAACCAGCAGGTGACAGACCCGCTGACCGCTTCGTTCCTGGCCGATGCAAAGCGCGCGAAGATCCCGGTCGTTGGGGTCTACGAGACGATGCCCGTGCCGGGCTACGACTACCAGTCGTGGATGCTCGCCGAAGTAAACGCGCTGCGCCAGGCCGTTGCCCACGGACGCTCCACGGCACGGCTCGTGCCGTGAGCAGTCAGGCGGACGCGCTAACGGTCGGAGCGGTCGGTGAGCTGCTGGCGGTAGCCGGCGTCGGAGTGACGATCGGCGCTCAGAGGATCCTGGACGACGTCAGCTTCACGATCGGGACCGGTGAGCTCGTCGGCCTGATCGGCTCAAACGGGGCCGGAAAGACGACGCTGCTGCGGGTGATTCTCGGCCTGCAGGCGACAAGCGAGGGCGAGGTACTGCTCGCCGGTTCGCCGCGCGCCCAGCGCGCGGCGAACATCGGCTACGTGCCGCAGAAGTTCGAGCTCGACGCCGACATGCCCGTTCGCGCCCGCGACCTCGTTGCGCTCGGTATCGACGGCGAGCGCTACGGGCTCCCGCTGCCCTCGCGCGCACGCCGCGAACGCGTCAGCGCGATGCTGCGTGCCGTTGATGCGGAGCACTTCGCCGACGCGCGCATCGGCGAGCTGTCCGGTGGCGAGCAGCAGCGAGTGCTGATCGCTCACGCGTTGATCCAGCAGCCGGCGCTGCTGTTGCTCGACGAGCCGCTCGCCAACCTCGATCTGCGCAGCGAACAGGAGGTCGTCACGCTGCTGCGGCGTCTCGCGCGCGAGCAGGGAATCGCGGTGCTGATCTCAGCCCACGACATAAACCCGTTGCTGCCGATCATGGACCGCGTCGTCTACCTCGCGGGCGGGCATGCTGCCGTCGGACCGACCGACGAGGTCGTGCGCGCCGACGTCCTGAGCGCGCTGTACGGCCATCACGTCGACGTGCTCCACCTGCACGGTCGCGTGCTCGTCGTCGCCGGGCCGGGCGGGGAGCGCGGCGCCGACCTGACGCTCGCTCACGGACCGCAGGGCGCCGAGCTCGAGGTCCGCGATTGAGCGGCGTGCTACACGCAATCGTCGAACCCGGGTTCTTCGCCGACAACGCGGTCCAGGTGGCGCTCGCCGTCGGAACGGCGGTCGCGCTGCTGTGCAGCGCGGTCGGGGTCTTCACCGTGATCCGCGGCCAGTCCTTCGCCGCTCACGCCATGTCGGACGTCGGTGCCACAGGTGGCTCAGGCGCGGTCCTCGTAGGCGTCGCGCCGCTGTGGGGGTTCGTCGCAATGACGGTCGCGGCTGCCACGACGATGGAGGCAATCGGGATCGATCGCCGGCGAGGGCGCGACCTAGCAACCGGCATCGTGCTCGCAGCCGGCTTCGGCCTCGCCGCGCTGTTCCTCTACTGGGACAGCACGACAACTTCGATCAGTGGCGTTACGAACGAGATCCTGTTCGGCGAGATGTTCGCGCTCAGCCCGGGGACGCTTCCCGCCATCATCGCGCTGGGCACTGTCGCGCTCGCGATCGTGGCCGGGATCTACCGACCGCTGCTCTTGAGCTCGGTGAACGGCGAGCTCGCCGCGGCGCGCGGCGTTCCGGCGCGGGTGATCGGGGCGCTATACCTGCTGGCGCTGGCGGCGGCGGTGGCGCTTTCGTGCCTGGCGACCGGCGCGATCCTCAGCACCGCCCTCCTGATCGGCCCGGCCGCTGCCGCCTTGCGGTTCACGCGCCGCCCCTGGCGCGCGATCCTCGCGGCCGCCGCGACCGCGCTTGCAGCCTGCTGGCTGGGGGTCCTGCTCGCCTACGACAGCTACTACTGGCCGCCATATCAGCACGGCTGGCCAGTCAGCTTCTTCATCGTCGCGCTCGTGTTCGTCTTCTACCTCGGCGCGCGCGCGGGCACTGGCACGCTGCGGCGCCGCCGGACGGTATAGCGATGTTCTCGGGTTTCATGGTCAACACCTGGATCGTCGCGAGCATCGTCGCCGTCGTCGCGGGACTCCTCGGCTTCTTCGTCGTCCTGCGCGGATCGGCGTTCGCCGCTCACGCCGTGCCGAACGGCTCCTTCGCGGGTGCTGCCGGCGCCTCCTTGATCGGCGCCAATGTGCTGATCGGCCTTGGCGCTTTCTCGCTGCTTGGTGCGTTTGGCATCGGCCTGCTCGGCCGGCGCGACCGCCAGGACGTCGCCACCGCCCTGACGCTCGTTCTGATGCTCGCGCTCGGGGCGCTTTTTGTGAGCTTCAGCGTCGAGTACGAGTCAGTGGCCTACTCGCTGCTCTTCGGCGAGGTACTGGGCGTCAGCTCCAACCAGCTCGCGCCAACAGCCGGCCTCGCGATCGCCTGCGTGCTCGTCCTTGGCGTGCTCTACCGGCCACTGCTGCTGTCGTCCGTGCTGGCCGAGGTTGGCGAGGTACGCGGCGTCTCGCGCACGTGGATCGAGCTCTCGTTCCTCGCCCTGCTCGCCCTTGCGACGACGATGACCGTGCCCGTCGTCGGAACGACGCTTGTCTTCAGCCTGATGATCGGCGCCCCGGCTGCCGCCCGGTCGTTCGTTAGCCGGCCCGGAACGGCGCTCGCGCTGTCGGTTGCGGTCGCGCTGGCGACGGTCTGGGTCGCGATCGCAGCCGCCTACCACTTCAACCTCCCGGTCGGCTTCTTCGTCGGCGTGCTCAGTGCCGGCTCCTACGCGGTCGGACGCGGCTGGAGCGCCCTGCGACGGCGTACGGCGTCGATCATCGCTTGAGCTGAGCCGCAGTCGATCGCGGCGATCTGCGAGGCTCCCGTGACGTGCCCGAGGATGCGACGACGCAGGCAGACGCGCAATCCGTGATCCCCGACGCCGCTGCTGTAATGGCGCGCGCAGCCGGCGAGAACTTTCCGGTCGCGCCGCGCTGGCTACCCCTCCCCCAGCGCGAGCACCTGCTAGCGATCTACGGCTTCGCGCGGCTGACCGACGAGCTCGGCGACGCCGCCCCCGGCGACCGGCTCGCGGCACTCGACTGGCTCGAAAGCGAGCTCGGCGCTGCCTACCGCGGCCAGGCAGAGCATCCGCTGATGCGCTCGCTCGGCGAGACGATCGCGGCGTGCGCGCTCCCGCGCGATCCGTTCGTGCGACTGATCGCCGCCAACCGCACCGACCAGCGCGTGCGTAGCTACGAGCGCTGGAGCGATTTGATGGATTACTGCGCGCTGTCGGCGAACCCGGTGGGTGAGCTCGTTCTGCGCGTGTTCGATCTCGCGACGCCCGAGCGGATCAGCCAGTCCGACGCCGTCTGCAGCGCGCTACAGGTGATCGAGCATTGCCAGGACATTCGCGAGGATCTCGCGTGCGGCCGCGTCTACCTACCGCTAGAGGACCTCGCGCGTTACGGCGCCAACCTCGACGACATCGAGGCGACGAGCGCCTCGCCGGCGCTGCGCAGCGTGCTGCGCCTCGAAGGTACCCGTGCCGCCGCACTGCTCGAGGCCGGCGGACCGCTGGTCCGCTCGCTACGCGGCTGGCCGCGCGTCGCGGTCGCGGGATACGTCGGCGGCGGGCGCGCCGCGTTGAGCGCGCTCGCGCGCTCCGACTTCGAGGTGTTGGCAACAACGCCGCGGCCGTCGCCGCGCCGGCGCGCCGGCTCGATCCTGCGCGCACTCGGCGGGAGCGGGGGATGAGCGCGACGGTCCCGATGATCGACGGTGAGACCGCGGCCGCGCTGCGCCACTGCGCGACGATCACGCGCCGCGAGGCGGCGAACTTCTACTACGGGATCCGCCTGCTGCCGAAGGCGAAGTTCGATGCGCTCTGCGCGATCTACGCGTTCGCGCGCGCCGTCGACGACATCGGCGACGGAACGCTTGACGACGCGGCGAAGCTCGCAGCGCTTGCGCAGGCCCGCGACTCGATCGAGCGCCTCGACGGCGGCGCGGACGACTTGATCATCACCGCGCTGGCCCACGTCGAGCAGAGCTTTCCGATCCCACGGACGTCATTCGTCGACCTGATCGACGGCGTGCAGATGGATGTGGTCGGCACCCGCTATGAGACCTTCGAGGAGCTTGTCGTCTACTGCCGGCGCGTAGCCGGTTCGATCGGCCGGCTGTGCCTTGCCGTGTTCGGCAGCGGCGACGCACAGGCTGGAGCGCTCGCCGATGATCTCGGCGTCGCGATGCAGCTCACGAACATCCTGCGCGACGTCCGCGAGGACGCGGCAAACGGGCGCATTTACCTGCCGGCCGAGGATTTGCGCCGCTTTGCGTGGCCAACCGAGAGCGGCGGCGACGCCGCGGCAATCGCCGCCCTGTCAGCCGACGCTCCAGGATCGCTGCCGGCGCTCGTGCACTTCGAGGCCGCGCGCAACCGCGAGTGGTTCGAGCGCGGGAACCGGCTGGTGGCGCTGCTCGATCGTCGCAGTGGCGCGTGCGCACTCGCGATGAGCCGGATCTACTCGAACCTGCTCGAGCTGATCGACGCGCGCCCGGAGCGCATCCTCGAAGGCCGCGTCAGGCTGCCGGGCACGACAAAGGCGCGCATCGCAGCCGGAAGCCTGCTCAGGCGCGGCGTGTGAGCGACGCGCGAATTGCAGTCGTCGGCGGCGGTGTCGCCGGCATCACGGCTGCGCTCGACTGCGCCGAGCGCGGCAGCAGCGTGACGCTTGTGGAGGTGCGTCCGCGCCTTGGCGGCGCCGCCTACTCCTTCGAGCGCGACGGCCTCGAGCTCGACAACGGCCAGCACGTCTTCCTGCGCTGCTGCACCGCCTATCGGGCGCTGCTCGAGCGGATCGGCGGCGACGGCGGTGTCGAGCTGCAGCCGCGGCTCGAGATCCCGGTGCTCGCCCCCGGGCGGAAGCCTGTGCTGTTGGCGCGCGGGGCGCTGCCCGCGCCGGCTCACCTGACCGGCGCGCTCCTGCGCTACCGCCACCTGACGGTCGCGCAGCGGCTCGCGGCCGGGCGGGCCGCACTCGCCCTCGGACGCGTCGATGTAACCCGCGACGACGAAACGCTCGGCGCCTGGCTGCGCACGCACGGCCAGAGCGAGGAGGCGATCGCGAAGCTCTGGGACCTGATCGCGCTGCCAACCCTCAACGTGCCAGCGGCGCAGGCGTCGCTCGGTCTCGGTGCGTTCGTCTTCCAGGAAGGCCTGCTGAGCAATGCCGGGGCCGGTGACGTCGGCGTCCACCGCGCACCGCTGAGCGAGATCATCGGCCGCCCGGCACAACGCACACTTGAAGACGCCGGGGTGGCGGTGAAGCTACGCTGGCGGGCAACAGGTATCGAGCATCGCGCCGGCAGCTTCGTCGTGCAGGGCGAGCGCGAAGCGATCGAGGTGGACGGTGTCGTGCTCGCGGTCCCGCACACGCGAGCCGGCGCGCTCGTGCCGGAGGCGCTGCGCGACGAAAGGCCATGGGCGGACGGGCTCGGTAGCTCACCGATCGTGAACCTGCACGTCGTCTATGACCGCCAAGTGTTCGACTATGCGTTCGCGGCCGGCGTCGATTCGCCCGTGCAATACATCTTCAACCGCACACCCGCAAGCTGGAGCGACGGCCACCAGTACGTCGCCATCTCGCTCTCCGGGGCTGACGCCGACATCCGCCTGCGCTCGGAGGCGCTCGCCGAGCTCTATCTCCCTGCGCTCGCTTCGCTGCTGCCGCGAGCGGCGTCAGCGAGCGTCCTGCGCTTCGCCGTGACGCGCGAGCATGCCGCCACCTTCCGTGCCGTCCCCGGCAGCCGCGCGCTGCGTCCGGACGCGCGCACTTCGCTCGAGGGCTTCGCGCTGGCTGGCGCGTGGACCGCAACCGGCTGGCCGGCAACGCTCGAGGGCGCGGCGCGCAGCGGCCACGCTGCCGCGGAGGCTGTGCTCAGAGCTCGCTGAGATCGAGCGCTGCGATCAGCGCTATGCGATCGATGTCGGCAACGCGGATCAGCTTGCGCCGTGCATGCATTCCCGAAACTACGCGCACGCGCGTCGGCGCGAGGCCTGCGCGGCGCGCGATCAAGCGGCAGAGAGCGTGGTTTGCCTCGCCGTCGACCGGTGGCGCGCACACGCGAGCAACCACTACGCCTTCGCGAAGGCCGATGATCTCGTCGCGGCGGGCTCGGGGCTGGAGGGCTACTTCGATCTGCGCATCCATGCGCTCACGAGAACCACTCTAGTGCCCCTGCCGGGAGAGCACGCCGCTACCGACGGCCAGCGAGGGGTCGCCGGGCCGGTCGTGGTGTTGCTCCGCGACCCCGCGGCGTAGAACCAGCAGCGGGCAGCTCGTCGAGCGCGCGAGGTGCTCCGAGGTGCTGCCGAAGACGACGCGGCGCACGGGTCCGTAGCCGCGCGACCCGACGACGAGCAGGTCAACATCGGAGCTCCAGTGCGCGAGCTCTTCTGGTGCGATGCCGCGCACCACGCGACCCTGAACGCCTTCGAGCGCCGCAAGCTCCTCGCGGGCCTCGACGATCATGCTGTCGAGGACCTCGCCCCAGTCGAGTGCTGCCACCGCGCCATAGGAGTAGCTCGGGACGCTCACGACTCTCAGCGCCGATATCACGGCGCGATGCTCGGCAGCCACCTCACGCGCGAGCTCGAGTGCGTCCGCGCTTTCGTGCGAGCCGTCGTAGGCAACGCCGATCGTTGCGATCGGGCTCGCGTGCCGCGAGTAGCCTGCCGGAGCGATCGCCACGGCGCAGGGCGCGCCGTCGAGCGACGCGCGCCTGTCGTCGCCGAGCAGCAAGCGCCCGAACGGACCACGCGAACACGAGCCAACCACGAGCAGATCGGCATCGCGTTGCTCTGCAACCTGGTGGAGCCCGGCGCCGACCGAGGTCGCTGCGACGGCAACCAGGTCAGCCTCCAGCTCCGCAGTTTCGCGCTCGCGCGCAAGCAGCGCGAGCGCCTTGTCGCGCTCGGCGTCATGTAGCTTCGCCCCATGGATGTGGAAGTCGTGATGCACGTTGACGAGTGTGAGCCGCCCGGCTTCGCTGAGCAGCTTGCCGGCGAGCGCGACCGCGTCGCGGCTGTTCGGCCTTCCGTCAACGCCAACGATCACTTGACTGAACATCAATGGCCTCCTTTGCCCTCTCCCGGGAGGGTAGGAAGGCCGCCTGCGCGGCGCGTCCGCTGAGCGCCGCAAGCGTTCGCGGGAAACTACGTGTGGCCGCCGACTCACTAGCATCGCTTTCATCATGGGCCTCGCGAGCAGCGCCGAGCGCCGAACCGCGACGCTCCGTGACGGGCGCACGGCGCTCGTCAGCGCGTTCCGCGACGAAGATGAGCCCGATCTCCTGGAGTTGGCACAAGAGGCCGCGATCGATGATCTGGTGACCTTGCGTGAGGCCACTCGCGCGGGTGCAGCAATGTTCGTGGCGCGTAGCGAGCGTGGGCAGCTCATCGGCTACACCGCCTGGGCGCCGGACGGCGATCGCGCCGGCAGGCTGGTCGGCTTCGTCGTACCAGCCGAGCGCGGCCAGGGGCTCGGGACGCTGCTCGTCCGCCGCACGGTCGATGACGCGTGCGCGCACGGGCTCGAGCAGCTGACAGTTCGGCTGCACCAGGGCTCTGAGGCAATCGCCGAGCTGCTGCGTGACGTTGGGCTCGCGACGCGCTGGCAGATCAGCTATCCGGTTACACGCGTGACCATCGAGCTGGCGCGGACACGCCCCGGATGGTCCACGCCGAAAGCGCCCGAAACATCGAGCAGCTAAAGGTCCTCCGGCTGCGCCGGCGGGAGCGCAGCGCGCGCAGTGGTCGCATCGAGACCGCTCGCGCGCAACAGGTCCACAGCGGTCGCGCGGATCTGCCCAATCACCATGCTCGTTCGCAGGTCGTTGTGGGTGGCCAGAACGCCTGTTGCCGTCTCGGTCGCAGCGATCGTGCGCGATCGCATCGCCTCCGCAGTGCCGGTGCCATCGAGCTGGGCTGCGAGCGCGTCCGCTGAATCCGCCAGCGTCAGGATCGCCTGGCCGAGCTGCGCCGGCATCTCAGCGCCCGTTCGCAGCGCCGCAGCCACGGTGCGCAGGAGCACGCGCCCGTTACGGACCGCGTAGTCGATGTGCCGCGACGCCTCGCCGTAGGGTCCGAGCGCGTCGAGCGCCCGGCGGCGCAGAGGAGACAGCGCCGCCGCCTCCTGAGCTCGCTTGAGCGCCTCGAACAGAGCCGCCAGCTGCGAGTCGATGCCGCGCAGACGCGTAAGCGCTTCCTGGGCTTGATCGAGAGACTCGGCAGCTAGCGCACGCTCGCCCTGGCGCAGGCAGTCAGCCAGTACGCCGAGCGTGCCGCGTGCGAGCTCGGCCACCCCGCTCGCCGGATTGCGCACGAAGACGAGGTGGCCGACCAGGAGCGCCACGGCGCCGCCAACGAGCGCATCGAAGAAGCGGTCAGGACCCGTGCCAAGGGACGCGGTCGGGAGCGTCATCACGAGCACGGCAGAGATCGCCGCCTGGTTGACAAGGACGATGCTCGCGTCGACAAGCAGCGCGGCGAGGATCGTCAGCGCGACGATGCCACCGATCTGCCACGGCCCGAGGCCGATTTGCGAGCGCAGCAGGAAGGCGATCCCGATGCCGATCGCGACGCCGATCGCAAGCTCGGCGGAGCGGCGTAGCGGCTGACCGCGCGAAAGCCCAGTCGAGATCACTGCCGCCGCCGGCGCGAAGAACGGGTCCGGCGTGCCGACGATCAGCCGCGCCAGAAACCAGGCGAGGCCCGCCGCGACGCCGGTCTGCAGGATCGCTATCCAGGTTTCGCGGACGCGCCCCACGCGCTGGCGCAGCGACTGGTGCGCAGCCTCTGCTGCCGGCGTCAGCCGCGTCAGCAACTGGCTCGTTCCCGGGACGTCGTCGGTCAAGCGGGTCCGCGCTGACAGGTCATCGGCTTCACAGTGTGGGCGATCGTCCCGACGGCGCCTCGCGCGCAGCGAACCCATCGCAGGCGAGCACCGGCAGCCGCGGGTAGCGGACAAAGCGCTCCGGCTCGCCACGTGAGCGCTCGCACAACGAGAAGACCGAGCCGCGCGTGTTCGGGACGAGCCGTTGGTGCACGCAGCTCCCGCAGAGTCCAGCGTCCGGCGCGAGACGGAGGCGTGCCGGATCTCGGTTCACGACAAAACTATACTTAGTGAAGTGCAAACGTTCGGCCGGCTGCTGGGGTTTCTGCGGCCGTACCGCGCAGGCGTGATCAGCTCGCTCGCGCTCGCCGGGGCCGCGATGCTCGCGACGGTCGCGATCCCCGCGCTCAGCGGTGCGGCAATCAACGCGATCCGCTACGGACACCACCGCGGTGAGCTACTCGAGTACGCGGTCGCGATCGCCGGGGCCGGGGTGCTACGGCTCGCGCTAACGGTCGCGCGCCGCCTCGTCGCCGGTCGCATCTCGCTTGGCGTGGAGTACGACCTGCGCGACGCCCTGTTCGGGCAGCTCCAGCAGCTCGAGCTCGCGTTCTTCGAGGATCAGCAGACGGGCCAGCTGATGTCCCGAGCGACTGTGGACCTGCAGGCGGTCCGCTTCTTCCTCGGCTACGGGCTGATCTTCATCGTCCAGTCCGGACTGACGATCGTGCTCGCCGGGGTTGCGATGCTCGTGTTGCAGCCGCTACTGGCGGCGATCGCTCTCGCGCCCGTACCGTTTGTCGTCTACGCGACGCACCGCTACAGCCTGCAGGCGCGCCCTGCGCTCGAGGAGGTCCAACAGCGGATCGCGGAATTGACGGCCGACGTGCAGGAGAACATCGCCGGTGTTCGCGTCGTCAAGGCGTTCGCGCGCGAAGCCCACCAGCGCGCGCATTTCGAGCGCAGCGTCCAGCGCGTCTTCGAGCAATCGATGATCGAGGCGCGACTGCAGACGCGCTACAACCCGCTGATCGGCTTCCTGCCGCAGCTTGGGCTTGCGGCGGTGCTGCTCGTCGGCGGCTACTCGGTGATCCACCACGAGCTGCGACTCGGCGACTTCAGCGCGTTCTACCTCTACCTGCTGATGCTGCTGAGTCCGATGCAAACGCTCGGCATCTCGTTGACGATGGCCCAGCGCGCGACCGCCTCGGGCGCGCGGATCTTCCAAATCCTCGACCGCAAGCCGCGCCTCGTATCCAAGCCGGGCGCACCACCGCTGCCGGCGGGCAGCGGCGCGGTGCGCTTCGAAGGAGTCTCGCTGCGATATGGCGCAGCCACGCACGCAGCGCTGCGCGATATCGATCTCGAGATTCCGGCCGGACAGACCGTTGCCCTGGTCGGGCCCACGGGCTCCGGCAAGACCACGCTAGCGGCGCTAATCCCGCGGCTCTATGACGTGAGCGAAGGTCGTGTTCTGGTGGACGGAAACGACGTCCGCGATGTCGAGCTCGGCTCGCTGCGGCACGCCGTCGCGATCACCGCCGACGACCCGTTCCTCTTCTCGACAAGCGTGCACGACAACATCGCCTACGCGCGTCCCGATGCGACGCGCGCCGAGGTACAGGCCGCCGCGCGGCGTGCACAGGCGGACGAGTTCATCCGCCAGCTGCCGGCCGGTTACGACACGCTGATCGGTGAGCGTGGACTGACGGTGTCCGGCGGTCAGCGCCAGCGCCTCGCGATCGCGCGTGCCTTTCTTGCCGATCCGCGGATCCTGATTCTCGACGACGCTACATCGTCGGTTGACGCGAGCACGGAGCGCGAGATCAAGCTCGCGCTCGCCGAGGTGATGGCCGGTCGCACGACGCTGATCGTCGCTCACCGGCATTCGACGATCGCGCTTGCCGAGCAGATCGTCGTGCTCGAGCACGGCGCGCTCGTCGCTCAGGGAACACACGAAGAGCTGCTCGCAGGCAGCTCGCTGTACCGCGAGATCCTCGAGCAAGAGGCGCCCCGATGAGCGCGCGGGCGCGCAGGAGCGATATCGCCCGACGCCTGCGCGGGACGCGCGGGCGCGGGCGGCGCCTGCGCGGCCTTGCGGCGTTGCTGGCGCCCTACCGCCTGCGCACGGCAGGGATGGTCTTCGCGCTCGTCAGCGGGACGGCGGCATCGCTCGCGCCGGCACCGCTCGTCGCCTATGCGATCGACGACGGCATCGAAGCGCACGACATGCCGCGCCTCGTCCTGATCGTTGGTGGCTTCCTGCTCGCCGCGCTCGTCGTGTGGGCGATGACCGCGGCGCAGACCTACCTCGTCGAGTGGGTTGGTCAGCGCGCGCTCGCCGACCTGCGGCTCGCAATCTTCGCGCACCTGCAGCTGCTGCCAGTCGGCTTCTACGAGACGCGCCCGACCGGCGTTCTGATCTCGCGGATGACAAACGACGTCGAAGCGCTCGACAGCCTTGTCACCGACAGCGTCGTGACGCTCTTCCAAGGCGGCCTGACGCTGCTCGGCACGCTGGTGATCCTGCTGACCTTCGACGTGCGCTTGGCGCTCATCACCTTCACGATGATCCCGCTGATCTTTGCGGGGTCGATCGCCTTCCGGGTCGCCTCAGCCGATGCCTACCGGCGCACGCGCGAGACGATCGGTGCGATCACCGGCTACCTGCAGGAGACGCTGTCAGGCGTGCGCGTGGTGCGCGCCTTCGCACAGGAGCCGCGCCACCAGCGTGAGTTCGCAGAGCTCAACGAGCGCAACCGCGCCGCAAACATGACGACGGTGCACCTCAACGCCGCCTACTTCCCGGCAATCGAGTTCGTCTCGGCGCTGGCGACGGTCGTGGTGCTGATCTACGGCGGCAGTCAGGCGCTCGACGGCCACCTCGAGGTCGGCGTGCTCGTTGGCTTCCTTGCAGCGCTGAACAACTTCTTCAATCCGATAACGCAGCTGTCTCAGCTCTACACGACCTACCAGGCCGGGATGGCCGCGCTCGACAAGATCTTCGAGTTGCTCGACGAGCAGCCGGCAATGACCGAGCAACCGGGGGCGCTGACACTCCCACAGCTGCGCGGCGAGATTGCATTCGAGCACGTCCGCTTCGCGTACCAGAAGCGAGGCGGCGAGGACGAAGATGGCGCCCGCGTGCTTGCGCTTGACGACATCACATTGCACGTCGAGCCAGGAGAGACCGTCGCGCTCGTCGGCGCGACCGGGGCCGGCAAGTCGACCTTCGCAAAGCTTCTCTCGCGCTTCTACGACGTCAGCTCCGGTCGGGTCTTGATTGACGGGCACGACGTGCGCGAGGTCAGCTACGCGTCGCTGCGCTCGCAACTGGGCGTCGTGCCCCAGGAAGCGTTCCTCTTCTCGGGCACGGTTCGCGCGAACATCGCATTCGGCAAGCCGACTGCGAGCGATGCCGAGATCGAGGATGCGGCCCGTGCGGTTGGTGCGCACGAGCTGATCAGCGAGCTCGCCGACGGGTATCAGACCGAGATCGGCGAGCGCGGCGTGCAGCTCTCGGCCGGCCAGCGCCAGCTGGTGTCGTTTGCGCGGGCCCTCGTTGCCGATCCGCGGATCCTCGTACTCGACGAGGCAACGTCCAACGTCGACCTGCGCTCGGAGCGGCGGATCGAGCACGGGATACGGCGACTGCTCGCGGGCCGTACGGCGATCGTGATCGCACACCGCCTCTCGACGATCCGGGGCGCGAGCCGGATTGTCGTGCTCGAGCGCGGGCGAATCGTCGAGCAGGGCTCGCACGAGGATCTACTCGCGGCCGGCGGCGTGTATGCGCGCCTCTACCGCGACTGGGCGCAAGCCGCAGCCGCCTAAGAACTCGTAACAAAGCGATTACTCACTTACAGCGCTATGATCGCGCCGCATGAACGCGATCGAGGTCAGCGACCTCCGTAAGTCCTACGGCGAGCTCGAGGCGGTGAGCGGCATCAGCTTCAGCGTGGCCGCCGGCGAGGTCTTCTGCCTACTGGGGCCGAATGGCGCCGGCAAGACGACGACGACGGAGATCCTCGAGGGCTACCGCTCGCGCGATGGCGGCACGGTCACCGTGCTGGGCATGGACCCGGCCGACGGCCAGCGCACGCTGCGTGAGCGCGTCGGGATCGTGCTCCAAGCATGCGGCGTGCAGGCCAACCTGACAGTCGCGGAGCTGATCGAGATGTACGGCCGCTACTACGAGCGGCGCCGCGGGGTCGACGAGCTGATCGAGCTCGTCGAGCTCGACGCGAAGCGAGACACGCGCGCGAGCGATCTATCTGGTGGCCAGCGCCGCCGGCTGGATCTCGCGCTGGCTCTTGTCGGCGACCCCGAGCTGCTTTTCCTTGACGAGCCGACGACGGGCTTCGACCCGGCTGCACGCCGGCACGCGTGGTCGACAATTCGGGCGCTGTGCAACCTGGGGAAGACGGTCTTCCTGACGACGCATTTCATGGACGAGGCACAGACGCTCGCGAACCGCGTCGCCATCATGCGCGCGGGGTCGATCGTCGCGCTGGACCAACCGGAGCGTCTCGGTGGTCGAGCGCTGCGCCCGAGCACGATCCGCTTCGAGCTGCCCGAGAGCATCGGCGCGAGCGAAATCCCGGGCGTCGACGGCGAGCTCGCTCACGAGGGGCGGCGAGTGACGATTCAGACTCGCGACACGCTGCGCGCGACTGCGACGATCACAGCTTGGGCGCTCGATCGTGAGCTCGAGCTCGAGCACTTCGCCGTGACCCAGCCGACACTCGAGGACATCTATCTGGAGCTGACCGGTGCAAGCGAAGTGGAGGCGACATGAGCGCCCGGGCACTGCGGCGCGACCTGTCCCTCGCCGGCTGGCAGGTTCTCTACGAGCAGCGCGCGTTCTGGCGCAACCGCGCCGGCTCGTTCTTCGTCTTCCTAATGCCGATCATCTTCCTCGTCCTGTTCGCCGCGATCTTCCAGAACCAGACGATCGCGATCGGGCACGGACGCAGCATCACCTACGTCACCTTCTTCGTTCCCGGGATCCTCGCCTACGGGGTAATCGCGACGACGTTCGTCAACATGGCGATCGGAACGTCGGTGCTGCGCGACGAGGGCGTGCTCAAGCGCGTCGCAGGCACTCCGCTCCCAGGCTGGGTGTTCGTGGCGGGAAGGATCGGGTCGACGCTTTGCGTGACGGCCGTTATGACCATTCTCGAGCTGCTGATCGGTCGCTACGCGTACAACGCGCATGTGCGGATCGAGACCCTGCCGGGCCTGGTCGTCACGCTCGCGCTCGGTAGCGCCGCATTCACGACGCTCGGCGTCGGCATCGTCCGCTACATCTCAAACGCGGAGTCGGCCCCGGCGGTGGCCAACGCGGCGATCCTGCCGCTGACGTTCGTCTCGGGCATCTGGTTTCACTTCAAGCTGCCGGCGGCACTCAGCGACATCGCCAAGGTCTTCCCGATACGCGCCCTCGCGCACGGACTGCAGTACGCCTTCAACCCGTTTACGGCCGGCGCAGGCTTCGAGCGCACCGATCTGCTGACGCTCGCCGCGTGGCTCGTGGTCGGCGTTATCGCGATGGCGCGCTTCCTGCGTGCGCCATACCGCGCGTAGGACACCTGGTCAAGGGCAGGCCGACCTGGCCGATCTATAATCGGTCACGGTTGACGGCGCACCCCGAGCGCGCCGAACACGTATTGCGGGATGGTGTAATCGGCAACACGTCTGCCTCTGGAGCAGAAATTTGGGGTTCGAGTCCCTGTCCCGCAGCTTGCCCTGGAGGCCCACGATCGCGGGCCCCTCGCTACGGAAGCGCGGCGATTATCTCGTCCAGGCGCTTGCGCCGGCCGGTGATGAACGGCAACTCGTTCTTCGTGTAAAGGCGCGCCTCCGCCGAGCGCAGCTTCCGGATCAAGTCGACGATGCGGCCGATCTCGTCAGCCTCGAAGGCAAGCAGCCACTCGTGATCGCCCAGACCGAAGGCGCTCGTCGTGTTGGCGCGAACGTCCGGAAAGGCGCGGCCGAGTGCGCCGTGCTCGGCGAGCAGCTCCCGGCGGCGCTGCGGCGGCAGCACGTACCACTGCGGCGAGCGAACGGATAGACGCAGACGTAGCGGCGTGCCGGCTCGCCGGCGTAGTAGGCAGGCACGTGGCCCTTGTTGAACTCAGCCTCGCGATGGACGCCGATCGCGCTCCAGTACGGGTCGAGCCCGAGCGCCCGCAACGGGCGGCGCAGCGCGATCAGCTGGTCCTGCAGCGAGTCTGCGGTCGGGCCCGCCAGCCAGAGCAGGACGTCGGCGCTCGCGCGGTAGCCGCCCGTCTCATAGGCCCCGCGGATTGCGACTCCGTCCGCGACTGCAAGCGCCAGCGTCTCGAGCACCTGGTCACGCGCGGCTGTCCGTCCCACTTTGGGCGCCGGCTCGCGTGTAGCCGCGTAGGCGGCGTAGGCCGTGTACATCAGCCCAGCCGGAAATCCCTCGCCCGTATGCAATTCGATCTCCGGCAGCTCGACCGTCATGTCTCTCTCCTCGCTCGAGTGGTCATCTTCTGCAGGCTGGGCTGAGGGACGAACCCGAGCTCGCCGGCGATCTGCGTGGCGAGCGCCTCGGCACCGCGGATGCAGCTCCCGATGCCGACGCCCCGGTAGGCAGCACCCGCGACGTTCACGCCGGGCAGCCCCGCCAGGGCGGCCTCGATTCGGGCCACGCGCTCGAGATGGCCGACGTGGTACTGGGCCAGCCCAGCCGGGAATCTCGTAACTGCAGCCTCGAGTGGCCCGGCGCGCAAGGCCATTGCCGCCGCCAGCTCCGCGTGAACGAGCGCGATGAGTCCCGTGTCGTCGTGCTCGAGCGCGCTCGCATCGCCGGCGTGACCGACCGACGCGCGCAGCAGCAGCGGCTCGCCGGCAAGATGCGCCCACTTCGCTGAAGCCCACGTGCAGGCAGTGATCGTCCGACGCTCGCCGCGCGGCACAAGAAAGCCACTGCCTCGCAGCGGACCGCCGAACGCCGCGGCCGGGTAGGCAAGCGCGACCGTCGCGACCGATGCGTAGTCGATCTTGCGCAGCTCGCGGGCGCCAGCCGGACAGGCCGCTGCGAGGATCTCCGCGGTCGCGTACGCCGGCGTCGCGAGAGCCACGCGGTCGGCCAACAGCCGCTCGCCGCCCGAGATCATCAGCTCGAGGCGCCCGCCTGCGGGCGCGATGCTCGTCACCGCGGTCGCGCCCCGCAGCTCGCAGCGGACCGCGAGCTCCTCGACAAGCGCTGTGACGAGAGTGGCGAGTCCGCCGTCCAACGTGAGAAAGACGGGAGCGCCGCGCGCCGGCCCCTTGGCGGCCAGAGCTCGCAGTCCGCGAATCAGCCCGCGACCCGAGGCCAGCGCGGCGACAAGCTGGGGCGCGGCCGCGCGGACGCTGAGGCTGTCGCAGTCGCCGGCATGGATCCCGCCGAGCAACGGCGCGATCAAGCGCTCGTGCACCTCGTCGCCGAGGCGAGCGCGCACTAGCGAGCCGATCGAGACGTCCTCGACCGGCTCGCGCGAAGGCAGAACGTAGTCGAGCCCCGCGCGCAGCATGCCGCGCTTCGAGAGCGTGCCCGTCGCCGCAACCGCGCGGGCGCCGCCCGGGACACCCGCGAGGAGCCGCGGCGGCAGCGGGCGCAGGGCGCCACGCGTCCACAGGAGCGGCTGGTCGCAGGCCGGAGCGACGAGCTCATCGCCGAGGCCGAGCTCGCGGCACAGCGCCGGGCCCTGCGCCGCAGCGGCGAGCATCGATTCCGGCCCAGCGTCGAGCAGGCGCCCTGCTAGGGCCCGCGTCCGCACCACGCCGCCAAACCGCTCGCTCGACTCGAGCACGCTGACGCGCAGCGCGCCCGGCGAGGTCAGGCGCACGAGCCGGTGTGCTGTCGCAAGGCCACTGATCCCGCCACCGACGATTGCGACGTGTGGCACGGCGCTCACGAGCCGACCGCCGCCAATTCGCTGAGAACGGCCCCGGCGACCGCGTCGGCGAGGCGCGGCGAGGCGTTCGGGGATGCGGTACGCGCGAACTCGATCCCAAGCGCCTGCGCTCGGGCGCGCGCTTCGATATCGAGGTCGTAAAGGACCTCGAGGTGGTCGGCAACGAAGCCCGCCGGACAGACGACGACCGCGCGCACGCCATGCTGTGCGAGCTCGTTGAGCACGTCGAGCAGATCGGGACCGACCCACGGCTCCGGCGTGCGCCCGGCGCTCTGCCAGGCGATGCCCCACCGCTCGAGCTGCAGCGACTCGGCGATTGCCGCGGCCGTCTCGCGCAGCTGGGTCGGGTACGGGTCATCGCTCTCGAGGATTCGTGCAGGCAGGCTGTGAGCGGTGAACAAAACCTGCGTGCCGGCCTGCAGCTGCGGCGGCAGATTTGCAAGTACGACCCGCACGGAGTCCGAGAGGAGACCGAGATACGGTGGGGCGAGATGCCAGTCGCGAACGACGCTGACGGCAACGCGCTCCGGCGCCGCGGCGCGCACCCGCTCCGTGTACTCCCCGATGCTGAGCGCCGAGAAGTGCGGTGCGAATACGACGCCGACGATCCGCTCGACCCCCTCCCGCACGAGCTCACCGACGGAGTCCTCAATGAACGGCGCAGCGTGCTTGAAGCCGAGCGCGACCCGGAGGTCGTCGCGGCCGGCCTGCCGCAGCGCCGCCTCGAGTGCGCCGAGCTGCGCGAGGGTGATCTCGCGCAGGGGCGAGACGCCTCCGATCGCCGCGTAACGGGCCTGGAGCTCGATGAGCTGCGCGCTGCTCGGCGCCCGTCCGCGGCGAATGTGCGTGTAGTAGGCCTCTACCTGATCGGGCGATGGCGGGGTTCCGTAGGCCATCGCCAGGACTGCAACCGTCATCGCGCGTGAATGAGCTCGACGAGGCGCTCGAGCGTCGCCGGTGAGGTCTCGGGCAGGACTCCGTGACCGAGGTTGAACACGTAGCCACAGCGCGGCGCACTCGCCAGCAGCGCGTCGGTCTCCGCTTGCACCACTTCCCACGGGGCGAGACAGACGGTGGGGTCGAGATTGCCTTGGAGCGCGATCCCGGCGGGAACGCGTGCGCGGGCAGAGGGGAGCGGCACGCGCCAGTCGACGCCGAGGACGTCAGGGCCGGCGGCCGCCATCAGCTCGAGCAGGTGCGCCGTGCCGACGCCGAAGTAGATGCGGGGGACGCCCAACGGCGCGAGCCGCGAGAACAACTCGCGAACGACCGGCAGCACGTAGCGCTCGTAGTGATCCGGCGCAAGCGAGCCGATCCAGCTGTCGAAGACCTGGATCGCCTGCGCCCCGGCTCGGACCTGGGCCTGCGCCGAGGCGAGCGCGATCTCGCACAGCCGCTCGAGCAGGCTGCGCCAGGTCGCCGGATCAGCGAGCATCAGGGTGCGCGTGCGAGCCTGCACCTTTGAGGGGCCACCCTCGACGAGATAGCTGGCGAGCGTGAAGGGAGCACCGACGAACCCGATCAGCGGTACGTCGAGCTCGGCGACCGACAGCCGCACAGCCTCCCCGAGCCAGGGAGCATCCTCGTCGGGCTCGAACCTCCGCAACGCGCGCACGTCGGCGGCCCTACGAATCGGCGCCTCGATCACCGGCCCGACGCCCGACCTGATCTCGACCTCGACCCCGATCGCCTCGAGCGGGCTGACGATGTCAGAGAAGAGGATCGCCGCATCTACGCCGTAACGGCGCACCGGCTGCGCCGTCACCTCGGCGACGAGCTCCGGGCGGTGGGTCATTGCGATCAGGTCGAGTCCGGCACGAACGGCGCGATATTCGGGAAGCGCCCGTCCGGCCTGGCGCATGAACCAGACCGGCTGGCGTTTGCCGGCCCCGCCGCGGTAAGCGGCCAGGACCGCTGGCGCCGCCGGCGCAGCGGCGTGGCTCATCGTTCCCGACATGCGCCAGAACGCTACGAAGCGCGCTCCTCAACGCCATCGGCCGATTACCGCAAGCGACCGCGTAGTTTCTCCGCGGGCGCCCTCAGAGAGCCGTGTGGCAGACGGCTTCGACGTTGTTGCCGTCGGGATCGAGCGCGAACGCCGCGTAGTAGCTCGGGTGGTAGTGCTCGCGGACTCCTGGCGGACCGTTGTCTGCCCCGCCGGCCGCGAGCGCTGCGACGTGGAAGGCATCGACCGCCGCACGATCGGCGGCCTGGAATGCGATGTGCGTGCCGGTCCCGTAAGGCTCGCGTTCGATGACCCAGAAGACCGGTTTGTCGGTGTCGCCGAAGCCGGCCGAGCGCCACTCCGGGGAGCCCATCACGACGCTGAGGCCGAGCGGCGCAAGCGCCTGCTCGTAGAAAGCGCGGCTGCTCTCGTAGTCGCGGACATTCACGCCGACGTGGTCAAGCACGGCTTGATCCTCGCACGCCCGACCAGACTGCGCAACGTGGCAAACACCGGTCCCGGGCGACGTCGGGCCCGTTAGACCGCGCCTCCACGAGAGGTGTAGATCTGTCCCCCCGCGCTTGTTCGCGTGGGCACGTGGTGGTAGCGTCGCCGAGACCGTGATCACCAGCCGCGAGGCACGGCACGCTCGCAGGCAACTCAAACGAATAGGGGGCAGTACATGGGCATGTTCAAGCAGCTCAAGGACATGAAGGGGATGATCGAGGACGCCCCTGACATGCTGAAGAACGCGCACGCGATGAGTGCACAGGCGCAGGAGATGGCGGCGGCACAGCAGGCAGCTGCACAGGCGCAGATGTCGCAGGTCTCGGCTGCATACGGCACCCCGGCGGCGCCGGGCGCTTACGCTCCGGACCCAGCGGCGCTGACGCCGATCGGTGGCGTAACACTCGAGCAGTACGTCGAGATCTCAAAGGCGATCGCGGCCGCGGGCAGCTCCGACGAGGCGTCCGCCGCGTCGGTTGCCTCGGGCCACGGCGTCTCACCCGAGAACTGGAAGGAAGCCGTCGACGGCTGGAACCACCGGATCCGGACCAACGGCGGCGTTGCACATCAGTTCAACCAGCTCTACGCGGTCTAACGGCCATGGGAATGTTCAAGGCGATGCGCGACCTCCAGAAGGAGTCGCGGGAGACCTACAAGAACACCGATCTGGGCCAGATCCGCAAGGACGGCATGGCTCGGATGGCCGCGGCACAAGAGCAGTTCGCGCAAATGACGAAGCAGGCGAACCTGCAGACGACCGGCGTCACGTGCGCGGCGACGGTCACCGCGGTTCGCGACACCGGCGGCATGGTCAACATGGAGCCGATCGCGGAGATCGACCTGACGGTACTGCCAGACGGGCTCCCGCCCTATCCGGCGACGATCCGCCAGGCGATCTCGCAGTTCTACATCGGGCGGGTCCAACCAGGGGCGAGCCTGACCGTGAAGGTCGATCCGAACGATCCGGCGACGGTCTTCATCGACATCATGGGCAGCTTCGCGCCGCAGCCGCCTGGGGCGGCCTGAGCCATGATGTTCGGGGGCACATCAGAAAATGTCACCGTCGGCGTCGTCGACGCCGACGGTGAGGCTCGAACGCCGGCGCAACAGCGCCAGAACCGCAAGCGCTGGTATGCGATCGGTGGGACGACGGTTGGCGCTGCCGGGTTCAGCGCGTTCATGACGACGCTCTACGAGGGGGCTCGCAACCTCGAGGCACAGGGCGGCTTTTGCGCCTCGGGCGGCCCGTACGTGATTCAGCACCAGTGCACGACCGGCGAGACGCAGCAACTGCTAGCCGGCATCATCGGGATCATGGTCTTCGGCGCGATCTACGTTGGGCTCACCGCCTACGCAGACGGCCCGGTGCTGGTGCCATCGGGCCTGCTGTGGGCGGCGCTGTTCGGCTCGCTCGGCGCAGGGTTCCTGATCGCACCGAAGGGGGTCGGCGGCGGATCCAACCTGTTCGTCGGCGTCATGTTCCTCGTCATGGCTGCTTGCGGGTTGTGGCCGGCGATCAGTCAGGGCTTGGACTGGATCAAGCGCGGCGGCGAACCGGAGCGCGACACCACCTTCGACAAGGTTCCGCTCGTCAGGGCAGCGGTCGCGCCACCACCAATGAACACGCCGATCGTCGGCGACGCATCGCAGCCGAATCGGCCAATCGTGCCGAGGCGGCTCGTAATCCCACCGAAGGACGTCTCATGACCAAGGCCCAGACGCTCACGTGGGCACTGCTGACGGCGGCCGGCGGTGGCCTCGGCGTGCTCCTCGGCCTCGCCCTGGCGCACGCGCTCAAATAGCAAAGAAACGATTGGGGCCGCGAAAGCGGCCCTGATCATTTCTCGAGCATCCAGCAGTTGTCGTACCAGCTGAAGTTCGACTCGCCGTCGAGCAGCGGGTGCGGCAAAGCGATCGATGCTGAGTAGCCGTTCGAGTTAACAGCCGCTGTGGCGGCAGCGGCCATGTCTGCGTGCAGCATGTGGCGTCCACCGTTGCGCAGGAAGTGCGCCAGGCGCTTGCGCCAGCGCTGCTCGCAGGTACTGCTTGGATTAGCGACGATTGCGCAGACTGTCGAGGTGTCCTTCGTGAGCTCGGCTGTGACCAAGCGCGTCACCTGGGCGCGGAGGCCAGCAACCGTTCCCGGTGAGTCGGCGAGCGCCGAGGCCGGAAGAGCAACGCAAGCGGCTACGCAAACCGCACAAAGAAACCCCCGTCTGCGCATACCGGCAAGGTTACGCCCGACCGGCGACGTTGTCACGCGCCGCCCGTCGAGAAGACAGGCGTGATCTGGTCCTCGAGTCCCGCATCGAGCACGAGCAGCACCTGGTCGCCCGCCTCGACCACGGTCTCAGCTGTCGGGACGAAGCCGCGACCCGCGCGCAGGACCGAGATCACGAGGCTGCCCTCCGGCAGGCGCACCTCCGCGACGCGGCGACCCGCAGCCGGGGCACCGGGCTGGACCTCGAGCTCGATGATCTCGAGGCGCTCCTCCTCGAGGGCGAGCAGGTGGACGAGGCCGTAGCGCGGAACCTCGTGTTCGATCAGGCGCAGGATCAGGTCGGTCGCGGAGACGACCGGTTGGATGCCGAGCAACTTGAAGTGCTGGAGGTTGCGGGGATTATTGACGCGAGCGATCACCCGCTCACACTCGTACTTCTCCTTCGCGACCTGGCAGACGAGGACGTTGTCCTCGTCGTCTCCCGTCACGGCAATCACGAGATCGGTGCGCTGAACGCCTGCCCGCTCCAGTACCCATAGCTCGGTGCCGTCGCCGTATTGCACGACATGCCCGAGCTCCGCCTCGACGACCAGGTAGCGGCGCCGGTCAGACTCGAGCAGCGTGACCTCATGGCCCTTGTCGAGCAACTCACGCGCGAGGTTCAGGCCCACCTTGCCCGCGCCGACGATGATCACATACATTCGGGCGGCCTCACTCGAGCCCGATGGCCTGCGCGAACATTTCGATCGCGTGCCGTGTCGGGGAGATCGTGCTCAAGCCCTGCTCCTGGTACCACGCCGCGCGGGCCGGGTCCATCACGCGGCAGACGACGTTCTGCACACCGAAGCGCCGCTGCGCGATCTGGGCGACCGTCAGATTGGTGTTGTCGCCGTCAGTCGAGGCGATGAATACATCGGCTCGCTGGACGCCGGCCTCGATCAGCGCGTCGACTTCGAGCGCGGTGCCCACCGTGAAATGGCCGCCGAGCTCCTCCCAAGTCTGGCCGTCGCCTTCCTCGAGGCGCTCGTGCGAGAGGGGGTCCTCGTCGAGAACCGAAACCTCGTAGCCCGCTGAAAGTGCGCGCTTTGCGACGGCCGAGCCGACACGGCCGGCACCGACGATCAACACAAACAAAGCGTCGTCGCGGCGCTGTCGGGCCGCTCCTCCTTGGCTTCCATCTGCCGGAAGATTAGCGACGCTTGCCGGCACCAGGTCGGGGCCTTGCGTTGCGTGGCGCGTCGGCACGCGTGCGCGCACGCCGGCGTGGGGTGCGAAGGGTGTATCTGCATGACGGACTTGGGAGCGCGGCTCAGGTGCGTGTCACCCGGCGTGCACGACACGCCGGGTGACGAGTGAGCGCGACGGTGCTGGCAGCACGCGCGCTATTAGCGCCGACGGCGCCGTCTACTTGATCAGCGGGATGATCAGGATCGCAACGATGTTCGCGACCTTGATCATCGGGTTGATCGCGGGACCCGCGGTGTCCTTGAAGGGGTCACCGACGGTATCGCCGGTGACGCTCGCAGCGTGCGCATCGGAGCCCTTGCCGCCGTAGGCACCATCCTCGATCAGCTTCTTCGCGTTGTCCCAGGCACCGCCACCGGCGGTCATCAGCACGGCGAAGAAGAAGCCGACGACGATCACGCCGATCAGCATGCCGCCGAGCGCCTGCACGTCGATCAGCCCGACGATCACGGTCAAGACGATCGGCAGCAGCGCGGGCAGGATCATCTCGCGCTGCGCGGTGCGGGTAACGATGCTGACGGCCCTGGCGTAATCGGGCTGCTCGGTGCCTTCCATGATCCCGGGGTGCTCGCGGAACTGGCGGCGAACCTCCTCGACGACCGAGCCGCCGGCGCGGCCGACCGCCTCGATCGCAAACGAGGCGAACAGGCAGACCATCAAGCCGCCGACGATCAGGCCGATCAGAACCGGGGGCTGACTGATCTCAAAGTTCCCACCGTGGTAGCCCTTCTGCGTGAGCTCGTCACGGAAGCCTGCGAACAGCACCACCGCCGCGAGGACCGCGGAGCCGATCGCGTAACCCTTGGTAACTGCCTTCGTCGTGTTGCCGACGGCGTCGAGCGGATCGGTGACGTTGCGGACCTCCTCGGGCAGGTCTGCCATCTCGGCGATGCCGCCGGCGTTGTCGGTGATCGGGCCGAACGCGTCGAGCGCAACGATCAGACCCGTCAGCGAGAGCTGACCCATAACTGCGACGCCGATCCCGTAGATGCCCTCGGTGCCGCCGCCAGCGAGCTTCCACGAAGCGAGGATGCCGAGGACAAGGACGACAGCCGGCAGCGCGGTGGCCTGCAAACCAGAGGCGAAGCCCTGAATGATGTTCGTCGCATGCCCCGTCGTCGAAGCGTGCGAGATCTTCTTGACCGGGCTGAAGCGAGTCGAGGTGTAGTAGTCGGTGATCACGAACAGGCAGGCGGTGACGGCGATGCCGATCAGCGCGCAGAGATACAGGTGGGTCCAGCTCGGTGCGGTGCCGTGCTTGAGCGTGACGTTGCGCATCATCCAGTAGGTGACCGGAGCAAAGGCGCCGGCGGCAAGCAGGCCGGATGCGATCAGGCCCTGGTAGAGCGCGCGCTCGACGTTGCCCGCCTTCGACTGGACGAAGAAGGTGCCGATGATCGACGCGATGATCGCGACACCGCCGAGGATCAGCGGGAAGAGCACGACGCGAGTCGACTGATCGAAGCTGAGGACGCCCAGCAGCATCACCGCAACCGCCGTGACGGCGTAGGTCTCGAACAGGTCGGCGGCCATGCCGGCGCAGTCGCCGACATTGTCCCCGACGTTGTCGGCGATGACCGCCGGGTTGCGCGGGTCATCCTCCGGAATGCCGGCCTCGACCTTGCCAACGAGGTCGGCGCCGACGTCGGCTGCCTTCGTGAAGATGCCGCCGCCAAGGCGGGCGAAAACCGAGATCAAGGAGCCACCGAAGCCGAGGCCGATCAGCGCATTGACGGCCGTCGTCGGGCTGTCGTGGAAAAGCGAGGTCAGGGCCCCGTAGTAGCCGGAGAGTCCGATCAGCGCCAGGCCGACGACGAGCAGGCCGGTGGTCGCGCCGCCGCGGAAGGCGACGCGCAGCGCCGGCGGGACGCCGCCGCGCGCGGCCTCGGCAACGCGAGCGTTGGCCCGCACCGACACGTTCATGCCGATGTAGCCGGCCGAGCCCGAGAGCACGCCGCCGATCGCGAAACCGGCCGCGACCGCGATGTTCTGGACGAAGATCAGCGCGACAAAGATGACCACGCCGGCTACCGCGATCGTCGTGTACTGGCGGTTCAGGTAGGCGCGAGCCCCGGCCTGTACCGCAGCGGAGATCTGCTGCATCCGCTCGTTGCCAGGTGATAGCGCAAGCAGCGAACGCGTTGTTAGCGCTCCGTAAAGGACCGCGCAAGCGGCGCAGACCAGCGCGACAACGACGCCGTGGTTGGTAAGGAAATTCGTCACAGGGGTGCTCCTCTAAAGATCTTTTGTCGCGCAGGCATGCGCGCCAGACAACGAAAAAACCGGGCGGCTTCGCGCCCACCCGGCTCGACGGCGGCAGTGTAACAAGCGCCACGGTCACGCGGCCGCTGCCCAAAAACCTGCACCGCGTTTAAGTCAACGGCCCTATTTTGGTGGCGGGCCAGAGCCTGGGACCCACAGCCGACCGCTCCGCTGGGCCGGGCCGGGTCCGTCAGCGCCTGGCGCTGGCTCGCCCGGCGCCGCAGCTGCCTCGGTCGCCGGCGCTGCAGGCGTCGCCCCGACAAGCCTTGCGTACTCCATCTGCAGGCTCGAAACCGCGTCGCGCAGCGGCGCCAGCGCGGCCGGTGGCTGGCCACGTTCGAGGATTGGCAGCAGCGCGCGAACCCCGTCGATCGCATCGCGAACCTGCGCGAGATCGCGCTCCTGCTCGGTGTCCTCAGTGAGACCGAGGCGCCTGCCGGCGAGGTTGACGAGCGAGATCGCCGTCTGGACGATCACGTCGAACGCGGTGATCTGGCGCAGCTGCTCCTCGAGCGCGGCGCGCAGCTCCTCCTCACTCGGCTCGCCCTGTGGTGCTTGGTCTTCCGGTGTGCTCATGCCGTCACCTCCTCAGCGTACGACGCCCGCGTCTCGCGTACCGTCGCCTCATAGACCTCTTGCATCGAGGCGCCCGAGTGAAGCATCGCGCGCTGGCGCTGGGCACTGTTGCTATCGGGGAAGACAGGCTCGATGCCGAGCTCGCCGCGAACGGGCGCGGTCCAGGCCAGCAGGCGCTCGGCGATCTCGGCCGACGGGTACTCCTCGCCGCGCGCGAGGTCGATCATCCGGCCGTCGAGGCCGTAGCGAATCGCGCGCCACATGTTCTCCTCGATCAGCCGACCGGGTAGATCGGCGAACGGCACGCCCTCGTCGATGTCGCGCAGCGCTTGCGCGATCACTGCAACCATCAGTCCGGCAAGCGCGTCCGACTCGCCCGCGGTCGACTGCACGTCGCAGATGCGCAGCTCAACGGTCCCGAACGCGAAGTGCGGGCGAATCGACCACCAGACCTGCGTGAACTCAACGATCGATGCCGTGTCGATCAGCAGCTCGATGTACTGGCGGTAGGCATCCCAACTGCCGAAGGGCTCGGGAACGCCGCAGCGCGGGAAGCTGCGCGTGAAGATCTGCGAGCGCGAGGAGTGAAGCCCGCTGCTCCGCCCGTCGAGGAACGGCGAGCTCGCCGACAACGCGAGCAGCAGCGGCAGGACCGGACGCAGACGGTCGCATGCCTTGACCGCCCGATCGGCGTCACGGACGCCGACGTGAACATGGAGGCTGAAGGTGTTGTTGCGCCAGGCAACGTACTTGAGGCCCTCCTCGACGCGCCGGTAGTGCTCGGTGTCGATGATCTGTTGCTCGCGGTAGTCGGCCCATGGATGCGTTGCTGTCGCACCGAGCGCGGCCGCGCGGCTCGCCGCGTGCGCGAACAGCTCGCGGCGCAGCTTGCGCTGGCGCTCGACGGCGTCGTGAAAGTCATTCCCGGAGCCGGAGATGATCTCGATCTCGGAGGAGATCAACTCTCCCGCGATGTGCTCCTGTAGCTCCGGCGAGCGCTCGGCCGAGGTGTCGCGCAGCTCCTCGAAACGCTGCGCAAGATCCAGCGTTTCAGGGTCGAGGATCGCGAACTCCTCCTCCAGCCCCACAGTCAGGTCGCTTGCGGCCGCGAAACGCTCGACCGCGCCGTCGAGATCAATCACGTGAGATAGAAGTACAGCGCGTAGAGCAGATCGACAGCCGGGCTCGAGGTGTGGACGGTGACCTCAGGCGGCACCGTCAAGAGCGCCTCCGAGTAGTTGAAGATGATCTTCACGCCGGCGTCGACGAGAGCGTCTGCGAGCTCCTGCGCCGCGCTCGTGGGAACCGCGAGCACGCCGACGACGATCTCCTGCTCCTCAACCACCGCTTGCAGCTCCTCATTCGGACGCACCGCCAGCGCACCGATCTGCTCGCCGACCTTCGCCGGATCCCGGTCGAAGATGGCGACCACGCGAAAGCCGTGGTCCGCGAAGATCTCCGAGGAGGCAATCGCGCGCCCAAGGTGGCCGGCACCGAACAGCGCGATGTTGTGCTGGCCGGCCGTTCGCAGGATCTTGCGGATCTGGGCGACGAGCGAATCGACGTTATAGCCGACGCCCCGCTTGCCGAACTTGCCGAATCCGGAGAGGTCGCGCCGGATCTGCGTCGAGTTGACGTGCGTGTATGTCGCGAGCTCCTTCGACGAGATCGTCTCGCGACCCATCTTGCGCGCTTGCGTGAGGATCTGCAGGTAGCGCGAGAGTCGCGCGGCGATCCCCAGCGGCAGGCGGTCGCCGAGCGCTCCGTCCCCGTCGCCGTTGTTGGATACCTCGCGAAGGCTCATCGGTCCGGACTCTAGATCATCGCCGTCACCTCCCAGGCGTGCACGGAGCTGGCGCTCGTCGACGAACAGCTCGAATGCAACCTCGTCGTCGATCGCGACCACCGGAATCCGCTCGAGGAAGCGCCGGAGCAGCAAATCGTCGCTGTCGATGTTGCGCTCGAGCAGCTCGAACGGCAGCTCGACCTGGACGCGCTCGAGCAGCACGCGGGCCTCATCACACAGCGAGCACCCCGGGCGACCGTAAAGCGTCACGCGGGGCGCACGCGACCCGGCGCCGGGCGATGCGCTCACCGCAACGGCCCCTCGCCTGTCGCGTAGACATCGAGCCCGAGATATTCCGGGTAGGGCAGCGGCGTGGCGTCGAGCGCCACCGCAGCGATCATCGCCGCGTTGTCGGTGCACAGGGCAAGCGGCGGTAGGAACAGCTCGACGCCAAGCTCGCCCAGCCGCGCCCGCAGCGGCCCATTGGCGGCTACACCGCCACCGAGCGCGAGCTTGCGCAAGCCGGTCCGCTCGAGCGCGCGCTCGGTCCGCCGCACGAGCCCGTCGACGATCGCACGCTGATATGACGCGGCAAGGTCCGCGCGCACACGCTCGTCGTCGGTGTCGACCTCACGCGTCTTGTAGAGCAGCGCCGTCTTCAGGCCGGCGAACGAGAAGTCCTCGCCGCGCCCGCTCGGGAAGTCAAACGCCTGTGGATCCCCGTTGCTCGCAAGGCGCTCGAGCGGCGCGCCACCCGGATAGCCCAAGCCGAGCATACGTGCGCCCTTGTCGAAGGCCTCGCCCGCCGCATCGTCGAGCGTGCGCGCGAGGACCTCCGGCGCCGCCCCACGCTCGCGGACGGCGAGCAGCAGCGTGTGCCCGCCCGAGGCGATCAGCGCGACGAATGGCGGCTCGAATGCAGCCGGCCGCAGGTAGGCGGCCGCGACGTGGCCGGCGAGATGGTCGACCGCCGCAAGTGGCAGTTGGCGAGCGGCGGCGATCGCCTTCGCGGTCGAGAAACCGACGAGCAAGGCGCCAACGAGCCCCGGCCCACGCGTCGCGGCAACCAGCTCGACGTCCTCGAGCGTCACACCGGCGCGGGCGAACGCCTCAGCGATCACGGGCTCGATCAGCTCCAGGTGGGTGCGCGCGGCGACCTCGGGGACGACGCCGCCGAAGCGGTTGTGGGCCTCCTGCGAGGAGATCACGTTGGCCGCGATCGTCCCGTCGGGTGCCACGAGCGCAGCACAGGTGTCGTCGCAGCTCGTCTCGATTGCGAGGATCATCGCCGGTGATGACTCACCGGGTCGGCGGCCGGCACGTCCTCGAGGCTGCCCTGAAGCGTCGCGGGCGTACGCCACATGATCAGCGCGTCCTCCCCGTTGTCCTGGTAGTAGCGGCGCCGCATACCGGCGACGCGGAAGCCGTCGCGCTCGTAGAGGTCGATCGCTGCGCGGTTCGAGCGCCGGACCTCGAGGGTGAAGCGAGCCCCGTCGGGCTCGCCGCGGCGGTAGAGCTCAGCCAGCAGCGCCGAGGCGATCCCGCGGCGCCGGTGACCGGGATCGACAGCAACGTTCATCACGTGCCAGTCGAGGTCATAACGAGAGCAGATCACATAACCGCAGAGCTTTCCCGAGAGCGTCGCGGCCAGGCAGATCCCGCTCGGCTTGGAGACCTCGAGGACAAACATCGCAAGCGACCAGGGCGTCGGGAACGCGCGACGTTCGATCTCGATCACCGACGGCAGGTCGGAGTACGCGAGCGCCCGGATCTCCAGGCTCTCTGGCCTCGCCGCGCTCATCGCTCGAGTGCGAGCTCGGCGTCCGGCCGGCGCAGGTAGAGCGGCGCGGTGGTAGCCGTGGGCTCGCGCGCCGCGATCGCACAGATTGCTGCGGCGCTCACATGCTGGAGCGGCGAGTCCGCTGCTGCTACCTCGACACCGAGCTCCTCGAGCCGCGCGCGCTCAAGCTCCGCGCCATCCCCGACGGCGCACACGCGCGGCGCGTCGAGCTCTGCGACGGTAGCCGCGAGATCCTCTGGCCGGATGACGCGCGGGGCGAGGAGCTCGGCGTCGTCCGCGTAGGCGGCCGCGAACAGCTCGCCGCGGCGGCCGTCGAGCAGCGCGAGCGTGGTCACAGCACCCACGGGCTGTGCGAGTGCGCGCAGTGTGCAGACACCCGCCAAGCGCGCGCCAAGAGCGAGCGCGAGACCGCGCGCCGTCGCGATACCGATCCGTAGGCCCGTGTAGCCGCCAGGGCCGCTGCCGACCGCGATCAGATCGAGCGCACTCCAGTCGAGTTCTGCTTGCACGAGCAGCTCGCGTGCCAGGCGCAGGACGCACTCGCTGTGCTCGCCGCGCGAGGAGCCGCGTGGGTCGTCGCGCAGCTCGAGCGGCTCGCCGCTCGTGCCGAGCAATGCCACGGAGGTACTGGGCGTGGCAGTGTCGAAGCCGAGCACGATCAACCGCGCACCTCGATCGTGCGCGTGTCGCCGCCGGCGTGGCCCAGCTCGATGCTCATGCGCGGCTCACCGAGCGTCCCGCCCGCGCGTTCCGGCCATTCCACGAACGTGATCCGTCCGGGTCCCACATAGGCGGCGATGAGGTCCGGCTCCTCGCTGTCGAGGCTCGCCAGGCGATATAGATCGAGGTGGCAGACCGTGAGGCCCGCGCGGGCCGGATAACGGTGACCGATCGCGAAGGTCGGGCTCGTGACGATGTCACCGGCACCGAGCGCACGCGCAGCGCCGCGGACGAGCACCGTCTTGCCGGCGCCGAGCTCACCGGTGACGAAGACGACATCGCCATCGCGGAGCTCGCCGGCGAGCAGCGCCCCCACAGCCTCGGTTGCCGTGACGCTGTCGGGCTGGAACCGGCGCAGCTGCTCGACGGATCGCACGGCGCTACTCAGAAGAGCCCCAGCTGCTCGGCCGGCTCGGTCCGTGGCGGCTGCGGCGCCTGCGGCTCGACCCGCTCGCGATCGGCCTCCGGCATGATCGGGACCGGCTCGGCGGCAGGAAGCGCGAGCACCGACGGCAGGTTGGCGAAGTCCGCGCGCAGCGTCTCGAGCGTGCTCGGCGTGTAGAGCGCAGCCGCGGGATGAAACAGTGGGTAGAGCCGCGCCGTGTGCGAGCCGATCGTCCGCACCTCGGGCTCACCGTGAACGCGTGTGATCCCGGCCGGATCGCCGCGCAGGAGCTTCGTCGCGAAATTGCCGAGCGTGCAGATCACGCGTGGCTCGATCAGCTCGACCTGGCGAACCAGATATGGCCTGCAGTTGTCGATCTCGCCTGGCTGCGGATCGCGGTTTCCCGGCGGACGGCACTTGAGCACGTTGGCGATGAAGACCTCGGCGCGGCTCAGCCCGATCTCGCCGAGCAGCTGCTCGAGCAGCTTTCCGGCAGCCCCGACGAACGGGAGGCCCTGAAGATCCTCATTTGCGCCCGGAGCCTCACCGACGAACATCAACTCGGCATCGGCATTGCCCGATCCGAAGACAACAGATGTGCGCGTGCCGGCCAGCTCGGCACAGCGCGTGCATTGCCGCGCCGCCATCAGCAGCTCCTTGAGCTCCTCGCGCCTCGCTGTCGCACTCACTGCGCAGCGATGGTAATCCCCTGCTTGCGCAGTTAGCGTCCATCCCGGCACAACAGCGGCGGAACGCGTGCCTGCGAGCCGACGCTGGCGGATAGATCCTGCGCTGACTCTCAGCTGGCATTCAGAAAACTTAGGGTTACGCGCGAGACACTACGGTGCAGTGGCGAAGTCCAGGTCAAGCGCGAGCATCCTGGTCGTCGACGACGAGCCGTCGATCACCGAATCCGTGGCGATGACGCTGCGATTCGAGGGCTTCGACGTCGCCACGGCCGCCACTGCCGGGGACGCACTCGCGATGATGAGCGAGTCCCCGTTCGACCTGCTGATCCTCGACGTGATGCTCCCGGACATCAATGGGCTGGAGCTTACGCGGCGTATCCGTCACGGCGGCCTGGACATTCCGGTTCTGTTTCTCACCGCGAGATCGGCGGTGCAGGACCGCGTAGCGGGGTTGAGCGTCGGGGGCGACGACTACGTCACAAAGCCATTCTCGCTCGTTGAGGTAGTCGCGCGCGTACACGCGATCCTTCGCCGCCGGCACCCTTCGCCGGCTGACCACACGCTGCGCTTCGCAGATCTCGTGATGGACGAGGACAGCCACCAGGTCTGGCGTGGCGACACTCCTGTCAACCTGACCGCAACCGAGTTCAACCTCCTTCGCCTCTTCCTGCTCAACCCGCGCAAGGTGCTCTCGAAGGGCGAGATCATGGATCACGTTTGGCGATACGACTTCGGCGGCAATCCGAACATCGTCGAGACCTACATCGGCTACGTGCGCAAGAAGATCAACGCCCTCGGCCCGCCACTGATCCAGACAATCCGCCTCGTGGGGTACGTGCTCCGCGAGAGCCCGTGATCCGTCGGCTATCGCTGCGCGGTCGTCTGCTCCTCGCGACCGGGGCCATCACGCTCGTCGCGCTCGCGCTGGCCGACGTTGCGGTCTACGTCGCGTTCCGCTCCTACCTCTACGGCTCAGTCGACACGACGCTCGAGAACGCGCGCTTGCCGATCGAAGCCGAGGCCGCCAACCCTCGCCCAGACCTCCGCGGCTCGCTCACGCTCCCGCCGATCCCGCGGACTCACCTCAAGTTCACCACGTCCCTGTTCTGCGCGATCGGACGTGAGGGCGCACCCGGAATGTTCATCGAGGTCCGCTCCACGACGGGCAAAGTGGTGGATGGCGAGCGGTGCGCCGCCTACGAGGCCGGTAGCCGATCCTACGAGCCAACCATCTCCCAGGCGATCACAGGCTTCAAGCGGCAGTTCGGTCAGCCGACGGCATACTTCACGGCAAGCTCGACCGTCGCCAATGGCCCATCCTTCCGCGTGCGGGCCTCGCGACTGCCCAACGGCGATCTGCTGATCGTCGCCGAGCCCGCAAACGGCGTGACCGGTTCGCTGCGACGTCTGCTGGCACTCGAAGCGCTAATCACGATCACGGTGCTCTTGGCCGCGGTCGGCCTCGGCCGGGCACTAGTCGGGGTGGGTCTGCGACCGCTGAGCGACGTCGAGCGCACCGCGGGCGCGATCAGCGCCGGCAATCTGACCGAGAGGATCCCGGTCGAGAACCCCACGACCGAGGTCGGTCACCTCGCCACGGCGTTGAACGTCATGCTCGAGCGGATCGGCGAGACGGTGGCTCAGCTATCCGCCTCGGAGAACCGCTCCCGGCGCTTCGTCGCCGACGCCTCGCACGAGCTGCGTACCCCCCTTGCAGCGGTCTCCTCCTACGCGCAGGCGTTCAAGCAAGGCGCAGCACATGATCCTGAAGACCTCTCGCGGGTCATGGACGGCATCGTGCGAGAGTCAGCCCGTATGACCCGCCTCGTCGAGGACCTACTGCTGCTCGCCCGCCTCGACGAGCACGAGCTGCTGGCGCCTGAGCCGGTCGAGCTCGTCGGGCTCGTCGCCGAGTCGATCGAGACATCTACCCTGGTCGGGCCGGAGTGGCCGATCCGGCTGGACGCAGAGCGCGCAGTCGAGGTGCTGGGCGACCGGCTGGCGCTTCGTCAAGTCATCGACAACTTCCTCGCCAACGTGCGGGCACACACGCCAGCCGGCACGAGCGCCTGCGTGCGCGTGACCGAGGACGGCGGCGAGGCCGTCATCGAAGTAGCCGACAACGGGCCAGGCCTCGGAGCGCAGGACGTCGGCGCTGTCTTCGATCGGTTCTTCCGGGTCGACTCCTCGCGGACGCGGGCCACGGGTGGCTCGGGCCTCGGCCTCGCGATCGTCGCCGCGATCACCGCGGCACATGGCGGTCAGGTGGAGGTCGCCGCGGCCAAACCGGCCGGCACGGTGTTCACGGTCCGCCTGCCGCTCGCGAGCAACGGCCCGCCGACTGCTCGCTAAACGCAGCGCTCGCGCAACCGCCGCCCGCCGAGCTCGACGCCTAAGAACCTCCTGAGGCGCCGAATCCGCCCGCGAAGCTGACCCAGGACGGTCGCCCAGACCACGACCGTGTCAGCGACTCCAGACCGGACAGCGACGGTTTCGCGTCACGGGAAACCGCCCGTGGAGCTCACTCCGGCGGCAGTCGCCGAGACTGACGAGGCCGTCACCTGATCGGTGCCCGTCTTCACGCCTGAGACGACGACCGTGTCGCCCGGCTTCAGACCGGACAGCGACGATTTCGCGTTGCGGGAAACGGTCGTCGACGAGCCAACGGTCACCTTCACGAGAGCGCCGCTCGAATTGGTCACATAGAGCGTCTTGCCGATGATGTCGGTCACCGTGCCGGTCGTCGAGTTCGACAGCGAGCCGAACAGGGAACGCGCAGCACTCGAGCCGCGCGTCCCTGACAGAGCGCTGAACGCGGCGCGGCCGGGGAAACCTGAGGCCGAGGAGCTTCCCTCGTTCTTCTCCACCGTGATCCCGGCCCAGAAGCCCACGGCAAGGAGCATCAGCACGAGCAGGATCGCCGTTGGCTTCCTGAAGCGAAAGGTGGTCGCCACCGTTTCGGTGGGCCAATCAGGGCCACCAAGCTGTTCAAAATCCTCCTCGCCGGAGGGCGGCAGCACCGTCTGTGCGGTCGCGGGTTGCGTCGGCGAGGTCACGACGGGTTCGTCAGCATGCTCTGTCATTTCGTCTACCTCGAAGCTCGTTATTCGTAGCGAAGCGCGTCGATTGGCCGCAGCGACGCAGCGCGGTTCGCCGGGTAGAAGCCAAAGAAGACGCCGACGACGACTGACACCCCAAGCGCCAGGAAGATCGAGTAGGGCGCGATCACCGGCTGCACGCCGTCGATGTAGAACTGCGAGCCGACGACGCCGAAAATCACTCCGCCAATGCCGCCGATGAGCGAAAGCAGGACCGCCTCGGCGAGGAACTGGCCGAGGATCGCGGATTTTGGAGCCCCGATCGCCTTGCGAATGCCGATCTCACGGGTTCGCTCGGTAACGGTGACCAGCATGATGTTCATCACGCCGATCCCGCCCACGAGCAGCGAGATGCCGGCAACCGCAGCGAGCAGGACCGTAAACGTGCTCGACGTCGACTCGGCGGTCGAGAGCAGGCTCGCCTGGTTGATGATGCTGAACGGGAGATCGGCGACCGTCGTGTTGTTGGCCGTGGCGAGGATCGACTCGACCTCGCTCTCTGCCGTGCTGAGCGTCGCCGAGGACTTGCCCTGGACGAGCAGCTCCGTGAATGAAGCGGACTCGCCGGTCAGCTCGTCCTGCACCGCGGTGTAGGGAGCGACAATCACGTTGTCCTGATCCTGGCCGCCGGAGGAGCCCTTCGAGGCCAGGACGCCGATGACCTCAAAGCTCGAGGAGCCGAGCTCGATCGTCCGGCCGATCGGATTCGCGCTCCCGAACAGGTCGGTGACGACTGTCTGGCCGATCACCGCCACTCGGGCGCGATCCGTCACCTGCGTCGAGGTGAAGGCGCTGCCGGCTTGCACCGTGTAGGAGCTGGCGCTCAGATAGGAGGGGGTGCTCCCTGTCACGGTCGTGCTCGAGTCGGAGGCGCCGTTGTAGGTCGCTGTTACCGACGTCGAGGCGACCGGAGAGACCGACTGCACGTCGGGCTCCTTCTGGATCTGCTGGACGTCCGCTAGCGTGAGCGTTGCGAAGCTCGACTGCGTGCCGGTCGTCGACCGTCCGCCGAAGCGGCCGGTCGAGATAACGGTGAGCGTATTCGTGCCAAGGCGGTCGATGTTGTTCTGCACCTGGGCCGAGGAGCCCGTGCCGACAGCCACGAGAATGATCACCGCGCCGACGCCGATGAGAACGCCAAGGATCGTCAGCAGCGACCGCATCTTGTTCGAGGTCGCACCGGCGATCGCGATCCGGATGTTGTCGCGCCAGCTCACGCCACCTGCTCGACCGTGCGGATGGTGTGCTCGGTGTCCAGCCGTGGCGGCGCGTCGCTGACCGCTGCGTGACGGTGGTCCTCGATGATCTGGCCATCGCGAAAGCGAATTACCCGCTTCGCGAACTCAGCGATGTCTGCTTCGTGGGTGATCAGCACGACCGTGCGTCCCTCGGCGTTCAGCCGCGACATGATTCGCATGACGTCTTCGGCCGCGGTCGAATCCAGGTTCCCGGTCGGTTCGTCGGCGAGAATCATCGCCGGGTTGGTGACGATTGCCCGTGCCACGGCGACACGCTGCTGCTGGCCACCGGACATCTCACTCGGCAGGTGGCGCGTGCGGTCAGCGAGGCCGACAGCTTCGAGCGCATCCAGTGCCCGTTGGCGTCGGTCATGTCGGTGGACCCCGGCATAAGCGAGCGGGAGCTCGACATTGGCGAGCGCGGTGGTGCGCGGGATGAGGTTGTAAGCCTGAAAGACGAAGCCGATCTTGCGGCTGCGGACAATCGAGAGCTGGACCTCGTCGAGCCCGCGCACATCGACGCCATCGAGCCAGTACCAGCCCGAAGTGGGCACATCCAGGCAACCGATGATGTTCATCATCGTCGACTTGCCGGAGCCCGACGCGCCCATGATCGCGACGAAGTCGCCGCGCTCGATCGTGAGCGAGATGTCGCGCACCGCGTGCACCTCGGCCTCACCGGTCGCATAGATCTTCGAGATGTGCCGCAGGGCGACGATCGGCCGCCTTTCCGCGAGGCCGCCGATCGTGGTCGCGGGAGCCGCGCCCTCCGGCTTTGTCAGCGGCTTCGCCGGCGTCATGGTGGTCCAGCGCCGCCGCCGAAACCTCCACCACCGAAGCCACCGCCGCCGAAGCCACCGCCGCCGAGGCCACCGGTCGTGGTCGAGCCGCCAGTGGTCGAGCTGCCGGACGTGCTAGTCGCGGTCGATTCGACGACTACCTCGCCGACGCTCAGCCCGCTCACGATTTGCGTCATCGAGCTCCCGACGAGGCCCGTGACGACCGGCCGGGTCGCCTGCTTGCCGCCTTGGAGCACGGTCACCGTCGAAGTGTTGCCCGTCGTCGTGACTGCTGCGTTGGGGACGATGAGGACGTTCGTCTTCGTCGCGGTGATCACGTTGACGTCGGCGGTCATCCCGAGCCTCACCGAAGCAGGCGGGTGGCGCAGGGCGATCGTGACGTCGTAGGTGACGACGTTACTGGACACCGTCGAGGTTGGTGCTACGGAGGTCACGACGCCCTCGACATCGACGTTCGTGAGCGCCGGGAAGGTCACGGTCGCCGTCTCGCCAACCTTGATGTTTGCCACGTCGGCTTCGGCGAACCCGGCGACAACGTCGAGCTTGTTGAAGTTCTCGATCGTGATGAAGTCCGAGGACGACGAGCTTGACGAGGAGCTCGTCGTGGAGCTCGAAGAGCTGCCGACGCTCGCTGCACCCGAGCCACTCGCGCCGCTCGAGCCCGCGGAGCCGCTGCTCCCGGAGCCCGACCCGCTCGAGCTGCTCACACTCTCGCCGACGCTGCCGTTGATCACCGTTACGCGGCCGCCAACCGGCGAGGTAAGCGTCGTGTCGGAGAGGTACTGCTTGTCTTGAGTCACCGTCTCCCGGTCCTGGCTGACCGTCGTCTGGTCCTGGCTTACGGTCGTCGAGTTCACCGCGTCCCCGGCTTGGGTCGCGGCGATGCTCTGCCGCTGCTGGGCAACGGTGATCTTCTGGCGAGCGACGGCCTGCTCGTCGGTCGTGATCGTCGTACGATCTGTCGCGCACGAGGTCTCGGCGGTTGAGAACGACTCGGTTACACCGGTGGCCGTTCCAAGCGAGCTCGTCGCGACGATCCGGAACACGTAGGGCGTATCGGACTTCAGGCCACTGACGACCTCGCTGACGCTGACCGCGGTAGTCCCCGAGCCGGCGCTCGCCGTCGCCGTCGAGCTCTTGAGGGCGGATGTCGTCCCGTACTGGAACACATAGCTGGTCGCCTCACCGCCGGGGTTCACGGTTCCGGTCAGAGTGACCGCGTTCGTCGTCGCACCGCTGGCCGAGCCGGTCGTCGCCGTTGGCTGCGAGGCGGTCGTGAAGCTCTCCACGCCACCGTAGGTCACGCCACCCGAGGAGTTGGAGATCACGAGCTCGAAGTAGTAGGTCGTGCCGGAAGCGAGTCCGGACAGGCTGGCGCTGACGGTCTCGTTCGAAGAGCCCGACCCACCATCGCTCGAGGAGGTCGATGAGCCGAGGGCTGAGGTTTGCCCGTACTCGAAGTAGTAGCTGGTGTCATCGCCACCGGGATTCAGGAGACCGTTCAGCGTCGCGGCGCTCGAGGAGATGCCGCTCGCGGACTCGGTCGTTGCGCTCGCCTGCCCTGACCCGGCGCCGGCCGCCGCAGCTTTGGCGGTCAACGTATCGGACCGCTTGGAGTTCGAGCGCGCGAGGGCGAGACCGCTTCCACCGGAGGGGCTGCCCCCCGATGGGCTGCTGCTCGAACCACTGCTGCCAGAGCCGCTGCTGCTCGATCCGCTGCTACCAGAGCCGCTGTTGCTCGATCCGCTCGACGCGCTCGATGACGTGCCAGTCGATGCGGGACAGCCGAGGGTCTCGTCCGTATGAAGCTGCGACTTCGCCGTCGCGAGCGTCTGCTCGTCGGAGCTGAGCGTTTGCTTATCAGACCGTAACGTGAGCTCGTCGGAGGTGATGTTCGCTTTGTTTTGCGCGAGCTGCGAGCTGCTCCCCCCGACCTCGGCGTCGGCGAGGGTCTGTTCGGCCGTGGCAACCGCATCCCTGGCCGCGGCGAGATTCTCCCGCGCCTGGGTCGGATCGATCGTCGCCAGCGTCTCGCCTGCGCTGACCTTGTCGCCGACAGCCACATCCACGGATGTGAGCGTCCCGCTGGTCCCGAAGTTGAGCGAGGTCGTCGCGTTCGAGCTGACGTTCGCGGACGCTGTCTCAGTCGACTGTATGGTGCCGCGCTGGACGGTTGCGGTACTCGTGACAGTCGCCGGGCTGCCGGAGCTGGCAAATACCGAATCGAGCCCAAAGCCGAGCGCGAGACCGATCACGACAACCATGCCCGCGTAGAGGAGCGTCCGGTTCGAGAATCGCAACCTGAAGCTCCTCACTGCGAACGACCGCTCCTGAGCTCGATGGCGGTCAAGACGCCGGCGCCGAACTGCTGCCGCTCGCCCCGGTTGCTCCATGTGGCCGCAGAGACGCGCATGCCGAGAGTGCCGTCTTCAGCTTTGAGCTGACGGTCCCGGTTGCGCCTGAGGCTCCGCGCGGGCCAAAACCTGACGACGCCACCGAGACGCCGTGCAGCTTCAAGCAGTTGCGGTACGCGGCGAAGGCGCTGCTGTTGACGCCGCCAGCACCAGAGAAGCCGCGGAAGCCGCCGCTCCCCTTTGGCTGGAGGCTGGCGCACGCCTTGAAAGCTTTCTGGAACTTCGAGAATCCGCCAGCCGGGAACCCGGCGCCACGGCTGCCGCTAGCCCCGCTCGGGAGCGATGGTGGCGTGCCACCACCGGCGCCCGCCGGCGGCGTGCCAGCACCAGCGCCCGGCGCACCGCCGCTGCCGCCGCCCGGGAAGCCACCGCCGCCGCCAAAGGAGACGCCGTGCTGCTTCAGGCAAGCTGTGTAGGCAGTCGTCGACGCCTTGGTCGAAGTGCCATGGGAAGCCGAGGTCGACGACTTCGACGTCGAGCTCGAGCCGCCGCCGCCACCACCGCATGCTGCTAGCAGTAACGCGAGCGAGCCGACGGCAAGCACGGCACGAACCCCGCCCCCGCGCCGCATCCGGCGCATGGGAGCGATCAAGCCAGTGCGCGTGATCGTCCTTCGGACAGCTCGATCTTCGTGAAGCATCGCCGCGGACTGTACGGACGCACTGTGTGGCCAATCTGTGCGCCGGCGCAAAGCCAGCATAGAATTTTCGCCTGGGCTGAAGCGGTCTGACTGGAGTCACTCCCGGCTTCGCCCGCTGCTTAGCGCTACGCTGTTGGTGGCCGCCAACCGCACGGTGGTGGACCCTTCGACTCCCAAATCCTGTAATCGCGACCGGTATCCCGCAGGGAACTGGACCGAGTGAGATGAGAACCGTTCGAACGATCGCCGAGCTTCGTCGTCTGCTGGCGCCCGCGCGCCGCGACGGAGCGAGCATCGGCTTGGTGGCGACGATGGGCGCCCTTCACGACGGCCACTTCTCGCTGCTGCGGGAGGCGCGCGCGCGATGCGACCGCGTCGTGATGTCGCTGTTCGTCAACCCAACGCAGTTTGGCCCGACGGAGGACCTCGACGCCTATCCGCGCGACGAGGAGCGTGACGCGGCGCTCGCGCGGGAGGCGGGCGTCGATCTCCTCTTCGCTCCTGCGGCGGCCGAGATCTACCCGCCGGGCTTCGCCACCACGGTCGTCGTGCGCGGTCTGAGCGAACGGCTGGAGGGCGAGCGGCGCGGATCGAGTCACTTCGACGGCGTCGCAACAGTCGTCACGAAGCTGCTCAACATCGTCGGACCGGATTTTGCTTTCTTCGGCCAGAAGGACGCGCAGCAGACACTCGTAGTCAAACGGCTCGTAGCCGATCTCGACATCACGACGGAGATCGTGATCTGCCCGACTGTGCGCGAACCGGACGGGCTCGCACGATCGAGCCGCAACGCCTACCTGAGCGCCGAGGATCGCGCCCGCGCGGTCGGCCTCTCGCGCGCGCTGCGTCGCGCCGCGGAAGTGATCGAGGCCGGCGAGCGCGACAGCGCAGCGGGAGCCGCTGCAGCCCGGGAAGAGCTCGAGGCTCACGGGATCGACGCCGAGTACCTCGACATCGTCGATCCCGACACGCTCGAGCCAGTGGCACGGATCGACCGGCCGGTGCTCGTTGCCGTCGCAGCAAAGGTTGGTCCCGCGCGTCTGATCGACAACCTGCTCGTCACACCGAATGGAGGACGCTAGATGCAGCGCACGATGTTGAAGTCGAAGATCCATCGCGGGCGCGTGACCGACTGCGACCTGCACTATGTCGGCTCGATCACGGTCGACCCGCTGCTGCTCGAAGCAGCCGACATCCTGCCCCATGAACAGGTGACGGTCCTCGACATCGACAACGGTGCGCGCTTCGAGACCTACGCGATCGCCGGCGAGCGTGGCGGCGGCGAGCTCAAGCTCAACGGTGCAGCGGCGCGACTCGTGCACCGCGGCGACACGCTGATCGTCATCTCCTACGCGCAGTACGCACCGGCCGAGTTATCGGCCTACGCCCCCCGGGTCGTCCACGTCGACGACCGCAATCAGATTCTCGCGGTCGATGACCGCGTCGAGGCGCTGCTCGGCTGAGCCGCGAAAGGAGCCAGCGATGTCAAGCACACCGAACGTCGATGCAGGGCCGGAAAGCGACCGCCTGCCGATGACGCTGCCGCGCATCGCGGAGAAGAAGCGCCTTCGCGAACCGATCGTGATGATCACGGCCTACGACTTTCCGACCGCGCGGATCGTCGAGGAGGCCGGCATCGACATCGTCCTCGTCGGCGACTCAGCCGCCGAGGTGGTCCTCGGTTACGGCTCGACGGTCGCGGTGAGCATCGAAGAGATGCTGATGCTCACCGCCGCGGTCAGGCGCGGGTTGCGCACGCCACTGCTCGTGGGCGATCTGCCGTTCGGCTCATACGAGGCGTCAGACGAGCAGGCGGTGCGAAGCGCGCAGCGCTTCGTCAAGGAGTCCGGCGCCGACGCGGTCAAGCTCGAAGGCGGAGGGCCCACATCGGTTGCACGCGTAAAGGCGATCGTCGGTGCGGGGATCCCCGTGATGGGACACGTTGGGTTGACGCCGCAGACCACTACCGCGCTCGGCGGGCGGCGCGCGCAGGGTCGCACCGCCGAGCGGGCGCTCGCGCTCGGGCGCGAGGCACGCGAGCTCGAGTCGGCAGGTTGCTTCGCGATCGTCCTCGAGGCGATTCCCGCTGCCGTCGCGGCGCAGCTCACAGACACGCTCTCGATTCCCACGATCGGCATCGGCGCAGGTCCCGAGACGAGCGGGCAGGTGCTCGTCGTGCACGACATGCTCGGCGTGTACCCGGAAGCGCCGCGGCGACACGCGAAGCGCTACATCGACCTCCATCAGCAGATGCTGGCGGCGATCGGCGAGTACGCGGAGGACGTGCGCGAGCGTCGCTTCCCGGCCCCCGAGAACACGTTCTCGATCGATCCGGCAGAGCTCAGAGCATTCAGCGAGGGCCTCCAAGCGCTCTGACAGGTCCGCTGCCGTGTTGTAAGGTGGCCGCCGCATGCGCTGGCGCACACGACTCGGTTCGGCGATCACCTGCGCGCTGGCGGCTCTGTGCCTCCTGCCGGGCGCGGTCATGGCAAGCAGCTCGTTCAAGACCGGCCTTTACAAGGGGACGACCAGCCAGGGCGCCCCGTTCGAGTTCGAGCTCCAGAACATCGCCTGTCCGCGCAAACGACACCTCTGCATCTACACACCGAGCGGCGGGACCACCGCGCAGGCCAACCTGGACATGCCTTGCACGACCACCGGCAGCTCGACGAACGCCTACGTCGACCTGTCCCAGATTCCCGTACCGAAGAGCGGCGTCATCCACAACAGCTCGACCGCGTTCTCGCTCGTCGTCGTGACCGTAAAGGTCGCCCACGACGGGACGATGTCCGGCACCTTCGAAGCCACCGGGACGGCGAGCGACAACACCTCCGACTGCACCAGCGGCGTCGTGACGTTCACCGCTTCGCGCACCTGAGCTAGCCGGGCCGGCGCGCCACCGCGCCGGCCCAGATCACCACAGGGTTTCAGGCGCCCTGCTTGACCAGGTAGCCCGAGAACGAACAGGCAGGACCCGAGGGTCCCTGCATGTAAACCCCCTGATTCCGGCAGCGCTCAGCTAGGCGGCGGCCGCGTGCTTGGCGGGCGGTCGACTGCGGCGTGGCCGTGGAAGCTCGAGCAACGGCTCGAGGAAGCGGCCGGTGTGGGACTCGGGGACCGCCGCGACCTGCTCCGGCGTGCCGGTCGCGATCACGAGGCCACCGGCGTCGCCGCCCTCGGGGCCGAGGTCGATGAGCTGGTCGGCAGACTTGATCACGTCGAGGTTGTGCTCGATCACGACGACCGAGTTGCCGGCGTCGACGAGGCGTTGAAGGACCTCGAGCAGACGCTTGACGTCGGCGAAGTGAAGGCCCGTCGTAGGCTCGTCGAGGATGTACAGCGTGCGGCCCGTCGCGATCTTCGAGAGCTCGCTCGCGAGCTTGATCCGCTGGGCCTCGCCGCCTGAGAGCGTCGTCGCCGGCTGGCCGAGGCGGATGTAGCCGAGGCCGACGTCCGCGAGCGTCGCCAGGCGCCGGCGGATCGCGGGGATGTGCTCGAAGAACGAGAGCGCCTCCTCGACCGGCATGTCGAGGACGTCGGCGATCGTCTTGCCCTTGAAGCGGACCTCGAGCGTCTCGCGGTTATAGCGGCGTCCGTGACACTGCTCGCACGGCACGTAGACGTCCGGCAGGAAGTGCATCTCGATCCGGATCTGCCCGTCGCCGCGGCAGACCTCGCAGCGGCCGCCCTTGACGTTGAACGAGAAACGCCCCGGCTTGTAGCCGCGCGCTCGCGCCTCCTGCGTCTTCGCGAACAGGTCGCGGATCACGTCGAAGAGGCCCGTGTAGGTGGCCGGGTTCGAGCGCGGTGTGCGACCGATCGGCGACTGGTCGACGGCAACGATCTTGTCGAGCTGCTCGAGTCCACCGAGATCGCGGTGCGCTCCGGGCCTCTGGCGCGTGCGGTGAAGGCGGTTTGAGACCGACTTCAAGAGGACCTCGTTGACGAGCGTCGACTTGCCCGAGCCTGACACGCCCGTGACGCAGGTGAGCGTTCCGAGCGGGATGCGGACGTCGATGTCGCGCAGGTTGTGCTGGCTCGCGCCGCGGATCTCGATCTCGCCGCTCGGCACGCGCCGGCGGTCGGGCACCGCGATCTGCGCCGCGCCCGAGAGGAACTGGCCCGTCAGCGACTCCGGCACGAGCTCGATCTCGAGCGCCGTGCCCTGCGCGACGATGCGCCCCCCGTGCTCGCCCGCGCCCGGGCCGAGATCGACGATGTGATCGGCGGCGCGCATCGTCTGCTCGTCATGCTCGACGACGAGCACCGTGTTGCCGAGATCACGCAGGCGCTCGAGCGTCCCGACGAGCTTCGCGTTGTCGCGCTGGTGCAGGCCGATCGACGGCTCGTCGAGCACGTAGAGCACGCCCACCAGCGCCGAGCCGATCTGTGTCGCAAGGCGGATCCGCTGAGCCTCGCCGCCCGACAGCGTCGCCGCCGCGCGATCCATCGAGAGGTAGCCGATCCCGACGTTCTCGAGGAAGCGAAGGCGCTCCTCGATCTCGCGCAGGATCAGTCGCGCAATGTGGCGCTCGGTCTCGGTCAGCTGCACCGCGGCCAGCCAGCCGAGCGCAGCGTGCGCCGACAGCGCGCAGAACTCGTTGATCTGCGTGCCGGCCACGAGCACCGCGAGCGACTCCGGTCGCAGCCGCGCGCCGTTGCAGGCGGGGCACGGCCGGACGCTCATGAACTCCTCGATCTTCTCCCGCGAGTACTCCGAATCGGTCTCGCGGTAGCGGCGCTCGAGGTTCGGCACGATCCCCTCGAAGCGAGCCGCGTAGTTGCGCTCGCGCCCGAAGCGGTTGCGGTAGCGGACCTCGACGCGCTCGCCACCCGTGCCGTAGAGGAAGATCTCGCGCTGCTTGGCGGTAAGCGAGCGCCACGGCTTCTCAGTGTCGATGCCGTAGCGCTCCGCGAGCGCGGCGGTCATCTGCTCGTAGTAGCCCGAGCTCGACCCGGCCCACGGCGCGAGCGCGCCCTGCGCGATCGAGAGGTCAGGGTTCGGGACCACGAGCTCGGGGTCGATCTCGAGCTGTGAGCCAAGCCCGGTGCAGCGCTCGCAGGCGCCCTGCGGCGCGTTGAACGAGAAGATCCGCGGCTCGAGCTCCGGCATCGAGGTGCCGCACTCCAGGCAGGCGAACTTCTCCGAGAAGGTCAGCGTCTCGCCCAGCTCGCCGCCTGCCCCCGATGATTTGGGGTCACGCCCCACGATCGTCACCGCGACGATCCCCTCGGCGAGCGCCGACGCCGTCTCGATCGAGTCGACCAGCCGTTTGCGGAGATCCGGTCTCATCACGAGCCGGTCGACAACGACCGCGATCTCGTGCTTGACCTGCTTCTCGAGCACTATCTCCTCCTCGAGCCCGCGCAGCTCGCCGTCCACGAGCGCCCGCGCGAAGCCCTCGGCCCTCAGCTCCTCGAGCAGTTTGCCGTACTCCCCCTTGCGGCCCCGGACGACCGGTGCGAGCACCATGAAGCGCGTGCCGTCGGGGAGTTCGAGCACCTGGTCGGTGATCTGCTCGATCGACTGCCCGGCGATCCGCGCGCCACACACGTGGCAGTGCGGCACGCCGATCCGCGCCCACAGCAGGCGCAGGTAGTCGTAGATCTCGGTGAC
>JBEKKS010000020.1:0-34563 GCA_050010595.1 Solirubrobacteraceae bacterium
TCGCGCGTGCGCGACCTCTTCGAGCAGGCCAAGCAGAACAGCCCCTGCATCATCTTCATGGACGAGATCGACGCCGTCGGGCGTCACCGCGGTGCCGGCCTCGGCGGCGGCCACGACGAGCGCGAGCAGACGCTCAACCAGCTGCTGGTCGAGATGGACGGCTTCGAGGCGAAGGACAACATCATCATGATCGCGGCCACCAACCGGCCCGACATCCTCGATCCGGCGCTGCTGCGCCCGGGCCGCTTCGACCGCCAGATCGCCGTCGATCGCCCCGATCGCAAGGGTCGCGCGAAGATCCTCGAGGTCCACACGCGCGGCAAGCCGCTCTCGAAGGCGATCGACATCGACGCCCTTGCCGGCCAGACGCCCGGCTTCACGGGCGCCGACCTCTCGAACCTGATCAACGAGGCGGCCCTCTTCGCCGCACGCCGCGGCAAGCGTGAGATAACCCAGGTCGAGCTCGAAGAGGGGATCATGCGCGTCGTCGCGGGCCCCGAGAAGAAGACTCGCGTGATGAGCGAGAAGGAGCGCCTGATCACCGCCTACCACGAGATGGGCCACGCGATCGTCGGCCACTACCTCGAGCACGCCGATCCGGTGCACAAGGTCTCGATCATCTCGCGCGGTCGCGCGCTCGGCTACACGATCTCGATGCCCCAGGAGGATCGCTTCCTGACGACGCGCGCCGAGCTGCTCGACACGATGGCGATGACGCTCGGCGGCCGCGCCGCCGAGGAGATCGTCTTCGGCGAGATCACCACCGGCGCCTCGAACGACATCGAGAAGGTGACAATGACCGCCAAGCAGATGGTCATGCGCTTCGGCATGAGCAAGAAGCTCGGTCCGCGCGTCTTCGGTCACGACCACGGGCAGCCGTTCCTCGGCCGCGAGTTCTCGACCGAGCCCGACTACTCGGACGAGATCGCGCGCGAGATCGACGACGAGGTGCGCCAGATCATCGAGGGTGCGCACGCCCGCGCGACCAAGCTGCTCAACGACCATCGCGAGCGCCTCGACACGATCTCGGAGATCCTGCTCCGGCGTGAGACGCTCGAGAAGGAGCAGTTCGAGGTCCTGCTTGCCGGCGGCACCGAGGCTGACGCCTTCCCCGACGGCGAGAGCACTCCGCCGGCTGTCCCCGAGGGGGCGGTCAAGGAGCCACAGCGTCCGCGGCCTGAGGCAAAGCGCCCACTGCGCCGCCCCGGCCTCGCCGGCGGCGCAGCTGAGCTCCGCAGCGACGACCCACCCAAGCGCCCCAACCTCTAAGACGCACAGCGGCCGTCCACAAGGGCCGGCCCAGGCGGCTGCGAAAGCCATGATGGACGCTACCCACGCCCGATCTCGCCTGAAGCAACAGGAGGAGACGGTGAGCCCCGCCGGGGCCTACCGAGCTCCGACGATCATGGGCGTGTTGAACGTGACGCCTGATTCGTTCTCCGACGGCGGGAGCTTCCTCGAGCCGGATGCCGCCGTCGCGCACGGGCTCGAGCTTGCCGCGGCCGGGGCGGCGATCGTCGATGTGGGCGGCGAGTCGACGCGGCCGGGGGCCGAGCCGGTCGCTGAGGCCGAGGAGCTGCGACGCGTGGTGCCGGTGATCGAGCGGTTGTCGGCGGCCGGCGTGCGGGCCCAGGTCTCGATCGACACTTCAAAGGTGGCGGTCGCGCGCGCGGCTTTGGATGCCGGTGCGAGCTTCGTCAACGACGTCACCGCGTTTCGCGCGCAACCGGCGATGGCAGCGCTGGTCGCAGAACGCGGGGCTGACTGCTGCTTGATGCACATGCGCGGCGAGCCGCGCACGATGCAGGACGACCTGCACTACGACGACGTGGTCGCGGAGGTGCGCTCGTTTCTCGAGCAGCGGGTCGAGTCGGTGCTCGCCGCGGGGGTCGCGGCCGAGCGGATCGTGCTCGACCCCGGGATCGGCTTCGGCAAGAGCGCGTCGCAGAACCTCGAGCTGCTGCGCCGGCTCGACGAGCTCGTGACTCTGGGCTTCCCTGTGCTGGTTGGGACTTCGCGCAAGTCATTTCTCGGACGGATCACTGGTCGCGAGGGCGGGGATCGGCTCCCGGGCACGATCGCGACCTGCGTGATGGCGTTCGAGCGCGGCGCGAGCGTGTTTCGAGTGCACGACGTGGCACCCGTCGCCGACGCCTTGGCGGTCGCGGCTGCTACGGTCAGCGGTAGAGCTTGATGGACGACGATGTCGACGAGGAGCCGGAGGAGCTGGACCCCGACGGTGAAGATCTCGAACCGCGCGAGGGTATGCAGACCGTCGTCACGATCGAGATATCTGGACTCTCGCTCTTTACGCACATCGGTGTCAGCGCCGCAGAGCGCGAGGTCGGCCAGCGGTTGCTGTTCGACATCCGCATCGACGTCGGCGAGTCGGACGCGACCGAGACCGACCGGATCGAGGACACGATCGACTACGGCGAGGTCTGCCAGCAGGTCGCGCTAGTCGCGCAGCAGCGCAACTACAAGACGCTCGAGCGGCTCTGCACTGCAGTCGCCGACCGGGTGATCGAGGACTTTGGCGCCGAGGCCGTGTGGGTGAAAGCGGCAAAGCCGGAGCCGCCGATCCCGCTGCCGGTCGAGGAGGTCTCGGTGGAGGTCTGGCGCGAGCTGCCCGAGTGAGAAGAGGTTCACTTGACGAAAGTGAGTGCTGACTTACAATATGCCTGCGATGCCTTCTCGAGCCCGTAGCACCGCGGAGCAGCGGCGCGTGGAGGTCGTCGAGGCGGCGCTCAGCGAGTTTGCGGTAACCGGCCTGCACGGAACCTCGACCGAGGCGATCGCCCGCCGTGCCGGGATCTCCCACGCCTATCTCTTCCGCCTGTTCGGTACGAAGAAGGACCTCTTCATCGCCTGCGCCCAGTCTTGCTTCGTGCGCATTCGCGGCACGTTCGAGCGGGCGGCCCTCGGTGACACGCCGCAGGAGCGGCTCGAGGCGATGGGGCGCGCGTACATCGAGATGCTGAGTGACCGCGAGCTGCTGCTCGCCCAGATGCAGCTCTACGCGGCCTGCGACGACCCCGACATCCGCGCCGTCGCGCGGACCGGGTACGACGCGCTGCGCGCAGCGGTTGCGGGCTTTGCGGACGGCGCGAGCGCCGAGATGCTCTACGCGTTCTTTGCCCAGGGCATGCTGCTCAACGTTGCGGCCTCGATGGACTTCCCCGAGCTCGGCGACCCCAGCCTCTGGTGAGCCAGGCGCGCGCCGGCTACCTCGGCCTCGGCAGCAACGTCGGCCGGCGCCGGGCGAACCTCGAGGCGGCGGTCGCGAGCCTCGACCGCCGCGGCCTGAGCGTGCTGGCGGCCTCCTCGGTCTACGACACCGACCCGGTCGGGGAGATCCTCGACCAGCCGAGCTTCCTCAACGCCTGCGTGCGCATCGAGACGACGCTCGAGCCGCAGGCGCTGCTCGACGTCTGCAAGGAGGTCGAGCGCGAGCTCGGCCGCAGTGCCGGCGGGGCGCGACACGCGCCACGTCCGATCGACATCGACGTGCTCCTGCTCGGCGATCTCGTTTACGAGTCTGAGCGCTTGCGCTTGCCCCACGAGCAGGTCCTCACGCGGCGCTTCGTGCTGATCCCGCTGCTCGAGCTCGACTTCGATCTGCACACGCCGGCCGGCGCGAGCCTCGCAGATGCGCTGCTCGCGCTGCCGCTCTCAGAGGGCGTGCGACTCGCTGGCCCCCCGCTCGAGCCTGGTGGTGGCAGGTCCTGAAAATCGCCAGCGTATTTACAGGACGCACCACTGGTCGATAATCAGGTGATGCTGCTGCTCGTTGATGTCGGCAACACGCAAACCCACTTCGGTGCGGTGCGCGACGGCGAGCTCTTCGAGCGCTGGCGCTTCGCGACCGAGCGGGTTTCGACCTCCGATGAGCTCGGCGCGACGCTGCGAAGCTTGCTCGCGCTGAGGGGCCTCGAGCTCGCTGCGATCGACGCGTCGATCGTCTCCTCGACAGTTCCCGAGCTCGCGCCGCAATGGGTCGAGATGGCACGGCGCTACCTCTCGCACGAGATGCTCGTCGTCGGACCTGGGATCAAGGTCGGGATCCCGATTCGCATCGATAATCCGCGCGAGGTCGGCGCCGACCGGCTCGTCAATGCGGTTGCCGCCTACGAGCGGTTCGGCGAGGCCTGCATCGTTGTCGACTTCGGGACCGCGATCACCTATGACGTCGTCTCAGCCGACGGCGAGTATCTCGGCGGCATCATCTCGCCAGGGATCGAGATCTCACTCGAGGCGCTCTGGGGCCGCGCGGCGAAGCTTCCCGAGGTTGAGCTTCTCGAGCCGCGCTCGCTGATCGGCAAGTCAACCGTCGACGCGATCCGCTCGGGGATCGTCTACGGCTTCGCGGGCCAGGTCGACGGGATCGTCGGGCGCCTGCGCAACGAGCTCGGCAGCGACGCTCCGACGATCGCCACCGGCGGCCTCGCCCATCACATCGTCCCCGCCTTCACCGAGTCGATCGACGCGGTCGATGAGCTGCTCACGTTGAAGGGCCTGCAGATCGTCTGGCAGCGGAACGTCGGGATCAGCTAGCCATGCCCGCGCTCACCGACAGCTGGCGGCTCGCCAATCTCGAGCTGCCAAACCGCCTGGTGCTCGCACCGCTTGCCGGGATCGGCAACTGGTTCGTGCGCCTGCAGGCGCGCCGCTACGGGGCCGGACTCGTCGTCTCCGAGATGGTCTCGAGCCACGCCGTCCATTACCGCAGTGCTCGCACCCTCCAGGAGCTTCTGCGGATCGACGAGCGCGAGCGAGCGGGCGGCCCTGTGTCGATCCAGCTGTTCGGCGCCGACCCCGAGATCATGCGCTCGGCCGCCGCCTATGTCGCGAGCATCGGCGCCGAGCTGATCGATCTGAACATGGGCTGTCCGGTGCCGAAGGTTTGCAAGACCGGCGCCGGCGCCGCACTGCTCGATGACGCCGACCGCGCGGTCGCGGTGGCGCGTGCAGCGCGCGAGGGCAGCGGCCTGCCCGTTACCGTGAAGCTGCGCTCCGGCCGGCGCGCCGGCGAGCTGTCGGGCATCCATCTCGCGCAGCGGCTCGTCGCGGAGGCCGGGGTCAGTGCGATCGCGCTGCACCCGCGTGCCGCCGTCGCGGGCCACAAGGGGCTGCCCGATTATGAGCTCGCTGCGACGCTCGTCCGCACGCTCGATGCGCCCGTGATCCTCTCCGGCGGACTGCGGACCGCGCAGGCGGCGCGCGAGGCGTTTGAGGCGACCGGCGTTGCGGCAGTGATGATCGCCCGCGGCTCGCTCGGCAACCCGTGGATCTTCGAGCAACTGCTCGATCGCCGCGCGGCCCCACCGGCCCGCAAAGATGTCTTGACCGAGCTCGATTGGGTCATCGGGGGAGCGAGCGAGCACCTCGGCGTCGAGCGCGCGGGCCGCTACCTGCGCCGCTTTTACCCCTGGTACCTGGAGCGCCTCGCGCTCGAGCCTCGCGACGCGCACGTCCTGCAGGCGCGCCTGCAACAGGCCAGCTCGTTCGCCCAGGTCCGCGAGTGGCTGGCGGGCGCCGGTTAGCCCGGCGGGCCCTGGTGCTCGGGACCGCTATACTGCCCGGCCGCCCGCGTGTACGAAGCTCACAGCGGACCGCGGCTCAGGCCGCGCACCAATACCGGCAGCCGAAGTAGAGGGACATTGCCGAAGGACATCATTCTCACCCCCGAAGGCCTCGAAAAGCTCCAATCTGAACTTGACTTCCTCTCGACCGAGAAGCGGCGCGAGGTAGCTGAGCGGATCAAGGAGGCGCGCGAGTTCGGCGACATCGCCGAGAACTCGGAATACGACGACGCCAAGAACGAGCAGGCGATGCTCGAAGCGCGGATCGCGTCCGTCCAGGAGAAGCTGCGCATGGCCACAGTCATCGAGGCCGAGGACATCTCAACCGACGTCGTCCAGATCGGCTCTGTCGTGCACGTCAAGGACGAGAAGAGCGGCAAGTCCTCGAAGTACACGATCGTCGGCTCCGCCGAGGCCAAGCCGGCCGAGAACAAGCTCTCGAACGAGTCGCCTGTCGGTCGTGCCCTGCTCGGCCACAAGCGCAACGACACGGTCACCGTGAACGTGCCACGCGGCCCTGCCCGCAAGCTCAAGATCACGAAGATCGACGTCGGACTGAAGTAGCCTCACCGCTGTGAGCGGTGAAGAGCATGGGCTCGCCGAGCTACTGGCAGCGCGGCGAGCGAAGCTGGAGCGGCTGCGCGCCGACGGCGTCGAGCCTTTCCCGCACGCCTTCCGCGGAGTCGAGCCGGTCGCCGAGGTCCTGGGACGCCACGAGGACCTCGAGCCGGGCGAGGAAACGCAGACACCACACCGTGTGGCGGGACGGATCGCCGCGCGGCGGGAGGCGGGTCGCGCTGCATTCATCGACCTCGTCGATCGCTCGGGCAGGCTGCAGCTGCATGCTCGCGTCGACGAGCTCGGCGAGGACGGCTTCGAGCGGCTCACCTCGCTCGACTTGGGCGATCTGATCGGCGTCGACGGCGTCGCGATCCGTACCCGCCGGGGCGAGCTCTCGCTGCGCGTGACCGCTTTCACGCTGCTTGCAAAGTCGCTGCGCCCACCGCCCGACAAGCACCACGGCCTCGGCGACGTCGAGACGCGCTATCGCCAGCGCGAGCTCGACCTGCTCGCAAACGAGTCGGCCCGCCAGCTGTTCGTCGCCCGCTCCCGGATCATCGCCGCCGTGCGGCGGGCGCTCGACGAGGCCGGCTTCATCGAGCTCGAGACCCCGGTCCTGCAACCGATCTATGGCGGCGCGCTGGCACGCCCTTTCACGACCCACCACAACGCGCTCGACCGCACGCTCTACTTGCGGATCGCGACGGAGCTCTATCTCAAGCGTGCGATCGTTGGCGGCCTGGAGCGCGTCTACGAGCTCGGTAAGGACTTCCGCAACGAGGGCCTCTCGCCGAAGCACAACCCCGAGTTCACGATGGTCGAGTGGTATGAGGCTTACGCCGATTACGAGGACGAGGCGAGCCGTCTCGAGACAGTGGTCGCGGCGGCCGCCGCCGCCGTTCCGCAGCCGGCGATTGACTTCAGCCCGCCCTGGCGCCGCTTCACGTTGCGCGACGCGATCCGCGAGCACTCCGGGATCGACTTCATCGAGCACCACGACCGCGAAGCCCTTGCCGCGGCGATCCGCCAACACGGGCTGGCGATCGAGACCGACGGAGCCACCTGGGCGAAGCTCGTCGACGAGCTGCTCTCGACCTGCGTCGAGCCGACGCTCCAGGCGCCCACCTTCCTCTTCGACTATCCGGTCGAGCTTTCCCCGTTTGCGAAGGCGCACCGCTCAGAGCCTGGGATGACGGAGCGCTGGGAAGCCTTCGCCGGCGGCGTCGAGATCGCCAACGCTTTCTCCGAGCTCAACGATCCCGACGAGCAGCGAGCCCGCTTCCTCCAGCAGCGCGAGGAAGCCGCCGCGGGCGCCGGCGACGCGCAGCCACACGACGAGGCGTTCATCGAGGCGCTCGAGCTCGGAATGCCCCCGACGGGCGGTGTTGGCCTCGGGATCGATCGCCTCGTGATGCTGCTGCTGGGGGTCAGCCCGATCCGCGAAGTGATCCTGTTTCCCGCAATGCGCGACCGCTGAGCGGCCGGCCGCGGAGGGACCGCACTGGGCGGCCCGATCGCATTGGTAAACTTCGTCTCGGCGCAGTTCAAGGAACGCTCAACAGTTTTGGCAGTGAGCGCCGAATACTCGAGCACCTTGGGGCGTCAGCGTCCCTGTCCCCAACCCGTCGTAGCGCATTACTCAGCCAGTGCCAGATCGGGGAAGGAAGTAGCGAGACATGTTTGAGCGATTTACAGAGCGAGCCCGGCAAGTGGTCGTTCTTGCCCAGGAAGAAGCACGCACGCTCAAGCACAACTACATCGGGACCGAGCACATCCTTCTCGGCCTGCTGCGCGAAGAGGAAGGCCTCGCCGCGCGGGTGCTCGAGAGCCTCGACATCACCGTCGAGCGCGTCCGTGGCCAGGTCGTCCGCATCGTCGGTTCCGGCGAGGAGGTCACCTCCGGCCAGATTCCGTTCACGCCGCGTGCCAAGAAGGTGCTCGAGCTGGCGCTGCGCGAAGCGCTGAGCCTCGGCCACAACTACATCGGCACCGAGCACATCCTGCTCGGGCTCGTGCGCGAGAACGAGGGCGTCGCAGCCCGCATCCTGCTCGACTTCGACGCCGACTCGGAGAAGATCCGCAACGAGGTCATCCGCATGCTCTCCGGCCCGAGCCGCCAGCGCGGTGGCGCCGCCGCGACTGCCGGCGGCCCCGCCAGTGCCGAGGGCAAGAAGTCATCGAAGCTGCTCGACCAGTTCGGTCGCAACCTGACGAAGCTCGCCGCCGACGGCAAGCTCGACCCGGTCGTCGGCCGCGAGACCGAGATCGAGCGGATCATGCAGATCCTCTCGCGGCGGACCAAGAACAACCCGGTGCTGATCGGCGAGCCAGGCGTCGGCAAGACAGCTGTCGTCGAGGGCCTGGCCCAGCGGATCACGAACTCCGAGGTCCCGGAGCTGCTGAAGAACAAGCAGATCTACACGCTCGACCTGGCGGCGCTCGTCGCCGGCTCGAAGTACCGCGGCGAGTTTGAGGAGCGCCTCAAGAAGGTGATGAAGGAGATCACCCAGCGTGGCGACATCATCCTGTTCATCGACGAGCTGCACAATCTCGTCGGCGCCGGTGCGGCCGAGGGCGCGATCGATGCGGCCTCGATCCTCAAGCCGGCCCTGGCCCGCGGTGAGCTGCAGACGATCGGCGCGACGACGCTCGATGAGTACCGCAAGTACCTCGAGCGCGACGCGGCGCTGGAGCGCCGCTTCCAGCAGATTCGCGTTGACGAGCCGACGGTCGAGCAGACTGTCGAGATCCTCAAGGGCCTGCGTGACCGCTATGAGCAGCACCACAAGGTGACGATCACCGACGAGGCGCTGGCAGCCGCCGGTGAGCTCGCCGATCGCTACATCGCAGACCGTTTCCTACCCGACAAGGCGATCGACCTGATCGACGAGGCGGCTTCGCGGATGCGCATCAAGTCGATGACCGCACCGCCCGCCAATCGTGAGCTCGAGGTCGAGATCGAGACGACGCGGCGCGACAAGGAGGCCGCGATCGAGGCGCAGGAGTTCGAGAAGGCGGCGAACCTGCGCGACAAGGAGCGGCGCCTGACGAACAAGAAGCGCGAGCTCGAAGAGCAGTGGGAAGCCGGGGAGACCGGCGTCGAGCGGCCCTCGATCGGCGAGGAGGAGATCGCCGACATCGTTTCGATGTGGACCGGCATCCCGGTCTTCAAGCTGACCGAGGCCGAGACGGCGAAGCTGATGCGGATGGAGGAGGAGCTCCACAAGCGCGTCATCGGGCAGCATCCCGCGGTCGAGGTCATCTCGAAGGCGATCCGCCGCTCGCGTGCGGGCCTCAAGGACCCGAAGCGCCCGACCGGCAGCTTTGTCTTCCTCGGCCCCTCGGGTGTCGGCAAGACCGAGCTCGCACGGACGCTCGCCGAGTTCCTCTTCGGTGACGAGGACGCGATGACGCGCATCGACATGTCCGAGTACATGGAGAAGCACGCCGTCTCACGCCTGGTCGGCTCACCACCTGGCTACATCGGCTATGACGAGGGCGGCCAGCTGACCGAGGCAGTCCGGCGCAAGCCGTACTGCGTGCTGCTGCTCGACGAGATCGAGAAGGCGCACCCGGACGTCTTCAACATCCTGCTTCAGATCCTCGAAGACGGCCGCCTGACCGACTCGCAGGGTCGCACTGTCGACTTCCGTCACGCGATCGTGATCATGACCTCGAACATCGGCGCCCAGGAGATCGCGCGCAACACGCCGCTCGGCTTCGCAGTGTCCGACGATGAGACCGGCATCAGCTACGACGACATGAAGAACCGCATCATGGGCGAGCTGAAGAAGGTCTTCCGGCCAGAGTTCCTCAACCGGATCGACGACGTCATCGTCTTCCACAAGCTGCAGAAGGACGAGATCAAGCAGATCATCGAGCTGTTGCTGCTGCGGATTCGCCATTCGATGGCCGAGCGCGAGCTCCAGCTCGACCTCACCGACGAGGCGAAGGACATGCTCGTCGAGAAGGGCTGGGATCCGGCGATGGGTGCGCGCCCGCTGCGTCGTGCGATTCAGCGCTACATCGAGGACCCGCTCGCCGATTTCGTTCTGCGCTCTCAGCTGCCGGCAGGCTCGACGGTGATCGTCGACGAGGCGCCTGGCGAGGAGAACGAGGTCAAGCTGACGATCGTCAAGCCCAAGAAGGCAAAGCAGCCGGTTGCCGTCGGCGGCGGCAGCAGCGAGGAAGAGGCCGGCGAGTCCTCGGCGCTCGACGACGAGGTCGTCGCGGAGGCGGACGGCGAGAAGTAACCTGGCGGTCGCGCCGGAGCGCGACCGCTAGCTACGTCAGATGCGGGTGCGCCCCCAACGCACCCGCCGGCCTCAGAGCGTCTCGGCGAGCTTCGCCAGCTTGCCGAGCTCGGCTTCGGAGACTTTGCTCGAATCCACGGACGCTCCGAAGTCGTGGGTTCCGGACACGCCGGCGACAGTCTGTTCCTTGATGCCGCTCACCGTCACGGTCACGTAGTAGCCGGGGACGCCCAGCCCGGAATATGAGCTGATGCTGAACTTGTCGCCGCTGCTCTTCTCGACCTTGGTCAGGTTCGCTTGGAGCTCGGACGCCGACAAGGACTTGGAGGTGACTCCGATGTCGAGGATGACGGTCTTCGCGAGCTCCGCGAGCGTCTTCTCGGCGCCATAGGTGCAAATCGAGCTGCTGGTTGCGATCTCGTCGTTCAGCTTGCTCGCCTTCTCGTCGAGCGTGCTGAACGTCGGCGCCGGCACGCTGTAGCCGACGATCGCCGAGACGGACGCTGCGCTGACGCGGGAGCAGATCGACGCCGCGCTGTGCGCGGTCGCTGCCACGCTCGGCGCTGCCTCCACCGCTGCGCCGGCCAGCAGGCAGGTCGCGGCAGCGATGCCGCTGAGCTGCCGGCGAGAGACAGGCAACCTCGATTGACGGCGCTGGGCGCTGCGTTCCATCACGGCCTCGCTTTCGAGTGGCCCACGCCACACACGTTGTTCGGGGAGATCCCCGGCCCGTCCAGATCACGGAGCCTAGCGAAGTGCCCGGCTCTCGATGCGCCTTCGACGACACGGAGCGTTGCGTCCCCGCTCGTCCGTACGCTAGAGCCATGCCGCGCTCCGCAACGGTCCACGTCTGCTCATCGTGTGGGCACGAGGAGCCGCGCTGGCATGGCCGCTGCCCCGGCTGCGGCGAGTGGAACACGCTCGTCGAGGAGGCCCGCGCGAGCGCTCCGCAGCGCGGCCTCGGGCGCGCGCCCGGCGCCGCGCGCAAGCCGGTCCCGCTTGCCGACGTCCACGCACCCGCTGCTCCGCGCCTGCTGACCGGTATCGGCGAGCTGGACCGCGTGCTCGGCGGCGGTGTGGTCCCGGGGTCGGTCGTCCTGATCGGCGGCGCTCCCGGGATCGGCAAGTCGACGCTGACCAACATGGCGCTCGGCAACCTCGCGAAGGCCGGGCGTCGCACCCTCTATGTCTCAGGTGAGGAGTCGACGGCCCAGATCCATCTGCGGGCGGCGCGCCTGCCGCCGGGCGCGCTCGATGTGCCGGCGATCACGGAGACCGATCTCGACGCTGTGATCGCGACGCTCGAGCGCGAGCGGCCCGAGGTCTGCGTGATCGACTCGGTTCAGACGCTCGACGCGGCCGAGTTGAGCGGCGCGCCGGGATCGGTCGGCCAGGTGCGCGAGGTGGCGAGCAGGATCGTCACTGTCGCCAAGCGCGAGCGGATCGCAGTGCTGCTCGTCGGGCACGTGACCAAGGACGGATCGCTCGCGGGGCCGCGCGTGCTCGAGCACCTGGTCGATTGCGTGCTCGCGTTCGAGGGCGAGCGCGAGCGCAGCTACCGCACCGTCCGGGCGATGAAGAACCGTTTCGGCTCGACGAACGAAGTGGGGGTCTTCGAGATGCGCGGCGACGGCCTCGTTGAGGTTCTTGACGCCTCGGCGCGATTCGTCGGCGAGGCGACGCGGGCACCTGGCAGTGTCGTGCTCGCTGCAATGGAGGGCACGCGACCGCTGCTCGTCGAGGTGCAGGCACTCGTCACCCCCTCCGAGCTCGTGCCGCCGCGGCGCGTGGTGAACGGCTTCGACCGCAACCGCCTCGCGCTGGTGCTCGCCGTCCTCACGCGCCACGGCGGAATTCCGCTCGGCACCGCTGATGTGTTCGTCAACGTCGTCGGCGGCGTCCGCGTCGACGAGCCGGGCGCTGACCTCGCCGTCGCGCTTGCGGTAGCAAGCGCCGCGCGCAACGTACCGCTCGGCGATCCTGACGCCACCACGCCACTCGCAGCCTTCGGCGAGCTCGGCTTGACCGGCGAGCTGCGCTGGGTCGGGCATCCCGAGCGACGAATCGCCGAGGCGCGCAAGTTCGGCCTCGAGTCGATCATCGCGCCGTCCGGTAGCGGTGCCGACGAGGCCGCGACGCTGCGCGCGGCGCTGGCGCTCGCGCTGCCGCGCACGCAGCGCGCACGCGTTGCCGCCTGAGCGTTGATCACGCGTATCGATCACGTTCAGGTCGCGGCCCCGCCGGGCTGCGAACCTCAGGCGCGCGCTTTCTATGGAGAACTCCTCGGCCTGTCCGTGGTCGACAAGCCGACCGGGCTTGCCGGCCGTGGCGGGGTCTGGTTTGCGCTCGGCGATCAGCAGCTCCATGTGGGGGTTACGGACGATTTCGTTCCGGCTCGCAAGGCGCACCCCGCGCTCGCGGTCGACTCCGCGCACGCGCTCGAGGCGCTCGCACGCGAGCTGGAAGCTGGCGGCTACGCCGTGTCGTGGGACGGTGCCCTCGCTCCGGCACGGCGTCTGCACACGGTCGATCCATTTGGGAACCGGATCGAGCTGCTTGTCCGCGAATGATCCGGCGGCGGCTGGTGGGGGCTTTTTTGAGCCGGTAATCGTCAGCTAAATCTCGCTAGAATCGCTGTTGATGGCAGCGACTCGATCCGACGACGTAGGCGATATCGAGCCGCTAACAGAGCCTCGCCTCGTCAAAGCCCTCGAGATGGTCGCGCCTGGCACGGCGCTGCGAGAGGGCATGGACCACATCGTCGAGTCGCGCAGTGGCGGGCTGCTGGTGATCGGCGAGGTCGACGAGCTCTCGTTCCTCTGCTCGGGCGGGATCAAGCTCGAGATCGACTACTCACCCGGAATGCTCTACCAGCTGGCGAAGATGGACGGCGCGATCACGCTCAATGCGAACGCGACGAAGATCGCGATGGCCAACGTCCAGCTGATGCCCGACCCGACGATTCTTTCGGTCGAGACTGGCACGCGCCATCGCACCGCTGAGCGCGTCGCCAAGCAGACCGACGCTCTCGTGATCGCCATCTCGCAGCGACGTGAGGTGATCTCGCTCTACCTCGACGGCGTCAAGTACGTGCTCGAGGACATTCCGACCGTGCTCGCAAAGGCCAACCAGGCGCTTGCGACGCTCGACAAGTACCGTGCCCGCCTCGATCAGGTCTCGACGCGCCTCACCGCGCTCGAGTTCGAGGGCGGCGGCACGCTACACGACGTGCTCACTGTCCTTCAGCGCGCCGAGCTTGTCGCGAGGATGGCGGTCGAGATCGAGCGCCACATCGTGGAGCTCGGCAACGAGGGCCGCTTGATCGAGATGCATCTCGAAGACACGATGGTCGGCACCGCCGCTGAGAAGGCCGCACTCGTGCGCGACTACATCGCCTCGCCCAGCGACGAGCAGTTCGCGGGCGTGCTCGAGCAGATCGGGCGCCTCAGCCATCACGATCTCCTGGACTTCGGTTGCCTGGCCGAGCTGCTCGGCTACGGGCGCAAGCTGAACACGCTCGACTACCCGGTCACGCCGCGCGGCTACCGGATCCTTGGACGGATCCCGCGGCTGCCGAAGATGATCGTGGCGAGCATCGTGCAGACCTTTGGCGGACTCGACGAGCTGCTCGCAGCGAGCGACAGCGAGCTCGAGAACGTCGAGGGAGTAGGGGAGATCCGTGCGAAGGACATCCGCGAGGGGCTTCGCCGGCTGCAGGAAGTCAACCTCGTGGACCGCTACTTGCAAATGTGATCTGGTCAGCCTGCCCCGGAACCGGCAGGCACTCGTCAAGGAGGAACACGATTCCTGAAACTGCTGAAGTAGACCTGCTCGAGGATGAGTTGGATCCCGGCGCCGATGCCGAGGTGGACATCGATGCCGAGGTCGAGGGCGAGATCGACGACGACGACGCCGACGATGACGCCGACGCCGACGACGGTTCCGGCGATGAGGTGACGATTGTTGCGGAGTACATCGAGTTCGAGCTCGGTGACAACGTCGTCTATCCGCATCATGGCGCGGGCAAGGTCTGCGCGAAGGAGGTCAAGGAGGTCTTCGGCGAGAAGCGCGAGTACCTCACGATCAAGATCCTCCACAACGACATGACCGTGATGGTCCCGACCGAGAACGCCGCGCTCGCGGGGCTGCGGCGCGTGATCGACGAGGAGACCGTGAAGAAGGTGCTCGACGTGCTCCGCGACGACGTCTCGGACATGCCCAAGAACTGGAACCGACGCTTCAAGCACAACCGCGACAAGATCAAGACGGGCGACATCTACGAGCTATCGGAGGTAGTCCGCAATCTTGCTCTGCGCGAGCACGAGAAGGGCCTGTCGAGCGGCGAGAAGCAGATGTACACCCGGACCAAGAAGATCCTTGCGTCCGAGCTGATGTACGCGCTCGACAAGAACGAGGAGGAAGCCGAGGCGTACCTCGACGAGCTGCTGTCGCGCTCCAGTGAGAGCGAGACACTGGCGAGTCGTCGGTAGCTGCCGGAGAGAGAGGAGATGGCAGTCGCGCTTGTCGTGGCTGCCGGTCGGGGCGAGCGCCTTGGGTCCAAAGGGCCCAAGGCGTTTGTTCTATTGAGCGGCAGGCCGATGTATGAGTGGAGCCTCGATGCGCTGCGCGCGACGCCCGCGATCGATTCGATCGTGATCGCGCTGCCGGCTGGTGCGCCGACCGTCGCGGGCGTCATCTGCGTGATCGGCGGCGCGACGCGCAGCGCCTCTGTGCAGAACGCCCTTGCGGCGGCGCCCGCTAACGCGGACACGATCCTCGTCCACGACGCGGCGCGCCCGCTGCTGACGCCCGAGCTTGCGAGCGAGGTGCTCGCGGGCCTGCACGGCGTCGATGCGGCGATCGCCGCCGCTCCCGTGACCAACACGACCAAGGAGTGCGACGACGATCACCTCGTGCTGCGCACGCTCGACCGTTCGCGCTTGTGGTCGATCCAGACGCCGCAGGTCTTCAGCCGGGCTGCGCTGCAGGGAGCGCTATCCCAGCCGCCGCAGGAGGTCGCGCAGGCGACCGACGAGGCAATGCTTGTCGAGCGGGCTGGTGGGCGAGTGCGCGTCGTGCCGGCGCCCCCGGAGAACCTCAAAGTCACGACCCGGCTCGACCTGCTCGTCGCCGAGCAGCTGCTCGCTACGCGAGCTGATTGAATCGGCTTGTGCTCACCGACTACCACGTCCATCTGCGCCCCGACGATCTCGATCGCCGGGCCGCTGACTACTTCACCGCCGCAAACGCGGAGCGCTACCGCGAGGCTGCCACTGCTGCCGGGGTCGGCGAGCTCGGCGTGTCCGAGCACGTCTACCGTTTCAAGCAGGCGCTCGCGATCTGGGACCACGAGTACTGGCGCGAGAACGCAATCGACGACATCGATGCGTACTGCGAGTTCGTGCGCGAGCAGACCGACCTGCGCCTCGGGCTCGAGGTCGACTTCGTCCCCGGACGCGAGGACCGCACTGCCAACCTGATCGAACGCTGCGAGCTCGACTACGTGATCGGGTCGGTGCACTTCATCGGCGAGCTCGCAGTCGACTTCGAGCTCTATGACATCTGGGAGCGCGCCCGCAGCGCCGAGGAGGTTTGGCGTCGCTACTTCGAGCTGCTCGCGGGGGCTGCCCGCAGCGGTCTCTTCGACATCCTCGCCCACCCTGACCTCGTCAAGATCTGGGGTCGCGCCAGGCCGCTGCCCGATGGTGACCTGCGCCGCTATTACGAGCCGGCGATCGAGGCTATCGCCGAGTCGGGGGTTGCGGTCGAGGTTTCGACCGCCGGCCTGCGCAAGCCCGTCGGCGAGATCTATCCGGCGCCGGCCTTTCTCGAGTTCGCCATCGAGGCGGGCGCGGCAATCGCGCTCTCGAGCGACGCCCATGTGCCCGAGCAGATCGGCTACGGCTACGAGCAGGCGCTCGAGCTGCTGGACTCGCTGGGGGTGCGCGAGCTCGCCACGTTCGAGCGCCGCACGCGCAGGCTCGAGCCGATCGGCGCATGAGCCTGCGCAGCGGCATCGGCTACGACTCGCATCGGCTCGTTGCGCGGCGCCGGCTGATTCTCGGCGGCGTCGAGCTCGACTCCGAGCTTGGACTCGACGGTCATTCGGATGCCGATGCCCTCTGCCACGCTGTGACCGACGCGCTGCTCGGAGCTGCCGGGCTCGGCGACATCGGCGAGCACTTTCCCGACAGTGACGACCGCTACCGCGACGCCGACTCGATCGAGCTGTTGCGCGATGCGGTCGCGATGGTCCGCGCCGCCGGCTACGAGCCGGTCAACGTCGATGCGACAGTCGTGCTGGAGCGGCCGAAGCTCGGTGCCGCGCGCGCCGCGATGCGCGAGCGCCTCGCACAGGCGATCGGGATCGAGAGCGGCGACGTCAACGTGAAGGCGAGCACAGGCGAGGGGATCGGCTTCGTCGGGCGCCGCGAAGGCGTTGCCGTGGTCGCGATCGCGACGCTGCGCGATGCCTGAGCTGCGCCTCTACGACACGCGTACTCGCACGGTTCGCGAGTTTCGCTCGCGCGAAGCCGGTCGGGTCGGGATCTACGCCTGCGGCCCCACCGTCTACGACCGGCTCCACATCGGTAACGCCCGGCCGTTCGTCGTCTTCAGCCTTTTCAAACGCCTCTTGGAGCAGCTCGGCTATGCGGTGACCCTCGTCGTGAATGTCACTGACGTCAACGACAAGATCTACACCGCCGCGGCGTCGCGCGGCGTATCGAGCGTCGCGCTGGCGGCGGAGATGACAGCGCACTACCGCGCCGACACGGATCGCCTCGAGCTCGGCAGGCCCGATCACGAGCCGCTGGCAAGCGAGTGGATCGCGGCGATCGTCGAGGAGATCGACGCGCTCGTGGCCCGCGGGCACGCATACGTCACCGGGGGTGACGTCTATTTTCGCGTTCGCGGCGATCCGAGCTACGGCGCGCTGTCGCGGCGCAAGACCGACCAGATGGATCAGGGAGAGGGGGTCGAGGGCGCGGATCTCAAGGATGATCCGCTCGATTTCGCGCTCTGGAAGGCGCACAAAGCCGGCGAGGACAGCCGTTGGGAGTCGCCTTGGGGGCCTGGGCGTCCCGGCTGGCACATCGAGTGCTCGGCGATGGCGGAGGGCCTGCTCGGCGCCGGCTTCGACATCCATGGCGGCGGTCTCGATCTGCTCTTCCCCCATCACGAGAACGAGGCCGCGCAGACGCGCAGTGCTCGCGGGACCGAGCTTGCGCGAACCTGGATGCACAACGGCATGCTCGAGCTCGGGGCGGAGAAGATGGCGAAGTCGGTTGGCAACATCGCGCCGCTGCATGAAGTGCTCGACCGCTACGGCCGCGACGCGGTGATCCTCTTCTTCTGTGGTGCGCATTACCGCCAGCCGATCGATTTCGGCGAGGCGCCGCTCGAGCAGGCGCGCGCCAACATCGCGCGCCTGCGCGAGCTCGCGCGCAGGCTCGTCCCCGGACCATCGCCGCAGGAGCTCGCGCCGCTTCGCGAGCGCTTCTTCGCGGGCCTCCTCGAGGACTACAACACGCCGGCTGCACTCGCCGCCCTCTGGGAATGGGTGCGCGAGGCATTCCGTCGCGAGGCGCCCAGCGGTGACGGCGACCTGCGCGCGATGCTCGACGTGCTCGGACTTGCAAACGTGCTCGAGCTGCAGGGGAGGCCTGCGCCGGCGTCGGTCGTGGAGCTTGCGCGGGCGCGCGAGGAGGCGCGTACCGGGCTCGACTACCACCGGGCCGACGAGCTGCGCGCGGCGATCACCGCAGCCGGATGGTCGGTGCGCGATGGCCCCGACGGCTTTGAGCTCGTGCCTCTCGAGCCGTGATCGTCTACGGGCGAAACCCGGTCCGCGAGGCTTTGCGTGGGCGCCGCGCGGCGAGCGCGCACGAGCTGCTCGCGACGACCTCGGCGGCGCGCGAGCCGTGGCTCGCCGGCGCCGTCGTCAAGCTCGCGACGAGCGAGGAGATCGAGAGCGCGTGCGGCTCGCGCGAGCACCAGGGTATCTGCGTGAGCGTCGCCGAGTTTCCCTACGCCACGGCCCAGGAGCTGCTCGCCCCGACCGAGTGTCTCTTGCTCGCCCTCGACGAGATCCAGGATCCACAGAATCTCGGGGCCCTCTGTCGCACGGCAGAGTGCGTCGGGGTGAGCGGCGTCGTGATCTGCGAGCGGCGCGCGGCGGCCGTCACGCCGGCGGTCTGTCGCGCCTCGGCCGGAGCGGTCGAGCATCTGCTGATCGCGCGCGTACGCAACCTCGCAGACTTCCTCACGCAGGCCAAGCAAAGCGGCTGCTGGTGCTACGGCGCGGCGATCGACGAGCGCGCCGTCGCATACGACACTCCGGACTACCGCGGACGCAGCGCGCTGGTTCTCGGTGCCGAGGGGCGAGGGCTCCGTCCACGCGTCGCGGCGGGTTGCGACCAGCTAGTGATGCTCCCGTTGCGGGGCCGGATCGGCTCGCTCAACGTGAGCGCCGCCGGGGCCGTCCTGCTGTACGCGATGTTGCACCAGCGCACAAACCCTTGACGCGATTCATAACAACGGCTAAGGTCCCGTCCCACGAACAACCTTAACCTCTAGTTTAGGTTGATTGAATCTAAGCAGTTGACGCCAGGGGAGGAGCGCGTCACTGAGCCTACCTGCCTGCCAAGGCACGAAAGGAACGCTCGTGGCACTGACCTCCCGTCACCTTCATTCTCAACCTAAGGTTGAGGATAGCTTTCTGATCGCCCTTGCCAAACAGGGCGACCCAACTGCCTACCACCGCCTCGTCACGCGTTATCAGGGGTTCGTGCGGCTCAAGTCATCGTCCTATTTCCTCGCCGGTGGCGACTCGGACGACCTCATCCAGGAGGGGCTGATCGGGCTCTACAAGGCGATCCGCGACTACCGGTCCGATCGCGAGTCGAGCTTCCGCAACTTCGCCGAGCTGTGCATCACGCGCCAGATCATCACCGCCGTCAAGACCGCCACGCGTAACAAGCACAGCCCGCTGAACCACTACGTCTCCTTTTCCGGGCCGGCCGGTGGGAGCGACGAGGATGCGCCGACGCTCGACGAGCAGATCGCGGGTCCGTCGACCAACGACCCTGCCAGCCGTGTCGTCTCGACCGAGGAGTTGCGCTCACTCGTCGGGTGCCTCTCGACCGCGCTCTCCCAGCTCGAGTCGAACGTGCTCGCCCTATACCTCGACGGTCGCTCCTACGAGGAGATCGGCGGTCGTCTCGCCTGCGACACGAAGACCGTCGACAACGCGCTGCAGCGTGTCAAGCGCAAGGTCGGCGTGCACCTCGGCGAGCGCGCCGTGCTCGCTTAGAGTCCGAGCGCGCGAGTTACGCGCTCGCGCGCGGCGTCGTCGCGCGCGTCCGGCACGCCAAGCGAGCTCGGTGCCTGGGCGGCCCAGTTCTCGAGCCCCAGGTCAAAGGCGGAGACTGGTACCTCCGCGGCGTCGGCCAGCTCGCGCACGCGGCGCTCGAGCGTCAACCGGTCGCCGATTCCAAAGACGCGCTTTGCGGCGCGGTTGACGGTGTCGTCTTCGCTCAGCAGCAGGCTCGCGGCCGACAGCGGGTAGCGGCCGAGCGCGCCGAGCGTCACGAGCAGGTCATAGCGTGCGCGGCGATGAAGCCCCGGCAGAGCCAGTCGTTCGTAGAGTCGCTCGAAGCGCTGAGTTTCGCTCCAGCTCGGCTCGGCGGTGAACGCCTCGGATTGCGAGCCGGCGCGCTGTGCGAAGCGCTTGTAGGCAAGCACCGTTCCCGCGCCGCGCTGCGCCTCATGCGCGCTGCGCGGCCCGAGCTCCGCGTCGTCAAGCGCCGGAAGCTCCCCACCGCTCCAGCTCGTCCGCACGGAGCCAATCGCCGCGAACGGGTCCGCGCCCTCGAGCGGGCCGATATAGGCGATCAGGAACGCAAGCCATGTCGCCTCCTCGATCTCGGGCTCGCGTGCCACTTCGGCGTAGAGACCCGGCGGATCGCTGCGTAGCGCGGCGAGGCGACCGCTGGCCCGGCCAAGCTCCACTGCGAGCCGCTCGGCATCGGCGCTCGAGCGCAGTCCCGGTGCGAGCGGGGAGCGAAAGCCGTCGTCGGCCGCACGCGTCTCGCGGCGAATTATCAGGCGGCCCGGGCCCGCGGCGCTCGCCCGGCGCGAGCGCACGCTCGACTCACTACGTCGGGGCGTTGCGCGGCGCGAGCCCTGCTGCGCCGCAGCTCGCCGTTCGCTCTCGGCGCCCCCGCGGCAGATCGGGCAGGCATCGATGAGCGTGCCGTGGCGGCAGAACGTTGGCATCCGCCACGCAGTTTAGGCCGCGCCGAGCTTCAGGCCGCCGACATGTTGACGCAGGAGATCGCCGCTCGGCGGGCAAATCCGAGACCAAGCGGCGGCCACCTCGTCTTTGCTTCACGGACGCCCGGCAGGTGATCGATGCACAAGGACCAGGCAGCCAGACGGCGGGATCTCGACCGCGGTAGCGCGGCGTCGACCGCTCGACGCAGGCTCGCGGCGATCGTCGCGATCGTCGCGCTCGTGCTTATCGCCGTGCGCGCTCTCGGCGGCCCCGCCTCCGGAGCGCTCGACCCCGCGCTGTTCGCACCCGGCGCCTGCGTTGCCTACCAGCCGACTTCCGGCGATCGCGGCAAGACGGTCTTCCTCGACGCCGGCCATGGCGGAATCGACCCGGGGGGTATCGGTGTCACAAGCTCGGGTCAGGCGATCGAAGAGGCCGATCTGACGCTTCCAGTAGAGCTCGACGCGATGGCGCTGCTACGCGCCGACGGGTTTCGCGTCGTCGTCTCGCGCACCGCCGACTCGACGGTGCTCCGTCTCGGCGCCGGGGACATCACAGACGGCACGTTGACGCTCCAGGGCGTCCACGACGATGTCCTCGCGCGCGATCGCTGCGCCAACCTGTCAGGTGCGAGTGCCCTCGTCGGTATCTATTTCGATGCGAGCTCGACGCCGGCGCAGGGCGGCAGCCTGACTGCCTATGACGCTGCGCGCCCGTTCGCCGCAGCCAACACGCGGCTCGCAAGGCTGCTGCAGAGCGACGTGCTCGCGGCGCTGAACGCGCGAGGCTGGCAGATCCCCGACGACGGCGTCCTCTCCGACAGCGGACTCGGGTCCTTCGATGGGAGCCCGTCGAGCGATGCGCTCGCAGCGCGCGCCGCTGCCTACGACCACCTCTTGCTGCTCGGTCCCGCGACGGCGGGTTTCCAGAGCTCGCCAAGCAAGATGCCCGGCGCCGTCATCGAGCCGCTCTACATCACGGACCCGTTCGAGGGCGCGCTCGCCGACAGCGTCGCGGGCCAGCAGGTGATCGCACGCGGAATCGCCACAGCCGTCGAGCAGTTTCTCGCCGGCCGCGTTTGATCGCCCGGCCGTGGGGGTACACGTCCTGCGGCCTATCCTCTGTTGCCACTCCACGCCGGGACTCCTTCATGCGCGCCTTTACCTGCCCAGAGTGCCGTCACCTCGTGGTATTCGAGAGCCTCGAGTGCCTCTTCTCCGACACGACCCTCGCGTTCGACTGGCGCACGCGAGAGATCGTGTCTCTGGGCGCCGGGGTCGCGTGCGCCAACCGGGCCCTTTCCTCGTGTAACGGGCTCGCCGGGCCGAGCGGGTACTGTCGCAGCTGCGCGTTGACCCGGACGCGCCCGGCGGATGGCGACCAGGATGGGCTCCGCTGGTTCATCGAGGCAGAGAGCGCCAAACGACGCCTGCTCTTCGAGCTGCTCGAGCTTGGACTACCGGTCGTCGGCTACCGCGAGCGTCCGGGCGGGCTCGCATTCGACATGCTCAATGGCCAGGTGGGGCCCGTCACGACCGGCCACGACGGGGGCGTCATCACGCTTGATCTCGCCGAGGCCGACGACGCGCACCGCGAGCAGTTGCGCACCCAGTTGCGGGAGCCCTACCGTACCCTGCTCGGGCATCTGCGGCACGAGATCGCGCACTACTACGAGCCGATCCTCTGCCCGCCCGGGTCAGCTGAGCGGGCACGCTACCGGGAGCTCTTCGGCGACGAGCGCGCCGACTACGAAGCCGCGCTCGAGCAGCATTACAAGCACGGAGCTCCAGACGATTGGAGCGCCGGCTTCGTCTCGGCCTACGCGACGATGCATCCCTTTGAGGATTGGGCCGAGACGTTCGCTCACTACCTCCACATTCGCGACACGCTGCAGACGGCTGTCGCCTACGGCGTCGCGGTGAGCGGCCCCACCGTCTTCAACGTCGACGACGCTCCGCTCTACTCGTTCCCGGCGGCCGGCGCTGCCGGCATCAAGGGTCTGCTCGACACATGGATTCCAATGACCTACGCCCTCAACGCGCTCAACCGCAGCATGGGCTCCGAGGACCTCTACCCGTTCGTCATCCCGCCGCCGGTCATCGACAAGCTCGGCTTCATCCACGCCCTCATCGCAAGTTCGTCCGCTCGTGCGGAGCGCGCGAGCACCGCAGCCGTTTCGGCCTAGCCGCGAGGCGGTCGAGCGACGGTCTCGCGCGCGCCTCGCTTGGCTCGCCAAAGCGATCGCGTTGAGGTGTTGGGCCGAGTCGCCGGAGGACATCCTCCCCCGGCGACTCATTCCGATCCCTGGCCGGGCTAGCCTCCCTACGGTGCGGTAACTGCGTAGCTGCCGTAGGTGTAGAAATTCCCGATGGCTGCGGACGTCAGGGCAATGGCGAAGCCATGTGCACTGCTGGTGGAGTTGGCGGTGAAGTTCTCGGGGTTGAAGATGCTGTTGTTGCTTGGGGTACCGCTGGCGATGTTGTCGGCGAGGTTGCCTTGGTACACGCACAGATAACCGGCGGCCGCCTGACCGACGCCCGGGCAGTTGGTCGCTGATGAACCCGATGCGACGAAAATCGCGTGCCCGGCGGCAATTGGCGCCGCCAGCGGAACCGGGAACGTCGCGACGAGCCAAGCGGTGTCGTTGCCCGCCTGGGCGGTGTAGCCTCCGCCCCACTCGCCGGTCTCGGTCTTGCCCGAAGGCAGCGTGGCTCCATACTGAGCGTAGGCTGCTGCCGCCGTCCCGCCAAGCTCGGTCGAGTTGGTTGCGTTGGTGGAGTTCGTCGCGTTCGTCGCGTTCGTCGCGTTGGTGGAGTTGGTCGCGTTGGTCGCGTTGAGCACCGAGAGCGTGGGAGCCTTGCTCGCGATCTGCGCATCGGCGATCGAAGTGACCTGCTTCTTCTGCTTGGTGTTCAGGCCGAGCGTCTTGGCAACGAAGGCGACCGGCGCGGCCGCCAACGACGAGCCGCTGGCCGCCAGCACCAACGCAATGATCGAGATAGCTACTGCCGGCGAGAGACGAGCCTGCACGAGTCGACGCACGATGCGCCCCCTTTTGTCGTATCGATGGATGAGCGGGGACAGCCCACCGACTCGCCGTACACGCTGCCGCCACAGGCCGTCCCGCGCTGTAGACCGATCTTAACCGCTGTTCAGCGCCTTGCCCATGACGCAGGCGCAGGCGCCCTAGACGCGAGTCACTGTCCCGCAGTACTCGGCTGTCGTGGTTCAAACGGGGGTTGACGCGAGCCCGCGGGCGGCGATGTCGGCGGGCGTGAGGGACTGTTGGGGTGGTTCTCGAGGCGCCGGCGCACGCCATCGAGCTCGCGAGCGAAGTCACGCAGTGCTCGCTCGAGGGTGGGCGGAGGCGATTCGGTCTCCGCGCAACGAGAGACCCGCTCACCGAGCAGCGCAACGACGACCTCGAGGCGCAGTGCACGGCGCTCCAGGCGCCAGCGTTCGAGCTCGCTGCCGATCGTCGTCGCCATCAGACCGTCCGCAGTGCCTCTGTCGGTGACAGGCGCGCGGCGCGGATCGCCGGCAGCAGCCCGGCGATCGCGCCGATCGCGATCGCTGCGCCGAGGCCGCCGGCCCAGGCGGAGACTGGGATTACGATCGCCCAGTGTTTGGTCGTCGCGTAGATCGCGGTCGCCCCGACGCCGAGCGCGATGCCAACTGCACCTCCGAGCAGCGACAGCAGTACGGCCTCGGAGAGGAATTGCATGCGGATGTGGCCGCGCGTCGCGCCGAGCGCGCGACGCAGACCGATCTCCGAGCGCCGCTCGAGCACGGAGATGACCATGATGTTCGCGACGCCGACCGCTCCGACGAGCAACGACACCGCTCCGAGGCCGAGGAACAGGCCGTTGAGCGCGCTCTTCGCGTCGGCCTGCGCAACGAGCGCGGCGGATGGCTGGCTGACGTCGACGTCACTCGGTGTCTCGGGGTCGGCAGTCGCAGCCAGCACCGCCTGTACCTGGTCGACTTGGTCGGTCTGGGCGCGCAGGTAGATGGTGGTTGGGTGGCCGTCGAAGCCGAGATAGCGCTCGGCGGCGGGGAAGCCGACTAGCACCGAGCTGTCGATCTCGGGCGCGAGCGTTGCCCCGCTGAGGATGCCGCCGAGGTAGAACCACATCCCGCCGAGCCAGATCCGCTCACCGGGGTAGATCCGGTCGATGCCGAGTAGCTGCGCTGCCTGCCAGCCGAGGACGGCGACCGGCTGCTGCTCGGTCGCCGGGTTGAGGTAGCGCCCGGAGACGATGTGCGAGCCAACGACTGCCGGAAGCCCGACGCTCGCCGCTTGAACGCTCAGCCCGTTCGTGTCGATCGACGGGACAAGCGGGCTGCGATAGACGTTGGCGTTCGTCGAGCCGGTGCTGGCGACAGCCTCGACTGGCCCGATTCGGGCGATCATCGCCGGCGCCTGGTCGGGGAGCTCGGCGGTCTGGCCGAACAGTGTCTGCCCGTTTGTAACCTCGAGCAGGTTCGTGCCAAGGCGGCTGATCTCGGCGAGCAGTCCGGCGCTCGACGAGGAGGACAGGCCGAGCACGGCGACGATCGCAGCGACGCCGATCGCGATCCCGAGCGCCGAGAGCGCAGCGCGCGCGCGGCGGGTGCGCAGCCCGATGCTTGCGATGCGCAGCGTGTCGGCCGCGTGCAGGTGGCTCGCCGCCGGCGCGCCGTTCGCACTCGCGACGGGGAGGCCACCGTGGTGCTCGCTGCCGCTCACTGTGGTGCGAGCTCCAGTCGCGTGCCGCTGTCAGCGACGATCCGCCCGTCGCGCAGCTCGACCTGGCGCGGCATCCGCGCGGCGATCTCGCGGTCGTGGGTGATCACGAGGATCGTCGCGCCCGCTTGATTCAGCTCGTCCAACAGCTCGAGGATCGTCTCGCCGGTGGCGCTGTCGAGGTTCCCGGTCGGCTCGTCGGCGAGGATGATCGCCGGCCGGCCAACGAGCGCCCGGGCGATCGCGACGCGCTGTCGCTCACCGCCCGAGAGCTGCGGCGGGCGGAAGCGGGCGCGCCGCTCGAGACCGACGCGGGCCAGCGCGTCAGCCGCGGCCTCATTGCGTAGCCGCGCTACGGCGCCGGTATAGAGCAGGCCATCGGCGACGTTCTCGAGCGCGCTCGCGTGCTCGGCGAGAAAGAACTGCTGGAAGACGAACCCGATCTCGGTGGCACGCAGCGCTGCCAGCTGACGATCGTCCAGCTCGAGCACATCGACGCCGCTGACACGCACGGTTCCTTCGCTCGGCAGGTCGAGCGTTCCCATCACGTGCAGCAGCGTCGTCTTGCCCGATCCGGATGGTCCGACGATCGCCACCAGCTCGCCGCGCGCGACGGCGAAGCTGACCGCGTCGAGCGCGACAACCGGTGGCTGTGCCGGGTAGCGCTTGGTCACCGCCTCGAGCTCGAGGACAGCGTCAGGGAAACGACCGAGGCTCATCCTGACGCGACCACGATCCGCTCACCGGCCTGGACGCCGGTGCCGGTGACCTGGACCAACCCATCCGCGTCGTCAAACAGACCGGTGCTGACAGCCTGCAGCTGATGGGCGCCGTTCGGCAGCACCTCCTCGATCGCGTAGCCGCCGTTTGCCAGCGCGACAAGCGACGCGACGGGCACGACGAGCGCGTTCCGCGCGGTGCCCTCCGTGATCGCAACCGTCACCGGCGCATCGTCGAGCGTGCCGGTCGCCGCCGGATTGGTCGGGGTGATGTAGACGTTGATTGTCGGCGTGCCGCTGCCACCGCCGGCTTGGCTCGAGCTGGAGGAGGCGACCTTGCCGACGTAGGAGATTCGCCCGGGTGTCGTGTCGTTGTTTGGCAGGGTGATCGTGACCGGGTCGCCAACGGCGACCTGCGATTGCAGCGCCGCGTCGAGCTGCACGACAACCTGGCGCGCGAGCGCGGTCGCGTCGAGCACCGGCGATCCCGGCATCACAGCGGCACCGTCCGATGCCATCACCTGGGTCACGCGCAACGCCCCCGGCGCGACAACGACGTCCCCGAGCGCGACGATGCCGGTCTGCGCCAGCCCGTTCGCCTGCTGCCAGGCGCGGACCGCGGCGTCGGTCTGCGCGGTGAAGACGTCACTCGCGGGACCGCTCTCGTAGCCGAGGGCGACCAGGTTGGCGTTGAGCACCTCGACGTCGGAGCCGGGGGTTACGCCAAGCTCGAGTGCGCGGTAAGGGATCACGTTGCCGTAGAAGAGCGGCACCGGCTTGTCGTCGAGGTAGTACACCGATTGGCCTCGGTCGATCACCTCGCCGCCACTCGGTAGCCTCGTGTAGCGCACGCCCGGATTGGTCTCCTGCGCCTGGGCCTGACGGTAGGCCTGACGGGCCTCGGCGAGCGCCTGCTCATCGCTCGCCAGCGTCGAGGAATCCTGGCTCGTCGCGGAACCGTCGTTGAGGCGATCGACGGCGAGCGAATCCTTCGCCTGCGCTACCGCCGTCTCGTCCTCGTGCACAACCTGCGCCTGCGCCGTGCAGGAGGACGCGAGCGTCTGGAAAGTCTGCGCCTGACCCGTCGAGGTTCCGAGACTGTTCGAGGCGACCAGCGCAAAAACGTAGGTCGTGTTCGGCTTTAGCCCGGTGGCGGTGGCCGAGACCGACACCGAGCCCGAGTCGGCATTCGCCGACTGGACCGCGGTCTTCGAGCCGTAGGCGCTCGTCGTGCCGTACTCGAAGTAGTAGCTCGTGGCTAGGCCGCCGGGCACGACCGTGCCCGAGAACGTCACCGAGGTCGACTCGCCCGAGGCTGTGCCGGTGCTCACCTGCGGACTGGACGTCGTCGAGAACGACGACTCCTGCCCGTAGCTCGGACCCTGCGAGTTGACAGCCACCAGCCGGTAGTCGTACGTCGTGCCGGGCGCGAGCCCCGATAGGACCGCCGAGACCGCCACTGGGTCGCTGCCAGAGCCGGCGTCCTGCGACGGCGTCGTTGAGCCGTAGGCGCTCGTCGTGCCGTACTCGAAGTAGTAGCTCGTGTCGATGCCGTCGGGCGTCACCGAGCCGGTCAGCGTCGTGCCCGTGCTCGAAGTGCCGTCGACATCGCCGGTCTGCGCGCTCGGCGCGCCGACCGACCCGCCAGCACCAGTACCCCCTTGCGCTACGTGCGCATCGGGTGCCTCTCCTTCGGTCGGCGAGCCGCTGCCGCTCCTTGGCGATGCGCTGCTGCTGCCCGGCGAGCCACTGTCACTGCTCGGCGCCCCGCTATTGCTGTTGTCATTGCCGCCGCCCGACGGGCTCGACCCGCCGAGCGCAGTAGTGACGGTCGATGACGAGGATGCCGGGCAGCCGAGCTGCTGATCGTCGGTCAGCTGAGTCTTCGCCGCGGCGAGGCCCGCTTCGTCCGTTGTGACCGTCGCCCGCGCCGCGCTCAGCGTATCGGCGTTCTGCGGCCCGGCGAGCTTGCGCGCGGCCGCCAGCGCGTGTTCGTCGGCTGCGACCTTCGCCTCGTCCTGCTGCACGACCGCCAGGTCCTCGGTGAGGACCGAGCCCTGGGTGCCGGTCGGGATCGACACCGTGTAGCTGCCGGAGTATCCGAGCGTGCCGCTCTGATCCGACTGCGATGTCAACGTCTGGCGCGCCACCCTCTGATAGGTGACCGGAGCGCCGTTGTCAATACTGTGGTTCGTCGGGCTGCTACCGCCCCCGAGGGTCAGGATGACGACCGCGACGAGGATGACGACCACGACGGCGAGTGCTGCGAGCACCCGCCACCGTGGCCGCCCGGCACGAAAGCGTCCTTGGCCGCCACCGCCCGGTGGATCGACGCGCGCGGCGACGGCCCCGCCCGATCCCGTTGGGGCAGTCCCGCTCACTGCTTGCTCGACAGAGCCTGCGGTGCACCCTGCAGCTTGGCGCACGCTTGCTGTGCGCGCTGGAAGATCGGCGAATTCGGGTCGAGGCTGCTGCCCGGACCGGCCTGGACGCGTAGGCTGATGCGGCCACCCGAGCGCGTCGGATCAGGGAAGGCAGGCTCGCCGTGTGAACGCATGCACTGCGAGTACTTCAAGAGATTCGCGAAGGACTGCTGCTGCTGGGCAGCCGACGGCCGCTTGTCTGCTTGCGGCGCGTACTTCGCGCACTTTGTCTGCGCGGCCTGAAACTGCGGTGAGCTGGGGTCGAGGCCCTCGCTCGAGTTGCCGCTGAACGTGCCGTTACTACTTGGATCGGGGAAGTTGGGCTCACCGGTCTGGCGCATGCACCGCGCGAAACGCAACAGCTGCGCGGTGCTCGCACCGGCGACCTTGAGCGTGAAACCTGACTGGCCACCACTACTGGAGGTTCCAGCGCTCGACACGCCGCCACCGGAGCTGGCCACGCCTCCCGCAGAGCTCGAGCTGCTCGGATTAGTCGTCGAGGCGCTGTGCTTCCCGAGGTTCGCGACGCCAGGGCTCGAGCCGCCGCCGCAGCCTGCGAGCAGCAGAGCCCCTGCTAACAGTGCCAAACCGCCCGCCAGCATCGGTCTAACCGTTCGGCGGCGGTGCTTGCTCGGATCAGTGGGTTGCATGCTCACGCTCCTTGTGCGTTGCGGACAGACGAGCTCTACGCGCGGACCTTGCTCCAACCTGGTGAGCCGGACTCGCTGCACGAGGCGCGGCGCTTGCGGCTGCGCTCCGCCACGGTGTTGGCGGGTGACTGGAGTCCGCTCGGTCACGCGTCGCAATCAATAGCCCGGTGACGGTTACACGCCGGTTACGGTCGCCGTTACCGCGCTGTAACCGTCTCCGGCGCATGCTGAGGGGCGTCGCAGCAGCCGCACATTGCGGTCACACTGTGAGGGGCGATGGGATGCGTGTACTGATCGTCGAAGATCACAAGGAGCTCGCCCACACTGTCGCCGACGGCTTACGCCGCGAGGGGATGGCGGTGGACGTTGCGCTTGACGGCGAGGCCGGGCTGCGCCACGCGCTTCAGGACAGCTACGACGTCGTCGTCCTCGACCGCGATCTGCCGCTGTTGCACGGCGACGATGTCTGCCGCTCACTCCTGGCGGCCGCGGTGCGCGCGCGCGTGCTGATGCTGACTGCGGCTGACGCCGTTGAGAGCCGTGTCGACGGGCTGGGCCTCGGCGCCGACGACTATCTATCCAAGCCGTTCGCGTTCGCCGAGCTAGTCGCGCGAGTGCGTGCGATCGCGCGGCGTGGCCAAGAGGCGCACACCCCGGTCCTCGCGTGCGGGGACATCCGCCTCGACACGACCAAGCGCGTGGCGACCCGCGCCGGCCGGCGCCTCGATCTGAGCCCGAAGGAGTTTGTCGTCCTTGAGCTGCTGCTCGCCGCCGACGGCGCCCCGCTGTCCGCTGAGACGCTGCTCGAGCGCGGCTGGGACGAGTACACCGACGCCTTCAGTGGCGTCGTCAAGGTGACGATCAGTCGGCTGCGACGCAAGCTTGGCGATCCGGTCGCAATCGAGACCGTGCCACGCGCCGGCTACCGCCTGCGAGCATGACTGGCCGCGAACTCGGCCGAAGGCTCGCGCGCCGCTGGCGCTCGCTGCCGCCGCGAACGATTCGCCTGCGCCTGACGGCCGTCTACGGCAGCCTGTTCATCGTCTGCGGCGCCGCATTGCTCGCGATCACCTACGGGCTCGTGTCGATCCAGTACACCAGGGCGTTCTTTGAGAACAGCGGCAACCGCGAGGTCGCGATCCAGATCACCGTGCACTCGACGGGCAGCGCGGCGCTTTTTCCTGTCGGGACGAAGTCCGCGCACGGCGTCTTCGCCAACCCGCAACAGGGCGAGGCCGCGATCCATCACGCGTCTGGAGCGGTCGTCTCGAACGGCGCCTCGGGACGGATCACCGCGCCACTACTGGCGGCCGGCTACAACCCTCCTTCGCCGAAGTACTTAGCCGCCCTTGCCCTCGGCGAGGCGGGCGCTGCGCGGGGACGGCTGCTGCTCGAGTCGGGGATCGCGCTAGCGATCATGGCGCTGATCGCGATCGGGCTCGGCTGGGTCGTCGCCGGCCGCGCGCTGCGTCCGCTTCGCCAGATTACGGCGGCAGCGGAGGAGATCTCGGCCAGCAACCTGCATCGGCGTCTCGCCCTGCGCGGGCCCGACGATGAGCTGCGCCGCCTCGGGAACACGTTCGATGGCTTACTCGAGCGGCTCGAGCGGGCGTTCGTCGCGCAGCGGCAGTTCGCCGCGAACGTCTCGCACGAGCCGCGCACCCCGCTCACCTACGAGCGCGCGCTGATCGAGGTCGCGCTCACCGACCCCGACGCCAGCGCTGCGAAACTGCGCGAAGTCTGCCAGTCGATCCTGTCCTCCGGGGTGCACCAGGAACGGTTGATCGACGCTCTGCTCGTTCTCTCGCGAAGCCAGCGAGGGCTCGAGCGCCACGACCCGGTCGACCTCGCGGCGGTGGCCGGGCGCGCGCTCCGCGACATGCCCTCGCGTGAGTTCGATGTCGCGGTGTCGCTGGGCCCCGCACACACGCTGGGAGACGCGCGGCTGCTCGAGCGGCTCGCGGCGAACCTCGTCGCGAACGCCGCGCTACACAACAAGCCGGGCGGCAGCGCTTCGATCTCCACCCGGACGAGCGCCGGGCGAGCGATCCTCGCCGTGCGCAACAGCGGTCATGTCATCGCGGCCGATCAGGTCGACCGGCTGTTCGAGCCGTTCGAGCGCCTCGACGGCGCGCGAACCAGCGGCGATGACCGTCTCGGCCTCGGCCTGTCAATCGTCAAAGCGATCGCCGACGCACACGCGGCGACGATCACGACGACCGCGCTGCCCGAGGGCGGCCTTTCGATCGAGGTCAGCTTTCCAGCGACGAGCGAGCATGCAGCCGACGACAGCGCGGGGAGCCCGCCGACCCTCCCCGCAAACTAGGCTGGGTCAGTGGTTGGTCAGCTGGAACCCGCACGCGGACTCGCGATCGAGGTTTCGCTCTCGTGAGCCGACTTTGCTGGGGTCTCTCGGAGGTACTCGCTGCCGTGCACTTCAGGTCACCCGACTACGTGGGAGATCCCCGGTTGCGGGGCTCACCACGCCTTGAGCGCCGGTCAGCTCCGTCTGGCCGGGATCGTGACCGACATCTCCAACCCGCCACCGGGTCGCGAACCGCCGGCGATGGTGGCGTTGTGAGCGCGGGCGATCGCGCTTGCTATCGACAGGCCGAGTCCGACGCCGTTTGCCGGGTCGAGACGCTGGTTGACGCGAGCGAAGGGCTCGAACAGCGTCGGAATCTGCTCGGCGGGCACGACAGGCCCGGTGTTGTCGATCTCGAAGGTCGCGCCGTCGGGCTGCTGGATCGTGCGGACCGCGATCCAGCCTCTTGGGCTGTTGTGGCGCACAGCGTTCTCGACGAGGTTGGCGATCATGCGCTCGAGCAGCACCCGGTCGCCACGGGTGGTCGCGGGCGCGAGCGCAGCCTCGACCGTGATCTGGAGCTGATCGATCAGAGTGCGCGCGGCGTCTAGCGCGTCCTCGGCGGCTGTCGCGAGATCGACCATCTCGTTGGCCGTCGGTCCGAGCTCGCTCGTGGCAAGCGTCAGGAGCGCCTCGACGGTCGCTTCGGCGCGCTCGGCCGACCGCTGGACACGGGCAGCCATCGCCTCCAGCTGATCGGGCGTGCGCGGATTCTTGGAGAGTGTGACCTCGATCGCTGCTCGCATCGCCGTGAGCGGCGTGCGCAGCTCGTGCGCCGCGTTGGCCACGAACCGCTTCTGGCTGGTGAACGCGGCATCGAGGCGCTCGAGCATCAGGTCGAAGGTGTCGGCCAACTGCTTGAGCTCGTCGTCGGGTCCACTGAGCGCGAGTCGCTGACCGAGGTGCAACTCGGAAGCCCGTCGCGCGGCTTCGGTGATCGAGCGCACGGGCCCGAGCGCCCGCCCGGAGACCAACCAGCCGAGGCCGGCCGAGGCGATTGTGACGACGCCGAGGCCGATCAGCGCAGCGCCCTTCACGGCGCTCAGCGTGCTGCTGCGACCGCTGTTGCCTCCGACGGCAGCAGCAGCCCGGCTGCATTTCTCAAACAGCGAAGCCGATATGAACCCCCGATGGTGCTTGCACTCCATGAGCACCCGTGTCAGGCGCGGCCCGACCTGCTTGTTGGGGCCCGCCGACGCCGGGAGCAGAACGTGGATCAGCAATGTGTACGTCAGCGCCAGCAGAGCCGTGCCGGCCAGCAGAAGCAGGACCGTGTACATGACCGCGAGCCGAGTGCGTATTCGCCGCGGCCAAAGCCGCCGCGCCACGCCCGAGAGGCCCGGGGCGGTCATCGCAAGCGGTAGCCGGCCCCGACCACCGTCTCGATCACGTCGGGCTCGCCGAGCTTGCGCCGCAGGCGCGTGAGCGTCACTACCACCGTGCGCGTGAACGGGTCTGCGTTCTCATCCCACACGCGCTCGAGCAGCTCCTCGGCGCTCACCACGGCGCCGTCAGCCGCGAGCAGCATCTCCAGCACACCCAACTCCTTGCGTGTCAGCGCGAGATCCAGTCCCGCCCGAGTCGCGCGCCGTGCGGCTCGATCGAGCTTCAAATCGCCCCTGACCAACAGCGGCGGGCCAGCCGGCGCGCGTCGGGCGAGCGCGTGCACGCGCGCCACCAGCTCCTGAAACGCGAACGGCTTTGGCAGGTAGTCGTCGGCGCCAAGGTTCAGACCCTCGACGCGGTCGCCGATCGTTGCGGCGGCGGTCAACATCAAGACCCGCGCGTCTGAGCCGCCGTCGCGCAGCCCCACGCAGACCGCATCGCCGTGTACCCCAGGCAGATCACGGTCGAGCACGATCACGTCGTAGCGGTAGACCAAGCCTTTTTCGAGCGCCGACGCCCCGTTATATGCGACGTCGGTCGCGACCCCGCGATCGCGTAGCCCCTCGACGATGTCGTCGGCGAGCTCGACATGATCCTCGACCACCAGCACGCGCACCCGAACATCGTGCACCACGACGCATCACATCGCCATCACACGCTGCCACGCAGTTGACCGTCTGCCTACTACGCCGGCACGTTGCACTCCTGTAACCGGCGAGCGGCTACCACTTGCGTCATGTTCAAAACCAGCTCAGCTCTTCCAGTGGCCCTTGCCACCATCGCCGCCGCATCAATCATCGCCGCGTGCGGCTCGAACTCCCCCAGCGCGCCCGACTCGTCCAACTCGAGCGGTCACTCGACTCAGGCCCAAATCCAGCAATACCAGCGGGACGCGGTCAGATTCGTCAGCTGCATGCGATCGCACGGGGCCAACCTCCCCAACCCGATCGTCGCTCCCCGCGCGTTCAAGGATGCGCTCGCCACTCCGACGCCGGGGCTCTCATCGGCGGAGGCGTCCTGCATTCACCTGATGCCGGGCGGTGGCCCGCACACCCAGACCACGCCGTACAGCCCGGCGCGGGCTACCGCGCTGCTGGCTTTCGCCCACTGCCTGCGCAGCCACGGGTTCCAGAACTTCCCGGACCCGAACGGCAGTGGCCAGATAACTCATGCGATGCTCGCCGCCGACGGGATAAGCCTGCGGCAGCCAGGACTGCTCGCGGCCGCCGACACGTGCACCAGCGTCACCCACGGGCTTCTCACCAAGGCCGCCGTCGCCCGCTTCGCCGCGGGACAGTAGAGCGTCGATACCCACTCGGTGGGGGCTACAGGGTTGACTTCGGTGAAGAGGCATTTGTGCGCGAGAACAGGAGCAAGCAGGGCGCGGCTGGCGCAGCCGCGCAGCCTCCCTCCTCGCCAAAGCCACGGCGTTCACCGGCTGCCTTTGGGCCTCTGATAAAAGCCGCCCTCTAAGAGAGGGGCCGCGTTGCAGGCATTTTGAGAGCCGGAGAGGGGACTCGAACCCCTGACCTATCGCTTACAAGGCGATTGCTCTACCAGCTGAGCTACTCCGGCGACGCCCAAGTGGACGCTAGCCGATGTGAGCTATCGGACGCGCTCGC
>JBEKKS010000021.1:0-31793 GCA_050010595.1 Solirubrobacteraceae bacterium
CGAGGTACGCGGCGAGCGCTGAGTGCCGCTTTTCTACGCGGACGCCTCGGCACTGATCAAGCTCGTCATGCGCGAGCCAGAAAGCGACGCACTTCTCGCCTACGCGCGCGACGCAGATCTCGTCAGCTCCGAGCTCGTGCTGAGCGAGATCCCGCGCGCAATCCGGCGGGCCTGCGCTCTCGACGCGCGCCTGCCGGGCGGCCGCCTGCTGGCCGCCGGCGGGGAGCTGCTCGACGCGGTCGGCCTGCTGCCAATCGGGCGCGAGCTGCTGCTGGCGGCGGGCAGGTTGGAAACGCCGGCCCTACGCACGCTCGACGCCATCCACCTCGCGAGCGCGCTCAGCATCGCGCCGCTCGACGCGTTCGTGACCTACGACGAGCGGCAGGGCGCCGCCGCACGGATCGCGGACCTACGCACGATCGCGCCCGCAGGGTAGGTCAGCCGGCACGCTGCGCCTGGGAAGCCCCAGGTCTAGCCCCCGGCGCCTCGAGCGCCGCTCGGACCTGAGCGCTCAGGACGCTGCAGCTGTCGCGGGAGCACGGCTGGGACGGCGCAGCATCAGCAGGCCGAGCATCGCGGCGAACATGCAGACCACGGCGCCGACGCCGAGACCGGCGCGGGCGCCCGCCTCGGCGCAGATCCAGCCGATGATCGGGCCGCCAATCGGCGTCGAGCCCTGGAAGGCGACGAACCAGAGCGACATCACGCGGCCCCGCATCGACGGGTCCGCGCTCAGCTGCAGCGTCGCGTTGCCGGTCGCCATGAACGAGACGCTTGCCCAGCCGAGCAGCGCGAGCGCCGCGAGCTCGAGCGCGAGCGATGGAGCGAGCGCGGCGAAGGCAAAGGTCGCGCCGAACGCGACGACGACGAGCATCATCGTGCGCACGCCCGTCTTGCCGCGGTAGGCGACAAGCAGGCCGCCGAGCACGGCGCCGATCCCCATCGCCGATGTCATGAAGCCGTAACCGGTTGCGCCCACGTGCAGGCCGGAGCGCGCCATCACCGGCAGCGAGACCTGGAACTCGTAGCCGAGGCAGCCGACGAGCGCCATCATCACGAGCGGTATCAGGAGGCTCGGCGTGGCGGCGACGTAGCGCAGGCCATCACGCAGCTGGCCGCCGGCGCGCGGCGTCGGCGCGCTCGGCGTGAGCGCGCGCCGGTCCAGCAACAGCAGCGAAGTGATCACCGCGACGAAGCTCGCGGCGTTGACGAGAAAGCAGACGCCGTCGCCGACGGTGGCGATCAGGATGCCGGCGAGCGCCGGGCCGATCGAGCGCGCGACGTTGACGAGGACCGAGTTGAGCGTAACCGCGTTACGCAGGTGGTCCTCGCCGACGAGCTCGCTCATGAAGGACTGGCGCGCCGGGTTCTCGAACGCGTTGTTGAGACCCAGCAGCGCGGCGAGGACGCCGATCTCCCAGACCGTGACGTTGCCGGTCACGGTCAGCAGGCCGAGCGCGAGCGCCTGTACGCCCATCGCGCCTTGCAGAACGACCATCAGCGCGCGCTTGTCGACGCGGTCGGCGATGACGCCTGCGTAGGGTCCGAGCAGGAGTACCGGCAGCGTCTGTAGCGCGACGATCAGGCCGAGGTCGGTGGCCGAGCCGGTCAGTGTCAGGACGAGCCACGACTGTGCCGTCATCTGCATCCAGGTGCCGATCAGCGAGACCGCCTGGCCGGAGATGTAGCGGCGGTAGTTGGGGACCTCCATCGCGCTGAAGGTCTCGCGTCCCGCTGCGAGGATGCGAGCAGTCATGGGCGCTGGGCGCTGACGCGCTCGGCGAGCTCCTCGAGGGCCGGGAGCGCGGCGAGCAAGCGCTCGCGCTCCGCTGCGCCGAGCTGCTCGAGCTGCTGCGCGAGTGCGCGGGCGCGCTCGCGGTGGACGCGCTCGCGCAGCCGGCGCCCTTCGGCGGTCGCGCTGACGCTCGCGGCGCGGCGGTCCGCGGCGCTCGCCTCACGCAGCACCAGTCCCTGGTGGCTGAGCTCGGCGACGATCCGCGAGAGCATCGTCGGGTTGACCGCCTCGATCTCGGCCAGCTCGGAGAGTCCGAGTGGCCCGCGTCGCGCGACCGTGAAGAGGACGGAGATCTGCGACGGCGTCAGGCCTGAGCCTGCACGCGTAGGACGCAGCTGACGGGAGATGCGTCCGATCGCGACGCGCAGGCGCTCGACCGCCTCTGCGTCGATCGCCTCCGCTGGAGCTGCTCCCTGCGCCATGGCTGCCTGCCTTCCGACATTAGTTGCCTGCCGGCAGGCATTCTATCAGGCGGCTTCGAGCTCGATCTCGTGTTCCTCGCTCGCCAGCCGGCTCACCTCGTTCGTGGTTGGGTGTGGCCGGAGCATCACGGCGGCGCCGACTGCGCCAAGCGTGAGCACGAGCGCCGCGACGAGCATGGCTCTGCTGTAGCCCGCGGTGACAGTCGAGGGAACGTGCGAGCTGGTTGCCGCGATCGTCGTAAGCGCGGCCAAGCCGAGCGCGCCGCCGAGCAGCCGCGATGTATTGAGCAGGCCGGAAGCGGCGCCGGCGAGGGCGCGCGGGACACCCTGGACCGCAACCACCGTGGAGGGCACGAGCGTCAGGCCGAAGCCGAGCGAGGTGACGATGCCGCCCGGCAGGACCAGCCAGAAGCTCCCGCCCGGGCGCATCAGCGTCAGACCGAACATGCCGAGCGCCGCGAGGCTCATGCCGAGCGTGATCGTCCGGCGCGCGCCGAGCCGCGCGAGGACGCGAGGCGCGCGCGTCGAGGTGATCGCGATCGTCAGCGTAAGCGGCACGAACACGAGGCCCGTGTCGATCGCGTTGTAGCCGAGCACCTGCTGCAGGTACAGGGAGACGAAGAACCACATCCCGAAGACGGACGTATAGAGCAAGAAGATCGTGGTGTTGGCCGCGCGCAGCCGCTGCAGGCGGAAGATCGAGAGCGGCACGAGCGGCGCCCTGGCGAACCGGCCCTCGACGAGCGCGAACGCTACGAGCGCGAGGATGCCGGCGCCGATCGGACCGAGCGAGCCGAGCGCGGTCCAGCCGAGCGCCTCGGTGCGGACGATGCCGTAGACCAGCGCCACGAAGCCACCCGTGACAAGCAGCGCGCCCGCCACGTCGAAGTGGCGATGCCCGAGCTCGGCGCGACCCTCGGGAATGATCCGCGGGGCAAGCGCTAGAACGGCAAGGCCGAATGGGACGTTGATGAGGAAGATCCACTGCCAGCCGAGGCCCTGCGTGAGGATGCCGCCAAGCAGTGCGCCCGAGGCGCCCCCGATGCCGCCAATCGCGCCCCACATGCCGAGCGCACGGTTGCGCTCGCGACCCTCGGCGAACGAGGTGGTGACGATCGAGAGGCTTGCGGGCGACACGATCGCGCCGCCGATCCCCTGAAACGCGCGCGCGCCAACGAGGACGGTCGAGCTGTCCGATAGCGCGCACGCAAGCGAGGAGAGCGTGAACAGCGCGATCCCGGTCAGCAGGACGCGCCGGCGGCCGAGCAGGTCAGATGCGCGCCCGCCGAGCATCAGCAGACCGGCGAACGTCAGGGTGTATGCGTTGACGACCCACTGCAGGCCGGCGGTCGAGAAGTGAAGCGAAGTCTTGATCGACGGCAGGGCGACATTGACGACCGAGGCGTCGAGGATCACCATGAACTGGGCGACGCAGATCAGCGCAAGCAGGAACCCCTTGCTGCGTCCCGCGCGCTCGATCCGACCCGCCCCGGCGGCGATCGAGCTCACCGGCGGACCTCCTGGATGTAGGCCGCGACAACGATCGCCTCGAGCATGCTCTCGCTGATCTGAGTGGGTGTTGAAGTCTTGTGCATCTGCGCTATCCTCCGCTTAGTCCGTTTGTTCGATGGGAATCGTATCAGATTGTTCTACAACTATCGAAACATATGTATCTTCACCACCCAGACCGCTCAGAGCTAGACCTGCCGAACGTCCTGCACGCGCTCAGCGACCCGCAACGGCTGCGGATCGTCAGGCAGCTCGCCTACGAGGACGGCACGCGCGCGTGCTATGAGCTCGGCATCGACGGCGCCAAGTCGACGCGCACGCACCACCTGCGAGTCCTGCGTGAGGCGGGCGTGATCCGCCAGGAGCTCTCCGGCACGACGAAGTTCAACACGCTGCGCCGCGAAGACCTCGACGCGTGCTTCCCCGGCCTGCTCGACGCGGTCCTGGCCTGCGAGACGGCGTCGCTTGTCGGCGCGCCGACCCCCGGGCCGAAGGCCTCGCTGCTCGCAGAGCCGGCGCCCGTCACTCGGGCGACGCTTTAGAGCTCGAATCAGAATGACTGCACGCCTGGATTCGGCCCCGGCTGCGACGCTGGATCGCCACCCGGCACCTCGCAGGTAGGCCTGCTCCCTGCTTGCGCACCGTGCGGCGCCCAGCTTGCATCCGGACCGCCCCGGACGCACACTGATTCTGATTCGAGCTCTTAGTCCGCCCAGGCTGCGGCGAGACGCACGACAGTGGCGGCAGCGGCCGCCATCTCCTGCAGCGAGGCCCACTCGCGCGGCGAATGGAACTCGTGGCCGCCCGTGAAGATGTTCGGCGTAGGCAGTCCGCGCTCGCTCAAGCGCGAGCCATCGGTACCGCCGCGGATCGCCGTGCGCAGCGGCTCGAGACCCTCCTCGCGGATCGCCTGCTCCGCGCGCGTCACGACCTCCGGGTGCTCGACGATGAAGCGCCGCATGTTCGGGTACTGGTGCACAACCTCGACCGTCAGCTGCGCGCGCGGCTGCGAATCGACGATCTCCTGGGCCGTGCGCTTGACGAGCTCGACGTGCGAGGCAAGCAGGGCATCGTCGAAATCACGGACGATCAGCGTGACGGTCGCCTGGTCCACGGTGCCGGTCAAGTCGTGAACGTGGATGAAGCCCTCCCGCCCGGCGGTGCTCTCCGGCGTCAGGCGCTCGCGCGGCAGCGCCTCCACCACCCGCGCCGCCAGCACCGCCGCGTTGACCATGCGGTCCTTGGCCGTGCCGGGATGGACGCCGACGCCGTCGATCACGAGCTTTACCGCCATTGCGCTGAAGGTCTCGTCCTGCAGCTCACCGGGCTCCGAGCCGTCGAGGGTATAGGCGCAGATCGCGCCGAAGCGCTCGATATCGAATAGCGAGGCACCGAGCCCGATCTCCTCGTCCGGGGTGAAGCCGACCCGCACGGTCGGGCGCGGAAGCTCCGGATGGGCCGCCAGGTAGGCGACGGCGGCCATGATCTCGGCGACGCCCGCCTTGTCGTCGGCGCCGAGCAGCGTGTCGCCGCTCGAGGTGACGATCGTATGGCCGGCGCGCAGCGCGAGCTCCGGCATCGCCAGCGGGTCGAGCACCGTGCCGCCGCGCGGTAGGACGATCGGCTCGCCGTCGTAGTCGCGGTGCACGAGCGGCGCCACCCCTGCTCCCGGCGCGTCAGGGCTCGTGTCCATATGCGCGATCAGCCCGATCGTCGGCCCGCTGCCCGCAAGCGTGGCCATCACGTAGCCGTTCGCGTCGAGCGCGATCTCCGCCAGACCGATCTGCCGCAGCTCCTCGACGAGCAGCCGCGCAAGCTCGAGCTGCCCCGGCGTGCTCGGGCTACCGGTCCGCGGCGCGAGCGACTGCGTGTCGATGCGCGCGTAGCGCACGAGGCGCGCGAGGACGTCCTCGGCGAGATCCTCAGCGAGCGGAGAAGTGAACGCGGCGGCCACGAGCGCCTGAGTGTACGTCTGGGAGACTGCGCGCGTGATCGGAATCCTCGCCCCGATGGAGCAAGAGCTCGACGCAGTGCTGCGCGACTTCGACAGCGAGCAGGCGGAGCTGCTCGCCGGGCGCACGTTTCACCGCGGGGGCGTCGGAACGCGCGAGGTTGTAGCCGTCATCTCGGGCATCGGCAAGACGGCTGTCGCGGCGACGACATCGATCCTGATCCACCACTACCGCGTGCGCGCGATCGTGCTGATCGGCGTCGCCGGACGGGTCAGCCCGCAGCTCGCGATCGGCGACGTCGTCGTCGCAACACACGCCCTCCACCACGACCTCGACGCGAGCCCGATCTTCCCGCGCTACCAGGTGCCCGCGCTCGGCCTCGAGCGGCTACCGACCGACGAGACGCTCAGCCAGGTTGCCTACGACGCGGTCGCCGACTTCCTCGGCGGCGAGAAGCGGGTAGTACGCGGGCTCGTGCTGAGCGGCGACCAGTTCCTCGGCGAGCGCGCCCTCGGCGAGCTGCGCGAACGCTTCCCCGACGGTCTGGCCGTCGAGATGGAAGGCGCCGCGGTCGCGCAGGTCTGCATCGAGGCCGGCGTGCCGTGCGCGATCGTCCGCTCGATCTCCGACGACGGCGACGCCGGCGCGTTCGAGCGCTTCCTCGAGCGCGAGTCGGGACGGTACGCGGAGGGCATCATCGCGCGGCTGCTGGCGCTCTCGCCGTGAAGTGACGCGCGTGATCGACGTGCGCCACCCCACCAGCGGCCGAGCTCACTCGCGCGTCAGCGCGAGGATCTCGTTCGTGCTGAGTAATACCGCCTGCGATTCAGGCGGCAGCGCTCTTGGCCTGCGGCGGGATCCAGCGCAGCAGCGTGGCGTCGAGCTGCTCGCGGCGCAGCGGCTTGGCAAGGTAGTCGTCCATCCCCGCCGCGAGGCATTCGTCGGCGGCGCCCTCCATCGCGTGGGCGGTCATCGCGATGACCGGCGTGTGGCGCGTGCCGCCCTCACGGCGGCGCAGCTCGAGCGTCGCCTCGTAGCCGTCCATCACCGGCATCTCGCAGTCCATCAAGACGACATCGAAGTCGTGCTCGGCGAGTATCGCGAGGGCCTGCTGACCGTCGGCGACGACCTCCGCCTGGCAGCCGGCCCGCTTGAGCGCATGGAGCACGACCGTCTGGTTGACCGGGTTGTCCTCGACAACCAGCACGTGCGGCGGCGTCGACCACGGCGGCGTCGAGGCGTCGGCGACCGCGGGTTGCGACGCTTCGCGATGCGCGTCCCCGACGACCGTCAGCGGGAGCTCGAGCCAGAAGGTGCTGCCGCGACCGGGGATGCTCGAAGCGCCGATCGTGCCGCCCATCAGCGCCGCCAGCTGGCGGGCGATCGTCAAGCCGAGCCCGGTCCCGCCATAGTTGCGCGTGGTCGCTGCCTCGGCTTGCGTGAAAGGCTCGAACATATGCTCGAGCGCCGCTGCATCGATGCCGATCCCGGTATCCGCGACCTCGACCCGCACGAGCGATCGCCGATCGCCCTGCGGCTCCGCGCTGACGTTGACGGCAACCGACCCCTCGGCGGTGAACTTGACCGCGTTGGCGATCAGGTTCAGGAGGATCTGGCGCACGCGCCGGTCATCGCCGCGCACGACTTGCGGCGTTTGCTCGGTGACGCTCAGCTCGAGGTCGAGGCCCTTCGCCTCGGCCTCGAAGCCGGCCGCCGCGCAAGCCTGCTCGACGACGTCGCGCACGACGAACTCCGTCAGGTCGATATCCATCCGGCCGGCTTCGATCTTCGACAGGTCGAGGATGTCGTTGATCAGGCCCATCATGTGCTCGCCGGAGCGGGTCAGCTGGAGCACAAGCGCGCGCTGCTCTTCGTCGAGCTTGGTCTCGGCAAGGATCTCGGTGATCCCGAGGACGCCGTTCATCGGCGTGCGGATCTCGTGGCTCATGTTCGCGAGGAACGCAGACTTCTCGTCGGTCGAGCGCTGCGCGTGTGCGGCCGCGGACTGCAGCGCTTGCCGCTCGCGCTCGAGGTCCGCCCGAGCCCATGATTCCGCTACGAGCGCCATTGTCTGGCGCTGGTGGATCACCCACATCCGTGAGTTGACCTCGCGGCCCGTCTCGAGCGCATCGGCGATGTCGCCGGCCGCCTCCTGGCTTGCCCTGAGCTCCTCCATCGCGAGCATCAACTCGTGGTCGTCGTCGCTCTGCGCGGCGAGCCGCACCGCATCCAGAGCCGCCTCTACGGCTTCCTCGTGGCGGCCCGCGGCGCGCAGGCAGCGCGCCCCAACCCATGCCAGCGCGGCGCGCTGCGCCGCCTGCGTGACCTCGTCGAGCTGGTCGCGCGACTCCTCGAGCACCGCCAGAGCCTCGTCGTTGCGGCCGAGCTCGCAGAGCACCTCGGCGAGGAGGCGCTTGCTGCCAAACCTCCGGTGCACCTCGGGCGGGACCTCGGCGAGGAGCACGCGCACGGCTGTCTCGGCGCGCTCGAGCCCGGCCGTGTTGGCAGGCAGGCCGGCGCGCCGCTCCTGCTGCGCAGCCAGGAGAAGCGCGTCGGCTGTGTTCTGCAGCGCTCGCCAGACCATCTCCCGGTCGCCGATTTCCTCCGCCATGACGAGCGCCGCGGTGTACAGATCAGCGGCCCGCTGGTAGTCGAGGCACGAGTAGCAGAAGATGCCCAGGCGGTTGGCGATCTCGACCCGGAGCTTGGCATCGGTCACCCAGTCCAATGCCAGGATGCTCTTTGTCGCAAGCTCCGAAGCGAGCGCGAGCTCACCCAGACGGGATGCGTGCGCCGCCGCGAGGCTTGCCGCGTCGACCGCAAGCTCGGCCTCACCGGCGCGCTCGAAAGCCTGCATCGCGCTGCGCGCATCCGCGACCACCTCGGCGGTGTGCCACTGATTCGAGCTCAGTCGAGCCCGGCACATGAGCAACCGACCGCGATCCGCGGGGTCGCTGCTCGCGGCGAGCTCACGAACGATCTCCGTCAGGCACGCGTCGCGAGCCGCCGGCGTCGCCGCACGGCTTGCACGTTCGTATAGAGCCGCGAAGTCGGTTGCCATATCGGTCTCCCACCGCGTTGTATCGGCGGCGAGGCCCGCGGACTTCATACGCAGGCGAACGACCGGCCCCGACGCGAGGCGCGAGCGCGCCAAAGCACGAGTCAATGCTGCCGATATATAGTGCCGTTGGCACATAGTTTCATCCCGGCCGGTTGCCGGGCGACCGATGAAGGAAAGTTGGGTGCGATGAGCGATACAGCGAGCGGCAGTTCGGCCAGCTCGCCGCACCTGCTCGCCGGCCGGCTTCGCCTGTCGATGGTTCGTCTTTCGCGCCAGCTGCGCCGGCGAGATCCGTCGGAGCTGACGATCACGCAGATCTCGGCACTTGCCACGGTGGTCCAAAGCGGGCCGCTCAGCGTCGGTCACCTCGCCGAGATCGAAGCGCTGCCGTCGCCGGCGGCGACGCGCCTCGCCGACCGGCTCGAGGAGGTCGGGCTGATCTCCCGCCAAGCCAACCCCATCGACCGCCGCGGCGTGCAGCTGCACGCCACAGCCGCCGGCAACGAGCTGATCGAGCGGCGCATCCAGGCCGGCGAGGCGTGGCTGGCCGAGCAGCTCGGCGCCCTCAGCGAGACAGACCTGGTCGCCGTCGAGCGGGCCGTCGCGGTGCTCGAGTCCTTCGCGACCGAGCGCCCCGGCGCGGTCGCCCCCAGTCCCACAGAACACCCCAAGCCGCAGGAGCCTCAGCGATGAATTTGATGACCGCCGCGCCAGCCCCACCGACAGTCGGACCCCGCTACAAGTGGGTCGTCCTCTCGAACACAACCGTCGGCGTGCTGCTCGCGACGCTCAACGGCACGAGCCTGATCATCGCGCTGCCCGTGATCTTCCGCGGCATCCACCTGAACCCACTGCTCGCGTCCAACTTCCCCTACCTGCTGTGGATCATGATGGGCTACATGCTGGTGTCGGCCGCGATCGTCGTGACGGTCGGGCGCATCGGCGACATGTTCGGCCGTGTGCGGATGTACAACCTCGGCTTCGCTTGGTTCACGGTCGGAGCGATCCTGCTCTCCCTGGTCTGGAGCAAGGGGTCGACCGGAGCACTGGAGCTGGTGATCCTGCGGATGTTCCAGGCGATCGGCGGGGCGCTGCTGATGGCCAACTCGGCCGCGATCATCACCGACGCGTTCCCGGCCGAGCAGCTCGGGCTCGCGCTCGGGATGAACATGGTCGCCGCGATCGTCGGCTCGTTCCTCGGCATCATCGTCGGCGGCGTGCTGGCAGAGGTCGGCTGGCGCTGGGTGTTTCTCGCCAACGTGCCGATCGGCGTCTTCGGGACTGTGTGGGCCTATCTGAAGCTGAAGGAGATCGGTGTCCGCATCAAGGCCAAGATCGACTGGCTCGGAAATCTCGCCTTCGCCGCAGGCCTCGGCATGCTGCTCACCGGCGTCACCTACGGCATCAAGCCCTACCACCACTCACTGACTGGCTGGGGCAGCCCATTCGTCATCGAGATGCTGCTCGGCGGTGCGGCACTGCTCGTCATCTTCGTGCTCGTCGAGATGCGCGTCGAGGACCCGATGTTCCGCATGTCGCTGTTTCGGATCCGCGCGTTCACTGCCGGCAACGCTGCGTCGTTCCTCGGGTCGGTCGGGCGCGGCGGGATGCAGTTCATGCTGATGATCTGGTTCCAGGGCATCTGGCTGCCCCAGCACGGCTACCGCTTCACCGACACGCCACTATGGGCGGGCATCTACATGATCCCCTTCATGGTCGGCTTCGTCGTGTCGGGGCCGCTCTCGGGCAAGCTCTCGGACAAGTACGGCGCGCGGCCGTTCGCGACCACTGGGATGCTGCTCTCGGCAGCTATGTACGCGGTGATGATGACCTTCCCGGCCAACTTCTCCTACCCGCCGTTCGCCGTCGTGATGTTCGTCACGGGGGTTGGTGGCGGCCTGTTCGCATCGCCGAACACCGCATCGATCATGAACTCGGTCCCAGCGCGCCATCGCGGTGCCGCCTCGGGGATGCGCGTGACGTTCGCGCAATCCGGACTCCCGCTCTCGATGGGACTCTTCTTCACGCTGCTCGTCATCGGGCTCAACGCCGACGTGCCCTCGGCGATGTACCACGGCCTGGCCGCCCACGGCGTCCCGCTCGCCAAGGCGACGCAGCTTTCCCATCTGCCGCCGCTCGGCTACATCTTCGCCGCGTTCCTCGGCTACAACCCGCTGAAGAGCCTGCTCGGCCCCACGGTCCTCGGCCATCTCGCTCACAGCCAGGTAGCGATCCTCACCGGCCGGTCCTTCTTCCCGCATCTGATCGGCCCGTCGTTCAAGCACGGCCTCGTGATGATCCTCACCGTCGCCGTCGTCATGAGCGTGATCGCAGCGGTCGCGTCAGCCCTGCGCGGCGAGAAGTTCATCCACGAGGACGAGGAATCAAGGGCGCAGAAGGCGCAACTGCACCGCCACATCCACCTCCACAGCCATGCCGACCGCGTGCGGATCGGCCGCCCGGGCTACGACGCTGCGCCTTCGACCCAGGGCGACGGGAGCGCTCCGGCGGTTTCGGGTCCGCCTGATTCCAGGTAGCAGCCGAGAGCCAAGCCGCGCCGCCGCGTAGTCTGGCGGGACGATGTTCCTGCTCGCTCCCGTCGCGCTGTTCGTCCTCGAGGTGTTCGTCTTCATCGAGGTCGGGCAGGCAATCGGCTGGCTGTGGGCCGTTGCGCTGCTGATCGGCACCTCGCTCGTCGGCGCGCAGCTCCTGCGGATCCAGGGACGAGCGGCGCTCGCGCGTGTCTCGACGGCCGTGTCGGAACGGCGCGCGCCCGGCCGAGCCGCGCTCGACGGCGCGCTCGGCTTCGCCGGGGCGCTGCTGCTGGTCGTGCCAGGGTTCGTCACCGACGCGGCCGGTGTGCTGCTCCTCTTCCCACCCACGCGCATCCTCGCGCGACGATCGCTCGGACGCCATTACGGCGGACGCATCATGCGCGTGGTCGCCAGCACGGGTCGCTTCGCTCCACGCGGCGGCGCAGCGCGGCCGGCCGATGTCGATTCAACAGCCGTCGACGTCGACCAGGATCAGCTCGGACGATGAGCGCGCCGCGGGCGCACCGACAGGCAAGCCGTGCCCGGACAGTACTCAGCTTTGCTTTAGAGATTGCTTACCACGCTCTCCTAGCGTCGCGCCCGTGAACGGCGAGATTGCGGGCGGCGCGCGCCCGAGGGTTGACTGGCGGCGCGCCGAGTTCGTCTTGACGGCGCTCGCATTCCTCGGCTTCCTGACGGTGCCGATCCGGATCCTGACGATCTATGACGGCCTGCCGGCGCACCCGCTGTTCGTTCACGTCCCGGTGGTGCTGATCCCAGCGACGATCGTTGCCGCGCTCGTCTTCATGGTCAAGCCGCAGTGGCTCTCGCGTTACGGCATCGCGCTGGCACTCGTGTCGATCGTCGCGATGAGCTCGATCTTCCTGACGATGCAAGCCGGTGCCGCGCTACGGGCGGCGCTCCACCTGCAGGGCAAGGCCGCAAGCCTGATCTCCCAGCACTCACAGGCTGCGCACATCCTCGCCGTCATCTACGTGGGCTTCACCGCGGCATTGATCGTCGCGTTTGCAGCGCGGCGCATCTCGAGCGGGATGCCGACCGGACTCGGAATTGTCGACCGCCTGCTGTCGCCCCGCGCGAGCTTCGCCGCACTGCGCGTCGCAGTCGTCGTGCTGGCGATCGGCGGCGGCTACATGGTCTACCGGACTGGCACGCTGGGCGCCCAAGCCGTGTGGCAAGGCCGACTGCAGGCCGCCGAAGCCGGTGGGCCGGGCGGTCCGCCGGCGAACGCGCCGTAGCCGCTCCGGCGCTAGGACTTCTCGAAGACGAGCCGGAAGTGGTCGAGCAGCTCGCGCTCGAAGCAGACCTTGTTTGACCCGACGCCCGAGGTGAAGGCAAGACGGAAGTTCGAGCTGAGCAGCCAGCGCGGCAGCAGGCGTGCTTTGAGCAGCGTCTTGCGCACGCTGCGCGCGCCGGTCCGCTTGCTCCACTCGGTCATCGTCTGGAGGTAGTCGAGGCGGCCGCTTTCGCTCGAGACGAGGCGGAAGCTCGGCTGCGCGCAGCGCACGATCTGCTCTTGCCCGAGTGGCAGCCACGATCCGGGAAACTGGCGCGCGAGCAGGGCCAGGTACCAGGCGTCGGAATCGCGTGGCGCGCGCACGTCGACCTCCTCGAGCGGGATCATGTTCTTCCCGAACACCATCGTCTGCAGGTAGAAGCGCCCCTTGTCCGGTAGCAGCCCGGCGACGTGCTCGAAGAGGCGCCTGTAGATCTCCTCCTGGCGCCCGTCCAGGTACTCGTCGGGCGAGCAGAAATGCTCGAACGCCCCAAGGCTCGCGACAGCATCGAAGGGACCGAACGTCTCGCTCGTCACCTCACGCGCGTCGTGGAGGTGGACATCGAGACCGTGCTTGCGGCAGGCAGCAAGCTGCGAACGAGACAGCGTGACGCCGACGCCCGTGGCCCCCTGCTCGCGGATGAAGTTCAGCAGCGGGCCCCAGCCGCAGCCGAGGTCGAGGATACGCTTGCCCTCCTCGATCCCAATCTGGGCCGCAACGTACTCGTGCTTGCGACGCTGGGCCTGCGCCAGGCTGAGCGAGAAATCGCCGTCGTACTTGGCGCCACTGAAGTCCGCGAGCTCACCAAGGCTGAGCCGCACGATTCGATCGGTCAGCGAGTACGTGAAGTCGATATCGCGCCGATCCGCCATCAGTACCGAGCGACAGTCTCCCAGCCCGCCGCAGCGCGGGGCTGGCGCTCAACCGACCCGGCAGCATGGAAGCTATCCCCAGCTAACACCGGGCGAGCGTGATCGCGCACGGTGCACCTGCGGCGCCTCACCCGGTTCGTAGCGCGTCGGTTGGCGACAGGCGTGCGGCGCGGATCGCCGGCACGATCCCAGCGACGGCGCCGATCAGGATCGCGGCGCCGACGCCACCGCCCCACGCGAGCGCGGGGATCACGGTCGACCAGTGCTTGGCGTGGGCGTAGATCGCGGTCGCGAGGGCGCCGGCGCCGATGCCGACGGCACCGCCGATCAGCGCCAGTACGATCGCCTCGCTGAGGAACTGAGTACGGATCTGCGCCTTGGTCGCGCCGAGCGCGCGGCGTAGGCCGATCTCCGAGCGGCGCTCGAGCACGCTGATGATCATGATGTTGGCAACGCCGATCGCGCCGACCAGCAGCGCGATCGCGCCGAGCCCTAGGAAGAGGCCGTTGAAGGCGCCCTTCGTTTCGGCCTCGGCAGTGAGCGCGGAAGATGGCTGGGTGACGTCGACCTGACTCGGGTTCTCGGGGTTGGCGGTCGAGGCGAGCACGTTATAGACGTTGTTGACCTGGCTGGTCGCGGCGCGCACGTAGATCTCGGTTGGATTGCCGATCGCGGGATGGCCGTCGACGACGCTCCGATAGCCGAGGAATGTCTTCGCGGCGGGGAACCCGATCAGGACGGAGTCGTCGATCTCAGGGGCGAGCGCGGCCGGCTCGAGAATGCCCGCGACGTAGAACCACATCCCGCCGACCCAGATGCGCTCTCCGGCGAAGAGCTCGCCGATGCCGAGGCGCCGTGCCGCGGCGGCGCCGAGCACGCAGACCGCCTCGGTCGCGGTGGCGGAGTTGAGGAAGCGGCCCTGCGCGACGGTCGTGCCGACCACGCTGGGCAGGTTGAGGTCGCTGGCGTCGACGCTCAGCGCGTTGGTCTCGACGGACGGGACCAGGGGGGTGCGGTAGGCGTTCGTGTCGGAGAGCGTGCCGACGGCGGCGACGTCATAGACGGGACCGATGCGTCCGATCATGCCGGGCGCGGTGACTGGCAACGGCACTGCCTGACCGGTGAAGTTCTGTCCGGTCGTGACGTCGAGCAGGTTCGTGCCGAGCTGATTGATCTCATTCAGCAGCCCGGCCTGGCTGGAGGCGGAGAGTCCGAGTACGGCGACGATTGCGGCGACGCCGATCGCGATCCCAAGCGCCGAGAGCGCGGAGCGCAAGCGGCGCGTGCGCACGCCGATGCTGGCGAGGCGCGCGAGATCGCCGGGTCGCAGCCGCGGCGGCCTGAGGCTGCCGGCGGCGGGCGCGCTCACGGCGTCTCATTCACTAGCGCGAACGCGGTCCTCGGCCCGTGCGGGATCCTCGCGATCACGATGTAGCCGCCCGCTTTCCGGTTCGCGATGAACGGCGGTGCGACCGCGATGCCCTCCGCGTCGGTCCGGACCGAGACGGTGCGCGCGTGGCCGCGGGTTGCGAAGCTACCGCTGGCACCCCTGGCGGGTGCGGTGAATGTCACGAGCACGCCGGAGACCTTGTTTCCGAGCGCGTCGGTGACGGTCACGGCGAGCGCGATCGCGAACCGCGTTCCAGTCTGGGTCGCCTCGCTGGCGGCGACGCCGGCAGTGATCGCCGCCGGCTTGCCGGCGGGGCTGTTCGTCATCGAGAAGGAGACCGACCCGCCCGCGCTGGTTGCGGTCACCGTGTAGCTGCCAGCCGTGTCGTTGGCGGTGAACGTCGGCGCCGAAGCATTCCCGGAGAGGTCCGCACCGACCGTGACCGTGTTCGTGCCGCTCGTGGAGAAGCTGCCGCCGGCGCCGCTCGAGGGCGCCGTGAAGGTGACAGGCGTACCCACGACGGAGGTCACCTGGCAGCCGTTGCTGTTCGCCAGCATTACCTGCAGGGGGGTTGCGAACGCCGTGTTGAGCTGGGCGGTCTGCGGGGTCCCGCCGGCGAGCGTCAGCTCGTTTGGTGGATTGGATGTAGGGCATGAGCTGGACGGTCCGGAGGTGTCGGCCGCTGCCCGCGGGCTGGCGAGCGCGCCGACGCCCGGGATACCGGCACCGAGCGCAACGACAATCGCCAGCAGCAGCCTTGGTCGGCTTCGCGCGCGCATCTAGCTGGAGCTCCTGCTCGGTGGGCTTGCGTCAGCGATCACGCCCGCGATCGCCGCGCCGGTCGCCGCGCGGCTGTCTGAGACGAGCTCGCCGTCGAGCATCTCGATCCGGCGCGGCAGGCGCGCCGCGAGCTCGCGGTCGTGCGTGATCATCACAATCGTCGTCCCGTCCGCGTGCAGCTCCTGTAGCAGCGCGAAGATTGCAGCACCCGTGGCGGTGTCGAGATTTCCGGTCGGCTCGTCGGCGAGCACGATCGCGGGCGCACCGACAAGTGCGCGCGCTATCGCTACGCGCTGGCGCTCACCGCCCGACAGCTTCGTCGGCCGGAAGCCGGCGCGCTGCGCGAGCCCAACCCGCTCGAGCGCGCGCGCTGCAAGCTCGCGCCGCTCGGAGACCGGAACGCCGGCGTACAGCAGACCGTCGGCGACGTTTTCGAGCACGCTCTGATACTCGGCCAGGAAGAACAGCTGGAACACGAAGCCGATCCGCGTCGCTCGCACCACCGATAGAGCGCGATCGTCAAGGCCGGAGACGTCGAGGCCAGTGATGCGCACCGTGCCTGCGCTCGGCCGCTCGAGCGTCCCCATTACGTGCAGGAGCGTCGACTTGCCCGAGCCTGACGGCCCGACGATCGCGATCAGCTCGCCCCGGTGGACAGTGAAGCTGACTCCCCGCAGCGCGACGACGGGAGGCTCGGCGGGATAGACCTTCGTCACCGCCTCGAGCTCGAGCACGACGTCGTCGCCACTCCCGATCGGCGCGGGCGACCCGGGGGCTACGGCGCCTGGCGCGGCGACGCTCATACGCCGGGCACCACCACGCGCTGACCGGCCGCAAGCCCGCGTCCGCTGACCTGGACCAAGCCGTCGGCGTCGTCGAACAGTCCGGTGGTGACCGCCACCAGATGATGCACTCCGTCAGCGGCGACCTCCTCGACCGCGTACCCCCCCTCCTCGAGCGACAGCAGCGCGTCAACCGGGACAACTAGCGCGTCATTCACGCTGCCGCTCGCGATCGACACGTTGACAGGCGCCTGGTCGAGGTGCCCGATCGCGGCCGGATCGGTCGGGACGACGTCAACCGCGATCGTCGGCGAAGCCCCGTTCTGGCCAGGCGTCGCGACCGAGCTCACGCTTGTAATCCGTCCGGGCGTCGTCTGGTCGTTCGGCAGCGTAATCGTCACCGAGTCGCCTGCCCTGACCTGGCCCTGCAGCGCGGGATCCAGCTGGATCTGGACCTGCAGTGCGGTCCCGCTGGCCGACAGCACCGGCCCAGCCGTGACCGGCGCACCGACCGCAACGGTCGACTCCACTGACGTGACGCGGATCGGTCCCGGGGTGAATACGACCGAGCCGATCAGCAACTGCCCGGAGGCGTACTCGCGGTGCGCGACCTGCAGCTGCCGGATCGCGGCTGCGGTCGCCGGCGTGAACGCGTCGCCCGTCAAGCCGTGCCCGTAGCCGAGCGCGTCGAGGTTCGCATTCAGCTCAGCCACGTCTGCGCCCGGCGACATCCCCGCCGAGAACGCGCGTGTCGCATCCGTCGACCCGTAGAGCACAAGCGTCGGCACGCCGTCGATCGCGAACAGAGGCTGCCCAAGGCGCACGATCTCGCCGACCGACGGCACGCTCGAGTACGCCGAGCTCGGGCCGTACACGCTCGCCTGCGCACTAGCGCTCGCGAGCGTCGCCGTGTCGGTCGTGAGCGCACGCTGAGCGGATGACAAGGAGGCCGCGTCTGAAGTCACCCTGGCGGCATCGGCAGTCACCGACTGCTGCCCGGACGCGACCTGCTGGGCGTCGGTCGCGCACACGCTCGAGCCACCGGCCGAGCCTGAGCCAGCGCCCGCCGGCGCCGCACTGTCGCCGCCGCACTCCACGCCTTCCTGCTCCGAGTCGGCGGCCAGCGTGGCGCGCGCCTGCGAGAGCGCCGCTGAATCACTGGACAGCGTCGACCGCGCACTCGCCAGCGTCCCCCGGTCGGTCGTGACCGCTTGCCGCGCCTGCGTCACCGCCGTCGGGGCAGTACCCGCAGGCAGGTCGACCGTCAGATCACCGGTATAACCGAGCGTCCCGCTGACCAAGCTCAGGGAGGTCAACGGCCGCCGCGTGACCGTCGCCAACGAGCTCGGATAGGCGTTGTCGCGCAACCCGCCCGCGGAACCACCGCCGAACGCATTGGTCACGACCAGCGCCACACCCACTCCCGCGACCAGCAGCACGACAATCGCCAGCGAGCGCCAGTGGCGCCGCCACCACGCGTCCGGGCCGGAAGCGGACGCAAGCGCCTCAGTGTCGCCTGAGCTCAGGCTGGCGCCGCTCATCCGAGCTCAGCGCGCCGACGACGGATCAAGATCGAGATGCACCTCTGCTGCGCCAGGCGGAAAAGTGGCGCGGCGGGGTCAAGTCCGCTCGCCCCGCCCCCGAACTCGATCCCGCCGCCCGAACCAGCAGTCGGGTCGGGGAAATCGGGAACGCCATGCGAACGCATGCACCGCGAGAACAACAGGCTGGCCACTTGAGCGCCGGCCCGCTGCGCAGGAGTCTCCGCCACGCCGAAAAACCCGACCGGCTCGCCGCCCGAGGGATGCCGAGACGCAGTCGAGTGGCGGCCGTGTCCACCTGAGCCCGAGATGCTCGCGACGCCGATGCTCGAGCCGCCGCCGCAGCCGGCAATAAGAACCGCCACGCCGGCGAGTACTAGGGGAGCCGCAATGACGCGCGAGCCGCCGCGAAAGCGGTGGCGCGCTCTCACGACATCGGCGGGGCGCACAGTGGACGGCTCCTTCGCTTCGACTTTGCCAACTATATTCGCGGCAGGCCGCATCTTGTGACCGCGACCACCAGGCCGCAAACCGCCCGAACGCAGCGACCGTCAGCGTCTGCGCACCAGCCGTACACAGCTGTGGCGGTCATTGGGCCGAAGGCCGTTGTCCTCGCAGCATCGACCCGCGATGCCGATCGCCTCGGTCCGGGTTAGGGAGTGGCGGCCAGAGGCCGATACGAGTTACGCGGGGCAGCCGTCGCATTCCGCAAATCCGGCGAGGCGTGAGCGCTACACACACACACCAGCAGGAGGTTTCGTGAGGCAACGGCAGGACAGACCACCAGGAGACGAGCTTGGCTTCACACTGATCGAGTTGCTCGTCGTGATCCTGATCATCGGCATCCTTGCCGCGATCGCGATCCCATCGTTCCTCAATCAGACTCGCAAGAGCTATGACGCGTCGGCGAAGGAGCTGACACGCAGCGCCGTGACCGCCGCCGATACCTACGGCACTGACCTCGGCAACAACTTCTCTGGTCTGACGGCGGCGACCGTCAACTCCTACGAGTCGACGATCGCGACCTCGTCTTCTACTGCCGGTAACAACGCCTACCTGGAAGCCGCCTCCGGCAGCTACGCAACCGGCGCGAGCATCTACGTCGTGACCGTCAAGGCGTATTCGACCGGCGACCAGTACTCGGCCGTCTACTACAACGGCGTGGTCAGTCGTTTCTGTGGCAGCGCCACCTGGACGCCACCGACCCCCGCGACTGCTGTCGGCTTCGCTGCGACCAGCGGTGCGGTCACCGGCGGCTGCGTCAACGGCACCTGGTAGGCACCCGTTTACGTCGCGACGTTCGCGACCGGCGCCAAGCGCCCCGCTGGTGGCGGGCGCTCACCGGGTGTTGATTCGCCGTCGGCGATCGCGCGACGGATCCGCGCGGCGACTTGGTCGTGCAAGAGGGTCGGGTCCGAGCGGTTGATCTTGACATCCATCATGGTGCTAGTCATAGTAGCGTCGATCGCTTAATATACGAGCGCTTGTGAGCGTTGCACGATCCGCCAGAGAGGGGAACCGGCTCAGTTGTCTATCGCGAGGACCGTGATCGATCGTCTGCCCCGCTCCCGCGGGCGGGCGGACGCGCTCGTGGCGGCGGCGGTCGTCGGAGTCGCGCTGCTGCTCAGTGCTTGCGGCGGTAGCTCGCCCGGTATCGCCAGGCTGGGCAGGTCGCACCCCGGCTCGAACGCCAGCAGCTCGGGTTCGAACAGTGGCTTACCGTCCTCCTCTGCGGGTGGCGGCGCGTCGAGCGCGAACGCTCTGGTGGCGGGCGCTTCGGTGAAGGAGATAAGCGCAACAGGAGCCTCCTACAGCGGCGCGCAGCTGCTCAAGTTCGCGGAGTGTGCGCGCGCGAACGGCGACCCCAACTTTCCCGATCCGACGGGTGGCGGCGTGTTTGTCGGGATCGTGCCAGGCTCGGCGGCGATCATGACCGCGCAGCAGAAGTGCAACAAGGACCTCCCCCACGCCACGGCGAGCCATGCACAGCAGCATCTGTTCGTCAAAGAGGCGGTCGTCTACGCGCAGTGCATGCGCGGCCACGGCGTACTCGACTTCCCCGACCCGACACCGAGCGGAAACCTCGAACTGAACTGGCGCCCCGGCACCGACCTCGACCCCAACTCGCCGATCTTCGTGCGCGCAAACCGGACGTGCACGAAGCTGCACGGCGCGCTACCAGGCGGACTGTAATTAGCACCAACTCTGCGGCGAGAAAGGCGTTGACCGAGCCTGCGGTAACCGGTCGGTCGTCTAGGGCAGCCCCTCGATGATCTCGAGGAGTTCGGCGCGGTTGTAGCCGTTCTGGCGTGCGAGTTGGACGAGTTCGATTGCTTCGGCGATGACGGCGCCGCGTTCCGGTGTGCCGGCGACACGGATGCCGTGACCGCGGCGGAACTCGAGGAGTCCCTCGTCGCGCAGTAGGCGCAGGGCGCGGAGGACGGTGTTTGTGTTGACGCCCATCACGGCGGCGAAGTCGCGTGCCGGGGGTAGGCGCTCACCGGGTTTTGCTTCGCCGTCGGCGATCGCGCGACGGATCTGCGCAGCGACTTGGTCGTGCAAGAGGGTCGGGTCCGAGCGGTTGATCTTGACATCGATCATGGTGCTAGTCATAGTAGCGCCCACCATGTCCGTGTGGGCCGCTCATGTTCGCTTCGGAGTGATCGACGATGCGCGCGCGCACCAGCATCGGCGTCACCGTCGCGCCTACGTGGCGCTCGGCGCAATCGGTCTCGCGGTAGGCACCTATCTCCTGCTCGGCGGCGGTGACGGCGGTGCGCGCTCTCCGGTGCTGTCTCAGGGTTCGTTGGCCAGTGGCGCGCAGTCGTCCGCTGCCGGTAGCGGCACGGCGCTGGTGGCGGGCGCTTCGGTGAAGGAGATAAGCGCAACAGGAGCCTCCTACAGCCGAGCGCAGCTGCTCAAGTTCACGCAATGCGCGCGCGCGAGCGGCGACCCCAAGTTCCCCGCGCCGACGGGCGCCGGCGTGTTTGTCGGGATCGTCCCAGGCTCGGCGGCGATCATGACCGCGCAGCAGAAGTGCAACAAGGACCTCCCCCACGCCACGGCCAGCGTCGCCCAGCAGCAGCTGTTCGTCAAAGAGGCGGTCGTCTATGCGCAGTGCGTACGCAGCCACGGCGTGCTCGACTTCCCCGACCCGACACCCAGCGGAAACCTCGAACTGAACTGGCGCCCCGGCAGCGACCTCGACCCCAACTCGCCGATCTTCGTGCGCGCAAACCGGACGTGTACCAAGCTGCACGGCGCGCTTCCAGGTGGACTGTGACGCCTCGCGAGTCGCAAGGACGGCGCGGGTGCGCGGCTGCCCGCACGCTTTCAATGTTCGCGAGCCTCTGCGTTCTGATGGCAGGCTGTGGCGGGAGTAGCAACTCGCAGGGCGTCGCCGCCCTCAAGGGGTCCCACTCAAATGCCACGAGCTCATCGTCCGGCGCTGGCGACCTCGCAGGCTCGAGCTCGTCGAGCACCGGGAGTGGAGTGACACGGATCGGCGCGAGCGGCGTGCAACTGCTCAGGTTCGCGCGGTGCGCGCGCAGCCACGGCGCGCCCAACTTCCCCGACCCCAACGCGCACGGCGAGTTCGTCGGCGTCGCCGCGGGCTCGCCTGAGCTCCAGAAGGCGGACGCGCACTGCGCGAAATACCTGCCGGCGCCCACGCCTACGACCGGGGCGGAACCGCAGTTCATCAAGGAGATCAACGCCTACGCAGCCTGCATGCACCGGCACAACGAGCCCGACTATCCGGAGATGACGCCGAGCGGCACCGACCGGTGGACGATGAAACTCCCCTCCGGCGTCCTCGACCCGAACTCGCCGATTTTCCAGCGCGCCAGCGCGACATGCGACAAGCTCGTCGGCCCACCGCCTCCCGGAAGCGTGCCGTGAGCAGCCGCGGCGGCCTGATCAGCTGCAGCGCGTGCTAACCGAGCGGAACGAGGGCGGATTCGGGATCGTCCTCTCGCAGAAGGCTCCCAATGAGGTGAACGCCGCCCCGGTTGCGGCACGCGGAGACCACGTGCGGGTTGGCTGCGCGGGCCAGATCGTGGTCGCACGGTCTCGCAGCGACATGGCCGGCGAGCTGGCGGGAGGCGGGCCCGTGAGGGGCTCCGCTCTGTGAGCGCGGCTGGCGGCACCTCTGGCCGGCCGGCGGCGACCGCGCCGCCGGGCTCGCGTTTCTCGCGTTGGCGTCTTGCCGGTGTCGCGGTGCTGGTCGTGGTGGTCGCTGTGGTGGTCGTCGCGGTTACTGATCCGTTTGGGGGCGGCGGTGGTGGCCGGGATGTGAACGATGGCGGGACGGGCCTGCAGGCGATTACGCGCCAGTCGCTTTCGTCGCAGACGGAGACGTCGGGAACGCTCGGCTTCGCGGGCAGCTATTCGGTGATCAATGGTGCGTCGGGGACGTTGACGTGGCTGCCCACGGTCGGCCGGTTCGTTGCGCAGGGCGGCGTGCTTTATCGCGTGGATGGGATGCCGGTGATCCTGTTGACGGGCAAGGTGCCGTTCTACCGTGCTTTATCGGTCGGTATGAGCGGCGCGGATGTCGAACAGTTGAACCGCGACCTGGTGTCGCTGGGCTACGCGACGAGCAGCGAGCTGAGCCCGAGCTCCGGTGAGTTCAGCGGCGCGACGGTTGACGCGCTCGAGGCGCTAGAGGATCACCTCGGCGTGACCGTGTCCGCGACGCTCGGGCTCGGTCAAGCCGTGTTCTTGCCGGTGGCGCGCCTGCGTATCACGAACGTGGGTGGAACGGTCGGCGGCCCCGCGAGTCCCGGCGCGCCGCTCTTGACTGGCAGCTCGGATCGTCGCGTGGTGTCGCTGCAGCTGGACGCGGCGGAGCAGGCCGATGTAGCTGTTGGTGATCGGGTGACGATCACGCTGCCAGACAACGCGACCACGCCGGGGATTGTGACGTCGATCGGCACGGTTGCGAGCAGCGGCCAGAACGGCGGCTCGCCAAGCGTGCCGGTGACGGTCCGTCCGCTTGACCCGTCAGCGACCGGGTCGATCGATCAGGCGCCGGTTGTTGTCGCGATCACGACCGGCAGCGTCAGCAACGCGCTGGTTGTGCCGGTTGACGCGCTGCTCGCGCTTGCTGGCGGCGGCTACGCGGTGGAGGAGGTCTCGCCGACTGGGCGCCACGATCTCGTCGGCGTTTCGCTCGGCCTGTTCGACGACGCGAACGGGCTGGTCCAGGTGAGCGGTCCCGGTCTAGCCGCCGGGCAGCGTGTAGTGGTTCCGTCACTGTGAGCGGGGCGGTACCGGCAGCTGAGCGCACCGGTGCGTACGTCGCCGGCTCGCCGGTGCTGGAGCTCGACGAGGTGAGCAAGATGTATGCGACCGAGCCGCCGGTGACTGCGCTCGACCGCGTCAGCTTCAGCATCGGCGCGGGCGAGCTGCTCGCGGTCGTCGGTCCGTCGGGGTCTGGCAAGTCAACGCTTCTGCATCTGATGGGGACGCTCGACCGCCCGAGCAGCGGGACCGTGCGAATCGATGGATTCGACGTCGGCGGTCTCGACGATCGCGAGCTCGCGGCACTGCGCGCGACACGGATCGGCTTCGTCTTCCAGCAGTTCTTCCTTGCCGAGCACGAGAGCGCGCTCGAGAACGTCGCCGACGGCCTGCTCTACGCGGGTGTCGACGCGGCGCAACGTCGTGCGGCAGCGTCGACGGCGCTCGACCGGGTCGGTCTCGGCCGGCGGACGGACCACCGCCCGGGCCAGCTGTCTGGCGGTGAGCGCCAACGCGTCGCCATCGCACGTGCGCTGATCGGCTCGCCGTCGATCGTCCTGGCCGATGAGCCGACCGGGAACCTCGACAGTGCGTCCGGCGCCGCCGTCCTCGAGCTGCTCGAAGCGCTCAACAAAGACGGCGCGACGATCGTCGTCATCACGCATGATCGGGAGATCGCGGCGAGGCTGCCACGGCGGATCGAGATGCTCGACGGGCGCGTCGTTGCCGACACCACGCGGGCTGTCCGTTGACCGCTCATGCTGCGCTGCCGCCGTCGAAGCTGCGGTTCGTCGACCTAGCCCGGCTCGCGAGCGTCGGCCTGCGAACACGGCGAGCGCGCGCGGCGCTGTCGGCGCTGGGAATCGCGATCGGAGTCGCTGCGATCGTCGCGGTACTCGGCCTGTCGGCATCCTCGCAAGCCGGGCTACTTTCGGAGATCGACCGGCTCGGCACGAACCTGCTCGATGTCACCAACGGGCAGACACTCTTCGGACAGCCAGCGGAGCTGCCAGTTGCCGCGCCGGCGATGATCGCGAGGATCGGCCCGGTAACGCAGGTGCAATACACCGGAGCGATCGGCGGGAATGTGTATCGCAGCCCGCTGATCCCGTCGATCGACACCAACGCCCTCTCGATCAGCGCGACCAGCCTCGCCCTGCCGCGCGCAGTCGGCACGAGCATTTCGCAAGGCAGCTACCTGAACGCGGCGACCGAGCGCGAGCCGGTCTGCGTGCTTGGCTCCCAGGCTGCGCAACTCCTCGGGATCGACCGCGTCTTCGCCGGTGAGCGGATCTGGCTCGCCGGCATGTGGTTCTACGTCGCCGGGATCCTCCACCCGGCGATGCTCGCGCCCGAGATCGACAGCAGCGTCCTGATCGGCTTCCCAGCCGCCAAGCACTACCTCAACTTCGACGGCCACCCCTCCGAGATCTATGTTCGCGCCCAGACCAGCCAAGTCGACGCCGTTGACAGCGTGCTGGCCGCAACCGCCAACCCGCAAGCGCCCAGCAACGTCGACGTCAGCCAACCCTCGCAGGCGCTGGTCGCAAGAGCCGACGCCCAAGGCGCGTTCAACGACCTCTTCCTCGGGCTCGCCGCAGTCGCGCTCCTGGTCGGCGCGGTCGGCGTCGCCAACATCATGATCATCGGCGTTCTCGAGCGCCGCTCGGAGATCGGGCTGCGCCGTGCGCTCGGCGCGACCAAGGCGAACATCCGCAGCCAATTCCTCAGCGAGGCGATCCTCCTCGCACTGCTCGGCGGCGTCGCCGGCGTCCTCGCCGGCGTCCTCGCCACCGCGATCTACGCCTCAGCCAAAGGCTGGGCGGTCGTGATCCCACCCATCGCATGGGGCGGCGGGATCGCAGCGGCAATCGCGATCGGCGCAATCGCCGGCCTGCTCCCCGCGATCCGCGCCGCACGCCTGCCACCAACAGACGCGCTACGCACAATCTGAGCGGCCGCCAAGAAGCCGCGCCAAAGCCGCGGCGGCTGCGCCTAGCGTACTGGTATCGGCTGCTGCGGAGAGATCGCGCTTTCTTACAGGTGACGGGCTAGAACCGACGCACCGTCGACACGACGCACGGCGCCGTGAGAATCTTCGACGCGCAACGGACGACTAGAGAAGTCGATGATCGAGAGGAGCCCAGGTGACCCGTACGACGCGCCATTCAGAGCACCACAGGCGCTTTCAGAAAGTAGCTGACGAGACAGCCAAGGAGCGAGATCACGAGTCAGCGTTCCAGCGCTTGGCCGATTGGACGTCGGCGGCCATGGGTCGCCCGGCCAACATCATGGTGTGGCTGCTTCTCGTGGTGATCTGGACAGCGATCTTTGCCGCCAAGGTCGTCCCGGCGGACGGCTCGTTTCTGCCCGCCTGGTTCACGGGTCAAGGCTTCAACTTCCCACTCAACCTCGTCACCACAGTCGCGGAGCTGTTCATCGGGTTCCTGGTTGCGGCGGCGTCCAACCGCGCGCAGCGGGCGATCGAGGGCGTGATCTACGGCATTCGCACCGTGCTCGACCACGTCGCGGCAACAGAGGAGAGCCTAGCGATCGCCCTCCAGCAAAATACGGAGCTCACCGAGGCGGTACATGACCTCGCACAGCAGATTCACGAGTACCTGATACCGCGCGCGCAGGCGTGACTGACTCGGCAGCCGTCGTCTCCGGCGTGTTCTACGTCGGCCTGGGAGAACAGTCGACAGCGAACAGTTACAGGCATTTCGCCCGGGTCGGTCATCGTGCTGCCCGGCGGCGCCCCCACGTCCACTGGGCGCCGGTCGGGTGAGCGTGTGATTCAGGTTTCGGCGATTGGCCCGCTCGGGCTTGAATACCTCGACTCGAAGGATGACCCTCAAACACAGTGAGTGTATTCTCTGAGCCACTCATTGGCTCGGACTACCGGTCGTACAGACGGGACCGGAATCGAGGTGGGCATGGCCGCTGCTAATCAGGGATTGCAGGGGCGTGAGGAGCTGCACACAGACAACCGCTCTCCACGAACGTGGGGAGCCGTAAGGCGCTGCCCTAACACCATCGAGACGCGGGGAGAGTGAGATGGCTGCTGCTGCCGAGGGTTCAACACTAACCGACTCCGAGAACACCACCATTCGCCCGTTTGAGGTGAGCTTCCCGGAGGCCGAGCTCAGCGAGTTGCGCCGGCGCGTGAAGGCGACCAGGTGGCCTGAGCGCGAGACGGTCAACGACGATTCGCAGGGCGTCCCACTCGCGATGATCCAGGAGCTAGCAAGCTACTGGGGCCACGAATACGAATGGAGTCCCTGCGAGGCAAAGCTGAACGGCCTGCCGAACTTCATCACGGAGATCGACGGGCTCGATATTCACTTCATCCACGTGCGCTCCAAGCACGAAGACGCGCTACCGCTGATCGTTACACACGGCTGGCCCGGATCGATCATCGAACAACTGAAGATCATCGAGCCGCTGACGAACCCCACGGCGCATGGCGCGAGCGCATCAGACGCGTTCCATCTCGTGATCCCCTCGCTGCCAGGTCACGGCTTCTCCGCCAAGCCGACGCAGACCGGGTGGAATCCGGTTCGGATCGCGCGGGCGTGGGTGGTGCTGATGAAGCGCCTTGGATACACGCGGTTTGTGGCCCAGGGGGGCGACTGGGGCGCAGCGGTCACGCAGACCATGGCAATACAGGCAGCGCCGGAACTGCTTGGCATCCACTCCAACATGCCCGGCACCGCTCCAGCCGCGCTAGTCAAAGGCTTCGAGCAGGGCGCCCCGCCGCCGCCCGATCTGGCGGGCGATGAGCTGCGCGCCTACGAGCAGTTGAGCAACTTCTACGCGAAGCACGTGGCCTACGCGCAGATCATGGCGACTCGACCACAGACGCTGTACGGGCTGGCGGACTCGCCGATCGACCTCGCGGCGTTCACGCTCGACCACGGAGATGGGACCGGGCAACCCGGGCGGGTCGAAAAGATCCTTGCTGGAGACCTCGAGAGCGCGCTCACGCGAGACGACCTGCTCGACAACATCACGCTCTACTGGCTGACGAACACCGGGGTCTCCGCATCCCGCCTGTACTGGGAGAACAAGGCCGACTTCTTCGACGCCAAGAAGATCACGATCCCGTTCGCGATTAGCGTCTTCCCGGCCGAGCTCTACCAGGCTCCGCGGAGCTGGGCCGAGCGCGCGTACCCCGACAACCTCGTCTACTTCAACGAGCTCGACCGGGGCGGGCACTTCGCCGCATGGGAGGAGCCGGAGCTGTTCTCGAAGGAGCTCCAAGCAGCGTTCCGATCGCTCCGATAGACACGGACACGTCCGAATGACCACCGCCGCAGCCAGCCAGCGGCGCCGGTCGGACTCAAACCGACCGGTAGCGCGTGAACAGCGAGCGTCGGACCGCGAACCTCGCCCCGTCGTCGGGCGTCTGCTGTCGGTCAATGTCGGCCTGCCGAAAGACGTGCCGTGGCAGGGGAAGACCGTCTTCACGGGCGTCTTCAAGGAGCCGGTCGCCGGGCCCCGCCGCGTCGGCAGGCTGAACGTTGACGGTGACGGTCAAGGCGATCTGTCAGGCCACGGCGGCGAGCAGCGTGCAGTGTTCGTCTACCAGATCGACTCGTATCGCTACTGGGAACGAGAGCTCGGACGCAAGGACTTCGTCTATGGCCAGTTCGGCGAGAATTTCACCGTGCAAGGGCTCGCCGACGACGAGGTCTGTATCGGCGATCGCTACCAGATCGGCAGCGCCGTCTTCGAGGTCACACAACCCCGGGTCACCTGCTACCGCGTCGGGATTCGTATGAACGACCCGCGAATCCCAGCCTTGCTGGTCTCACACCACCGCCCGGGGTTCTACTTTCGCGTGCTCGAAGAGGGCGAGGTAGCAGCGGACGACGAAATCATCAAGCTCGCCACGGGCCCCGAGCAGGTGCCCGTCGCCGAGGCCGACGCGCTGCTCTACCTCCCTGGGCATCCGCGCCAGCAACTGCTTCGAGCACTTCGAATCCCTGCTCTCAGCCCGGGCTGGCAGGCCTCGTTCCGGGCGCTGCTCGATGAAGAGCCCGGTAGTGGCAACGCCGGCCTCACCGCGACGAGCCCGCCTCCCGCATGGCCCGGCTTTCGTCAGCTGGCGGTCACCGCGATCACGCCCGAGAGCGACGCGGTGATCTCGATTCGCCTCGAGGATCCGGAGGGCACACCGCTACCTGCCGCCCGCCCAGGGCAATGGCTCACGCTGCGAGTCCAGCCCGACGACCAGCCGCGAGCGTTGCTGCGCAACTACTCGCTCTCCGGACCGCCCGACGCCGGCTACTACAGGATCACCGTCAAGCGGGAGAGCCACGGCGCCGTCAGCGGCTACGTGCACACCCGGCTCGCCGTCGGCGACCAACTCGACATCGCAGCGCCACGCGGCAGCTTCATCCTCGATCAGACATCCGCCCCGGTACTGCTGATCAGCGCCGGGATCGGCGTGACCCCCGTCCTCGCGATGCTCCAGGCGCTCGCAGCAAACCATTCCGCGCGCGAGATCTGGTGGCTGCACTCCGCACGCAGCCGTCGCCAGCATTCATTCGCCGCCGAGACCCAGGCGCTCCTGGCTGCGCTCCCCGACGCACGCTCCCACGTGTACTACAGCCAGCCCGGCCCAGATGACCTCGCAGGCCGTGACTTCGACACGGCGGGCCGGATCAGTGGCTCGGTTCTAGCCGAACTGAACCCGCCCACCGACGCCGAGGCATACCTGTGCGGACCCACGGCCTTCATGGATGAGGTCAGCGCTGGTCTGGCCGCGCTGGGGATCAACGCCCAGAACATCCACACCGAACCGTTTGGGCCTGCCCCGAGCATGACGCCAGGCATTGCAGCGGCAGCGACACGAGCGCCCCACCCACCCGACGGCAAACCGGGCACCGGCCCGACGGTCGAGTTCGCCCGCAGCAGCATCGCCATCCCGTGGCGCAGCGAGTACGCCAGCCTGCTCGAACTAGCCGAAGCATGCGACGTTCCCGTCCGCTGGTCGTGCCGCACGGGCGTCTGCCACACCTGCGAGACCGCAGTCATCGCCGGCAACGTCAACTACAACCCAGACCCCGTGGACCCCCCGGGCGACGGAAGCACGCTCATCTGCTGCTCCCAGCCCGGCGGGGACCTCGTGCTCGACCTCTGACCGAGCGCGCTCACCCACCCGGTTCACGCTCCCATTTCCGATAGGAGGACCGATGGCCAGTGCAACCTCCGCCCGCTCCCACCGCGAGCCTGAGCTTCTCGGACAGACTGTCGTCGTAATCGGCGGCAGCTCCGGCATTGGTCTGGAGACCGCGCGCCGCGCACGTGCTGAGGGCGCCGCCGTCATCCTCACCGGCCGCAAGCCCGAGGCCTTGCAGCGCGCAGCGGACGATCTCGGCGCGCTCAGCACCGCAGCGTTCGACGCGAATGATCCGGCGGAGCTCGAGCGGTTCTTCGCAGGCCTGCCGGAGGCGATCGACCACGTGATGGTCACGGCCGGCAGGCCGCACTACGGACGCCTTCTGGAGATGGATGTCCAAGCGCTACGCGACTCCCTCGGCGACCGTCTCCTGCTCGCCATACAAGTTGCCCGCACCGCTGCCGGCAGGGTGCGACCGGGAGGGACGCTGGTCTTCATGAGTGCCATCGAAGGGGGCCACCCGACCCTCGGCAGCGGAAGCGTGTCGACGGTCGCCGCCGCATTCTCCGAGCTGGTTGCCAACCTGGCACTCGAGCTCGCGCCGGTGCGCGCCAATCTGATCTTCGCCGGTTTCACCGACTCGCCGCTGTCGGCATCACTGCTCGGTGACGAGATCGAGAAGCGCCGCGATCAGCTCCGCGCCACGCTACCGATCGGTCGCGTCATCGAGCCGGCAGACGTCGCCGCGCTCGCCGTCCACATCATGACCAACACGGCACTAACCGGGGCTGCCTACACAATCGACGGCGGCCAGCGGCTGATCGAGTAGACGTGGCCGATGCACTTGCGCTTTCGAGACCAAGTTCCCAAACGGATACCGTGGTCCTACCCTCACGATCCTGTCAATTCTGGATAGGAGTAGATCATGCGTGCCGACATCACGCCAGGCAGCAGCTTCCCCGACTACGAGCTGCCAGACCACGAGAACGTGGCGCGAAAGCTCAGCGAGATCCAGGGCCAGGACCCGCTGATCCTCACTCTTGCGCGCGGTAACTACTGCCCCAAGGAGCATCAGCAGCACCTCGAGCTCGCCGCCAACTACCCGAAGATCGCAGTGGCATACACGAAAGTCGCCACGATATCGACCGACACGCACCACGCGAGCCAGGAGCTCCGGGCGTCGACCGGTGCCCAATGGCCGTTTCTTTCGGACCCGGAGCGGACCGTCCAGAAGGATCTCGAGATCCAGGAATACACGGATCCCGAGCATGACCCGATGATTCCCTACACGCTCGTCCTCAAGCCAGGGCTGGTCGTCTACAGCATCTACAACGGCTACTGGTTCTGGGGTCGCCCGTCCTTCGCTGACCTGTGGCGTGACCTGCGGGCCTTGTTCAGCGAGATCCGCCCAGACTGGGATCTGAGCAAGCCGGGGTTGCGCGAGGCGTGGGATGCCGGTGACTACTCCCGATTTCACGGCTGGGACAAGGGCGCGGTTGAGGCGGAGACTCCGGCCGATGCCCCGTGACGCGCGCATGAGACGGCCTCGATCGCAGACGCCAATCGCAACTGCACAAACGCCCTGGGCCGATGAGCCGCGCCAACGATCCCGGTAACCCGGCGCCGACCAAGGTCGCGATCATTACCGGCGCGTCGCGAGGCATCGGCGCAGGGCTGGTCACCGCGTTCCGAACGGCCGGCTACGCGGTCGTCGCGACAGCGCGATCGGTCGAGCCCAGCGATGACCCCGCGATCGCGACCATCGCCGGTGACATATCCGAAGCGGAGACGGCTCAACGCGTGATCGCCTGCGCGCTCGAGCGGTTCGGACGGATCGACAGCTTGGTCAACAACGCCGGCGTCTTCATCGGCAAGGCGTTTACGGACTACACGGTCGAGGACTTCACCACGATCACCGCCGTCAATCTCGCCGGCTTCTTTCACATCACCCAGCGGGTCATCCCCCAGATGGTCGCTCACGGCGGTGGCCACATCGTCAACGTCACGACGAGCCTCGTCGACCGGGCCGACAGCGCCAGACCCGCCGCGCTGACATCCTTGACCAAGGGCGGTTTGGCAGCGGTCACGCGCTCGCTCGCGATCGAGTATGCCTCACGCGGCGTCCGCGTCAATGCGGTCGCGCTAGGAGTGATCAGGACGCCAATGCACGACGCCGCGTCTTACGCGGGCAGCGCCGCGCTGCATCCGCTCGGCCGCGTCGGCGAGATCAGCGACGTCGCGGAGGGCATCCTCTACCTGGAGCGCGCCACCTTCGTCACCGGCGAGACCCTCCACATCGACGGCGGCCAGGCAGCCGGGCACTGAGGCCGCCCGCGTCATTCACTCGCGCGTCTCGCCCGCCGTACTCGAGGGCCAGTGAGCGGGTGACCAGTCGCCGTCCGGGTCGGTGGTCTGCCCGACTTCGATCAGATGGCCGTCCGGATCGCGGATATAGCAGCGGATCTCGTACTCGTGCTGTTTGGGCG
>JBEKKS010000022.1:0-32412 GCA_050010595.1 Solirubrobacteraceae bacterium
CCCTCGAGGATCTTCAGCAGGGCCTGCTGGACGCCCTCGCCGGAGACGTCGCGCGTGATCGACGGGTTGTCGGCCTTGCGCGCGATCTTGTCGACCTCGTCGATGTAGATGATCCCGGTCTCCGCCTTCTTGACGTCGTAGTCGGCGGCCTGGATCAGCTTGAGCAGGATGTTCTCGACGTCCTCGCCGACGTAGCCGGCCTCGGTCAGAGCCGTCGCGTCGGCGATCGCGAACGGGACGTTGAGGATGCGCGCGAGCGTCTGGGCGAGCAGCGTCTTGCCGCAGCCGGTCGGGCCGAGCAGCAGGATGTTCGACTTCTGCAGCTCGATCTCGGCCTCGTCGCCGTGCATCATCTGCACGCGCTTGTAGTGGTTGTAGACGGCGACCGAGAGCGTGCGCTTGGCGGACTCCTGGCCGATCACGTACTCATCGAGCACGCCGTAGATCTCGCGCGGCTTGGGCAGCGCCGAGATGTCGAAGGTCGGCGGGGCGACGAGCTCCTCGTCGATGATCTCGTTACAGAGGTCGATGCACTCGTCGCAGATGTAGACGCCCGGGCCGGCGATCAGCTTCTTGACCTGGCGCTGAGACTTACCGCAGAAGCTGCAGAGGAGCTGCTCGTTGGAGTCGGTCGGTCGTGCCATTGCGGTTCGGGGTCGCTCTCAGTGCTCGGAGATCACACGGTCGATGATGCCGTAGGCCTTCGCCTCTTCGGCGCTCATGAAGTAGTCGCGATCGGTGTCGTTCTTCACTTCGTCCACGCTCTTGCCGGTGTGCTCCGCGATGATCTCGTCGAGCCGGCGGCGGATATCGATGATTTCGCGTGCATGTATCTCAATGTCGGTCGCCTGGCCCTGGAAGCTTGAACTCACCTGATGAATGAGGATCTTTGCGTTGGGTAGAGCCATACGTTTGTCCTTTGCGCCGCCCGAAAGCAGGAGCGCGCCCATCGACATCGCGACACCGACGCAGATCGTCTGCACGTCCGGCTTGATGAACTGCATCGTGTCGTAGATCGCAAGACCGGCGTAGACGGAGCCGCCGGGAGAGTTGATGTAGAGCGAGATGTCCTTCTCGGGATCCTCGCTCTCGAGGTGCAGGAGCTGGGCGACGATCAGGTTCGCGATCTGGTCGTCGATCGGCGTCCCGAGGAACACGATCCGCTCGTTGAGCAGGCGGCTGTAGATGTCGAAAGCACGCTCGCCACGCGAGGTTTGCTCGACAACCATCGGGATCAGTGGGCTCATTCTTCTCGCTTCTTTCGCTTGCCCGGCTCGATTCCTCCCCGGTGAGCGCATAGCGCCCCGCTCCGTGGCGAGTCTAGCAACCGGGATTTTTTGGACAGGGGATTTTTGGGGCCCAAACCGGCCGCTAGGAGCCGGGCGTCCAGAGCTTCTCGCGCGCCGCGGCAAGCGCGGGCTCGATCGGCTTGGCCGCCTCGACCAGCTGGTCGAACGCGCGCTCGGCGGCGAGATCCTCGCGCAGCTCCCCGAGGCGCCCGGCCTTGCGCAGGCGCTCGATCAGCTTGCTGCGCTCGGCGTCGCGCGTCGGACGCTGCTCCGGCGGGAGCCCGTCGACGATCGTCTGGATCAGCTCCTCGTCGGTCGGCTCGATGCCCTCGGCGCTGATGATCGCCGCGAGGACCGCCTCGCGGCGCAGCGCCTGCTCGGAGTCCGGCCGCGCCTCCGCCAGCACCTCGTCCTCGCTCTTGCCGGCGAGCTTGAGGAACGCGTCCTTGGAGAGCCCGCGATGGCTGAGCGAGTGCAAGGTCCGCTCCCAGGTTTCGCGGTTGCGCGCGTCGATCAGCGAATCAGGCACGTTGACCGTCGCCGCAGCGACCGCAGCATCGAGCACGGCACCGCGGAACTCACGCTCGACCGCGCCCTCGTCGGCCGCGAGCAGGCCCGAGCGGATCTCCTCGCGTAGCTCGTCGAGCGTGTCGAGGCCGGCAGCGTCGTTGGCGAAGTCGTCGTCGAGCTCGGGCAGGCGCTTCTCGCTTACCTCGTTGACGGTCACCTCGAAGCTCGCTGCCTGCCCGGCGAGGGAGCTCGGCTCGTAGTCGGAGGGGAACGTAACCGCGACGGTCCGCTGCTCGCCCGCGGACGCGCCGATCAAGCCCTCCTCGAAGCCCGGCACGAGGCGTCCGCTGCCGAGCTCGAGCAGCTGGCCACGGCCCTCGCCACCCTCGATCGGCTCGCCGTCGATCGTTCCCGTGTAGTCGATCGCGACGAAGTCGCCGCGCCTTGCCTTGCGCTCCACCGGCTCGAGTCGGGCGAGGCGCTCGCGCGCCTCCTCCAACTGACGCTCGACGTCGGCCTCGTCGACCCGCGGTGCGCGCCGGCCGACTTCGAGGCCGCGCCACTCGCCGAGCGTCGCGACCGGGCGGACGCCGATCTCGAAAGAGAAGCTGTAAGGCTCGCCTTCGGCCGGCAGCTCGCCGAGCGAGATGTCCGGCTCGCCGACCGGCGCGATCCCCGAGTCGCCGATCGCCTGCACGTACCAGCGGCTGATGCGGTCATGGACCGCCTCGTCGACGAGTGCTTCGCGACCGAGGCGCTGGATGATCACCGCGGCCGGGATCTTGCCCTTGCGGAAGCCTGGGAGGCGCACGTTGCGGCCGGCCTCACGCGCCGCCGCATCCGTCGCAGCTGCGACTTCGCGCGGCGTGACCTCGACCGCGACGCGCACGCGCGAGTCGGGAAGCTCGGTGACCGTGGTCTTGACCGGAAGCTCAGCCATAAGCCAACGATACCTTCAGGCAGTCACCCGACCGGTGGAGGGCGCGTTCCGCCGGTCGGGCGATGCGCCGCACCACGCAGCGGATCTACCCTCTGTCGGTGTCGCTCGGAAGCGCTGGTCACTCGCCCGACGGGACCGTCCAGCAATGGCCGGCGCTGCGTCAGCGGTTGCGCCACCCGCGGCCGCAGGATCTGAGGTATCCGCTGGCGCTGGCTGGCGTCGGCGGCGCCGCGGCGCTCTACAGGCACAGCACGCTCAACGCCCACACCGGCGGCCTGCTTGCCTTCCTGCTGCTCGTCGGGATGATCGGGCTCCTGATCAGGGTCGGGCAGCACCCGCTCTTCGTGCTCGCGCTCGTCGCGCTCGCGGCCGCGATCTACCCCGACCGCGCGGCAGTGGCACTGCCGCTGCTCCTCGCCCTGTTCTTCGTCGCACAGCGGGCGGACCGCCGGTTGACTGCGGTCGCGGTGCTCGCGACGCTCGTGGTGCTCGTGGCACTGCTGGCGAGCGGCGGCTCGCTCGCGCACGAGAACCTGCGCCCGCTCGTGCCGTGGAGCATCGCGCTCGGCCTCGCGACCGCCGCAGGCCTCTACTTCGGCGCGCGACGCGACTACGTCGGCTCGCTCCACGATCGCGCGGAGCAGCTCGAGCGCGAGCGGGCGCTGCTGGCGGAGCAGGCAGTCGCTGACGAGCGGGTGCGGATCGCGCGCGAGCTCCACGACGCGGTTGCGCACGGGGTGAGCCTGATGGTGGTGCAGGCGCAATCGTTGAGCGCGCTCGACGAGCAGGAGCGGGATCGCACCGCCGCGCGGATCGCGACCGTCGGGCGCGAGGCGCTCGCTGAGATGCACCGGATGCTCGACGTCTTGCGCCCCCAGGAGGACGGCGTACCGGCGCTCGCGCCCGCACCAGGCGTCGGCGAGCTGCCGGCATTGATCGATGGCGCGCGCAACGCAGGCGTCGACGTGAGCCTCGCGATCGTCGGCACACCGCGCGTGCTACCGACCGGAGTCGACCTGTCCGCCTACCGGATCGTCCAGGAGGCACTGACGAACGTGATCAAGCACGCGCAGGCCCGGCATGCAAGCGTGCGGGTCGCCTACGACGCCGGCGTGCTGGAGCTGAGCGTCATCGACGACGGCGCCGGCGATACGAGCGATGGCGCGGGCGGCCACGGCCTGCTCGGCATGCGTGAGCGCGTCGCGCTGTTCGGCGGGACGCTCGATACCGGCGCGCGAAGCGACGGTCCTGGCTACCGCGTGCGAGCGGTGCTGCCGCTGTGAACCCGGGGCCCCTACGACTGCTGATCGCCGACGATCAGCCGCTGATGCGTGCCGGGTTTCGCGCGGTACTCGAGGCGACGGGCGAGATGGAGGTCGTGGCGGAAGCCGCCGACGGAGTCCAGGCCGTCGAGCTCGCGCGGCGGCTGCGACCGGACGTCGTGCTGATGGACATTCGCATGCCCCAACTCGACGGGATCGCTGCGACACGTCAGCTGCCGGGCCAGCGGATCCTGATCCTGACGACGTTCGGCCTCGATGACTACATCATCGAGGCGCTGCGGGCGGGAGCGAGCGGCTTCATCCTCAAGGACGTGCCGACTGCCGAGCTCGTGCACGCGGTGCGCGTCGTCGCAGCCGGCGATGCGCTGCTCTCGCCCACGGTCACGCGCCGGTTGCTCGATCGCGTTGGTCGCCGCCTGCCGGCAAGCGCGCCGCTTGGACTGGCCGCGCTCGCCGAGCTGACAGAGCGCGAGCGCGAGGTCTTCGAATTGCTCGCACGCGGGCTCAGCAACGCCGAGATCGCCGAGGCGCTGATCGTCGGTGACGCAACCGTGAAGACGCACGTCTCGAACGTGCTCTCGAAGCTCGGCCTGCGCGACCGAATCCAAGCGGTCGTGATGGCGTACGAGAGCGGACTGATCGAGCCCGGCACTCCCCCTGAGGGGTGAGCCGGCGGGCGATGATCGCCCACGCGAGCTAGGCGCTGTTCACTCGCGATGCCGATGACAGCGGCGTTTGCGCGAGACAGACTCGCAGCATGTCAAACGACCTGATCATTCAAACGCAGGGACTCACGAAACGCTTCGGGACGCGCGTCGCGGTGGACGGCGTGAGCCTCGCGGTACCGCGCGGCTGCGCTTACGGCTTCCTCGGGCACAACGGTGCCGGCAAGACGACGACGATTCGAATGCTGCTGGGCCTGACAGCGGCCGACGGTGGCACGATGCGCCTGCGGGGGCTCGAAGTTCCGGCCGAGCGTCCGCTCGCGCTCGCGCGCGTCGGCGCGATCGTCGAGGAGCCGCACTTCCACGGCCACCTCACGGGCCGCGAGAACCTGCGCGTCGCAGCAGCCGTGCGCGGACCGGAAACATTCGCGCGGATCGATGGCGCGGTCGCCCGCGTGGGCTTGGCGGACCGCGCCGACGAGAAGGTGTCGCACTACTCCCAAGGCATGCGCCAGCGCCTCGGCGTTGCACGCTGCCTGCTGGCCGACCCCGAGCTGCTGATCCTCGACGAGCCGACGAATGGGCTCGATCCGGCTGGGATCCTCGAGTTCCGCCAGATGATCCGCGCCCTGGTCGGCGAGGGTCGTACCGTGTTTCTGTCATCGCATCTGCTCGACGAGGTCGAGAAGGCATGTGACGCGGCGGCGATCATCGACGCTGGACGGATCGTGGAGGCGGGTCCGATAGCGGCCTTCAAGCACAGAGCGCGTGATGAGTTCCTGATCGAGTGCGACGACTCCGCGCGCGCGATCGTGTTGCTCTCCGACCATGCTGCTGTCTCGTCGGTGACGCCGTCCGATGGCGTACTCCGCGTGACCCTCGTAGCGGGCGGTTTGCCTGGAGCGCTGAACCGACGGCTCGTCGAGGCGGGAATCGAAGTCACAAGGCTCGAGCCCGTGCGAGAGACGCTCGAGGAGCGCTTCCTCGAGATCACTTCACGACTGGAGGCCGTCGCATGAGACTGATCAGCGCAGGAGAGCCACACGCAAATGCCGCAACAAGCGGCCGCACCTACCTACAGATGATTGGTGCGGAGCTGCTCAAGCTGCGGCGCAAGCGCTCGATCGTCGGCACCGCCGCGTTCCTCTCGATCGGCATCACCGTTCTCTACTTGGCGGTCCTCGAGATCGAGCATCTGACAACACCTGGCTCCTACGGGCCCGCCGGGGGCCTCGCGCACTTCGACGACGTGACAGTGCTGCTCTCGGTCTGGTTCGGCGCGCTCGCGGCGATGCTCGTGGGGACCGAGGCGGGAACGACAGACACCGCGAGCGGCGTGTTCCGCGACCTCGTGGTGACAGGACGCTCGCGCCTGGCCCTGTTCGCGGTGCGGGTGCCGGCAGCGCTCGCCGTCACACTGACGATCGCGCTCGCGGCGCTCGCAGTCGCGCTCGCAGCGACCTACGGCCTCGCCGGGAGCCTGCCGACGCCCGGTGCCTCGTTCGTGATCGAGGCGGTGTTGTGGGTCTGCGGTGCTCAGCTCCTGATGTGCGTCATCGCGGTTGGCCTCGGCAGCCTGACGGGCTCGCGGGCGGCATCGCTGACGATCCTGATCGGATGGCAGCTGATCGCCGGGCGACTGCTCGCTCGCGCGACATTCTTCGGCGACGCACGCGACGCGATCCCGAACATCGCGCTGGGGGCGCTCAAGCCAGGCCGGCCGCTGGCGGACAATGACCTGCTGACGATGAGCGCCGGCGTCGCGCTTGCTGTGCTCGCAGCCTGGGCCGTCATCTGGCTCGCCCTCGGCGCGTGGCAGACACGCGTGCGCGACGCGTAGTTCCGGTGCTACGCCGACCTGGTGAGCTGAAGCCCGGCGGCGGCGTTCCCCGCTCCCATTGGGAGAAGCCGGCCCTCCGCAATTTGTACGCAGGGCCGTAGTGGTCCGATCGAGCCCATCCGACAATGCGGGCGTTGTATCGGTCCTCCTCTCTCAACCATGGCAGTCCGGCCGGCGCAGGCAGCTCGGGGGCGCTCGACGCCCCACGTCGCCCGGGTGTGCACGTTCTCGTTCTCGCTCCCTCGAGCGAGCCGTCACCAGCCTTGACGGCGGAGTTGCGGCACCGTGCGGAGACGCACGGCGCTCGCTTCACGCTGCTCGTGCCAGCCGGATCGGGGCCGGCGGCCGAGCCAAAGGCTTACCGGGCGGCGGAGCTGCTGCGTGCGGCCGGACTGCAGGTGAGAGAGACCGTGGGCTGGAGGGACCCGGCGGCGGTCGTCCACGAGGCGTGGAACCCGCCGAGCTGTGACGAGATCCTGAACTCTGCGGCCGCGCGGCGGGTGCAGAGCGGACTGCCGTGCCGGGTGGAGCACCTCACCGGGGCACTCGCCCGGCACGTGCCGATCGGCGACCGGGTCGCTGACTGGCGCCTCGCCGCCTAGCGGTCAGGCGCGATTGGCGGCGCGCGGCGCGCGCCCAGATCAGCTGACGAGCACCACCTTGCCGTGCAGGCCACCCGCTTCGACGAGCCTGTGGGCCTTCGCGGCGTCGGCGAGCGGGACCGTCTGCGCCACGCGAGTCAGAAGGCGCCCGGCCGATACATCGGCGATCAGTTCGCGCATCCGCTCGCGATCGTGGTGGATCAGGAAGGGTTGCTTGCGGATCCCGCGTCCCGGCTCGTCGGTGTCGCGGCTGCGCACCGTCACGATCGCGCCGCCGTCGCGCACAGCGTGCGCTGCGCCAGCGCCGATCGGCACCGCATCAAACAGGGCATCGACCGGCCCAACCCCCGCGAGGTCGGCGTCGCGCGGCAAGACGACGCTCGCGCCCAGACGCGCCGGCCACGCTTCGTCGTCGCGCCCGGCGATCGCGATGACGCGGTGCCCCGCCCGGGCCGCCAGCTGCACCGTGAAGCTTCCGACGGCGCCTGAGGCGCCCGTGACGAGGAGCGTCGAGGCGGGCGTGAGATCAAGCAGCGCGAGTCCCTGGTCCGCGGTCAGCGCGTTGAGCGGGACCGTCGCAGCCTCCTGCTCGCCGAGCTCGGGCGGCAGCGGAACGAGCCAGGCCGGCTTCACGGCAACCTGCTCGGCATAGGCGCCGCGCTTTCCGTCCTCGTCGTACCAGTGGATCATGCCAACGACCCGATCGCCGACTGCGAAGTCCTCGACCCCGGCACCGAGCGCGGCAACGGTTCCCGCCAGGTCCCAGCCGAGGACGAACGGGGGTGCGACCGCCCCGCGCGGGAAGCGCCCGACGCGAGCGCCGAGATCGGTCGGGTTGACGTTGGCGGCAGCCACGCGAACGACCAGCTCGCCCGCCGCCGGTACCGGCTGGGGCCGCTCCACCCAGCGCAGGACCTCGGGGCCGCCGAGCTCGCTTACCTCGATCACGTGCATGGACCGACGATAGCGACCACCCGCCCGCTGGTGGCGTTGCGCCGCCGATACTGCTACTAACGACCTAATGGGTCACCCGACCAGCGGCACGAGCATTGAGACGGTGCGCGGGCGGCACCGAGTCGCGCTCGTCCTGCTGACGCTCGCCGCGGGGCTGCTCGCGGCGGCACCCGCCCTGGCGCACAGCTCACCGGCGGCGCTGCGCGCCAACGTCGCGCTGACCCACGGCCGCGTGACCGGGTGGGTGCTGATCGCGAACCACAGTTCGCATCCCACGCACGCCACGCACGCCGCGATCGTCTGGCAGACGGCGACCAGCGTCAGCGCGCTCGGGACGCTTGCCCTGCCTCGGCTCGCCGCCCGCCGCTCCCGCCGCGTCACGGTCGATGTCGCCGTGCCGGCCGCCAGCGCAGCCGGCAGCCACGCGGTCTGGATCTGCGTCGGTCGCAGCTCCCCGCCGCGAGCATCAAAGCTCGGACGCGACTGTGTCCAGGCCGGCGTCGTGACGATCGCGCCGCCGCTGCCGGCACCCTCGACACTCACGACTCCCAGCCCGGCGCCCGCCGTCGTCGCACCGGCGAGCATCGGGTCTCCGACGCTCAGCGGCACGCCCGAAGACGCGGAGACGCTGACCGTCGCCCCGGGGAGCTGGAGTGGCAGCGCGCCGCTCAGCTACGCCTACCAGTGGGAGCGCTGCAACAGCAGCGGAGCGAGCTGCCAGCCGATCGCCGGCGCGACCGCGGCGACCTACACGGCCGCTGCTGCCGACATCGGCGACACGCTCGTTGGCGTCGTTACGGCGAGCAACTCCGCCGGCTCTGCGAGCGCCGCCTCGGCAGCCTCGGGCGTTGTTGCGAGCTCGTTCTCGGCTCCGGCAGAGGACACCTGCGACATGAGTCAGCTGCCGGCACCCTCGCCGGCGCCGGCCGCGAACACGCTGATCATCAACGGCGAGATCGCCGCCGCTGGCCAGGAGGCCAACTATGCCTCGCTCGCGAACGCGAACGTGACCGTGGCGTTCCGCTCGGTGCCCGACGCGAGCGGCGCAGGCTACCCGGGCGGCACGTTCAGCTACGCGCCGCCGGCCGCGAACACTCAGGTCGGCTACTGGCAGGCTAACGGGTACCCGTTCTTCTACACAGCTGTCGCCTCGGATTTCCCAGGCCATTCGCTGCCGCTGTTCATCGCGCAGTGCGACGGCGAGGCGGCGCTGCGAATGAGCGCGGACGCCGGCCTCTACGTGCACGAGCTCGTCACCTATTACGCCGAGAACGACACTGGCTGGAACTGGACCCAGGCGGTCGATGACATCACGACAGCCGAGTGGCGGGAGCTCGACTACTGGGTCCAGCTGGCAGCCGCGCTCAACAAGAAGGTCATCTGGAACGAGCCGGCGCTCGGCTGGCAGGCGCTCGCCGCCAACGCGACGGCGCAGAGCTACTTCTCGCAGCCCGACTGGCGCGCAACGCTCGTCCCGACCTTCGCGAGCAACTTCGACTCGGAGAGCGCCGGTTACCTGATGGCGACCGCGCGCGCCTCAGCGGCCCAGGTCGCCACCACATACGGCATGGGCCTCGGCGAGAGCGTGCAGTCGTGGTGGTTTCGCGACCAAACCGACCTGGGAGCACAGGAAAGCGCAGGCCTGCCGACGAGCGGCGCCGACGGGACCCCGCCAGCTGTCGGCAGCTGCTCCTCGCAGACCCAGAGCGACGTCGGCTACGAGCTCGATCCGCTGAACACAGACAGCTACGCGGCGTCCTACGACGGCAACGACGGCTGTTTCGGCGACCCGCTGAATGGAACCGATCAGGAACAGGAGCCGAGCCTCGCACCGGGCGCGACCGACACCTTGGCGCTGGCGAACTTCGGGGCGATCGCGGGCGCACACTATTTCGAGGTGGAGGGCGCGGACGGCACTTACGAGGTCGCTGGCGGCTCCGTCGCCTACACGGCTGTTGACGACATGGCCTGGTCGCCCCTTGCCGACCCAAGTCCGTTCATGCAGGGAATCCAGGCCTTCGCGAGCCAGCTCGGCGCCGGCAGTCCTTCGCCGAGCGAGCCGGCGACCGTTCCCCTCTACCAGTTGTGGAACGGGAGCATTTCCTCGCACTACTACACGACCACCGTCAACTCGAGCGGGACACCGCTCCAGCCGGACGGCACGGCCGCGACCAACTGCAACGGGAGCTCGCCGACCCCCTACTGCTACCAGAACACCCCGGCGGGCGCGAGCACGCCTGTGCCTGCCGGCTATCTCGCGAGCTCGCAGGTCAGCGGCAGCGTGGCGCTCAGCGAGTACAGCAAGGGCACGACCAACCCGACCTACTTCTACACGACCGGCGCGAGCGGTCCAACCGGCTTCAGCAAGGTCGGAGGCCCGCTCGGGTACGTGATGCAGGCCGAGCTGCCGGGCACGGAGCCGCTCTACCAGCTCTATGCCGTGGACTGGGGCGGTCGCGAGGACTACTTCTTCACGACCGACGCGGGCCAGCGCACGAGCGCGCTCGGCGCGACCTACAACTCGGCGTTCATCTACGTCGACCAGGGCGTGGCGGCCTACCTCTTCACCTACGCCTCCACGCCGCAGGGCTAGCCGCCAAGCACGCGGTCGCTCAGGACCGAGCCCGGCTGCTCGGCGACGATGTCAGAGCCCGGGCGCGCCTGCTCGTCGCGGCGCTTCACGAGCAGCCACTGCTTGCCGGCCCCGGTGCGCTGCAGCGCGAAGCCGCCGCGCAACTTGCGCCCGTGCAGCACGAAAACCGCGTGACCGCGATCGAGTGCCTCGGGCCACGCGACGCGCCCGCCCTGCTCGTAGTTGCCGCGGTCCCAGACAATCTTCCGCTGATCCTCGTGGAACTCGTGCGCGAGCCCGTGCGGCGCGACCTCGACCGCGAGTCGCTTCACCGCCGGGTCAAGCGATGGGCCCTTCGGGAGCGCCCAGGAACGGAGCTCGCCGTCGAGCTGGAGGCGCAGGTCGAAGTGATGGGTACTGGCTGCATGCTCCTGCACGACGAAGGTTCCCGCGCTGACCCCGCGAATCGCGAACTGCTCGTGCCCCTCGAGCTTGACGGGCTCGACCTCGATGTCGCTGACCGCGGCAAAACGCGGGCCGGTGCGCAGGAACTCGACGAGCAGCTCGAGCGCGTGCGGCGCGCCTTCGGCGTGGACCACGACGGTTCCGTCGGCGGCGTTTCGCACCCATCCCATCAGGCCGAGCTCGCGCGCGATGTGTTGCGCCGCCGCGCGGAAGCCGATGCCCTGCACAGCGCCGCGAACAGTCACCCGGATCGCCTGCGCTGACCGCCTGTCCATCGGACCTACCTAGCCGGCGAGACCGCGGGTGTAGGCGTAGTGAACGGCCTGCGCTCGATCACGCGCGCCGATCTTCGCGAACACGTGGTTTATGTGGGTTTTGACGGTCGCGTCGCTCACGACGAGCGAGTCGGCGATCTCGCGGTTCGATAAGCCGCGGGCGATCAGAACCAGAACCTCGGCTTCGCGCGGAGTGAGCTCGTCGGGAAGCTCGGCTGGCGCCACGGCCGGGACATTGCGCGCCGCCGCGGCAAGGAGCTTTGCGTGGACCGTCGAGTCGAGCAGCGCCTGATGGCTCGCGGCAGCCTGAACTGCGCGAGCGATCTCGGCGATCCCGGCGTCCTTTGTCAGGTAACCGCGCGCGCCTGCGTTCAGCGCGTCGAGGATCGAGTGCTCATCGGCGTGTGTGGTCAGCACGACGACCTCGGTCTCGGGGTAGTCGGCGCGGATCCTCGCTGTCGCCGCGACCCCATCGAGCTTTGGCATCCGCAGGTCCATCAGGACTACATCCGGGCGATGGCGGCCGCACAACTGCACCGCCTCCTCGCCGTCGGCAGCGGCTGCAACCGGCTCGATACCGGCAGCTGCATCGAGCAGCGTCATCAGGCCTTCCCGAACGAGCGCCTGATCGTCGACGACGAGGACACGCACCGGATCGCTCATCTACTCGGCATCCTCCCGCACGGTCGGAAGGCGCAGCGCAACGCGCCAGCCCCCGTTGCCTGCGCCCGCCTCGAGCGTTCCACCTAGCAGCTGCGCACGCTCCCGCATTCCCTGGAGCCCATAGCCCCCACCGCTGACGGCAAGCGCGGAGCCCCGCCGGGAACCGCTGGGCGGCAGATCCTCCACAAACAACGACACCTCGTCGTCCGAGTGCTCACCTGCATGCAGCGTGACCTTGACCGCCGCACCGGGAGCGTGCTTGCGGGCGTTCGTCAGCGCCTCCTGGGTGATGCGCGCGATCGCGCGACCGAACGCGCCGTCGAGGCGCTCGGGCGCGCCGTCGATCGTGAGCGCCGCCGGCGCCTCGGCGCTCGTGCGGTAGTCGGACACGAGTTGCTCGAGCGCGGCGCGGGTCGATATTGGTTCGCCGCGCAGCACGCCAACAGCTTCGCGCGTCTCCTCGAGGCCTTCGCGGGCAAGCTCGTGGGCGCGGTGAACGCGTTCGAGGATCTGCTCGCGATCGGTGCCCTGCTCGATCAGGGCGGCCGTGGCCTCGAGCTGAATGACGAGCCCTGCGAGCGCATGCGCGAGAACGTCGTGGATCTCACGCGCGATTCGAGTGGACTCCTCGAGCCGCGTGAGCCGCAGCTGCTCCTCGTGCGAGCGCTGCTGCTGCGCGAGCAGCAACTCGGCCTGATCGGCGCGATCGACCGACTGGCGAGCGTTCGTGCCGGCCAACAGTGATGCCGCCAAGCCGAGTGAATAGGCAAGCACGCCGAGCGCGCTGCCGTTGAAGAGGAGTGCAGAGCCCGCGAGCGCGAGCACGCCGGTCGCGAGGACGAGCGAGGCGCGAGCGAAATTCGTGCGCACGCCGGCGGCCACCACCGCCACAAAGACGAACGCGCTGGCGGCGCTGTCAGGCGACGCGCCGCACAGCACCCCGCCCGCTGCTGCCATCGCCGCGAGCTCCCAGGTCAGGTGCGCAAAACGCGCCGGGCGCGTCATCCACGCCGCCCATGCCAGGGTGGCAACGCCGAAGGAGATCGAAACCACGAGATCCCGGCCACTCGCGCCAGGGCTGTGGTGGTCGACGGCAATGACCGTCCAGGCGATCAGCGCAAAGCCGATCAGGCGAACGAGAGTCGCCTGGGTACGGGTCAGGCGGTAGAGCAGCACAAGCATGAAGGTAAGGCCTCCGCGAGCGCACAGCCGGCCCGCCTTGGCGACGGGCCGGCCCTGGTCGGCCTTTTCTCTGGCTCAGGCCAGCTCGGGCGCATAGACAACCTCGAGCTGGCGGCGGCGCAGCGCCATCAACAAGGTGCGTCCACCAACCTCGAAGACGGCCATCGCCAGGAGCGCCATCGTCCATGCCTCACCGCTCGTGATCGAGTGCTGAGCGCTGAAAGCGGCGATCGTTCCGGCACCGCTGTGGGTGATCCAGTAGACGAATGCGAATCGTGAGCCCATCCCAAGCACCCAGAAGAAGCCGGAGAGCCAACCGCTGCGTGCCAGCACGTTGCCGTCACCGGCGCGACGCATGATCGCGGTCTGTCCGCTCGCAACGCCGATCAGCAAACCGACCAGCGCCAGCGCGCCGACGAGGACGAGGTCGTTTCCGGCAGTCGGGATGCCGTGCAAGTAATTTGCGACGGCGATGCCGACGATGACGAGCGGACGCACGAGCATGCGATTCGTGAGCGGCCGCTCCTTGATCTGCAGTAGGACGAGAAGAACGAGAACCGAGTCAATGATGTAGTCAGTAGTTGTCATGGGCCCATGCTCACTCGCCGGCGCCGTTCGCACATCGGCTCGCGGGTTGATCCGAGGGTTGATCTGGCAGCGCCCTCAACCCGCGGGTTGAGCCTCAGCGCACGAGCCGGACACGGCCTTGTCGCGGGCGCTCGAGGCGCCGTCATACTGCGAATTCGTGTGGGTGCACAGGCGACGCCATCCACGAGCCGGCGGCGCCGCTGGAAGCGCTGGGCAGGTTGCGGGCAAGCCAGCGGCCCGGAAGCTCATCACCTGGCCAGCGCTGGCGATGATGACCGTGGGGTCGGTTGGCTACCTGGGCTCGGCGCCGGCGACGGCCGTGCTCGGGTTCGCCTCGGTCTTCCTCTACGTCCTGCCCGCCTTCGTGTTCCTGGTGCCCGTGTCGCTGGTCGCAGCCGAGCTCGCCTCCGGCTGGCCGGGCGGGGTCTACAACTGGGTTCGGGAGGGGATCTCGGCTCCGATGGGCCTGCTGGCGGTGTGGTGCCAGTTCGCTCAGACGGTCTTCTACTACCCGGCCCTGCTCGCCTTCGTCGGTAGCACGCTCGCCTACGTCATCGATCAGCGCCTGGCCAGCAACGGCGTCTACACCGCGGCGATCATCGTCGTGCTCTTCTGGGCCGGCGTCCTGCTGTCATCGCGGGGCGTACCGCTCGTCGCGAAGCTCTCCTCGGGCGGGACCGTGATCGGGACGCTGATCCCGGGGGCGATCCTCGTGGTCCTCGGCGTCATCTACCTGGCGCAGGGCAATCATTCGGCGGCGCCAATCGACGTTCATCACATCCTGCCGCCGTGGAGCGGCCTCGCCAGCATCGTCCTGATCGTCAACAGCTTCTTCACCTATGCCGGAGTCGAGATCAACGCCGTGCACGTAGACGAGCTGCGCAACCCGGGGCGGGACTACCCGAAGTCGATCTTTGTCGCGATGGCGCTCGTGCTGGCGATCTTCATCCTTCCGACGCTCGCGATCGCGTGGGTGATTCCGGCGAGCCACATCAGCTTCACCGCCGGCGTGATGCAGGCTTTCAACGGCTTCATGACGCACTTCGGGATTGGCTTCGCGGCGCCGGTGGTTGCGATCGCTCTGGCACTCGGCGCCCTGGCCGGGATGATGGCCTGGCTCGATGGCCCGTCCGAGGGCCTCGTGCGGATCGGACGCGAACAGGGCTATCTGCCGCCGTACTTCCAGAAAGTCAACGGCCGCGGTATCGAGATTCACATCCTGAGTGCACAAGCGGTGGTGATCACGATCATCGCGCTGCTTTATGCGTTCATCCCGACGGTTTCGAGTGCGTACTGGATCTTCACCGCGCTGGCAACGCAGGTGTACCTGATCACGTACGTCCTGATGTTTGTTGCAGCGCTGCGGCTGCGCCGCGCGCAGCCGGATCATCCGCGCGGATACCGGGCGCCCGGGCTGAGCTTGCTGTGCCTCATCGGCGGACTCGCATCGGTCATCGCGTTCCTGATCGGCTTCGTGTCGCCATCACAGATCGCCCACACGAACCCGTTCCTGTATGCGGGACTGATTGCGGTCGGGATCCTTGTCCTCGGGGTCCTCCCCCCGCTGCTGCTGCACCGCTTCCGCAAGCCGGCCTGGAAGACGACTGCGACCGGCGGCCGCGGCCAACCATAGGCAGTCAGTCTCGGCGTTAGGCTGCGCAGCGTGTGTCGTCTGTTTGGGATGACTGCCGGTCGCGAGCCGGTGCGTGCAACGTTCTGGCTGCTGGACGCCTCGGACAGCCTCGCGCGGCAGAGCTACCGCGAACCGGACGGCACAGGGCTCGGTTGGTTCGGTGCCGACGGCGCGCCACACATCAGCAAGCAACCGCACGCTGCCTATAGCGACAAGACGTTCGCGCGCGAGGCGCGCGAGGTTTCCTCGCGCACGTTCGTTGCCCACGTCCGCTTCGCCTCCACAGGCGCCCTGACGCGGCCCAACACACACCCGTTCGAGCAGGACGGACGTCTGTTCGCGCACAACGGCGTGATCGAGGACCTACCGGCGCTCGATGCGCAGCTCGCGGACTCGCGGCGGCTCGTGCACGGCGACACGGACTCGGAGCGCTTCTTCGCGTTGATCACGCGTGAAACGGCAGCGCGCGGAGGCGATGTCGCCGGCGGTATCGCGGCCGCTGTCAGCTGGATCGCGGAGCAGCTGCCGCTGTTCGCGCTCAATTTCGTGCTCATCTCGGAGAGCGACCTGTGGGCGCTGCGCTACCCGGATACGCACGAGCTCTATGTGCTCGAGCGAGACGCGGGCACGGTGCTGCGCCACGAGAGCGCTGCCGGCACGCGCGTGCACAGCGACGATGCGGTCGAGCGCCCGCTCGTCGTGATCGCCAGCGAGCGCATGGACGACGACCCCGGCTGGCGCCTGCTGCGCTCGGGCGAGCTGCTCCACGTCTCGCCGAGGCTCGAGGTGAGCACGCATCAGATCCGCGAGTCGCCGCCGGCCCAACTGCTGAGCCTCGCCGACCTAAGCACGCAGGCGCGGGCCTCGCAGGCACACGCGCCAGGCAGTGCGCACTCGGCCCCGGGCACGTAGGGCAGGCCGAGCTGTGGCAAGCTTCTCGCCGGCAACACGCCAGAGCTCGATCCAGAGGAGGCGATGTGGGTCTTTTCTTTGAGCAGCACGCGCCGGACCCGAGGCTGGTCCAGCTCATTGCCCAGGCGATCCAGGAGGCGCCACCGGCCGACGCCAACGCGACGCAGCAACGAGCAAAGACTCTCGTCGGCGAGAATCCGGCGCTGGTTGGGATCGTGAGCGACGCCCTCGCGCAGCCGGCACCGACCGGCACGAACCCTGCCCAGAAGGCGAACACACAGGCAACCCAGGTCGCGAATCAGCTGCTCGGAGGCGCGAGCTTCAACACGGGGCGGTTCGTCATCGCGCTGCTGATCTTCGCCTTGCTCCTGGGCGGCGGGATCGCGGCGAACGCGTGCAGCCAGACAGCGTCGGGATCCACGCTATTCGCGCTTGCCACAACCGTCTTCGGCGTGGTCTCGGCATTTCTCGGCACCGAGAAATCGGGCACGAGCTAAGCCAGAGCGCCATTCGTCAGGCGCGCTTGCGCAGATAGCGCGCGGACGCGTCAATCGAGCGTACTGCGCCGTGCTCGAGTCGGCGGAGCGCGCTCGGCGCCCGGCCTGTAGCGTGCGCGCATGCCCTCGCAGTGGTCGTCGTTGCCATACGAGGAGTGGAGCGCGACGCGTGACACGTTGCACGCGCTCACCCAGGTCCTCGGCAAGCTTGCCGTGGCTCTTGCGCCACCTGAGCCGCAGCTGCAGCACGCGGCGCTGCGGTTGACAGCGCGAGGCTGGGAGACCGGTCTGCTGCCTGCGATCGACGGCTCCGGGGCGCTCGTCGTCGCACTCGATCTACGAAGCCACGAGGCGATCGTCGAGCACAGCGGCGGGCGTGTGAGTCGCGTGGCGCTCACCCCCGACAGGCCGGTAGGCGCCGTTACCCGGGAGGTACTACAGGCAGTCCGCGAACTTGGAGGAGCCGTCGAGGTCAATCCGACACCGCAGGAGGTGCCGTGGAGCGTGCCGCTTGACGAGGACGAGGAGCACAAGCGCTATGACACCGACCAGGTCGCCTCCTACTTTGCCGCTGCAACGCGCGCCGCGCTGATCCTCGCCGAGTTCCGGGCGCCGTATCGCGGGCGATCGACGCCGGTCAATGCTTGGTGGGGCTCTTTCGATCTCGCGGTGAACCTGTTCTCCGGCTCGCCCGCCGACCCGCCGTCGGGTGATTTCATCATGCGCAACGCGATGAACGTGCAAGAGGTAGCCGTCGGATGGTGGCCCGGCGACCAGCGGTATCGAAGCGCAGCGTTCTACGCCTACGCGTACCCGGCGCCGGCAGCTTTCGCGGCCGCAACGCTCTCCCCGCCTACGGCGCACTGGAGCGCGGAGCTGGGCGAGTACATCCTCGACTGGGACGACGTCTGCGCCAGCCCCGACCCGCATCAGGCTGGACTCGAGTTTGCCCGCTCGGCGTTCCGCCATGCCTGCACCGTGTGCGATTGGGATGAGGCGCTGTCTGCCAGCGCGGAAGGCCAGCCACCGCCCGTCGAGTGAGCGGCACGCAAGCGCCCCGGCGGCGGCATGGCGGCCGCGGCTAGGCACGCATTCACCAACTTGGCGCTCACTCAGAAGAAAGCCATCGTCACCCTTGTACGGCGCGTGGTAATTCGTTACTCTCACTGCTGTCCCCAACCTGGGGGGTCCTAGCCATGAATACAGCACTTATCTACACCGCCGCCGCCAGCAACGCCCTCGTCATGCGTACCGGCACGACTGCAGTTGGCGCGCGTGCAGGCGCGCAGAACAACGCGCTCCCCCTCGCCGGGAGGTCTACGCCCTGATACAGGGCCTAAGAGACCGATCGAGCGAGGGCGACCCCAGTGGGGCCGCCCTTTTTTATTGCCATAGAGACCAAGACGGGAAGTGACAGATGAACGCATGCAGTTATCGCTGCTGAGCTGACGCCCAGTAGAGACACGACTACTTTCAATTACCTGCAGTAACGCACGCGCTGACGTGTGTCTAAACCTGCCAGCAGGCGGGTCGCTGGCGCCTGCCCGCGTACGCACTCCACAAACTCAACGACCACCGATGAGGAAGCTCGGTATGACCATTCGTTCACTTTCAACGAAACCAACGCCGCTCAGGCAGAGCCAGCTCCGCTGGCATCGGCGACGATGGTCGACGCTGCGCGCCTGGATCCGCGAGGAGTGGCGTCAGTCGCACGTCGTGCGAGACCGCGTGGAGGTCAGCCGCGACCGCGACACGCGCCGCTATCTCGGAGGCCGCGGCTCGGGCCCGCGCATCTAGGGAGCGACGCAGCCTGTCCGGGACGGGCGCGCCTAGCCGAAATCGCGCAGCTTCGGCCAGATCGACGACCACGGAGCTTTCAGCTGGGAGCAGACCCAGACGAGCGCTCCCTGCTCGTCGTCGTTGACGTCGAGATGACGAGCGCATGAACGCCCAAATCACCGAGGTCGAGGGCGCCTCGCACGTTGTCATGATCTCTCACCCCAAGGAGGTCGCGGAGGTCGTCATGAGCGCCGTTCACAGCGGCGTCGCAGCACCGGCCTGACCGCCAGCGCCAACCCGGAACGGACCGGTTGCGCTCGCTGTCCGCGAGCGCAACCGGACGCTCTCGCTTTCGCCCCCGACCACGCGTGACTGCTAATCGCGCGAAGCAGTCACGACCCGCCACGCTGAGATTGCTCCTCCCACCAAATTCGGCCCCGGGGACCGTGGGCTGCTGCTGGCTCGGTGCAGCTCGGTCGTCGCATGGGAGAGCGATGCGGATCTGTTTTCGCCGCGTCCGCAGTTACACGCCGCGGTATCGTTCGATGGGCGTGCAGGACGCATCCGGTCCGCGGACAGGGCTCCAAGCCCACCTGTGAGCGTTGTGATTGACGCCTGGTGACGGACGTGTATCTCCGGTTCCGGCGTGCGGGCCCGTCGGGTGACCGTGAGAGGAGTTCACATGTCCAAGTCACTACCTGCTCGCCCGGACCTGCGGTGGCTTCGCGACGAGGCTAAGGCCCGTCGCCGCGCTGGTGAGTTTCGGTCGCTCGCGGTGGCGCAGCTGGCGATCGCCCGGGAGTACGGGTTCGCGTCGTGGCCGCGACTGAAGGCCCACGTCGATGCGCTAACGCTCGGCGCGGCCGAGCGCGCAGCGATCCTGACCGCCAGTGCGTGCTCGGATAACCCGCGTCGCGCGGCCACGATCCTCGAGCTCGACCCGGCCATCGCCCGTCACGACCTGGCGACCGCGTGCGTGGCGGGTGAGGCCGACGAAGTCACTCGACGACTCAAGATGCATCCCGATGCGGCCCACGAGCCGACCGGGCCCAATGGCTGGCCACCGCTGTTGTACGCGTGCTTCTCGCGGCTGTTGCGAACCGATCCAGACCGTGCCGCGGGGATCCGGTCGGTTGTCTCCGTACTGCTGGCGGCCGGGGCGGACCCGAACGCTTCGTTTATGCACGGGGATTGGCTGCAGATGCCGATCTACGGTGCGGCGGGCATCGCCGGCGACCGGGAGCTGACGGAGCTGCTGCTCGCCGCGGGCGCCGATCCGAATGACGCCGGGCCGAACCACACCGTCGGCGAGGCGCTCTACCACGCCTGCGAGCACCGCGATCCGACCTGCGCTCGCCTGCTGATCGAAGCGGGCACCGACCGGGAGGTCGTCGCCTACTGCCTCGGGCGCGCTTTGAACTTCAACAACCATCCGATGGTGGCGATGTTCTGCTCCCACGGCGTCCGGCCATGGGCGGCCCATCTGCACCAGGCGCTCTGGCGCCGGCGCCCGGTCGAGACGGTGGCGGCGCTGCTCGACGCCGGCGCCCCGCTCCACGAGACTGACGAGCATGGGCTGACGCCACTTCAGATCGCGCTGCGCTGGGATGACCGACCGGTGGTCGCACTCCTGCGAGACCGCGGCGCCGACGATTCGAGTGCGCCGGGAACGGCGATCGCGCCCGAGCTGCTCGATGAGATGCTGATCCTCGCCGTCCAGCGCGGCGACCGCACTGCGGTCCACGAGCTGCTCGAGGCGGGCGCGCGAGTCGACGGCAACCCCGCCAGCGAGGATGACCCACTGCGTGAGGGGTGCTGGCGTGGGCGGGTCGCGATTACCACAGACCTGCTCACCCGCGGCGCCGCAACAGAGTTTCGCGATGGCGGTTGCGCGATCGGTGCTGCCCTGCACGGTTCGCGTCACTGCCAGGATGCTGAGGGCGGACCGACGATGGCGACAGTTACCGAGATCGATCCCGAGCCGTACGCCGAAATCGTGCGGATGCTGCTGGCGGCCGGCGCTCGCGTGCCCGACCGGATTGGCGGCGAACACGGGCCGCGCGCGGCGGTGCTGCTCGGCGAACTCGGGATACGACCGGACGAAGTCGCCGCATTCCTCTGACGCTGCACTCGGCACGTCAGCGCGAACTCGGTGACTCAGAAGGCCGCGTACGAGCGCTTTGTGATCGTGAAGCCGTGATGCGCGCCGTTCACGCAGCGAACGGACTGCGCGCTGATCGTGCACGTGACTTCGACGGTGTCGAGATGCCACCTGGTTCCTGCGGGTAGCTTCACGGGGTTGCCTGTTCCGGCGAAGGTGTCCTGGCTTGTCCGCGCGAGGACCGGGCGGCCGGAGGATGCGAGGAACACGAACCCGGGATCCCCAGCAGCAGGTCCCTCGTTCTTGGGAGCTGGAATGCGAGCGTCGCTGCAGATGAGCTCGCTTGCAGGGTTGCCGGGCACGTGGATCGCTGCGCCGCACGTGACGTTGCCGTCCAGTGCGGTCCAGAGGTCGACTTTGGATTGCGACGCGGCAAGCGCCGGCATGCATAGACAGCACGCTAAGACACTGAGAACTGCCAAGCGGCGCACTGACTAATCATGCCACCAAGGCCGAGGCCTGACTCCTATCCGGACCGCGCCCGGCGTGCGTGAGCGCCGCTACCGGAGTGCAGGTGCGGGTACGCACTGTCTAGGAGCGTGTTCTGGGCGCTGGGAATGAGGGCCGTCTACGATGGGCCGCGCAAACAACGGGGCCGACGAATGATCTCGCCGAGAGTGGGACGTGCTAGCTCGCCGGCCCGGGTGTCGCCTATATCGAAGGAGAAGCTATGCGCGTCGCACGAACAGGCATCATCCGCCCGCCTCGACACGCCAGGCATCTCTTGCGCCTGCCCGTGGTGCTGGTCGTGACCGGTGCGTGCTTGGCCTCGGTCCCGGGGGCGACCTCCGCCGCGTCGAGTTCCCCTGCGGCCGTCTACTGCTCCAAGCTGCCCGCCGCGAAGGTCACGGCGATCCTCGGCACCAAGGTGTCTTTCGAGGGCGCCGCGCTGGTGAAGACGACGCTCGAGTGCGAGTACACCGGTGCGGCGGTCGTCACGCTTCTCAAGGAGCCCGGCATACCGGCAGCGGACCTCGCCACCCTGTCAAAGGCCGAGGCCACCGCTCTCAGCGGCTTTCCGAAAGGGACAAAGGTGAGCTTCGCGGCTCTTCCGGCACTCGGCAAGACATCCTTCAGCTGGAACGCCACGATTGACGGCGAGCCGTTTAGCGGAGTGGGCGAGGACAAGGGCACGACCGGCTATGGCGCCGAGATGTCCGGCAAGGCCAACATCCCGACGCTCGAGCGTCTGATCGCGCTCGCGATCGCCGACTAGGGCGCGAGGAATCCCGGAGGCTGCGACGACAACTCGGCTGGCCCTGCCCGCTGCGTGGCGACGTTCGTCCTGATTCCAGGCGCGGGAATCGACCCGCGTGTGTACGGCGCCACGATCGAGGCGTTGAGCGATCTCGGCCAGCGCTCTATGGCACCGCCTCTTCCGCTACGCGATGAGGATGCGCGACCGAGTGATCACGCGGATGCGATCGTGCGGGCGCTGCCAGACGACGCTGAGCTGGTCATCGTTGCTCAGTCACTCGGCGCGTTCACTGGGCCGCTGGTCGCCGCGCGAGTGCCTGTGGCGCAGCTCATTCTTCTGGCACCGATGATCCCCAAGCCGCGGGAGACAGCGGGCGAATGGTGGGACAACACCCGGCACGACGAGGCGATCGGCGAGATTCTCGAACGCCACGGACCGATGAGCGCCTGGGGGCGCGATGCCTTAGCTGCGGTGTTCCTCCATGACGTCGATCCGGCTGTCGCCCGAGCCAACGAACGCTTCCAAGGCGCGCCCGGACGCGGAATGTTCATGGAACCCTGGCCGCTTGACGTGTGGCCGCAAGTGCCCACACGCGTGCTGGTACCGAATGGCGACCGGCTCTTTCCGCCGCACTTCCAGCGTCGCATCGCGCGCGAGCGACTCGCACTGGAAATCGACGAGATCGCCGGAGGCCACCTGCCGATGCTCTCGCGCCCGCGCGAGCTGGCCCAACGGCTCGTCGAGCTGTCACCGGCCGGCTAGGGGCCAACCCCGCACCTAGAGCAAGCCACGCACGGCTCTCCCAGATAACGAGCGTCTGGGTCGCAGCGCGTCACTAGCGCTGCGGAGCATTTGCAGGAGCCGCAGAGAGCGTCCGCCCGTTATCGCAAACGCCCACGACGAGGACGCCCGCCCGTGCGCGTGCGTCGCGGCGTCGCGCTACTCATAGTCGGTGGCACGCGACGAGGTGTGCGCGGCCTCGGCGATCCGCTTGATGCTGCCAAGGCGCTGGTCCCACCGGGTGGCGATGAGCGCCATCTGGCGCTGGGCCTGGGCGAGGCGTTCGTTGCGCACGATGAAGCGGGTTTCACGTCCGGCCCGGTGCGCCTGGACGAGATCGGCACGCTGAAGGACCTGGAGGTGCTTGGCGATTCCTTGTCGGGTGATCGGGAGTTCGGTGGCGAGCGCGCTGGCGGTCGTTTCGCCGCGCTCGAGCAGCAGGTCGAGCAGGCGAAGCCGCATCGGATCGCCGAGCGCTGCCCACAGGCGATCGGCGTCCTCGCCGGTGCGTGTCACGACGCGTGGGGCGAGTTCGTGACTCGCGCGGCGTAGGCGCGCAGTTCGTCGAGTTCCTTGATCCATCCGGAGGCGTTCTGGCTGGCGTAGCCGGCTCGCTCGTGTTCGGGCCAGGAGAGGTCCGAGAAGCCGCTTTCGACGACTCGCAGGCGAGTTCCGGAGTTCGTTGGAGTAAGCGTCATCACGACTAGGGTGGAGCCGCCGGGCGCTGGTTCCTGGCCGTCGCGCAGCACCCAGCGGAACGCGAACGTCACCGGTGGCTCGACGGTCTCGACGCGTGCGCGGTAGGTGCCATGGCCGTGCCAGGTGAGCAGCATCGCGCCGCCCGGCCGAAGGTCGATCTCGGCCTCGTCGCTGAACCAGCCGGCCAGATGCCGCGCCTCGGTGACGATCCCCCAGACCACCTCCGGGGGTGCGTCGATCTCGATCTCCCGCGTGATGGCGTCGGGCAACACGGCCGTGACGATACCACGGACGTGCAACTTACGGTTGCGCCTTCCCGTTGGTTATGCAACCATAGGTTGCGCTTGAGTCCACGCCAACACTCGGCAGGAGATGAACATGACGACAACACCATCACGAACGTTCATTGCGGCGATGCAGGTCACACTCGATGGCTACAGCCGTGACTCGGACGGCCATGCCGACTGGGTGGACTCCTGGGCCGATGGTCTCGGGATGGTTCCGCGGGTCGACGCGTTCGTCCTGGGCGCCGGAATGTTCCCCGAGTACGAAGTGTTCTGGGCGGCGATCCGAGAGGACCCGACGACCGTCAGCGAGTGGCTGGGACGCGACCCATATCCGCGTGAGGTCGAGTACGCACGCGTCGCCGCCGAGACCCCGCACCTGGTCCTCTCGACCACCCTGCGCGAGGTCGCCTGGCCGACGGCACGGATCGTTGGCGATCTCGATGAACTCCGGGCGTTCAAGGCACAGCCCGGCAGCGCCGTCTACATCGTCGGTGGGGTTGGCCTCGTCAGGAGCCTGATCGACGCCGGGCTGCTGGACGAACTGCGCCTCATTGTGCACCCCGTCATCGTTGGGGCGGGCGCGGCCCTGTTCGACGGTATCGTCCGGCGACAGGACCTGGAACTCGTCGCCAGCGAGGCCACTCCCGCCGGTCGCATCAATCTGACCTACCGGGTCACGGCCGCGCCGCCTGAGCATGTCCAGTGAGTTAACTGAAAGCGTGATCGCCGAGTTCCGAGCAAACAAGGGACGCGTCGGCGGAGATTTGGCCGGCACGCCGATCGTCCTGATCCACCACCTCAGCGCCAGAACCCGAGCCAAGCGAGTCACCCCGGTCGCATACAACTCATTGCCCGACGGGCGGCTGGTGATCGCTGCCTCCAACGGCGGGTCGCCGACGCACCCCGCCTGGTACCACAACATCAAGACACACCCGACGATCGAGGTCGAACTCGGAACCGAAAAGTTCACCGCGGTCGCCGAAGAAGCCGCCGGCACCGTGCGCGCCAAGTTGTGGCCGGAACTGGTCGCGGCATCGCCCACCCTGGGCGAGTTTCAAGCCAACACTACGCGGCAAATCCCGCTGCTCACGCTGACGAGATGCACGTCCTGAGCAGCGCATCAAACGACAACCCAAATCCCTCCTAGCCCCGAGCGCAGCGCTCACCATCCAACGACACCGCAGGGCCTCCTAACGCAGAAACCAGGGCGCGGCGATCGCTTCGCCTCGAGGATCGGTGGCAAGGGCGGTCGCCGACCCGCGCCTCGAGTTCGACGATTAGCAGGAGCCCGCCGCGATCACCCCACGCTCCTGTTCCCGCCCTCAGTGGGATGGTGGGGTTGGCGGTTGGTGACGTCCGATTGGCCGGGTTGGGTTCTCGGGCGGCGGCGGGCTGACTCTTTCCCGCCCTGTCGACTTCTGGGTCTGACCTGGTTTTGTGTTGTCGCCCGTCGCCGCCCGAGGATCGCCGGCGTGACTTGATAGGAGCGTGGCACCGCCCCAACTGAGGTCTGTCCACCGGAGATCCGCTCCATTGGCTGTGACCAACGAAGGGGATGGTGTAGATGATTGTGATCGGGGTGGACACGCACAAGCGCTCGCACACGCTTGTCGCGGTCGACGCGGCAACTGGCGGCGTGCTTGGCGAGCGAACGGTCGTTGCGAGCGACGATGGCGCGCTCGTCGCCCTTCGCCTGGTCGCCGGTCTGGGTGATGAGCGGGTGTGGGCGATCGAGGACTGCCGGCACGTCTCGGGCCGGTTCGAGCGCTCGCTGGTTGCTGCTGGTGAGCGGGTGATCAGGATCCCGCCGGCGTTGACAGCGAACGCGAGACGCAGCGCTCGCGAGCCAGGGAAGTCTGATCGGATCGACGCGCTCGCGGTCGCACATACAGCACTCAGAGAGGGCGTCGAGCGGTTCCCGGCAGCGTTCCTTGACGAGCAGGCGATGGAGATTCGCCTGCTCAGCGACTACCGCGACCAGCTCGTCGTTGAGCGCACGAGGGCAGTCAACACTTTGCGTTGGCATCTGCTCGCGATCGACCCGGCGCTCGAGGCCAGCCTGCGCCCCAGTGGCCTTGTCGGGCCGCGCATTCGCGCAAGAGTCGCTCGCCGCCTCGCAAGACTCGGTGACGGTGCGCAGGTCCGGGTCGCCAAAGGACTGCTGCGAAGGATCAACGAGATCACGCGACAGGAACTCGAGCTCCGAGCCGAGCTGAACACGTTGATCGAGACTCACTCGCCGCAGTTGCTCTCAGAGCACGGCTGCGGCCCGATCACCGCGGCGATCCTGGTCGGCCACACCGCCGGCGCTGAGCGCTTCCCCACCGAAGCCAGCTTTGCCAGGCACACTGGGACCGCCCCGATCCCCGCCAGCTCCGGCAACACCATCCGCCACCGCCTGCACCGCGGCGGCGACCGTCAACTCAACCGGGCACTACACACGATCGCGCTATCGAGACTGCGCACCGACCCGCAGACGCGCGCCTACTTCGACCGCAAGATCGCTGAGGGCAAAACGAAGCTCGAAGCCCTCCGCTGCCTCAAACGACACCTCGCCCGGCACTTCTGGAAACTCCTCTACAAGCCCGCAAATAGCGAACCCGCCTTGACATAGGAGCGACAGACATAGGAGCGACAGCAGGACCGCTGAGGGGCGAGCGGGCTCGGCACACGCGTAGCTCGCGGTCACTGGGCGCGGGCTGCCGGTCGGTTACGGGCGCGCGAGGCGAACCTCAACGCCGATCTCGAGTTGGGCCCAGGCACCGTCGGTGGTCAGAACCGGCAGGCCGAGGCGCTGCGCGAGTGCCAGGCATGCGCGGTCTGCCAGTGAGAGACCGAGATGGCGAGTGACGGCGCGCAACGCTGCGATCGCCGGCCCGTCGCTGGCTGTAAGCGCTACAACTGTGAGCGCGTCGCCGAGGCCCGCCTCGGAAGCGATACGTTGGGCTACCTCGACGGGATCTGCGCCGGCCGAGGCAAGCCGCGTGAGTGCCTCCGCCCAGTTGACGGCGCTGATGACCGCTGTCTGCTCGGCGAGGCTGTCGCGGACGACGTCGCCGCCGGGCTCTGCGAGCAGATGAGCGAGTAACCCGATGCGTCGAGGACGAAGCCGGCGTCGTCGCTCACGCCGCGTGGGCGGCGCGCTCGGCGGCGTCCTCGCGACTGGCCTCTTGGCGGCGCTCAGCGATCAGCTCATCCGACAATGACCGGCCGGGCGCAAGCCCGGCGAGCATCCCGTAGCTGCGAGTCGCCGCGTCACGATGCGGATCAACCTTGCGGTCAGCGCGCGATCCGTTAGAGCGGTCGTCATCCACCTCACCAGGATACCTCCCACTTGCGACGTCGCTATCGGGGACATGGCGCTTGCGCACCGCACAATCGGGAACGGCCGGCGGGGAAGGAAGAGGCGCTCTCGGTCTCCCGCCTACCCGTCCCTGGCGAGGCCGCGCGGCGCGAATGGGGGGGGTCCGCTCCGTCGGTCGCTCGATTTGGACCGCGTGGCCTGCGAGAATCCAGGTATGGCTTCGCGGTCTAAGCGGATCACTCTCTCAGAGCCAGGGATCGCTGGCTCCTATGAGATCGTTGAGCGCCGCGCGGACGGGACGCTACTGCTGCGCCCCGAGCGAGAGCTGCTCTCCGAGGTAATCCGCGACTCCGACGGCCGCGTGTTTCGCGATCAGGAATTCGCCGCGCACCTCGAGCGAGTCGCAGCCGCAGCAGACGATCTGCCACCAGAGAGCTAGCACCCAACGCGTGCCGACGTTCGAGGCGCTCGCCAGGTTAAACCGCGAGTTCCGCCGACTCTCCCCGGAGCTACGGCACGCGTTCCTGGCCATGTTGCCACTCTTCATCACGGCGCTACGCGAGTCCCCGCCGGCGTTCCCTCCCGCGCTGCACGTGCACCGCGTCCAAGGACACCCCGGCATCTGGGAGATCACCTTCGCACCGGACGGACGCGCAACATTCGAGTACGCCACAGCGGTCCTCGCCGACGAGCCCCACGTGATCTGGCGACGCATCGGCACACACGCGATCCTCGCCGAGCCCTAGCGTCAAGCGACACCCTCCAACACCCCTGCTGGACGACAGCGAGAGCGAGCCTGCGGGTCAGCGCGCTCCTGCTCTGGTTTCTTTGGGGATGGCGGAGCGCGTTTGATCGGCCGCTCCCATCCCGCGCGGCATGGCGGTCTAGCCGTGCTCGTGTTCTGACGGCTCGGGAATCGGCAACATCGCCCCACCGGCATCTGATCATGGGCCTGGTCTGAGCGGCTCGCCGATCCCAGACGACCCCAACTCAAGGCCGCCGCCAGCGTAGTCGTCGACCGCCGGCGGAAGGAGGCCCTCCCGCGAGGCCAATTCGATCTCCTCCGTTGTTGCCGGGCGATACGCGTGAACAGCGGCTTCCGGCACCGGGACCACTCGATCAAAGACAACCGCAGTGGCGATACACCGGGAGGTTGGAACAGAGGGGTCGCCCAGAATCTCGCGCACACGCATCACCCGCATCAGGCGCTGCCCGTACTCATCGAGCCGAACGACCAGATCGTTGCGAGCAAGCACCACTTCAGATTACGGCGCAATCCACCTGACGATTGCTCTTCGAGCCTGCGGCCACGCGTGGCTGTGGGCGAGACCGGTAGCGAGTAGTCCGCTCGACGCGCTCCTGCTGTGCGGCCGTTGCAGTAGTGAGGGCCCTGCGATCCAGATGCTCCAGTTCACGCGAAGGGGGTCACGTGGTGGGTTGCGGGTCGCGTGGCTGCTTTGGCCTGCGAAAGCGAGCGTCTTGATTATCACGGCCCAGAGTGCTGCAACTCGTCCACTGCGGTCGTGAGCGGAACGTGTGCGCCGACGCTAGCTTGCTGGCCGAGAGCGGGCGCGATGTGCTCCCCCTTGTGGCGAGAGTAGGGATCGACGAAGTCGGGAGTGGTTTCTTGCTCTTCCGGGGTCCGTGAGGTGCCGGCTGGTTGGGGCTGTGGCGGGGTCGAGCCGGTGTCGCGCTCAGGGGACGAGCACGGTGCGCTCGCCTGGTCGGTCGGTGGTGGCCCAGATCTTTTCCACGTCCGCGAGCGGCTTTGGGTTTGCCTTGAGCGTAAGCGCGCCGGCGTTGATCTGGTCGACGAGGGAGGGGAGTGCGGCGAGGTAGGCCTCCCTCGAGACGGCTCCTTGGCCGTTGCCTTGGAGGCGAAGGTTCGAGGAGCGCAGCGCGACGGAGGGCAGCTCAATCGTCGGCCCGGCCATCGCGCCGATCTGGATCCAGTTCAGCTCGCGGCTGCGGTCGATGCGTGCAGTTAGTAGTGCCATCATCGCTTGCTGGGCCGGCCTCCCCCACAGGTAGTCGATCACGATGTCGGCTTCGGCCGCGGCGATGCCTATAGCTTTGGCCGTCGCTTCGGCGTCGTCGGTCAACTGGACTACCTCATCAGCACCAACCGTGGTGAGCGCGTTGAGTCGCTCGAGGTCGCGCCCGGCGCCGACCACACGGCCTGCACCGAGCAGCTTGGCCACCTGGACGGCCATCGTACCGGCGTTGCCAGTGGCTCCGAGCACGAGGACGCTCTGCCCGGCATCGATCGGAACGCGGAGGCGCAGGGCGACCCAGGACGACATCGCCGGATTCAGCGTGGCGGCGACCGCCATGGCGTCGGCGTCGGCGGGCAGCTCGATCGAGCGCCGCTCATCGACTAGAGCCTTCTCCGCCATCGTTCCCAGAACGCCGTCGTTGGCAATGAAATAGATCAGCTTGCCGTCCGGCCGCCGGCCAACTCCATCGATGCCAGGGATCATCGGCAGCGACCCGGTGCTCGTGTAGTGGGCGCCGGCGGCGCCGCTGCGGACGCGGGGGTGCAAGCCGACGGCGAGAACATCGACGAGCAGCTCCCCTCCGGCGGTCGGCTGTGGCACCTCGAACTGCTGGTACTGCGGCGGCTGGTCGAATGACGTCACGACTGCCGCGTTCATGTTCGCCATCGTCGGTCCTCTCTGCGGGCAAGCCCATCCACCCAAACGTTAGTCAGTGCCACGTACTAATCTAGTTGGTGGCACGGACTAAATCAAGTACATTCCGCGGGCATGGCATCTCAATCGATCGATCGTCCCGGGCCTGCGGCGACACGAGAGCTGAGCCCAGTCGACGGCCTGGCTCAGTTGTCATTCGTGATCCATCGCCTGCTCGAGCGGCGTGCAGCCGAGCACGATCTCTCGATCATCCAGATGCGGCTGCTCGGAGTGCTGCGCGACCGCCGACCGACCATGAACGAGCTCGGCAGGCTCCTGGCCCTCGACAAGTCCAGCGTTAGCGGACTGGTTGAGCGCGCTGAGCGCCGTGGCCTCGTCGCACGCGCTCCCTCGCCAGCGGACGGACGTGCCGTGCTGGTCAGTCTCACCGACCACGGCCGATCACTCGTTTCTGACGTCTCGTCGCAGTTCGGAGCGGACGTCTTCGCGCTGCTGAACCGGTTGTCGGCTTCAGACCGCCGCGCGCTGTCGCGACTCGTCAGCCGCCTGCTCGTTGCCCACGCAGCCGACCTCGAGATCGACCTGTTCCCCAGCATCGACATCGATTGAGAACTGCACCGCAGCGCCGATCTCAGCGGCCGACTGCGGACCTGCTTGGGACGCAAACGAGATGTGTTCCGCGTCTGCGAGACGCGGGCAAAGGACGAGCAGCAGAAGCCGAACGGACTGCCAGGCACGCTGCTGCTTCGAGGGTGAAGAGGCGTCTGCTGCGATTGCCGCCACGTTGTCGCTCAGCGCGAGAGGCGACTGTCCCGGTTCCTCAGTTTGCGGCGGGCGGATCAGGGATGCCGAGCTGGCGGCAGATCGCTCGCGCCGTGGGCGTCTTGACTTCGCGGTGGCGCGGCACCGTGGCCCGCTGACCTGACGTCGCGTTAGCCCAGAGTTCGTGGCGAGCGGCTTGACGGACGAGCGAGCAGCCGTGAGCAGCGAGGTGCCGCTCGAGGTCGCGCTTCTTCACGCAGCGATCTCAACAGCCTCGACGAGCGCCCAGCCGGTCTTGGGAAGCGCCTCGCCACGCGAGCGACGCTCCTCAAGCACCAACGCGATCGCGTCCTTGACCATCGCACGCGCATCATCAAGATCCTCGCCCTGTGTGTGCACCTCGGGCAGTTCCGGGACATGGGCATAGACCCAACCTTCGCCCGCATCCTCGTAAACGACGTTGAACGTCAGCGCAGCCATCCAAACCAGGGTAGCGCCTGTCAGCGACGCAACTCGCCTGCCCGTCGTTGTCGCTCCCACGCGATGCAGCTGCAACCACAACGCGGGCAACGCTGTCGCAATGCGCGAAGTGCAAGCGCACCGGGTCTAGCCCGGCCGCGGCAAAATGGCTAGGTTATGGAGCGGTGCTGGGCGCCCTCGCACGTCGCATTTCCGGGCCGCCACCGCCTCCCAACGCACCCGCTCTTGAGCAGCTGCGCTTCATCCGTCGTGCGTTCCTGCGATGGGCCGTGCCGACCGCGGCGTTGGCGGCTGTTGTGCTTGCGACCGCGGCGCAGACCGCGGCCTACATCGGTGTCGGCGTCATCGCGCTCACCTGGATCGCAGGGTTCGCGGTGATCCAAGCTCGCATCGGCGTGGAGTCACAGAAACACGACAGCTAGGTACCTGGGGGTAGCCGCCATCTACGGGAACCAGCGCGAGGTGAGAGCGTCCGATCGGCCGTGCTCCACGCTCCCGGAAAGACCGCACAGTAGGAGCGCGTCGCGCCGACTACTCGCTGCCGGTCTCGCCCAGATGCGAGCGCGCGGGCTGGGTGCGTGGGTCGCTATGCGCGTTGTTTGGTGGCGTAGCGCTGTCGGGCCGCTTCACCGGAGGTGCCGAGGAGCGAGCCGATCAGCGCCCAGGAGTAGCCGTGTGCGCGGGCGTCGTCGACGGCGGCTTTGAGCGAGCGCTCCGCGTCGGACCGGGACAGCACGGCATCGCGAAGCGCGACGAATGCTTCGGGGTCGCGCTCTTCTTGCGGCGTCGGCTCGTAGTTCTCGAAGCGGCTCGCGAGCTCGTCGGCGTGATCGAGGATGTCTTGGACTGTTCGTGGCATGTTCATCACCTCAGGAATCTGTCTCGCGCCTTCATCGCGTGGACGACCACGGGCGCCGGGACCCCGTCCACGACGCCGATCTCGTAGATGATCGCGGCCTGGTTGGGACCGATGATCATCGTGAGCCCTTCGTCGAGCTCAAACACTCGCGTAGGCATGTCTGATGTCGCTAACACCATGCTTGTGGGCGCTCTCGGCAATGATCAAATCCACGCCCACCACCGCAAGTTACCTTGTCGTGCGGCCTGTGTCGAGAGCTCCTCAACGACCGGCGACGGCAGGAACGCCCGCACAATGGATCCCGGCGGCAGCAGGCCCGGAAGCACTGGCGATTTGACCCGCCGACCGCGCGCCACGAGCGTTCCCAGCCACAAATTGGTCCATGGGATTGGCTCTGGTCAAGACGACAAACCGGCCGATTTGCAGCCACTTCCCGAGGGTGAGCGACGAGATTCGAACTCGCGACCGCCGGGACCACAACCCGGAGCTCTACCAACTGAGCTACGCCCACCAAGTGCGGAGAGGGAGTGTAGAAGGTCTCCGGGGGCGCGTTGGGGTCAGGCGGCGTGGACGAAGAGCGCG
>JBEKKS010000023.1:0-21553 GCA_050010595.1 Solirubrobacteraceae bacterium
AGGGCCGCCACCGTCATCGCAGCCAGCGTTGCTCCAGTGACAAGAAAACGGCGCACTAAACCCTCCCGCAATCAGCAGTTCGGCAAACAATTACTTGCGTGCCGGCCCCCCGAGCCGTGCAGGCGCGGGCTTTCTACCATGCGTGCAGCGCCCTGTGGGCGCTGTCGCCGAAACCGTCACCGCTTGTTCACAACTCGTGTGTGCACACCTCAGGCGTCGAGGTCGAAGAGGATTCCGGCGATCTCGACGTCGTCGCCGGGCTCGAAGCCCTGCTCCTTGAGTGCGCGCACGACGCCGATCTGACGCAGCCGCGTCTCGAGGTGTGCCAGCGCCTCGTCGTTGTCGAGGTCGTGACGCGCAAGCAGCCGGTCGATCCCGGCGCCGACCACGCGGAACGGCCCGTCGCCGTCACGCTCGACGCGAAAGCCGCGCTGGGCGCCGGGACGGAATGTCATGTGCTCAACGAGCTCGGACTCGACCGCCAGCTCCGCAGGCTCCAGCGGGATCGAGCGGAGCAGCTCTCCGGCGAGCTGCTCGAGGCCCGTGCCGGTCGCACTCGATGTGACGAATACCGGCACCGCATCGCCTAGCCGCGCCCGCCATGCCTGCGCCCGCTCGCTCGCGTGCTCGGGCGTAACGAGGTCAGCCTTCGACAGCGCGAGCACGCGCGGGCGCAGAGCAAGCGCGGGATCGTGGAGCTCGAGCTCGCGCTCGACGGTCGTGTGGTTCTCCGCCGGATCTGAGCCGTCGAGCGGAGCGAGGTCGAGCACGTGGATGAGGATCCCGGTGCGCTCGATGTGCGCGAGGAAGTCGTGGCCCGATCTTCGGCGCCGCCCGCGTCAGCCGCGCGAGGAGCGAGGACTTGCCCGCGTTCGGCAAGCCGATCAGGCCGACATCGGCGAGCAGCTTGAGCCGCAGCTCGAGCCAGCCCTCCTCGCCCGGGAGTCCCTTCTCGGCGAATCGCGGAGCCTGGCGCGTTGCAGTCGCGAAGTGCTTGTTGCCGCGGCCGCCGGCGCCACCGCGTGCGACACGCACGCGGTGCCCTGGGCGCGTGAGGTCGTGCAGCTCACCATCTTCCGTCGTGACCTGCGTGCCGGGCGGCACGCGCACGATCAGCTCGGCGCCGTTCGCGCCGTGGCGCTGCGCTCCCCCGCCATGCCCGCCGCGCCCGGCGCGGAAATGCTGGCGACGGCGAAAGGCCTGCAAGTCACGGAGTGCCGGATCACATTCGACGACGACCGCGCCGCCGTGGCCGCCATCACCACCATCGGGCCCGCCGTGCGGCACGTGCGCCTCGCGCCGGAAGCTCATCGAGCCGTCACCGCCCGGGCCGGCCGAAACGAAGATGCGTGCCTTGTCGTAGAGCATTGACACACATTGTCGGGGACGGCTTGTCCCGCCGTGCGAACCGCGGCGGTATCGGCAGCATGAAGGGGAACGTTGAAGATGCGATCGACGGCGGGTAGCCTCGTTGAAATGGCCGCTGGAGCGATGCAAGTCACAGCCGAGGAGCTGCTCGCGCTGCCGGACGACGGGCACCGGCACGAGCTCGTGCGCGGCGAGCTGCGCGTGATGGCGCCGCCAGGATTCGAGCACGGCCGCGTTGCGGCCAGGATCGGAGGCCTCCTGTTCATGCACCTCAAGGACCACGACGTTGGCGTCGGGTTGGCAGCCGAGACAGGATTCCTAATCGCCCGCGATCCGGACACCGTGCGCGCGCCCGACGCGGCGTTCGTGAGCAAGATTCGGACTGCGGAGGATGGGCACACGACGACGTACTGGCCCGGAGCACCCGACCTGGCCGTCGAGGTCGTCTCCCCTAGCGACACGTGGGGTGAGGTCGAGGACAAGGCGCTCGCCTGGCTTGCCGCCGGCGCGGTTGCGGTGCTGGTCCTCGATCCGGCACGGCAGACGGCGACCGTCTATCGCGGGCAAGGCGATGCACACGTCCATACAAACGCGGAGGTCGTCGACCTCGGCGACGCCGTGCCTGGCTTCAGCGTCCGAATGGCAGACGTCTTCGTCTGAGCAGAGTTATTAGTTCGGTATCCTAATGATGTGGCTACCGAACCAAGCGCCGGGAGGACGATCGCGCGGCTCGCGCGGCAGGTCGAGCTGGCGGCGGCAAGCGTCGACCTCACGCTCTCGCAGTACCGCGTCCTGAGCCTGCTCGGAGAGGGCGAGGAGGCCGCGTCCGTCCTCGCAGAAAAGCTCGCTGTCAGCAAACCGAGCCTCACCGGCGTGGTTGACGGCCTCGTGGTGCGCGGGCTTGTCGCGCGGCACCACGGCGAGGACGATCGTCGAAGGGTAGGGGTCGAGCTGACCGCCGACGGCACGCAGGTGCTCGAGCAAGCCGAGCGGGAAGTCGAGCGGCGGCTGCACGAGATCGCGATCCACCTGCCGGTCGAGGTCGAGACCGCCTTCGCCGGTCTCGAGCCGTGGCGGGAAGCGCTCGACGCCTATCGTGACGCGCGCCGCGCCGGGAAGGCGGCGGCGTGAGCGCGACGGCCGCGCCACCCAGCACGCTCCTTCCTTCCGGCATCGCCTCCAAGTACAAGCCACCGCGGGCGACGATCGACCCGGACACGAGCAAGTCGTGGATCGCGCGAGCGCGCCCCGTCGTGCTTTCGCACAAGTGGACGTTGACGGCGGCGCTCACGACTTCGTTCGTCGCGCTCGTCCTCGCGGTGCAAATCCCGAACCTGCTGAACGAGGCCGTCACCAACTCGCTGCAGAGCCACACCGTGCCGCTGTCGCACTACGTGCGGATCGTCTTCGCGCTCGCACTCGCCGCCGGACTCGCCGGATACGTGTCGCGGCTGTTCCTGCTGCGGACCGCGTACGCGATGGAGTTCGACCTGCGCAACATCATCTACGAGCATCTGACGCGGATGTCGTTCGGGTTCTACGACCGAGTCCAGTCCGGGCAGCTGATCTCGCGCGCCAATTCCGATATCCGCTCGGTGCAGATGTACCTCACGTTCGCGCCGTCGATCCTCGTGCAGTGCGCCGTCGCCCTCGTCGCGTTCGGCTACATGCTCTCGATCAACGTGCCGCTCGCGTTCGTCGCGATGTCGATGACACCGCTCGTGTTCCTCTCGAGCGTGCGGATGCGCCGCGAGATCTTCCCCGTCTCGTGGCTGATCCAGGCGCGCCTCGCGGAGGTCGCGACGATCGTCGACGAGAACATCAACGGCGTCCGCGTCGTCAAGTCGTTCGTCGCCGAGCAGCGCGAGCTGACGACGCTTGCGGGGGCCGCCGAGCGGCTGCGGTGGGCCTACATTCGCGACGCCGACATCCGTGCCCGCTTCACACCCACCGTCCAGAACCTCCCGCAACTGGGGCTCGCGCTCGTGCTGCTGTTCGGCGGCTGGCTCGTGATCCACGACCACCTGCCGGTCGGAGCGATCCTCGCGTTCAGCGCCTACATCGTGATGCTCCAAGCGCCATTCCAGATGCTCGGGATGCTGATCATGCTCGGCCAGCGCGCGAGAGCGTCCGCGGGGAGGATCTTCGAGATCCTCGACGAGGCACCCGAGATCGTTGACCGGCCCGGCGCGGTGGACCTCGTTGACTGCCGTGGGGACGTCCGCTTCGAGCACGTGACGTTCGCCTACGGCGATGGAGCGCCGGTGCTCAGCGATCTGTCGCTTCACCTGCAGGCGGGCGAGACGGTCGCAATGGTCGGGCGCACCGCGAGCGGCAAGACGACGATCTCGCGCCTGCTACCGCGCTTCTACGACGTCAGCAGCGGTGCGGTGGAGGTAGACGGCCACGACGTGCGCGATCTGACCGTCGCGAGCCTGCGCGCGAACATCGGCGTCGTGCTCGACGAGCCATTCCTCTTCACCGCCTCGATCCGCGACAACATCGCCTACGGCCGGCCCGACGCGGCGCAAGCGGAGATCGAGGCGGCAGCAGTGGCGGCCGGCGCAGCTGACTTCATCGACGAGCTCCCGGACGGCTACGCGACTGTCGTCGGCGAGCGCGGCTACACGCTCTCGGGCGGCCAGCGCCAACGGATCGCGATCGCGCGCACGCTGCTCGTCAACCCGCCGATCCTCGTACTCGACGACGCGACGAGCGCCGTCGACGTGCAGGTCGAGCAGGGGATCCACGAGGCGCTGCGCGTGCTGATGGAGGGACGCACGACGCTGATCGTCGCGCACCGCCTCTCGACGATCGGGCTCGCCGACCGCGTGGTGCTGCTCGATGCCGGACGGATCGTCGCCGACGGAACGCATGCAGAGCTGATCGAGACGACGCCGCTCTACGTCGAGGTGCTCGCGCAGGTCGAGGAGGAAGCGTGAGCCTCGGCGGCTTTGGTGGCGGCAACATCAGCGGCGGCGCGTTCGGGCACGCGGGCGGCTCGCGGTCCGCCGCGGCACCGGGCGGCGGCCTGCCTTTTGCCGGGATCCCGCCGGAGCTGCAGGACGGTGTCGACAGACTGCTCGCAACCGAGCCGGAGCAGGGCGAGCCACAGGCGCGTTTCAGCTATCGCAGCGACGATGTTCAGCAACTCACGCTGCGCGGGTTGATCTTCCGCCACTGGCACCTCGGCGCAGCTGCGGCGGCCCTCGTAGCGGTCGTGTCGATCGCAAACCAGGCAGGCCCGAAGCTGATCGACGTCGGGATCGACAGCGGCATGGTCGGCGCGCACAAGCATTTCGGCGTCGTCGCGCTCGTCGGGGCCCTGTTCCTCGTCGCGATCGCGATCACCGCGCTCGCCCAGCGCGCCCTCGCGATGGCGACGGGACGGCTTGCCGCGCGCGTGATGAACGACCTGCGGATCGCCGTCTTCGCGCAGCTGCAGCGACTCGGGCTCGACTTCTATACCGGCCAGCCGTCCGGGGTGATCATGACGCGGATGACGAGCGACATCGAGAACCTGCAGCAGCTGCTGCAGGACGGCCTCGCTCAGTTGACAGTGCAGGCGCTGACGATGGTCGTGATCACCGTCGTGCTGTTCACGCTCAACGTCGAGCTGACGCTGATCACGCTGGCCCTCGTCGTGCCGCTCCTCACAGCGTCGTCGCTGTGGTTCAGGTCCGCCTCGGAGCGTGGTTACAACCGCGTCCGCGACGGCATCGCCGGGGTCCTCGGCGACCTGTCAGAGAGCCTTCACGGCGTGCGCACGGTCGCTGCCAACAACCGCCAGCAGCTGAACGTCGTCGCGCACCGCAACGTCGTCGGCGTCTACCGCGATGCGAACAACTACACGGCACAGATCAACGCGATCTACGGGCCCGGCACGACCCTGCTCGGCTACCTCGGCCAGGGCGCGCTGCTCGCGATCGGCGGCAACATGGTCGCCCACCACGAGCTCTCGATCGGCGCGCTGATCGCATTCTTCCTCTACCTGAACCGCTTCTTCGCGCCAATCCAGCTGCTCGTCCAGCAGTACAACACGCTCCAGCAGGGCCGATCGTCGATCGTCAAGCTGCGCACGCTGTTCGCGCAGCAACCGAGCACGCCGCAGGCCGCGGACGCCGTGGAGCTGCCCTCGATCGGAGGTGAGATCGTCTTCGAGCACGTCACCTTCGGCTACGACCCCGCGGTGCCGGTCGTGCGCGACATCGACCTGCGAATCAGCCCCGGCGAGACGGTGGCGTTCGTCGGCCAGACAGGCGCCGGCAAGTCGACGCTCGCAAAGCTGATCACGCGCTTCTACGACCCGACCGCCGGCCGCGTGCTGATCGACGGCCACGACATCCGTACCGTGACGCTCGACTCGCTGCGCCGCCAGCTCGGCGTCGTGCCACAGGAGCCGTTCCTGTTCGCCGGCAGCCTGCGCTACAACATCGCCTTCGCAAAGCCGGACGCGACCGACGACGAGGTCTGGGAGGCGGTCCACGCCGTCGGCCTGAGCGACGTCGTCGAGCGCATGCCCGATGGCCTCGACACCGTCGTTCACGAGCGCGGCCAGTCCCTCTCGAGCGGCGAGCGTCAGCTGATCGCCCTTGCGCGCGCGTTCCTCGCCCATCCGCGCGTGCTGGTACTCGACGAGGCGACCTCGAACCTCGATCTGCTCTCCGAGAGCAAGATCGAGGCTGCGCTCGACGTGCTGCTCGAAGCACGCACCGCCGTCCTTATCGCCCACCGACTCACCACAGCGATGAAAGCCGATCGGATCGTGGTGGTGGACGACGGGCGGATCGTCGAGGTCGGTCCGCACGACGAGCTCATAGCGCGCGGCGAGACCTATGCGGAGATGTACGCGACCTGGACGCGCCACGCGGAGGCGCAGGCGGCGTAGTCGAGCGCTTCAAGCAGGCGCGGCCGACGAACGCTAACGATAGATCTTCGTGGGTTGCACAAGGCGTCGGCGCGGTCTTACCGCGCAAACGGCCCGGCGAACTACTTAGCTACTCCGCGGGGTCGATCGAGACTACGCGGCCGCGGCGGCCTTCGCTGAAGACGACCGTGCCGGCGGCGCGGGCGAAGAGCGTGTCGTCCTTGCCCATGCCGACGCCCTCGCCGGCCTTGAAGCGGCTGCCGCGCTGGCGGACGATGATCTCGCCGCCGGTGACCTTCTCGCCGGCAAAGGTCTTGACGCCGAGGCGCTGCGCGTTCGAGTCGCGGCCGTTGCGAGATGAGCCGAGGCCTTTCTTATGCGCCATCTGGTGCCTCCTTCTTGGCGCTCGCGCGCGCGGCGCGCAGGCCGATCTTCGTGACCTCGATGCGGGTCAGATCCTGGCGGTGGCCGGTGCGGCGCTTGTAGCCGCTCTTCGGCTTGAACTTGAAGACGCGCAGCTTCGGGCCACGCGTGTGGGCGAGGACCTTCGCCGAGACCTCAACGCCCGCAAGCCCCTTGGCGTCGAAGATCGTGTCCTCCGAGCGGTAGAGCAGCGGCTCGAGCGCGACGGTCGCACCCTCGGCTTCGGGCAGGCGTTCGACGAGCAGGGTTTGACCCTGCTCCACGCGGTACTGCTTGCCACCTGTTTTTACGATCGCGTACATGCTCAGACCTGCTCGCTCGCAGGCTCTTTCTCAGCCGAACGGCGCCGTCCGCCCCTGCGGCCGCGGCGCCGAGGGGCTGATTGTACGGCATCACCGGGCTCCTCCGCCGCCGGAGCGCCGCCGTCGAGCGGCTCCGCGTTGGCGGCCGTGCGATCGACCTGCGTGAGGCGAACCATCAGCTTCTCGCCGACCGACCGAGCAGCGCCGCGGACCGAGATGATGTAGCCGTCGATTTTCGCGACGCCTGCATCGGCGTCGTACATGTGCGGCTCGACGATCTCGACGAGCAGCTCGTCGCCGACGCGGAACGGCACCGCGCGCTCGAGGACCTCCTCACTTGTGCCCTCGAAGGTCACGAGGAAGTGATCGAGCGCGAGACCCTCCGAGCCCTCGAAATAGAACCGCTTGCCGGTCTGCTGCTCGAGCAGCTGGAGGACATGGCCGCCATGGCCGGTGAACTCGGCGCTGACGCGCGGGTTCATCTGAACCAGGAACGCCTCTGCCGTCGGATTCGCTGTTGCGAGATCGCGAAGGCGGCGCTCGAACTCGATCGAGATCGTCTCCTCGGAGCGGATCACCCCGTCTCCGTGACAGGTCGGGCAGGGCCGGGTCATGATCTCGCGGATCCCCTCGGTGACGTTCTGTCGCGTCATCTCGACGAGACCGAGCTTCGAGATCTCGGCGGTGAAGGTCTTCGTGCGGTCCTCGTCGAGCGACTTGCGCAGCGTCTTCATCACCGCGTCGCGGTTGCGAGCGCGCGCCATGTCGATGAAGTCGATGACGATGATGCCGCCGATGTCGCGCAAGCGCAGCTGGTTGACGACCTCCTCCGCAGCCTCGAGGTTCGTCTTCGTGATCGTGTCCTCGAGGCGGGCGCCCTTGCCGCGGCCGATGAACGAGCCCGTGTTCACGTCGATCACCGTCAGTGCCTCGGCGTAGTCGATCATCAGGTAGCCGCCGCTCGGCAAATCCACGCGCCGCCCGATCATGCCCTCGATCACCGGCGTGACCTTGTAGGCGTCAAGCACCGGCACGGCGCCTTCGTAGAGCTCGACGCGGTCGACGAGCTCGGGGGCGGTGCGGCTGAAGAACGAGACGAGGCGGTGATGCTGTTCCGGGTCATCGACGATCGCGCGCTCGAAGTGCTCGGAATAGATGTCGCGCACGACGCGCACCGCGAGGTCCGCCTCCTGGAAGACGAGCGCCGGAGCCTTCGCCTCGGCGACGCGACGCTCGAGAACCTCATGCAGCTTGAAGAGGTAGAGCAGCTCGCGCTCGAAGTCGGCGCGAGTCGCACCATGGGCTGCCGTGCGGACGATCGCGCCGCCGCCGCGCAGGTCGAGACCCGATGTCTCGCGGCGCAGGCGGTCGCGCTCCTTGTCGTCCAGCCGCCGGGAGACGCCAATGCCCTCGCCGGTAGGCGTATAGACCATGTAGCGCCCGGCGATCGTCAGGTCCATCGAAAGGCGTGCGCCCTTCGTCTTGAGCGGATCCTTGACGACCTGGACGACGACCTCCTGGCCGGGACCCAGCAGCTCGGAGATGTCCATCGTCTCCTTGCCCGAGCCGCGGCCGCGGCGGGGCGCCTCAACGCCCGGCAGGACGATCTCGTCGACGTGCAGGAAGCCGTTCTTGTCGAGGCCGATGTCGATGAACGCGGCCTCGAGGCCGACGAGAACGTTGTCGACGACGCCCTTGTAGATGTTGCCGACGATCGAGCGCGCGCCACGGCGCTCGAGGTAGAGCTCAGCTACTCGATATCCGCGAGATGGGTCGGCGGCAGCGGAGCGCCGCTTCGCGCCGCCCGGCTTGCCGGTCGCGGCCTCGAGCAGCGCGACGCGGGTCTCGCCACGAGAGACGCTGACCAAAACTTGTTTTTTCACGAAGAACGTCCATTTCTGTCTAGACGCGTAGCGCGCGACCGCGGGGTGCGCTTGCCACACGGGCCTGACCGTAGATCGACTGCAGCAGGCCGAGGGTAAGGAAAGTGGTTATGACCGAGGAGCCGCCGTAGCTCATGAGCGGAAGAGTGACGCCGGTAATCGGCATGATCCCGATTGCCATGCCGACGTTCACGAAGACCTGGAACAGGATCATCGCAATGGCCCCGGCGGCAAGCAGCGCCGCGAAGAGGTTCTTGGCGTTAGCTGTGATGCGCAACGTTCGCCAGATCATCAGCGCGTAGAGCGATAGGACGATTGCGCCACCAACAAAGCCTAGACGCTCGCCGACAACTGTGAAGATGAAATCCGTCGGCGCCTCGGTACCGACGAGCCCGAGCGAGGTCTGAGTGGCACCCGCGCCGCGACCGGTTCCCTCCCCGGCACCGACGGCAATGACCGACTGGGCCTGCTGGTAGTCATGTGAGTTGGGGTTCTGCGACGGGCTCAAGAACCCTGTTAGCCGCTGCTCCTCGTAGTGCTGCAGCACGTGCACGCCCAGCGCCGGGGCGATCACCAGGGCGACGAGCAACGCGCCTACTCCGACGCCGGCGAGCGCGAGCAGATGGCGCGCCGGTATCCCTGCGATGTAGAGGATCGCGAAGGCGATCGCCAGGTAGACGAGCCCCGAGCCGAGATCGGGCTCCTTGATGACGAGCGCCGCCGGCAGGATCGCGCACGCCATCACTCGGATCGTCAGCGCGGTTGCCGACGTGCGCCGCGCGCTGTCGGCGACAAGCGCAGCGAGGAAGACGATCAGCAGAACCTTGCCGAGCTCAGAGGCTTGGAAGGACACCCCGGCGATCGTGACGGCGCGCGCCGCACCGTTGACGGGGCTGCCAACAGCGATCACGAACAGGATCGAGCCGATCATCAGCGCGTAAAGCACCCACTTGAACTCGCGCAGGCGCCAGTAGTCGAGGCGTGAGAGACCGAGCATGAGGACGAAGCCGACGGCGAGATAGACAGCCTGGCGGCTCACGTACCCGGGGGCAGTGCCGTGCAAGACGATCAGGGAGCAAACGCCGAGCCCGGCGGCTGCAAGTGCCAGCAGCGGGTCGAAAGTGATCAGCGGAGCGCGCAGCGAGACTGCCCGCTCCCTGCCTGGCATCGCGCGAACCGCCATCAGAACGTCGTCCCCGTACCGCGCACGACCGACTCCGGCAGCCCGAACCACTTGGCAAGGATCATGCGCGCCGCCGGCGCGGCCGCCTGATCGCCGTAGCCGCCCTGCTGAACTGTCACCGCGACGACGATCGGGCGTTTAGCGTCGGGCGCGTAGCAGACGTACCAGGACTGGTCGTCGTTGGGGTCCCCGGTCACCGTCTGCGCGGTCCCCGTCTTGCCGTAGACGGTCCGCGGGAAGCTGCCAAAGACGTCGTCGGAGGTTCCCGATGCGCCCTGCGCGGCGAGATGCAGCCCGGCGAGAATCGTCGAGAGGTAGCTGTCGTAGTAGCTCGGAATCGCGCGGCGCGCCGGGGCCGCCAGGTGCTCGATCAGCTTGCCGGACGGACTATCGATCGCGAGGCCGAGATGCGGCGTGACGACGTAGCCGCCGTTGGCGAGCGCCGAGTAGGCGACCGCCATCTGAATCGGCGACGCCTGAAGCTGGCCCTGGCCGGTAGCCAGCTGCACGTTCTGACCGATCGTCCAGGCCGGATAGTCCGCGAGGTGCGCCTTGTCGAGGCGAGCGTCCGCCTGCGCGCTAGGCACGTACCCGCTCACCTCGCCCGGGAGGTCGATTCCAGTCGGGTGGCCGAGGCCGAGCAACTTCGCGACGTGCTGGATCAGCGTGCCGTGCGCGTTGGCGAGCGCGCCAAGCTCGTAGAAGTAGGTGTCTTCCGATACCTCGAGCGCGTGGTCGAGGTCGTTCGCACCGTAGTCGGCGCCATCGGAGTTGCAGAACGCCTGACCCGAGATCGAGAGGCAGCCGCCGCTGCCGGTGCCGCCTAGCAGCGACGAAGGCGTGATCAGGCCGGCAGCGAGCCCGGCAAGCGCTGTGATCGGCTTGAACGTCGAGCCCGTCGGGTAGACGGACTGGATCGCACGGTCGAGGAACGCGTCGCCTGCGGACTGTGCGTTGTACTCGCTCTGGCTGATGAACGGGCGCGACATCACGTTCGGGTTGAACGACGGGACCGAGCCGAGCGCGAGCACCTGGCCGTTGTCGGGGTCGAGCGCGATGAAGGCGGCAGCCGTGCCGGGGTAATGGTTCAGGTGCGAGAGGTGCATCGCGACCGCCATCGCGTGCAGACCCTCCTGCTCGAGCGGCAGGTCGAGCGAGGTCACCAGGTTGTCGCCGGCGCGCGGTCGCTTGGTGATCGATTGCTTGCCGGTCGGGACCCCCAGCGAGTTAACCTGGATCTGCTGGGCGCCGTCAGCACCACGCAGGTAACTGTCGTACTGGTACTCGAGCCCGGTCTGGCCGACCACGTTGCCCGCCGGGACCCCCTTGAACTCGGGGTCGGACTCCTCGGCCTGGCTGAGATCACCCACGTATCCGAGGACCTGCGCCGCGAGCGAGCCGTAAGGGTAGTTGCGAACATCGCTCTGCTGCTCGACGACACCGGGGAAGCTCGACTTGTGCTCGGCGAGATAGATCAGCGCAGCACTCGGGATGTCCGCCTCGATCGTGACCGGTGCGTAGCTGTCGCACACACCGACGGTCTTGGCGACCTGCCGCTCGGGCAGCTTCAGTACGCCGGCGAGGCGGGTGTAGAGCGCCACGCGCCGCGCCGGCGCGCTCGGCAGCTCATCGCAGACGATCGCCGCGATCGCCGCCGAGTGCACGTTCGCGATGACGCGACCGTCGCGATCGAGGATCTCGCCGCGCGCAGCGGGGATCGCGATGTCACGCGCGACGTTCGCGTTCGCGAGCGACACGTTCTGCCGGCCCGTGAGGATCTGCAGGTACCAGAGACGGAAAACCACGATCGCAAAGAGGACGACGACGAGCACGCCGAGCAGCTCGACGCGCCGCCCGAGCACCGGGGGTAGCGGTGCGCGCCGCTGCGCGGGCCGCTCGATCATGCGCGCGAGAGCGGGCTGAGCCCGCCGGTCGGAGTCGGGGCGCCCTGCGGACGGCGCTCGCTGTGGGGGAGCGCCGGCAGCAGCAGGCGGCGGGTCAGCGTGTAGACCGGAATCGCGATCAGCGAGTTCAGGACCGTCGTCTTGAGGATCGCGCCGACGAGTCCCGTACTGACGGGCGTGTTCACACCGAGCATGAACTCGATCGCGCCGTAGCCGGCAAGCGAGGTGACCGTCGCGGCCCCTCCCAGCAGGAGACGCGTGAGCGGGGCCGATGGCGCACGCAGCTCGCGCAGCCGCCCCGCGCCGTAACCGATCAGCGTGAATAGCAGCGAGGAGATCCCGAGCGTCTGGACGAAGGCGAGATCCACGAACAGGCCGAGACCGAAGCCGAACCCAGCGCCCGCTAGCGAGCCGCAGAGAAAGCCCGCCGAAGCGACGACGAGCGGGGTCACGTCGGCGCTGACGCCGAGCACCGCGATCTGCGAGACGACGAGCAGCTGCAGCATCCCGGCGAGCAGGCCAAGCCCGACGAGCCGAAGCGCGAGACCGGTACCGTCGATCTGGGTGCGCGGCGGACGCTCTGGCGAGGGACGGCGACGGCGCAGCGTCAGCTTGCGCGGAACCCGCTCCGGGTCGGCCGGTCGCGCGACGCGCCGGCGGCGGAAGCTCAGCGAGCGCGCGAGCGCACGCGGAGGGGTGAGCTCGCGGCGCTTCGCGCCGCGGCGGCGGAAGCTCAAGCCGCTCGCGGCCCCGAGCTTGGGCGCCGAGGCCGGTCGACGCTTCGTGCTGCGGCGGAAGGACAGACCGCGCGCGGCGTCCTCGCGCCGCCGCGGTACCGCGTTCGAGCGCCAGCGGCCGCGGAACGAGAGCTTCGCCGGACTGTGCGCGGCCTGCGAGCGCGCCGCCCGCGGACGGCGACGGCGCCAGGGAAGCCTCATCGACCGGCCCGTCCCGTCCTGCTGCCAAGTGCGGAGCCCTGCGAGACGCCGCTCGAGCCGGTTGACCCGTGCTTGGGGTGAGCGACAGTTGCCTGCGCGCCGCGCTGATCCTTCGGATGCGTCAAGACCTCTACGTGCTCGAGCTGGCGAACGTTCGCGTAGGGCGCGAGCGTGATCGTCTGGGTCGTCGGGTCGATCGCGGTGACGCGCCCGATCGGGATGTTCGGCGGGAATTGCGAGGGACCGGTGCCGGCGGTGACGATCGAGTCGCCGCGCGCGATGTCCATGCTGCTCGCGAAGTCGAGCACGAGCTGATTCGGGCCGCCGGGCGCCGGCTCGACGATCCCCCAGGCACCGCTCGAAGCATCGCGCGCATCGGCGGCAAAGCTCGCATCGGTCAGCAGGGTCACCTCGGCTGCGCTACCGCTGACGGTCGAGACCTTCCCGACAAGCCCGTCGCCGTCGATCACTACATCGCCGGTACGGATCCCTGCGTCGCTGCCGGCGTCGATCGTGACGTGCGAGTACCAGACGCTCGGCGCCTCGTCGGTGACCTGCGCGACCACCTGGTCATAGCTCGTCACGCCGAGCTCCTGGTCCAACGTGAACTGGCCTCGCAGCTGGGAGAGCTCGCGGCGATCGGCTTCGAGCGCTGCGTTCTCGGCGACGAGCTTGCGATTCTCGGCGCGGTAGACGTCACGCTCGTGCGTCGCGTGAGCGACATCGTCGATCGCCCGGAGAACGTCGCGGACAGGGGTCAACAGCGTGTTCGCGCCGTCTTCGATCGGCGTGAACAGGTCGAGAAAGCCGGACTGCACGGCGCCCAGCGGCCCACCGGACGAACTGCCCAGGGACGCGCTCAGCAGAATCACCGAGAGGGCGACAAGCAGCCCGAGAACTGCGCGGCGTCGGCGAACTGTGTTCTTGTACACGAGCGATGGGGTCGCGCTACAGGTTACGCGGCGCGCAGGCGCACGGTCGCCGGCAGCCACGCACTAATAACGCCGGCGCCCCCGCTTGCGGCCGTGACGATTCGTTCGCTGGATCACCTCGAACTCCTCGAGCGAGCGTCCCGAGCCGACCGCGACGCAGGTGAGCGGCGACTCGGCGATGTGCGCCGGCATGTTCGTCTCCTGGCGCATTCGCTCGTCAAGACCGTGCAGGAGCGAGCCACCGCCGGCAAGCATCATTCCGCGGTCCATGATGTCCGAAGCGAGCTCGGGCGGGGTGCGATCGAGCGTTACCTTGACGGCGCCGACGATCTGCGCCAATGGCTCCTCGAGGGCTCCGCGGATCTCCTCGCTCGTCAGGACGACCGTCTTGGGCAAGCCGGTGACGATGTCGCGACCGCGAATCTCCGCCTGGAGCTCCTCGGCCATCGGGTACGCAGAGCCGATCTCGAGCTTGAGCTCCTCGGCGGTCTGCTGGCCGATCAGGACCTTGTACTCGCGTTTCGCGTAGTTGATGATCGCGTTGTCGAGCTCGTCGCCGGCAACGCGGATCGACTCTGAGACGACGATCCCGCCAAGCGAGATAACGGCGACCTCGGAGGTGCCACCGCCGATGTCGACGATCATCGAGCCGGTCGGCTCGCCAACCGGCAGGCCCGCGCCGATCGCCGCCGCCATCGGCTCCTCGATCAGATAAGCCTCGCGAGCACCAGCCGACAGGCACGCTTCCTCGACCGCGCGCTTCTCGACGCCGGTGACGCCCGACGGGACGCAGACGACGACGCGCGGATGCGCGAAGCGACTCTGATGCACCTTCTGGATGAAGTGGCGCAGCATCTCCTCGGTCACGTCGAAGTCGGCGATTACACCGTCCTTCAGCGGCCGGATCGCCGTGATCGTCCCCGGGGTTCGCCCGAGCATCCGCTTCGCCTCGATCCCCACCGCATGGACCTCGTTGGTGCGCGAGTCGATCGCGACGACGCTCGGCTCCGAGAGGACAATGCCGCGTCCGCGCATGTAGACGAGCGTGTTGGCCGTGCCGAGATCGACCGCGAGGTCGCGGCCGCCCAAACCTGTCATGTGGCTAAAGAGACCCATCGTGGAGGCGCTGAGACCGGGCAGGTGCGCCGCGTCTGTCCCTCTGGCGAGGGTGCGCGAATCGCGGACGGGGGTTCCCACCTGGCGGCGATTGTAGCGGAGCGGTTTTCGCCCCGGTCCGGGCGCGCCCTGCCATGCCGGCGCAAAAAAGACTGCAAATACAGGTGGTGACGGCCTTAGTGCCTGCGCCGGTAGGGCAGGTCGCTCACCGGACGCGGGCGCTGCAACAGCGCGGATGCGCCACCGTCGCCCCGCTCGATCCCCGGCCACCCCGACTTCGCGACCCCCACGATCATGGCCACTCAGTTACGGGGTGCTGCCGGGCTCGATCAGGTCCGGGCGCAGGTCGAGCAGCAACGCGAGCGGGAGGCCGACGACGTTGTTGTAGTCGCCCTCGATCGAGCGGATCAGCGCACCGCCGGCCTGCTGGATCGCGTAGCCACCGGAGCGCTCGCGCCACTCGCCGGTGGCGACATACCAGCGCACGAGCGCCTCGTCGAGATCGCGAAAGCTCACGTGGGTGAGCGCAGCATGGGTCTGCGGCGGCTTGCCGTCCTCGACCAGCGCGAGGCCACTGATTACCACGTGCGTGCGCCCGGCGAGCGCACGAGTCGTGGCAGCGGCCTCGTCCTCATCGCGAGGCTTGCCGTAGATGCGCCCGTCGAGCGCGACGATCGTGTCCACCCCGACGACCAGCTCACCAGGCGCGGGCGCCGCCGCGAGTGCCTTGCGCAACGCATTCTCCCGCGCCGCCGACTCCGGATCACCGTGCTCGATCTCCGGCGCATCGCTCGGCCTGACGAGAAACTCGAGGCCGAGACGCTCGAGGATCAAGCGCCGCTGCGGGGAGCGCGACGCGAGGACGAGCACGATCGAGGCCCTACAGCTCGGGGAAGAAGATGCCGATCTCGCGGGCCGCCGACTCGGGACCATCGGACCCGTGGACGAGGTTCTGGCCCGTCTCGAGCGCGAAATCGCCGCGGATCGACCCGGGTGCCGCCTCCAATGGATTCGTCGCCCCGATCACCTGGCGAGCAGCACTGATCGCGGAGCTCCCCTCGAGCACCATCGCGACGAGCGGTCCGGAGGTGATGAATGCGACGAGCTCACCGAAGAAGGGTCGCTGCGCGTGCTCGGCGTAGTGGCGCTCGGCGATCTCGCGCGTCAGCGTCACCACGCGCAGCGCGACGGGCCGCAGGCCCTTGCGCTCGAAGCGAGCGAGGATCTCGCCGCTGAGGCTGCGGGCGTAGGCGTCTGGCTTGGCGAGAATCAGCGTGCGCTCGGTCATCGAGTCGGTCTCCTTGAGTTGCTTGACGGCGAGAGCCTGCCAGAGTCGGCGCGCGAGCGTCGCTCGAGGCTCACGACGCGATCAGGCCGGCGGCAGCTCGCTTGCGTACGTCTCGCGATGGCGGTGAGAGACGCTGCCGCCAACATGAGTCTCGCAATACGGACACACGCTCCAGGTGAGCTCGAGTGCACGGTGACAGCGCGGGCAAGGGTCGCGCAGGCGGCTCTGACAGTTCGGACAGAGCAGGAAATCCTTCTCGATCTCCTCGTGACAGTACGGGCAAGCAAGCACCGAGGCCTGGGCGATCCGCGCCTCCGCTGCCTGCATCTCGAGCTCGCGTTCACGTGCATCCTCGAGATACTCGGGCGGGCGCACGATCATGTAGATCAGCGTGCCAACGAACGGGAACACCGACGCCGCGGTCGCACACAGCACCAGCAGCGGGTCGTCGAGGCGGCGCTTGGCGTCAGCTCGCGTCCAGTAAATGAGCGACAGCCAGAGGATCGCCGCGAACAGCAACACCAGGTTTATGAACAGGTTGACGCCGCTGCTGCTGATCCCGAAATAGGCGAAGGGCACCCGCATGTTGAGCGAGTGTAACGAGCGCCCTTACAGAACCAGACGACCGAAGCCGTAACCGATGCCGGCGAACACGAGAATCACCACAATCACGACGATCGCGACAAGGGCGACCATCGCCAGCAGCGAAGGCGACTCGTCCCACATCAGAGAGTCGATCCCGGCGCCGCGCCGGCGTCGCGCATCAGGTCGGCCAACAGGTAGATCGAGCCGGTCGCGAGCACGACCCCGTCCGGTCCGGCGAGCTCGCCGGCCTTGACCATCGCGTCGTGGGGGCGTTGCTCGATGACCACCTCGGCGGCACCGAGCTGACCGGCCAGCGAGGCAAGCGTTGGCGCCGGCAGCGCCCGCGGGCTCGCGCAGGCGGTGCAGACGAGCGCATCGACATGCGCCAGCAGGCCGCGCAGCATTGCGGCCGCATCCTTGTCGTCGAGGATCGAAACGACCGCAACTAGGCGACGTCCAGCGACGAACTCGGGCAGCGAGGCAGTCAGCGCGTCGATCCCGCCGGGGTTGTGCGCGCCGTCAAAGAGAACCTGCGGCTGCCCGTCATGGACCTCGAAGCGTCCGGGCACGCTCACGCTGTGAGCTGCCGCGAGCACCGCCGCGGGATCGAGCTCGCGCCCGAGAAACGCTTGCGCTGCCGCGCGGGCGACTGCGAAGTTGCCGCGCTGATAGGCGCCGCGGGCTGCCAGCTCGAAGTCCGCTGAGGGCTCGTCCTCCACCTCGACGAGCGTCGCACCGCGCTCGGCCGCGGTGCGCAGGGCGATCTCGCGCGCGACCGGGTCGATCGCAGGACCGATGATCAGCGTCGAGCCGGGCCGCACCACAGCGAGCTTCTCCCGCGCGATGTCAGCGACGGTCGGCCCGAGGTAGCGGGTGTGCTCGAGCCCGACGTTCGTGAGCACGGCAACGCCCGAATCGACGGCGTTCGTCGCGTCATAGCGGCCGCCGAGGCCTGCCTCGAGGACCGCCACGTCGACCTGCGCGGCGGCGAACTCCACGAGTGCCGCCGCAGTCAACAGCTCGAACTGGGTGACGCGGTCGTCGGCATCCGTCTGGGAGCGATCGACGAGATCGGCCGCGCGGACCACCTGCGCGACGGTGGCGGCGAAGCGCTCCGGCGCGATGTCAGCCTCGCCGACCCGGATGCGCTCGCGGTAGCTGAGCAGGTGCGGCGAGGTGAAGCAGCCCGTGCGCAGGCCGTGACGTTCGAGCAGCGCCGTGGTGAGACGGGTTGTCGAGGACTTGCCGTTCGTGCCGACGATCTCGATCGAGGGGAACGGGATCCTCGCCAGCCCGAGGACGTTCAGCAGGCGATGGATGCGGTCGAGACCGAAGCGCATCCCGAAGCGCTCGCGTCGCAGCAGCAGGCGCTCCGCCTCGTCGGAGGCGCGCTGGCCTGGCTCAGCGCTGCGATTGGTCATAGCGACTTCAGCTCCTCCTCCAGCTGGCTGAGCTTGTGCTGCTCCTTGGCGATGATCTCGGGCGGCGCGTTCGCGGTGAACGCGGGGTTGGCGAGCTTGGTGCGCGCGCGCTCGATCTCGGCGAGGAGCTTTTCGCGACGCTTTGCTGTGCGCTGCGCAGCGGCAGCGGCGTCGATGCCCTCGAGGATCGCCATTGCGCCGCCCGGGATCGGGATCGTTGCCTGGGGCTCGGCCCCGTTCGAGCCGCGGTCGCGCAGCTCGAGCCGCGCCTGGACGGCGACGAGGTGGGCTACCTCGTCGTAGCCGTCGGCGTCGATCCGCGCGACGACACGCGCCCCCGGCGCCACGGCGACCGAGTCGCGCCAGCTGCGCACCGCCTGCGTCGCGGCGATCACGCGCTCGATCGCCGCCTCCGCCGCGGGATCGGCGAGCGCACCGTCGAGCCGCGCGCGCGCGTGCCCGGCGAGCAGGCCCTCAGCGTCCTCGCGCACGTAGGCCCACATCTCCTCGGTCACGAACGGGATCAGCGGGTGCGCCAGTGCAAGCGTCTCACGCAGCACGAAGCGCAGCGTCGAGCTGAGCTCCGGACCAGGCTCACGCAGGCGCGGCTTGATCAGCTCCAGATACCAGTCGCACAGCTCACCGTAGATGAAGTCGTACAGCTCGAGCGCTGCATGCGCGAAGTCGTAGCTGCCGATGCGGTCGTGGAGCTGTCGATCGATCCTCAACAGCCGGGCGAGCATCCAGCGATCCTCGATCGCGCTCGGCCGCGCAACCGGTGCGGCTTGCGGATCGATCGACAGCACCACGAGCCTCGAGGCGTTGAACAGCTTGTTTGCGAGGCCCTGGCCCTGCTCGATCTTCTCGACGCTGTAGCGGACGTCCTGGCTCGAGGACATCACGAGCAGGCCGAAGCGCACCGCGTCGGCGCCGTGCGCCTCGATCGCGTCGATCGGATCGACCCCGGTGCCGAGCGACTTCGACATCCGCCGCCCGTCGGGCGCCTGGATTATCGACGTGATGTAGACGTCGCGGAACGGGACCTCGCCACGGAACTCGAGTCCCATCATGATCATCCGCGCGACCCAGAGGTTGATGATGTCGCGCCCCGTGACGAGCACGTTCGTCGGGTAGAAGGCCGCGAGCTCCGGCGTCTGCTCGGGCCAGCCGAGCGTCGCGAACGGCCAGAGCGCGCTCGAGAACCACGTGTCGAGGACGTCCTCGTCCTGGCGCAGCGGACCATCGCAGGCGCCGCAGCGCTCGGGCGGGCTCGCCGCGACGTAGGTCTCCTCGCAGGCGTCGCAGTAGTAGACCGGCAGGCGGTGTCCCCACCACAGCTGGCGTGAGACGCACCAGGGCCGGATCCCCTCCATCCAGTCGAGGTACACCTCGCCCCAGCGCTCCGGGAAGAAGCGCACCTTGCCATGGCGCACCGCCTCGATCGCCGGCCGCGCGAGGTCGTCCATCCGCATGAACCACTGCAGCGAGATGAGCGGCTCGATGCGTCGCCCGGAGCGTTGCGAGTAGGGAACCTCGTGGACGTAGGGTTCGCGCGCTCGCAACGCTCCGGCCTCCTCCAGCTCCTTCACCACTGCGAGCTGCGCCTCCTCAACGCTGAGACCAGCGAACTTGCCCGCGTCCTCGTTCATCCGCCCGTCCTCGCCGATCACCGACAGGACCGGCAGGTCGTGGCGGCGGCCGATCTCGAAGTCGTTCGGGTCGTGGCCGGGCGTGATCTTCAGCGCACCGGTGCCGAAGTCCATCTTCACGTAGTCGTCGGCGATGATCGGCAGCCGGCGGCCGACGAGCGGCAGGATCACGTGCCTGCCGACGAGGTGCTTGTAGCGCTCGTCGTCGGGGTGGACCGCGACCGCGACGTCCGCGAGCATCGTCTCGGGGCGCACCGTCGCGACGACCAGCTCGGCGTCGCTGTCGGCGAGCGGGTAAGCGATCGAAAACAACTCATCGGTCTCCTCGCGCTGCTCGACCTCGAGGTCTGAGATCGCGGAGCCGCTACCCGGATCCCAATTGACCATGTAATGGTCGCGGTGGATGTAGCCGCGCTCGAAGAGCTCGACGAAGACCTTGACGACCGCCTGCGCGTAGCGCTCGTCCAGCGTGAAGCGCTCCTCCTCGTAGTCAAACGAGGCGCCGATCTGCTTGAGGCGCTCGATGATGCTCGGGCCGTAGAGCTCGCGCCATTGCCAGACGCGCTGCTCGAAGCGCTCGCGGCCGAGCTCCACGCGCGAGCTCCCCTCGCGCGCGAGCTGGCGCTCGACCTGCATCTGCGTCGCGATCCCCGCGTGGTCGGTGCCGAGAATGAACTTCGCGCGCTGCCCGCGCTGGCGGGCCGCGCGAATCAGCGTGTCCTGCGTGGCCGCCTGCAGCGCGTGGCCCATGTGCAGGTCGCCCGTCACATTCGGCGGCGGGAACGCGATCGAGTAGTTCTCGCCGGCCAGCGGCGCCGGGTGAAAGACGCCCGAAGCGAGCCACTCCGCCAGCAGGCGCGGCTCGGCCTCGCGCGGCTCAAAGCGCGTACGTGACCGAAGATCCTCGAGCGAACGGCGAGCGGACACCTGATCCGAAGGCTACCTGCCGGGCCGCTAGCCGCGACGTGCGTGCTTGCGCAGGACGACCAGGAACTCGGCGCGGATCATCTGAGCGTGCTCGAGCCGCGCCGCGAGCTCGAGCTCGTCCTGGCAGTAGCCCAGCAACGCGAGGAAATCCTCGAGCTGCCAGGTGTGAAAATGGATCGAGGCCTGCTCGGCGTCGAGCTTTGCGGCGCGGGCCTCGACATCCTGCGGATCGAAGCGCTCGACGAGGCTCACCCACTCGCGGTAGTGCTCGCGCCGCGACCACTGCGGTCCCTGCTCGTGATCGCGCTGCAAGTGCTCGAGCGTCGTCGCCGGCCGGTCGCGATCGAACGTGAAGCGCCGATCGGGCACGACGAGGAACAGAACGCCCCCGTCACGCAGCACGCGCACCTGTGACTGCAGTGCTGCGATCGGGTCCTCCGTGTGCTCGGTGACGTGGTTGGCGACGACGAAATCGAGCGTTGCGTCAGCGAAGCTGCGCAGCGACGCGCCATCGTCGACCACGTCGACCGGGACGAACCGTGTCGGATCGAGCTCGGGAAAGTCCTCGGCGAGCGCCGCATTCGACTTGCGATCGACGTAGCGGACGTGGGCCCCGGGCGGCAGATGCAGCGGGACAGACAGCGCGCCGATCTCGATCCCCTCGCCAACCAGGAACCTGCGCGCGACGTCGTCACGAACGATCACCGGGTCCCACTGGTCAGCTGTCGCGCGGTCGACCGCCGAAAGCAGCACGTTGCGCAGTCGCG
>JBEKKS010000024.1:0-20782 GCA_050010595.1 Solirubrobacteraceae bacterium
TCAGGGCTCGGTTGACGGGTCCGCCGCCGCCGGCGGCGCCCGCGGCGGCGCGCGCGGCGACGATCGCGACCGCGACGCGGGCATTCGCGCCGCGCGAGCGCAGCTCGCCAACGTGCTGCGTCGAGGTTGCGAGTTGCGCGTCCAGGACGCGCAGCCGAGCCGTGATCGCCTGCTGGCTCGCGAGCGTCGTCGCGTCTGCGAGTGCGTGCAGCAGCCCGGCACGCTCGGCCTTCAACTCGGCAACCCGCGCGGCGGCGGCGTCGTAGCTGTCGGTGATGTCGACGCTTCCCTGATCGAGTGAGCGGACGGCGGCGAGGCTCGAGAGCGCTCCGATCAGCGCGGGCAGCCTGCTCGAGGGAACGCTCAGGTTGAAGCTCGCATAGCTCGCGAGCCCGTGGACGTCGACGTTCGAGCTCTCGACGATCCCGCCGAGGCGCACCGTGCTCGCGACAACCTCATTCGCCACGCTCTGCATCGCGCTCGCGGTGGCGGCAAGCGTGAGCGATGCATTGCGCGCAACGATCCTGCCCGTTGGATTCGTGTTCGGCGGCTGGGCCGTCCCGGCGCGGGCTCGGACGCTCGCCGCGGGTCCCGTGCCGGCGATGGCCCCGCTCACCGGGCCAACGCTCGCCGTGCTGCCCGTGCCGGCGGTGGTCCCGCTTGCCGGGCCGAGCGAGCTTGGGCTCGCCGCCGCGCCGCTCGACGGCGCGGAGCTGTGGAAGGCCGGTAGCAACGGGTGCTCGGCCAGTCGCGCGCTGCCGCCACGCAGCGCGCCACTTGCGATCACCGCCACCAGTGCCAGGACGAGCGCGAAGGCCGTCCCGCCCGCGAGCGCGACCCGCGGCCGCGCGAGCTGTGGCCGCGGCAGTCGACGCCGGGTCTGCGCGGCCTCGAGCAGCTCCTGCACGCGCCGCTCGCTCTGTGGCGTCCACTCAGGTGCCGCCGCGCGAACGGAGTCGACTAGCGCGGCGAGCTCGAGCCGATCCTCGCCCACGGAGTCTCCGGCGATGATCGCGTCGAGGGCGGCAAGTTCGGCGATTGCGTCGGGGCTCAGCTCATTGCGGGACATCGCATGCCTCTCGTAGTCGGACGATTGCGCGGTGCAGCCGCGTGCCGGCGGCGGTCTCGCTGCAGCGCAGGACACGGGCGAGCTCTCCGTTCGAGAGCCGCCCGACAAACTTGAGCAGGACCACCTCGCGGTCCTGTGCGTCGAGACCCGCGAGCGCCTCGCGCACGAGCGCGCGGCGCTCGGCAAGATCGTCGTCGGGTCCGATGACGGGATTCGTGTCGATCACCTCGCCGATCAGCGGTCCGCTGCGCCCGCGCCGGCGCAGCTCATCCAGCGCGGCGTTGCGCGCGATCCCAAACAGCCACGCACGCTCGCTGCCGCGCCTGGCGTCGAACAGCCGCCGGCGGCGGAATGCCCGCTCGAATGCGAGCGCCGTGACGTCTTCCGCTGCGTGCCGATCTCGCAGCACTGAGGCGACGTAGGCGAACAGCTCTCCGGCGCATTCGCGGTAGAGCGCTTCGAAGCGCTCGCCAGCTCGCTCTGCGTCCGGCTTGCTGAGAACGCCTGCGCTCACGCGGAGATCCGCTCGCTGTTCACGTAGGTATTACGCCGCTGCGCGGATACCATCACACGAGATGCAAGTGATCTTTGCAGCAAGAGTAAACTTGCTAGCGCAAGTATGGATTCAGCGCCAGCCCCAGCCGCCACAACTGCCCCCGCCTGCCAGGTCACGGGAGCGGACGGCTGCGCGCAGTGGCATCCGATCTACGGCGACGCCTGGGTCGGCTTGCTTCAGACCCACCGCCAGCTGACGCGGGAGCTCGACGCACAGCTCGAGGCAGAGCATGGGCTCAGCCTGAGTGGACTCGAGCTGCTCGCTCGCCTCGCAAGCGCGCCCGCCCACTGGCTGCGCCTGTCGGCGCTTGCGTCGCAGACGGGGCTCAGCCTGAGCCGGGTCTCGCGGATCGTCGACGCGCTGGAGTCGCGCAGCCTGTTGGAGCGCCGCCCGTGCCCTTCGGATGCGCGCGCGATCAACGCGCACCTCACTACCGCCGGCGCCGAGCTGCTCGGCGCCGCCGAGCAGACGCACCGCGCCGCGGTGCAGCAGTCGTTCTTCGACCGTCTCAGCGCGACCGAGGTCGAGACGCTGGCTGCGGTCTTTGGCCGCTTTGCGCCCGGCGCTGCCGCTGCGTGCCCGAAGGGACCCGTCCTACCGCGGTAGGGCCCGCGCCTAGCGCACGCTCAGCAGTAGCCCGATGCCAGAGGGGTCGCGGGCCAGCAGCCCCGCTCCGCGCTCCTCGAAGCTCGCTCCGATCGCGACGAGGCGCTCGCGCACGGCGACCAGCTCCTGCGCGTCGCTCAGCTGCAGCGTCCAGTGGCGCAGACCGACTGCGTCGGGCGCGGCTGGTGGCACGCCGGTCCCGCGCCACACGTTGTAGGCGAGGTGGTGGTAGCCGGCGAACGAGACGAATACCGCGCTCGGCAGCGTCGCCATCACTTCGAAGCCGATGCCATCGCGGTAGAAGCGGGTTGCAGCCTCGAGGTCGCCGACGTGCAGGTGCACGTGCCCGATGCGCAGCCCGGCGGCGGCACGGGAGCTGGGCTCCTCGCGGGCGACGGTCGCGAGCAGGTTGCGCAGGTCGAGCGGCTTTGGCCCGCCGCGCATGAACTCGCTGTCCTCGTAGCTCGGCCACAGCTCACGCGACCGATCCGCTGCGAGCTCGATTCCGATCCCGTCCGGGTCGGGCAGGTAGATCGCCTCGTGCGTCCCGTGGTCGGAGGCGCCGTCGATCGGCGTCCGCGCCTCGAGGATCCGCATTCCGGCGCGCGCCAGCTCCTCGCGTGTGGGATAGAGGAGCGCGTAGTGGTAGATCCCCGCCGTGCGGCCCGGCGCCCGTGCCTCAGGGTTCTCGTGCAGGACGACAAGCTCGTCCCCGCCTACCCCGAGCGCGCTGATGCCGGCTTCGCGGCGCAGCGTCTCGAGGCCGATCACGCCCTCGTAGAACGGCGTCGACCGCTCGATGTCGGTGACCTGGAGCTCGACCGGTCCGAGCTGTCCGGCGTCGCCCAGGAGCGCGCCGCCAGTCGTCACATTCGCAGTACTAGTAACCGTGTTCACGCAAGAAGCCTAGCGCAATTTGCTTGCGTGAGCAAGTAATGTGCGAGGAGTCTGCTCGAGCGGGTTGCCTCCGCTAGCGTCCTTGGCGATGCGCTCCAGCGGCTTCGCTCTCGCGATCTTCGCCTCGCACACAGGTACCACCGCCCAGGCGGTCTTCGACGCTCTGCACGACGGGCGGATCGCCGGCAGAGGCGTCCTACTCGTCTGCAACAACCCGCAGGCGCCGGTGCTCGACCGTGCTGCCGCGGCCGGAATCCCGACGGCGGTCCTGAATGGTCGCACGCACCCCGATCCCGACGAGCTCGATATCGCGACGCTGAATGCTGTGCAAGTCGCTGGAGCGACGCACATCCTGCTGGCCGGATACATGAAGAAGCTCGGGCCGAAGACAGTCGCCGCGTTCGCTGGTCGCGTCTTCAACACGCATCCGGCCCTGCTCCCCGCGTTCGGTGGGCAGGGGATGTACGGCGACCGGGTCCACGAGGCCGTTCTTGCGGCAGGCGTCGAGCGCACGGGCGCGACCGTGCACCGCGTGACGAACGACTACGACGCGGGAGAGATCGTGCGCCAGCTCGAGGTGCCGGTGCTCCCTGGCGATGACGTCGGCTCGCTGGGCGAGCGGGTCCGCGCCGCCGAGCGCGAGCTGCTTGTCGCCGTCCTGGCCGCGACGTCGCGGTCGGAGCCCTGAGCCGGCGCGACCCGTTCGACAAGCTCGTCCAAGTGTTGCCCCGCGGTGGAACGAGCCGCGTGCGGGTCTAACATGCGAGCCGCCTGGCTGCCTCTGCGTGCGGCAGCACAACCAGCGAACAAGAGGTGGGCATGGCCGACACGGCGAGCCACGCGACGCTCGATTTCACGACGGAGGGGCGCGTCGCATACGCGGTTCTCGCACGGCCCGCGCGGCGCAACAGCCTCACCGAGGAGGCGCTCGATGACATCGGCGATGTAGTCCGCAACGTGCAGGCGAGTGGTGCGCTGCGGACGCTCGTGCTGAGTGGCGAGGGGGATGCCTTCTCGGCGGGGCTCGATGACGAGCTGCTCGAGCGTGCCTATGGCGACATCGAATACTTCGAGCACCTGCTCACCCGCGTTGCCGCGACATGCCTGTCGCTCGAGTCGCTCGAGGTGCCCGTGATCGCGAAGCTCCACGGAGCCGCGATCGGCGCCGGGTTCGAGTTGGCTCTCGCCTGTGATGTTGTCGTTGCCGCGCAGGACGCGCAGCTCGGTGACACCCAGCTGGCGACCGGGATTGTCCCTGGGGGCGGCGCCAGCGTCCGCCTGCCGCGACTCGTCGGCGTGCAGCACGCGCGCGAGATCATCTACTCCGGACGGCTCCTGAGCGGCACGGAGGCGGCTGCGATCGGGCTTGTGCTCAGCGCAGTGCCTGCCGCTGAGCTCGACGGGACTGTCGCCGCGCTCGCGGCGAGCTTCGCCGATAAGCCGCGGCTCGCTCTCGCGACTGCCAAGCGCCAGATCAACCGCGGCCTCGGCGTCGACACGCCGACCGGCGTCGAGCAGGAACGCCTCGAGCTGATCCGCTACCTGCGTGAAGCCGGCACCGACGCCGTCGAGGGCCTGCGCGCTCGGCGTGAGCAGCGACCGCCTTCCTGGTCGTGAGTCATCGCTGGGACGGATGGCCGACGATCAGCCGCAGGCCGACGTCGTGCTCGTAGAGCGCGCGCAGGTGCCCGTGACGGCGATCCCACCTCCCATCGAGCAGGTCACGCTCGAGCTTCTGCAGGCCGTGATCGACGACGTCAGGCGGTAGCAGGGCGAGCGTACGGCTGCGTGCGCGTCCTTCCGGACCGCAGAGTCGCTCCGGCTTTGCCCAGGCGGAGCTGAGCGGCCAGTCGGTCGAGTCGCGCGGCACCGGCACCGTGAGCACCTCAACCGTGCCTCCTAGCCAGTCAACGACCTGCTCCACGTCCGGGTAGAGCTCGCCGTTGAGCTGCGCAAGCTGGGGCAGGTAATCCTGGGCCAGCCACATCGACGAGCTGACCTCGAGGTCGAGCGTCATGATCACGACCGGACCACGGGCCACCCGCCGCATCTCGCGGACGCCGGCTTCGCGTTGCGTGCCCCATTCGTGCACGGCGCGGATCGCCATCGCTGCATCGACGCTGTCGTCGAACAGCGGCAGCGCTCCGGGACTCGCGCGAATCGCGGGTGCCTGATGGCCCCCGCGTCGCTCGGCGAGGCCAGCGCGCGGCTCGATCGGCACTACGTAGCTGCCTTCAGGCTCGTACGCGCCGGCGCCCGCCCAGACGTTGACGATCGAGCGGGCCCCCCCGAGCGCCGCCTTGATGAGCTCCGCATACCGCGGGTCCTCGTGCTCGGCGACGACGCTCAGGTGCGCCGGGTCGAGGCGAAGTGGAACATCTGAAGCCATCCTTGGTCTCCGTCTGTTGCGTCCGCACAGTGGCGCGCATCAAACACGATCGACCCGACGTACGCTTCCCCGCCCGCCCGCGCCGCTTCCTACTGACCGTGCCGGTCGCAGCGGTACGCCGATCGGCGACCATCTAGGAGATCCGGGCCGCGGCCTGCGCGACGATCAGCTCGTGGTCGAAGGCGAGCGGCGGTAGCGTGTCGAGCTCGAACCAGTCCGCGCTCCGCGCGTCGTCGCCACCGCGGGCGGCGATCCGCTCCGCGATGACCTCCAGGAACGCCACAGAGACGCTCCAGCCGCGCGGATCGCGCCCCGGCGTGTCATAGACACCGAGCAGCGTCAGCGCCCGGCCGGTTACGCCTGTCTCTTCGGCGAGCTCGCGCGCCGCGGCATCGTGGACGCGCTCGCCCGCGTCGACGAAGCCGCCCGGAAGCGCCCAGCAGCCGGTGAACGGTTCGTGTCCTCGCTCGATCAGCAGGATGCTCGGCGCCGGCCGCCGTGCGATCAGGGCTACGTCCACGGTCAGCGCCGGTTTCGTCGAGCCGGTCATGCGTGTTCATCGACGCGCATAGCGGCACCAGTCCCGCGCGGATCGTCGCCCGACAGAAGCATTCTCGCCGCCGCGACAGCGAGCACCACGGTGCCGCCGCTAACCAAGACCGTCGCCATTCTCGCTCCAGCGTAAACCGTCCGCGTGCCCCTCTACCGTGCAGATCATGCTGATCCGCGACCTTACCGACGGCGACGATCTCGACCGCGTCCTGCTCGTTCGCGAGGTCGAGACGCGCCTGCGTCGCGATGGCACCGATTACCTGCGGATCGTGTTCGCCGATCGCAGCGGAGCGCTCCCGGCGATGATCTGGGAAGGCATCGCCGAGCTACGCGACCTGCTCGCGGCGGGCCAGCCCGTGCGCGTCAGCGGCCGCTACTCCGTGCACCCGCGCTATGGGCCGCAGCTCACGATCCGAGGACTGCGGGCAGCCGAGCCGGGCAGCTTCGAGCTCGACGACCTGCTGCCCGGATCACCCCGCGACGCCGCGCAGATGGAGGCGGACCTGCGCGACCTGATCGCCACGATCCAGAATCCCCACATCCGCCGGCTGCTCGATCGGCTGCTCGGGGCGCAGACAGCGCTGTGGCAGCTCTACCGTGTTGCGCCCGCCGCCAAGTACTACCACCAGGCCTACCGCCACGGCCTGCTCGAGCACAGCCTCGGGGTTGCCGAGGCCGTCAGCGCGTTGTCGGCGACCTTTCCCGGGATCGATCGCGATGTCGCCGTTGCCGGCGCGCTCCTGCATGACATCGGCAAGCTCGACGCGTACGCAAGCGCGGGCACGAGCATCGAGATGACCGATGCGGGGAGGCTCCAGGGCGAGATCGCGCTCGGCTATTTCCGCGTGCGCAGCGCGATCGAGCAAATCGAAGACTTCCCGCCTGCGCTCGCCACCGCTCTTACACACATCGTCCTGTCACATCACGGCACGCTCGAGCATGGCAGTCCGGTCGTCCCGTGCACGCGTGAGGCGACGCTCGTTCACATGGCCGACAACATCGGTGGCCGGCTCGGCAGCTTCGACCGTCTGGAACAGGAGTTGCGCGCCGGCGAGAGCTGGTCCGGGTTCGATCGCGCCCTCGGCTCGACCGCCTACTTCGGCGGGCGCGAGGAGCCCGAGGTACCTGCGCGGGCCGTCGCGTAGGCAGCATTCGCGCACGCAGAGGCCCCAAAGACCGCGCATAACGGGCCCGCGGGGACGGCTCGGCTGGCCGCCGCAGCTATCGTTAGCCGCGGATGGCAAAGGACACGGAGAAGCTGATCCGGCAGCTGTCCTTGATCTCATACCTGATGGCCGAGCGGCGCCCTGTAACCGCGCTCGACATCAAGCGCGATGTCGAGGGATACAGCGGCATGAATGAAGACGCGTTCGCGCGGCGGTTCTACGCGGACCGAGCCGAGCTCGAGTCGTTGCGCATCCCGCTGACAGTCGAGAAGCCACTCGACGGCGTGGCTGAGCAGGAGAACTACTCGCTGCGACCCGAGAACTTCCACCTCCCGGCGATCGAGTTCACCGACAACGAGCTTGCCGGGCTCGCCACCGCGCTGTCGCTACTCGATGGGGAGTTCGCATACGCGGAGCCGCTGCGTCTGGCCCTGCAGCAGATCACCTGGGGCCGCCCGAGCCCGCTGCAAGCACCGGACCAGCGCGGCGTCGCGCTTGGCATCACCGCATCCGCCGGTGGCCACGACCTCTCGCAGCGGCTCGTGAAGATCGAGACCGCGATCTTCCGCAACAAGACGATCACGTTCGATTACTACACGATGGAGCGCGACGAGGTGGGCTCGCGCAAGGTCGATCCGTACCACCTGCTCTACCGCGGCTGCCAGTTCTACCTGCTTGGCTACTCGCACGAGCGTGGCGCGCTGCGCGTCTTCCGGCTCTCGCGCATTCGCGGGAAGGTTGCCTACGCGACGAAGGCAGAACACGACTTTCGCCGGCCGGCCAGCTTCGACCCGCGCGAGTACGCGAACCGCGCCGAGTGGCAGTTTGGCGAACCCAGCGGTACGGCAGAGATCCGCGTGGCCGAGCGCATCGCCTGGCAGCTCGACCGACACTACGGTCGCTATGGCGAGATCCGCGACATCGACGGGAACGGCGATCGCCTCTTCGTCACCGAGTATTCGGCTCCACGCCAGCTGATCGCATGGGTCCTCGGGTTCGGCGAGCACGCGACGATCCTCGGTCCGCCTGAGCTGGTGGCCGAGCTCGACCGACGCGTCGCGCTGATCGTTGCGCGTCACGAACGCTCCCCGGCCGCCAAGGAAGTCGCAACCCCGCCGCCGGTGGCGAGGGCAAACGGCGCGAGCGATGCGAATGGGCGCACCGAGGCTGCGATCCGCCCGGAGCGCTTTGCCCGTCTCGTTACGCTCGCCTCGATTCTGATCCAGGCGGGCAGGTCGGGGCGGCTGCTCGAGCTCGCCGAGCTCTGCCAGCGGCTTCAGATCACCGAGCCGGAGCTCCGTGAAGACATCGGCGTGCTGAACGTCGTCAACTTCGGTGGCGGTTCCTACGTGCTCTACGCCGAGATCGACGACGATGCCGGGACGATCGAGGTCGACCCCGAGCCCTACAGCGACAACTTCGCCCGGCCGGCGCGCCTGCTTCCGGTCGAGGCGAAGGCGCTCGTGGCCGCGATCGACCTGATCGGCGAGCACCTGCCGCAAGGCTCGCTGACCTCGGCGCGCGCGAGGATCGTCGGCGCGCTCGGCGAGGATCCGATGGATCAGGGTCTACAGGTCGCCCACGCAAGCAGCGACGACTCGGGCATTTCGCGCGTCGTCTCCCAGGCGATCCGCAAGCACGTGCTGCTCGAGCTGGACTACTACAAGGAGAACGAGGACGAGTACTCGGCGCGCCGCGTCGAGCCGTATGCGCTGATCAACGGACGCGAGGGCTGGTATGTGGCGGCATACGATCCGACCAAGCAGGATGTTCGCCACTTCCGCCTCGACCGCGTTCGCCGCGCGGAGCTGACGAACGAGCACTTCGAACCGCGCGAGGATGTCAACCCCTCGGCCGACGTCGACGGTTGGCCACGCACCGGGGAGGTCGCAGCCTCGCGCACCGCGCGCGTCTGGATCTCACCCGACCGGGCGCGCTGGGCACGCGAGCAGCGCAAGGTTGTCGCGACCTATGCGGACGGTGCGATCGCGGTCGAGCTCAGCTTCGCCGGTGTCGACTGGCTCGTGCGCGAGGTCCTCAAGGAGGCGGGCGACGCGGCGGTTCTCGAGCCAGAGGACGCACGCGCGGCGGTGCTCGAGGCAGCACGCGGTCTCGAGCGCAAGCCGGCAGCGGTCTGAGCGGCCATCCCGGCCGCGGGCGTGTCTGAAACACTGCGAACCCTCCAGATGAAGGGCTTGATCCTCTCCGGCGGCCGCGGTACGCGCCTGCGGCCCATCACCCACACCAGTGCGAAGCAGCTCGTGCCGGTCGCGAACAAGCCCGTGCTCTTCTACGCGATCGAGGCGCTCGCGCAGGCGGGGATCGACGACATCGGGATCATCATCGCCCCGGAGACCGGCGATGAGATCCGCACAGCGGTCGGCGACGGCTCGCGGTTCGGCGTCAAGATCGCCTACGTGGTTCAGGACGAGCCCGCCGGACTCGCGCACGCAGTCCTCACGGCCGAGCCATTTCTCGGGCGCGAGCCGTTCGTCATGTACCTCGGCGACAACCTGCTGCAGGGCGGGATCGCCGAGCTCGTCACGAGGTTCCGCGCGAGCGAGCCGGACGCGCTGATCTTGCTGACTCCGGTTCCGGACCCCGAGAGCTACGGCGTTGCCGAGCTCGACGGTGAGCGCGTGGTGGCGCTGGCGGAGAAGCCTGTCAACCCGCGCAGCAACCTTGCGCTGGTCGGCGTCTACATGTTCACACCGGCAGTGCACGACGCGGCGCGCGCGATCGAGCCGAGTGCCCGCGGCGAGCTCGAAATCACCGACGCGATCCAGTATCTGATCGACAGTGGCATGCGCGTCGAGTCCCACATCGTCCGCGGCTGGTGGAAGGACACCGGGCGCCTCGACGACATGCTCGAGGCAAACCGGCTGATCCTCGACACGATCGAACCGCGCTGCGATGGCACGCTCGAGGATGCCCAGCTCGACGGGCGCGTGATCGTCGAGGCAGGTGCCAGCCTCGTGCGCTCGACCGTCCGCGGTCCGGCCGTGATCGGCGAGGGAGCGAAGCTGATCGATGCCTACGTCGGCCCGTACTCGGCGATCGGCGACGGCTGCACGATCGAGCGCGCCGAGGTCGAGCACTCGATCCTGCTCGCCGGCTGCCACGTGCATGACCTCGACGTCCGGATCGAGTCCTCGTTACTTGGACGCAACGTTCATGTGAGCCGCCAGGGGCAGCAGCCACGCGCCTACCGCCTGATGGTTGGCGACAACTCGGAGATCGCGGTCCCCTGATGCGCATCCTCGTGACAGGCGCCGCCGGTATGTTGGCGCAAGACGTGATCGCCGATGCGCAAGCTCGCGGCCATGAGGTCCTCGCTCCCGACGAGCGGGACCTTGATGTGTGTGACCGTGGCGTGCTTGACCGCGTCTTCGCCGAGCTGCTCCCGGAGGCGGTCGTCAACTGCGCTGCCTGGACCAACGTCGACGCAGCGGAGTCCTCCGAGGCGGCAGCGCTGGTCCTGAATGGAGAGGCTCCAGGCCTGCTCGCGCAGGCGGCGAACGCCGCCGGAGCAATGCTCGTCCACATCTCGACCGACTACGTGTTCGATGGCTCGGCGACGGCGCCTTACGTCGAGTCGGATGCTCCCGCCCCGCGCACCGCCTACGGCAGGACGAAGCTCGCCGGGGAGCGGGCGGTCCTCGCAGCCGGCGGCGCACACGCGATCGTGCGGACCGCCTGGCTGTACGGCGTTGGCGGTCGCAACTTCGTCGCGACGATGCTGGGTCTAGCGCGCGACGGGCGCGAGGAGGTTGCCGTCGTCGCGGACCAGATCGGCTCGCCCACATATTCCGGCCATCTCGCGCACGCCCTCGTCGAGATCGCCGAGCGACGGCTCAGTGGGCTGATGCACGTGGCCGGCGGCGGGCAGTGCTCTTGGGCCGACCTTGCTCAAGCCGCCTTCGTGGCTGAGGGCCTCGAATGCGAGGTCCGCCCGGTGACGACCGCGGAATTCCCGCGCCCGGCGCCCCGGCCGGCCTGGTCTGTGATCGTCAGCGAGCGCTCGGACGTGCCGCGTCTGCCGGCGTGGCGCGAGGGCCTTGCCGACTACCTCGCCCAGGCAAGTGCGGTGGGGTCGCGATGAGGCTGCTCGTCTGCGGTGGCGCCGGCTTCATCGGCTCGAACTTCGTCCGCCAGCGGCTTGCTACGACCGGCGACGAGATCGTCGTGCTCGACAAGCTGACCTACGCAGGCCGCCGTGAGAACCTCCAGGACGTCGCGGACGATCAGCGCTTCCGCTTCGTCCATGGGGCGATCGAGGATCGCGACGCGGTCAGGGGCGCGATCGACGGCGTGCAGGCAGTCGTCAACTTTGCCGCCGAGACGCACGTGGACCGGTCGATCGCCGAGCCCGACGCCTTCGTCCGCACGCACGCGCTCGGCACCCACGTGCTGCTCGAAGCTGCGCGCGAGCGCGGCCTGCGCTACCTGCAGGTCTCAACGGACGAGGTGTACGGATCGATCGCCGAGGGCTCATTCAGCGAGAGCTCGCCGCTGGAGCCATCCTCGCCCTACAGCGCGACGAAGGCCGGGGCCGACCTGCTCGTGGCCTCCTATCACCGCACTTTCGGTCTCGAGGCCGTGATCTGCCGCGGCTCGAACAACTACGGGCCCTACCAGTACCCCGAGAAGCTGATCCCGCTGATGGTGCTGAACGCGCTCCACGGCGATCCACTCCCGGTCTACGGCGACGGGCGCAACGTGCGCAACTGGCTGTTCGTCGAGGACTTCGCCGCAGGGATCTCGTTCGTGCTCGAGCACGGCGCTCCCGGCGAGGCCTACAACGTCGGCGGCCCCGACGAGAGCGACAACTTGACGGTTGTGCGCCGGATCGTCGAGCTGTGCGGCGCCGACCCGTCGCTGATCGAGTTCGTCACCGACCGTCCCGGCCACGACCGCCGCTACTCGCTGGGCTCGGAGAAGGTCGCCGCGCTCGGCTGGCGGGCGGGTACGCGCTTCGACGAGGGTCTAGAGCGGACCGTTGCCTGGTATCGGGACAACGCGTGGTGGTGGGAGCCGATCCGCTCCGGCACCTACCGCGAGTATTACGAGCGCCAGTACGGCCGGCGCCTCGCCGGCTGAGACGACGCCCCCGGGCAGCTAGCTGGCCGGGCTCAGCCCGCTGATGCGCCAGCTCTTGCCCTGCTTGACCAGCGCGAGCGTGTAGAGCTTGGTCGTGCCGTTGTCGTCGGACTTGACGACCGCCGTCGCCGTGTCGCCGCTGACGCCGTATTTGGTCACCGTCAACGTGAAGCTGCTGACCGTGTCGATCTGGTTCGTTATGTCGTTCTGGCAGCCGCCGACCTTGTTCAGCTGCGAGACGAGGCTTGCCGCAAGGATGCTGTCGCAGATCGTCTTCGAGTTACCACTCGATGCGTCGCTCGAGAAGCTGCTGATCACGTCGCCGATCGCCTTCGCCGGTCCGGTCGCCTTCGGTGTGGTTGTGTTTGCGTTCTTCTGTGTCAGCGAGCAGCCGCCTAGCGCCAGCGCGAGGCAGATGGGAATCGCAATGAGCGGACGCACAGTCACCGCGCAGAGCCTACGCGAGTCGACGCTCGCGGGTCTTGAGGCGCTGATCGTCGAGTGTCGCGCCTGCCCGCGATTGGTTGCCTGGCGGGAGCAGGTGGCGCGCGAGCGACGCGCCGCGTTCGCGCACGAGCGCTACTGGGGCCGGGCCGTCCCCGGGTTCGGAGACCCGGCGGCGCGGATCGCGCTGCTCGGCCTCGCGCCCGCCGCGCACGGCGCCAACCGGACCGGTCGCATGTTCACCGGCGACCGCTCCGGTGACTTCCTCTACGGCGCGCTCTGGCGCGCCGGGCTTGCGAACCAGCCGACTTCGAGGGCTCGGGACGACGGGCTTGAACTGGCGGGCTGCTTCGTCACCGCGGCCGTGCGTTGCGCGCCGCCCGCGAACAGGCCCGCGCCCGACGAGCGTGACCGCTGCCTGCCCTATGCGCGCCGCGAGCTCGAGCTGCTCAACCGGCTCGCGGTCGTCGTCTGCCTCGGTGGCTTCGCCTGGGACGCGGCGCTTGCGATTCTCGCGGTGCGGCGCAAGCCGCGGCCACGCTTTTCCCACGGCGCCGAGCTCGCGCTCGATGACGGCCGCACGCTGCTTGGTTGCTACCACCCGAGCCAGCAGAACACGTTCACTGGGCGCTTGACCGAAGCGATGATCGATGGCGTCCTCGCGCGGGCGTGCGAGTTGGCCGGCGGCCCGGCCCGGTAACGTCGAGTGATGGCAGCGACCGAGTTCTCCCCATCCGTCCGAGATTGGTTCGAGAACGCCTTCGAGCGCCCGACGCCGGCCCAGGAGCAGGCGTGGCCGGCAATCGCAAGCGGCGCCAACGTCCTGATCTCCGCGCCGACCGGCTCCGGGAAGACGCTCGCCGCGTTTCTCTGGGCGCTCGACCGCTTCGTGCGCGAACCCCCAACCGAGCCGCGCACCCGGCTCATCTACGTCTCGCCGTTGAAGGCGCTGTCCTACGACATCGAGCGCAACCTGCGGACCCCCTTGCGCGGGCTCGGGTTGGACATCAAGGTAGCGATCCGGACCGGTGACACGCCCGCGCGCGAGCGCGCCGCGATGCTGCGGCGCGCGCCCGACATCCTGATCACGACGCCCGAGTCGCTCTACCTCATGCTGACCTCGCGCGCGCGGGAGATGCTGGCTGACGCCGAGGCGGTAATCATCGACGAGATCCACGCGGTCGCGGCGACGAAGCGCGGCGCTCACCTTGCTCTCACGCTCGAGCGGCTCGAAGCGCTGCGCGGCGGCGCGCCGCTGCAGCGGATCGGCCTCTCCGCGACCCAGCGCCCGCTGGAGGAGGTCGCGCGGTTCATGGTCGGCCCGACGCGCGGCGCGACGATCGTCGACGCGAGCGGACCGCGGGAGCTCGACCTCGAGATAACGGTGCCGGTCGAGTCGATGTCGGCCCCGGCGCCCCCGGACGGGGCCGACCCGCTGGACCCGCTCCAGGGTGGGGAGTCGGTGGTCCGCTCGATCTGGCCCGCGATCTATCCGCGGCTGCTTGAGCTTGTCCGTGCGCACCGCTCGACGATCGTGTTCGTCAACAGCCGGCGCGCTGCCGAGCGTCTCGCGCTGCGCCTGAACGAGCTCAACTCGGCCGAGCTCGGTGTCGGCGAGGAGCTCCCGGTCGCCGAGATCGCGCGCGCCCATCACGGCTCGCTCGCGCGCGAGGAGCGGACGACCGTTGAGGAGCTCCTGAAATCGGGCGAGCTGCCCTGCCTGGTTGCCACCTCATCGCTCGAGCTCGGCATCGACATGGGCGCGGTCGACCTCGTCATCCAGGTCGAGTCGCCGAAGTCGGTCGCCCGTGGCCTGCAGCGGATCGGGCGTGCGGGCCATGGCGTCGGCGAGGTCAGCAAGGGCCGGATCTTCCCCAAGTTCCGCGGCGACCTGCTCGAGTGCGCTGTGGTCGTCAGGCTGATGCGGGAAGGGCGAATCGAGGAGACCGTCGTTCCGCGCAACGCGCTCGACGTGCTGGCCCAGCAGATCGTGGCGATCGCCGCGTCCGCCGAGACTGTTCCGGTTGACGAGCTGCATGCGCTCGTCACGCGGACCTACTCCTATAGCGAGCTCTCGCGTGAGCTGCTCGAGAACGTGCTCGACATGCTCGATGGCCGCTACCCGTCGAGCGAGTTCGGCGAGCTGCGGGCACGGATCGCCTGGGACCGCGTGGGCGGCACGATCCGTGCTCGCAAGGGTTCGCAGAAGCTCGCGATCGTCAACGCCGGCACGATCCCCGATCGCGGCCTCTACCTCGTCACGCTCCCGGACGGACGCCGCGTCGGTGAGCTCGACGAGGAGATGGTCTACGAGGCGCGGCCGGGGCAGACCTTCCTGCTCGGCGCGACGGCGTGGCGGATCGAGGAGATCGGTCGCGACCGCGTCGTCGTGACGCCCGCGCCCGGCGCGAGCGGCGCCGTTCCCTTCTGGCACGGCGACGGGGTCGGTCGTCCACGCGAGCTCGGTGAGGCGATCGGCGCGTTCGCGCGTTGGGCTGTCGACCAACCGGCCGCGGTGCTCGAGCGCGAGTACGACCTCGACGAGCTGGCGGCCCGCAATCTGCTCGAGTTTCTCTGCGAGCAGCGCGCCGCGACGGGCGTGATGCCATCCGATCGCACGCTCGTCGTCGAGCGCTTCCGCGACGAGATCGGTGACTGGCGCCTGTGCCTGCTCTCGCCGTATGGCCGTCGCGTCCACGCGCCGTGGGCACTCGCGCTCAGCGCGCGCCTGCGCGAGCGCTTCGGGATCGAGGCGGACGCGATCGCTTCCGACGACGGGATCATCCTGCACCTGCCCGACACCGACGAGCCACCGGGCGCCGAGCTGCTCGTGCTCGAGCCCGGGGAGGCCGAAGAGCTCGTCGTCGCCGAGCTTGACTCCTCGGCGCTGTTCGGCGCCCGGTTCCGCGAGAACGCGGCGCGCGCACTGCTGATTCCACGCGCTTATCCGGGCAAGCGCACGCCGCTCTGGCAGCAGCGGCTCAAGTCGCAGACGCTGCTCGAGGTGGCACGGCGCTACCGCGATTTCCCGGTGATCCTCGAGACCTACAGGGAGTGCTTGCGCGACGTCCTCGACCTCGCCGGCCTGGAGAGCCTGCTGCGCGGGATTGCGACGCGCGAGATCTCGCTCGTCGAGGTGGAGACGCCGACCGCCTCTCCGTTTGCCTCCGCGCTGCTGTTCGACTACGTCGCGACCTACATGTACGAGGGCGACGCTCCAAGCGCAGAGCGTCGCGCCGCAGCCCTCTCGCTGGATCGCGAGCTGCTGCGCGAGCTGCTCGGCCAGGAGGAGCTGCGCGAGTTGATCGACGCCGCTGCGCTCGAGAAGCTGGAGGCTGACCTGCAGCGGCGCAATCCCGAGCGCCAGGCGACCTCGCGCGACGAGCTTCACGACGTGCTCCGCTCGCTGGGCGCGCTTGCCGCGGAGGGCGTGCGCGATCGTGTTCTGGCGCCGCTCGACGGACTCGCAATGGCGCAGGAGCTCGTCCGCGAGCGCCGCGCCGTTCTGGTGCGGATCGCGCGCGAGCCGCACTACATAGCGGCGGAGGACGCCGGCCTCTATCGCGATGCGCTTGGCGTCGTCCCGCCGGCCGGCTTGCCGGCAGCGTTCCTCGAGCCGGTGCAGGACGCGCTGCGCGAGCTCGCGGCACGCCATGCGCGCACCCACGGGCCGTTCACGACCGCCGAGCTCAACGCACGCTACGGCGTCGATCTCGCAAGCGCGTTGCGCGAGCTCGAGGCGGGCGGGCGACTGCTGCGCGGCGAGCTGCGGCCGGCATCGCATCCACTGGCGCGGGCGGGTCAGCCGGAGTGGTGCGATCCCGAGGTCCTGCGCCGGCTGCGGCGCGCCTCGCTGGCGGTGCACCGGCGCGAGATCGAGCCGGCCGAGCGGCGCGCGCTCGCGGTCTTCCTGCCCTCCTGGCACGGCGTCGATCGCCATCCGTCGGCCGGCGCCGGAATCGAGCGACTGCGCGAGGTGCTCGTTCCGCTTCAGGGACTCGCGCTGCCGGCTGAGCTCTGGGAGCAGGCGGTCCTGCCGCGCAGGCTTGGCGCCTATTCGACGGCTTGGCTTGACCAGCTGTGCGCTGCCGGCGAGGTCGTTTGGGTCGGCGCCGGCGCGATCGCGCGCCGCTCGGGGCGCGTCGCGCTCTACTTCCGCGATGACGCGGCGGCGATCGGGCCGCCGCTCCAGCCGGGCACGCGAGTCTCGGCTCCCGGTGAGCCGGAGCACGAGCTGATCCGCGCGTGCCTGCAAGAGTCGCCCTGCTTCTTCAGTGATCTTCTGGCGCAGATCGACGCCGCACCGCAGGCGCTACAGGAGGCGCTCTGGGATCTCGTCTGGGCCGGCGAGGTCACCAACGACGCCTGGGCCCCGCTGCGCGCGCCGCGCCTCTCGCTCGCGAGCGGCCGGTCGGCTGCGCGGTCGGGGCGGCGCTTTGCTCCCGCCCATCGTGCCGCGCGCGCCCAGACACGGGGGCCGCTGCAGGGTCGGTGGTCGCTGGCTGGAGGTCTCTTCGAGGCTGGCAACGATCCGCTCGCGCGGCGGCGCACACTCGCCGAGCTGCTGCTCGAGCGGCACGGAATCTTGACGCGTGAGTTGGTCCTCGCCGAGGGCGTCCCGGGCGGCTTCGCTGCGCTCTACGACTCGCTGACCCAGCTCGAGACGCTTGGCATCGCGCGGCGCGGTTACTTCATCGAGGGTCTCGGCGGCGCGCAGTTCGCGCTCCCCGGCGCCGTCGAGCGATTGCGCGCGCAACGCGAGCTCGACGCTGCGCCGCCGCTCGTGCTCGCTGCCTGCGATCCCGCGCAGCCATACGGCGCCGCCCTCCCCTGGCCGGGCGAGCCCGGCGAGCGCCGCCGAGCCCAGCGGGTTGCCGGCGCGTTCGTCGTCCTCGTCGCCGCCGAGCTCGCCTGCTACGTCGAGGCCGGCGGCCGCGGGATCCAGTCGTTCGTCGATGGCGAGCGCCTGCGCTGCGCGCTCACCGCGCTGGCGCAAGCGGTGCGCGCTGGACAGATCCGCAAGCTCGAGCCCGAGCGGATCGACGGTACACCCGTGCTTGGCGGGGAGCACGAGCAGCTCTTGATCGAGCTGGGCTTCCGCGCCGGCCCGCGTCGGCTCAGCTTGAGCGCGTAGGGACATTGCGCGATGCCCGAGGGCGACACGATCCACAACGCCGCCAACCGCCTGCGGCCAGTGCTCGCCGGAGTGGTCCCGGATGCGATCGAGACGCCACAGCGGCGCCATGCGCTCGACCGCTGGCCGGCGCGGCTCGCGGGCCGCGCTGTCGCGGCCGTCGATGCCCACGGCAAGCACCTCTTCCTGCGCTTCGATGGTGACCTGGTCATCCACTCGCACCTCGGTATGAGCGGATCGTGGCTCGTTGCCGGGACTCGCTCCCGCCCCGCGCGCTCCCCGCGCGCCTGGTTGGTGTTGCGCAGCGGCGGGCGCGAGGTGATCCAGCTCGGCGGCCCGACGCTCGAGCTGATGACGGCTCTGCGCGCTCGCACGGATCCGCGTCTCGCGCAGCTCGGCCCCGACATCCTCGGCGAGCAGTTTGACCCGGTGAGCGCGATGGCGCGGCTGCGCGCCGGCGACGCGCGACGCGCGGTCGGCGATGCGCTGCTCGATCAGCGCGCGCTCGCCGGGATCGGGAACATCTGGAAGTCGGAGAGCTGCTTTGCTGCGCGCGTCGATCCCTGGCGCCCGGTCGGCGACGTGTCGGACTCCGAGCTGCGCGAGCTCCTCGAATTCGCGCGCGACCGGATGGCCCAGTCAGCGCGCGACGGCTTCACCGCTCGCCCGCGGGCCGTCTACGGCCGCGTCCATCAGCCCTGTTCACGCTGCGGCGCCCCGATCGGTTCGCGCGGCCAGGGCGATCAAAACCGCGTCACGTACTGGTGCTCCGGATGCCAGAGCTGATTCGCGTGGGTCACAAAGGCGCCGACGCGATCGTCGCCGGCAACACGCTGGCGAGCTTCGATGCCGCGCTCGCGGTGGGCGTCGACATGATCGAGCTCGATGTGCTCGCCGAGCGCGCGGACGGCAGCGGCGAGCTCTACGTCGTTCACGACCACGCGGCGCTTGCCCGTCACGGTGCGCCGAGCCTCGAGGCGGCGCTCGCCCACCTCACGGCCGCCGAGTTCGACGATGTCCGGCTCCAGATCGACCTGAAGCGCCGCGGCTACGAGGAACAGGTCGTCGACGCGCTGGAAGCTGCGGGAGCGCTCGGGCGCAGCATGATCACCACCGCCGAATGGGCAAGCCTCGTGCGCGTGCGGGCTCGCGCTCCGGCACTGCGAATCGGCTGGACCGTCGGCGTGCCGCTCGCCGGCGTGCCGCTCGCCGGCCCGCTGACCGCGCACATGTTCCGCAGCGGCCTGGCGCGAACCGCTGCGAATCGCCTGCGTGATGGCGCGATCGATGCGCTCATCCCGCAGTGGCCGCTGGTTACGCGGCGGCTCGTGCAGGCGGTGCACGGCGCCGGCGGCGAGATCTATGCCTGGACCGTCGACGATCCGCGAATGATCCGGCGCCTCGCGGAGCTCGGCGTGACGGGCGTCATCACCAACGATCCACGCCTCTTCGCACAGCTCAGCTGATGCTGCAGCGCGCCGCGCTGTAGCCGGGCGGGCTGGCTCCCGCGCTCGGCGCTCGGCCCGCGGTCGTAGCGCGCCGAACACGACGCACGATGACGTGACCGCGCCGCCACTCGAAGCTCACGACCCCGCGCAGGACGGTACCGGCGGCGGTGCTCGACGCGAGGTTGAAGTCGCGGCCTGCCTGCCTGCTCGCATAGCGGGCCGAGCCGACGCTGACAAGCGCGGTGCCCCCGGGAATCGTCTGCCAGCGCTCCTGCGCGTTGCGGTACTGAAGCTCGAAGCTCATGAACATCTGCTCGCTGTCATTGCCGCCGCCGGGCATCGATCCGCGCAACCCGACGACGTCCCCGCTTGCCGATGACCGGCAGGCGTCGACGGTCGCCCACAGCCGCGGCGAGGACGTAAGCGAGTGACGCGTCTGCGCGTTCGCGCTGGAGACCGTCGCGAGCAGGATCACGACGGCGATGATCGTGTGGCGCACGAGGTCAAGATAGCGGCGCCCTGGCGATAATAGGTCCATGTCACCCCGCGGCACGCCCTCACAGCGCACGCGCGGGGAGGAGCATTCGGCCGGCGGCGTGGTACTGAGGGGCGAGGAGGTTCTCGTCGTCGTGCCCAAGCGCCGAGCTGCGAACGGGTCGACTGTGCTCGGCCTACCCAAGGGCCACATCGACGGAGACGAGACCGCCGAGCAGGCTGCGCGCCGCGAGGTGCGCGAGGAGGGTGGCGTCGACGCTGAGCTCCTCGAGCCGCTCGGCGATGTCCACTACCGCTACAAGCGGGGCGGCCGGCTGGTCGACAAGTACGTCCGCTTCTTCCTCTTTCGCTACCTCTCCGGATCCCCGGAGGATCACGACCACGAGATCATCGAGGCCCGCTGGATGCCGCTCCCGGAGGCTCTTGCGAACCTCACCTATCCGGGCGAGCGCGAGATGGTCGGCGCCGCCCTATCCAAGACCGTCGCAGACCGATAGCCTGCGTCGCCGTGGAGGTTCTCAACTTCTATTCGACGGTCTTTGCCGATCAGATGAAGCGCGGTCGCAAGACCGCGACGATCAGGCTGGGCGACAAGTCGCACAAGTACCGCAAGAGCCAGATGGTCCTTTGCACGCTCGGCTACAAGCACTCGCCGCGCGAGCGGATCTTCGAGGCAGTCATCGATGAGGTGGTGGTGCTGCCGCTGCGCGAGCTCTCACCGCGCGACATCCAGCACGACAACCCCGAGTTTCGTCGCCACGAGGAGCTGATCAAGTTCCTCGAGCAGATCTACGGTCGCGACGTGTCGATGGAGGACGTCGTCACCGTCGTGCGCTTCTCGCAGATCCTCGACAAGCCGGCTGGGATGAGCGAGATGGTCAAGGGGTACGGCGGGGCGCAGAACTAGTCGCCGTTTCGACGGCGGC
>JBEKKS010000025.1:0-10218 GCA_050010595.1 Solirubrobacteraceae bacterium
GGCCACGACTTCCTCGCGCACATCGAGCGCACCGGGATCCTCATCCACGTGCTCGACCTCGCTCCGCTCGACGGCTCAGATCCGGCGGAGAACCACACGACCGTCGAGCGCGAGCTCGAGCTGCACGATCCCGCCCTTGCCGTGCGCCCGCGCGTGCTGGCGCTGTCGAAGGCTGACCTCGTTACGCCCGAGCACGCGAGCGAGCAGGCGCAGGCATGGCGGGCGCGGCTAGGCGATGTGGTGCCGGTATTCGTCACCTCGAGCGCGACCGGCACAGGCCTCGAGGAGCTCGCGGGCGAGCTGCTGCGCTCGATCCCGCTCGAGCCGGCCGAGCTGCCGGCGGAGCCCGAGCTCGTCGAGCACATGACGTTCCGTCCCGCTGCCCAGCGCGGCTTTCGCGTCGAGCGTGACGGCGACGGGCCGTTCCGCGTGGTCGGCGCCGGGATCGATCGGCTGCTCGCACGCCACGACCTCGACAACGACGAGGCGCTGGCGCACCTCGAGACGCGCCTGCGCCAGATCGGCGTGATCCGTGCACTGAGGGAACAAGGCTTCGAATCCGGCGACGATGTCGAGATCGCTGGGATCCTCTTTGACCTCGACGCCTGACGCGCGCCAGTTCGACCGCTCACGCCGCGGCGCAAGCGCATACCCTCCAGCGCATGACTCGCACCGTCGTAAAGCTTGGTTCGGCGATCGTCGCCGACGACACAGGCGCTCTGCGAGTCGACGTGCTCGGGCGCATCTGTGCCGCGGTCGCGGCGCGGCGCAAGGCGGGCGACGAGCTCGTGCTCGTCACGAGCGGCGCGATTGCGGTCGGCGTGCGCGTGCTCGCACTGCCCGGCCGCCCGGACGGCCTCGACGCGCTGCAGGCGACGAGCGCCGTTGGCCAGGGTCGCCTCTACCCGGTCTATGACGAGCTGCTCGGAGCGCACGGCGTGACGAGTGCGCAGGTGCTGCTCACGTTCTTCGACCTGCGCGAGCGCCACAACTACCTGAATGCGCGCCAGACGCTCGGCAAGCTGATCGAGTGGGGGGCCGTGCCGGTGATCAACGAGAACGACACGACGGCAACCGACGAGATCTCCTTCGGCGACAACGACTTCCTCGCCGCGCAGGTTGCGATTCTCGTCGGCGCGCAGCGCCTGATCATCCTCACGAACACCGATGGCCTCTACACCGCTGACCCGGCGCGCGACGCGAGCGCCGAGCTGATCTCCTACGTCAGCGACTTCGGCGAGCTCGCTGCGCTCGACATCACGCAGCGCACATCCGCGCACGGCTCGGGAGGGATGCGCTCGAAGGTCACCGCCGCCGACATGGCGACCGCAGCCGGGATCGAGACGACGATCTGCAGCGGCTCGCGCGACGGTGTCCTGGAGGGCGTCCTCGCCGGCGAGCATCACGGAACGCGCTTCGTCGCGCGCGAGGCGCGCTACTCGTCCTTCAAGCTGTGGCTCAAGTACGCGATGCCGAGCCACGGCACGGTCCACGTCGACGCGGGTGCCGCCCGTGCATTGCGGGAAGAGGGCACGAGCCTGCTGCCGGTCGGGATCGTCGAGGTGACGGGCGAGTTCGAGGTCGGCGACGCGGTCGAGATCGTCGATCAGCATGGCGTTCTCGGCAAGGGCATCGCGAGCTACTCCGCCGGCGAGCTGCGTGCTGCGAAGGGCCTCAAGTCGGCGGCGGTCCAGGAGATCTACCCGCGCGCGCCGCAGGAAGCCGTTCACCGCGACTATCTCGTGGTCGACCCGTAACCTTCTGGCTGTGACGATCACGAGCTCTGTCGGTGAGGTGTGCGCTGCGGCCAAGGCCGCGTCACGCGTGCTCGCAACGCTAGACAGCAAGTCGAAGAACGAGGCGCTCGAGGCGATCGCCACGGCGCTCGAAGCGCGCGCCGGAGAGATCCTCGAGGCGAACATGATCGATCTCGAGGCGGGTCGCGAGTCTGAGCTGGGCGAGGCGCTGCTCGACCGCCTCGCCCTCGATCAGCGGCGGATCGCTGCGATGGCCGCCGGCGTGCGCCAGATCGCGGCGCTGCCAGACCCGGTCGGCGAGGTGATCGACGGTTTCCGGCGGCCGAATGGCCTCGAGATCCGCAAGGTCCTCGTCCCGCTCGGTGTGATCGCAGTCGTCTACGAGGCGCGGCCGAACGTGACGATCGACGCCGCCGCGCTGTGCCTGAAGTCGGGCAACGCCGTGGTGCTGCGCGGCTCCTCGAGTGCCGAGCACTCAAACGCCGTGCTCGGGCAGATCGCCGCGGAGCATGCGCCGCCGGGCGCGATATCGGTCCTGCAAGGCCGGGGCCGTGAACTGCTGACCGAACTGGTCACCCAGACAGATCTGATCGACCTCGTCATCCCGCGTGGCGGTGAGGGTCTCAAGGCGGCACTGATGGAGCACGCGACGGTGCCCGTCATCTACGCGGCGTCGGGCAACTGTCACGTCTACGTCGATCGCTCCGCCGATCTCGAGATGGCGCGGGCGATCGCCTTCAACGCGAAGGTGCAGCGGCCTGGCGTCTGCAACGCCGCGGAGACGCTGCTCGTTCACCGCGACATCGCCGCGGAGTTCCTACCGGCGGCTGCGCGCGAGCTCGAGGCCGCAGGCGTCGAGCTGCGCGGCGACCAGCGCGCCCGCGAGCTGGTGGCGGGAATGGGGGAGGCGAGCACGGCCGACTGGGACACCGAATACCTCGCGCTGACGCTTGCCGTCGGCGTCGTCGACTCGCTGGAGGCCGCGATCGCGCACATCGCTGCGCACGGGAGCGGGCACTCAGAGGCGATCATCACCCGCGAGCGCGACGCGGCACGGCGCTTCCAGCACGAGGTCGACGCGGCCTGCGTGTACGTGAACGCATCGACGCGCTTCACCGATGGCGGCGAGTTCGGGATGGGTGCCGAGATCGGCAACTCGACGCAGAAGCTCCACGCGCGCGGACCGATCGGGCTACGCGAGCTGTGCGCGTTCAAGTACCTGATCGAGGGCGACGGCCAGGTGCGCAGCTGAAACTCGGGATCCTCGGGGGGACGTTCAATCCGCCGCACGTAGCGCACCTGTTGTGTGCGAGCGAGGCGCGCTGGCAGCTCGGATTGGAGCGCGTCTGGCTGATGCCGGCGCACGTTCCGCCACACAAGCCAATGGGCGATGAGCCCGGGATCGAGCACCGCCTCGAGATGTGCCGCATGGCCGCCGGACCGCACGTGGACTGGCTCGAGGTCTCAGAGCTCGAGGCCAATCGGGCGGGCCCGTCGTTCACGGTCGATACTCTTAGGGAGATCCATGCAAGCCAGCCAGGTGACGAGCTGACTTTCATCGTCGGAGGCGACATGGCCTGGTCGCTCCCGGCGTGGCGAGAGCCTGAGGTGATCCTCGAGCTGGCATCCGTTGCCGTCGCTGAGCGCGTCGGAGCGCGGCGCGAGGAGATCCGCGAGCAACTCGCCGACCTGCACGGTGTCGAGCGGGTCAGCTATATCGAGGTACCGCGCATGGATGTCTCCTCGGCAGCGTTGCGCAGGCGCGTGCGCGACGGGCAGCCAATCACCTATCTAGTGCCGGACGCAGTGTGCGAATACATCCAAGAGCGGAGGCTCTACAAGTGAGTACCGATCAGCTAGCCGACGCGATCTGCGAGTTCGCCGAGGATAAGAAGGCACTCGACATCGTCGAGCTCGACCTGCGGGGCGTGATCGACTACACCGACTATTTCGTGATCTGCTCGGGAACCTCGGATCGTCAGGTGAAGGCGATCTGCGACGGGATCCAGCTCGGGCTGAAGACAAGCCACGACGTGCGTCCCCAGCGCGTCGACGGGATGATGCAGGCGCGCTGGGTCCTGATGGACTACCTCGACGTGATCGTCCATGTCTTCGTGCCGGAGGTCCGCGAGTACTACGGCCTCGAGCGGCTCTGGGGCGACGTACCGCTGCGGCGGCCGGGCTCCGCCCGACCGTCCTCGCGGGTCTCGGCGGGCGCTGGTTGAGTCGCGCGGGCGCGCCTACTTAAACAGCGCCTGTCCCGGCCGCGCCCAAGCGCTGGAGATTCGACACCGAGCGCGCGTTCAGCTGAGGACGAGGATGGCCGGCCAACGGCCGGCACCGCAGTCCTATTGCTCGAAGTCCTCGACAGTTTTCTCGTCGCGTAGCTCGACGAAGTTCGGGTCGAGGTTGAACTCCTCGCGCGCGCGGCGCTGGCGCAGCAGGTCCCAGTAGCGGTCGAGCTCGACGCGAACCTGGTCGAGCCGGCCGCGCTGCTTCTCGTCGAGACCGCTGCCGCTCGCCGATTCGAGCAGGCGATGCTCTTCCGCTACGAGCTGCTCGATGTGCCCAGACACTTGCCCGTCGTCCATCTGCTCAGCATACGAGAATTCCGTTTTGGTCTGCGACGGCCGGGTAGTACGGTCGCACAATGAGGATCATGGCTGCTGTTGCAGCGGTCGTGGCTCTGGCTGCAACCGCGACGGACGCGAGCGGGGCAGCCACGTCGCCGACTGGCTCGACCGGGCCGACTGCTGCGAGCGGGCCGACTGCAGCAACCGGTCCGACCGCGGCACCGGTGCCTGTCGTCCCGCACGTCACGCTCCGCCCAGGCGCGCGCGGCAGCGACGTGAAGCTGCTCCAGCGCGAGCTCGACACCCTGCACTACGTCACGGGCGGCTACGGCCTATTCGACGCGCGTACGCAACGAGCTGTGCTCGCCTTCCGCAAGGTGACGGGCATGAGTCGCACCGAGGTCGCCAATTACGCGGTCTTCAAGAAGCTTGCAACTGGTGCCGGCAAGTTCAAGGTGCGCTATCCCCGTCAGGGCCGCCACGTTGAGGGCGACCTGACTCACCAGGTCCTGGCGCTGATCGGACCGCACGGCCATGTTGAGCGGATCTACCCAATGAGCTCCGGTCGACCAAGCCTCCCCACGCAACCGGGAATCTTCCGTGTCTGGCTCCAGGAGTTGGGTACCAACTCTGACGGGATGGTCGACTCGAGCTTCTTCAACGGTGGCGATGCGATCCACGGATACGCTCAGGTGCCGGCTCACCGGGCAAGCCACGGCTGCCTGCGCGTCCCGATCCCGGATGCGCTTTCGATCCGCGAATGGGTCCACATGGGCACGATCGTGGACGTCTACTACCGCTAGCGCGGCGCCCGGATAAGATCGCCGACGCGCTCTGGCGCTGCATCCAGCAGCTGCTCCGGGCCGCGCTGTGCCAATCGGACAAGTCATGGGGTGGATCGCCTACTTCGCTGTGTTCGTGGTCGCTCACCTCGTGGGCGACTTCGTGCTGCAAACCGACTTCCAGGCGGCGCACAAGCACACTGGTCTCGGCCGTGACCCGGTCGCACGCAGGGCGCTCTGGGGCCACCTTGCGACCTACTCGCTACCGTTCATCGGCGCGTGTGTCTGGGTCGCGAGCACAAGGCCGGCGTGGCTGACCGTGCTGACGGGCGCACTGATCCTCGTCGAGCACCTGATCCAGGACGACGGCCGCCTGCTCGCCGCATACTGCCGGCGCGTCAAGGGCCTCGACATAATCGCCACGCCGGGGATCGGCATCTGGGTCGACCAGAGCTTCCATGTCATCGCACTGTTTGGCGCGGCATTGCTCTTGACCGCGTGAAAGGCCTGTAAAGCGGGCCTCCGCGGCTCGCGCCTTGACCGGCTGTCGCGTCGTTGTGGAGCGAAGGCGAGCGTGTAGAGTGCCAGCCTCCACGGGGAAGGACGGGTGGCTATGGCCGGGCGTAAAGCAGCGAGGCTCTGGTGTGCGGCGCGCTACGCGCTCAGCTTCGGGTTCGCGCTCGTTGTGGCAGAGTTGGCGCTGCCGGCGAGCGCTGCGGCCCAGTTCAGCGAGCGCTCGCCTCTGACCGGCTATGGCTGTCCAGCGCCGACCGCGTTCGATCCCGGTGGGGGCGGGCGAGCCGCGGCACTCTACTTTGGCGACGACTGTCTCAGCGAGGCCAAAGGCGTTAGCTCGAGTCTCTACGCCGTCCAGACCTCAGGATCGGCCGACACGTCTTTCGGCGGCGGCGATGTGTCGAGCTTCGACTACGGGGAGGCGACAGAGTGCTTTGACGATCTCGCCGGTGCGGCCGTCGATCCTGCGACGGGCCAGGTGTACGTGTCCGACGCCGAGAGCGGCGTGAGCGCCCTGTTCGACTTCAGCGACACCGCCACGGACCTCGCCCAGCTTGGGACGCCATGCGATGGGAGCTACTCGGGCGGCTCGCTCGCGGAGCCGCAAGGGCTCGCGATCTACGACGGCAACATCTACATCGCCGGCGGCGGCAAGCTGCTCTTCACGCCGCTCGGTCTCGGTTCGGCGGTCGAGAGTCAGTTCCCGCTCGCTCCCGCCGACTCGAACCCGATCGCGATCGCGATCGACTCCGGTAGCGGCGACATGTTCGTCCTCGACAACAACGGAACCGTTTACGAGTACAACGCGTCCGGGAGCTACATCGGCGTCTTTGCGACCGGGTTCGGTGCGGCTGCCTTCAACGACCCGACGGCGGTCGCGGTCGATCCCGTCGCGCATGTCGTCTACGTCGCCGACGCCGGCACGGGGACCGTCGACACCTTCTCCGAGACGACCGGCGCAGCGCTGCTGCAGACGCCTGTCGTATCTGGTGAGGATCCCTACGGGATCGCGCTCGACACGAGCAATCACGTGCTCTACGTCGCCGACGAGAGCGTGACCGACGGCGACGTCAACATCGATGGCGGGATCGTCCAGTCCTTCTCCTACACGCCGGCGCCTAGCTGCAGCGCTGGCTCAGCCAGCACGAAGGGCGGTGTTGCCAGCTCACTTACGCTCTCGTGTGTCGACCAGGCCGGCGCGAGCATCACCTATGCCGTCGCGTCCAGCCCCGCACACGGCACCCTCAGCGGCTTCAACCCCGCGACCGGCGCAGTGACCTACACGCCGGACCCGGGCTTCGACGGCAGCGACACGTTCACCTACACCGGCAGCAGCGTCGACGGCGAGAGCGACCCGACGACGGTGACGGTCAACGTGACCGGCCCGACGTGTTCCCCGGAAACGCTGCAGACGCCATACCAGCAGCCGATCGCAATCCAGCTCGCCTGCTCTGACAGCGCGAGCCCGGTGACGGCCTACACGATCATCGACGAGCCAACTCTCGGCAAGCTGAACGCGCCCAGCGCGACCGGCACGCTGACCTACACGCCGAACGGCATCTCGGTCGGGATCGACAGCGTCACCTTCGAGGCAACCGACGCCGCCGGCCAGACGAGCGTGCCGCAAACGATCACGATCTACGTCGGCACCGCACTGCCGCCCCCCGTCCAGGGGCAGTCGGCGAACATCTACTTCGCTTACGGCGACGTCACCATCCTGCTTCCCGGCCAGACGACACCGATCCCGCTGACCGGGGGCTTCCAGGCGCCGCTCGGTTCGGTCGTCAACGCCGCGAACGGCGGCGCCGGCGTGTTCGTCGAGGACAACGGCCAGGAACAGGGCGCAAACTTCTGGAACGGCGACTACAAGCTGACCCAGCAGGGCGACCCGCAAACGGACCTCTACCTGCTGGGCGGCAAGATCCCGAAGGTGCGTTGCGCGATCCATCCGCACTCGTTCTCGGGCCCGTTCACGCTCGGTCAGGCACAGTCGCTCGGCGGGCAGCGCCTGTCGACGCTGTCGCTGTTCGGGAAGAGGTTCCACGAGTCGGGTAAGCCCTCGCGCCAGCTCTGGGGAAGCGGGCACGGCGACTTCACGACGGTCGGCAACGGCAGCTCAGCCAGCGTGCGCGGGACCGAGTGGGCGATCTTCGACTACCCGGACGGCACGCTGACATTCGACTACACCGACAGCGTCTCGGTCTACGACTTCCATCGCCACAAGCACATCCTGATCACCGCCGGGCATTACTACTTCGCGGCGATCGGCGGCCTGCCGCCCTGCTCGAAGCGCAGCGGCTAGCGCTTCCTGGCGGTCGCGAGCACCACCGTCAACGTCTGCGCACGCGGGCTACCGCCGGTCGGCGTGAACGTCACGACGACGCTGGCGCGCAGGCCCTCGTGGTGCTTGAGTGCGTGCGCGAGCGCGGCGATCGCCTTCCCGCTGAGCGTCAGCGTTGTGGTCGTCGTGCCGGCCGTCACCTCGAGGCTGCGCGGCGCCGTTGCGTCGCTCGATGAGAGCTCCAGCGCCCCAGCGGCGGGCAGCTCGACCGTCACCTTGATCGAGTCGTGCTTGAAGCTGTGAGCGAGGATCGTGAACGCGTTACTCGGGGCGGCAACGCTCGCGGTGCTCGGCGGCGTGCTCGGCGCTGGCGCTGTGGCGGCGAGCGTGAAGCAGCTATCGCTCGTTGGGTCGCTCGCCCCGGAGTAGTTGCCGTCGCCGCCGTAGACCGCGTAGAAGCAGTAGGTGCCGGGTGTGTTCGGCGTGAAGTACGGCGAGCTGGCGCTCGAGGTCAGGCCGCCACCGACCGTGAGGCTGACAGGGCTGCCGAGCTGGCTGGCGGTCGACGAGCACGAGCCGGCGCCGGGACCGCAGACATAGAAGCTGACGCTGCCGGTCGGGGCGCCACTGGCCGCATTGCCGGTGACGGTCACGTTGTCGTCGTCTGACTCGCCGGACTGGATCGTCCCGTAGGTGGGCGCCGATGCGGTCGCGCTAGGGCCCTGCGTGACCGCGAAGCACTGGTCGGAGCTCCCGTCGCTCGATCCGCTGTAGTTGTTGTCGCCTGAATAGACGGCGCGCAGGCAGTAGGTGCCGGGACCGTCCGTTGCCAGGTAGGCGCTCGAGGTCGCCGTCGCGGTCCCGCCGCTGCCGGCCACGAGGTCGGTGATGCTCATCTGCGTGCCGCCGCTCGAGCATGGGTTGGTGCCCGGCGTACAGGCGTAGAACGTGACAGAGCCGCTCGGCGCTCCGGTAACAGCGTTGCCGCTCACTGTGACGTCGTCGGTGAGCGTGCTGCCGAGCGACACGCTCGTGCTCGAGGTGTGAGCCAGCGTGGTTGCTCCAGCCTGCGTGACGGTGAAGCACTCGTGGGTCGATCCATCAACCGACGTGTCGTAGTTGTTGTCGCCCAGATATTCGGCGCGGAAGCAATAGGTACCGGGCCCTGAGGTCGGCGGGAAGGCGACCGAGGAGACATCGGCGGTGTCTGCGCCGGACGCGGTCAGATGCTCGTTCGGTCCGACCTGCGTGCCGCCACTTGCACAGGCGGTAATGCCGGCCGTCTCGACGCCGCACTCATAGAAAGCGACGTAGCCCGTGGGCGGTCCGCCGACGATGTTGCCGGTGACGACGACGCTGTCGGTCTCGCTCTGGCCGAGCGCGATGCTCGGGAGCGGCAGCGTCGAGATGCTCGCGCTGTGCGCGTCGGTCACGGTGAAGCCGCCGTCCGCATAGGCGATCGCGTAGTTGGGGTCGCTCAGCCCGTCGCAGCCCGAGATCGTCCCGCCGTAGATGCCGGCCGGCGTGGAGCCGGTGATGGTCGGCGCGGCCGTGCAGTCTTGGAGCAAGCCGGTGAGAACGCTCGCTGTCTGGCCGTTGACGAAGCCGTTGTAGGCGCTGATCTGGAAGCTCGGCGTGCCGCCGTAGACCTGCGTTCCGGTGACGGTGATGGTCAGCGGCGCCGGGTTGATCGTCAGCGTCCCGGCCACATAGGTGATCGCGTAGTTCGGGTCGACAGCGCTCCCGCACGTCGTGTCGTAGCTGTCGGCAGGGCTCGCGGAGGTCGCGTTCGGCTGGCACGTCGCTTGGGTTTGGAGGTCGCCGGGGTCGTCGTTGTTGACGAAGCCGCTGTAGGTCGGGGTGATCGCCGGGACTGTTCCTCCGTAGAGGATCGTGGCGCTCGAGGCGGTGATCTGAAGCGGGGCCGGGTCGATCGTGATGCTCTCGTTGTGGTAGAGGATCGTGTAGTTGGGGTCATAGGCCCCCGTGCAGATCGTCGGCAGCGTCGTGTTCGCCTCGCTCGTCGGAGCGGCTGTCGTGTAGCAGGTTGGCCCGGTCGTCAGCGAAGCCGCGTCGTCGGTGCTCTCAAACCCGCTGTAGCTCGGGTTGACGGCGGGTGCCGCGCTGCCGTAGGTCATCGTCGAGCTCGTTGGCACCGCGCTGATCGTCAGTTGCGCAGGCGTCACCGTCATCGTGCCGCTGTCGTAGCTGATCGTGTAGTTCGGGTCGCTCGCGCTCGAGCAGCTCGTGGCATAGGTCGCGACGGGGCTCGAGGAGGATGCGCCGGGTAGGCAGGTCGGTCCGGTCGT
>JBEKKS010000026.1:0-9054 GCA_050010595.1 Solirubrobacteraceae bacterium
AGGCGAACATCATGGCGAGCGCGACGGTCTGGCCGGCGATGCTGGCGGCCTACGAGAGCGCATCGGGCCGGCTCGTCGAGCGCCTGCTCGCTGCGCTCGACGCGGCCGAGGCACAGGGCGGCGACCTGCGCGGGCGCCAGTCGGCGGCGCTGCTGGTAGTCGCGCCGGCAGCCGAGCCCTGGCAGCAAGTCCTGAGCCTGCGCGTCGAGGATCATCCTGAGCCGCTGCGTGAGCTGCGCCGCCTAGTCGGTCTGCACGACGCCTACACGCTGGCGGGGGAGGGCGACGAGCTTGCAGCCGCCGGCAACAACACGCAGGCAGCTGCGCGCTTCCGCGCTGCGGCACGGCTCGCCCCAGGCAACTACGAGCTGCTCTTCTGGGGCGGCCTCGGCACCGCCGAGTCAGACCTCGATGCCGGGACGGCGGACGTCGCACACGCGGTCGCGCTCCACCCACCATGCGCCGAGCTGCTCGCGCGCCTGCCGGCCGAGCTCGCGCCGGCCGCTGCGTCGGTGCGCGAGCGGCTCGGCCTCTGAGAGCTTCGCTCGTCCTGGGTCTAGCGGTGTCCAGTGCCGACGAGTCTGCGCTCCCCCAGCGCCGCGAGCTCGACTGCGAGCTCGCCCGTCAGCGAACAATTGGGAAGGCGCTCCTGCAGTAGCTCGAGGCTGCGCTTGTAGTGGGCGATCCGCCGCGGCACCAGAGGACGATTGCTGGACTCCAGCTCGCGCACCTTCGAGACCTTGTCTGCCGCGAACAGCATCAGTGCCTCCTCACCGGCCTGCGCTACCTGCTCGCGCAGGGCCGCCTTGCGCTTCGTGTACGTCTCGATCTTGGGGTTCTCACTCACGGCCTCGACGAGGGCGGCGACGTGGTCGCCGAAGCGTGCGCGTAGCTCGCGTCGGGTGCCACGCGTTTTCTCGAGCACGTCGTGCAGCACGCCGGCCGCGACGAGCTCGTCGCTGCCCCCAGCTTCGCGCAACAGGCGCGCGACTTCCAGTGGGTGCTCGATGAACGGCGCGTCGTCCGATCGCCGGCGCTGGTCTGCATGCAGGCGCTCGGCATAGCTCACCGCCGCGCGCGCGCCCGGCATGGCATCTGCGAAGGACGCTACCTCACGTCTTCCCGTCACTTCGCGCAGTGTATGCATCGGGGCCTTGCTATGCTGGCTATTCGGGCTGGATACCGGTCCAGCCAAGAAGTGCAGGCGCTCGCCGGTCGTTGCTCAAACAGCTTCCTCCGCGTACCCAGCACATTAGAAGCGGAGGACACGCATGCCAACTGGTTCTGTCAAGTGGTTCAGCGACGACAAGGGCTTTGGTTTCATTACGCCGGACGACGGCTCCAAGGACCTGTTCGTCCATCACAGCGCTATCAACGGTGACGGCTATCGCTCGCTCGCCGAGGGCACGAAGGTCAGCTACGACTCAGAGAGCGGCGACCGCGGCCCGAAGGCCGTCAACGTAACGCCCGTCTAGCGGCCGCGTCGAGCCAGGCTGTGCCTGGTCGGCGGTCTCGAGCTTGATCTAAATGGCGCACCTCAGGGTGCGCCATACGATCAGCTGTCGGCGAGTAGCTGGTCCCCTAGGGCGGAGTCTTCGGTCTCCGGCTCGGCAGACTCGCCGGCGTCAACGTCGGACTGCTCGGCGTCGTGGAGCGGCATCAGCTTCCGCGCGTCTTTCCTCGCTTGCTTCTCCACGCGACGCTCGCGCAGCCTGCTCTCGCGCATCAGCTTCGCCATCGTTGTCTTTCTCTTGCCGCTTGAGGCCATGTGTGCCGTCCTCGCCTTAGTGATTGCTGAGCGCGTCGGTGATCAACACGCCAGTTGGACTGACGCCGCGAGCTGCTCGTAGCAACCAGCCGCTGCTGGATCTATGAAATCCCCTGCGGCGATCGCAGGCGTAGCACTCGCGGTTCGTGGCGGCGTGCTCCATCGTCAGCGCGCGATCCGCTCCCGATACCGTTCCGACCGCGCTGCCTTCACTGGTCGAGGTTCACTCGACGGCGCGTGGCGATGCCCAGTTTCTCGCGCTCGTGGGTCTCTCGAAGCTCGCGGGCTTCCTTCTGGGCCTGCTCATTCCGCGCAGCGATCTCGGACCTGATCTCGCCGAACGTCCTGGTCCGGTGCTCCTCTTGCGCCTCGGAGGGCTCTTTGGCCATCGCGTTGCACTCCTTGCACTCTTCGGAAAGGCCTGGCCACAGAAGCAATGCGAGAGCACAACATCCAGCTGTGGAGCTACTTCCCCAGTCTAGCGGAGTCGGCCACCCCACCCAGGCGGCGCGGTCGCGCCAAGGCCGCGAGCGGCGCGCATCGTCGTCGTGATGACGATGCCGTGTTAGGCCACGATCTACCTGCAAAAAGCCACCATTCGCGCGTTACGGCTCCGTCGATGCGGTCGCGGTGCCAGCTTCCCAGCCGGCGAAGGGCGCTCGACATCCACTTAAGCAGCCAGCCGCTGGTACCGACTACCTCACTGTGGCCACGCCCGTAGCGCTACCTGCGGTGCATCGTCTCGCACGTCTGCAACGGACCGTCGCGCGGCGCTTGACGGCGCCGCTCGTGTGGCCTCTGGCCCTCGTGACCCTGCTCGCGACCGCGCTGCGAATACCGACGCTTGGACAGCAGTCGCTCTGGCAAGACGAGGCCTACACCTGGAGCATCGTCAGCGGCCCGTGGAATGAGCTGCTGGATCACGTGCGGCAAAGCGAAGTCACGCCGCCGCTCGTATACGTAGTACTGAAGGCTTGGACGGGGATCGTGGGGTTGGATGCGTTTCTGCTCCGCTTGCCGCTTGCGATTTTCGGTGTTGCCGCTGCCGCCACCGTCGTCATCGTCGTCTTCGAGTTGACGGCTTCCCGCGCTCCTGCTGCCTTCGCCGGCGTGCTCATGGCGACTAGTCCGATGTTGGTGTGGTACTCGCAGGAGGCGCGCTCGTACGAGTTGATGGTGCTGCTCGCGGCTCTGAGCGCCTTGTGCGCGCTGCGCGTTCATCGCGGCGGAGGGCGACGGTGGCTGGCCCGCTGGGCGCTTTGCTGCGCGGCCGCGCTGCTGACCCACTACTTCGCTGTTGGTTTCGTCGTGCCGGAGGCGCTCGCGCTCATCTGGCTGCGGCCGGTGCGGCGTCTCGAGATGGGAATCGCGGTCGCGGCACTCCTGGCGTGTGCGGTGCTGCTGATACCACTGGCGCGAGCGCAGGCACCGACTGGGGCGTGGGTCCACGGCGTGCCGCTGACTAGCCGGCTAGGGCAGACCGAGGCCGACTTCGTGCTCGGGCCGAGCTCGGGCGCCTCCTGGACCGTGGTGGACGCGTGCGCAGCGTTCGCACTTTTGGTCATCGCGCTCGGTTGGCGTGCAAGCGACGCGGCGTCTCGACGTTTGATCGCGATCATGTGTGCGACGAGCGCCGCACTTCTCGCGGAGCCGCTCGCGGCTGTGATGGTCGGCGAGGACTTCTTCAACGCCCGCAACGTGATCGTCGCGCTGCTGCCGTTACTCGTTGCGCTTGCGCTCGCGCTCGTTGCGCTGCGCCGCGTTGGTGTGGCGCTGCTGGTGGCCGTCGCCGTCGTCTGGTCCGTGCTTGCGATCGCCCCGAGCACGTTTGAGCCTTGGGCTGGGCGTCCAAACTGGGCGGGACTTGCCGCCGCTCTCCCGACCGCCTGCAAGGGCGACGTTCTCATCACGACCCCGGCAGCGACGCCGCTTGAGATCTACGAGCCCCTGCCACCGCGCTCAGGCATGGCCCCGACCAGAACGCTGCTCGTCGCCAAGATGCGCTCCTCGACCGCAGCCGTAGCCTCTCCGCCGAGCCCGCCGGGGTTCCGACGCGTGGCTCAGCTCACAACCGACACGTTCGTTCTTGTCACCTACAGGTCGCCCACACCGCGCGTCCCCGACCGCGCGGCTTTTGCACGTTGGCTGCTGACTCCAACCGCTGCGTTGAGCGCGATAGCGCTACCGGACCGTTGCGCGCACTGAGCCACCAACCTGCGCGGAGCTGGATCTCAAGTCTCTTCTGACGACCTGTGAGGGCCATCGACGGCCTCAGGCAGACGTCGCCGTTGAATCCCGGTGACCACCCATGCTCGTCCCAACGCGCTGCCGAACAGCCCCACGATGACCAGCACCAAAGCGCGCTGCAATCCGGAGCTGCGCGTGTCGGCCAGGAGCGCAATGGCGAGCCCGAGTTGGGTGGAGTAGCCCCCGGCCGAAATCGATGCAAATGTGATGTTCAGCGTGCGCGTTGGAAAGCCGCGCGAGAAGTTCCCGGCGCGGTTCGCTCGCGCAATCAGGCGAGTGGTTGCCAGCAACCCGAACATCGCCATCACGAGGTTGGCGGTCCCGAAGATCGTGGCACCGCCAGTCAGCGCCACAAGCGAGACAAAAAAAGCGTCGACCAAAGTGAGGAAGGCGCTTCCGGCCAGAACCGTCCGTCTCTCCCGTGTCTTCGCGTCTGCGTCGTCAGTGTTGACGACCGACACCGCCACCACCAGCAGGCCGAGGATGGCAGCAGACGCGCCGGCGCTTGCGGTGAAGAACGTTTGGTAGTGCCCCAGCAAGGGCGCCATCTTACGAGCATCACCCGGACAAGAACTCGACCTCGACTGCGACCACATGAGCGGGGTTCTCGGTACGCGTCGTTATGATGCCTGTGTGCCAGTCAAGCTCACCATCGTCATCGATAATCCGAGCGATCCGGCCGCCTTCGAGGCCCATTACGACTCGCCGGCCTACCGGGAGCCGCTCGGCAAGCTGCCCGACGTTCAGCGGGTCGAAGCGGCCAAGGTCTTCCCGAAAGAGGATGGCACCCCCACGCCGGCGTACCGGACCATCGACATCTACTTCTCCGACTACGCGACCGCCTGCGCCGCGTTGGCGTCACCTCAGGCCGGCGAGCTGGCTGGTGGGCTGATCAACGCCGCCACGGGCGGGATCCGCCTGCTCCTCTCCGACATCGAGGCCTGACTTCAGTCGGTGGTCCGCCGCCCGTAGAGGTGCACGGCCAGGGGGGCGAAGATCGCGAGGATCCCGACTGACCACAGCAACGAGGCAAGCACCGGGTGCTGCATTGGCCAGGCGTGGATCGTGGAGGAGACGTTCGGGTTGCCCCACAGCCCACGTGCCGCGGCAGTAACCGCGCTCACCGGGTTCCAGTTGGCGATGAATCGCAGCACGGCGGGCATGTGTTGGGTCGGGACGAGCGCGTTGGAGATGATCGCGAGCGGAAAGAAGATGACGAGGCCCATGCCCTGTGCGGACTCGGGGCTCTTGCTCACCATGCCGAGACAGGCAAGGGTCCATGAGAGGGCGTAGCTGAAGAAGAGGAAGAGCGCGAACGCGGCGATCGTCGAGCCGATGTCGCCCTCCGGGCGCCAGCCGACGGCCAGGCCGGTGGCGACGACGAAGCAGGTGCAGATCACGGCGGTGAGCAGGTCGGCGAGTGAGCGTGCGACGAGCATCGCCGGACGCCACATCGGGAGCGTCCTGAAGCGATCGATCACGCCGCTGCCGAGATCGGCGCTCAGCCCGACCGCGGTGCCCATCGACGAGGTCGTGAGGTTCATCGCGAGTAGGCCAGCGATCGCGTAGTCGGTGTAACTGCCGTGGTGGGGGAGAACGATGCCCGAGCCGAAGATGTAGACGAACAGCAGCGTGAACAGGATCGGTTGGACGGTGACGTCGGAGAGCTGTAGCGGCTCGCGTGCGATGTGAACGAGGTTTCGTTCGGTGAGCACGAGCACGTCGAGGCTTCGACGCATCAGGCCAGGCGCGCGCGGCGGTCGTGTGAGCGCCACGTTGGGAGCGAGTGTCGTCGCGCTCATCGGTGTGCAACCTCCAGGTCTGGATCGGACTGTTCGGGATCGGCGTCGGTATCTGCTTGCGCGTCCGCGGTGGCGTGACCCGTGAGGGCGAAGAAGACGTCGTCGAGCGAGGGTTGGTGAACGTCGATGTCATCGACCTTGACACCGGCCTCGTCGAGCGCGCGCACAATGGTCGTCGCGAACCCCGGGGCGCTCTGCACGGGGGCGCGCAGACGGCGCCCGTCGTGGCTGGCGATGATCTCGCCGGCGACGAAGCGCTCGAGCGCAGCGACCGCGCCGGCGTTGGGCTCGCTGAGCGTGACCTCGAGCCGCGCGCCACCGGTCTGCGCCTTCAATTCCGCCGCGCTGCCGCCGGCGATCACGCGACCGTGGTCGATGACGATGATCCGGTCGGCGAGCTCGTCGGCTTCGTCGAGGTACTGGGTCGTGAGCAGCAGCGTGGCGCCGTCGGCGACGAGCTCGCGGATCACGCCCCACATGCGCACGCGGCTCGTCGGGTCAAGCCCGGTCGTCGGCTCGTCGAGGAACAGCACCGGCGGGCGCGTCACGAGACCGGCTGCGAGGTCTAGGCGCCGGCGCATCCCGCCGGAGTAGCCCTTCAGCACGCGGTCAGCCGCATCGGCGAGCTCGAAGCGTTCGAGCAGCTCGCGCGCGCGCGCCTTCGCTTCGGCGCGTCGCAGGCCGCTGAGCCGTCCGATCATCACGAGGTTCTGGCGGCCGCTGAGGATCTCGTCGAGGGTCGCGTCCTGGGCGGTGACGCCGATGCTGCGCTGCACGCTCGGCGCTTCGCGCACGACGTCAAAGCCGGCGACCCGCGCCGAGCCGCTGTCCGGCAGCGACAGCGTCGTGAGGATCCGAACCGCCGTCGTCTTGCCGGCGCCGTTAGGGCCGAGCACGCCAAGGATCGCCCCGGCAGGCACCTCGAGGTCAAGCCCGTCGAGCGCAACCGTCGAGCCGAACCGCTTCGTCAGGCCGTGAGCTTCGATCATCAACGCGTCCGCCACGTCAGGCCTTCCTTACTTGTCGACCGGCTAATGTGTTGAACGGTAGCGCTTTTCCTAGCCGGCTGTCAAGTAAGCTACTGCCATGGCCGAAAACGAGCGATCCACACGGCGCCCACCACGCCTCCCGCCGCCAGAGCCCCCGCCGCGCGGACGACCTCGCGGAACGATGCGCGAGCGCATTCTCGACGTCTCGCTCGAGCTGTTCAACGAACAGGGTTACGACAAGACCTCACTGCGCGAAATCGCCGAGCGACTCGGCGTCACGAAAGCCGCGCTCTACTACCACTTCGAGCGCAAGGAAGACATCCTCCTCGAGCTGCACCTACGCATGCACGCACTCGGCGCCGATGCCCTGCGGGAGCTCAACGAGCTCGACACCGCGCAAGCGCGCGCCGACGCCTGGCCGCGCGTCCTCGACGCGTTCATCGATCAGCTCTTCGCCAACGCCGACCTGCTCCTGCTGCACGCGCGCAACCAGAACGCCTTCCGTGCGATCGGCGACGACGAACGCCATCACGCTGCGAACGAAGACATTCAAGAGCAGGCCGCGCGCCTCCTCGCAAACCGCGAGATCCCCGCCGCGCAGCGCGTACGCCTGGCCTGCTCGCTTGGCGCAATCCTCGCCGCGATCGGCCTCCACGGTGGACCGCTCGCCGACATCCCCCAGGCCGAGCTCATCGAGCACGTCCGCGTCGCCATCCGCGACCTGCTCACGCCAGACGGCAAGGACCACACAGCCGTCTAGCGCCGACCGTGAGCCAGCCCGAACAAGCGCGGCTGAGCTGGAGATCGATCTGTTCCTCAGCGTCGACATCGATGCCGCTGCACGAGCCCCGGCGACAGAGTCTGCATGTTCGGCTCGCGCGAGCGTGTGTGCTTGCGCTAACTCCCTCTTAGGGTGCGGCAGTGGCCTCGGGAACCGGGAGCGGCCAGCCGGTGTATGCCTCGGCCAGGAAGCGTCGCCCCGCTTCTGATTCGACGACGCAGCGTAGCTCGCCGATCTGGCGCAACCGGTCGAAGTCATTTGCCTCGGGGTGCGCGTGGAGCATGCTCGTCATCCACCAGGAGAAGTGCTGCGCCTTCCAGATCCTCGGGAGGACGTCGTCGGAGTAGCGCTCGATGGGGCGATCGTCGCCATCGAGGAGCAGCGCGCGCATTGCCCGTGCCAGCACGACCGTGTCGGCAACAGCGAGGTTGAGGCCCTTGGCGCCGGTCGGCGGCACAGTGTGTGCTGCATCTCCAACGAGCGCGATGCGTCCCTTCTGTAGTCGACTTGCGACGAAGCTGCGGAAACGCAGCACGTCACGCTGGAAGATCGGTCCCTCGATCAGTTCATGGGGAGCTACACGGATCTGTAGTGCGTCCCAGATCTCTCGGTCGTCCAGTGCCTGTGGATCGAGATCGGGGTCGCATTGCAGATACATGCGCTGGACGGTCTTGCTTCGCTGGCTGATCAGCGCAAAGCCGTCGGCAGAGTTGCTGTAGATGAGCTCCGGAGCGCTTGGCGGCGCCTCGCACAGGATTCCGAACCAGGCAAACGGATACTCACGGAAGTAGCCGCTTGTCAACGATCCGGCGACGGCCGCGCGCGCGACGCTCGCCGACCCGTCGGCGCCGACGACGAAGTCAGCTTCGATCTCCAAAGGGCTTCCATCGTTGGTGGCGTGCACGTGCGCGCGCGGTCCGGAATCGCTGACTGTGTGCGCGGTGACACCGAAGCGGATGTCCTGCCCGCCATCAAGGCGTTTGGCTATCAGGTCGCGGAGGACCTCGTGCTGGGGATATAGCCAGACGCTTCGTCCAGTCAGCTCGTGAAAGTCGATCCGGTGACCCTCGCCGTCAAAGCGCAGCTCGATACCTTCGTGTCGCTGGCCCTCGGACAACACCCGATCCGAGGCCCCGGAATCGGCGAGCACCTGAACGGTTCCAGCCTCGAGAATGCCGGCTCGAATCGTCGTCTCGATCTCCTCCTGCGTGCGGGCGTCGATTACGATCGATTCGATTCCGTCCGCCGCAAGCAGATGCGAAAGCAACAGGCCCGCCGGGCCGGCGCCAACAATCCCGACCTGTGTGCGTACCGCGGTCACGTGCGTGCCTCTGCCCAGGCGTGTAGTCGTTGGGTGAGTGCTTCGAGTTGGTTTGCGAGTTCTTGTGGGAGGTGTTCGCCGAAGCTTGCGAAGTTGTCGTGGAGCATTGGGACTTCTTCGAGCCAGGCGTGTGGGTCGACTTGGAG
>JBEKKS010000027.1:0-8304 GCA_050010595.1 Solirubrobacteraceae bacterium
CGCGTGCTCGTTCCCGGCGCGACACCGAAGAAACCGGCCTCCGGGTTGATCGCATACAAGCGCCCGTCAGTCCCGAAGCGCATCCAGGCGATGTCATCACCGACCGTCTCGACCTTCCAACCAGGAATCGACGGGACAAGCATCGCAAGGTTCGTCTTGCCGCACGCGGACGGAAACGCCCCAGCGAAGTATTTGACGGTCCCCTCCGGGGAGGTGACCTTCACGATCAGCATGTGCTCGGCAAGCCACCCCTCGTCGCGCGCGATCACCGACGCGATCCGCAGGGCGAAGCACTTCTTGCCGAGCAGCGCGTTGCCGCCGTAGCCGGAGCCGTAGGAGACGATCTCCCGCGTCTCAGGGAAGTGCACGATGTACTTGTTCTCCGCGTTGCAGGGCCAGGACACGTCGTCCTCACCGTCGGCCAGCGGCGCGCCAACCGAGTGCAAGCAGCGAACGAACTCGCCGTCCTCGCCGAGCAGGTCGAGCACTGCCCGGCCCGCCCGAGTCATGATCAACATGCTCACCACGACATAGGCGGAGTCTGTGATCTCAACGCCGATCCTCGACATCGGCGACCCCAACGGACCCATCGAAAACGGAACGACATACATCGTGCGGCCACGCATCGAACCAGCCAACAACTCGCCCAACAACACGCGCATCTCACCGGCCGGCCGCCAATTATTCGTCGGCCCCGCATCCTCCCAACGCTCCGAACAAATAAACGTCCGGTCCTCCACGCGCGCAACATCAGCCGGATCAGAACGCGCGAGAAACGACCCAGGCAAACGCTCAGGATCAAGCCGCTCAAACGTACCCGCATCGACCAACCCCTCACAAAGCTGCTCGTACTCGGCGCCACTACCGTCACACCAATGAATGCGATCAGGCAGGGTCAACCCCGCAACCCCCTCAACCCACGCAAGAAGCTGCCGGTTGGCGGTCGGTGCGGTCGTCTCCATCAACTAGCGCTCACTCCCCTCGCCAGCCGACGACCCCGCTCCGCGTGACCCGCGCTGGAGCCTGTGTTGATTGTCGAGAGAAGCATGGTTTCCGGTTAACAACAGCGAGCGCTCCTACGGAGCGCCGGTCGGGTCGCAACTGTCGGGCAGCCGTGCTCGCTCGGCGTCCCTCGAAGGACTTAGAGCATACCGGGTCCGTAGACCGCTCCACGCACTCTCAGCGACCGGAGCGCGGGAGCTGGGACGATGCTCCCGATGCGCGCTCCCGCCCGTCTCATAACGCTCTCGCTGGCGCTGCTTGGCGCCGGTGCCGGTGCCGCCCTCGCCACCAGCGAAAGCGTGAGCGCAAGCAGTGGCAACGTATCCGCACGCCTGACCTACGTGCACAGCCCGAAGAGCGTCGTGGCGCCGTTCAGCGACCTCTACCTTACGATCGCACGCGCCGGCAAGAGCATCTATGGCGCGCCAGTCTCCAACACCGCGTGCGGCAACGAGTGCTGGCCCAACGTGCCCGATGCTCTGCGCGTGCTCGATGTCGAAGCCGACGGCGAGCCGGATGTTCTGCTCAACCTGTACACGAGTGGTGCTCACTGCTGCAACGCAACGGACGTCTTCCGCTACGACGCGGCGCGCAATAGCTACCTCGGGGTTCTGCATGTCTGGGGCGACCCCGGCTATTCGCTCAGGCGACTTGACGGCAGCAAGCCCTACGAGTTCGTGACCGCCGATGACCGCTTCGCCTACGAGTTCGCGGCATACGCGTACTCCGGCCTGCCGATCGAGATCCTCCGCCTGCGTGGTGATGCGTTCCTCGACGTGACGCCGAGCTACCCGAAGCTCGTTGCCGGGGATGCCGCTGAGCAGTGGCGCTCCTACCGCGAGAACGAAGGGGCCGGCTTCGGCCTTGGCTTCCTCGCCGCCTGGGCTGCCGACGAATACTCACTCGGACGCCGCAGCGCGGTTGCCGGTACGCTCGCCCGCCTCGAGCGGAGTGGCGGCCTCTACAACGAGCCGGGCGCTCCGTGGACGGGTGGCGCGAAGTTCGTCACGCGGCTCGAACAATTCCTCGACAAGTACGGATACAGCTGATGCGCATCGACCTCCAATCACACTCGCGCCAGTCCGACGGCGACCTCGAACCGGCCGCCGTCGTCGGGCTGGCGGCAGCCGCCGGGGTCGAGTTGCTCGCCCTGACCGACCACGACACGGTCGACGGCGTCGGCGAGGCGATCGAAGCGGCAGCGATCCACTCGATCGCACTGCTGGCGGCGACTGAGATCTCGGCCGTCGATGCCGACTACGAAGACCTCCACGTGCTTGGCTACGGCATCGATCCCGGCGATCCACTCCTGCTCGAGCGGCTCGCTGGGGCGAGGGCCGACCGCGAGCTGCGCGCCGAGCGCATGGTCGCGCTGCTCGTCGAGCTCGGCTTCGCGGTTGACGACGCGCCGCTCGCGGCGCGTCGCCGGGCGGGCAAGCCGCTGGGTAGGCCGCATCTCGCCGCGGCAGTGCTCGCGCATCCCGACAACGCCGGGCGCCTCGCAGAGGAGGCGCACGACAATGTTTCGTCGTTCATTCCCGCCTACCTGATCCCCGGCGCGCCCGCGTACGCCGGACGGACGCGGCCAACCGTCCGCGAGGCGATCGAATGGATCCACGCTGCCGGCGGCCTCGCGGTGTGGGCACACCCGTTCTGGGATCTCGACGACGACGCTGCAGTGCTCGCGGCAATCGACCGTTACCGCGCCGACGGGCTTGACGGCGTCGAGTGCTTCTACGCAACGCACAACGAACACCAGACGCTGCTGCTTGCCGACCGCTGCGCCGAGCTCGACCTGCTGAGCACTGCCTCATCGGACTTCCACGGACCAGACCATCGTCTCTTTAGCGGGTTTCTTACCTACCAGCTCTACGGTCGGGTGCCGCAGCTCGGCGAACTGCTCACGCGCGGCACCTGAAGGTGCCGGCGCTGGGGCCGCCGACAACTTTCGCTAACGTGCCGCAACACAGCGCAACATTTCCCGGAGCGACGCTGTTTTGCGGCTAGACGCGTCCGGGTCCGGCCCGAGCGAGCCGGAGCGCCGCGGAGCAAGACAGACGCGAGGGAAACCGATCGAAGCCGCAAGCACAGCAGCAAGAGGACCTGGTAGGACCCTCCTGCTCATGGTCACCTGCGCCCTCGCATTGGCGAGCGCGGCCGCGACCCTCTCCCCCCCCGCGCGTGCCGCCACGGCAGCGGCCGCGCCTGACTGCCTGCCAAAGACGCTGAACTCGAGCGCTCAGCTGCCTGGCCTCCACGTCGAGGTCTCGCCGGCTCCGGGCAGCGGCCTCGCCGATCCGGACGCCCAGGTCAGCTTCCTCGGCACGCCGGCTAGTCGGATCCGCAACGTCCTCGTGGTCGGTCAGCGCAGCGGGCGTCACGCCGGCTCGCTGCGCCCCTACTCGCAGGGCGACGGTGCGAGCTTCGTGCCGAGCAAGCCCTTCGATGCGGGCGAGCAGGTCAGCGTCAAGGCCGAGATCGACGGTCGTCAGACCGCGTTCTCGTTTGCTGTCGACACACCCTGGTCGACCGCCGGCGTTGGCTCGTTCCCGAATCCCACGCCACCAGCGAGTGACTACCAGACCTTCGTGACGATGCCGGGGGTGCAGGCGCCGATCCTCACCGTGACGAGCGCCGACCGCGATCCGAGCGCCGGTGACATCCTCACGAGCAACGGCCCCGGTCCCGGCCGCTACGGCCCGCTCATCTATGACCCGCAGGGCCGGCTGATCTGGTTCGACCAGCTGCCGGCTGGGCTCGTCGCGGACGACCTCGCGGTGCAGAGCTACCAGGGGCAGCGTGATCTCACCTTCTGGGAGGGACGCGTCATCTCGCTCGGCTTCGGCCTTGGGGAGGACCTCATCCTGAACTCGCGCTACCAGACAGTTGCGACGATCAAGGGTGGCGATGGGCTAGAGCCGGACCTGCACGAACTACAGCTCGAACCAGGCGGGATCGCGTACATCAGCGCGTACAACCCGATCCGCTGCGATCTGGCGTCGGTCGGCGGACCACGCAACGGAGTGATCCTCGATGCCGTCGCGATGGCAATCGACGTCAAGACCGGACTCGTGCGCTGGGAGTGGCACGCGCTCGACCACGTCAGCGTCAACGACTCGGAGACCTCGCCCTCGAACCGCGCATGGGATTGGTTCCATCTCAACTCGATCGATCCCGAGCCGGACGGCGATGTTTTCATCTCAGCCCGCAACACCTGGGCCGGATACCAGCTCCAGGGCAGCACGGGCCGGATTCTCTGGACGCTCGGCGGCATCGCAAGCTCGTTCAAGCTCGGGCCGGGAGCGCAAACCGCCTGGCAACACGACGGTCGCGTCCTGCCCAACGGTGAAGTGACCTTCTTCGACGACGGGTCGGACCCACCGGCGCCCAGCCGGGACGGGGCAGCGAACGCCGCCTACGACCAGGCGCGCGGGGTGACGATCTCCGTCGATCTTGCCGACCACCGCGCGCGGCTCGTCGCTTCGCTGACCCACCCTGGCGCGCCGCTGCTCTCGGGCAGCCAGGGCAATATGCAGACGCTCGCCGGTGGCGACACGCTGGTGGCGTTCGGCGGCGTGCCGGAGATCACGGAGTTCTCCAAGCGCGGCACCGTGCTGTTCGATGCCCATCTGCCCTACGACATGATCTTCTATCGCGCCTTCCGGGCCAGCTGGAGCGGACGGCCGGCTACGGCGCCCGCGGTGGTTGCGAACCTCAACAACGTCGGCGAGACGATCGTGCACATGAGCTGGAACGGCGCGACCGGCGTCGCCGCCTGGCGCGTCCTCGCCGGGGGCCGCCGCAGTGCGCTCAAAGCCGCTGCGACAGTTCCCGACAGCGGCTTCGAGAGCGAGGCGGAGCTCCCTGGAGGTAACGGCTACGGCGCCCTCCCCTCGAGCCTGCGCTACGTCGCCGTGCAGGCGCTCGACCGGGGAGGGCATGTGCTCGCGACCTCGCCGACCGTGAGCATCGAGAGCTACGCCGCCGCGGACCCGACTGGAGGCACGAACAAGTGAGCATCAAGGTCCCGACCCGTCCGCGGTTGCGGTCGCTCAAGCGCCACGAGCACGGCTCGGATGCGCACCTGGGCTGGCTGCTGGCCGTCTGCTGCGTCGCGCAGTTCATGGTCATCCTCGACCTGAGCATCGTCAACGTCGCGCTCCCGTCGATCCAGCTGAGCCTCGGCTTCCCCTCGGCGGAGCTGCAGTGGGTCGTGGACGCCTACACGATCACCTTTGCCGGCTTCTTGCTGCTCGCCGGGCGTGCCGCCGACCATTTCGGACAGCGGCGCATGTTCGTGCTCGCGCTCGCCTGGTTCGCGCTCGCGTCGCTCCTGGGTGGCCTGGCGCCCAATCGGGACGTGCTGATCGTTGCCCGGGCCGCGCAGGGCCTCGGCGGCGCACTGATGGCCGCGTCCTCGCTCGCGATCATCACCTCGTCCTTCCCGCCGGGGCCGCGGATGCACCGCGCGGTCGGGACTTGGGCCGCTATGAACGGTCTCGGCGGCGCCGCCGGCGTCCTCTTCGGCGGAGTCATCACCCAGGCCCTGACCTGGCGTTGGATCCTCCTCATCAATCCGCCGATCGGCCTCGTGGCGGTGGTCGTCGCAGCCGCCGTCGTGGCGGATCGGCGCCGTGCCACGCCGGTGCGGTTCGACATCGCGGGTGCGCTGACGCTGACGGTTGGGCAGATGCTGCTGGTCTACGGCGCTGTCGAAGCAGGCCTCGCCGGCTGGAGCTCGACGACGGCCCTACTACCGATCGTCCTCGGGATCGGGCTGATGGGCATCTTCGTCGTGATCGAGACGCGCTTTGCCGCAGCACCGCTGATCCCGTTCAAGGAGCTGACGAAGCCGCTCCAGGTAGCCAACAACGTCGTCCTGCTGTTCAGTGCCGCGCTGTTCCCGATGTGGCTCGTGAGCTCGCTTTACCTGCAGCAGGTCCTCGGCCTCTCGCCACTTGACACGGGTCTGATCTTCTTGCCGATGACGCTGACGATCATGCTCGTCGCGTCGCGTGCCGGCAAGCTCGTCGCGCGCTTCGGCGTACGGCCCGTGCTCGGCAGCGGTCTGCTGATGCTGACGACCGGGCTCTTGCTGCTCGCGCGCATCGGCGACACGGGCAGCGGTGTCATCTACGTGATGATCCCCGGCGTCCTGACGGCGGCGGGGATCGCGATGTCGATCGTGCCGTCGACGATCGCGGCAACTCAAGGCGCAAAGGAAGGCCAGGCAGGCCTCGCCTCGGGCCTCGTCAACACCTCGCGCCAGATCGGCGGCGGCATCGGCATCGCCGTGCTCGTGACGCTTGCCACGCAGCGCAGCTCGCAGCTGATCGGCACCGGCGTGTCCGTCAGCCAGTCCCTGACCGACGGCTTCCGCCTCGCCTACCTGATCGCCGCCGGACTCGCCGCCGCAGCGCTCGTTCTGACGCTCGCGGGGGTCGCGCGCCCCGCAATAGAGCTACGACCGGCCGCGCGGCGCCTCTCGCTGGCGATCGTCGCGCTCGTCGCGGTGTTCGCCGCGGCCGACGTCGCCTTTGGGAACTCGAAAGGCGCACCGATCGGCGCCTATACGACGCACGGCGCCGCCAGCTTCGTCAGTGCCCCGTCGTTACACCCTCCGAAGATCGCCACCGACGTCCCGACGCAGACGGCGAAGCTCGCGCCCGGCTACATCTTCATCGACAACTTCTATGACCTCAACTACCCGCCGCTGACCGGCCAGAGCGGCCCGCTGATCCTCGACAACAAGCTTCAGCCGGTCTGGTTTGACCCGGTGCCGACGAACGTCGTCTCGTCGAACCTCGAGCTCCAGACATACGACGGCAAGCCCGCGCTCTCCTGGTGGCAGGGCTACATCACCAACACCGGCGCGACGGTCACGGGCGAGGATGTCGTCGTAAACCAGCATTACCAGACCGTCGCGAGGCTACACGGCGCAAACGGCTGGGTGTTGACGCTGCACGAGATGCTGATCCGCGGCGGTGACGCCTGGGTGACGGCGAACAAGAACATCCCGATCAACCTGGCGAAGTTCGGCGGCGCCTACAACGGCGCTTTGATCGACTCGGCGGTCCAGGAGTACAACCTCAAGACCGGCAAGCTGCTCTACAGCTGGGACGCGCTGAAGCACATTCCGCCGGCCGACTCCTACGCGACGACGCCGACGAACGGGTTCCCCTGGGACACGTACCACGTGAATTCGATCGATGTGCTCGGCAACGGCACGTTCCTCGTCTCGATGCGCGACACCTGGGCGGCCTACCTCGTCGACATCAAGACCGGGCGGATCATCTGGACGCTCGGTGGCAAGCACTCGAGCTTCAGGCTCGGCGCGGGTGCAGACTTCCAGTGGCAGCACGACGTCGAACTCGCCTCGAGCTCGCTCGTGACGATGTTCGACGATCACTGCTGCCAGCTGACGGGCGGAGGAACGTACGTGTCGCCAACCGGCCCGTCGCGCTCGCTCGAATTGAAGATCAACACGCAGAAGCACACTGCGTCGCTACTGGCCGATTACGGCAGCGGCCAGTACCCGGCGGTCGACTACATGGGCGACACCCAGCCGCTTGGCAACGGTGACGTGTTCGTCGGCTGGGGCTCTGACCCGTATCTCTCCGAGTTCGCAAAATCGGGGCAGACGCTGCTCGACGGCGTGCTGCCTGGCTCCGATCTCAGCTACAGGGCGCTGCGCGAGCCGTGGGTCGGACTGCCGCTCTACCCGCCGGCTGGCGCGGCACGAACCCGGGGTCGACGGACGACCGTCTACGCGAGCTGGAACGGGGCGACCAAGCTCGTCGCGTGGCGCGTTCTCGCCGGTTCGGGCACGGGCGCCCTACGGTCGGTCGCGACCGCATCGAAACGAGGGTTCGAGACGGCCATCCCGCTCTCCGGCACCTATAAGACCTTCGAAGTGCAGGCGCTTGGCGCCGGCCAGCAGGTGCTCGGAACATCGAAGAGGTTTTCTTAGGCCCGCGCCTATTCCGCCTTGCGCCGCGGTACGTTACGATCCTTCATAAGGTCTTAACTTTGGCCAACATACTGACCCGTCACCGCAACCTGACAGGATGCCGCGTGTCCCAATGGCCGTGAACATGCTTCGAGAGAGCTACGAGCGCGACCCCACCCAGCCGGCCCGCAAGCCCTCCCTGAGGGTAGTCGGCCGCCCCACCCTCCCGCGGCATCTTCGTGCGCTTGAGTCTGAGGGTGTGCATGTGTTGCGGGAGGTTGCTGCGTGTTTTGAGCGGCCTGTGTTGTTGTTCTCGGGCGGCAAGGATTCGATTGTGTTGTTGCGGTTGGCGG
>JBEKKS010000028.1:0-4577 GCA_050010595.1 Solirubrobacteraceae bacterium
CCGTCCTGGACGATGTACTCCAGCCGCGGATACTCCTGGCCGACCAAGCTGAAGATCGTCCGCTCGATATACCGGCCCTGCCCGTACGACGGTGTCACAACCGAGATCGACGGCACCGGCTCGGGCAACCCCGCACGCCAGTAGCTGGCCGGCAACAACAACCGCGACGGCTCACTATGCGCGAGGGTGCCGATCCTCGGGGCCGTGACAAGGCGCAGGCGCGCCTGGGAACGTTCGCCCAGAGCGTCGAAGATCCTCCGCAAGCGCAACCTTCTCTTGAGGTCGCTCTCCAGGAAGGCCTCGACGTCATACATGCGCCACATGACCCGGTCGATTTGGCCTCCCTGGCGCCCGTCGATCCCGGCGCGCAAGCCTTCGAGCCTCAGGCGCTGCTGCCGAATGAGCTCAGCCATTCGCTGTTGGTCGCGGCGTCGCAACGCCGAGGCATGCTAGCCGATGCGAGTGGCACGTTCGCGCGGCTTCGAGACCACCAGAGTGGCGGATAACGAATCGTGTCTGGCGCTCGCTATAGTCGGAGCGATGGCTGGTCTATCCGTGTCACCGATCGCGCTGGAAGGGCGCAGGGTGCTCGTCACAGGCGGCAGCGGATTCCTTGGCACTCCTGTGTGTCGCCGGCTCGAGGCTGCGGGTGTCGGGGAGCTCATCGTCCCGCGGCAGGCAGAGCACGATTTGACAGAGCAGACGGTGGTGCGTGAGCTGCTGGCGCGCGTACGGCCTGACATCGTGATTCACCTTGCTGCCGAGGTCGGCGGGATCGGCGCGAATCGCGAGAACCCGGGACGGTTCTTCTACGCAAACATGGCGATGGGGTTGCAGCTGATCGAGGCGGCACGTCTGGAAGGGATCGAGAAGTTCGTCCAGGTTGGCACCGTCTGCTCCTATCCAAAGTTCACGCCAGTTCCTTTCTCCGAGGACGAGCTATGGAACGGCTACCCCGAGGAGACGAACGCGCCGTACGGGATAGCGAAAAAGGCGTTGCTCGTGATGTTGCAGGCCTATCGCGAGCAGTACGGGTTTAACGGCATTTTCCTGATGCCGACGAATCTCTACGGACCACGTGACAACTTCGATCCGCGCAGTAGCCACGTAATCCCAGCATTGATGCGAAAGTGCGAAGAGGCCCGGGTCGCCGGCGATGACAGCATCAGCTGCTGGGGCACCGGTTCGGCATCGCGCGAATTCCTCTATGTCGAGGATTGCGCGGAGGCGATAGTGCGCGCGACGGAGCTCTACGACGGAGCTGAACCGGTGAATATTGGCGTCGGCAGTGAGGTCACGATCCGTCGGCTCGTCGAGCTTATTGCTGCGGCGATCGGCTTCGACGGAGAGATTCGCTGGGATCCGAGCAAGCCCGACGGTCAGCCGCGCCGGGCTCTCGACACGCAACGTGCGGAGAAGCTCTTCGGCTTCACGGCAACGACGAACCTCGCGGACGGCCTTGCGGCCACGATCCACTGGTACCGCGACAACGTGGCGAGCGTCGCTGGGCGCTGAGGTTCAGGGCGAGGGGTCGCCCCAGCTCATCCCGCGGTCCGCCGGAATTATGCGTCGGAGCGTGTAGATGTCCGAGTCGAGCTCGGCGCGACGCTCGCCCAGTTCTGACCAGGGATCCCAGACGGCGCTGATCAGCTTGCCGGTGATGCCGTCACTGGCCCCCGACGCGAGCCAGACGGCGAGATCCGCGCCGCGCTCGAGTGGCGTTCCGCCCTCCTCACGCTGGGCGAGGGCGCGCTTGTAGAAGTCAGCGCCGACCCGCTCAGGTCCAGCCCCGAGCACCTCGTCTAGCAGCCGCGTGTTCAATGCGCCGGGTGCGAGCGCATTGACGTCGATCTGTGCGCCGCGCAGCTCGAGCGCGAGCGTTTCCGCGAAACGCACGACGGCCGCCTTCGACGCCGCGTACGCCGAGAGCCCCGGCAGCGGCCCGGTTGCGCCTCCCCCGGAGAGTTGGATGATCTTGCCCCATCCGATTTGCCTCAGCTGAGGGATCAATGCGCGTGCGACGAGCACCGAGCCGAGCAGGTTGATCTCGATTGCTCGTATCCAGTCCGACCACTCGACCGCCTCGATTGGGCCCTTGGGACCGTAGATCCCTGCGTTGTTGACTAGCACTGCAAGTCCTGGGAGACGCTCGGTGGCAGTCGCCACGAGTTCAGTCACCGCCTCTGGATCTGCGACGTCACACGCCAGGCTCGCGACCAGCTGCCCGTCCCGGCAGCGCTCGCTAAGGCTTTCGTGTGCGACCTCCAGAGCAGCGCTCTCGCGCGCACATAGGAACACGCTCGCGCCGGCGTCGAGGTAAGCCGCCGCTATCGCAAAGCCAAGGCCGCGACTTGCGCCGGTGATGAGGGCGCTGCGGCCGGCGAGCACGCCGGTCATCGTGGCATCACTCCGACGCGCGCGTAGCGTACGTCGTTGTCGATGCCGAGCGTTGCGAGCAGGTGTCCAGGCGGGTCGATAACGATCGGCTGCGCCATCGCGGATACCACGTCGCCAGCAGCGATCGCTCGATATTCGGGCCATGGCGTGCAGACCGCGAGCGCGTCCGCATCTCTAAGCGCCGCGAGCGGGTCCGGCGCCAGCTCGATGACCGCCGCATCCTTGGGCGGCAGCCTCGTGATCGCGGGATCGTGAGCTCGAACCGTGACCCCCTCGGTAGCGAGCCAATGGCAGAGTTCCAGTGAAAGCGAGCGCCGCAGCGTGTCGGTGCCTGGCTTGTACGTTAGTCCCCAAACGGCCACCAGCCGCCCACGCAGCGGAGTTAGGAGGCGCTCCAGCGCGTGCCGCGACCAGTTGCGATGTTCGGCGTTGCTGCGCTGGACGCCGTCGACGAGCAATGGCTCGAATCCGCTGCGATCCGCAAGCCTCCCGAGGAATGCGATATCGCGCGCCAACGTCCCACCAGCAAAGGCGTCACCCGGACGCAGGTAGGCACGAGTACCGACCCGTCGCTCGCTGAGCAGACCGCGCGAGACTTCGGATGCGTCCGCGCCAACCTGCTCGCAGATTGTCGCGATCTCGTTGATGAAAGCAACCTCAGTCGCGAGGAATGCGTTGAGTGCGTGCTTGGTCATCTCGGCCGATTCGATTCGCATCCATTCGATTTGTGCGCCGAGCGGCGCGAGCAGCTCTTCTAGCACCGCGCGGTCATCGCCATCCGGGGACACCCCGACCACAAAGCGTTCTGCGTGCGTAAATGCGGCTAACGCGTCACCCAAGCGAAGATTTTCCGGGATGCAGGCGAAATGGAGATCGGACCTATTCTCGTCGGCGAGTCGTCGTGCGAGCGCGGCAACACTGCCCGCCGGCAACTGGGACGAGACGATCACCGTCGCGCCGCTTCGCGCGTCGCTCAAAAGCCTGGCGGCCTGATCGAGCACCCACTCGGGGTCGGCGCTGTCGTCGTCCCTCACCGGCGTGTCGAAGGTGATCCAGACCACGTCTGCGTGCGAGAGGTCCGCCACGGCACTCGCGTCAAACGCGAGTCGGCGGCTGCTCAGCCCGCTCGCCACGAGCTCCGCCAACCCGGGCTCAGCGACCGGCGGAACGCCCTCGCGCAGCTGCGCGATGACCTCCGGATCCGGGTCGACCGCCAGCACGTCGAAGCCGGCGTCGGCAAGGCAGGCAGCGGTCACGACGCCGAGATGCCACAGGCCGGCGACCGCTACACGCAATTGGGACACGCGAGCACCCTAGACCACCTGCGTGCGCAGCACGTCGCCGGCCTCACTAGGCTTTCTCACGGTGTCCGGGAGCTCCCACACGCACAGCTACCTCGAGGCGGCAGCCGCGCTCGTGTCGGCGATCGCTCCGGAGCAGATCGACGCGATGGCGGTTGGGATAGCGCGCGTTCGCGACCGCGGCGGCAGGCTGTTCATCCTCGGCGTTGGTGGCGGCGCGGGCCACGCCTCGCATGCAGTCAACGACTTCCGCAAGCTCTGCCGGATCGAGAGTTATTGTCCGTCCGACAATGTCTCGGAGCTGACCGCACGTACGAACGACGACGGCTGGGACACCACGTTCAAGGCTTGGCTCGAAGTGTCGCGGCTGTCGAATGCGGATGGGTTACTCGTTTTCTCGGTCGGCGGCGGCTCGCGCGAGCATGGCGTCTCGGTCAACCTTGTAAACGCGATCGAGGCGGCTCGCGATTGCGGGGCCTCCGTGTTCGGCGTCGTCGGCGCTCCCGGTGGGTCCCTCGCGCAGCACGCAGACGTCGCCGTGGTCTTCGACCCGCCGGCCGAGCTGCGTACGCCACTTGTCGAGTCGCTTCAGGCCCTTGTCTGGCACGCGCTCGTGTCCCATCCGGTGCTCGCCGCTCAGCGCGGGCATTGGGAGTCGCTCGCTGCCGGCGAGCATCCGTGAGCGTGAACAAGGCCGTCTTCGTGGATCGCGACGGGGTTCTGAACGCGGTTGTCGCCGACCCCGTAACTGGACAGCCGGAGTCGCCGCTCGCCGTTGCCGACGTCGTGATCCTCGAGGGGGCCGCCGGCGCGCTGCGCCGCCTAGCTACGGCCGGCTTCCTGCTGATCGGCGTCTCCAACCAGCCTGCCGCAGCGAAG
>JBEKKS010000029.1:0-3327 GCA_050010595.1 Solirubrobacteraceae bacterium
TCCTCGCCGTCGACCTTGATCTCGGTTCCGCCGTACTTGCTGTAGAGGACCTCGTCGCCGGCGCTGACGTCGAGCGGAATGCGCTTGCCGTCATCGTCGAGCTTGCCGTCACCAACTGCAAGGACCTTGCCCTTCTGTGGCTTTTCTTTGGCGGTGTCGGGGAGGACGAGGCCGCTAGCGGTCGTCTCCTCCTCCTCGATCGCCCGCACGATCAGCCGATCGCCCAGGGGCTTGAGCTTCATCTTCAGAAACCTCCGTTGAGAGTTGCTACGAGGCGCGTGTTTCGGGGTTGGCACTCTCGGTCGGAGAGTGCCAAGCGCTGGTGCAAGCATAGCGAACGCGCTACGTCCGTCAAGCGAAGTTGGCACTCCCAAGGCGAGAGTGCCAGAAGGCCCTTTGAGGGACGGCAGTGCTGCGGACCCCGCCGGAGGCCGCGTTGATGAATAGCGTGGTTCCGGCCGTGACGTTGAGCTGATCAAGGCTGCGTGTTGCCGTCTCGAGCGCGACGGGGAGCCCGGCGGCATCGATGAACCCGAGTGACGGGGGAATGATCGCGCGGTAGGTCAGCAGTGCCAGCTCGGCCGCGCCGGCGCCGTCGTCGGAGACGCCGAACACGCGATCGCCGACAGCCACGTCGGTCACGCCCTCCCCGAGCTCGTCGACCACGCCCGCGACGTCGCGACCCGTTGTCTGCGGGAGCTCCGCACCGAAGTTCAGCGAGCCGTTGCGCAGCTTCCACTCTGTCGCATTGATTCCAGCCGCGTGCACAGCGATCCGGACCTGACCGGGACCTGGGTGCGGGTCGGGAAGATCCACGATTTCGAGGACCTCAGGGGAATAGACGCAGGCTGGTGTGCCTCTGTCAGGGTTCGACTACGAATTGATCTAGCTTGAGGCCGGCTGTCACAGACTTGGTTCGCGGGCGTGCATCGGTAGCCGGAAGATGAGTGCGAACGCTATGGCGACTGGGGCGAGGCAGGCCCAGGCGGTGATTGCGAGTGCGTGGGTCGGCGGATGGCCCGCGAAGGTTGAGAAGAAGATCGTTCCAAGGGCGGCGACGCCGACTGCGCTCGAGAGCTGTTGCACTGCCTCGAGCACGCCGCTGGCGGAGCCGATTTCGTCCATTCCGACCCCGGCGAGGACGAAGTCGAATAGCTGTCCCATCGCCATTCCGGCGCCGGCGCCGAAGAGGAGCAGTCCGGGAGCGAGGTCAAGCGTCGAGGCGGTATGCGCGCCGGTCACGGACAGGGCCAGAGCGACGGCGCCGGCACCGACGAGCGCGATGCCGAGGTGCAGTAGATGCCGGCCGAGGCGAGCGACAAGCGCGAAGGAGGTCCCCATCCCGAGGATCAGTCCGACGACCATCGCCGTCAGCGTTAGGCCGGCGTGGATTGGGGACCATCGCTCGCCGAGCTGGCCGAACAGTGACACGCACAGCAACAGGCCGCTGAAAGCGCCGAAGAAGGCGAGCGCGACGAGGATCCCGTCCGTGTATGTCCGGTTAGCCAGCAGGCCTGGCTCGATCAGCGGCTCGCCGTGGTATTGGCGCTCCCACATCACGAACGCCCCGAGCAGCAGCACCCCGGCGCCGAGCGTGATGAACGTCCATGGGGGCCAGCCGGCCGCGCGGCCCTCGATCAGCGGGTAGATGATCGCGGTCAGCGCGAGTCCAACGAGGATCATCCCGCCTGTGTCGAGCCGGATTCCGGGGTGGGCCACGGTCCGCGGCAGGACGCGGACGGCCCCGGCGAACGCGGCGATGCCGATCGGAACGTTGATTAGGAACACCAGCCGCCATCCGATCCCCCACAGATTCGCCTCAACCAACGCGCCGGCGAGGATCGGTGCGGCAAGCACGGACAGCCCGATCATCGGACCGAAGAGGCCGAACACCTTGGTCAGCTCGTTCTCGGCGAAGACCTCTTTGAGCATCCCGACCCCTTGGGGAATCATCAGCGCGCCGAACGATCCCTGCAGCACCCGGAAGGCGATCAGCACCGCGGGCGAAGGCGCGACCGAGCAGGCCGCGGACAGCAACGTGAACCCGGCCGCGCCGATCAGGAACAGTCGGCGGCGGCCGAACATGTCGCCAAGGCGGGCGCCGGCGATCAAGAACACGGCGAACGCGAGCGTGTAGCCGGCGCTCAGCCACTGCAGGGTCGAGGTGCCGCCGCCGAGGTCCGCGCGGATCGACGGGCCGGCGACGTTGACGATCGTCGAGTCCATGACATCCATGACGTTGGAAGCGAGCACGACCGCGAGCACGAACCAACGCACCGGGTTACGGGCGGCTGCCGTCGCGGCGCTCGCCAGCCCTTCCGGCTGCCCGATCCTTATTGCGTCTGCACCAGTTCCCATCACGGCTCCTTACTGAGTACGCCGTTCGCAGTGTTCGTTGACCACGGTAGCAGACTGAGTACACTGTTCGCAATGAGTTCTGGTCGTGGGGTGATCTGGGACCGTCCCGAGCGGGCCGCGCGCGGTCCCACCCCCTCGCTATCGCGCGAGCAGATCACCACGGCAGCTGTGACGCTGGCCGACACGCAGGGAATCGAGGCGGTCTCGATGCGGGCCCTCGCGGTGGAGCTCGGTGTCGGAGCGGCGTCGCTTTACCGATACGTCGCCCGCAAAGACGAGCTGATCGAGCTGATGGTCGACGCGGTGATGGGCAGCGACCTGCGGTTCGAGGTCCGCGGGGACTGGCGCGAAGACCTACGCTCGTTCGCTCACGGCCTGCGGGCAATGACCCTGCGCCACCCCTGGATGGCGGTGCCGAGCGCCGGCCTACCCTATTTCGGGCCAAACATGGCCCAATGCTACGAGCAGGTGCTCGGCGCGATCGACGGTCTCGGCTTGGAGATCGACGAGATGCTCGTGATGGTCGAAACGCTCGACGCCTTCGTCCGTGGTCGCGTCCTCGAGGAGCTCTCCGAGCAGGAAGCCGTCCGGCGCTCCGGCCTCGACCAGGAGCAATGGATGCAAACCCAACTCCCCTACCTCGAGGGCCTTGTTGAGAGCGGTCGCTACCCGCTCCTCACCCGCGTCATCCTCGACGCTCGCGCGCCGCACGATCCCGACCGCCTCAAGCACGGCTTCGACCCGGGGCTCGAACGAGTGCTCGACGGCCTCGCGACAATGCTCCCCCAATAGCCCGTCCGCACCGCGGGGGCGTGGGTAATCGTGAGCCGCTCTCGACGGCGGCAATGCCGCCGTCGAAACGGCGACTAGTTCTGCGCCCCGCCGTACCCCTTGACCATCTCGCTCATCCCAGCCGGCTTGTCGAGGATCTGCGAGAAGCGCACGACGGTGACGACGTCCTCCATCGAC